>JAJEAU010000023.1 GCA_022824185.1 Dehalococcoidia bacterium
TTCCGAACGGCGATGCCCATCGCCGTGCCGAACTCCATGCACGCGGTCTGGCGACGCGTGCCGCGGCTGGTATCGGGAGCTAGCGGTCTCGCACACCGCTCTGCGCAGCAACTGACCCCTCTCCGGGGTCGACCTCTTCAATCCGAAGAGGCGATGGAGAGGGAAGGAGCTCGGAAGTCAGCGCTGACTCCCGAGCTCAGGGCAAGGGCAACATACAGCCCCATGCCCCAACCTCCAAGTCACACCTAAAAGTGAGGACAATCCTGCGCCCCAAAAAAGGGCGCAGGAGGAGGAGCTGAAAAAAACCAGCCACCCCAAAGTGGCCTATTAAACACGCCCAACAAAACCCAACAGAAGAAGAACCTCTACGCGGCCGCGAAACCCCAACTCAAAAATGATCCCCTCAACCCAATCCGCTGCTAACCTTCACCAGCGCATCCAACTTCGCCGCCGCCGCGCCGCTGTCGATGCTGTCCTTGGCCATCAGCGCCGCATCGTTGAAACTCTCCGCCTTCCCTACCGCCAGCAACGCAACCGCCGCATTTATCGCCACCACGTTGTAGCGAGACCGTTCCGGACTGGGCGGAGCATTGTGCTCCCCGCCCACTCCCGAAAACACCGTCCGGATAATCTCCGCACTGTGATCAACCGACTCCGCCACCAGATGCTCCCGACTTCCCTCCGGCAACCCGAAATCTGCAGGCCGAGTCCGCCGACGCTTCAAAACGTCTGGCGTCACCTGATACATCAACGTGTGCCCCTCGATATCCACCTCATCGGCGCCAGATTCGCCGTGGACCACCAACGCGTATTCGGTGCCCAACAGCTGAAGCGCCTTCGCAATCTTCTCCGCCGTCGCCCGATCAGCCACGCCTAACACCTGCCGCGTCGCACCAGCCGGATTGGTCAACGGACCCAAGATGTTGAAAACCGTCCGGATCCCGATCTGCGGACGCAACGGCCCCGCAAATCGCATCGCCGGATGAAACGCCTGCGCAAACATAAACCCGATCCCCGCCTCCGTGATGCATCGGAAGACCCCCTCCGGACCGAGAAGGATATTCACTCCCAGAGCCTCCAGAACATCGGCGCTCCCAGTCGATCCCGACATCGCCCTGTTGCCATGCTTCGCCACATGCGCGCCAGCCCCGGCCACCACAAACGCCGCCGCCGTCGAGACATTGAACCACCCCATCGCATCGCCGCCCGTCCCGCACGTATCCACTGTCTCCATCCCCGCCGGCACATGCAGCGACACCTCCCGCATCACCGACGCCATTCCCGCGATCTCCTCCGATGTCTCACCCTTCATCCGCAACCCCGTCACAAACGCCCCGAACTGCGCCTCCGTCGCCTCGCCCCCCATGATCTGTCCCATCACATCGGCTGCCTCAGCCTGCGAAAGATCGATGCCGTCGACGACGGCTTGGATACCTTGTTGGATGTTCATAGTGGGATCGTCAGTTCGGTCAAACAAACACTGCCCGGTTCACGCCGCCACTGATGGGGTCATCGTCCTCGCGTGATTTATATCCCCACGCTTCACTGCCCGCGCCTGCGACGGGAGCACCGTTGCGAGCGCCACCGTTTCGCCCTCTAACGACACGAATTCAACTACATACGCCTCTCCACCCGGATGAACGTGGACTACGCAACCAACATCTCCAGGGGTCAGTTTCTCGCCATCGTCGCTGCCAACGTATTCCGTGAGGACGATTCGCTCATGCTCTTTGAACATTTTTCACCTCCGAGCTGGGTAGGCTGTGATCAACCTCGGCGTTGAACTTCCGCTATCGATTTGCCAAATAGTGAGTATCCGGGGGTTTCTCCCGTCCGGACTCTCCAGTGTTCCCTCTACTTGATAGCGTAACCCAGATATGGTGACGATTGTCTTGGTTACTTCGTGAGAAGCCGCCAGGAGTTTAAGCGCGTCGGCGAACTCTTCCCAATGCTGTGAACTGAAACCGAAGCGCAGGAAGAAATTCGCCTTATCCCTTCCTTCGTGATGTGTTGTAGAGAGCAGGTAATCAACTATCTTGCTCTCGGCGACTTGCGCATCTCGCACATTCGGTAGGAACATATTCACTTCATCGCGGTCCGCATCCTAAACCTGACGTCCCCGCTCAAATTTTCATATCGAGGAAGTTCGCCAACAAATCCTTCCCTGGACGCGTCAATATCGACTCGGGATGAAACTGCACTCCCTCGATCGGCATTTCAGGATGCCTCATGCCCATGATCACCCCGCTTTCCGCCGACCGTGCCGAGACTTCGAACCCCGGCGGCACCGCATCTGGTTGCACCGCCAACGAGTGATACCGCACCGCTTCGAACGGGTTCGGCAGACCTGCAAACACTCCCTTTCCGTCGTGGTTAATCATTGAGGTCTTGCCATGTTTCAACTCGCCTGCGTGGTCGACGATTCCGCCGAACGCTTCGCCGATGGCTTGGTGCCCGAGGCAGACTCCTAGGACCGGGATCTTGCCAGCGAAGTGTTTGATGGCGTCGATGGAAATTCCGGCATTCCGGGGATGCGACGGTCCCGGTGAGACCACCAATCGTTCAGGTTCCAAGTCGGCCAACTCGTTAACCGTCGCCTTGTCGTTCCTCACCACGTGCACGTCGGCGCCCAACTCCGAGAGGTATTGGAACAGGTTGTAGGTGAAGCTGTCGTAGTTGTCGATCAATAGCAGCATCTCATGCCTCCATCACAGACTCGGCGTGGTCGATAGCGTGCATCAACGCGCCCATCTTGTGCAGCGTCTCTTCGTATTCCGTCTGCGGATCCGAATCCGCCACTATCCCGCCTCCTGCCTGCAGATATGCGACGCCATCCCTAAGCGTCATCGTCCGCAACGAGATCGCGGTATCCATATTCCCGGTATACGAGAAATAGCCGACTGCTCCCGAATACGGCCCCCGCTTGTCAGGCTCATACTCAGCGATGATCTCCATCGCCCGGATCTTCGGAGCACCTGACACCGTGCCCGCAGGAAATCCTGCCCTCAACACGTCGTACACGTCATACCCATCATCAAGCGTCCCCTCGACGTGCGACACGATGTGCATGATGTGCGAGTATCGCTCGATCTCCAACTGCTGCTTGACGCTCACGGTCCCAGGCCTGCTGATTCGACCGACATCGTTGCGACCAAGGTCGAGCAGCATCACATGCTCGGCGATCTCCTTTTCGTCTGCGAGCAACTCCTCTGCCAGCGCTTCATCCTCCGCCGCCGTCTGCCCTCGTGGCCGTGACCCTGCAATCGGATGCACGGCCACCTGACCATCAACCGATTGCACCAACAGTTCGGGTGAAGCTCCGATGATCTGGAACCCGTCAAGATCCAGGTAGAACATGTACGGCGAGGGATTGATCGCCCTCAACGACCGATACAGATCAAACGGCTCCACCGCCGTCCGACGCGTTAACCGCTGCGACACCACCACCTGAATGATCTCGCCATCATAGATCGCCGTCTTGCACGCCTCGATCATCTGCCGATAGTTCTCCCTCGCCATGTTTGGCACATACCGATGGCCAATCGCTTCATCGGCACCATCCGTGTACCAACCCGATGGCATCGCCGCCGCTGAACCTACAAACGAGTAGTCGATCTCAGCGTCATTGGCACGGGAAGCGGCGTGAGCAGGCGAACCCGATCGCCGCATCGCCGACACCGGCAATGGCTCCGAAAGCCGGTCGATCAACGTCTCGATTCTCGCACCGGCGACCTCATACGCCTCTTTGACATCCGTATCCGCGCTGATCGTCGCATGTGCCACTACAACAATGCTGTGTCGCACATGATCGAAGATCAGCATCGAATCCGTCAGCATGAACATCGCCTCGGGCACGCCCATCCCCATTTCCTCGTCCGAAATCTCCGGCACCCGCGGCTCAAAATACTTGATCGCATCGTATGCCACGTATCCGACGGCACCGCCATCAAACCGAGGCAGTCCCTCAACCGATGGGTACTTCAGATGTGCCAGCCGCTGCTTCAAAACGCCCAACGGATCGACCGAACCATCGGGCGTCCCCGGACCAGTTCTTATCATCTCCGACGGCTCCGTCCCAAGGAATGAAAACCTCGCCACATTCTCGCCGCCCTCTACAGACTCAAACAGGAACGAACTCCTGCCCCGAGCCACCTTGATAAAGGCCGACACGGGCGTCTCCAGATCCGCAGAAATCTCTCGGTACACCGGGATCAGGTTGTATCCCTCGCCCGCCAGTCGCTGAAACGCCCCAAAATCCGGCGTGTACATCTCGTTATTCATCTTTAGTCGTGTCCATTCACATCTCGAGCGGTTGTCGCAGACTGTGCCGAAACGCTTCCCATTGCTCGTCGGAGCGAAATTCCGAAAGCCGTGGGTACATTTCGGCTACGACCAAGACGACGTGTACGAACTGATCCGCATCGCATCCCGTACTCTTTGCATCGTTTCTGCGGCAATCGTCCGTCCTCTGCGGACTCCATCCATCAGCACGTCCTCGACATAAGGCATGTCGTTCTTGTACCGCTCCCTACGCTCCCGAATCGGGCCGAGGAAATCGTTCAGCGCAGATGCCAGCGCAAGCTTGACCTCGACATCGCCGACCTTCCCCTTCCGGTAGCGATCTTTGAAGTCATTGATCTGGTCAACGTCAGGATTGAACGCATCGTGATACTCGAAAACAGGATTGCCCTCGACGCGCCCCGGGATGTCCGCGCGGATGCGATTCGGATCGGTAAACATCCCTCGCACCTTCTGGTTCACCGTATCGTCATCGTCGCTCAACATGATCGTGTTGCCCTGCGACTTGCTCATCTTCGCATTCCCATCCGTGCCGACCAGCCTCCCGATATCGCCGATCAGCGTCCCTGGTTCAGGAAAAACCCGGCCGAACATGCGGTTGAACTTTCTGGCCACCTCTCGCGTCATCTCGATATGTGGTGCCTGATCCTCACCAACGGGCACCAGATGTGCACGCGGCAACAGGATATCCGCCACCTGGCTCATCGGATAGTTGTAGAAACCAACGGTCCGACTCTCTACTGGCAGACTGTCAAGCTCCGACTTCAGCGTCGGGTTGCGCTCCAACATCCCCAACGGCGTCACGAACGACAGCAGCATGGTCAACTCCGCGTGTTCCGGCACATAGCTCTGAACCACAAACGAAGATTTCTCCGGATCTAGCCCCACAGCCAACCAGTCCAGCGTCACATCCAGCACCGACTCTCTGATCAGGTCGATATCGTCGAAATGGTCCCCAAGGGCCTGATAGTCCGCTATCAGGAAGTAGCACTCGTACTGGTCCTGAAGGTCGAGCCAGTTCTTAAGCGCACCGACGTAGTGACCCAGATGCAACGCGCCAGTAGGCCGTATGCCCGTCAATATCCGAGGCTTGGCACCGGGCAGCACATCAAAGTGCTGCTTAGTCTCCGTAGCAGTGGCCATCATCCTTTACCTTCTCCCCAGAACCGAGACTTCCAACAAACGAAAATCCCCGTCCCAGAACTCGTGTTTTCATTCGGGACAGGGACGGGCGTGGCCCGCGGTGCCACCCTGTTTCGGCACCCCTTCAAGGGATGTCGCAACTCAATTCGGGACGATAACGTGTCCTAATCCGGCTCTTGCAATCCGGCAGTGCCAGACTGCGGAGCAGCTCCAGGGCCCAATTCGCATTCGCTTCGCCATGCCGGACTCTCAGCGGGTCATCACGGCTCTCTGGTATGGCGGGGGAACGAACCTACTTATCCCGTTCGCAGCCTTTGCTGCATCTAATGCTCACTTGGCAAGTGTACGTTTGGGGAGTCTGGGGAGTCAAATAGGGCGGCGGTGATCACCATGAAGATGGTTTGGTAATCGTTGAAGGCGGTGTCTCGCAGAGCCCGATGATAAAGATTGAAACCATCGACATAAACTATCGTTTCCATCTCTCACCAAACTGAAAACACAGAGACCGTCGCCAATGGCGACGGTCTCAGCCCTGCCGCCGAAAGCGCACAGGGGGGTATGCACATAATTCTCTACCCTAGCCACCAGATCGATCAACTCGCTGCAAACGGAAGTTGGGCCGCCACCAAGTCCAATAACCTAAACCCCATCACCTAAACCAACAGACGGGCATGCATCAAACTGAAACCGCGTTCTGCTAGCACAGCCAACCCACCCCGCCCCTTTCTCCCATATCATCCCCTTCATGCCAAACTCCAAAATCTCCATCATCCGAGATGCCGAACTGACGACCCGCGACGGCACCATCCTACGCGCAGACGTCTACCACAATCCCGACATCGCTCCCCAACCCGCACTGGTCTGCCGCACCCCATACAACAAGCTCACCCCTCGCTACCAAGCCGACGCCACCGCCATCGCCAACGCTGGCTACACCGCGGTCGTCCAAGACATGCGCGGGCGTTACGCCTCGGACGGTGAATACATCTGGATGTGGCGCGACAAAAACGAGAGCACCGATATCGAAGACGGCTACGACACCATCGAGTGGGCAGCCAATCTCCCTCAGTCTGATGGCCGCGTCGGAACATGGGGCCACTCCAACGCTTCATGGGCCATCTGGATGACCCTCCACGCCAGCCCTCCCAGCCTGACCGCCGCTCTAGCCTCCGGCATCTCTATGGACTTGCTCGACATCACGTTCGGAGTGTGGGAGACTGGGCGCCGTCTGGAGTGGACCTACATGATGGCCGCCGATGTTAGACGTCGTGAGGGACGCACCGACGGGCCTCTCACGCCGATCGAAGCCACCCACCGCTGGAACGCCGTCGAGCGATCCAAATACATCTGGTGGCTCCCACTAGACGAGATACCCGAAAAAGTGTTCGCCGGCCTCACCGACCAATACCAGACCTTCCTGCGCAACACCGACAAAGACTTCATGCGCTTCGACGAAGCACATCCCGAAGTCGAAGTCCCGATGATGCAGATCACTGGCTGGTGGGATCGCCTAATCGGCACCATCGACAACTACCAAGGTCTGATCGAGAACGGCAAACCCGAGTTGCGCAACCAACACCGCTTGATCGTCGGACCTTGGGGACACGACGCGACTAACTATTCCTCGAACATCGGCCCAATCGACTACGGCGAAGCGGCCAACACTACGTATCCCGCACTGATCACAAGGTGGTACGACTTCGCGCTCAAAGGCATCGAAAACGGGATGGCTCAGGAAAAACCTGTCCAGCTATTCGTTCTGAACCGCAACGAATGGGTCGGCGCCGATGCTTGGCCATTGCCGGAGACACAGTACACACCGCTCTATCTGCGCTCCAACGGCGGCGCAAACACGGTCGATGGCGACGGCTACCTCTCGTTCGATGCGCCGATTCGCGGTGGCACCGACCGCTTCACATACGATCCTCGCGACCCTGTAATGTCGCTCATGCACCAGAACTCCCAGTCGATCCCGATGGATCAGTCGCCGAACGACCATCGACAAGACGTCCTCGTATACGAGACTGAACCGTTGCCTGAGGACGTTGACGTCATCGGCCCTTTGCAGTTGAAACTTTGGGCATCGACCGACGCGCCTGAGACCGACTTTACCGCCAAACTCGCCATCGTCCACGAAGACGGCCTGTGCGTGAACCTCACCTACGGCATCATACGAACGAGTCACCGTGAGGGATACGACCGAACCGCCTACAACCCGCCGAACTCCCCGCAACTCTACGACATCAAGCTGAACCCGGTCGGCTGCCGTTTCCTCGCCGGACAGCGCATCCGTCTATACATCTCTTCCTCCGACTTCCCCAACTTTGACCGCAACCACAACACGGGAAAACCCTACTACTCGGACACCGAACTCCGATCCGCCGATCAGACAATCTTCCACACCCAAGACATGCCCTCCCACATACTCTTACCGATCATTCCGATCTTTCAAAATCCTTAGCATCATAGTTCTTACGGCGCGATCCCATCGCCAAAGAAAACCCATACACCGTCGCCGATCGTCATCGCATCCCCCGGATGCAGCGTCTCAAATCGACTGAACGTCGCATCCCACGTGTAAGCCCGAACAAAGTTAGGACCGAGATAATCCCGAGCAAGAACCGGAGTGTTCTCACTGTCAAGCAAATTCAGACCGAAGTGATCCTCAGTTTGATCGCCATCAGCATCGACCACGCCCACGAAGTTCCAACCCGCAGCCGTCGGAATATCGATCAATGACGGAATCGCACCATCCGATCGCCGCACCAGACCTCGCAAAGCAACCGGCTGACGCACAAACCCGCTCGACTTCACCCAATAGCCATACCGTGCCCGGATACTCGGCAAAATGCCGAACGTCTGGCTGCTCTCCCAAGTGCCATCCCGACGCACCGCGACTCGCCAGCCTTCCGTATCCCAGCCAATCACCGCCTGAACCGCAGGATCGGTAAAGACCGCATCGATGCTCGAATCCACCGGATCCGCCGGCAACGAAATCGCATTCCATCCGGTCACTAGATCAAGAACAAAATCGCCCCGGGCAACCGACGTGAACTCGAAATCAAACTCCAGTTCATTGCCAGCGGCATCCGTCGCCTCGACCTCGACCTCGTGTTCGCCCCTCGACATGCTGAACGGCCAATACACGAATCGATTAAGAGTCCGACTCGTGAACTCGTCAGCGATCTCGACCCCATCCAACTCGACCGAATCAAATGTCACCTCCGTCGGCTCATTGAACTCGATGTAGATGAACGGCCTCGCCTCCGAAGTTTCCGACCGATCCCTCGGCTGCACCTCACCGCCGCGCGGCCGCAACGGACTCTCAAACTCCGTATCCAGCGTAAATTCTGCCGACGTCGCGCCCCAGCTCTGCACATATTGACCGCCTCGCACATGCCGCGACTGGTCCCGTGCAAACGCCACCACCCTGAGTCGGCCGTCACTAAGCGAAGCCCGACCGCTCCGGATATTCCGCCACTCGATCTCCCAGTTCTCACCAGGTCGAGCGTTCGTGTTGTACTCCGTCAACACGAAGGGGTCATCGACATCGTCATCGTTCTCATCCAAACCGCACGTATAGTCCGTCGTCGAAGCTTCACCCGGCCTCGCGTTGAACGCGCCGTGTCGATTCTCGATGAAGTCATCCACGTCATACTCGATCCTCCGACTCCCAACCGTCTCTTCCCAACTCAGGCTCTCGCAAACAACGATCACCGTCGGTGATCCCTGGATCGGCTCGTCAGACGAGACATGCACATTGATCATCCCGTTAGTCAACTGACCAGGCCCTTCCGCGCCTTCGCCAGTTCCCGAGCCATTGCTCAGCGTGACCGTCAGCTCAGGCGATATCCCATCGTTCGCCTCAAACTTACGCAACTCCCTGCCAGACGTGATGTTCCCCGCCATGTCCCGGACGCTCTCTCCCGAGTTGATCCCAACCCACGGCGTCTCATCAGATTTCAACTCATCCGCCAATCTCAAGAAGACGTACTGCTGATCGACGTCAACATCGATCACCTCCGCGTCCGTACCATCGTCAAGCTCCACGTAGAAAGTCTCGAGCCCGACCGACGCCGGAGCAATCGGCCCATCGAACACCAGCATCAAGCCCTGACGATCGATGATCGGCTCGTCATCACTGTCCAACCCGTAGTAACCCGTCGCCGACCGAGTAGTGCTGATCTCGGGATCCTTTTCGTCAAGCCCAATGATGTGCGCCGAGCGGTATCCCAAAACGTTGGCCGAAACACGATCCCCCGGTTCCTCCTGTCCAAGATCATTGATGAAGAACGGATTCCTCGGATCAGCGTCCGAGAACCCGACGTTACCCGCCAAGTCGACGACGAACGCCTGGAAGTCCACGCCAAACTCAAGATCATCCCCATCCAACCGCAGCCGTACCGAGTCGTCGAACCGACCGCGGCTAGCTCCATCGTCGTAGTTATCCGCTTCGATGAAGCATCGATCCTGACTGCGACTACACGAGTCGTCGCCAAGATCGAATAGATCCCTCGGATCGATCACCCCAAACGGATCATCTCCCGAAGTCCGATAGCCCACATAATCCGCCTGACGTTGAACGCTCCCACCAGGACCACTACCGCGCACCGAAATCCTCGGCACTACCCCGTCAAGCGCGAAATCAGAGTTGTGCGAAGCATCGGAATCGTTGTCGACGACCAGCCGGAACGACTCCTGCGCCAACCCCGAGTCGTTGTCTTCGAACGACCCTACGAAATCTGGTGAATGGTCATCGCTCGCAGAGAGATGACGTGGCGAAACGATCTCTATCGTTGGCGGAGCATTGTCGACCTCGATCCGCAACGTCCGACGTCGCCCGTTAGTGTCCCGGTACTCAATCGTCACCGGCCCATTTGCAACGCCAACCACCGCCGCATCACCCTCGCCGCTCCCTGAACCATCGCGAACCATCAATCCCCAGTCAGTCGCAGTGCTGCTCCCGTCCGGGTAGCGCCCATCACCATTAGGGTCGGTCAACCGCAGATACCCTTCGTACCGACCCGTAAACAACCCCGTTTCTTCCAGATGGAGATTCACAGAATCCTGATCTCCATCCGATCGCGCCCTCAGCAGGAGTTCATCGTTGTCGTCGATCTCGTTACGCGTGTATTCGACATTCCCGCCCCCATCGCGCTCCTCGGCCATGCTGCTGCCACAGAACCAACCCGAGTTTCGCTCCGCGTCAGGATCATCACCGTTGTTGCAGTAGTAGTAGGACTGACCACCCACCATCTCCTCGATGCTGCTCGTTTCGTAGTAGATGGCGTAAATGTGCACCTGTTTACCAGCAGGCACGCTAGCGTTCACTGCCATCCAAGGAGCCACATTGGGACTCACGCTCCCTGAAACCCGGTCCTCGTCCACCTCTAAAGAACCGCTGATATCCACCAACTCGTCATCACCACTACTGCTCAACACACAGGCGCTTTGATCAGTCACGCACCCAAAAAACCTGATGTTGCCGTCGGCATCCATCGGCTTGTAGCTGCTGCCTTGTTCAAAGTTCAACGTCCGCGAACCGGAATTGGGCACTGTTGCCGTACCAGCGTTGCCTTGGACTGTGAGACGGGTTCCCGTTTCAAACGCAATCTCTTCGTCGCTTGCCAATAAGTCACGATCCTGGAGAAGATCTTCAATCTCGTCGAGACCGTTCGTAATCTCCAGGTGTCCTTCGCCGAGCACTAATACGCCGGTCCGCTTATCCCGATCCGGGTCGTAAATGCTGATCTTCAACAGATCGGAGTCTTCCAAGATGGCTCTCGGCTCATCCCAAGCGGTTTTGGGATCGTGCGCGTAGGTCGCATATAGCGTCCGAACACTTTCCACCTCATCACGGATCTCCCAGCCGTCAGACCGGTTCGATAGGTGGCATCCCTCCTCCTCAAAAATCGCAGCATCCGTCGCCAAACACGAACCGACATTCAATGCGTCGATCACCCCTGTCGCCGCGTAGGTCCGATCGCCGTCGCCGGGAAGAACCTGCATCGCGATGACACCTGTCGAGATCGCGACCAAAGACAAGAATGCGAATATCTTTTTGTTCGTGAGCATGGTAAAGCGCAGAGCGCCATGAGAATCAAACGCGACCGTATGGTGCCGCATTGAACGCATGGATAACATATTCGACCCTCTTAAACCAAATCGAGCGCATATATGTAAGACGCTCAGAGCAGCCGAATGGTTCCATCGACCGACGAGGTGAAGAGTTGCAGAATGTTGTCGGCGCAGTCGGCGCTCGAAAGGCTACTTCTCTGTGATACTGCGCAGGAAGGAGACGTTGTCCTTCGACCGTTGCAGCCGCTCCAAAATGCGTTCGGTCGCCTCGGTCGGGTTGTGCTCGTTCTGAGCCTGCAGCAACGCGAGCATTCTGCGCAACAACCAAACTTGCCGCAACGTGTCCGGCTCTTGCAAGAGTTCCTCGTGCCGAGTGCCGCTTTTGTCCATGGCGACGGCAGGGAAGATCCTGCGATCCGACATCGTGCGGTCTAGATGCAACTCCATGTTGCCCGTGCCTTTGAACTCCTCGTAGATGAGATCGTCTAATCGGCTGCCCGTGTCGATGAGCGCGGTGGCCACGATTGTCAGGCTTCCGCCTTCCTCGCAGTTGCGGGCGGCGCCGAAGAACTGCTTGGGCGGGTAGAGAGCCAAGGGGTCCATACCACCGGACAACGTCTTGCCGCTGCTCGGGAGTTTCACGTTGAAGGCGCGTGCCAATCGCGTCAGGCTGTCAAGCACCAACAGCACGTCCTCGCCTGATTCGACCAGTCGCTTCGCTCGGTCCAGTGCACGGTCAGAGGTCGCGCACTGATGCTCGACCTGTTCGTCGAAGGTCGAGGAATATACCTCGCCCTTGATGGTGCGACGCATGTCTGTCACTTCTTCGGGACGCTCGCCGATTAGAGCGACCACGATATGAATCGCCGGGTAGTTTTCGGCGACGGCGTGGGCGATGTCCTTGAGAATCACCGTCTTGCCGGCCTTGGGAGGCGCAACGATCAGAGCGCGTTGCCCCTTGCCGATGGGTGCGATGATGTCGATCACCCTCGTGTTCATCTTGGTTGGCGTCGTCTCGAGCGTGAGTTGTTTGTCGGGGTAGATGACCGTCAATTGCTCGAAACGCGGTCGGTGACGCGCAAACTCGGCATCGCGCCCGTTGATAAGCTCTGGCCACAAGAGCGGGTTGTTCCCGCGTCCGCGAGTGCGCTCGCCTTGAGAGCGAACAGGGCCAGCCACAAAATCGCCTTGCCGTAGGCCGCTCTTACGGATGAGTCCATTTGGGACGTAGATGTCGCCGTCGCTGCCGCTACCTCCCGGTGGTCGCAAAAAGCCGTAACCCTTGTCGTGGACATCCAAGATGCCCGCGCCAATTGCGATTCCGGCCTCTTCCGAATTCGCGAGAAGGACTTGAAGTGCCAACTCGGTGCGACGCTCAGGGATATCGACGATGCCGATGCGCCGTGCTTCGACCATCAACTCTGCGTTGGTCAGAGCGCCCAGGTTGCCGAGGGCATCCGGGCTCAGTCGCTCCTGCTGTCGTTGTGCAGGTTGCCTGGGTGGCGCAACTGCGACAGCCCGGCGTTGTCCGTTTTGGTCAATCGGAATCGACGTATCGATAGGGGTACGTGCCATGAAACACCTTCGTGTTGAAGCTTAGCAAGCTTGTGAAGTGAGTATCGCTTCTCCGCGATCTATCTCAGAGTGGATTCGGATGCATGCCCACCGCCCATCCACACTCTCCAGTAGATTCACACCATCTCCGCGCACACCATCCGCGTGTCTGGTTGAAAGTTTACATGAATGGATCATTATGGGTCAAATGAATGCGTTGACGCATTTCTGCAATTTCAGGCAGTCTTTTCTCATCGGACGTCGACCGGAATTGCCAAGAAACGATTGTCTCAGCTACCAGCAGCCAGTGCACCAGCGAACAACGGTTGCTGGGTGCCTTCAGGTCGGAATTCCCGCGCGTAACGCACAAAAAGATCGAATAGCGGATGGGGTCGTTCGGGTCGCGACCTGAATTCGGGATGGAACTGACTCCCGAGCATGAAGGGGTGGTCGACGAGTTCGGCTATCTCAACCAGTGAGAGTTCCGGATTTAACCCGCTGCTCTGTAGGCCGAGACTCTCCAAGCGATCGCGGTAAGCGTTGTTGTACTCGTAGCGGTGTCGATGACGCTCCAAGATTTCGATGTCGCCATCTTCCAACTCTTCACCATCCGACGCCATAGCGTAAGCCTCATGCGCTCGCGTGCCACGTTTCAGGACGCACGTATAGGCCCCCAACCGCATCGTCCCGCCCAAGTCGGTGACAGACTTCTGTTCATCCATCAGCGCGATCACCGGCTCAGGAGCATTTTCGTCGAACTCGGTGGAGTCGGCGTCCTCAATACCCGCAACGTTACGCGCAAACTCTAGGATCATCATCTGCAAACCCAAACACAGGCCTAAGTAAGGGACGCCTTGTTCGCGAGCATACTGCGCGGTTCGGATCATGCCCTCTGTGCCGCGCTTGTCAAAGCCGCCCGGGACGACGATCCCTTGTGATCTCGACAAATGCCGTTCAGCACCGTCTTGCTCAATAAGCTCGGACGGCGTCCAGTTGAGGTCGATGCGTACCCCTTGGTTCAACTCGGCGTGACGCAACGCTTCGACGACTGAAAGGTAGGAATCCTGCAGGCTCGTGTACTTCCCGACAATCGAGATGGCTACCCGATCCGTTTCCTCTTCGTCCTCATGCCGATCGACCCCGTTGACCGCCAAATTGGGTTTGCGCGCCAAGGATCGCCAAGCAGGAGGTTCCAACGGCTCACGTCGCTCGAAACCGAGCCTGTCCATTATCACCTCGGCCAACCCCTGCCGCTCCAGCCAGTTGGGGACTGCGTAGACGTTGCCAAGGGTGGGCAGGTAGATGATGCCTTCACGAAGCACGCCGCAGTGAACGCTGATCTTCTCTTTTAGGCTCAGGGTTTCCTCATCCGAATCAGTTGGGTCGTTGAGCCGGCAGAGAATCGCATCTGGTTGGATGCCCAGAGCTCGGAGGGCGCGCACGCTGTGTTGCGTCGGCTTCGTCTTCAACTCGTTCGTCGGCTTGAGGAACGGGACGAAAGTGAGATGTATCGAAAAGGAGTTTTGGCTGCCTTCCATATCGCGCATCCACCGCACGGCTTCAATAAACGCCTCCGCCTCCATATCGCCAACTGTCCCGCCGACCTCGACGATCACCACATCCGCATCCTCTGATTTGCCCAACTTGCGAATCCTGCCTGCAACCGCTTCCACGAGATGCGGCACGACTTGCACTGTCTGACCCAAGAACTCCGATCCCAATCGCTCCTTGTCGAGAAGCTCGTTGTAGATTTGCCCGGCCGTGACGTTCGAGAGGATCGTGAAGTCCTGATTCAAAAACCGTTCATAGTGGCCGAGGTCGAGATCCGTTTCGCTCCCGTCCATAGTGACGAAGACTTCACCGTGCTCCAGCGGAGACATCGTGCCGGGGTCAACGTTTAGATACGGGTCGAGTTTGAGGATCGTGACCTTTAGACCCCGATTCTTGAGCATTCGCCCGATAGATGCGCAGGCGATGCCCTTGCCTAGAGAGCTTGTCACTCCGCCGGTGACGAAGATGTATCGCCGGCGTTTACTCAACGTGAACTATTGGCACTGGGTGTAGGGAACTGCACATAAAAAGTTTAAGACATACTCCCTCAATTTCGTGAAGTAAATCTCAGGAAAAGAGACGGTATCTCGCGGATATAGAATCTTGGTTTGCAACCACTTCAGATCCCAACTCCCAAATGGCCGACCCAATCCTCACCTCAGATGACATCCGACACGTGGCGCGCCTCGCCGCTCTGCGTATCGATGACGACGAAGTTGAGATGATGCGCACCCAGTTGTCGGACATACTGGCGCATTTTCAGACGCTGGCCGAACTTGACACCGAAGGCGTGGCACCAACCGGCCACACCACCGATGCACACTCTGTCATGCGAGACGATGAGGAAATGCCAGCCTTGGATCGCGAGAAAACGCTGGCGAACGCACCTTTTGTCGATGGCGAGTTTGTTCGTGTGAAACCGGTCCTCGAGTGATTGCCACTCCGTCAATGCGCTTTTCCGCGACATTCCGTTTCCCAAGATGACCGAATCGATCTCCCAAAACTACGCATCAGCGCGCGACATGCGCGCAAAACTCGATTCTGGCAATACCACCGCCCGCGAGTTGGCACTCAATCATCTGCAACGCATTCAAGAAACCGAGAAACACACAAACGCCTTTCTCACCGTTTTGGATGAGGAGCAACTCGTCACCCAAGCCGATGCCGCCGATGCCCTGATCGAATCAGGAAACGCCTCCGCGCTCACCGGCATCCCGATCCTCATCAAAGACAACATCTCAACCGACGGGATTCGCACTACCGCGGCTTCGAAAATCCTCGATGGCTACACCCCGCCATTCGATGCCACCGTCGTTTCTCGTCTCAAAGATGCTGGTGCCATCATCCTGGGCAAAGGCAACTTGGATGAGTTCGCCATGGGCTCATCTAATGAGAACTCGGCTTTCGGTCCAGTGATCAACCCGTGGGGCCAAAACCGAGTTCCCGGTGGATCCAGCGGCGGCGCAGCAGCAGCCGTGGCCGCAGGCGAAGCAACCATCGCACTCGGATCCGACACCGGCGGATCCATTCGCCAACCCGCATCTCTTTGCGGTGTGGTCGGATTCAAACCTACTTACGGGACGGTCAGCAGATACGGCCTAATCGCGTTCGGGTCCTCGCTTGACCAGATCGGTCCGATCGCAAGAACCGTCGCCGACTGTGCCGACACAGCCAACACGATCTCTGGTCGAGACCCGCACGACTCAACCTCCTTGGACCTCGAAATCGACTTTGCCGAGTATTTGGATCGCGGCGTAGACGGCATGCGCATCGGCGTCCCACGAGAATACCTCGTTGAAGGCATCGAACCTGGCGTCCGCTCGGCGTTCGAAGCGTCGCTCGGAGTCCTAGAAGGTCTCGGCGCCAAGATCGAAGAGACGAGCCTGCCCCTTACGGACCACGCTCTCGCCGTCTACTACATCATCGCCCCTTCCGAGGCATCGGCGAACCTCGCCCGTTTCGACGGCGTCAAATACGGAATGTCCGTCGACGGCGAGCCAAACGCACGGGAATCTATCGAAGCGACAAGAGGCATCGGATTTGGCGCGGAAGTGAAACGGCGCATACTCATCGGAACGTATGCACTCTCAGCCGGGTACTACGACGCCTACTACAAGAAAGCACAGCAAGTCAGGACTCTCATCCGGCGGGAGTTCCAAGACGCATTCCAAGAATTCGACGCCTTGGCAACGCCGACGTCCCCAACGGTCGCCTTTGAACTGGGCGAGAAGACGCAGGATCCGTTCCAGATGTATCTAAGCGACGTCTGCACGATACCGGTCAACATCGCTGGCCTGCCCGGAATTTCGGTTTCGTGCGGTCTATCCGATGGGCTCCCCGTTGGACTGCAGATCATCGCACCGCAACTCGGCGACCGAGTCGCCTTGCAGGTCGCGCATGCCTACGAGCAATCGGCAAATTGGAAGCTGACACCACCAGAGCTATGAAAAACCTCACCGTTCTGAAGCCTTCACTCGCCAATTTACTCTTCGCACTCCTGATCTTGAGCATCGCTCTGATGGTCGCGTGCGAAGCTGACGAGGACTCACCCGATTCAGCACCAGACGGCGAAGCAAAAGTCGCCGATCTGGACTGTTCAGATCTCGAAGAAGACCCGAACCGAGTCGGTGACGCACCATTGGGCCCACCACCGGCACTTCCCAACATCTTCACTGGAACCGCATTTGTAAATGGCGAACCGGCACCGGAAGGCGAGCAACTTTACGTGAAACTCGTGACTTCACGTTCACACTCCGTCGAGATCACGGAAAACGGACAGTTCCGTAACATCATTCACGGTCCCGTCAGCGAGTTAGACCAAGACGTCGAGTTCCAATTTTGCTTGGGCGATCCCGAAGGCTTAGCCGTCAAGTCAAACGAGACTTTCGAGTTCGATGGCTCCGAACCGTTCAAAGAGTCAGAAATCGAAATCAACTTCCCGATGCTGCCTGACGAGTTGAGTGCGCCGTAATGCTCCTCGAACTTGACGGAGTCAAACCGCAGGTCCATGAGACGGCATTTGTAAGCGAGCAAGCCTCAGTTATCGGCGACGTTCGCATCGGCCCTAACTCCAGCGTCTGGCACGGTGCAGTCATCCGCGCCGACAGTGGAACCATCACCATCGGCGAAGGGTCGAATGTTCAGGACAACTCCGTCATTCATGCCGATGACGACGCATCCATCGGCGACGGAGTAACCATTGGTCACGGCGTAGTCTGCCACGGCAAGACTATCGGCGACGGTTGTCTCCTCGGAAACGGATCAGTTCTCAACGACGGCGTGGTTTTGGGGAAGGGATGCCTAGTCGCGGCAGGCTCCGTCATCCCTGAAAACTCCGTCTTCGACGACGACCAACTCATCCGAGGCGTGCCCGGCAAAGCGATCGGCCGTCTTCGCTCCCGACATCAAGAACTCCAAAAGCGCGCTGCTCTTTCGTACGTCAACCGTATCGAGCGCTACAAACGCTCATCGTCCCCCAGCAACCCGCTTTAACATTCGGACTTCCCGGGGCGTCAGGAACCTGGGCGATAGACGCCGATCACATGCGCTCGGGCGCGTTCATACCCATTATGTTCAGCGTGCCCGCCAACACGATCCGCGCCGCATCGACTAGCAGCAGGCGCGCCTTAGTCAACTCCGCGTCCGCCGGATCGCTCGAAATCACACGGCACGCCTCGTAGAAGCGCTGCAACTCCCGTGCGACCTCGTATGCGAAATGCGGCATGTGATGCGGCTCCAACATCTCTGCGGATCGAGCAATCACGTCAGGCAGCTCGTTCAACCGCCGCATCAACGCCAGTTCGTGTGCGTTCGTCAATAACGAAACATCGCCATCCTCGAATGCGATCTTCCGTTCTGCCGCGGAACGCAGGATCGCACACAGCCGCGCATGTGCGTACTGGACGTAGAAGACTGGGTTTTCCGAAGTCTCCTTCTTGGCAAGCTCGAGATCGAACTCCATGTGAGTCCCCGGAGTCCGCTCCAAAAAGATGTAGTGGCAGGCATCCGGACCAACCGCATCCAATAGATCATCAGCAGCGATGAAGTTGTCCTTGCGCTTGTTGAAGCGCACAGTCTCGTCGCCCTTTTTGAAATTCACGATCTGGTTGATAATGATCGTCAAGTTATCCGGATCAACGCCCAGAGAATCCACTACCGCTTTCATCCGAGCGATGTGTCCATGGTGATCAGCACCCCAAACGTTGATGACCCGTTCGAAACCACGTTTCACGAACTTGTTGTAGTGATATGCGATATCGGTTCCGAAGTAGGACGGCCCGCGTTCCTCCGACCGGATGATGACGCTATCGCTCTCCAACCCCATCTTTGTCCCAAGGAACCACAACGCGCCTTCTCGCTCCGATACGTATCCTCGTTCCTTCAACAGATCCAACGAATTGTCGAAGTCGTCGCCACTGATCAAGGATTGCTCGCTGAACCATTCGTCGTACTCGATCCCCATCCGTCCTAACGTCGACCGAATATTTTCCAAAGTCTTGCTCAATGCCTGAGGCCCAATGACGCTCATGACGCCGTGCGCACTCATCCCGTCCAGATCGTTCCCAAACTCCCCGTAGAGATCCTTGCCCAATTCAGCGACGAACTCCCCGGGGTACGACTCGGCCGGTAACTCCATGTCCTTGCCTTGAGCCTGCATAAACCTCACATACACAGACTCCGAGAAGATTCGCATCTGATTGCCGGCATCGTTCACGTAGTACTCACGCTGGACGTCGTACCCTGCCGCTTCCAAGATGTTCGCAATCCCGTTGCCGATCGCTGCCCCGCGCACGTGCCCGATGTGCAATGGTCCAGTCGGGTTCACGCTCACAAACTCGACTTGCACTTTTTGACCTGCGCCCACGTCCAAATGCGCAAACTCTACGCCCGACTCTCGAATCACATTGACCTGCGACCGAAGCCAACCGTCATCCAACTTGAAATTGATGAATCCCGGGCCAGCAATGCTGACGTCGCACACCAACGAGGACGGAGACACCGCGTCGGCGATCTTTGAGGCAATATCCCTCGGCGCCATCCTCATGCTCGACGCCAAAGTCAGGGCTAAGCTAGTGCTGTAGTCGCCGTGGTCCGAGTTCTTCGGTCGCTCCACAGTCGCGGTGACATCACCGACGCGCGGCAGATCTTCGGCCGCAATCGCCGACTGTAAAGCTGAAACAACAATCTGTGCTATCTCTTTTTGCGGGTGCATACTATCCCAATCTGATACCCGAACGCGCAACCACTGGATCGAGGCCGCACGTGTATCCTGCTATCACACCAACTTGCGTACATATATAAGGATAAGAAACCAAATCCAATCGCCAAAACCTGCCCAAAGAACCCCCAAAGCACCACTTTTTCCTGTGAGACCAAAATCACCATGAATGACGCCGAAATCGAACAACGCGCCGAGACCATCAAAGCCAATGGCATCCGAGTAGGCATCCCCGTCTCCGACGACCACGCAAGATTGGCCGCCACGTGGGGCGACCCTACTCTCTCGGCCGTCGACACGGTCCGGAGCCTCGACTATCAGAAACACGAACCCGGCGCCGTTTTTCGGCCCGTCGTGCTGTCTGACGATTCCAACTAAAAGGTGGAGTTATGCCCAACAACCGAGAAGACTTGGCCTTCGCATCGATCCACGAGCTGGCCCCAAAAATCGCAGACGGCACGATCTCCCCAGTTGAACTAACCGAGATCGCTCTGGATCGTATCGCCCAGTTCAACGACGTTCTTAACGCATTCATCGACGTTTGGGATGAGGAGTCGCTGTCCGCCGCCCGGCGAGCTGAAGCCGAAATCGCTGATGGTCGCCACCGCGGGCCACTCCACGGCATCCCCATCGCCCTCAAAGATCTCGTCGACGTTGCTGGAAAAGTCACAACCGGCGGCTCTCGTGTTCTCAAAAACAACGTCGCAACCAAAAACGCCACCATCGCCGACCGCTTCAACGACGCTGGAGCGATCACAATCGGCAAAACTCACCTGGTCGAATTCGCCTTTGGACCCACCGGAGTAAATCCGCACATGGGGGACGTCCACAACCCGTGGGACCTCTCCCGAATCACCGGCGGTTCCAGCAGCGGCTCTGGTTCAGCCGTAGCCGCAGGGCTTGTCTACGGTGCGATCGGCTCCGACACCGGCGGCAGCATCCGAATGCCCGCGTCGCTATGCGGCATCGCCGGCATCAAACCCACATACGGGCGCGTGCCCCGAACCGGAGTCCTTGACCTGTCATGGAGCAGCGACCACGTCGGCCCCATGACGCGACGCACCGCAGACTGCGCCCACGTCCTCAACGCAATCGCCGGCCACGATCCGCTCGACAACGCATCCGCAAATGTCCCGGTCCCCGATTTCGCCGCCGACCTCGATAAAGGCCTAGATGGCATCCGCGTAGGCGTCCCCGAGCACTACTTCTTCGATCCCGACATCGTCGACCCCGAAGTCTTAACGGCTGTGAATGCCGCTATTCAACTCTTGGATCGCAATGGCGCCGAGACGATCCCGATCCCTATGCCTTGGGTCGGTGACGGTCGGGCCATCAATCAAGCCATCGTTCTCCCTGAAGCCGTTGCCGTCCACGAAAAACTCCTGGCAGAACACGCTGACGACTACACCCCTGCCGTCCGCAGCCGTATCCAAGCAGGCCTAGCAATCCCCGCCATCGACTACATCAGGGCCCAACGGGCTCGTCAAATGTTTGCCGAAAAGATGGCGCACGCCACAAGCCATGTCGATGTCATCGCGACACCATCCATCCCGCCACGCGCACCTACGATCGCCGAATGCACCCCATCTCCCGGCCAGGTCATCGCCGAAAAAGGCGGCGATGTCCCGCTCTTCACCTCCATCGCCGATGTCACTGGACAGCCTTCTCACTCGGTACTTTGCGGTTTCGATTCGGGCGGAATGCCCATCGGCCTGATGATCACCGGCAAAGCCTTCGACGAAGCAACTGTCCTCCGAGTCGGCCACGCCTACGAAGAACTCGCAGGATGGCATTCGCGCAGACCCTCGCTCGCCTGACTTGATATCCCCTCACTGTTTCAGAGAAATATGTGAGCTCCCGACCGCATCCCCATGCACGCCGAAAGCGAATCTCCACATCCAAAACGCCGACCGCGCTCCGATCGTCGTGTCGACCGTCCGTCGATGCGCAAAGAACGTGGCTTTGCCTGCATCGCTCTTGATCGACCAACCGACCCCGTAAACGTAGGTCACGCACTCCGAGCCGCGTTTTGCTTCGATGCGAGATTAGTGATCATCGGTGGCGATGCTCCCGGCATCCGACTCCCGAAGCTCCACACCGACCCGATGCGCTCATTCCGGCACATCCCGGTCATCAGATCAAAAAACCTCTTACAAGCCGTCCCGGAATCCACGACTATCGTCGGCGTCGAACTCTCTGACGACGCTTCGACTTTGATGGACTTCCAACATCCGGAACGCGCTTGTTACGTGTTCGGCCCGGAAAACGGTTCGATATCTAACGAAACCCTGTCCCGTTGCGACCATAAAGTCATGATCCCCACCATGGCGTCGCTCAACTTGGGCATGACCGTCAACATCGTCATGTATGACCGCCTTGCCAAAGCGTGGCCCAAGGTGCAATCGAGACTCGGACGCATCGACCAGAGCGTCGCACACACATTACTCGGAAACAACGGGTGAATCTCTTCAGATCCTCTCGTCGAGCGCCGTTGACCGGCCATTACTACGGCTGGTACATGCTGGCTGGCGCTTCCGTCATGAACGCCCTCGGCGGCACGATCGTTTGGCAAGGTTTCGCAGTCTTCTTCATTCCCGTAGCAGAATCGCTCGGGATCCAATACTGGCAGACCTCTCTCGCCTTCGCCCTGGCCCGAGCCGAAAACGGTGTTCTCGGACCCATCACTGGATGGGCATTGGACAAGTTCGGATACATCCCGCTCATCCTAGGCGGCACTCTCATGACCGGCTTCGGATACATCCTCCTTTCCCGACAAGAAACCTACATAGCGTTTCTCATCGTCTACCTATGCGTCGTATCAGTCGGTTCTTCAACCTCCTTCATGCAGGCCACCACTGCCGCCCTCAACACGTGGTTCGTCCGATACCGCGGCCTCGTCATGTCCATCAACAGCGCTGCTTTCCGACTCGGCGGCGCTATCGTTATACCGCTGCTTTCGGTTGGCGTGATCAACCTCGGTTGGCAGACTACCTCCGTCATCGTCGGCGTCATATTGGTCGTAGCGATCGCACCCCTCTCACTCCTGTTCCGACGCTCCCCCGAAAGCATGGGCCTAAAACCCGACGGCGGCGTCTCCTACACACACATGCGACGACGCATCCGCGAACGTGCAGCCACGGGTTCCGGAGGAACTGAAACGGCAGCAACTCGCCGCCACACTTCCAATGTCGCCACCGACGGAGACTTCACCACCAAACAAGCCCTCAAGACGCCCTCATTCTGGATCCTCGTCACGGCAACAGCCCTCCGCATCTCCGTCCACGGAACCATCTTCCTCCACTTCATCCCCATCCTCGTCTCCCGCGGCGAAACCCAACAGACTGCCGCTAATCTCGTCGGCGCCATCTCACTCGCCGCTGTTCCAGTAATCATCTTCACCGGATACGTCAGCGATCGCGTTGGACGCCCCCTAATGCTCACCTTTCTCTATAGCGCATCCGCCTTGAGCCTTCTGCTAATCACCCTTGTCCATGGAACCTGGCCCATCTTCCTCGCCATGCTCCTTTTCGTCGGCTCCGAAGCCGGCTCATCCCTCAACTGGGCGATCATCGGGGACCTCTTCGGGCGCGCTCGGTACGCGTCCATCCGAGGAATGATGGCACCCATCTACAATGCCGCTCTCATCGTCGCTCCAGTCGCCGCCGGATATACCTTCGACCGCTTAGGCACCTACGAACCGGTCCTAATCGCCGGCACCATCCTAATGTTCACCGCCGCGGGGGTATTCCTAATCCTCCAACCAGCGGTAAGGAGAGCGCGCCATCGAGCCTGAAAACCCCTCATCCAACCCCGTGTTTCCAATCGACGAACCCCCACAACTCAACCCCAAGAAATTGGTCGGGGCAACAGGATTTGAACCTGTGACCTCTTGACCCCCAGTCAAGTGCGCTACCAGGCTGCGCCATGCCCCGACACCGTGTCCAAAAGTGTATCAAAGCGGAACAGAACCGATTAGCGTACTGGGGGTGTCCACCTTGATAGTGGTAGCTCTGCCGATAGTCCCTGCTGCATCTGCTACAAACAACCTCAATACTGACGATGAATAGATCGCTTCACCTAAACCATCCCCGACTTTGAGCAGAACGAATATACAATAAAGAACAGTTCTGACTTGCCGTTTCCTAAACGTCATTCTAGATCAACGGCTAACTAGAGCGAGTGGGCGCGAGGCGACGGCCTTGCGCCCCACCTTTGTCTCTCCGCTGGTCTGTTCTTGTGTATCCGCGTTCTTTTGTGCCCCTGGTTCAGTTCAACTAACCTTCGCGACATAGAATCCACATACATGGCCGACCAACAACAGAGCTTCCGCGCCCCTCGCGGAGTCGCCGACATCCTGCCTGACGACCAAACTCTCTGGCGCGCTGTCAAATCAACCGCCATTCTAACCGCACGCCAGTTCGGTTACCGGCAGATCGACACGCCCGTCTTCGAACACACCAGCCTCTTCAGGCGAGGCGTAGGCGACGAAACCGACATCGTCCAAAAGGAGATGTACTCTTTCGACGACCTCGGAGGCGAGTCCCTGACCCTCCGCCCCGAGGGCACAGCACCGGTCTGCCGTTCGTACATCGAACACGGGATGCACAACCTACCTCAACCGGTTCGCCTCTACTACATCGCCCCGATGTTCCGATACGATCGGCCCCAAGCGGGACGCTACCGTCAGCACCACCAATTCGGATGCGAAGCCATCGGCGATCCGTCGCCCACCATCGACGCCGAAATCATTGAAATCGGCCTCCACTACATCAAAAATCTCGGCCTCTCAGACGTCACCGTTCGCATCAACTCCATCGGCGACTCCGATACCCGCCACACCTACGCTGACGAACTCCGCAACCACTACACCAGATACGCCAACGATCTGCCAAAGGTCGACCGCGATCGACTCGACCGCGCCCCACTGCGTCTCCTTGACTCCAAAGAACCCGCGACTCAAAAACTCAGCGCCGAAGCACCAAAATCCCTCGACTACCTCTCCAGCGAAGCCCGAGTGCATTGGGAGTCTCTTCTCGAAATCCTCGACAGCCTAAAAACCGCGTACCCCAAATTCAGCTACCGCATCGACCACACCTTGGTTCGGGGCCTCGACTACTACAACCGCACCGTCTTTGAGTTTGAGCCTTCCACTGAAGGCTCACAAACCTCGCTCTTCGGCGGCGGGCGTTACGATCCCTTGATAGGTATCCTCGGTGGGAACCCTACGCCAGGCGTCGGTTTCGGCTCAGGGATCGAGCGCATCATCCTCGAAATCCAACGCCAAGAATCTCTCAACGTCGAAGATCCACCGCTCAACGCCGTGATGGTCCACGTCGGCGAAACCGCAACCAAACGCGCCTCGTCGCTCGCCGCCGAACTCCGTAACCACGGTGTCTCTGTCCTCCTGGCGCCGTCCGGAAAATCCATGCGCGCTCAGATGCGCTACGCCAACCGCGCCAACGCCAACTACGCCATAATCCTAGGAAACCGCGAGATCGAACAAAACGCCGCAGCCATCAAACCGCTCCAGTTCGATGGCGACCAAGATATGGTCACACTCGACGCACACAAGATCGCGAATCACATCGCCCCTGCCGATTAATCCGAAATGCCCGAACCTCGTACAGTCGAAGATCGTCTTCGATCCTCCCTACAAGCCGCAGCTGATCGGCAATCCGATCTCGAAGCTGAAATGTCGAAGCCCGAGATCGTCTCCGACCGCAACAAAATGCAACGGCTCGGCAGAGAGTACTCACGCATATCCTCTCTCGTTCGCCTCCGTGACGAGTTCGATGCCGTTCGCGATGAGATCGCGGATGCCGAGGCCATCATCGACGAAGAATCCGACGTCGATATGATCAACATGGCCCGAGACATCATCACTGACCAGCGACAGCGATACGATGCGTTGATCCAAGAAATCCAGATCGCTCTCATCCCGCGCGACGAGACTGACGATGCTGACGCTGTGCTGGAGATCCGCGCCGGAACTGGCGGCGAGGAAGCCGGACTCTTCGCGAACGAACTATTCCGCATGTATCAGCGTTTCGCCGAGAGCCACGGCTGGAAAACTTCCGTCCTCTCCCTTAACGACACCGGCATCGGCGGGATAAAGGAGGTCGTCTTCGAGATCGAGGGCGAAGGAGCATATCCGCGCCTCAAGCACGAAAGCGGCACCCACCGCGTCCAACGTGTCCCGCAAACCGAATCTCAGGGTCGCATCCACACCTCCGCCGCTACCGTCGCCGTCCTTCCGAAAGCCGAAGACATCGACGTCCATATCGACGATAAAGACCTCAAAATCGACATCTTCCACGCCGGCGGCCACGGTGGGCAAAACGTCAACAAAGTGGCAACTGCCGTGCGCATCACTCACGAACCTTCTGGCATAGTTGCCCAATGCCAAAACGAGCGCTCTCAACTCCAGAACAAGATGCAAGCCATGGACATCCTCAGAGCCCGACTCTGGGACATGGAAATCCGACGTCGCGCCTCCGAAGTAGCCGCAAACCGCAAAGCCCAAATCGGCTCTGGTGATCGTTCCGAAAAAATCCGAACCTACAACTTTCCGCAATCCAGAGTAACCGACCACCGCATCAACCTAACTTCGCATAACCTCCCCAAAATCCTCGGCGGCGACATCGACGAGTTCGTCGACGCCCTCCTCCACGAAGAGCAAACCCGCAAAATCCAAGCCGCGTCGACCTAACCCGTTACTACTACATCATTGTCAACAATAGCGGAAACCCTCCGCTCCATCACAACCGAACTCCTCGACGTCGGCATTCCGTCCGACGAGGCAAAAGTTGAAGCCCGTATCATCCTTCAACACGTCGTTGGCCTCTCTCCAACCCAAGTACTCGCCGCCTTCGATGACCCGTTCCCCGATTGCGAAACATCAAACTTAAACAACACATTGGAAAGACGCCTAAATCGCGAACCGCTCGCCTACATTCTCGGAGCTAAAGACTTCTACAACCGCACATTTCGAGTAACTCGTGACGTTCTCGTCCCTAGACCCGAAACCGAACATCTGATCGATCACACCGTCGAGTTCGCCCATCAGCACGACTTTCAAAACCCGACCATCTGCGACATTGGAACTGGCTCTGGCATCATCGCCATCACCCTCGCAAAAGAGCTTCCGAGTGCCCAAATCACCGCCACCGACATCAGCGTAGACGCTCTCAAGCTGGCCAAAGCCAACGCTCAGACCCACAACGTCAAAATCGAATTCATCTCCCAAGACGCGACGCAGAGCATACCCAGTAATATCTTCGACATCATCGTCTCGAATCCCCCATACATCACGACCCAAAACCTCGAAGCCCTCCAACCCGAAGTCCGTGATTGGGAACCAAGATTGGCCCTCGACGGTGGCCCTGACGGCATGAGTGTCATCAGCCCCCTGATCCATGCGCTTCCCAACCTACTCAGCGGAAATTCGCCATCCGCTGCTTTCATCGAAATCGATCCCCTGATCGTCGACACGTGCCTATCCGAAACTCGCCGATCCCTCCCTGATGCACATGCCCAAATCCTCCGCGATTACGCTGGCCTTGAACGAATCATGGCAATCATCATCGATTGAATTGCTCGTGACGTTAAAATTCACACGAACCAATCCGATCTCAACCATACCGAGAAAATCGTGTCCGAAACCAATACCCTCAACTCCCTGCTCCGACCTGCATCTCGAACCGACACCGCGGTCGTCGCGCCTGATGTCGGCTCATGGTCCTATCAGCAACTCGATGACGAGACCGCCCGCCTCGCCGACACGCTAGCCGCCAACGGTGTCGAACCCGGTGTCGCCGTCTCGATAGTCCTCATCAACAGCTACGAATTCGTCGCAACATTCCTCGCTGTTACCCGCGCTGGCGCCATCGCAGCTCCGCTCAACCCCGCCTACACGACCGACGAATTCATCTTCTACATGGAAGACGCCGGTGCGCGCGTCGCAATCCTCCCCAACGGCGATCATCCCGCTCGCAATGCCGCCGAAAAACTCGGCATCAAAACCTTCGACGCACAGCTTTCCGCCTCCAACGGCCAACCGCAGGTGATCCTGTCGACTCGCGGCTCCGAACTCACCTCTCGAGTTGACGCGACTGCACCGGCCGACTCCGACATCGCACTGTTCCTCCACACCTCCGGCACTACCAGCCGACCAAAAGGCGTCCCTCTCCGACACCTGAACCTGATGAAATCAGTCGAAATCATCAAAAACACCTACGGCCTCACGCCCGACGACACCACAATGATCGTCATGCCTCTTTTCCACGTTCACGGCCTCATCGGGGCAACCCTCTCCACCCTCAACTCCGGAGGCACGGTAGTAGTCCCTCCGAGATTTTCCGCATCGGCATTCTGGAACCAGCAATCCCAAACTAACGCGACCTGGTACTCCGCGGTCCCAACGATCCACCAAATCCTCCTGACTCGGGCCGATGACGACGAAGCCCCCCACGAATCCTTCCGATTCATCCGCTCTTGCTCCGCCGCTCTCGCTCCCGCCGTCTTCACTGATCTTGAAAACCGATTCAATGCCCCTGTTCTCGAAGCCTACGGCATGACCGAAGCCTCACACCAGATGTCCAGCAGCCCGTTGCCGCCCGGCGACCGGATACCCGGCACCGTCGGGCAAGCCACCGGCGTCGAAGTCGCAATCATGGCCGACGAAAAATCAGGCGAACTCGCTGCGACCGGCGGCCTCGGAGAGGTCGTCATAAAAGGCGAGAACGTCATGTGGGGCTATCACAACAACGAAGAGGCAAACGCCGACGCATTTGTCGACGGTTGGTTCCGCACCGGCGACCAGGGTTTCCTCGACGACAATGGCTACCTCACCCTCACGGGCAGACTGAAAGAGCTCATCAACCGAGGCGGCGAAAAGATCTCGCCTCTCGAAGTCGACGCAACCCTCCTCGAACACCCCGCTGTGGCCGAGGCTGTCTGCTTCGCCGCTCCTGACTCCCACTATGGCGAAGCAGTTCAAGCAGCAGTTGTGTTGAGCTCAGACTCTAACCAGCAAGAAATCCAGGACTTCTGTCGAGAACGCCTTGCGGACTTTAAAGTCCCTGACATCATCTACTTCGCCGAAGAACTCCCTAGAACCGCCACAGGCAAGATCCAACGCCGGCACGTTGCCACGGCATTCCTGAACGACGATTAGCTCGTCAGTACCGTCAAAAACACACTCGCCAATCCAAGGTACATCACGATCCCGAAGATATCCGTCGCGGTCGTGACGATCACCGCCGAAGCCATGGCCGGGTCGATCCGGATCAACCGCATAAACACCGGCACCAACACCCCGCTCAAGGCCGCGAGCAACAAATTCAACGCCAGCGAGCACATCACCAGTATCGTCAGCGCCAACTGACCGTTCCAGACATGGACGACGGCACCCAGAATCGCACCGGCCACAAGCGCTTGAATAAGCGACATCGCCACCTCGGAGAGCAGCAACTGCCACACGTTCGATAACGAACTCTCTCCCAATGCCATCGATCGCACAATAATCGTCACGGTCTGTGTCCCCGCGATCCCCGCCTGCCCCATTACGATCGGCAAGAATGCCGCCAACAACACCATCGCATCCAACGTCGGCTGAAACAGACTCAAAACATACCCAGCCGCCATCACTGTGAACAGATTAAGAACGAGCCACGGCAACCTGGCCCGAATCGCTTCCCGAATATCGTTGCGAGATCCAATGCCGCCGCCCATTGCAAACAGGCGAAACATGTCTTCCGTCGCCTCCTGCTCAGCAACCTCGACCAGACTCTCCGAAGTGATGACGCCTTGCAGTTGGCGCCTGCCGTCCGTGACCGGAATGCTAGGTAGACGGTACCTCTGCATCAACCGAACCGCGCTCTCCTGATCTTCAGTCGCAGAAACCCAGATCACATCGCGGTTCATCACCTCATTGATCTTCGCGTCTGACGGCGCAAACACCAACTCGCTCAATTCCATACGACCCACCAACACGTCGTTCGCATCCACGGCGAACAACTCCCGCAACATCTCAGGATCCAACTCCATCTGCCTCAACACTCGCAATGCATGCCGAACCGTCCAATACTCCCGCAACTTCCCAAAGGTCGGCGACATCAAACCGCCCGCATCATCGTCGTCATGCACCAGCAGATCACCGATAACGTTGAAGTTCCGCATCCGCACCAATGTATGGGCCGCTTCATCCCAAGCGATCCGGTGAAGCAAATCAGTTGCCACCTCCGGAGAAGTCTCATCCAACACGGCAGGGCGACGCGTCTCTGGGATCGAATCGAAAACTCGAGATCCGCGATCAACGTCCAGATTTTCCAAAACCTCCGCGATCGCCGGGTTCGCCATCTTCGTTAACAACTGCCGTAGGTGGCCCTCGGATAGCTCTGCAACAACCGCCGACAGGTCCGCGGGTCGCAACGGCGCCAAACGCTTCAACGCAACAGAAACGCCACCGACCTCCAGCAGATCGCTCACCTCAGAAAGGACATCGCCCAGCTCCTCAGGTTTTGGTACGGTCATCGCCACGACATGGATCTCAGCGGTTGGAACTTTGGATTGTCAGATGTGGACCCGAAAAACAACGTGCCGCGCCGAAACTCATCCGCTTGCCTCACACATCGCCACGTTCCCTTGCTTCGTGCCCGACAAACTGAATCGTAGCGAAACAACATCTCAACATTCAATACAAAACGATCCCTCATCGTGGGTAACATGGAAATATAGCCCTGTCGAAATTCTTTGATGAGGTTCGCAGTGAAAGGTGCCAATCCATGCTCTTAGGTGTTGCCGGTCTCGTGAGGGGCGATTGGCTTGACGTAACCACCGATCAAGCCAAAAAAGTCGCCGACCACGGCTTCGTTTCCGCCCTCCTGACGATCTCGGATCCTTCAAAAGGCGACGACCGCGACATCCAAAGAGTCCGATCGCTCTACGCCGAACACGGCCTCAACATGCCCATGACGCGCGGCGGTTACGGTGGCGGCCTCTGTTCCGATGACGAAGCCCAACGAAAATGGACCGTCGACTTCCTCACGGACACCATTCGTCTCTCTGCGAAAATGGGCTGTCCTACCACCTACTTTCGACCTGGAAGCCTCAACCCCAACGGAGCGTGGCTGCCACACCCCGAAAACCGCTCGGACGCAACTTTCGATCGTCTAGTCGACAGCGCGAAAACAGCCTGTGCCGTAGCCGAATCCGAGGGAATAAAACTCGTCGTCGAATCCGGTGTGGTATGCCCCCTTTACACCCCCCAACGGGTCCGAGATTTCTTCGACGCCGTCTCGATGCCAGCCCTCGGCTACAACATGGACCCCGTCAACCTCGTCGGCTCACTAGACATCGCATACGACACCACGTCCCTGATCAACGAATGCATCGACCTCATGGCCGACGAAATCGTCGGCTGTGATGCCAAAGACTTCACCATCGTTGACGCCCTGCTGCCACACTTCGAGGAAGAGATCATCGGTGCACCCAACGCACTGCTGGACAACGTAACTCTTCTTAAGCGCCTCAATCAAATCGCACCCGACATCACGGTCACGGTAGAGCACTACCCCGACGAGAAAATCCCCGCCGCGGCCGCGGGTATCCGCAAAGCCGCTGACATTGCGGGAGTGACGTGGGACTGAAAACCCCACCTCAAGGATCTGTCTGAATCCCCTCAGGAGCCCGAATATGCCCGCAAACCTCACGGACAAAAGATGCATCGTTACGGGTGGAGCAACCGGCATCGGCCGTGCATCCGCCATCCGCCTCGCCGAACTAGGCGCACAAGTCGCAATTTTCGACAACAACAACGAAGCCGGTAACGCGACCGCAATCGAGATCAACGAGAGCGGCGGGAACGCAAGATTTTGGAGTGTCGACGTCCGAGACGAAGCAAACGTCTCAGGAACCGTCATCGCAGCGAAGGCGTGGCTTGGCGATATCGACATCCTCTGCCACTTCGCGGGTGTGCTCATCGGTGCCTCGATACCCTTAGAGGACTTCGACGAGAAAACTTGGGACACGGTTCTCGACATCAACTTGCGGGGCACGTTTCTCATGGCCCGATACGTCGTCATGGAAATGCTCAAAAAACCCGGACCCAACCGCGGCACGATCATCCTCACCGCATCGGGCGCGGGCGTAAAGGGTGGATCGTCATCTTACGCCTACGGAGCGAGTAAAGGCGGCGTGCACGGCTTCACAATGGTCATGCAGCAGTACCTCGACGCCCAGGGAATCCGGGTCAACGACATTGCACCCGGATCCGTCGAAACCCCCCTCAAAGTCGCCCAGCTCCGATCATCAGGCGAGATCAATCAACAACCATCGGCCCAAATCGAGCAATCAGTCTCAAACCTCACAAACCCGAGTGACGTCGCGGAAATCGTCGCTTTTATGGCTAGCGATGAAGCAAACGCCCTGCGTGGGATAGTATTTACCGCTTGACACCACGAAATTGACTCGGCTGCGCTGATCCAGCGCCAACGCCCGCGGACATCATTTTGACGCGCCATACAGCTAGGGCATTTGCCCCCGGGAACATCTCGGGTCTATTCAAAATCATCCCTCACGACAACCCGGCCAAAATGCATTCGTTGGGCTGGGGCTTCACTGTTAGTGACGGAGTGACGGTCGAACTCGCCCGTTCCGATTCACCGACCACAGAAATCTCATTCAACGAGAAGCCAATCCAATTCCCAACCGTGTCCACGGCGTTGCTAGATCTCACAAATATGAGCTTTCGCGTCGCGATTGAATCGAACCTCCCGTTGAGCAGCGGATTCGGACTCAGCGGCGCCTCATCCTTAGCTGCGCTCACTGCTGCCAACCACCTCCTAGGCCTGAGCAAATCTCGCCACGACCTCGCCATGATCGCCCACGTCGCCGAGGTCCGCCACCTCACGGGGCTGGGCGATGTCTGCGCTCAGTACAACGGCGGTTGTCTCGTCAAGACCAAGGTCGGCGATCCACTCGCAGCTACCGTTCTCAAGATGCCTCCCACCCCTATCCATTGGCGCTACTTCGGCAAAATCAGCACCAGCGAAATCCTCGCCGACCACCAACGACACCAACGCATCAACGACGCTGCCGACTCCGCCCTCGGAACCATCCAATCCGCAATTAACGACGGCACGACCATCACATTTGACGATCTCATCGAACTCGCACTCGAATTCGCCGAAACTAGCGATTTGCTGATGGACGAACGCGTCAAAGAATCAATCTCCAAAGCCCGATCAAACGGCGGCACCGCAACCATGATCATGCTCGGGAACGCCGTCTTCAGCACCGCCCCATTCCCCGGAAGCACAGAAACCGCCCTATCGAACTCGGCGACCCACCTGATCGAAGACTAGCTCGGTGACGAGCGCTCCCGGCGATTTTCCCCGTTCTCCTGATTATCGGCGCCGGGTCGGAACCGAGCCATCAAAACACCGCTAGCCGCAAGCAGTGCAGATGTTGCCGTTCGCATTTACGTCTCGTAAGTTCCCGTGACCATCGTTTCGCCCAGTTCAAAAATCGCGATGTGGTACCATTCCCAAGGTAAATCCCCTCTATTCGCCTCGGACGATTCAGGAGCAAATCAGACCAATGTTCGCGACCATCGGCCATACCTTTGAACTTATGAAAATGAGTTGGAACGTCCTCATGCAGGACCGCGAACTCATCCTGTTTCCCATATTCTCCGGTCTGGGCGTGCTCATCCTCGCATTCGCCGGTCTCGCCTCAGGCGTAGGGGAGAGCGGCAACCTCGTCGCTTTCCTGATAATGATCCTTCTCGCCTACTTCATTACCACGTTCTTCAACGCCGCGCTTATCTCCGCCGCTCTCGAACGGCTGCGGGGAGGCGATCCCAACGTTACCTCCGGCCTCGCCCATGCCGCAAAACACATCCATCACATCTTCCTTTGGTCCGTGATCTCAGCAATCGTCGGCACTCTCTTCCGGGTGCTCCGATCAAACACCGACAACTTCATCGTCCAGATGATTTACAGCATGATCGAAGGCGTCTGGGAGTTCATGACGTTCTTCGTCATCCCGGTCATGGTCTCCGAAAACCAAGGACCGATATCGTCGATCAAACGATCCGCTGGCATCATCCGACAGACCTGGGGACGTCAGATCACCGCATCATTCGGCTTCTTCCTCGTCTACCTGTTGGCTGTGGTCGCGGCCGCCATTCCGGCGATCCTCCTCTTCCTAATCGCACCAACCATCGGCATCATCGTCGGCATCCTACTCGTCGGTTTCGCCCTCGCAGTGGTCCAGACGCTTGAAGGAATCTTCAAGGCCGCACTCTACGACTTCGCTGTCGGTGAGCAACCCGAAGGATTCGACCTCCGCACCCTCCAGACCGCGTACCAACCCGACTACGCAAGAGCGTAATCTCAACCGGAACTCAAAACCACATGTCTCGGGTTTCACGGATCCGCTCGCGATTTAGATTCGTATCTATACGCGCTCGACTAAAAACTCGAACCACGAAAGACAAATGCTCGCGAAGCCTAGCTTGACCACCCGAATTCAAACCGCGGCGATCATCCTTGTCGCAGTCGCCGGAATCCTCACCGCCACTCTCGCCGATCCCATCTCCGCTCATGAAGGACGAGACGTCGGCGATTACAACTTAGTAGTCGGTTTCCTACGCGAACCTGCCTACGAAGGCCAACTCAACGCCGTTTCGCTGGTCGTCGCAAAAACCTCAACCGACACCATGGATGCGCATCACATGGAACCTGATGACGGCGACCACGACATGGCATCAATGGCGGAGAACAATGCCGTCGACGTGATGGTCCACGGCGCGATCTTCACATCGCCTCAGTTCGGCACCATGGAAAACTTCGAATTCGACGTCACCGAAGATCTCAGCGGCGTCGAAATCCCATACCACGTGCACCCCGGCGACCAAGAAGGCATCATCGTCGTATCCTCTTCCGAATCTCACCACGCCGAAGACCAATCCATCATGATCATGGACGACCATCTAATGCCGGCGAGAATCGAAGTCAACGTCGGTGACACCGTCGTCTGGATGAACCACGAAAACCAGAACGCAGTCGTAATGAGCGGCCCCCTGTCATCCATGACCAACGAGATGACGACGATGATGAGCGACGAATCCCCGAGCGTAACCGCAGAAACCACCGCCACGAGAACTCGCGTCACCGGCCTCGGTTCCACACTCCAAGTCGAGGTCTATCACCTCCCGACCGACGCCTCTCGCGAAATGCCTCTTTCAGAGGTGTACAACGACCCCGGTCACTACATCGCCGAGTTCATACCGACCGCGCCGGGTGACTACAGCATGAGATTCTTCGGATCCATCGAAGGAAACGCAATCGACGAAACCTTCTATGCCGGCCCGAACACATTCGACACCGTCGTCGCATCTGACGCCATCCAATTCCCAGTCGTCCTTGAGAGCAACCGCGAGATCCAAAACGCCACTCAAGGCGCTCTCGACTCTGTACAAGAGCTCGAATCCGAAGTCGACACCGCTTCATCGACGGCTTCCACTGGAATGATCATCGGCATCGTCGGCATCCTCTTCGGCATCGCCGCCACGGGCACCAGCATCTTCGCCATTACCATTGCCAGAAGGCGCAACTGATCCAACCCGCCGCCGCGGGAACCATTTATGTCGAAAATCCTCCTGCACGGTGCCGTCGGACTATGGGACGAAATCGGTACCGTAGTCGCTATCGTCTCATTCGTCATCCTCATGAGCTTCCTAGCCTGGTCCAGCGGCAACAAACGCCGTAAAGCACAGAGGGAACGACGCTTACGTCGCCTGCGTGAACTGCAAGCACAGAGCGCAAACGACGAAGAATGAACCATTGCCCATGATCTGGCGCAAGCGCAAGATCCTCAAATTCGTCGCCGCGTTCGCACTCCTCGCCTGTTCGGCAACCGTCTTTCTCGAACAGCCGGCGTCCGCCCACGCCAACCTCCTAGAAGCGTCTCCCAATCCCGACGAAATACTCGACGTCGCCCCTGAACGCGTCATCATTTGGTTCACCGAACCCATCGAACCTGCGTTCTCTAACATCCTCGTCCTAGATCCAGGCGGCGCAGACGTCACCGCCAGCGATACCGAGTTCGATCCCACCGAACCCACCACGATGTGGGTCCCGCTCGCACCGCTCGACAACGGAACCTACACCGTAGTGTGGCGAAACGTCTCCACTGTCGATGGACACAAAGTCGCAGGTTCGTTCCTTTTCGCCGTCGGCGAGCCTCTGGGCGCAGGCACGCAGGTCGAAGTCGCCGAACAACCCCTCATTTCTTCGCCATTGGATCCAATAAACCGTTGGATCATCTACATTGGCATCGCAGTCTTCGCCGGCGGCCTACTCTTTGAACTCCTCATCGCCTCCCGCGTTGCCCGAGATGAAGACGACCGGCCCTCCTTGCTCTTCACTCAACTCGCCAGCTTCGGATTCGCATTCATCGCTATCGCTGCCATCGTGATTGTCGCACTCGCTCAACTCGCCCAGTTGGCCCTCCAAGCCTCTATCGCCTTCGATGTCCCGCTAAACGCCATTGGCCCCGGGCAATTGCTTGACGTCGCCACGGAAAGCGATTGGGGACGCTATTGGTCGTGGCGCATCACAGCGGCGATCCTCGCAGGATTGGCCCTTTTCGCAGCCATCCAACTCAGACGAGACGACCCATACACGAAAGAAACCGAAGACCTCGAAGAAATGTCACTCGTCACCGAGACCCCCATGGGAATCGGTGCAATCGGCTTCGGCGCAATCTACCTCCTGTTGATCGCCCTCACCAGCCACAACGCGGCATCGCCCGCGGACATCCGTTGGTTCGCAATCGGCACCGATCTGATCCATGTCATTGCTGCAACCATCTGGGTCGGCGGCATCGCATACCTCCTCGCCGCATCCATCATCGCCGCCCGTATCCCAGACGTTCACGCACCATCGGTGATCCTCAAATTCGCCTCACGATTCGCACCTTTGGCAATCTTCGCAACGACCATCCTCGTCGCATCCGGAATCGTCTCCTCACTCATGCAGGTGACCATCCCAGAAGCCCTCAACACACCATACGGACGAGTCCTCGGCGCCAAGGTCCTGCTCCTCGTTCTCCTCATCGCATTGGCCGTAAGAAACAACCGATCCGTAGCCAAATCCCCGATAGACGAACAAACCGAAGACACAGCCACTGCGAACTCGCTCCGACGCTTCGTCACGATTGAACTTGGTGTTGCCTTCGCCGTCCTATTGGCGACGGCAGGTCTCGCCAGCCTGGAACCGGCTCGCCAGTATGCCGAACGACAAGGCATCGGAATTGCCGAAAACGTCAGCTATTCCGAGACTATCTCCGGCGCAACCATCAACGCCAAACTCGATCCCGGCAACACCGGCACGAACACCCTCACGGTCGACATTACAGACGACGACGGCACCCCATTCCTCTTCGCAACCGACGTCCGTGCTCGCATCAAATACCTCGACGACGAATTCGGCGAATACTTTACGCCCTTGATCGAACGTTCCCTTGGCCACTGGCGACTCGACGACGTCACCATCGGCATCTCCGGCGCATACCAACTCGACGTCAACGTCGTCCGATCCGACTCCTTCGACTCTCACATCTCAACCCGCTTCTCCGCCACATCGGCCACGTTCGCCGCCGATCTAATCCGCCCCACCGTCAAATCCGCAATGGTCGCATTCGGCATCCTCATCGCCATCGCTGGATTTGCATACCTGGTCTCCACGGTCATCATAGCCAAACCCGTCACCCTCCAAATCCATCCTCACTACAGCATCTCCGTCGTCGTCATTACCGTCGGCATCTTCGCAATCCTCAACGCCTTCACCAATGGCATAGGCATTCCCGACGAAGCAAAAGGCAACCCATTCCCTCTCACCCAAGAATCGGTCCAGATCGGCCAAGCGACCTACGCCACGACTTGTTCAACCTGCCACGGCGACACCGGCAAGGGTGACGGCCCCGCGGGGCTACTCCTCAACCCACCACCTGCCGACCTAGCGGTCCACGTCCCCCTGCACACCGACTACGAACTCTACTCCTTCATCTCCGACGGAATCGCGGGCACCCCAATGGTCGCCCAACGCGACAACCTAACCCCCGACCAGATCTGGCACCTGGTCAACTACATCCGCACAATCGCCGAGTGAAATCTACGAAAATCGGGCTTCTTCCGCAGCCCCCGAACCCAACAACTCCGCAATCTGATCCTCACTGAATCCAGACTCCGCCAAAACCTCGCGCGTGTGCTGCCCCAACAACGGCGCAGGAGAGTGTATCCGCCCCGGCGACCCATAGAGCTTCGCCGCTAACCCGATATTGCGTATCTCCCCAACCGTCGGATGCTCCAAACTCACATCCATATCACGCGCCTGAACCTGCTCATCGTCCCAAACTTGCTCCATATCGTAAATCGGCCCTGCCGGAACTCCCGCCCCATCCAGCACCTCGCACCAATCCGCAGTCGTCCGCGTCCCGAATGACTCCTCCAGATCCTTCTCCAACGACACCCGGTTCAACAACCGACCCGCATTGTCCTTGTATCGCTCGTTCTCCAACAGGTCCTCCCTGTCAATCGCCCGGCACAATCGCTCCCAATTTGACTGATTAGGCGCACCGATCGTGATATGCCCATCCGCTGTCTTCAAAGCCTGATACGGCGCAGACAAACGATGGGCTGAACCCAATGGCGGCGGCACCTGTCCCGTTGCGAAATAACTCGCCGACTCCCACACCGTATACGCCAACGCTGCCTCCATGATGCTCACCTCCAAAAACTGACCCTCCCCCGTCTTCATCCGGTGGATATATGCCGACAATATCCCGTACGCCGAATACAGCCCCGCATTCAAATCCGCCATCGGCACCCCAACCTTCACCGGGGGCGATCCAGATATCCCCGTGAAGCTCATCACCCCGCTCATCCCTTGCGCTATCAGATCAAACCCAGCGCGCTCCGCATACGGACCCGTCCGACCAAATCCAGAAATCGAGCAATAAATCATCCCCGGGTTCAGCTCTTTCACCGCCTCGTAATCCAATCCCAACCGACCCATCACGCCAGCCCGATAGTTCTCGATCACAACATCAGCACCCGCCAACAACCGCCGCATCGCCGCCACACCATCAGGATTCTTGAAATCCAGCACCACACTCCGTTTGTTCCGATTCATCGCCAGAAACGCCGCCGACTCCCCCTCCAAGAATGGCGGCCCCATCCGCCTCGTATCATCACCTCCGCCTGGCTTCTCGATCTTCACAACATCCGCACCCATGTCCGCCAGAAGCATCGAGCAATAGGGACCCGCAAGAATCTGCGAGCAATCCAATACCTTGACGCCATCCAACGGCGACGGCATCCCAGCCGAGTTCGGCAACTCCATCACAACTTATACCCCCAAGTCAATCCGATCAGACTCCCACGAACCGCACAACCTATGCCCCTGACATCTGATAGATCTTCCCCTCCGTCTTAATTGCCGGCGCGTACACCATCCGCGCACCGTGCATCTCCTTGATCGTCTCAGCGCCGACATACCCCATGCAAACCTGTAACGCGCCCACCAAATTCAAAGTCCCATCCGATGTCGAAGAAGGCCCGAAAAGCAACTCATCCAACTTGTACCTGACACCAAGATCGATCCGCGTACCGCGCGGCAACGAATCGTGCCAAGTGGCCATGCCCCAGTGCATACCCTTCGCCGGAGCCTCCTCGGTCTTCGCAAACGGGCTACCGATCATCACCGCATCCGCGCCACATGCCACGCTCTTGCAGACATCACCGCCAGTCCTGATCCCGCCATCCGTCACGATCGACACGTACCGCCCCGTCTCCTCGTAGTACGCATCCCTCGCCGCTACACACTCCATCGTCGCCGAAACCTGCGGAACTCCGATACCCAATACCTCTCGGCTCGTACAAGCCGAACCCGGACCCACACCAACCAGAATGCCGTGTACACCCTCTTCCGCTAACTCCTTAGTCACCGAATATGTCACCGTATTCCCGACAACCACCGGCACCCCGACATCTTCCACCAATTCGGACAATCGCAGCCCGATCGGACTGTTCTTCGATCGGTGCCTCTTCGTGATCACCGTTCCCTGCACAACCACCATGTCCGCCCCCGCCTCCGCTGCCAACGGTGCATGTCGTTTAGCCGTCTGCGGCACAAACGACACCGCCGCCTTCCCACCGTTCTCTTTAATCTCGATCACCCGTTGACCCACCAGATTTGGATCGGTCGGCTTCGAATACAACTTCTGCAGCAACCCTGTCGCCTCATCCTTAGGTGCCGACGCGATCTCCTCGTAAATCGCTGCGGTGTCCTCATACCGCGTGTGCAACCCATCCATGTTCAGGACCGCTACCCCGCCTTTATCCGACATCTCCACCGCGAACTTCGGATCAACCACGCTATCCATCGCCGACGCCATGAACGGGATATCGATGCTAAAACCATCGAAACTCGTCGACACATCCGTCATGTCCGGGTTGACCGTCTCATCCCCCGGTACTATCGCCACATCGTCATATCCATACGCCGGAGGAAGGGATTGCATCCCGATGGGTAAATCCATATTCACAGACTCCTATGCTGCTGATGGCCTGATCGCACGCTAGTCCCTACACCATCGACATAGCCGACCCTGATTCGCGCGATGGTAATCGAAGACGTTGAACAACGCCCGCCGAACCGAGTATGACCTAAACGACCCAAATCAAATGCGATACTGGATTCACTCCATTATCGCAGATTTCCCGAAACTTCGCGACCCCGGATCGACCGCCACATCACCTTCAATTGCCCCAGGTCAAACACAGAAACATAGGCATTATAGGCCCAGGACGATTGGGTTCTTCGCTCGCTTCGATGTTGCGCGAGCGTCACCCCCTCGTCGCGATCTCCTCGCGCGACCCGGATCGCCGCAAGAGGCTCCAAACTAAATTCCCAGAATCAACCATCCTGGACGACTACACCCAGATCATCGAGCCTGCCGACACCATATTCATAACCACTTCCGATTCCGCCATCAAAGATATCTGCAACAACATCAAATGGCAAGCCCACCATAGCGTGATCCACTGCTCGGGCGCCCTCACCCTCGACGTCTTAGCATCGGCCAGAAACGCCGGCGCCTCAACCGCAGGTTTCCATCCGCTACAGACCTTCCCTTACCACGACGCCGGATGGCTCTTCGAAGGTGCATCCTTCGCGATCGACACCCAAGACGAAATCCTGAAACGATGGCTTGAAAATCTAGTCACGAACCTAAACGGGAACCACTTCGCCATCGAAGGCAAAACCGCCCACGCCGCGTACCATGCCTCCGCCGTCCTGGCCTGCGGACTTCTCGCTGGACTAGTAGGCATATCCGCCGAACTCTGGAAAGCCGCCGATATCGACCGTACCCGAGCCCTCGAGCTTCTCTCCCCGATCCTCAAATCGACCATCGAAGCCATTACCGATGACGGCATCCCCGAAGCCATCTCCGGACCCTACGTCCGAGGCGACATCCAAACCATCAAAACCCACTTGGAAACTACCAACAACACAAATCCCGACATCTCCCGAGCCTACGCCGCCTTAGCCCTGGCCCAACTTCCCATCGCAAACGAGAAAGGCAACCTAGACCCATCTACCCTCAACGAGATCCGCAAAACCCTAACCGACCACCTCGAATCACTGTGACCTCCCACGACCTTTCCTTCACCATCCGCGAGATCAAAACCGCCCATCTCGCTTTCCCCGGCACGCCTGGCTACTGGGAACAATACCGCCGCCAAAACGAAGATCCGACCGCCGCAACAACCCTTTCGCGCTACGAGTTCAAACCTGGATGGCAGACAGTGTACGCCAAGATGGTCGAGACTCCCTTGATCCGCGTCGAACTCACAGACGGCACCATCGGCTGGGGCGAATCCAATACGCCCGTCGCTCCCGAAATCGTCTGTGTCATGGTCGACGCCGCTATCGCCGAGATGGTCATAAACAGAGAGTTCGCAAACCCAACCGAACTCTGGGACTTCGTTTACGACTCCCAACGCGGACGAGGCATCAACTCCGGATACTGGATGGACGCCCTGGCCGCGCTCGACATCGCCATCTGGGACGCCCTCGGAAAACGCAACGACACCCCAGCCGCGGTGCTCCTAGACCCCAACTTCCGCACCGACATCCCCGTCTATCTCTCCGGCCTCCGGCGCGCCACCATCGAAGAACGCATCACGCAAGCCCAATCCCTCGCCGATCAAGGCATCACCGGCGTCAAAATTTTCCAATCCGGCGACATCGAAAACGCTATCCAAGAACTCGACGCCTTAATCCAAGGCGCTCCCAACATCCAGCAATGGATGGTCGACACCCTATGGATGTGCACCCTCCCTGACGCCATCCAAGCCAAAAACGAATTCGGCGACCGCAACCTCCGCTTCTTCGAATGCCCCCTCCAACCCGAAGACATCGCTGGACACACCACCCTACACGAAGCAATCGGGGCGCCCATCGCGATCGGAGAACACTTCCGCACAACCTACCAGATGTCCGATTGGCTAACTCCTACCCCCATCTTTGACGTCTACCAACCTGACATCGGCCGAACCAGCATCTCCGACTTCATCCGCCAACGCGACCTCGCCTACGCCGCCAACATCCCCGTCACGCCCCATATGGGCAACGGTGTCTCCGTATTCCAGGCCGCAACCCTCCAATGCGCCGCCGTCTCGTCGCCCGAACTCCTCCAAGAGTTCCAAGGCGGCCTATCCAACCTCCTCAAACACGCCTCAGACACCGGCTGGCAACTCAATGAAGGCCAATTCCACCTCCCCGACCGCCCAGGCATCGGCGTAACAATCAACGAGAACGACATCGAACCCCACATCGTCCGCAATTGAACGGGGAAGTGACGCGTCCCCGTCGCATCCTAGCTCGACAAACATTCCCTCTCGAATCGCGCACCATCACCAAGAATCACAATCCCCAAATGTTGCAATCTGAAAACACACGTGTGCTCGCATTCGACGAGGCACGAACCGCATCGCCAACGAATTCCAACCCAAAAAACAGTGCACGAACCGGCAAACTCATCATCCCGTTCGTTCATCAGCACCGTAAACAGACACGGCTCCGAAATCGTCCACCAGCTTTTCGACCGCGGCTTTAACTGGATCGTAGCCTCCGAAGCCGTCGTCGATATCGGCGTCCTTGCCCGCGTCGCCGCCCAGTCTTGGGTGGCCTACGACCTCACCCAATCCACTCTCTGGGTCGGCGCCGTCGCCGCGTTCCGAGCCGTCCCATCTTTCCTCAGCCCAGCCGTCGCCGCATACATCGGCAACCGCGTCAACCACCGGTTCCTCGTCGCCGCAATGAGAGCATTCATCGGCGTCCTAGCGATCATCCAAGCCATCCTCATCGGCACAGGAGCGATGCGCCCATGGCAACAAGCCGTCTTGACCCTTCTGACGGGCCTCGCCATCGCTTTTGCCTGGCCGTCATTCGTCACCTTCCTCAACGACATCGTCCAACCTCGCCTCGCATCCCGAGCAGATGCCATCCTCGCCTTCGCGCACAACATCGGCGAACTCATCGGGCCTGTCTCGGTCGGCGTCTTCATCGCCCTCGCCGGCGCCGAATGGTCTTTCGTCTTCATCGCCATCCTCTACTTCGCAGGCGCATACCTCATCCTCAACGTCCCGACCCCAGAACGCGACTCCCGCGTCGGAAACTACCACCACTCCTACATCTGGAACCTCCGGATAGGACTCCGCCACATCGGACGCTCCCAGCCACTCGATTGGCTCATGGTCATGCTCCTCGCCACCAACCTCTTCGGCATTGCCGTGTTCCCGCTCATCCCCGAATATGCGATCGAAGTCTTCGACAGCGGAGGACTCGGATTCGGCCTAATGACCGGCATCCTAGGCGGCGGACTGGCCGTCGGAGCTGCCTTTTGCGCATTGGTAGGCAGAGTAATCCGCGCCCCGATCGTCGCCATTCTCACCAGCTCGGCCTGGGCTGTCGGCACCATCGCGTTCGCATTCGCCCCGAACCTTCCAGCATCCCTCCTCATCCTGTTCTTCATGGGATTCGTCAGCGTCATCTGGAGCAACACCATCTTCACGATGTTCCGAACTAACCGATTCACCATCCTTCACCCACACATCATGACGCCATACTCCATCGTCATGGGCCTAATCCCCATCGGCTGGACCATCAGCGCCGCAATAGCCCACTTCACAACCCCAGAAACCGCCCTGCTAACCTCTGCCATAGCCACCATAACCCTCCCAATCATCGCCTACATCGCCTCGCCGACTTTCCGACGCGCTTAATGCAAGGGCGGAAAAACCCAATCAACTACCAACCCGAAACCACACCCCCGGCAATGACGTGAATCCAACGACCTCCCAACATGAGTGTGTGAGAGCGGCTGGTATGCTAATGACACTGTTGAATGCATCAATTTCCGAGGTATGCAGGGTTGTCAGACTATAGAGACATAATCACGATAGACCCGAGCAAACGTGGAGGAAAACCGTGCATCCGCGGACTTCGAATGACGGTCTACGATGTGTTGGAGTATCTGGCTTCGGGGATGTCTGAAGATGAGATTATGGCCGATTTTCCAGAGCTTGAAACGTCAGATATCCGAGCTTGTTTGTCGTTCGCCGCGGACCGTGAACGACGCTTGGTGTCGTTGCCAGTCGAATGAGGCTATTGCTCGACCAAAATCTCTCGCAACGCCTCAAATCGGTTTTAATCGATCTCTATCCGGATACTATTCACGTAAAAGATGTCGGGCTCGAATCAGCCGATGATATCAATGTATGGGCATTCGCCAGAGAGCAAGGATTGACGATCGTATCCAAAGATTCCGACTTCCGGCAGTTCAGCTTCGTGTATGGACCCCCGCCTAAAGTCGTATGGATCCGACGTGGCAATCGCTCAACCTCGGAGATTGCGTCACTGCTACGCGACCGTTACGAAGACATCGCAGAGTTCCACGACGACGAAAACGGCGCTTTCCTCGCACTCGTCTGATCCCTTATGGCACAACCGCTCCCTTCGCAACATGAAGAGGGCGCGACATCGGCGTGGTACCGCCATGCGCCTAACCCAAAAGCTAGAGGGCATGGAAAGATGGGAACCGCCCCTTTCGGGTAACCCAAAACACCACCAACGGCGGCGAAAATGGCGCGACCCCCCAATCTTCTTCACACTTTCCGAGGTGGGGACAATTCGTGCTGGGCAAGACAAACAACCAACACTGCGACCCACATATATCACCCCAAAAACCGACGCCCTATTCCTCTAGTCTTTCAAAATCTCGCGCATCATAGTTTTAATGACCCCGCCCGTCCTCCGCGTCTTCGCCATCCCTGGCTTCGCACGCCTTTTAGCATCCGAAGCCCTCTTCGACATCGGAGCTGTCGCGCGCACCGCCGCACAGTCATGGGTCATGTACGACCTCACAGGTTCGAACCTATGGGTCGGACTCGTCTCCGGTATGCGCTCGATACCCATCCTCATCCTCCCCATCTTCGCCGGGGCAATTGCAGACCGCTTCGACCGACGGAAGATCCTCGCATTCGTCCGCACCGCACTCGCCATCGTCTCGATCATCCAGGCGATCCTCTTAGCCCTCGACATCATCGAACCATGGCACATGCTCGCTCTCGCCTTGGCCGCTGGAACCGTAGTCTCTTTCGCCATGCCCGCATTCTGGGCATACCTCGCCGACCTCGTTCCCGGACGATCTCTGCCCAGGGCTACTGCAATAGTCATGATGGGCGAAAACGCTGGCGAAATGGTCGCCCCAGTAATGGTCGGTTGGATCATCGCCACCGCCGGAGCCGACTGGGCTTACGGCATCGTCGCCGCAATCTATCTCCTCGGCGCGATCTTCATCCTCCGTGCGCCAAAGGGGCGCTACGCCGTCTCAGACGACGAATCCGACGACAAGCCAGCCTACTATGAATCCGTCAAACAGGGCATCGCCTACGCCCGCAAGAACCCCATCCTCCCGTGGCTCTTCATCATGAACGCCTCGGTGAACATCTTCGGCGTCGCCGTCTTCCCCCTGATGCCCGAATACGCCACCAAGATCCTCGACGTCGGACCCGTCGGCTTCGGCGTGATGTCCGCCGCCTTGGGCATCGGCCTCGCCACAGGCAGCATCATCGTCGCCGTCTTTGGGCTGCCCCGACGCCTCATCTGGACAATCATCATCGTCAGCTTCGTCTGGGACTTCTGCATGATCGGCTTTGGCTTCTCCCGCATCTACCCCCTCACGCTCGCCCTCCTCTTTCTCATGGGCATCGCCGGCATGATCTGGATGAACGCCATCATCAACCTCTTCCAACGCGAAGCAAGAGGCCCCATGCGCGGACGCGTGATGTCCCTCTTCACCATCGGCATGGGCCTTTTCCCCTTGGGCTGGACCTTCGGCGGCACCCTCTCAGCCCTAATCGGCAACGAACTGACTTTGATCATCTCCGCCCTGGGCGGCACTCCCCTAGTCCTGCTGGCGATGCTCCTAGCCCCCGGCCTCCGTCGCTCCTAACCTTAGATCCCCCTCTCTAGATCCATCTCGCCTTATTCATGTTCGTACACCATTGCCTCAACCCCATTCACCAAAACCCGATACGCCAACCCAGTCTCAAGACCCGATTCAATCACAGCGATCGCATCCAACTCCACAACCTCGGCATCGCAATCCGGCGACCATGCCGTCTCAGGATGCTCCATCAAAGTCACCGTCAGCCTGATCTCATCCCCAACAACCTCATGCGCCTCCGTCCCACGACGAGCGCAACCCTCAACAGTCGATTGCAGATAGGTAACCCTAACCGTCGGCAGCTGCTCCCCATCCAACAATTCGACTCCAGTAACTTCCACTGGCACCTCGATCCAAGACCGCCAATCAGGATCGCCTTCCTCTACCAGTCCCGGTGGAGGTTGCACCAACACCAATCGCATATCCATCCGATCCGGATTACCCCTCGTAATCACGTCATACGCCGTGTCATTCGTAAACGCCATCCGTCCATCCGCCTCAAAGATCGTCGCCTGCACCCCGTACGTGTTCCGGTTCTTGATGTCCCCGCTGCTATACCCAAGCTCAACCTCAATCGGCACCTGCCCTGGATCATAGATCGTCCGCCTCGAAACCAGAGGCGCCGCCGAATCCTGCAGCGAAACGTCCCGCAACTCAACCACCAACCTCGCACCCGACGACAACGCGATCCGTTCTAGATATGAGACTCTGACATCCACCGACCTGTCGACCCGATTCCCAGAAGGAATCTCAAGAACATCCTCACTCTTCGATCCCAGATCCGGCTCGATAACTCCCTCCCGTGCGTCGTAACAAGCCACTGCCACCATCCAAAAAGCCACCACACTCAGAACGCACACCAAATATCGGAACATCCTCGCCTTCATATCGATCTCCTTGCCTATAGGTTCGCGTTTCCGAACCTCTACAAACAAGACGCAACCGAGCGGTCAAATGTTCCCGACCAACACCCCGCTCCCGAGGATCACCCGCGGAAATTCGTCTTCGTCCGCCTCAAAGCCTCGTTCCAACCAGCCATCAGATTCACCCGCCGACTCTCTGACATGTCAGGTTCATAACGCAGTTCACAACTCCAAAGCTCCGCCAACTCCCGATCCGACCGCCAAATCCCAGAGGCTCGACCCGCCAAAAACGCCGCTCCTAAGGCTGTCGTCTCATCCATCGCTGAGACCTCAATCGGACGGTCCAACAGATCCGCCTGGAACTGCATCAAGAACGGACTCCGAGTTTGCCCGCCATCGACCCTTAGCACTCTCTCTCGCCGATTGCCCCGTCTTGGCAACCGCAACTGAGAGTCCATGATGTCCACAACTTCCTTCACCTGGTAAGCCGTCGACTCCAGCGCCGCCCTGATCACATGGTCCTTCGTCGTCCCTCTGCTGATCCCAGTGATCGATGCCCGCGCATGAGGATCCCAGTGCGGCGACCCCAAACCCGAAAACGCCGGCACCAGATACACTCCGCCGTTATCCCCCAGCATCACCGCGATATCCGAAGACTCCGCCGCATCACCAATGATCCCGAGCCCATCCCGCAACCACTGCATCGTCGAACCCGTGTTGAAGATCGAAGCCTCGAGCGCGTACGCCTTCGATCCCCCTGCCTGCCAACCAAGCGTAAACAGCAAACCGCCCGACGCTTTTTCTAGATCGTCTGCACCCATCTCCCCCGCGGCGCCGTCGGTGAACAGCGAATGGGATTCCGTTCCGCTGTTTGCCAGCAGAAACGCACCCGTCCCATACGTGCACTTCATGTCTCCGCGAGCAAAACACGCTTGTCCATACAATGCCGCATTTTGGTCACCAGCCACCCCGGTTATCGGAATCTCCCGACCAAAAATCGAAGGATGTGTCACCGCGAAATGCCCCGCTGAGGGCATCGGCGTCGGCAACGCCACCTCAGGAATCCCAAAGATCCGAAGCAGGTCCGGATCCCAACTCAGATCGTGGATATTCAAGAGCATCGTCCGTCCAGCATTAGTGACATCCGTCAAATGCGGAACGTCATCCCCACCTCCGCCGCTCTCGCCTCTCACAAGTTGATCGATCAACCAAGAATCCACCGTCCCGAACCGCACATCTCCGTTTTCAAGCCTACCTTGCAAGTTCGGGATCGCCAAATGATCCATCATCCACCGCATCTTCGTCGCAGAGAAATATGGATCAACAATCAACCCCGTCCGCGCCCAGATGTCGTCGGCAACACCCGCATCGCTCAGCGCATTACACATCTCTACCGTGCGATGGTCCTGCCAAACAATCGCATTCGACATCGGCAATCCGCTCCGGCTCTCCCAGATAACCGTAGTCTCACGCTGATTGGTAATCCCCAACGCCTCGACATCAGCCGCCGAAGCACCAGCCTCGTGAAGAGCGTGCCGAGCCGTCCCAATCGCGCTCTCAGCTATCTCAACCGGGTCATGCTCAACCCATCCAGGCTGCGGGAAGATTTGCCTGATCTCCCGCTGCGCCGATCCAATCGGTCGAGCCTCATCATCAAAAACGATCGCACGAGTCGAAGTCGTGCCTTGATCGATCGTCAGGATCAATGAAGCGTCGGCCATCGCTACGCGAACAGCGGATTGTTACCGCCGAACGCGTCGATCGCGGTCCCAGTCACCGCTGACGATTTCTCGGAAGCTAGAAATACTGCCACGTTTGCGATCTCCGAAGGAAGCATCAAATCTGGATTGTCCTCACGTCCCCGATTGCCGAAGGCTTCCCGGTAACCCTCCGTGTCGGTCCCGCCGGGACAAATTGCATTCACGTTGATCCCATGCTCATGCAACTCCGCTGCCAGCGACTGCGTCAAGCTGATCAACGCCGACTTCGTTACCCGATACGCGCTCCGACCACGTCCGCCACTCCGACCACCGATACTCGAGACATTGATGATCGTTCCACCGCCCTGGTCGACCATCGATGGAATCACCGCCTTAGTCAGCATCGCCGCCGCGTTTAGATTCACCTCGATCACGTCGTACCAGACGTCATCATCCAGATCAACCAAATCGATCCGCGGATGGATGATCGCCGCATTGTTCACCAGAACATCGATCCGTCCAAACTCCGCCAAAACTGCTGGTACTATCCTCGCGACCTGCGCCCGATCCGAGAAATCCGATTGACAAACCAGCGCCTTCGCCCCCAAATCACGCACCCGGGCAGCAGTTGCCTCAAGCTCCGACAAAGTACGGCCCGTCACCGCAACGTTGACACCCTCTGCAGCGAAAGCGTACGCGCAAGCCCGTCCGATTCCCTTTGATCCGCCGGTCACAAGCGCGACCTTCCCTTGAAACTCGGAACTCATCGCTGAACTCGACCGCTCACATCGCCTCCGGCCACACTCATCACCTCACTCACCGAGACCAAGTTGAAATCGCCATGGAAAGTATGCGCAAGAGCCGACGAAGCGGCTGCAAACCCGAGGATCTGACCCGAACTCCAACCGTCCTGCAGGTTCCCGTAGATGATGCCCGCTGAGAACGCGTCACCACCGCCGACCCGATCCACGATCCGCACCGGATACTTCGGCGCAATCAAGACGTCGCTACCGTCGTAGTAGATTGCCGACCAGTCGTTGTCATCTGCAGACTGCGACTCTCGGAGCGTGATCCCAACCTGTTCAAATCCAAATTCATCGACTAGTTGATTGACCACCGGCTCATACGCGCTCGCGTCAATCTCCCCGCTCGTCACATCGACGCCTTCTGCGGCAACACCCAACGACATCTCCGCATCCTCCTCATTGCCGATCGCAACATCCACATGCTTCATCATCGGACGCATCACCGCCTGTGCCTCGGCAGGCGACCATAGATTCTTACGGTAGTTCATATCCGCAGATACCTTCAACCCCATCGACTTCGCAATCGAAGCCGCCTCATCACACGCCTTCGCGGCCGACTCCGAGATCGCAGGCGTGATACCCGTGAAGTGGAACCAGTCCTTGCCCTCGAATATCCGCTCCCACTCGACTTCACCCGGTCCCAACTCAGCAATAGACGATGCAGCGCGGTCGTAGATCACCTTGGACGCCCTCATCGCCGCACCGTTCTCGAGGTAATACGTCCCCAATCGTTGTCCCTGACGAAGGATCTCAGACGTATCCACTCCCCACTGCCGAACGTAGTTGATGCAAGCCTGGCCGATGTCATTATCCGGGATCGCACTCACGTACACAGAGTCAATTCCGAAATTGGCAAGCGACACCGCCACGTTGCACTCGCCCCCGCCGTACGTGACCTCGAACTCTCGCGCCTGAGTGAACCGCTCTCGCCGCATCGTTGCGAGACGAAGCATAATCTCACCGAACGTGACAACTGATGGCATCTATCCAATCTCCTTTGGTGCTCTGTGCATTGGGCCTTCCCCGTTCCTAGTAAAAGGTCGCGTTCTCCTCGTCGCCTTCACCTCCAGAACCAGACGCAACATTCGCGAGTTCACTATCCACAGCCGATTTCAACAACCTCACATCCGAAGCTATCGGGAACCAGGTCATCCCCTGTTCTATTCGCCGGGCCGCCTCATTCCCATCGATGCAATGGATCCCCGTCGCAACTCCGTGCTTCTTACCCGCCGCCACCACAGTCTCCACAGCCTTCACATGATCAGGATGCTGGTTGTCTAGTCCCGTAGGCACTCCCAGCGAGCTTGCCAGATCATTGGGCCCCACGAAACAGACATCCAGATCCGGTACCGCCATGATCATGTCGATCCGATCCACCGCCCGCCAGTCCTCGATCATGCACACGACCATCATCAGATCGTTGGCTTTCTCGTAGTAGTCGGAACCATACACAAGCTGCCCACGAGTCGAACCGATGCCCCGCAACCCACGAGGCCGATACTTCGCCGCAACCACAGCGCGTTCAGCTTCGTCCTCATCCTTCACATCCGGTACCACGATGCCCGTGAAACCGATGTCGAGAACACGCTTGACCCAGATCGGATCATTGCTAGGTATCCGCGCGAACATCGGTTTGCCTGAGCCGTTCCCGGCACGGAGGCAGTTGACGGCCGTCGATACATCGATCGGATTGTGTTCAAAATCCAACGTCACCCAATCAAGATCGGTCGTGTGCAGCAACGTCTCTATCACAGTCGGATCGCCACTTGCCGACCACGTGCCCAACGAGGGTTTGCCCTCGGCGAGTTTAGCCTTTACCGGATTGACGTCCATATTTCCTGACCTCGTACGATCGCGCGCAGAATGAGATTAACACACCTACTTTTCGGCAATCCCACACCCAAACAGTAGACTCGGTTAAGTTGATTCGCTAAACGTCATCAGGAGATACCGAATGGCACGCCATTCAAAGCTAAAAGTCCTAAACGCAATGCACGAGATCGGCGTCGTCCCCGTGTTTTACAACGGCGACCTCGACAGTGCACAGAACATCGCCAAAGCCTGCGTTGCGGGGGGCATCCGCGTCCTCGAATTCACCAATCGCGGAGACCACGCATGGGAAGTCTTTTCGAGCTTGGACAAATTCTGCGCCGCCGAACTGCCCGACGCGATCCTCGGAGCCGGATCGGTCCTCGATGCCGGAACCGCATCGATCTACATCAGCAACGGAGCCAGCTTCATAGTCGGACCCGTGACGAACCCCGACGTAGCCAAAGTCTGCAACCGCCGCAAGATCCCATACATCCCCGGATGCGGAACAGCATCAGAAATTTCTGCCGCCGAAGAACTGGGTGCTGACATCGTAAAGATCTTCCCAGGTTCAGCCGTCGGAGGACCCGGATTCGTCAAAGACGTCTTGGCACCCATGCCATGGTCCTCCATCATGCCGACGGGCGGCGTAGACATCACCGAAGCGTCGTTGCGGCCATGGTTCGAAGCCGGCGTCTGCGCAGTTGGTATGGGGTCGAGATTGGTATCCAGCGACGTTGTTGCAGATGGGGACTGGTCGACGCTTGAGGCGCGAAGTCGCGACGTTGTGGGATTGATCCGCAAGATTCGAGGTAGTTGAACCTTACAGGCATTAACACGTACGAAATAATGCCTCGAATTATACATATACCTCGGGGTATGCTAAAGCGTCGTACCTCAACCGATTGGCATGATCAAAATCGGGGAAAAAATGTACATATCGTGATTAGCCATCCCCGAAGTGAACTACGAATTCCATGTCGTCGGACCTGCCAACCAAGATCTCGATAAGCTGGCTGTTACGAAATAGTTGATGGCGACCAGACTTGATGCGTTCCAACATGCCGGCTTTGGCGAGCGCCTCCAACCGCGAACGCGCCGTTGCTCTGGTCACCCCGTCGACCTCCTGCACCATCTTGGTTGTGGCGTAGGGACGCATGAACAGCAGGTCCATAAGCTGCTCCGACGATGCGGTGGGTGCATCGATCCTCGCTCTGTCAGCGAACTCCCGGCGCAGTTCACGGATCTTGGTCAAGTTGTCCCGGCCTTCTTCAGCTACTTCCTTCACACCACCCAAAATGAACCGAATCCATGCTTCCCATGCACCCGCTTCGGTAACGGACCGCAAACCTGCATAGTACTCTCGGCGATGGCTGAGAAAGTACCGGCTCAAGTACAGCACGGGTTGGTCGAGCAGTCCTTTTAGCAACAGAAAAAGGATGTTGATGATGCGTCCCGTTCTCCCGTTGCCGTCCGGGAAGGGATGGATGGCCTCGAACTGGTAGTGGATAATCGCCATTTTGACGATGGGGTCCAACGTGGAGGCGTCATCGTTTGCGAAATTCAAAAGGTTTTCGATGAGACGGAGCAACGTAGGTTTCCCATAGGGCGGTGTGTAGGCCACGTATCTAGTCAGCGGGTTACCTATGTAGACAGGGGTATCCCTTATGTCGGTCTTCGATCCGAGGATCTGGCCACATATGTCCGTCAACAGTTGCGCGTTCAGTTGCGGTTGGTCCCGCAATCTCTCGATGCCCAAGGAAAGCGCTGGGCGATATCGTGCCGCCTCCTTCGTGGCATCGGATGCCCGTTCGTTACCGACGGCGAGATACCTGTAGAGTTCATCGCTTGTCGTGATGACGTTTTCGATTTCCGAACTAGCGACGGCCTCGGCGATGGCGAACGTATCGATCAGCAACTGTGGATTGGGAACGCTCAGGGCCGTACCGTTGAGGTTGGCGAGGGCGCGACTCGCCAAGTTCAATGCGCGCATCACTCCGAGGGTTTCTATCTCGGTAACGGGCGGCAATTCAGGAAGCGAGTTGTAGGGGCTACGAGGATCGAACTCGGTCATTGATCGCCTCTTCGCTGGAGAAATATATAAAACACTACCCTATATTATACATATCGCACTTCAAATGTACAACTCGTGAACACATCAAGTACGATATGCACGAAACAAGGACTAAATTTGCACATGTTTCGCCGTTGTGATCAAGCATTGATCACCAACAAAACAACATGTACAAAATCCAGCACATATTTATGCGTGTCACGGCCGATTGTGCCCAGCTCTTAAGCGTTCGCGCAAGCCGCCTCTAGTGCGAGGTCAAAATCAACAACCCAGGGACCGTTGGTGTCCATACTCACGGACGCCGCCATACCGTCGAGCAACTCGACCTCCCGCTCGCCATCCAAAGCTATCGTCCCCCGACGCGCCCGGATAGCCACGCTTTCTCCCGGCTCAATAACGCGCCAACTTTCGATCGGTACGTCTCTAACCATTCCGGGCGCTATCGGCGCAACCGACGACAACTTGCCGTCTGCGCCAGGTTCCGGAAACTCGATATGCAACCCCTTAGGGTCGTCGATAGCAATTAGGGCAAGTCTGGCACCGATAGAGGCGATGCCGATGCTAGATGCCTCGGCTCGCGTCAGAAACACCGAATCCAAGGTCGCAACATCCCAGAGGGCGCGCGCACCCACCATGGTCTGGCGTGAAACCGCAGCGTCGACTAAAGCGATATCGCGCAACTCCCCATTTACGTGGATGTTGATCTTCTTCGAGCGTCGGCAGACACTGTCACGCACATCGGCGCGGCTGGCAACCGTCGCGGCAGCGATCCCGGCCAGCGTACCTTCGATCTCACGCGGGAAGACATTGTTGGTCCCAGTCGATATCGGGGCAATCGGGACATCACCGCACCCTTTCGCGACTAAGCGGTTTGTGCCGTCTCCTCCGAGCGTTACGATGCAGTCGGCACCAGCCTCATCCATCATCCGGGCGGCGATTGTCGAGTCCTGCTGGTGCCCGGTAGGCGTCTGCGAGATGAACTCCGACTGTAGCGAGGCTTCCGTGTCATTCATCGCCGCACGTGCCAAACCCGCCGTATCGGGCATCACAATGACCTTGGCTACGCCGTGAGATTGGAGACCGGCAAATACTCGGCGAAGAATGTTGGACTTTTCCTGGTTAGACACGACCCGGCCTTGAGCGACGAGTCGCCGGATGTCTTTTCCAGCCGCGGGGTTGGCGATGATACCTACGGTAGACATGAGTTCAGGCCACCGCTTCGGCGAGGAGTTCGGCTAGGAAGTGAGCAGGACGGTCCAATTCGTCTTCGATCTGCTGCTTGCAGGAGACACCGGTAACGGCGACCTGCGTGCCGGGTACCGCTTTTCGGAGCGCAGGGAAGAGTCGGTCTTCACCGACTTGCCGAGATACGTCGTAGTGCTCTTTGGCGTACCCAAACGATCCAGCCATGCCGCAACAACCGGCGTCGATGAGTTCCGCTCTGTAGTTGGGTGGGAGATTCAAGGCGGATACGGCCTGCGAGGTTCCGATCAAAGCTCGCTCGTGGCAGTGGATATGAAGGAGAACATCGGCGTCGGCGTCAGTCCATTCGATCTGTTGGTGACCATCGCCCTGCGCTTCGATCAGTATCTCCTCCAGCATCATAGATGCGTCTGCGACTGCTCTGGCCGCTGGGTCGGACCCGAGAAGGTCAGGATACTCATCCTTAAGCGTCAAGATGCAGCTACTCTCGCATCCGACAACCTTGGCGCCAGCCTCAACATGCGGCATCAGCGCGCCAACATTTTTCCTAGCGTTGGCCACTGCTTGGTCAAGGAAACCTGATGAAACCATCGGGCGTCCGCAACAGACTCGGTCCGCGAGCTTGACGCGGTAGCCCAATGCCTCGAGCAACTTGACTGCGGCCATCCCTGATTTGGGGTGGTTGAAGTTCATGAAAGTGTCGTGGAACAGGACGATGTCGCCCCGTGACCCTGTGGTGTCGGGTTGATGCCGGTTGAACCATTGCTCGAAGGTCAGGCTCACTATCTTAGGGAGGCGTCTGCGTCGGTCTATGCCGAGGACCTTCTCCGAGGCCCATCTGGCCGGAGCCGAGCGATTGACGATGTTGGCGATCGGTGCGAGCGGACCAGGAGCAAGGGAATTCAGGCGGTGAATATTAGCCGCTAACCGGGAGCGAAGTGGGATCGAGTGCGTTTGGTAATAGAGGTTGAGAAACTCGTACTTGATCTTGGCCATGTCGACGTTCGACGGACACTCGGATTTGCATGACTTGCATTCGAGACACAGGTCAAGAACCTCGAACATCCGCTCGGACCGGATCTCGTCTAACGGCAACGCTCCAGATATTGCGCCTCTTAACGCGTTGGCACGACCTCGAGTCGAGTGCTCTTCCTCACGTGTCGCCATATAGGAGGGACACATCGCACCGGCGTTGACTTTTCGGCACGCACCGACGCCGTTGCAACGTTCAACCGCTCCGGCGAAACCGCCATCCGCAGTCCAATCGAGTTTCGTCGGGATCGGAGCAGTTGCGTATTCCGAACCGTAACGAAGGTTCTCGCGCATGTCGGGAGTGTCGAAAACCTTGCCCGGATTCATGATGCCGTTGGGATCAAATAGACCTTTAACCTCTCGGAAGTGATCGACAAGATCGGCCCCGAACATCTTCTCTGCCCATGCGCCTCGAACTATCCCATCGCCGTGTTCCCCGCTGAGCGAACCACCAAACTCAAGGACGAGGTCGGATATCTCGTCAGCAATCTGGTACATCGTATCGATGCCCGCGTCCTTCTTGAGATTGACCAAAGGACGGATGTGAAGACACCCAACGCTGGCGTGACCATAATACCCGGCTTCGGTGCCGTGACGCCTCACGATTTCGTCGAACCGCTCAACGTACTCAGGCAACCGTTCGGGCGAGACGGCGGTGTCTTCGACAAACGGGAGCGGTTTGCTATCGCCCTCGACGTTCATCATCAAACCAAGCCCGGCTTCCCGCATCGCCCACACCTGGCGCTGTTGCGGGGGTTCGAGCAAGAGTGTGACGGCAAAGACGTTAGTCGTCCGCGAGATGACCTGCTCGAACGCGGACAGTTTTGACTGAACTTCGGCGGTAGTGTCGCCAGTCATCTCAACAACGAGAATGTCGGATGGTTCGCCCTGAAGGAAACCAATGTTGCGGGAGAAACCGAGCGATCGTGTGGCCTGGTTGATGATGATCTCGCCGATGTGCTCAACGGCGCTGACTTCGTGCTCAAGCGTAGCAACCGTCGCTTCCATGGCGTCGCGTAGGGTGCTGAAGTGGAGAACCGCCAAACCCTTCGATTTGGGGATGTCCCAAAGTTTGAGGCGTGCATCGGTGACGGCGGCTAAAGTTCCTTCGGAACCGACCATGACCTGCGTGAGGTCGATAAGCGGACTGCCGGTCTCTGGTGCATAGACGCGATCGATGTTGTAACCGCCGACGCGACGCAGAATCTTCGGGAAGCGCCTGTCGACTTCCGGAGCGGCACGGTCAGCAATCGAAGGAATGCCCCGGTAGATCTGACCTTCCAGGCTCGACAACCCCATCTTGCCCTCTAGCTGCGAGGTCGTCAGTGCTTCAAATCTGGCAGACGACCCGTCGGAGAGAATGACCGACATCTGCTGCACCTGATCGACCGTCTTGCCGTAAATGATGGAGTGAGAGCCGCAGGAGTTGTTGCCCATCGCGCCGCCGATGTTGGCGCGGGAGGATGTGCTGGGGTCAGGCGTGAAGTACTTTCCAGTATGGACCACTTGGCGGTTGAGATCGTCAATCGTGACTCCTGGCTGGGTGTGAACCCAACCCTCTTCGCGGTTGATCTCGAGAATGTCGTGCATGTATTTTGAGAAGTCAATGACGACACCTCGGTTGACGGTCTGCCCGGACAATCCGGTACCGCCGCCTCGAGGTAACACGGAAACCCCAGCGTTGTTGCACGTCTCGATGATGGCGCTGACGTCGTCAGCGTCCCGAGGTAGGACAACCCCGAGTGGCGTCATCCTGTAAATGGAAGCATCTGTGGAGTAGAGCTGACGTGAATAGCGGTCGAATCTGACTTCGCCGGCAACCGCTCGTTCGAGTTCCTCAGCGAGTTGCGATCGCGTCGATCGGCTCGCGGTGGTCACGCCGCGGCCTCATCATGAGAGTGGTGATCTTCCTCGGACTTAGGAAGAACCACGGATGCGATGACGCTGAGGATCAAGATCGCGATGACGATTGCGAGGGATCCTAGTGTGATGGTGATGGAGACGGAGTCTCCAGGCACGCCGAAGTCGTGGATGAAGTTATGGAACTGATCATGTACGGCAGTCTCAACGATGATCTTGACGCCGATGAACGCAAGGATCGCGGCCAAACCGTAAGACAGGAACCGGAAGAGATTGACAAGACCCTCTAGAAGGAAGAACAGTGGCCTCATTCCGAGAACTGCCATCGCGTTCGAAGACCAGATGATGAACTGATTCTTGGAGATGCCGACAACTGTCGGTATGGAGTCGATGGCGAAGACGACATCGGTGGATGCCAGGACTAGGACGACGAGTGCGAAGGGCGTCGCCATCTTGATGCCGTTTTTGACGGTGAAGAAGTTGTGGCCGTCGTACTCGTCAGATACCGGGTAAAACCGACGGAACGCTCTTGCCACGATGTTCTTTGAAGGGTCGACGTCTTCACCGTGAGAGGTGATGAGCTTGTATGCGGTGTAGATGAGTACCGCCGCGAGCAGGTAAAGGACCGGTTCGAAAACAGCGATGATGCCGACTGCGAAGAAGATGAATACGGCGCGGGCGATGAGAGCTCCTACGATGCCGAATAGAAGGGCCCTGGATCGGAAGAGATCGGGTAGCGCGAAGTAGTTGAAGATTACGAGGAATACGAACAGGTTGTCAATGCTAAGCGCACGTTCCGCGACATAGGCCGTCGTGTACTCGATCCCGAGCTCGGTTCCTCCCGCAATGAAGACCCAAACGCCGACCGCTGCAGCTACGAGGGTCCAAAGAACCGTCAGGAGGCCCGCCTCCTTCATGCCGACGTGGTGATCCTTGCCGCTCAAGAGAAGGAGGTCGAGGAGCAGGAGTACGACCACCCCGACCGAGAATAAGGCCAAGATCGTGAAACTATCGAAATAGGATTCCATCGAGAGCTACCTTTGGCTCGAGGGCGGTGCGAGTGGCATCACTCGCGTTTCCAAGGAATTGAGCAACAGGGTTCAGTCGGTCTGAATTGACGGTCGATGTGATCAGAAGATGTTGTCGACCGTGAACTTCTGTTCTCCGGATGGCGCTTTAACGGTAACTTGGTCACCAACCTTGCATCCGAGGATTACGTTGCCCAAGGGGGAAATGTCGGAGATCTTGTTCCGCAAGGGGTTGGCTTCGTTAGCGGCTACGATCTGGTAGTCGACGTTTCTGTCGGTCCTCGTGTTCTTGAGAGTCACCCACGAACCAATTTGGACTTCGTCGTTGCTGCGATCGGATTCTTCGATGATGGTTGCGACTTTGAGAGTCGATTCAAGCCTGTTGATCTGCGCGATCACCATCCCCTGGTTCTCGCGAGCGGCTTCGAGCGGAGCATTTTCGCGAACGTCACCGCTGGCCGCCGCACGTTCGATCTCATCGGCGAGACGAACAGTCTCTTGCCTGAGAGATTCGAGCCGGTTGACCATTTCGTCGTAGCCTTGGCGCGTAATCTGCACCTCACCAGTACGACGGCGGACGGAAGCGCCTCGGCCGGCGTTTAGGGTAGGCTTGCGGACGCGCACGTGAGGAGCAAGGCTCACGTCGATGTAACCCTTCTTCTTGACGTAGTTCAAGAAGTCTTTCACGGCGGCGATGCGCTGCTTGTTCGCGTCGGATGCGCTCGCGCCGAAAGTCTCAGAGTAAGGGCTGACGTCGGAAGGCCGCAATGCTTCGAGAGTGTTGCTACCGCCGATCCATCGAGCGAATTTGGAGAGTTCGGGGTGGATGAGACGCTTGTTCTCATCCGGTATCGACATGATGTACTCGGTAATTGCGTCTTGAACGGTCAGGCCGTTGGCGCCCGTGGATGCTGCGTGTTCGTCGGTCTGTGTTACCAAGGTGTCTACCTCTAAGGCGTCGGGGTGACGGGTTTACGAGAGATCGGCGTAGGGGAGAAGCGAATGCCGATTCGTTAGGTGACGCATTCTTTAAGTCTAAGAGAATCGAGGATTCAATGCAAAAACCGCAACTGCGATGGGGAAAAGCCAGATTGCCATACGCGCCGCCGCCATCAAACCGGGCCCATGCCACCATATTTCCGGCACTACGCGCCTTTCCACACGAGAATTGGTCAAGGCTACGTGCGTAACGAGGACCTAATCGGAACCCCAGTCCCAAAGTTGCTGGGCATAGGCGAAGGTCTGCGGTAACCCGCCGGAATGGATGAACACGATCGGAGTATCGGGATCGAGGTTCCCGGCACGGATTTCGCCGATCAGAGCGGACATCGACTTGCCGGTGTAGTTTGGGTCTAAGAGAATGCCCTCGGCTTTCGCCACCATGTGGATCGCCTCGAACACGCCGTCGTGAGGGACGCCGTAGTCGGAGCCTTGGTAGCCAGTGATGGTGTCAAGGTCACTTGGTTCGAGTGCGGTGTCGAGACCCAAGAGTTCGGCGACGCGGGTCGAACGGTCGATGTAGATCGCTTCGTAGCTGTCGGGCTGGGTGTGGGAATACGCCGTTGCGGACGCAGACCAAGGTTTACCGGTATTCCGGGCGTAGAGACGAACACCCGCAATCGAACGACCGACGAGGCCCCAGAAGCGAAGCGGCGCGCCGCCGAGATCTGCATCCGAGGTCTGCGCGTCGAGTTCGATGCCGGTTTCCACGAAGCCGATCATCCCGGCGATATCGGAAAAGTCGTTGTCGGAGAGTACCGTCGCTTTGCGACCGTTACCGTTCTCCTCTTCGACAAGCTTTTCGGCAACCGATCGGGAGTATTCGCCCGGGACACGGTGTATCTCTGCTCCGGTGAGGTGACCAATCAGGAGGTTCCCGACGACAGGAGCGTCGAGCATGTCGACGGCGACCATATGGCATTTGAGGCCAGTCTTAGCGGAAGCGGCCGCGACAAAACGCGCCTGATTGGAGTGGTAGTGATTGATGTTGACGATGGTGTCGAATCCCCGTCCGATGAGATGAGCGAACAGAAACTCCATATGTCGGGCCTTGTTGCCCCCGAACGCGAAACCTGTGGCATCGTCTCGCTTGAAGAAGATACGAGGAACCGCGTCAATGTCTGCATCCATAGATTCCGCGATGGCAGCGCGCAGATTTGGGGTCTCCTCGAAAGGGGTGCAGAGACGCGCCAACTTGATACGTGGGAGTTCGGCGATGGAGTCGAGGATCTGTTGGTTTTTCATGCTGGTACGTGCTTTGGTGTCAGAGGGAGTCGGGCAACCATCCTTGAGGTCTAGGTCCGTAGTCTATCGGCATCACTTGCCCGCCCCGGATACACGATACGGGTTCGAGGGCATAGGGCCCGTGATTGATGTTGTTGTCGCCGTCGATGAACTGGAACGCACCTTCGTGGACTCTCAGTAGTGTCAGGTCGGCATGCGTACCAGGAGCCATGCATCCCAGCATCCGTTCAGGTTCCTCACCCAGAATTGCGGCGGGTTTGCGCGTCGACATGACAAGGGCTTCTTCGAGGGTGAAGCCTAGGGAGATTACTTTGCCAATGCAGTCGACCTGCGAGAATGATGTTCCTGCGTAACGGCTTTGAAGCGTTACGTCGGAACTGATGGTGTCGGGCTTCAAACCGCCGTCGAGCACACGCTTTGCGGCATCGAAAGAGAAGTTGCGGCCCCCAACACCGATGTCGAACTTGACGCCCCGATTTTGGGCGTCAATGGCTTCACGGAGCAACGCGCGGTCGTCGCCGACAAGACCGCCTCGCGCTCCCGTGAAAGAATGCGTTACGATGTCGTCCGGCTCCAGCAATTCGGCAAGGATTCTCGGTGCGATGTCGATGGCTTCATCGGATTGGCCAGTCGTGTCGCCCATATGAACCATCAATCTAACGCCAGCTTCGGAAGCGATCGATTTGGCTGCTCTGGGAAGATCGAAGCCTAATGCGCTGACTCCAGGCGAGACCATTCGCGCCTTGACGCCGACGATGACGTCTTTCCGAGACTGGATGGCTGCAACCGCGGCGTCATGTTCGATGTCGAGAGCGGAGGTGACCTCCGGAATTCGGTTGACCCCCATCGAACCGACATTGAGCAACGCGAGGATACGTGTCTTAGCGCTCGGAATCACATGGTTAACCAGGCTGCCTATGTTTGCGATACCGCAAGAGCCCGCGTCAACGACCGTTGTGACGCCAGAGTGCACGCCTGCGAGGTCGGCATCCTGCATCATGTCTTCAACGTATGGAGATGGCCGTCGGATACCACCTGCAACGTGAGTGTGGAGATCGATGATGCCGGGGGTGATTATCAGGCCGGTAGCGTCGATATGGCGGAGTGGAACATAGTTCGACGGAACGTCTTCGATGGCGACGATGGTGTCGCCTTTGATTGCGACGCTACCCGGATAGATTTCGGCGGTGTCAGTGTTTAAGAGATTGCCGCCGGATATGAGGAGATCGCACTGGATGGATTCAGGCATGGGTTTCCTCGCAAAGAAGCAAACTTGCGAGAAAGTGTACCAGCGAAGATCCTAGTTCGGATTCGGATGGTTATGAGCGGCGAAGTAGACGCCTTCTAGAGTTGTCGGCGGGCCTTCGGGGTCGTCGGCCTGCCCAAACGCCAAGTAGTGGGGCGGATCGCCGTCGATGATTACGTACGCGCTGCGCGTCGATGAGAGCGGGTTGTGTCCGCCAAACCACTCGACTAACGGGCCATCGACGAGTTGGACGGGACCGTGCCTCATGGGGCGTCGGACATTTTCCATGCTGATTTCGGAACCGTCCATCGATGCGTCAGATGGGCCCATACCCCATCTGACGACGCCTTCATAATCGGCAGGGACTACGAATCGCCAGCGAGGAAGCAGTCCAGACCAAGGACCCACCTCAATGGCGGCGCGCCCGGGGATATCTTCGAAGGGGTGATGGACTTGCCAGCGGAAACGTGAACCGGGATCTTCAGAGGAAGGTGTCCCGTGCGTGTGGAGATGCTCAGTTTGGGGATGGCCACCCAGGTGATCTTCGTGGGGATGGCCGTGATGGTGATCGTGATGATCTGGCGGATCGTCGCGGAGCATCAGCTCGCTAGAGCTTTGTTAAGGCGCTTTGCCAAACGGCTCTTTTTGCGTGAGGACTGGTTTCGGTGAATGACACCCTTGCGCGTTGCGACGTCAAGGGCGCTGATCGCGGCTCGCAGCTGCTGGACGGTCGCGTCTTCGGTGGGCGAAGTGTCGATGGCTTGGCGAGCGTCGGTGACGCGCGTGCGGACCAACGACCGCACGGTTCGGTTGCGGGCGGCTCGGCGCCGCTGGACGCGCTGTGACTTGGCTGCAGGCATGTGTTTTCGGTTGCCTTTCGATTGGCGGAGTTGCGTTCAGGTCCTCGGAAGGATCAGACTCCTTCGATTCTATTAAAAATCGGTTTTGCTGATTGAACCGCCATTGGCGGCTACGCACCACCGGAGTTGCCCCAACTTTTGACGTAAGAGAACCTGTCTCGATTCTTACGGGACGTGCCTCTATCAGTTGATTCGACTAACGTGGTAGACGCCGGGAACCGATTCGAGACGGCTGAAAAGTTTTGCGAGTTGCTCGAGGCCGGTTGTGTACACGGTGAAATCGATGCGTGTGCTGCCGCGGCCGATGTCCTCGCCCGAAGCCATCTTGTGCAAATTCATCTTCTCATCCCGGACAATGCCGCTGATGTCGTGGATCAATCCCATGCGATCAGAGCCTTCAACTCGGAGTCTCGTCGGATATGATCCCTCGACATGCCCCCAACCGGCAGTGACGATGCGGTCCATATCGTCTTCAGCGATGTTCCTGACATTCTGACAGTTGGTGCGGTGGGCTGAAACACCCCTCCCACGAGTTAGGAATCCGACAATCTCGTCGCCGTATACAGGGCTACAACACTGCGGGAAGTTGATTTGGACTCCCGGAAGTCCCATTACGATGACGCCTCTGCCTAGCCCTGACGCTTCGATGCGGGCTGCAGCTCGCTGCCCTTCTGCGAGTTGTGCTTCGAGAACAACTTCGGGTTTCTGCTCCTCAATCGCATTGATAACCGTTTTTACGATGACCGAAGGTTGTTGGTGTGTCTTGCCGAGATCTGCGAGCAGTTCGTCAGTCGATGCATAACTCATCAGATCGGCGATCTCTTCGATGTCGACTTCATGGCCCATCCGCGAGAGTTGGTCGACGACACGCCGCAACTGTTGGCGTCCTTGCTGGATGTTGGTGTCGCGCGCTTGGCGGCTGAACCACTGCCGTACTTTGGCCTTGGCGCTGTTGGTCACCAAATATCGTTTGTCAGCATCCTGCCAGTCGAGGCTCGGGCCGCGTGGAGTCCTGGATTTGCGAATCTCAACGACATCGCCAGACTGGAGCGTGGTGTTGAGAGGGACTAGCTTACCGTTTACGACGGCGCCGACGGTGCTATGTCCCAACTCCGTATGGATTCGGTATGCGAAATCGAGGGGCGTCGCACCGGAGGGCAGCTCCTTCACATCGCCTCTGGGAGTGAATACTTGGATTTGGTCGTTGCTCAAGATCTCTTGGTCAACGGAATCGATGAACTCGCTCGAGTCATCCGAGATATCGTCCATCGTGATCATGTCCTTGAGCCAGGTCATGGTCCGATCCGATGAGTTGATATCGCCTTGGTTGTTGCCGCCCTGTTTGTACGCCCAATGTGCGGCGAACCCTTGCTCGGCGATCTCATGCATCTCCTGCGAACGGATCTGCACCTCCAACGGCGTGCTATCGGGTCCCCGTACGGTCGTGTGGAGGGACTGGTATCCATTCGACTTAGGTTTGGAAATGTAGTCGTCGAAGGTGCCCTCGATCATGGGCCACATTCCGTGGACGATACCTAGGACGTAGTAGCATTCGGCAGTCGATTGGGTAATGACGCGCAGGGCGATCAGATCGTGGATCTCGTTAAATGTCCGCCCTAACTCTTCGTAGCGCCTTTTTTTTCTTGCAATGCTGTAGAGATGTTTGGCACGGCCGCTTATGGATGCTTTGATGCCGGCTTGTTCTTTGACGGCGTCTGTGAGGATATCGACCGCTCGTTTCGTGAATTCTTCACGTTCGCGGCGCTTGCGCTTCACCAACCCGGAGATCGTGCGGTACTCCCGGTTGTCGAGGTAGTAAAAGGCCGAGTCTTCGAGTCGCCACTTCCAATCGTTCATTCCCAAACGATCGGCGAGAGGAGCGTAGATATCCATCGTCTCGCGGGCGATCCGTTGCTGCTGCTCCTCAGGCACGAAGTTGAGGGTTTCGACGTTGTGCATTCGGTCGGCGAGTTTGATCAGCAGTACTCTTCGGTCATCGCCTGCGGTGACGAACATCTTCCGGAGACTTTCGATGCGTTGCTGCTCGCGGTCGTCGGCATGACGTCGGCTGTGAGTTCCGCCGCCGACCGCTTTGAGTTCGATGTGCTTCAGTTTCGTGACGCCATCGACGAGGAGCGCGACGACTTCACCAAACTGATCACGAATGTCTTCCACCTCGATACCGCAATCTTCGACGGTGTCGTGCAGAAGACCGGCGGCAATGAGATCGGCCGGGAGATTCAGCTTGGCGAGCCGCAGAGAGACGCTGATCGGATGAATGATGTACGGTTCGCCTGACTTGCGCTTTTGACCGTCGTGAGCGAGATAGGCGTACTCGTAGGCGGCCTGGACGAACTCAACCTCTTCGGGAGCGAGGTAAGTCTCCACCTCGTTGATGAGTTCAGTTAGCGAGCGTTCATACCCGTTCCTGCTTGACGGCCTTAAGGAATTTGAAGGACTGGAAACGAGTGTTGGGGAGGTTGCCATGTTGGGCTTTTGAGAACGGCTATAGACTCCGCGACTATACCGTATTCCTCAGTTTATACGGTAGACGTACAATCGCGGCGCATTGCGCCTCGCGTTGATTGGCGACTCTCAGGTTCGGGGGGCATGCCGGAGCGGAAATGGCATCTACCCCCGTTGATTCGCGACGAGATACTATGATCGCCACCCGCATCATGAAAGATTGCAATTGACGATGACAAATACAAGCCGATTTCACGAAACGTATTCGATTCGACGATGGATCGTTGCATCTTCCGCGGCACTTGCCGCGATTGTTACGTCGTTCATCGGTGCTGGCCTGCTTCTAGCCTCAGATCCCTCTCCCGTAAATCCTCCCGGACCTTTGCCTCAGTTCTTGGCTGACGAGGATGGCAATCGATACGAGATTTTCCTCCCGGAAGAGGGCGGATCGGTTTCTGGTGATGGTTTCTGGATTGTCGCCGAACCGGGCGATGTTCCTAGTGCGACGTTCGTCGGCATTCGGATGACAGAGGGTGGCGAAGCGTCGAATCTCGGAATGATGCATCACCGTTACACGATCAGCGGGAACTACTATCACGTAGATGCATTGGACGAAAATGAGCGGATTCCCGACCCCAAGTTTGCTTTCCGGAATCCTGCCGAAGCGTGCGTGCCGGTGCCGATGATGTCTCTGTCCAACATCGTCGATGTCAGAATGGTTGCAACCGAACCGGGTGGTAAGCCGCAGACAGTCTTGAACTCCGGGGTCAAATCATTTGATGGAAATCTAATGGTTTGCGGGTACGTGGGATCGGTGCCGACGGTTTTGGCGGCAGGGGTAGAAGGTGTGCCGGGCCCCGAGCCGACAATGGCACCCACATTGCCAGAGACAGGCGGGTGGAACGGCGGATCGCCATGGCTCGCTCTGTTGTTGGCGGCCGGGTCGGTGCTAACCGTCGCTGGCTTGACCCATTGCATTCGAATGACCCGGCGCCGTGGCAGGGTCGCCTAACCCCGCCAAGTCAGCAAATCCGATAACTCGTCGAGTATCGTGTCAAGTTCTTCACCGTCGTAGCGATCGAATGGCTTGGATCCCGGTTGGCGGGTCACTGGGGTTTTGATAATGCCTCGGCGCCAAAATGCCTGCTTGTAGGTCGTCACACCGAAGAAAAACTCGAAGTTGAGGGATGGCAGAAGTCGGTTGAACACCGCTCGGGCCTCGGAGCTGACAACCTGTTGACCTTTTTCGTCCACGCCTCCCGCCTCGAGGGCGTCCCACAGGGCGACGTGAGCCTCAGTAATGTGACCGGCCGGCATCGTGCCTGCACCGCCGCGCCGATACTCCCCTAGGAGGTACCTTCCCCCCATGCCGCCCATGATCGATTCGACCTTGTCGCCGCAGGCATCGAGAACAGCGGTCATCACGTTTCCGGGGAGCAGGCTCTCCTCTTTTAACAAGCGAGCCGCCGGTATCTCGTCGATGATGCGGATCAGCGTCGGTGTGGGTATCGTTGGACCCGTAGGAGGTTTGTTGTTTTGCAACCACACCGGCAGGCCAGTTGCGTCCGCGAGTGCGCCGAACAGATCGATGGTTTCTTGTCCGCCTCCCATGCCATTGCAGGGCATCGCGATTATCGAGTCCGCTCCACATTCGACTGCGACGCGTGCGCGTTCGATGCAGTGTTCGACGGAGACGCCACTCGCACCCGCGACTACAGGGACAGCACCATTGACGGTTTCGACGCCGACTCTGAGAACCTCGTCGCGCTCCTCGTCGGTCAGACGCGGCCCTTCGCTGGCGTTGACGGGCATTACGATGCCGTGGGCACCTGCTTCAACACAATAGGCTACGCACCGGCGCAGAGATTCGTAGTCAACGCTACCGTCCTCATTGAACGGGGTGACCGGTATCGAAAAAACACCGCGATTTACGGTTTTGTTGCCGGTAGTCGAATCTGTTGTCATGCCGATCTCCGAGTTGGCGCTGCTATGTTCGGTGAGTATTGTAGCCTTCAATCCGCTCAGAATCGGCGAATGAACTTCCGCAGACATCGTCGGGGTGTTGCCAATCGCACAGAATCCCAAATACCATTTCTTGAGTGATCGTAGCGGAAGCCATTGTGAAGGCAGTAGATGAACCGACAAATCCAAACTTCGCTGGTCGAAACCCGACTCGAGATCGGGGATCGACACATCAACTACGCCGAAGGTCCCGACAACGGGCCGCCGATGTTGTTGATCCACGGCATCAGCGGACGGTGGCAAGATTGGCTCAGCGTGGTTGACGCATTTGCCAAACGGTGGCATATCTATGCCGTAGATCTGCGGGGCCATGGAAAGTCATCGTGGGTGCCGGATGGATACCACTGGCGCTCATACTCCGAGGATCAAGTTAAGTTTGTCGAGAAAGTTATCGATAAACCGGCATTCGTTGTGGGTCACTCCTTGGGTGGAGTCACTGCACTCGGGTTCAACTATCTTCGGTCTGATCTGGTTCGCGCCGCTGTTTACGAGGATCCTCCATTGATGTTGCATCGACGGTGGGAGGGCAACCAGTTCCGCAACAGCTTCATGGTGACTTTGGAAGTCTTGGACAACAATCGCAACTACGATGCAGTCTTGGCTCACGTCAGGGAAACCAATCCAGAACTCGACGACGCCCGATGCCGAGATCGGGCAGAAAAGCTGATGGCGATGGATCCCGATGTATACCGTTCAACTTTGAGCGGCCGCGCCCGTGCAAATTGGCGCATCGAAGAACTGCTGGAACATGCGGAATCGCCGGGCTTGCTTCTGCAGGCGGAACCAACCATCGGTTCGGCGTTAAACGATGAAGAATCTGCAGAAGCGATGGCGATATTGCCTACCGCCGAGTTCGAAAAATGGGATGACAGTAATCACGGGATGCACAGTTCGTTCCCAGACCGCTTTGCGGAGAGAGTCACCCGATTCTTCGACCCTCGGCGGTAGATCAAGAAAGTAATCGGTTTTTCGGTAACAGGTATCCTTATCTCTGCCAGATAACCGGAAGATGGCTTTTCTGCAGGGCCACGAGGACAAATGCACATTGACCGAAACTGACGTATCTGCCGAGACCGATGCTACGACACGCGGTGATCCGATCCTCGCCGCGGCATTGGCGGTCATACCTTACGTCATCGTCTTCACCGCCAGCGCGTGCACCCTGATCTTGGAGATCGTTGCGGGCCGAATATTGGCTCCGGTTATCGGAGTGTCCCTTTATACGTGGACAAGCATCATCGGCGTCGTGCTTGCGGGAATCAGCGTGGGCAACTACGCCGGAGGCGTGCTAGCAGACAAGTATCCGTCGCGCATCACGCTGGGAATCCTCTTGCTGATTTCTGGGGTGTTCACAGTGGTCATCCTGCCGTTGATCTCGGTGGCAGGAGATCTGGTGAGCGATCTGCCGTTGCTGCCTCGGATCGTGACGTTGACTGCGGTGTTGTTCTTGCCGGTGAGTGTGATCTTGGGGATGGTGACGCCCATAGTGATCAAACTGGAACTCCAGAACCTCTCGAGGACAGGGAATATCGTCGGTAGGTTCTATGCGATCTCGACCGCCGGTTCGATCTTGGGCGTTTTTCTGACAGGATTCGTGTTGATCCAGTGGATCGGAACGAGACCCATAGTGTTGGCGGTGGCCATCGTCCTGTTCATCATGGCGTTGTTGTTTGGCGACTTATGGAAGATCCGCTACAAAGTAGTCGCTGCGTTGCCAGTGGTGATCGCTGTCGCAGCCGTTTACCTAAGCTTCAGCAACGAGTGGTTCGATTCGGATTGTGAAGAGGAGAGCAACTACTTCTGCATCAAGGTGAGGGAACGCGAGATTCAGGGAAAGACTGTGAGGACGCTGACGCTGGATCAACTGCTCCACAGCTATGTTGCCGAGGGCGACCCGACTTTTCTCGTATACGGGTACGAGAAGATAACCGCTGATTTTGTGGCGTTGCAAGAACATCGGCATGGCACGCCGAAGGTGATGTTCATCGGGGGAGGCGGCTATACGATGCCGCGGTTGATCGAGCATCATTACGGCGACTGGGAGGTTGAGGTTGTCGAAATCGACCCGGCGGTTACTGAAATCGCTCACGATTACCTGTGGTTGCCGTTGAATACCACGATCATCAGCTACCACGAGGATGCGCGGATGAAGGCGAGGGAGTTGCCTAAGGGACTGTACGACATGGTGGTTGGTGATGCATTCAACGACTTTTCGGTGCCGTACCAGTTGACGACGCATGAGTTCAACCGCGAGGTCAAGGAGCTTCTAAAACCTGATGGGATCTACATCGTGAACATCGTCGACAACATCGAGATCGGCAACTTCCTTCGATCCTACGTGAATACGATGCAGAACACCTTCGAAAACGTCTACGTCTTGAGGGACGACGACCTCTGGGACCAGGACGAGCGGACCAATGTCACCTACGTCGTGGTGGGATCAGACGTACCGATAACGCTAAACGATCTCTTCGAAGCGAATGAGGCTGTGGGCTGGGAGACCCCGATCACGCGGTTCATGCCAGAAAACCTGTTTTACCGATGGTTCCACCGAGAAGACGCCGTCATGCTTACCGACGGCTTTGTGCCGGTCGATCAGATGCTGGCACCCGTTTTTCTGCACAGCCGGTAATCGGCAGTTCGTCTAACCAGCGAACAACTCGTCCAATGCTTCGTCGGTCTTGCCAAACATGATGCGTTCTTCGTCGGCGGTAGCGTGGTCGTAGCCCAGGATGTGGAGCGTCCCGTGGATGGCGAGCATCGACAGCTCTCGGACGAAGGGTTGATTCTTGTCCCGGGCTTGGCGTTCGGTCTGCGGGATTGATATGGCAATGTCACCCAAGTAGTCGTCGGGATCTTGATCGACGATTGGGAATCCATCGGACGGTTCGGCGGCGAATGAAAGGACATCGGTGGCGTGGTCTTCACCTGCGAATTCGCGATTGAGTTCCCGGAGTCTTGCGTCGCCGGTCAACAGGACGGTAACTGACGCATGACGATGGTCGCCGAAACCTTCGCGACCAAGGATCGTCTGGATCGCTCGTTCGACCGTTCTGATGGACTCAGCGTCGACGAATGTTGAAGCCTCATCTACCTCTATTTCGACTTGAATAGTCGTCATTGAGAGGGATTCAGTTGATGTGACGCGAGGCTGCTTCGCGGAGGCGACGGAGCATGCTCAAGAGCGGCGAGTATTTGGAGTCGATGTCGGCGAGGTCGGATGCAACGGCGGTCGCTTCGGCGATGCCGGTGCGGATCTCGGGAGCCGAGGTCATGGCGATCTCGGCATACATCTTCGCCTGCATGAGACTTGGGGTAAGACGTTCGGAGATGATCTCGGACTGCGAGTAGTCGCCCCGGGATACGGAGGTCAGGGCGAGTTCTTCGGCGGTTTGGATCGCCGCCGCGATGGCGAGCGTCAGTTCCTCCGCCGTGTCGGGTTCGTCGCGAGACAATTCGGGGGTGTGCCGATTAGTCTTCGAACCACTCGGAGTCGAATGCCAGGGTCATTGGAGCCCACCAGTCGTCGGGTTCCGCCTCAGGCACCTTCTGCTGATAGGTCATCATGAGGTCGTTCCACTCTTCGGCGCGTTTGGCGGAGGTGTAGCTCTGGAAATCGCGGCGTGGATCGAAGTCGTCCGGGGCCGTGCAGTACATGAAGAGGTGGTTTCCGCTGCGGAAGATCTCCATGCGTTCGATGCCGATGCCTTTGAGCGCTTCGAGGACTTCGGGCCATACGTTGCGGTGATACTCCTCGTATTTGGCGATGATTTCGGGATCGTCTTTGAGGTCGAGGACTTGAGCGAATGATTTCATGGCGGGTTGGGGGCGTTTTGGGGATTTGGTTCAGTGATTCCGGTTGAGGAGTTTATCACCGCGAAATGCGGATCAAGGATCGACCTCGGGGAGTTGGACCCCGACGATGGTGCCGTCTTGGGTGCCGACGAATATCATGTTGCCTTCGACGGCGGGCGAGGATTTGCAGAGTTGGCAAGGCCTGAGACCTTCCCATAGGTCCAGTTTGTATTCAGTCCTGCCGCGTTCGATGTCGATCATGTACAAGACGCCGAAGGTATCAATCACGAATACCCATGGGCCTGAGATGACGGGACCGCCGATGACTCGCGCATCGATCGATCGGCCGTCGATGCCCTCGGATCGATCGGTGAACTCGCGCCAGAGGAGTTCGGGGAACTCGTAGAGGTCGTCGTCTCGCTTCTTGTCTGCCTCTTCACGATCCGGGTTTAAGGCATATATGGCACCCGAGAGGTCGGTGGCTATCACGACGTCCTCCGTGGCGGCGAGTTTACCTCTGACAGGCCTGCTCGCTTCGTACACCCAATGGATCCGCTTCCTGTAGTACTGGATAATCTCCGTGGCGTCGTTGGCGAAGTAGATGTCGTCTCCAGCACGCACGACGGACGAGCGGAGCGGCTTGGGATCCTCGTCGTCATTGCCAAAAGCGTGTGGCATTTTGTCGCCACGGTGTCCGGCATTCCTGTCAGCGTGGCCAGTGCTGATCGTGATCGCGTAGAGTGTCCCATCGAGGTTGCCGACGTAGTAGTTGCCATCGTAGACCATGCCCGGTTGCTCGAACCGATCGAGTTTCCTTGAAGGCGGATTCGGATACAGCCACTTGATTTGGCCTTCGGTGTCGCTTTCCGGATCAGCGTCTAACGCGTAGATCCGACCACCGGTCGCCGGTGCAAACAGAATGTTGTCATGGAAGGACGGCTGCACATCGAAGCTGCTCGCATCTTCGTGGTTGAAGTCCCACCGTTTGCTGCCATCTTCGGTGTCGAGGGCGAAGACGCCGTCGCTGGCGGTCCCGAAGAAAACGATCGAGCCGTCATCATTTAGCACCGCGCCACTAGTAACGTCGGACCCCACGTTGCGAGACCACCGAACCTCGCCCGTCGCGGCGTAGATGGCGTAGAAGTGGTTGTCCTTCGAGCCGACATACACAATGCCTTCGTGGACGGTGATGTCGGGAACAATCGCCTTGATCGGTCCTGTGCCAGTCGATTCGGTTTGGAAGACCCATTGAACCGTCAGATCAGTTACTGGCGCCGGCGTCGGAGTCTCAGTCGGGAATGGAGTAGACGTTGGGAGCGGGGTAGCCGTAGGGAACGGAGTCTCAGTTGGCTCCGGAGTCTCAGTTGGTTCGGGTATAGGAGTGGGAGTCGGGACCGGCGTTGGAGTTTCGGTGGGCTCCGGAGTAGGAGTCTCAGTTGGCTCGGGTGTCGGTGTCGGTTCTGGTGTAGGCGTGTTGGTAGGTAGAGGTGTCGGCGTGTCAGTCGGAACCGGCGTATCGGTTGGGACTGGTGAAAAAGTCGCGGTCGGTTCAGGCGTAGGCGACGGCGTGTCGGTCGGGACGGGTGTCGCTGTCGGCTCAGGCGTAGGCGTCGGTTCCGGGGTGAATGTAGGAGTTGCCGACGGAACCGGCGTGTCGGTCGGAGTTGGTGTCGGTGTCACAGTCGCGGTGAAGGTGGCGGTGACTGTGAACGTCGGCGTGAAGGTGGGTTTCGGACGTTGCGGTTCGACGTCTTTAGTCAACGAATCCTCAGTCGGAGCAAGACGGATTTCGGGATCACCGGAATCGGTGCCCGGCGTCGTCTCGGTGTCAGATTCGCAAGCAACGAGGACGGCAAAAATGCCGCTGAGTGCGATCGCGGTGAGAATTGGCGCGACGCGACGAAACATTGACATGTAGTTTTGCACGACGTGCATCCTTAAAGGTTAACGATTTCCCATACGTCGTTTCCATCGTTTACGGATGCTTTGGGGGAGCATGGCGGCAATTCTCCTGCCCTCCCGACCGATCCTTAGGTGCCCACGACGGGGGGAGGGGGACAAAATAAGAACGGCGCCTGGTTTCTCAGGCGCCGTTCTCTTTTCGTCTCTCCTATTCGGTAGAGATCGGTGAGGGCCACTGGCGTTGACCCTCACGCTTGATGTTTAGCGGCTGACGTTGCGGTTGCGTCGTCGACCTAGGGTGGCCAGTGCTCCGAGGCTCACGACTGCGATACCAAGGATCAGGGCGAACAGCGCTCCGTTACTCGACGGTGCGGTTGCGCCAGTCTCGGGCAACAGATCTTCCGGCGGAACTTCCGTCGGGAGCGGTGCCGGTGCGCCTTGGCTACCTACCGCGACCGTGGCCGGGATGCCGCTGACGTTGCCGCAGACCTGCGTGCCATTGTCGCCTAGGCGGACGTTGGCTGCGTAGACCGTAAGCGTTCCGTCGCTGTTGAGGCCAACCAACGCAAGGTCGGAGATCCTCGTGCGCAACGCGTCAGGCAACGGGACACAAACCCTTGCAGGGTCTTCGAGCTCGGTGCTGCTGACCGTAGCGCCCGATCCGTCGACGACGTGGATGCCGTAGGAGTCGCCACCCAGCGTGTATCGCTGGTGCGACATGCCAACGTTGGAGGCTTCGCCTTCTGCCGACATGCGGATACCAATGAACTCACCGTTCGGTACTGCACCTGACGGGACGTGGATCGAGTAACCCTCGCCTGCGTCGAACGTGCCGCCCTCGACCGGAGTGATGACCTCGTACTGGTTGCCATCGGAGTCGGTCAGGATCGCAGGAATGTCACCAGGCGGGTCGACCGGAGGTACTTCCTCGGCTACCGGAGCCGCCGGGCGTCGGACCTGGACGACGATGGTTGCCGAGCAGGCAGTGTCACGGTCGCCCTCGTCCTCAGGCTGGCATTGTCCGCCACCGAGTTCCGCCGTAACGTTGTAGGTTCCCGGTGAAGACGGCGCGATGTATTCGATCTCGCGGGTCGAGCCCAAATCGCTGTCGTCTTCGCCGTTCACAGACCACTCGAAGTTTGCACCAAGCGAGTTGTCTTTGGCGTCTTGCAGACCGTAGACATCGACTGCGAGTTGCACCACGTCTCCTCCAGAAACGGTCACGCTTCGGATGGCAGGCTCGATGCGAGAGACCTCGCCCGGTGAGCCGGCAATCGTCGAGGTGGCGTTGCTGGTGCGGTGCTCGTAGTAGCGTTCATCGTCGGTAAACGAGTAGCGTACCGAGATCGCTTTTGCGACGTCGTCGGGTTGCAGTTCGTAATCAACGTTCGTGGCGCCAGGGATGGGTTCGCCATCGCGTAGCCACTGGTAGCTGAACGTGCCGAGGCCGTCCGCATCCGCCACGTCCGCGGGAGCGGACATCAGGGTCGCGCCGACTTGAGCGACACCGGAGATGGTCGGCGTACCGGTTGCTTCCTCGTTGAAGGACGGGCGTCCGCCGTCGTTCAGCGTGGCCTTCGCGTTGTCTTCTCCGAAGAGGAGAGCGATACCGACACGCATCACGCGTTCCTGCGCGGCTGGAGTGAGGATGCCGGGTCCATCTGGAGCCCTGCGCATGCCCATGGCATCCAACGAGCCGGGGAAGTGTCCGCAGTAGATGCTGGTTTCCGCGTCCATCGCCTCATTCACATCAGTCGTTACCGCGTTATCCTCGATCGCGCCGTTGAGGTAGTTGTTGTCCTCACCAACGGCGATTCGCATCACGCGGCAGTCTGTGGTTTCCCACCAGTCTGCAACGGTGGCTGGACCGTTGTCAGACCTGTATGGCCAGTCGAAGTCTTCATCGTCGAAATCTGCGTCGCCCGGTACAGGATCGGGCCGAGTGGTGATGCCCAAAGCAGATGAGTCGACGAGTGTGCCGTCTGGACGGACCCACGCCATGATTTGCGTCGGCGGGTCGAAGATCTCGTTCGCGAGCGCGTCGACTATACCTTTGGCGGAGTAGTAGAACGTGTCATCGGCTGTTTCGGCAGTGCCTTTGTTATCAGTCGACGCGTCCAGCACGTCAAAGCCGTTCCGCTCCAGCATGTCGGTGATACGTTCGGGCAAGTGCGTGTCGAGGTCGGTCGTAGCCGCGTCGACTTCGATACCGCCGGTCAAACCGTCGTACATCTTCTGGAAGACGGCTTTATCGGCGTCGGTGACGGTTGTGCCTTGAGTATCTGCAGATTCAGGGTCGTTGTCGTGGTCCCCTGTGTATTCCGTCCTCATTGGCGGGTTACCGTATACGACGTAGACCATCTGGTCGGCGCTGAGGGTGTTCCACCATGCGGCTACGTTTGGAGCCGGGTTCTCGACGCCTAGGATGGCTTGACCAACTTCGAGAACGCGGGCTTGACGCGTCTGCCCGGCGTCAGTCGTTGGATCGGCTTGCAGGCCGTCCCACATCGCGCAGTAGTTTGTGCCGGCGTTGGGGCCGTTGTCTTGACCGACTGCGGTGTTCATCATGGCGCAACCTGTGCTGTTCCACCATTGGATCACCCAAGCTTTGTCCTCGTCGTCGGTGTTGCCGCGACCTCCGTCGTTGTAGATCCACTGCCAGCGGTCGTTGACGAGAGTCTTCTCGTGATCGGCCAAGTCGTCGTACATCGCTTGGGCGCGTTCGTGACGTTCGTCTATTGATTCGTCGACCTCCGTCGTAGCAACGATATCTGGATCGACGTTAGTGGAAGCGGTGGAACCATAAAGTGCCCTGACCATCTGAGTGGCGTCAAGTTTGTTCCACCACGCCTCGGCGCGGGCGTTGTCAGCGCTGCTCGGGGAGCCAGGGGCATCGAGGCCGAGAATCGCTTGTCCGGCTTTGACGGCCAACGCCTTGGTGTCGGCATCAAGATCGCCGTACGCTTTGCGTGTTGCATCGTCAGTGGTTCCACCCACATCTGCGGTTTCTGCGAACTCACAAACTGCGCTAGATTCCAGAACGTTGTCGTTGGTGTTGTCGCCATCGTGGTCGAAATTGTCGCTTGGGGTATCGTCGTCTTCACCAACTGCTATCCGAGCTTCCGTGCAGTCCAAGTACCCCCACCAGAGTTCGACGCTTTGGAAACCGCGCAACCCCGTGATTCTGTTGGCAGTGTCGAGGTGTTCCCCAACTGCGTAAATGTCGCTGTTAGCGACCGCACCGTCAACGAGATTGTTGACGTCGTCCTTGCCAATTACGCCTCCAGTAGGCGGAGTCCCGCTAGCGGCGGTTCCGTTAGCAACCAAAGCAGGGTATCCCCCTGCGGCTTCTGGCGGAAGCTGCCTTCCTTCAGACTCGCCGACTGGATCGTCGTCGTTGGCATTAGTGTCGTGGTCGTAATCGTTCCCCAGCAGTGCGTTTGTCCTCTGCTCTGGTGTCAGAGCGGACCACCAAGCCTCAGCCCGTTCGGCGATAGCGTCGGGATTCTCATCAGCCAACTGCGCGTCCGCATTGTCGCTGGGTACCGAAATGGCGGTTAAGACGACGGCGAAGACTGCCGACAGCGTCAGCATCACGCCCACCGCGTACCTGATCCTAATCAGTGATGTAGGGGATTTCATCACGTCTCTGTTCCTTTACAAGCTTGACTTGTCGCCAGTCTTAATCCTTAGCGGTTTTAGGTGCGCGCCAAAACAAGCAGCGACGTGCCAGTTCCGACTCACGCACAACATCTTATCAGTGTATACCAATGCGCGCAATAACTTTGGGAGTAGCTTTCGCGCGAATTGGGGAGTATCGCGTCGGTGCCGGAGATGGTGCCAGAGACTGTGACAGCGATGGGTCCGGCGACTCCTTATATTTATAAGGGGACGAGTACCGCAACGGCGGAATCGCGGGGTTTGGGAAGCGAAACCAGGGAGAGGATTGGAGCGAGTCCATCCTGCCGCGATGCGCCTATTCGCGCCTTTTTTCATTGGGAAATAGGCCGGGCTGTCTTGGAGTTGTCGAGCCGGAAAGCCAGCGAAAGAGAGGGATGCTTCAAGAGTTCCCGACGATTGGGACCCTGCGGCACATGAGAGCCGACACGACTCCACGGAACGAGAAAGGGAAGAGTGGCGACCCCGAGCAGATTCGAACTGCCGATCTCCTCCTTGACAGGGAGGCGTGTTAGGCCACTACACCACGGGGCCGAATAATCGGAAGGCACACACAAGCAAAATCGCTCTGATGCCTAACTCCTAAGATTAACTCACAGGCAGGATTTAATCAACGCTGACGGGCTGTCCGCGTGCCCGATTCGGTCTGCCTGTGACATTGCCTAGACACGGTCCGTTCGTTGTCGTATTGTGTCGTGCTGGAACTGGCGTTACTGCCAGAAACGCATCGCAGCGACGACTACACCCGTCGCGACGGCGATGAGTCCGCCAAGGCGAACGAAAAGGCGCATCTCCAAATCTTTGAGATCCGCTTTTGTGGCAAGGTGTTTGAGTTCTGTGTCGAACCGCGTCTCCAACACAGTCATCCGTTCGTCAACACTTGCCATTTTCAAGTCTCCTTGCCGAAATTGAACTGAAACCGTTGCGCACAGCGGTTTTCCTCGCAGTGGCATCTCTTGACAACACATGATACCGCATATGGTCGAAATGGCTTTGGGCGCGTCTGAAAGACCTATCGTCACACGAGTCGCGAAATACGGGTTGCTCCGAGCCCGTGACGGTCTTTGCGCGACCGACGCCAACGCCGCTAGCGCGATGGTCTTTCGGGCGGGATTCAAGATTGTTCGCCGTTCAGCGAACTATCGAGACAGATGAATTTACGATGACACGAGGATCGGCGATGCAACGCACATACACAGTGTTAATTGAGAAGGGGCCGACGAGTTACGGGGCCTACATCCCGGACATCCCCGGATGTTTCGCCGCGGCCGACACAGAAGAGGAAGTCAAGCAACTAATCGTCGAAGCGGGCATGACCCATTTGCAGATGTTGATTGAAGCAGGGGAACCTGTTCCCGAACCTCTGCTAGCCTCCCGCGAAGAGTTTCAGGTTGCGTGAGGCGCGCAACATCGTCAGTATCTGTTGAACAATTCACCCCAAGGCGTCTTCAACGCCGCATTCACCCGCTTCCGCCCGATGAACCTCAACCAGAATTCGTTGTGATAAAGGTTTGATGCCACAAAAGCCCAAGGGGTGATGGGAGAGCGTAAAAGCATACCCTCCAGTGGTTTGAGCGGCCCCCAGTAGATCAGCTTCTGACCGCGCGACGCGAAGGTGTTCTCGTTCGGCGAGAAATCCCACTTCACGTTGGCCACATCGTCGCCCTTGATGGTGATCTCGGAGGGGTTGCCGACGCCTAGGCCCATCTCGTGGGCGATGCGTATCTTGGGGATCGTCATGGGATCGAACCCCATCAACCGCGCAGCCACCGCGTCGATGGCGACTTGATCCGCCGATGCCAGGATGACGTTCTTGGTGTGGATACGCATGGCGCGGGGCCCCGGCCCATCGCCCGCGAAAGTTCCGTCCATCACGGCGAAGAGTCCGCTGTGTATCTCTCGTTGGATCTGCAAAAGATCGACGAGCGTCTCGTGGATCTGAGCATGAGTCCAGTGGCGATAGCGATGGAGCAACCCGCCAAAAGCGTTCTTCATCGCCCCCGTCATCTGAGTGAACACGTGGGTTTTCACGGTAGGTAGCTGAACGATGTTGGTCCCGAGAAGCATCTCCGGGATATAAATCCCATCTTTATAGATGTCGTTAAGGACGAGCATCTCGGCTTCTGGCTTGTACCGGACCCACTCCATCTCGGGCGTGTCGAGGATGACATGCGGTATATCGAGACGATCTTCAATCGCGGCGTGCTTATTCTTGATCCTGCCCTCAACCGGATCGACGACGACGGTGCCGTTGTGAGCGGCAGTGAGATCATCGAAGCCGTCGGTTCGGAGCTTCTTCGCAACACCCTCGATCTGCCAAGGAGCGGTTGAGCACGCCGGATAGTAGTGCTGCCACGAGATGTTCACCTTCAACAGCGTCGGAACATCCGGCGTCAAGGATTCCTGATACCCGGCAAGATCCATCAAGTCGGCGTAATCGCTGACAACGGTCTCCGGCTTGGTATAGAGCACCGCCACCGTGCCGAGTTGGGGTTCGACGTGAGGGATGTCGGGCGCGGTCACGAGCCGTTCCCGCGTTGTCGTGCTGATCGGTGCTCTCATGGTGTGTGGCTGACCCTCTCCCTAACCCTCTCCTCGAGGGAGAAGGGACTGAGATTTTAGGCCGCTTCGTAGTGGTGCTCGCCGGCAAGCACGTAACCGTATGCCGAAAGCGCGGCGATCGCGCCTTGCGATGCCGCAGTCACCGTCTGTTTCAACGAGGTGCCGTCGGTCAGATCACCCGCCGCGTATATCCCTGGGACGCTCGTCCGTTGACCACGATCGACGTGAACTTCGCCGGTTTCTTCGTTCAGATCGAGACCGAGCATGTTCGGGACTTCGAGCCGAGGGTCTGCCCCAGCTTCGATAAATATCCCATCCAGGTCGATGACATCCTTCCCGTGGTCGTCCTCACGCGATTTGTTCAACGGTTCGGTCTGTTCGGGATGGATTTTGACTGTCTCGTTGTCGTCCATCGGACGCGAGATGCGGATGCCGGTCAGCCCCGCGAGATCGGTTCCTATCAATTCGGTCACGGTCGTGCCGAGCAAGACGCGGATATTCGGGACCTGCGACAACACCTTGAGCTGAATCGGTTCGGGCCGCCAAAGTTCGTCGCCCCTATAGATGAGATAGACGTGCTTTGCGTAACGAGCGAGCAGGATTGCGCCCTCAGTCGCAGCGTTTCCGCCTCCGACGACCGCCGCGGCCTCCTTGTTCCGGTACAACGGAGCATCGCACGTGGAGCAATACGACACACCCTTGCCCGTCCACTCCTCCTCGTTGGGCAGACCGAGCGTCCGGCGTTCCCGGCCCACGCACAGGATCACCGAACCAGCGTCAACGATGTCGCCGCCGTCGAGTGTGCAGATGAAGCGATCACCGTCCGGCTCGACCGCCACCAAATTGCGAGAGATCGTCGGCACTTCGAGATTGTCGACCTGCTCCTTGAACTTGAGCATCAAGTCGAAACCGTCGATGTCAGGAGTTCCCGGGTAGTTTTCTATCAGGCCACCGATGGCTGTTTCGCCGCCGAATGATTCCGAGACAATGATCGTGCTGAGTTGGTATCTCGCTGCATAGAGCGCAGCGGCGAAAGCGGCGGCACCTTGACCTGCAACCAATACATCGGCTTTGTGAGTTTCGAGCATTTCAACTACCCCCGAACAGAAAAAACGGCTTCAATTTGGACAATGGCTTCTCTCTTATAAAGTCTATTTCATAGGCGATTTTTCGCCTCAGGGATACAACCAGACCAGACCGCCGCGCACGATGCGGCGTTCGAGATGTGAGCGATGTCAAACGATAACGATCTGACAATAGTCGAGGGCGGCGGTGTTGCTACCGCGCAAGGTTTCCAGGCCGGTGGAGTTTTCGCCGGCATCAAAACTCCGGGGGAAGACAAATACGATCTCGGTCTGCTGTACTCCCCCCGAGACTGTTCCGTAGCAGGCACCTTCACGCAAAACAGCGTCGTTTCCCCTTCGGTGACAGTCTCGAAAGACGTCGTCAAGCGCGGAAGCGCACGGGCAGTAATCGCAAACAGCGGGTGCGCCAACTGTTCAGTCGGAGAACAAGGGCTCATCGATGCTCGAGATGTCGCAGCAATCGGCGCTTCGCAGCTAGGGGTAGATGCCGACGAGGTCTTGGTTGCCTCTACCGGCGTGATCGGCGTCGAACTCCCCATGAACCTGATCCGAGACCACACGCCTCAGATCGACGTCCGCGATGGCGACGATGCCGGGTCGGAGTTCGCCAAGGCGATCATGACTACGGACACGCACCCCAAACAAATCGCGGTCCAGTACGAAGCGAGCGACGGATCAACTGTGACCGTCGGCGGCTGTGCCAAAGGCGCCGGGATGATCCACCCCAACATGGCCACGATGCTATGTTTCATCTCGACCGACGCCGATGTTGAACAGTCTTTCCTGCAATCGACGCTCTCCGAAGCGGTGACACTGAGTTTCAACCAGATCGACATCGATGGGGATCAGAGCACCAACGATACCGTTGCGATCCTCGCCAACGGTGCATCCGGCAGCCCGCGCGTTGCTGGCGGCGACGAAGATTCCGCGAAGTTCGCTAACGCCGTCAAGCACGTCAACAGGCACCTCGCCATCGAGTTGGCAAGGGATGGCGAAGGCGCACGACACCTGATCACCGCGGTTGTCGAGGGTGCATATTCAGATCAAGATGCCCGAAAAGCTGCGCGATCCGTTGCGGCATCTCTACTGGTCCGAACCGCGGTCTATGGCCGAGATCCAAACTGGGGCCGCATCATGATGGCGGTCGGGAAGACTGGCATACCGCTCGTCGAATCGAAAATCGACATCTTCGTGAACGGTATTCAGATCGTGTTCGAGGGCAAGGCCATCGCCTACAACGTTCAGAGCGTAATCGCGGCGCTGGACCAACACGAGGTCGAGTTGCGAGTCAATCTGAACTGCGGCGATGGTTTCGGCGAAGCATGGGGTTGCGATCTGACCGAGGAGTATGTGGTCTTCAACTCGGCGTACACCACGTAATGTCGGTTCAAGATTGCATCGTAGTTAAGATCGGCGGATCGACGCTAGGAGAGGGCGACTCGACGATCGACGACGTCGTCGAGCTTTGGCGGCGAGGGATGCGCCCGGTCGTAGTCCACGGCGGCGGGAAGACGATCTCGGAATGGGTATCGCGGCAAGGCGTGCGTTCGCAGTTCGTTCGCGGGCTGCGCGTCACAGATTCCGCAACCCTGGAGGTTGCCGTCGCTGTATTGACCGGGCTCGTGAATTCGAATCTAGTGGCTGAGATTACTCGCTCCGGAGCCCCAGCGGTCAGCGTCTCTGGCGTATCCGACGGCATGTTCAGCGCGGTGATTCAGGATCCGGAGCTTGGTTACGTGGGCCGGATCGAGAAGACCAACCCGGAACCCGCACAGGTGATCGTGGATTCAGGCAGGATCCCGGTCGTCGGTCCTGCTGCTCTGAATCTGGAAGCGACCTCTCTGGAGGATCAGATACTCAACATCAACGCCGACACGGCCGCCGGACACCTCGCAAGGGCGATGGCGGCGAACTCGTTAGTGTTTCAGACGGATGTCGAGGGCGTTTTGGATATGCGAGGCCGAGTCATACCGCAGATGACGAAGCGCCAATGCATCGATCTGATCAACAGCGGCGTTGCGGGAGGCGGTATGATCCCCAAACTCGAGGCATGCATCGAATCGCTAGGCGGCGCCAAATCGGCGCACATCATCGACGGACGTGTCAAAGGTGCCCTAGTCAGATGCGCCGAGGGCGAGCCGATCGGGACGCGGGTTGTTTAGAGGTTGGCCCTAAACCGAAGCGGTACTAAGCGGGTTGTACCAACGAAGGCCGGGGAAACGGCCGAAGTCCGAATCGGCAGAATGTAACTCAGCATCGTGTTCGATGGCGATTGCAGCGATGTGGGCATCGGTTACTGAGTTGCCACCCGTACCAACCGTGCGCAAATTTCGAGCGAGCAGTTCCATGTGATTGGGACCAGGTTCAACAGAGACGATATGTGGCAAATCCAACCAACCGATCACCAACTCGATTGCGGCGGTTGGGGTCAATGGGTCAGCAAAGGCACGAGGGTTAGTCGAAATCCTCAGGAAACCAGCCGCGACGATCCAAGGGATGCCAACCAGATCATCGCTATCAAGCAACCCAAACCACCACTCTTCAGCATTTCCGTGCGATGGATCTCGGCGGTTATACGTATAAAGAAGCAGGTCTACGTCGGGGATGATCAACTCGACGGATGTTTCTCGATGTAAGCGTCAATTTCCATTTGGTCGTAAACGCGATTGAAATTTGTGCGATCAACACCAGGTGCGTAGTCGCTGCTGAATGAATGCCTGCGAAGGTGTTCTTCGGCTTTTTCTCTTACCGTTTGCTTATCAATTTCGCGACGGAGAACGTCGTTGGCGACTTGATCGATCGATCGACTCTGAGACTTGCTTCGCTCTTGGAAGAAGTCTGCGACATCGTTGTCCAGCTTGATCGTGGTCACCATGGCTATCAGCCTTTGAGCGCGGCGATGCTTCTGCGTTCGCGTATATCCGTCATGTTTGCTTTCTACGCTATCACCACTCCGCCCCATCCTCCGGCACGTAACCAACCACCTTGGCGGTGTGCTCCAAATCCCTGAACCTAGTCTTGTTATCGGAAACGCCGAACACAATCTCATACCGAACATCTGCAGGAGCTTCTACACATCGCCGAACGATCTGAGCGGCATCTCGATGGCTGAGATAAACAGCCGCGCTACGAGCATCAGCTGGTTCGTTTTCCGCCGTGACCCGACCGATCTTGATGCAGATAACCGACATCCCGTGGACCTCGGAGTAGTAGCGACCCATCAACTCACCCGCGCTTTTCGCCACGCCGTACATCCGATCAGGACGCGCCGGCGAATCGGGATAGACGCGGCCCGGTGGGTCGGGAATATCGTCGTAACGAGCCTCAACCATCGAAAGAACCGGCTCCTCTCGCTCGTAGCCCATCTGCGTTGCACCCGAACTGCCAAATATGAAGCGTTTCACCCCCGCATCCTTCGCCGCTTCATAAACGTTGTACGTCCCCTCGATATTCACGGAAAGTTGCATCGCGTCGGACGGACCAAGATACGCCGCCATATGGACCACGCAGTCGATACCCTCGAACGCGGGACGGATCGCATCAAGGTCGGTGATATCGGCGCGCGTTGTCGGGAACCCAGATACATCTTGCCGGTTCAACGCCGACACCGTGTACCCTCTTTCGGCCAAATCGCGACCGGAAATTCCGCCAATCAAGCCGCTCATGCCGGTTACCAAGATGTTTTTGATCGGAATCGTGCTATCGCTCATCATGCGCATAATGTTACGGCTCAACTTCAGCACACGGGACTGGGAAATCGGACAGGTTTATACTTTGGATTCAAGCCAAACTAGGCTTCCTAGGCATCTATGAAATCGGACCCAATGAAAACCCAATCGGAGGTGCGTTGATGGCGGAAAACGCGACCGCATCAACGCAAGAGTTGGAGCGCGCGGCCCTTGATTCTCTGGCCGCCGCAAAGTCCGAATCCCAACTTGAGGAATGGCGTGTCGCGTATCTGGGCCGACGCGGCGAATTGTCAACGAGACTGCGTTCGGTCGGATCTCTACCACCAGAAGATCGCCGAGAAGCCGGTGCCAGCCTAAATCGACTTAAGATCAGTTTGACCGCCGCTTTTGACCAAGCAGTCAGCGATACCTCGAAATCTGAACGCCAAACCGTACCCTCAGATGCCTTCGACATAACACTGCCCGGCAGGCGAGGCAACTTGGGCGGCCTACACCCCTCCGAGATGATGATGCGTGAGATTTTGGGCGTCTTCAACGATATGGGCTTCCAAACCGTCGAAGGCCCCATCGTCGAACTCGAAATATACAACTTCGACATGCTCAACATCCCCGCGGATCACCCGGCACGTGACCTCCAGGACACTCTCTGGGTAGACCGCAGTTCGAAGGACAAAATCCTCCTCCGCACCCAGACTTCCCCGATGCAAATCCGAACCATGGAGAAGCAGAAACCTCCTGTCCGGATCGTCTCGCCAGGCCTGTGCTTCCGACACGAAGCCACCGATGCCACACACGAATGGCAGTTCCACCAGATCGAAGGTCTTGCCGTCGATGAGGGCATCACGATGTCCGACCTCAAAGGCACCCTCTACGAGTTCGCCCGCCGTATCTTTGGCACCCAGCGCAAGATCCGTTTCCGCTGCGACTACTTCCCGTTCGTCGAACCCGGCGTCGACGTCTCGGTAGATTGGAACGGCCGATGGGTCGAAATCATGGGAGCCGGCATGGTGCATCCCAAAGTGCTCGAAGGCGTCGGATACGACTCCTCGAAATACACGGGATTCGCCTTTGGCATGGGCCCCGAACGCATCGCGATGCTCAAATACGACATCGAAGACATCCGCCACTTCTTCTCCAACGACTTGCGCTTCCTCAGCCAGTTCTAGCCAACCGGATCCGATCTCACAATGAAAGTCCCGCTCTCATGGCTCCGCGAGTACGTCGATGTCAACATCGACGTCGAAGAACTCGCCCATCGCCTAACCATGGCTGGGAATGAAGTCGATTCGATCGAGAAGTTCCGCCATATCGACAACGTAGTCGTTGGCAAAGTCCTTCAGGTCTCACCCCATCCCAACGCCGACCGTCTGCGACTAGTCCAGGTCGACGACGGCGAGGGAACCCACGAGGTTGTCTGCGGAGCGCCAAACGTCGCCAAAGACCAGATGATCGCCTACGCCTCCGTAGGCGCGGTCCTCTTCGACCCGTACAGCGATGAAGATGGCAAGACCACAAAGCTACGACGAACCAAGATCCGCGGCGTCGAATCTTCCGGCATGGTCTGTTCCGAAAAGGAACTCGGCATCGGCGACGATCACGACGGCATTTTGGTGCTGCCCGCGTCGTCTCCCATCGGCACCCCCATCGGCGACGTAATCGGCGACGCAGTCCTCGACATCGAACTCACGCCTAATCGCCCCGATTGCCTCGGCGTAGTCGGCGTCGCAAGAGACGTAGCCGCTCTGACTGGTGAAACCCTCAGATTTCCGTCACTCGATTACAAAACCTACGGACCGAACGTCGACGATTTGGCGAAAGTCACCGTAGCCGACGGCGATCTATCCCCCCGTTACCTAGGCGCCGTCATCCGCAACGTCAAAATCGGCCCATCTCCCGAATGGCTCCAAGAGCGCTTGCTCGCAATCGGAGAACGCCCCATCAACAACGTAGTCGACGCCACGAACTTCGTCATGTTTGAGCTCGGGCAACCCCTCCACGCCTTCGACTACGACAAAGTCAAAGACCATCACGTCATCGTCAGGCGCGCAACCGAAGGCGAAGTGTTGACGACGCTGGACGGCGTCGACCGCAAACTCGACACTGAATCTCTCCTTATCACCGACCCGAATGGCGGCATCGGACTCGCCGGCATCATGGGCGGAGAAAACACCGAAATCTCCGAGACGACGACCAACATCTTCCTAGAGTCAGCAAACTTCAACCCGCAGAACAACCGCCGAACCGCCGGAATGCTAGGAATGCGATCCGAAGCAACCCTGAGGTTCGAAAAAGGCCTGCGTGCCGGACTCACCGAGGTCGCCATCAAGCGATGCCTACGCATAATCCTCGCAGTCGCCGACGGCGAAGTCGCACCCGGTTTGATCGACGAATGGCCCGGCGAAGGCACAGAGCAGGAACACGTCGATCTCACGCGCAACCACATTCACCGCGTCATGGGCGTCAACTACCCGGTCGACCAGGTAGAAGCGACGCTGTCAGCCCTAGGTTTCGAATTTGCGCCGTTGGATTCAACCAAAAACAACGGATGGCGCGTCGCGATTCCCTACTGGCGCTCCGACATAGCCATCCCCGAAGACCTCGTCGAAGAACTCGCACGAATCATCGGTTACGACGATCTACCCGCAACCCCGGTCGCAGGGCAAGTCCCTCGTTGGGAACCGGGAGCAAAGCACTCCTTCCGCAACCGTGTGATCGACGCCTTAACAGCGTTCGGCATGAGGCAAACCATCACATACGCCGCGATCGCAGACGAATTGGAAGCAAAAGCCCCACCGCCTGCGCCGAGACCCGGGAGCAGCGACTCAACAGCCTCCCTAAAACTGGAAAACGCTGTATCCGGACAACACACGACTCTCCGCCGATCCCTGCGCGCCCCGACGCTTGAATCCGCCGCACGAAACACTCGCACTTGGCGCGCCCCTGTCGCACTCTTCGAGACGGGTTTGGTCTTTCAATCGAATCCCGACCCCAACGACCCACTACCGTCCCAAAACGAACAACTGACAGGCGTCCTCACCGGCCCTCGAAACGATGCCGCCTGGGGACGCGACTCAAACAACTTCGATTTCTACGACGCCAAAGGCGCAATCGAACACGTCATGGAGGCCATCGGCATCGAAGCGAAATTCATCCCGCTGGAAGATCCCTCGTACGCCCAAGGCAAAGCCGCAGAAATCGTAACGAACGATCGCAAAGGCACGCCCATCGGCACAGTAGGAGTCGTCGATCCCGCAATTTGGGAACGATTCGACGCCGTCACCGAAAACGCGGCGATGTTTGAACTCGACATCGAAGCCCTACGTGGGATCGTTGATGACAAGACACGCGCCGACAGCTACAGCCCCTACCCCAGGTACCCAGACTCGCAACGCGATCTCGCCTTGGTTGCCGACATCGGTATCCAAGTGGGCGACGCGATCCGAATCTGCGAACAGAACCGACTCGTCAAATCCGCCTCAGTCTTCGACGTTTACGAAGGCGGTGGCGTGGGCGACGGCAAAAAGTCGATCGGCATTCGCGTGATTTACCAATCCGACAACAGAACTCTCACCTCCGACCAAGTCTCGCGAGCCGAGGATCAGATCGTGAGACGACTTGAACACGAATTGGGCGTCACTCTCCGAAGCTGACGTTCAAAACCACCCCAACTCGTCACGATGAACTTGGGGCGAAATCAGAGAACATGACCACGCACTCCCATCACGCCCACACCGAAGAACGCCCCCATCGGCATCACTACGACGCCGAGATGCTGAGCGTCGAAGATGCGCGTGATCGTATCCTGTCTTACTTCGAACCGCTTGGATCGGTCGATGTGCCTCTCCTCGATTCCTTGGGGCTGACCTTGGACGAAGACCTAGTCGCCGACTTCGACATCCCACCGTTGGCAAACTCCGCTATGGATGGCTACGCAGTCCGTTCTGAAGACGTCGCGCCTGCCTCAAGATACAACCCCGTCCTTCTGCCGGTAAACGGCCACATCGCCGCTGGAGAAGTACCGGCCGAACCCGTGTCCCAGGGAACCGCGGCCAGGATCATGACGGGAGCACCTGTGCCCGAAGGCGCAGATGCGGTCGTCCCCTTCGAAGACACCGACGAAGAATCGAGAAGGCTAAACGGCAACGCAATCTCCGAGATCGGCATCAAACTCAGCGCTGAACCAGGCGAAAACATCCGGCCGGCTGGCGAAGACATCCGCGCCGGCGAGACCGTAGTAACCAAAGGCACCGAACTTACTCCAGGCGTCATCGGCGTTGCCGCATCCCTGGGGAAATCCTCGGTAAATGCCATTCGTCGCCCTATCATCGCCATCGTCTCCACAGGCGATGAACTCGTCGACCCCGGAGACGAACGAACCCCGGGCAAGATCTACAACTCAAACGCTTTCAGCATCGCCGCTATGGCCGAGAAATACGGCGCAATAGCAAACATCATAGGCATCGCGCGCGACACCATCGAATCGCTCGAAGCCATGCTCGAAGAAGCGGTCAACTACGACATGGTCGTCACTTCCGCCGGTGTATCAAAGGGCGACTACGACGTCGTAAAAGACGTGCTGGCCAAAAAAGGCGAAATCGCCCTTTGGTCCGTCCGCATGAGACCCGCCAAGCCGCTTGCATTCGGAGCATTGAATGCACCAGACGGCAGAAAAGTCCCCCATCTCGGACTGCCGGGCAACCCCGTGAGCGCAATGGTGGCGTTCGAGCAGTTCGGCAGGCCCGCAATCGGCATCATGTTGGGCAAAAAACCGCTGCCAAAACCCTCGATCACCGCGATTCTCGACGATCCCGTCCACAATCACGACGGCAGGCGCGTTTACGCTCGAGTCGATGTCTACCGCGACAACGATGGCAACTACCGTGCCCGAAGCACCGGCAACCAGAGCTCCGGAGCATTGCATTCCATGGCCTACGCTAGCGGTCTTGCCATCTGCCCTGACGATGTCGACGCTGTTCCCGCAGGTTCTGAAATTAAAGTTGAGATGCTGGATTGGCCGGACGACGATCTCTTGGGCGATCCTCATTCAGAATGAATTGGAGATCACCTCATTTTCTGGGCGCATGAGGCGTATATTTATATGGCGGTAAATCGACGATCAGGACGGACTAAATGACATCGGCTACTGAAACCTCGGCACAGAGCCAATCTGACGAGGCCGACCTCGACACCTTGTACGCCGTTGACAAACAGGCTTACGAGGCAGCAAACGAAGACTACCTTTTCGCGGTCTGGCAACGGTTATGCTGGGCCGGCGAATGCAGGCTCTGCCGGAGATTCCCTGAGGGAAAACCGCTAGTCCCGATGAATTCAACGGAGGCCGGAATCTACGCTGCCGCCAGCACTTGCCCCTCAAAGGTGCAGTTCATAACCGCTGGCATGTCGCTCCTTGAGGCTGTATTCCGAATTCTGATATCGGACAGCAACAAGCCAATGGCGTTCGGCGCAATCATCGAAAAACTGAAAGAACACTGGGGCACCGAATACCCGCAGCGAATCGATTCGCCCGTCGCGCTCCAGCGTGTCCTCGACAACCCAAACGAATACCACATCGGGCGAGCAACCGACGCCTAATCGCGCGATAGTGGCTCACTTTCGAACCATACGCGTAATCTGAACGCGTAACATTGCCTGCATGTTTGAAGTCGCTGGACGCACCGATTTCTGGAACATCGGCTACCCACTACTCGGAGCGATCGTCTACCTCATCGCACCGATCTCTATCGCTTTCATCGCATACGGCCTATACCGCCGCGTCCAGTTCTGGCGCGTTGGCGCCGAATACGACGAACTCGGTTCTCACAAGGAACGTATTCTCGATTTCATTCGCTCGGGTGCATTCGGACTGGGTGGTCACGGCAAATTCCACCCCCGCCGCGAACGATACGCGAGCACCATGCACTTCGCGATCTTTTGGGGCTTCGCCATCCTGCTGTTGGCGACAACCATCGCCGCGATCGAGTTCAACTTCGAGGAATACCTCGGGGTAACCTTCCCAACCGCGTACTTCAGACTCCAGACGAGTTTGATCTGGGATGTCTTCGGAGGAGTGCTGGCCTTAATCGGCATCGGAATGGCGTACTGGCGCCGATACATCATCAAACCCGAACGGCTCAACTCCTTCGCTGACGACTCCGCGATTTTGGCATATCTGCTGCTGTTGCTCGTAACCGGCTTCGCACTCGAAGGTCTCCGCATCGGCGCTACCGAATTGGAACCCGCCTCGGACCTCTACGCACCCAACGACGCGCTCTGGTCCCCGGTCGGTTGGCTGTTCGCCATGGTCTATAGAGGCATCGGCATCTCCGCCGACGCAATGATCGTCGCTCACAAAGTCCTCTGGTGGACGCACGCCGGAATCTTCGCTCTCGGCTTGGCATACGCCGCGATCAGCTTCAGCAAACTGTCCCACATCATCGTCTCGCCGCTAAACATCTACCTGCGACCCATGAGGCCCCGTGGCGCACTAAAACCAATGGGCGACTTCGAAACCCTCGAGTCCTTCGGATCTTCGGATCTAAAAGACCTGACATGGCAGCAACTCCTGAGCTACGACTCCTGCACCAGCTGCGGAAGGTGCCAGGACAACTGCCCGGCGTGGGCGTCTGGTAAACCCCTGTCACCTCGCAAGGTCATCCAAGACATGCGCGGATACATGGAGAATCGGGCCCCCGAATATCTAGGCGCATCGAGACTCGGCGAAGAAGCACCAGCATCCTCGATCTCGATGGTCAGCGAAGCCGTCGGCGAGGAAGTCCTCTGGTCATGCACGACATGTGCAGCCTGCGTCGAGGCCTGCCCCGTCGGCATCTCGCACATCGACTCCATCGTCGACATGCGACGATACCTGATGCTCGAGCAAGCCTCAGCCCCCGACACAGCGCTCTCGGCAATGCAATCGATGGAACAGAGAGGCCACCCGTGGAGCGGCACGACCCTCACCAGAGAATCGTGGATCGATGGATTAGAAAACGTCCCCACAATCACCGAAAATCCAAATCCCGATGTCCTCTTCTGGGTCGGATGCACCGGTGCATTGGTCGAACGCGGCGTCAGCGTCACCCGGGCCATGGCCTCCGTCCTCAACAAAGCAAACGTCAACTTCGCCGTCCTCGCATCCCAGGAAACCTGCACTGGAGACCCGGCGCGTCGCATGGGCAACGAGTACCTCTTCCAGATCCTCGCAGGCCAAAACATCGAGACCATCAACGGGCACAACATTAAAACCATCCTCACAACCTGCCCGCACTGCTTCAACACCATGCGAAACGAATACTCGCAAGTCGCCGACGCCGTCGAAACCGATTGGAATGTCGAAGTGCTCCATTACACCGAGTTCGTCGACCGACTCATCGCCGAAGGTAAACTCTCGATGGCCGACGCGAGTGCATCCCAATCAAACAACGCCACCGAGAACATCACCTATCACGACTCCTGCTACCTCGGCCGTCACAACGACATCTACGACCAACCCCGCAACATCGCCAACGCCGTCCCGGGCGTCGCCGTCAAAGAGATGTCCAAATGCAGATCCCGAGGATTCTGCTGCGGCGCCGGCGGAGGACGCATGTGGATGGAGGAATCCGGCGAGCGAGTCAACCACATCCGCACCGACCATTTCCTAGAAACCGATTCCGACACCGTCGCCGTCTCCTGCTCCTTCTGTCTCCAGATGTTTGAAGAGGGCATCTCCGCCAAGGGCCAACAAGATCAGAAACAAGCTCGTGACCTAATCGAGATCGTCGACGAAGCGACGTGAGATTACCTGACCGAGTTTTCGCTTAAACTTAGTTCAATCGCGCCATTCATCGATGGAGATACAACTCGATGCCATTCTTGGTCAACCACATCCACCTTAAGTCGTCCGACCCTCGCAAGACCGCCGAGTGGTTCGTCGACGCCTTCAACGTCGAGATCATGTCCGACACCGTCCGGGACTTCGGCGACCGCTTCATCGTCACCCAGACCGAAGGTGGACTAGCCATCAACATCTCCAGCGAGCGCACCGGCGAAACCCTCGGACCCGGCGACGCAAACGTCCACTACGGCCTCGAACACTTCGGATTCGACACCGACGACATCGACGCCGACTTCACCCGCCTAGAAGCCATGGGCGCCGAAATAAAAGAAGGCCCCATCGCCCTCCCCGACGGACGCAAAATCGGCTTCATTGCAGCCCCCGGCGACATTCGCATCGAGTTGATCCAGCAGGTTAGCTGAAACAACCGATATTTCTTAAAACCCCTCCCAAATTCGGGAGGGGTTTTTGGTTTGTATCAGTCGTCGGCGCGGCCCGAATTGCCTTCTCACCCAATGAGATTAGATATCCGGGGCGCCACGACCTCTCAAACCAACTCCAACCCCGCCGTAATCCCAATACTCCCCGAAATGCTCCGGTAAACCGGACATGAGTTCGCATGCACTCGCATCACGCGGTCGATCGCATCACGCTTCTCTTCCAACAGCTCCGGATCGACCTTCAACTTGTACGTGATGTTGATCCGCTTGATTACCAACACGTTCCCCTCCTTCTCAATCTCCCCTACAGCCTCCGACTCCAAGTAACCTTCGCCCGCCGGAATACCGCGCGCCTCAAGGGCGCCGCCAAACGTGCCCGTCATTCAACCGCTCGTGGCGGCAACGATGTAATCCAATGTAGTCGCGTGAGGCTCCGAAATATCAGGACTGACCCCGTAATGCTCCGCCACTTCGGAATGCACCCCAAACTCCACTTCGCCATCGATCGGCAGGTGCGCGATCCGATACGGTCCCTTGATTCGCTGCAACCTTATGCGTGAGCGGTAGGCCACCGCATCGTTCGTCGACATGTTTGGTTCTCGCTTGATACTTCTCAGTGGTAGATTGATTTAGGATACCCCCAAAATCGCGTTCAACGGAAACCTAGCAAAGACCAACCGATGAAGAAATTCTTACGAGTGCCGCCCGCGTTCCCGATCCTCTTCACACTCATCGCCGGCGTCATACACAGCACCATCTGGGCATTCGAACCCTTGAACGCCCCCTGGAACTTCTTCAGCGGAGGATTCATCATCGCCATCGCGATCCTGATGTTCGCCGTATCCGTCCTGACATTCCGCAAACACGGCGAAAGTTTCGACATCCGCAGACCCACTAATCAACTAGTCACAGACGGCATCTACTCCTCATCCCGCAACCCCGCCTACCTCGCAATGATGATGATGATTTTCGGCGTCGGATGTCTCACCAATTCCCTCGCCATCATCTTGGCAATCATCCCAACATTCATCGCCTTCAACTGGTACACCGTCCCTCGTGAGGAACGCTACCTAAACCAAAACCTAGGTTACGAGTACGAAGAGTACAAAAACCGCGTCAGACGATGGTTGTAAGACCTACCCTCAAACCACCTCGGTAGCAACCGGATACGACCCCAACACCTTCACCAAAGGAGCGAACTCGCGCAGTCCTTCAAGCGTCTCCTGAATCTCCGGATCCGTGCGGTGCCCGACGAAATCAAGCAGGAACACGTAGTTCCCCAACTCGTCCCCCGTCGGGCGAGACTCGATCTTGGTCAAGTTGATGTTGCGTCTCGCAAACGGCTCAAGCGCCATATAGAGCTGCCCCGGCGTGTCCCGATTCATGAAACTGAACACAATGCTCGTCTTATCAGATCCCGTAGCTTCGTGATCGGAATGTGAAAGGATCACAAAGCGCGTCACATTGTTCTGACGATCCTGAATCCCCTCCCTGATCACCGGCAGATCAGCTAGCTCCGCAGCTCGCCGAGGACCAACCGCCGACACCTCCCGTGAATCGCTCTTCACCCGATACACCGCCTCAACCGTGCTAGCCGTGGCAACTCGAGCCGCATCCGGCAGGTGCTCATCCAGAAACTCGCGGCACTGCGTCAATGCTTCCGGTTTAGACCTCACCACCTTGATATCTGACAAATCAACTCCCGGATGAGCGATCAAACACTGCTCGATCCCCAACATCATCTCTCCCCGAATCTGAACATCCGGAGTCCGCACCAGGAAATCCTCGATGTCTATTATCGGCCCGCCAACGCTGTTCTCGATCGGCACGATCGCCTCATCGACATCGCCGCTGACCAACGCACCCACAACGTGGTGCATCTCCGAAAACCCGACGCGTTCCCACTCCTCTGACGCGTAAACATGGCAGGCCTGATCGGTAAAGGTCCCTTCCGGACCCAGAAAGGAGATTCGTTTAGGCGACAATCGATGAAAACCTCTGTCCTGTCAGCACGTACGCGAGTTCGTCCAAAGCCTCAACCGGGCACGACGCAATCACCTCCTCGCCGCCGAGGATGACCGTGTCCTCGTTAGGCACGAACGGCGACCCGACGTTCGAAACGATCAAGCAAATGATAATCCCGTAAGGCAACGTCAAGTCGCGGAAACGATTGCCCACCGAGCGAGCCGTCGGCGGAATCCTCATCGAAACCAGCTTCTCGTTCCGGTCGTTCAGAGTCATCAGCTCCGCCATCGGGTGATCCAACAACGTCCCGGCCAGATTCGCCAAAATCACATCGGTCCTGCTGACTATCGAGTCGATGCCGCCAGCAAGAAACAGATTCGAATCTGCGCTGTCATTGACTATCGAAATGACATTGGGCACTTCGAACGTGAACTTCGCCAACTGGCACGACGCCAAGTTGACCGCATCATCGCCCGTGGTAGCTATGAACGAGTCGCAACGATTGACACCCGCATTCTTGAGCGTGAACTCCTCGGTAGCATCGCCGAGCATCACCACGCTCCCCAGCGCCTTCTGCGTCGCCGAGACACGCCCCTCGTCGGTGTCCAGCATCAACACCTCGTGACCCGCATGAATCTGCGAATACGCGGTTCGCGTCCCCAACGCGCCGCAACCGACGATCATTACATACATCTCGGATCAACCATTTCGTCGCAATAGCTCAGTCAAATGCCAACATATCCGCGTCTTGGTCGGCCTCGACATTCATCTTAAGCGTCTCGTGCAGGTCCGACATCGCCAGCGTATAGGGATTGACGGTACGAATCCCGAATCCCTCATAGATCTTCCTCAACGCATCGCTGGTCACCACTGCCAAGACCTGAGGAACACCGTACGTCATCTTCGCCTTCAACGAAGCCAATCCGTTTTCGGCCGGCGTCCGCAACGCCGCAACGAACAGATCAGCAGTCCGTATATCCATCGCCACCATCGTGTCGTCGAGCGTCGGATTGGCCACAAACACCTCTACATTCGAACGTGCCACCAAATCGCCCGGGAACGAACGAACCCGACGACCATCTTCGTCGACGATCAGAACATCATGACCCGCATCACTCAACATATCGGCCATCACTATGCCTAACCGATCGTGACCTGCAACTATTACTCTCATCTGCTGTTTCTGGTTCCGTATGCCCTGACCGCAACGCGGCCGTTCGCATCATCAAATCCGATCCATCAATTCCTCAACAATGCGTCCGTCTGAATGTGCGTGTTCGGGTGATCGTCCGTCGGTTCGTAATCTTCCTCCGCTTGACGCACCAAGATCACTGCGCAAGGGGCATTCGCAATCAGATACTCCGAATCCGAATCTAGATGCTTCGAGTTGATTGTGCTTGTGATCTTCGCCGCCATCACTATCGCCTCCGCACCGAAATCCAACGCCTCTCTCACCAACACAGGACCGACCGACCTCGCCTGCAAGATCGCCCCCCTCACGTCGCTCCTCAAACCCGCAATATGTTCGGCATCCCGCAGTATGCGTTCGGCGTTTCCATAACCGGCTGAATTGGAAGCATCCAAGGCAAATCTGTGCCCCACCACAATCACGTGCACGAATCGCAAACTCCGATTGCCGTTCGACAGCATCTCAACAGCCGCGTTCACAACGCTCGCATCAGTCTCGTCTCCCTTCACCAAGCAGATTATCCTCGAGTAGCTCATGCCGCAAACTCGTCTACCAGCTCTTTTCTACCCGAAACCACAATCTCATCCGCTAGCTGCACTCGTTCATCCAGATCGGGCACCATCCTGGCGTTCTGATTGCGAATCAATGCCAGAACCGAAAGACGATCCAGATCACCGAACTCAGAAAAACCAGCATCTCTCAACGTCTTGCCTTCGAAACCGTCGGGAACGCGGAGCCTGCTGATGCCTTGATCCGCACCCAAAGAGATGTACTCGGAAACATTCGGCGTAAACAGCGTCTGCGCCAACCTGAGCCCCGATTCCTCCTCAGCGTTGATCACGCGTTGGCAACCGATGCGCTGCAAGGTCTCCGCGTGCAACTGGTTCTGGGCCCTCGCAACCACCGTCGGGATCTCGAATGACCGCAGCAAAACCGCAGCCATGATGCTCGTTTCAACGTTCCTACCGATCGCAACGATCGCAACATCGAAATTCTCCACCCCTAGATCTCGCATCAACACCTCATCCGTCACATCGCCGACAACCGAGTAGGTGACTCGCCCAATCAAGTCCTGAACCCGCGCTTGGTCGCTGTCTATCGCCAACACATCATGGCCCAACTGGAACAAGCCAGTAGCCACTCGCGAACCGAATCGTCCGACTCCGGCAACAACTATGTTCTGGACCGCCATAATGGAACCCCTGAAAATCGGTCGGGGCGCAAACCAAAGGGAAACGTCAACCGATTCTAACCTCTTCCGTCGGCAACGAGTATCGCTGCTCAACTTGACTGCCTGCCATCAACAGCGCAAGCGTCAACGGCCCGAACCGACCCAAAAACATCGCGGTAACTATCAATAGCTGCGTCGGCGCATTCAACTGCGACGTGATACCCGTGTCCAATCCAACGGTGCCAGCCGCCGAGATCACTTGGAAGAAAACATCCCGGTACGGCAGGTCGGACTGAAGCTGCAACGCCAAGTAACCCATCAGCAACACGATCACCGCCGAAACCGCACCAAGCACAAAGGCACGCTGCACGACAGACGGCCTGATCTGTCGCCTGAACACAAACACGCGGCTACGCCCCGTCATCGTCACAATCGCCGCTATCAACATCACCATCACGGTCGAGATCTTGATGCCACCCGCAACCGTGCCCGAGACACCGCCGATGAACATCAACAACTCCGTCGCAATGTCCGTCGCACTCGAAGCCTTGCCGTAGTCGATCACCGAGAAACCGGCCGTTCGACCAGAAATCGTGTGGAACGTCGCATCCGAAATCTTCTGCACAACGCTACCACCACCCGACGTCTCCGGATTGTCCCACTCCCCCACGGCGTATGTCACGAAACCAGCCAACAACAAACTGACCAACCCAACCAGTATCAACTTGCTCTCCAACCGCAACGTCCAGAAGCTGCGCTTGCGCCAGACATCGCTCCAAAGCACATATCCCGTGCTACCGAGGAATATCGATAGCCCAAACACAAACAGCGTGAAATAGTCGGATTTGAACCCGCGAAGACTATCGCCGCCGACAACGTCGTTGGGCAAAACCTCGATACCTGCATTGTTGAAGGCCGAGATCCCGTGGAAAAGCGCAAACCACATCGTCTGCCAAAACTCGAAACCGTCCCACAGATCACGCACGAAGGTCCAGTAAACCCAGATCACCACGATCGCAACGATCTGCGACACCACAGCGAACAGGACGATATTCATCACCAAAGTCGTTATCCCGCCTAGCTCTCCCCAACCAAGCCCTTCTCTGACCAACAATCGATTCCGAAGCCTCAACTGCTGACCCACCAAAATGATCAGAAACGCAGCGCCAGTCATGAATCCCAAACCACCGATGAATATCAGCGACAGAATCACCCCTTGACCAAACATCGTCCAATGTTCCAGCGTGTCGACCGTCACGAGTCCCGTCACGGTCACAGAAGTCGTCGCAGTGAACAAACACGTGATCGGGTCAGCGACGCCCGGTCCTTTGCTCGAGATCGGCAGCATCAACAGCGCCGTTCCGATCAGATCGATCAAAAAGAAGCCATACACCAGTGCCATCGGCGACGTGAACCCACGAGCCGAAACCGAACGCGGCGGGACCGGCACATCCACCGGCGAAATCTGAGACGCGCGCGGAACCCGTACGACCTGATCGCCGATACCGGACCCGTTGTGTCGACTACGCATTTCCAAAATCACGCTTCATACGTCTAGGAGACTGCCACGATTTTAGGTTAAGCACCTGCACGGCCTATGGCTTCCGTATTTCCGTCGTCACAGACCCGAACGTAGAGCGTTCTCAGCGTCGGCCAAAACCGAGGCGTGATCATACTCGTCAACCGCCCGCCTCAACGCCCCTTCATCTACCTGATCACCAATCGCCATCGCTTCTTCAACCATCCGCGGTACCGCCCGCACGACATTATCCACGATCGTGATCGAAGCATCGCGAGACGTCCGAGACATCGGGTTCAGATCCACCGCAATAACCGTCTTCCCTATCGCCCGCAACGCTCCGCACCGATCACCGTCCTCCAACGGCACGAAAACCACATCGGCCTTGGCAATCCCATCAGGACTCACGAACCGCCTCCCGCTGCTCAACGTCTCAATCACCGCCTCCTCGCTCGGCCTCAAGATTCCCTCCCCACCAAATCTGCCCAAATGAGACGCAATCGCATCGACCCTCGCCTCGCTGTGATGGAAGATATTCACCTCCAACGGCGCACCCGTCACTTCCGACAACCTCACCATCTCGCCCGGCACCAGCGCAGCCGCGTTCCCATTAACCGAAATCACAGGCCGTTCCGCCAACAGCATCGCCCCAACCGCCGCACGTATCGCCACCTCAGAAAAATCCCGCGTCCGCTCTCCGATCAGATAATCCAACGCCTCACCACGGCCATGCGCGATCAACCCGTGCTGTGACGTAATCCCTGAATGCACACCCTCAACCAGTCGCTCCCGGACCAGCAACGATTCTCGTCGCGGATGCGAAGCCAGCGACTCTTCAACCTCATCCGCATCACCCCCAGAATCAACCCCAAGATCGGCCGAAAAATCACCAGCAGGATCACCAGCGAATCGTGAGCCGTGCAGCTCGACCAATCTCAAATCTCTTTCGTGAAAACCCTGAAGCGCGCGCTGGAAAATCCATTACGCTCCAAGAACTCCGCATCCCGCTCATCCTCGTCAAGCAACACCGCAAACATATTCGTCACCGCTTCCGCCTTCGCCTTCGCCGTCAAAGCATCCACCAGACGCGACCCAACGCCTTGCCTCCGATAGTCCGGGTGCACCGCCATCGCTACCACCCTCGCACCCGGTGGCAAGCCATACGACGCTGTCTGCCGCTCCGACATCAAAAATCCCACCAACTGACCAGCCAAGTTCTGATCGATCGCCACGAAACATCCCCAAGGCGCATACTCCATCGAGTCCAGCGAAATGATCTCCAACACCCTCCCTACATACTGATCCCAAGTCGTCGAACGGTCTGGACCGCGGATCTCCTGATCGAGCGCCATTACGCTCTCTGCATCGCCCTGCTGCATCTCACGTATAGCGATCACTTTGGCTTCTCCTATTGGCCTAGTTGACGATGTTGATCGGAGAACCTCGCAGATACGCCAGCGTATTCTCCACGACGCCTTGGTTGAGCAAATCCAACCCTTCAGGCGTCATATCCGCAATGTGCGGAGTCAAAACAACCTGCTCGCAACTCAATATAGGACTATCCGGCGGAATCGGCTCTTCCTCAAAAACATCCAGTGCTGCCCCGCCGATCCGATCCTCGTTCAGCGCCTCAACCAGTGCCGCCTCATCAACTATCGGCCCACGCGCAACATTCACCAATATCGCGTCGGGCTTCATCAATCCGATCTCATGCGCTCCGATCAACTTCTCAGAGTCCGGCGTCAACTTCGTATGAATCGTGATCACATCCGACTCCGCCATCAACTCGTCAAGCTCAACATACCTCACGCCTAACCGCTCCGCACGCTCATCGGAAGGATTGAACGTATACGCAATCACATCCATCCCGAACGAATTGCACATCCTCGCCATCTCCGCTCCGATATTCCCCGTCCCTACGATCCCCACCGTCTTCCCACTCACAAACATCCCATCCTTCTTCACCCACTCCCCCTTGCGCGTCATCTCCGTATACCAAGCAGCTCGCTTAGCAGCCGCAAACATCAACCCAAACGCATGTTCCGCTACCACCGGCGCAGTCTTGCCCGGAATATTCGATACCGTGATCCCCCTCGCCCGCGCCGACTCAAGATCGATCGAATCCGTACCTATCCCGCAAACCGAGATAAACCGCAGATCCGGCAGATGCTCAAACTCCTCCTCACGCCACACAACATAGCTCCGCGAGTTGATGATCGCCGTCGCCCCCTGCGCACGCTCCACCCTCTGCTCGAACGACTCGCATCGCGTCGGGAATATCTTCACATCCGCAACACCATCAAACTCCGCCATCCGCGGCGAGCCCTGACACTGCGCAGGATCGTCAGACGGAACCACTACCAGAGGTCGATCTGTGCTTGACATCAATCTTTCACCATCTGTCTACAGTGCCTCAGATACCCACAAGCCCTTCCCGATACGATCTCGTCGCCGTCGGGAAGGGCTTGCAATCAAGGCGATTTCTCGGGTTAAGCTCGCTCTTCGTCTTCCGAACGAGGCGCCGACTCAAATTCTGCCATGACCGGCATTTCTTCGTCATCAGACGAAGAGTTTCGGTTGACGCGCTGCCGAAGCGAAGAAGCGACGTTCGCAGCCTCGGCTCGAATCTCATCCAATCGCTGAGAAGTCGAGTCAAGCAACTCTTCCATCTGCTCGCGTGCCTCACCGGTCCGGTCCATGATCTCCTCACGCGCCGAACCTGTGCGGTCCCAGAACTGTTCCCTGGCGCTATCGGTCCGATCCAACAGATCAGCCCGCATCTCCGATCCAGACTTCGGGGCCAGCAATACGCCAACCGCGAAACCCGCGATCCCGCCAAGAATCACTCCTGCCAAAAAACTATCTCCACTTCCGTTTGCCACGTTTAGTCTCCATTCCTTATGGTTTCAATCCCGGAGAGATACGTTATCTCACCGTTCTTCATCGCCAGAGCCGCGCGAACCTCGGCTGAACCGCCGATTGATCGCGTGACCAAGTGGTGAAAGCAACCACGTCACGATGTTGAAGCCACCGCCCGATCCTTCAGATCGGAATTGCGTTCGGTTGCGGACTCGTTCACCCATCTCCGATAGCGCATCACGCGCCGCCACCACAGAGTCGAGAAGGTTATCGACGCGGTCCATCGCTTCATTCAACCTGCGAACAGCCTTCGTAACGCTCGAAAGGATGAAAAGGACCGCAATCGTAACCACCAAACAAACCACCACAAACGCGATGTCTCGCGCAATGCCGGAATACTCTGCGATATCGCTCATCGGGACATTTCAGGTGCTTGGTACACACCAACTAGGCGTCAAAACGAATTAATGACACCCTTAGTCATGTAGGCGAAATTCTACTAAAACCCAATCTCACCAAAGAACACGAAATCTAACCATCAAACCAGCATTTGCGGCAACTCGATGGCTGCGTCACAGCGCTTGTGAAACCAACCCGCGACCAACCCGCCCAATCACCGATTCAATCAAACATCGAACCAGGCTGACAAGACCGACAGAAGTTCGTGTCTCTCCGACGCGAACTCACCGAACTGATCGTGCTTGAACACCTCGGACACTCCTCGCCTGCCTTGCCATGAACCTTCAATATCCGCCGCTCCTTACGCGGATGTTCCTCACCGAAAACTCCACGCAACTCTCCCACCGCCTCAGCGGTCACACCATAAACCGCATCACGCAATCGCGACACCTCATCAGCCGACAATCGCGTCACCTTCTTAAATGGAAAGATCCCAGCCGACCACAGTATCTCGTCGCCATACGCATTCCCGATCCCGCTCACCAACTCCCCTCGTGTCAGCACTCCTTTGACCTCCCCGCGGAATCGTCTCAACCCTGCCTTAAAGTCCGTCAAGCTCATCGGCCCATCCAGAACATCCGGCCCCTTATCCGAAACGACCGGCAACCTCCCCAATTCTCCCGAGTCAACGAAGTAAACCTGCCCCATCCGCTTCGAATCAAGGTATCTCAACCGTTTGCCACCGCCTAAATTGACCGACAAAACCGTCGACTTCAACTGACGCTCACCTGAACCGACCAACCTCAACTCTCCCACGAGCATCGGATTGATCACCAACGAATGCCCATCCGAAAACGCCACCGACAGCACCTTCCCATACCGATCAACGCCCAGCACCGAAGCACCCGTCAGACACTCCCCCAACTCCCGACCAACCATGTTCCTCACAACCAACGGACGCAAAACCTCCACCGACTCCACAACCTGACCCGTGATCCGCGGCGCTAAGTACTCCCGCAACAAAAACAACTCAGGCGCTTCAGGCATGCAAACATTCTCTCTCATTCTTTAGAATCCGGAGCATTGACGTTTCATCAAACATTCCAGGAACACTTACCCATGTCCACATCCGAAAGATATCGATCCGCCGACTACTCATCGATCGCCTAGACGAAGTCGATTAATACACGGAGGCGGCGGCTCGAGGCGAGGCAGTCGCCACCGCCACCATCCTTAACATCCGACTTCCCCACTTATCATGAATACCTAATCCATTCACCCTCCCTTCTCCAACATCCATGAGCACCGTCTTCTACCGAAAATGGCGACCCACCCGCTTCAGCGATGTCGTAGGCCAAGAGCACATCACTGACACCCTCCGTCGCGCCGTCCTCTCCGACCGCGTCGCACATGCTTACCTCTTCACGGGTCCGCGAGGCGTCGGCAAAACCTCCACCGCTCGAATCCTCGCAAAAGCCATAAACGCCGATCTCGACGAAAACGGCGACCCCATACCCGACTCCGAAACATCAATCGCCATCGACGAAGGCCGCTTCATGGACCTCATCGAGATCGACGGCGCATCGAACCGTGGCGTCGGCGACATTCGTGAACTCCGCGAACGCGTCCTATTACGGCCAACCGTCGGAAAATTCAAGGTCTACATCATCGACGAAGTCCACATGCTCACAACCGAGGCATTCAACGCCCTGTTGAAGACGCTCGAAGAGCCGCCCCCTCAGGTCGTCATGATCCTAGCCACAACCGACATCCACCGCGTCCCGGCAACAATCATCTCGCGATGCCAGCGCTTCGACTTCCGACGCCTAACCCCCGACGACGTAATCGGTCGCCTCATCCTCATCTGCGATGTAGAGGAAATCGACTGCGAACCTGGCGTCCTCGAACTCGTCGCCCGCGCCGCTTGGGGTTCCCTTCGCGACGCCGAAAACCTCCTCGAACAACTCGCAGTCTCATACGGCTCCGGCGAAATAACCGAAGACCATGCCAGAGAACTCCTCGGCATCGGCGACATCTCCTCGGCCCGAAACCTAGCCAACGCCGTCCTCACTCGCGACACCAAACGTGCCCTCGAAATCATCGAGGAAGAAGCATCACGAGGCGCCGAACTCAAAGGCCTGCGAGACAGCACCATCTCAGCTCTCCGCGGCGGCCTCCTCGCCAAACACGGCATCGCATCCTTGTACGGCCAACTCGGCGATGCACCTGACCTCGACCCCGAAGCCATGAACGCATCTTCAGAGCAGATGCTTCACGCCATCTCCGTCTTCGGACAAAACGAACGCTTCGGCGAGGCATCCTCTCCCCTAGCCCTGGAAATCGCGGCCCTCAAGGCCATCGCCTCACCCCCGACGCCCCAACCCGCCCCCCAATCTGCCAGACAACCCGCACAGCAACCGGCCCGACGTCAACCAGCCCCACAACAAAGACGCCCAGCAACCACGCCGACTGCACCAACCACTCCAGCTCCGTCGACGCCAGCGCCATCATCGCTGCAACCCACCGAAACCTCAACCGAATCCCGAATCCTCGAAGAGATCGAAAAAGCAGCAGGAAGCCCCTTACGAACCGTCTTCGCCCAAGTCAGCTTCATCGGACCCAACGAAGGCGTCCTAATCCTCCAACCAAAATACGCAAACACCGCAGACCGCCTCCGCGACATCTGGAACAACGCCGAACAACGAACCAAACTCCGACCAGCCTTCCAAGCAGTCTACGGAGCCGAAATCCGCGTCCAACTACAACAAACGCCACCAACCCAAGACTCAACAACGCCAACCCAAGACGCACCCCAACGACCAGCCCCAACCCCAACCCAATTCCCCCAACCCACCAACTCACCCAACACACCCGACCCCCAACCAAAATCCCCCCTTACACCAGAACTCAACACCAACCCCACCGTCCAAAACCTAAGAAACCTAGGCGCCCGAGTAATAAACGTCGAAGAACCCTAACCCAACCAAAGCAAGCCGACCACAACGACGCAAACCACCATCGTCATCCCGGCGCAGATCGGAAGCCAATCTGCCGAGACCGTCATTCCGGCGAAGGCCGGAATCCAGAAGGGCGCGGATGAGGACGGGTTTCCCCGCCCAAAAAACCGAAAACTCAGAGGGAAATATCCGAAGGACAAAAAGGCTCTCCCCTTCGCTTTAGCGCAAGGGGACGCGATCAAGCGAAGCGAGATCGCAGGGGATGCCCGGGGCGGACGGGCGGTCGGGTATCCTTCCTCTTCGATGGGGGCCGCGGTTTCTCCAAATCACCATCAGCCTGACGCTTATGCTCAGCATCAGGATTCATCTAAAAGTTCCCCTTTTAGCATGTCGACGATTTTATTGATGTCCTCCCGGGTAATCGTCTCGGTCAAACGATGCATCACCTGTATCACGCGGGACTCGATATCTACTCCTCTACCCAAAAACTGGGAGAGATGAACTACCGCATACCCGTACCCGAGCGCAAGTTCGACCAGCCATGAAACAACCTGCGCGTACACTACCCAGTTCTCATCGGGACTGAAACCGCCGCGACCGGCGGGGAGCATCAAACCCTGAGCTGTCGGGTGGTCGTACGTCGCTAGCAACCCATTTCTCGCCTCGTCATGCCATCGGGTGCCATCCGTACCTTCTAACCGCAATTCAGGTGGCAAGCACATCCATACAACACTAATCTGCATGTACGCTGCCCTTATCTCTGGAGCTATGACATGCTCAACGTCAACTGCGATCTCCCAACGGCCGATAGCTCTCACGTGAATGCATATCTTCCGCAAACGTCCAATCCAGTCCGGTTCATCGGCTTCCATAATGCGGTCAGGTGGATCAATCTCCAAATGGACATCAACAAGTTCAGTGAGCAAGTCACGGATCTGTTCGCAACGAGCGCGCATATCCCCGATATCTGAAACGCTCTGGAGTGTCGATTTAGACATTCAACTGTGCTCCTTCAACCGGTCGACAGCCGCATCTCTGAGTGTCATGGCTGTGCTCCTCACCTTTTGCAGTTGTTTCAGAACGATCTCCGTTCGTTCGCCTAATGTCTTTGTTGATGGTATCTGTAGCGCTGCGTACGAGTTCATAATCGCTACCTGTTCCACTAGGTAATCCATGTGACCTGCAAACGTAAACTCGTCCACAACGGTGTTCGTCGAGACGACACCGCCTTGCCACGATAATCCCTGCCAGTCGCCATCGCCGTGACAGAATCCTTCACTCAGGTGGTCGCACCAATTCTTACCGCCTTCAAGAACCACGACCTTCTCTACTTGCTTGATTTTTCTCAGTTTGCCCGGCGGGTCCTCACCAAATTCGCTGCGAATATCCGTAATCTCATCGAGCAGATGCTTGTGACTCTTCTGACCCTTCGTCGCTCTGACAAACGTTCCCAAATAATCTCTATCAAGGAAATCCATGACACCTCTGGCGTGCTCAGGTTCGATAAGCAGGTTGTGAGTGACATGCTTAATCTGCCCGGCACACTCCAAAATCGGACGCATTTGCACGGCGAGAGAATGCAAACTGTTGCTGTCATTGGCGTGGCACACCGCCTTCGCGTGGATGATCGCCTTGTGAAGCAATAAAGCACAGTGCAACCTAAAAGGCCCGAACGGAATGTCTTCGAAAGCCGCGCGTGCCGAAGCTTCATCTCCAACAACAACGCCCAATTTGTGTTCAATCGTATTCGCGTCATTGACCTGTATCGCCAACAGATCGGCTATACCAGTACGATAGCTTTTCACTTCGTTCATTGAGGTGTTTTCGGTCTCTTGCCGAGGATTGTCAGCCATAACCCATCTTCTCAATTAGTTGGTAGGTGCGTAAAACGGCATAATCGTCAACTAGGGCACCAGTACGCGCACCCATCCTCGTAGATCCTTTCGAATTCCCCCTCAAACAGCCCTAACCAACCGCGCCCTCAAATACTCCATAGGCCAATCCCCCTTCAACGAACTGCAATGCCCTCAAAGCAACTGCAACCCGCCAAGATGATCAGCCCCACCCTTCAACCGCGCAAAAACGTGATCGACCGTCAAACGCTGCAGCAAGCAATGCGCCCCGGCCCCCGTCGCCTTACTCCCAATCGACGCCGCATAGTCCCGATTTGAGTTGAAAGGCGGATCCAGATAGATCAAATCCACACACCCATCATTCATCCCCCTCATCACATCAAGATTGTCCCCCTCAAAAATCGTCCGATTAGGAACATTGCAAACACCAACTTGCGCCCCAGCAGTACTCATCAAACCCAGTGTACCCTCCAGCAATCCCACTCCCCCAAAACCCCCACTCAAAACCCCCATCCACCACGCACACATCCCCTCTATGGACCCATCCCCTCTCCCGCTCGGCGGGAGAGGGCTAGGGTGAGGGCAACCGGGGACAAAAGGGCGGGGCCAGCACGACTCCCCCAGCGCAACCCCAACATCCAACATACCCTCTTCCTTCCTTCCTAACCCTTCCTTCCCTTCCTAGTTCAAAAAACACCCCAAACCCAGCGCAACACCCCAAACACCCCCAACCCATCCT
>JAJEAU010000004.1 GCA_022824185.1 Dehalococcoidia bacterium
GTCTATGGACGTGTCCCCTCTCCCGCTGGGCGGGAGAGGGCTAGGGTGAGGGTCGGGGCCGGGCGGTGCCAGATGGACGTTCTATACTTCCAACGCCATCCCCAACCACATCTCCTCCCACCGATTCCTACGTGCCATGCATCGTCTACCGTCTAAGGACAAGTCCCCTCTCCCCCAAAACACCCGACAACCGCGGGAAAGGGTTAGGGTGAGGGTCGGGGCCGGGCGGTGCCAGATGGACGTTCTCTACTCCCAACGCTAACCACCCCTCCTTCCCTCCAACCCCTCAACCCAAAACCAATCCCCCCTCCGACCACCACCCCATCCTTCGCATCTTTTCGGCATCCTTCCCATCCTAGTTCTTAGAATTTCCATTGACACGCCCCACATACTGGCATATATTCGGTATCATATAGTTTTCAGGGCGTGCCTACGGGCCGTGGGTTCGTTGCGCGTCTTGAGAGTGCTATGGAAACATCCGGGCAAGACCACCTAAGTATCAGCGTGAACAACGCTGGTATCTGTGCGTCACTTATCGAACCGGTAGAGAGATAGATACAGGAGGACTGCAGCTGTGCAGCTTTCATCGAGAATCTTGACGGCTCTGGCCGTGCTGATCCTTGCCGTTGCGGTGGTGGCGGTGCGAGCCGGCTCGACCGGGACGGTAGATGCAGCTACCGGGACGATAAATGTGCTCAACGTTGGCACTTGCTACACCACCGATTCCGAAATCTTCACTGCAGGGGATTGTAAGGATGGAAAGGACGACGAGGACATCAATGATGATGGCGTTGACGACGACGTCTACAACGTAGCAGGCCGCAAGACGATCTCTGAGGTTGATAGCGTCTATGCCACCTACGCCGTAGATCCCAAGACCTCGGGCGACCAGGCACGTGCGATCCTCAAGCACTCAGACCTCATCAAGATCAGCATTGAGGACAAGGGTAGAGACAAGAGGACGGGAGTAATCTACGCCGTTGGCGATACGCTCAACGATACGCAAGACTTGACTCCGGAACAGACCGCAGTGATCGCTGGCGTTGTCGGCGACGATGACGTGCAGGCCATTTACGCTCCGGACGACGCCGATGAAGCGACGCCGCGGGTCGTGCGACTGACTAGTACCACCGCTTATTTTGACAGAGTCCAAGGTGGCACCGAAACTCTCGGTAATATCGGTACTTCCGGTGATGCCCAATTCCGACTGCGCGCTGAAGGGAGCACTGAGCACCCGATGGCACCCCTCGACGATGGCGACGTGCACTGGTTCGGTACTGTGACGGAGGATGGTGGTTCCCCCACCGATTTGGTCAACTTGACCTACATCGGTTTGGACGAGGACTTGAGTTCAGGCACGCAGGACAGCGTCGCTCCATGGATGCGGGTTACCGCTTCACTGCCATCGAATATCGATATCAATGTCCAGTACATCTACTACGAGACCAGCGAACGAGAAGTACTCATCGGTGGATTGAAGAGCACCGACGAAAGGTTGGATGGAACTCGAGATGTAACTCCCGTATTTGCCGAGGACGAAACTTCTTTGGTAGTTCGCGTCAGCTCTGATGGCAACATCCTGAGCCAGAACCTGTGGCTTAAGGAGCAAGGTCGCTTCTCCGGTTTCTACGAGGGTTACGTCCGATTGACTGACCCGGACGGAAACGGTGCGAAACCGAATGACGACGGTAACCAAACAGACGCAGGGATCGATCCGACTAACGAAGAGCATCGCCAAAACTGGGGTTTGCCTGTCGGTGATGCTAGTGGCCCGGGTATGGACGGCTACGCAGTCATCGGCACCGAGAGCGGCCCGGTCACAATTACGTACAAGAACTCCAACGGTGACAACCGCTCGATCTCGATCACGGTTGACAAGGATGCACCTTCAATTCAGGTCGACTCACCGGTCGACGATACGGCTAGCACGGACGACTCTCCCGAGTTGATCGGTACTTTCACCGACACTGGCGGGTCTGGTCTGCGTGAAGACTCCTTCAAGGTTTACGCCGACAACCGACCGTCACCGAAGGACGAGCGCCCGGTATGGAATCTAGGTGTTCTGGACCCAACTGCATCGAACAATGATCGCGGTCGTGTCTGCGTAGATGCCGTTGGCGGCGGAACTGATGGTGATGAATCTGATGGAATGTGTGACGACGCCAGTGCTTCTGCGGCGTCATTGCGTTCGCAGTACTTCGGCTACACCGCTGGTCCCGACGGGATGCCGACCTACGGCATCATCGGTAGCGATGAGGTTTACATCCCCACCGACGACATGAATGATGACGGCGAGGAAGACTTCAAGGACGCCGATGCTGAGGAGTACGAAGACGGTGACACGATGGGCGAGTTCGACACCATCGTGCGTATCGACTTCCCGCCGGCGGAAGCGAACGATGAGCGATACAACGACATCATCGACATCCAAGCCGTGGTGATGGACATCGCGGGTAACATCGGCTTCTCCGACGCCGATCCCAGCTCGCCGACGTTCATCCACGACTTTGGCACGGTATACAAGGACCGTGACGACAAAGGCACCGACATTGAACACAACGTCTTGGGTGTCTTCTCACGACACACCTACTACCTCGACGATGTTGATCCGAAGTACGTAGCGGACATGTCGGCCACCGGCTTCTTCGTTGATGCCGACGGCGACGAGTCGAGGACCTCATCCGGTGTGATGGTCGTCTTCGATGGTCCGATCGACCCGGCTACGGTTGGTATCGGAACCTTCACCGTCGAACTCGATGGCGGCACCGATGCAACAGTCATCGACGCCGCGGTTGACAAGGAGAAGGTCTACCTCCTGCTCGAAGAAGAGTTGGCGCCAGACGCCACGCCGAGTGTCGACTTGGCATCCGGTCAGTCGATTGCCGACCTCGCCGGTAACGAGTCGACGCCTCGACGCCTCGACGGCATTGAGTTGAGTGACGGCATTCTGCCGACCTTCACGGTGACGCTCAGCGGCGGCTCTGGCCTCAACGACGACATCGACGGCGAAGGTCCGTCCGAATTGACGAGGTCGCAGATGAAGATCTCGATCTCCGCCAACGAGGCGATACAAGGTGCACCGCAGTTCGTGGTTGTCTGTGACAACCTCTACTGGGGCAACGACCGTGACGGGACCGGCACTGCTAAGTTCGCGTCCAACCGCACCGGTGCGTTCACCAGCGGCGAGATCAGCGATGCTGCGCCGAACGCTGGCACGCACAACACGGCACCCAATCCGGGTGATGACGACATCAGGACGATGTGTCCTGACCACACGGATGACCCTGTCACTACCGACGATACTGCGAAGTACTTCGACGTGGCTGCAACCAACGCGCACCGGCGCGCTGGCAACAATTGGGAATACGACTGGTCCGCTCTCACAGGCGACCAGGCTGTCGAAGACGGCACGTTGACCGTAATCGTATGGGGCCGCGACCGCAGCGCCTACAAGCGAGGCGAAGACCGAGTTCTCAACTACTCGGCGTCACACGTCGACTTCGACTACGACACCGAAATTGAGGCAGCTTGGGATACCGAAGACGGTCTCGTTCCTGACGAAGGCGAAGACGTATTCGAGGTTCGACCGTTCGTCTTGCTCGATTTCGAGGATGAGGACACCACGGTTAACGTCACCCTCTTTGAGGTCGATGGCGAAGACCACACGGCTGACCTCCAGATCCTCGAAGGCAACGAGTTCGTATGGTGGCCCGAGCCTCTGGCATACGGCACCTACACCGTCTACGTCGAAGCTAACGACGCCGCCAACAACAAGGATGACCACGAATACAACTTCACGGTTAAAGAGCGCGCTCCGTTCGTCCTCGACCTGCTGGCTGGTTGGAACTCGATTTCCTTCCCCGCCAACCCGGTCGACCGAGCACTGCACGCAGTCTTCACCGAGTCGGACATCGACCAAGTCATTGGTTGGGACGCGACCGAGACTGTGAGCCCGTGGCGCATGGCCACCCGTGTTGACGGCATATGGACGACCAGCGATGACGTGGCAACGCTCAACGACGTTGAGGCACGCTACGGATACTGGGTCCACTCGCAAGGCTTCATCACGCAGGCCGTGGCATTGGCTGGCAAGGGCGACCGTGCAACTGACGGTCAACCGAACCCGGCTGACATCCCGACCGATGAGGGCTGGAACTTCGTGGGCGTCGTAGACGTTGACGGCGACCAGACCCAGGACGACGCTGGCGAGACCCTGCGCAACAGCAACAACGACCCGATCACGGCTGCCGAGTACCTCGGCAACTACACCCGGGCCTACACGTGGGACCACATCAACAATACGTGGGATGTCCTCAAGAAAGACGAAGGCATCGTTATTGGCACCGGCATCTGGGTCTACTACACCTCAGGCCACGACATCGCCCCATAAGGGTTTTGTCCAAAGCCTTCGGGTGTAAGACAGCTAAGAGCTGAATGAGACGCCCCTCGGAGAAATCCGAGGGGCGCTTTGATTCATATACTTGAATCCTGTTATGGATCCCCAACTCCGAACGAATGCCTCAAGTCTTCGCGACCGCATTTCGCAGATCGTGAGGCATCTTTGACCTTCCCGAAAAACGCACCCAAATAATCAAGTTGGAAACGCAAGCTTCCGACCCGGGGTTCTGGTCCGATCACAAAAAAGCCCAAACCCACATGCAGTTCCTGACGTCGCTCAAATACGACGTGACCACTTGGGAAGCCCTCGAGCAGCGGTCTGAAGACCTCATCGATCTGATCGAACTGGCCGACGCCGAAAAAGACGAAGGGATGTTGACGCAGCTATCCATCGATGCCGACGCTCTTCACAATGATCTGGCTGCCCAAGAGTTCCGCTTGCAGCTCAATGGTGAACATGACAACCGCTCAGCAATTGTCTCGGTGAAACAAGGTGCCGGCGGAGTTGATGCGCAGGACTGGTCTGAGATGCTACTGCGGATGTATCTTCGCTGGGGCGAGCAATCTGGATACGACGCTGAACTCCTCGACTTTACGCCAGGGGAGGAGGCCGGTATCAAGTCGGCGGCATTACGAGTAGCGGGAGATCATCCTTACGGATACCTCAAGTCCGAACGTGGCGTGCATCGCCTCGTGCGTCTATCTCCCTTTGATTCTGGGCATCGCCGTCATACGAGCTTTGCTTTGGTCGAGGTGTACCCAGAACCCGATGACGCTGATGACGTAGAGATTGATCCGTCGGAGGTTCGGATGGAGGCGTTCCGTGCGAGCGGACATGGCGGTCAGAGCGTCCAAAAAAACTCCACCGCTGTGCGTTTGACCCATGAGCCCACTGGGATCGTAGTCTCGGTGCAGAATGAACGCTCGCAGGCGCAGAACCGGCAAGTGGCGATGAAGATACTCCACGCTCGGATCACTGATCTGGAAAACCAAAAACGGGCTGCTGAACAGGCCAAACTCAAAGGTGATCATGTATCGGCGGAGTTCGGGCGTCAGGTGAGGAGCTACGTCCTTCACCCGTATCAGATGGTGAAGGATCACCGCACCGATTACGAGGTTTCGGATGCGCGCGGAGTGCTGGAAGGGGACTTGGATGGGTTCTTGAAGGCGTATCTTCAATCCTCGATGGCGAATTGATGATTGGTAAATCCGAGAATCAAAAGACAATTGAATTGAGGCCTTGGTGCGCCGTGATTGGTACGCAATCCAAACGCAGGGGATAATTCGTAATAAATATCAGGCGCGCCAAAAAACGCAGTGATAGCTGGAGATTGCAGATGAAGACAGGACGTTACATAGGGATTTCGCTGTTCGCCGCGTTTTCCCTTTTTGTAGTGGCGTGTACGAGCGAAGAGCCGCCTACGCCTATACCCACACCTGAGCCGACGGCGACACAGGTTCCCACGGTGGTTTCGACGCCTCCGCCTTCGCGGGCAGAGCGGCCGACGCCGACGACGAGTCAAGCACAGGTGGCACCTGAATTGCTTCAGACTCCCGAACGGGTCGGCGATGAAAGGCCGACCGGCGGTGTGTTCCGAAGGCTCTGGGCCGATCCTCCGACGCTCGATCCGGCGCTTGTGACCGATGGGACTTCGTATGACATCGTGATTGAGCTGTTCAGCGGTTTGGTCAAGTTGACCGGCGATGCCAACGAGCCGATTGTCAGCGATTTGGCGGAAAGTTACACCGTCAGCAACGAAGGAAAGACTTACACGTTCAAACTTCGTGATGACCTCAAGTTCAACGACGGGTCGCCGGTAACAGCCACCGATTTCAAGTGGTCTTGGGAGAGGGCTGCTACGCCCGCGACAGAATCGCCGATCGTGGATGAGTTCCTGGGCGACATCGTGGGTATGCAAGCGATCATCGACGGCGAAGCGGCGACGGCTGATGGTATCGAGGTGATCGATGACTTCACGTTACGTGTGACGATCGATGCTCCGAAGCCTTATTTCATCGCTAAGTTGACGTATCCAATAGCGTTCGTCGTGAACCGAGAGAATGTGATCTCGGGAGGTGAAAACTGGACCGACGAACCCGTCGGGACGGGTCCATTCATTCTGAAGAGCTACAGTATCGGCGAGCGAATGGTGTTGTCGAAGAACCCGCACTATTGGGGCGACCCCGCCTATCTTGACGAGGTCCAACTCCTTCTTGCGGGAGGTTCAGCGATGGCGATGTATGAGAATGACGAGATCGACATCACCGGAATCGGTCTCGCCGACTTGGAACGCGTCACGGATCCGAATGAAGAGATATCGAAAGATGTCGTTGAGGTTCCGCCGTCGTTCAGAACGAGTTACATCGGCTTCAACGTTGAGGAACCGCCATTCGATGACGTGCATTTCCGCCGTGCGCTCAACTTCGCGGTAGACAAAACGCTTGTCGCGAATGCCGTCTTCTCCGACCTCGTAAAACCTGCGACTGGTCCCATCCCGCCTGGTTTCGTTGGCTACAACCCTGATCTCGAGGGGCTGGTGTTCGACGAGGAAAAGGCGAGGGAAGAGCTGGCGATGTCTAGGTATGCCGATGAAGACGCTCGTCCTCGCATCGTGATCACACTGCCCGGGACGGGTGGATCGCCGAGTTTGACGACCGAGGTTGTTGCGGACATGTGGCGTCGGACGTTGGGCGTGGATGTAGAAATCCAACAAGTCGAGTGGGCGACGTTCCTGCAAGACTTGCACCGCAATCGTTTGCAGGCGTTCTCGTTGGCGTGGCAGGCAGACTACCCGGACCCCCACACCTTCGTCGACGTGCTGTTCCGGACCGGAAGTTCGATCAACAACACGAACTACTCGAATCCTGAGGTTGACGCCTTGCTGGAGCAGGCCAACGTCGAGGCGGACCCTGTGCGACGCATCGAGCTGTATCAAGAAGCCGAGGCGATGATCGTGGAGGACGCCGCTTGGTTGCCGCTGTGGTGGGGTGTAGAGGGCAAGGTGTTAGTGAAACAGCGAGTCGAGGGAATGACCTTCCCGCCATTGTCTGTGCCGATCTATCAACACGTCTGGATAGACGGTTGAACCCCGCGGGCTTGAGTCCGCGAAGAGTTGGCTAGGTGGGCGCGCTGGTAACGCCTAGCCAACATTGATATCGATCCGTATTTCCCATTTTGGTGCACGGTTTTGATGCCGTGTGTCTCGTGGGGATACACAAAACCGAAAAAGAGAGAGTGAACAGAGCGATGAAATTCGTCCCCAAGTTGTTGATTGCCGGAGCAGTTCTCGCCACGATGTTGGTTTTCGCGTGCGCTTCAGAAGAACCGACAGCAACTCCGGTGCCACCTACAGCGACGACGGTTCCCCAACCGCCAACGGCGACGCCGGTACCGCCCGAACCGACACCGGCGCCGAATTTGAGCGTTGCTCCTACCGCGACGGCGATAGCCGAAGCTACCGCGGAAGCTGTAGCTGCCGAAGAGACTGCGACTGCGGTAATGGAAGAGGCCGAGGTTGTAACTGAGAGAGTTGTCGACGACCCAGAATTTGACGCGCGGCGTGGTGGCGTATTCAGGATGTTGGGCTCAGATCCAACGACGCTGGATCCTGCGTTGACAACAGACAGCACGTCGTACGACTATGTGCTCAAGATTTTCGGCGGGTTGATGCGATTGACCGATGATCCGAGCAATCCGATCGTGCCCGATTTGGCGGAGAGTTTCACCGTTAGCCAGGAAGGCACCGTTTACCGTTTCAAGCTCCGAGACGATCTCGTTTTCAGCGATGGCTCCCCAGTCACGGCGTTTGACTTCAAATGGTCATGGGAACGGGCGGCAGCGCCGGATACCGGTTCGACAGTGGTGAAGGAGTTTCTGGGCGACATCGTTGGGATCAATGACGTGATTGAAGGCAACGCGACTTCAGCAGAAGGAATCACCGTAATCGATGAGACTACGCTCGAGGTGCAGATCGATGGTCCGAAGCCCTATTTCATCGCCAAACTGACGTACCCAGTCACGTTCGTCGTTAACCAAGACAACATCGAAGCCGGTGGTGAGACTTGGACGGATGACCCTGTTGGCACTGGACCATTCATCTTGAAGGACTACGAGATCGGTGTCAGCCTGGTGCTGGCGCGCAACGACAACTTCTGGGACAGGCCACCGTTCCTTGACGAGGTGCATTTCAATCTAGCCGGTGGTTCGTCGATGGCGATGTACGAGAACGATGAGATCCACGTATCAGGGATCCCGTTTGCGGCGTACGAACGAGTCACCGACCCGAACGAACCGCTTTACCAAGACGTGGTCGACGTCCCGGCGGAGTTCTTTACGTCGTACATCGGATTTAACGTCAAAATGGCGCCGTTCGACGACGCGCATTTCCGGCGCGCCCTCAACTACGCAGTCGACAAGGAGTTGATTGCCGAAGCGGTCTTGAATAACCGGGCCAGGCCTGCATACGGTCCAATTCCACCCGGTTTCATCGGGTTCAATCCCGATCTCGAAGGACTGCGATTCGACTTGGAGAAAGCTGAGGAAGAACTCGCAATGTCTGAATACGCCGATCCCGATTCTCGACCGAGGATTGTGTTGACCACATCGGGCACCGGCGGGTCTCCGCCGGTTTGGCTCCAAGCCATCGCAGACATGTGGGATCGATACCTCGGGGTGACGATCGAGTTCCAAGAAGTTGAGTGGGCAACGTTCCTGCAGGAAGTTGACAACTATCGGTTGCAGGTGTTCTCGTTGGCATGGAGTCCTGACTACCCTGACCCGCACACTTTCGTCGATGTGCTTTTCAGGAGTGATAGTCAGATCAACTCGACACAATACTCGAACGCTGAGGTTGACGCCCTGCTGGATTCAGCGACCACGGAACCCGATCCAGCGCGACGGGTTCAGCTTTACCAAGAAGCGGAGCAGATCATCGTCAATGAGGCTGCTTGGTTGCCGTTATGGTGGGGATCGGAAGGTAAGATCCTGGTGAAACAGAGCGTGAACGGATTCGCGTTATCGCCGCTGGGAAGCTTTACCCTTAGGGACGTTTGGTTGGAAAAAGAGATCGATTTCTAACCGAAATCTAAACCAACGCGAACGGGCGTCCAAAGCCCTTGTTGAGAGAACCAAGGCTCGATGCTAGCATTTGAAGCGCGATGCTGATCTACACCTCTCGACGATTGCTTTGGACGCCCGTCTTGCTGTTCGTCGCTGGGTTGTTCATCTTCTCACTCGGGTCTGTCGCGCCGGGCGATCCAGCGGAGTTGATGGCGGGGCAGCGTGCGGATCCTGAGGCGATTGAGCGCATCCGGGAAAGGCTTGGTCTTGACGATCCGTTCTTGATGCAATACATGCGGTATATCGCCGATGCATTGAAGGGCGATTTCGGCGAAAGTTATCGGTATCGTGGTCGAGATGTCTTTGAGTTGCTGGGACCGAAGTTGCGGGTGTCATTGGAGCTCAACCTGGTTTCCTACGTCGTGACGCTGGTCATCGGTTTGCCGCTCGGGTTTTGGGCGGCGATGCGTCAGGGGACGTGGAAAGACCCGACGATGACGACGATCATGTTGTTGATCTATGCATTGCCGGTGTTCTTTACAGCACCGTTTTTGATCTTGGTCTTCGCATTGTGGTTGGATTGGATACCCGTTTCAGGGTGGTCAGGAATGTTCTCGACGCATGCGGTACTGCCTGCGGTCACGATAGGCTTGCCGGGTGCCTTCGTGTTTATGAGATTCATGAGGGCATCAACGTTGGATGTTCTGGGCCAGGAATACGTGAGAACGGCTCACGGCAAGGGGATGGGTCACATGACGGTCAATCGGCGACACATCGCCCGTAATGCGCTATTGCCGATCATCACAATCCTGGGGTTTTCGCTTGCCGGGTTGTTTGGCGGTTCGCTGATCGTGGAGTTGATATACGGGATCCCCGGGGTGTCGAGGTTGGCGCTGGAGGCGGTCTTTCAGCGGGACTATCCGGTTTTGACGGCCTTGACATTGCTCGGGGCAGGGATGCTCGCCCTCGCCAACTTGGTGGCGGACATCATGTATTCGGTGATCGATCCTCGAATTCGGTTGAGATCTTGAAATGAACCGAGCCGGATCGTCTGAAACCGCCAGAATCGATTCTCCCGTCCTGGCTGAGATGGAAGCGCCCGATAGCTTTCTCCGTCACGCATGGAACCAATTGCGGAAACGCAAATTGGCTTTGTTCGCTGTGTGCGTGTTGGCGGTTCTCTACACGCTGGGGATTTTCGCGCCTTTGGTTGCGACGCATGACTATTCCGAGACGAATCTGGCGAAAACTGAAGCAGCACCAGACACAGAAAACTGGTTGGGAACCGACAGACTCGGGCGCGATATTTTTTCGCGCGTGGTTTGGGGAATACAGACGACGATCATCCTCACGGTAATCACGATTCTTACAGCCAGTGTTTTCCTGGGTTTGGCGTTGGGGATGGCGGCGGGATATCTGCGCGGTGCCGTAGACATCATCACGATGCGAACAGGGGAAGTCGTGGCTGTCGTGCCAGATTTCTTGCTGGTTCTGATAATCGCGGCCACGGTCCGTCCGCGGATCAAAGAGTTCGGATACTGGATTGAAGACAACACGCCGATCTCGGGGGTGATATCGAGTGGTGCGGTCGATTACATCGTGCTGGGATTGGCGTTCCTACCGTTGTCATGGTTCGGCGCCATGCGGTTGATCCGTGGGCAGACGCTGGCGATACGAGACGCACCGTACGTTGACGCTGCTCGGTCCATGGGCGTGGGCACTCCTACGATACTGATAAGGCACATTTTGCCGAATGTGATCACACCTTTGGTGGTGAGCGTCAGTTTCGGTATGGGAGCGGTCGCCCTTGGTGAAGTGATCGCGAGTTTCTTCGGGATCGGGGTACAACCGCCTCGGCCGAGTTTGGGTGTGATGATTGGGGATGTGACCGCAAGGACAGGCAGTGCCGCCGTGGAAACGTTGCGGAGCCATCCTGAACAGTTGCTTTCACCGATTATCGTGGTTTGGCTGATGATATTCTGCTGGAACATACTCGGTGATGCGCTGAACGACATCCTCAACCCGCGCGCACGTTGATCGGAGGTAGTCCCATGGGCGACAAATTGAAGGTCGGACTCGCGTGCAACGCGCACTACTTTGAGCGCGGCGTCAAGGATCACGAGGTGGAACGGCTCAAGGAGTTTGCGGAGTTTGAATGGCAGGAGTTCGACGAGATGTCGGACTGGTATTCCCCGCCTGTGTCGTCACCAGATGTGATTGCGAGGTTCATTGATTTCGCATCGAAGTTAGATGCCATGATCGTGTGCCATGGATCGCCAAGGGTAACCGGAGAGATACTCGATGGTGCGCCTTCACTGAAGTTAGTGGGTGAGTTGGAAGGTGACAGATTTGCACAGCGTATCGACGTGGGGGCTTGTGTTGAACGGGGTGTGAAAGCTGTGGACACGACCCATGCGTCGAGCCTGCCCGTTTCGGAGTGGGCGCTGGCGATGATGATGATGGGATTGAAGAAGGTTGGGATCCATTACCGCCGGTTGATCAACAATGAGGAATGGGGCACGGGATACCAAAGGGTGCACGAACCTGATTTTCAGATGATGGGCGATTTGACGGGTCGGACTGTCGGATTGATCGGTGGTGGGAACATTGCTCGTAGGTTGATCGAGTTGCTGGTCCCGTTTCGGGTGGAGGTTTTGGTGCATGATCCTTATCTGCCGCGTGAAGTCGCATCGGCAATGGATTTCACGATGACAACTTTGAAAAACGTGATGAGTATCCCGGATGTCGTGGTGTGTCTGGTTCCGCACACGCCGGCAACCGAGGGAATGTTGGGCGCCGAGGAGTTGGGATGGATCAGGCAGGGCGCGGTGTTCGTGAATGTGTCGCGTGGGCAGGTGGTACAGTCCGATGCTCTGATTGAGCGGTTGAGGCAAAACGATATCTACGCTTGTCTCGATGTATTCGATCCTGAGCCAGTGCCAGTCGATTCTCCGATCAGGGATTTTTGGAACGTGTTCTTGACGCCGCACATCGCTAGCACCACGGACGGTACGGGGATTTCGTTCTTCGGCGAGATGATCGACGAGTTTCGGAGGTTCCATCTGGGCCATGACACGAAGCACGATTTGATGGTGAGGACTTTGGCCAATCGGCGTGGCGAGGATCCGGGGGATTTGGACGCCGTTCGCTGAATAAAGTTCCGTAGCATTCGCTTGTATGATTTAAGGCGAACTCGAAACCGCCGAATGGTTAGCAGGTGAATGTTGTGGCAAAGATCGATCCTTACGCTTCAAGTTACTTCCAGTCGCGCCGATCAGCCGTGATGGCGCGGAATGGGGCGGTGGCTACCAGTCAACCACTGGCTGCGCAGGCAGGGCTTCGGATATTGCTGGATGGCGGGAATGCAGTGGATGCAGCCGTGGCGATGGCAGCGGCGTTGAATGTGGTTGAGCCGGGATCGACGGGTATCGGTGGGGATATGTTCGCGTTGATTTGGAACAAGGACGAGCGGAAGGTTGTGGCGTTGAACGGGAGCGGTCGATCTGGTTCGGCTGCGAACGCCGATGATGTGCGGAAAGCTGGTTTTGATGCGATACCGAATGAGCTGGACGGTTGTGCGTTTTCGGTGAGTGTTCCAGGGACGGTGCATGGTTGGGAGACGGCGTTGGCGCACTATGGTCGGATGACGTTGTCCGAGGTGCTGCGTCCGGCGATTGACTACGCGATGAACGGGTACCCTGTGTCGGAGGTGATTGCTCGTGGGTGGCAAGGATGCGAGACGAAGTTGAGGCACCGACCATCAGGAGTCGAGATGCTTCCGGTGGGTGGAAGAGCACCGAAGTGTGGCGAGGTGGTGTCGTTACCGGAGTTGGGTAGTTCGTTGCAAGTGATCGCGGAAGGTGGTAGCGAGGCGTATTACAAGGGCGATATCGGGAAGAAGATTGCGACTTACGTGCAGCAGGAGGGCGGATGGTTGACCGAGGAAGATGTAGCTTCGCATCACTCGGATTGGGATGAGGCGATTCACACCAGCTACCGTGATGTGGAGGTTTGGGAGTGCCCGCCGAACGGACAGGGAATAGCCGCGTTGATGGCGTTGAATATCGCTGAAGGGTTTGACATCGCAGGAATGGGGTGCCAGTCGGCGGACGCGTATCACCACCTGATCGAGTCGATGCGTCTCGGGTACGAAGACGCGTTGCAGTATGTCGCAGATCCGAGAGTCGCCGAGGTGCCGATCGGTCCGTTGTTGACCAAGGAGTATGGCGATCGCCGTCGGTCGAGTATCGATCCGATGGTGGCGCACCCCAATGTCTCGTATGGCGATCCGATGGGTGGTGGCGACACTATCTACTGCACGGCGGTAGATGGTGATGGAAACGCGTGCTCGTTGATCAACAGTCTGTTTGCCGGGTTTGGATCAGGACTGGTGGTTCCGGGGACGGGGATTGCGCTGCAAAACCGTGGCTCGTTGTTCTCGTTTGATCCTGATCATCCGAACTATCTGGAGGGTCGGAAGCGACCGTATCAAACGATCATCCCGGCAATGGCGACGCGCGGGGATGAGATGTGGTTGTCGTTCGGTGTGATGGGTGGTTTCCAACAGCCTCAGGGTCATCTGCAAGTTGTATCGAACATGGTCGACTACGGGATGGATTCGCAGAAGGCGTTGGATGCGTTGCGTTTCAGCATCGACGTGTTGGGAGACAAGAGCGTCAGTGTTGAGGAAGACCTCGACGGTTCAGTGGTCGACGCGTTGAGGAAACGCGGGCACAAAGTTGTTGTCCAGAAGGCCTACGAACGCACCGGGTTTGGCGGCGGCCAAGTTGTGTCGCGTGATGCAGAGACCGGTGTGCTCTGCGCTGGAACGGAGCCTCGCAAGGATGGCTCGGCGTTGGGTTGGTAGAAGAACCTAGCGCCTTACTCTTCGTCCCACGAAGTAGAAACCTCCGAGAAGGGCTGCGATCAGAAGCGCAGAGGCTTCAAGCGGTCCGTTGCCGTTCGCGCTGCATAGGCCGCCCGATGAGGACGTCGATTCCTCTGATGCGCCTTCTTCCGGCGCGGTTTCTGGCTCAGGAGGTTCGGTTGGCGAGGTCTTGATCTGAACTTCTGGTTCAGGTTCTTCAGTCGGCACTACTGTGGGTGTCGGTGGGACCGGGGTATTCGTCGGCTCGGCTGTCGGCGATGCTCCTGCTTCGCCGACAGTGATGCCGCCAGTAACGGGTGTCAGAGTTAGGAGTTTGTACTCGGACGTTGAGTCTTCTTCGGAGGTCTCGGGCGTGGCAGTTGGTGTCGGTGGGACGAATGGATCGGCTCCGATGGAGTCTCGCCATTCGTTGTCGAGTTGCTGCACGGTTTTACCGTAGACGTTTCGGATGGCGAGGTCGCCGCTGCGGCCTTCCCGTATCGACGCAAAAGTCTCGGCGATCTTCTCAGGACCGTATGTCTCAATCAAGTATTCGATGAAGTCACGGCTTTGTCCGTAGGAAACTATCACTAAGTTGGGATCGCCAGGGAACGTCTGGAGGCGAGTGAAGGGGGTTAGGCGTCCGGTGTCGACGGCCCAGTCCAAGAAGTAGTCGTATGAAAGACCTTTGTCGAGGTTCCCGTATTCCGCGAGACCTTCGTTGAACCATAGCGGCACGAGAGCGGAGTTTCCGCCGGCGGCTCGACCCACTAAGATGTGCGTAAGTTCGTGTGTCAGAGTCCCGATGTCACGGTTACCCGAAAGGACGAGGACTACGGAGTGATCATAGAAGGCTTGCCCCTCGGTGATGAGTTCGCGGGAGATCGTGGCAGATCTGGCACTGACGGCTCCGATCATTTCGGCGTTGTTGTTGTAGAGGGTGACGACTATGGGAGTTTCGGTTTCGCTGCCGATGATTGGGCCCATCAGCTCCATGGAATCCTTGGCTGCTTCGGCTAGACGCTCGGCGCGGACTTGGACGGGACCGTGGTACCAGACATGGATCGGTCCTCGGCTGACGACGTCCCATTCGTATCGAGCATCAAACATCATCTGGGTGTAGGGATCGGAGACGTATTCATTGCCGTCTTCGGCGATGGCCTCAAACACGAAATCGACGGTCGTTCCGGGGGGCATATAGCGAGCTGAGGTATTTACTCGCCACTCAAGCTCCCCGTTGATGAGAGAGGCGGATTTGTCGTCGAGGTCTAGATAGTCGTATTGACCGGTAGTGGCGGGGCCAGTTGAGAAACGGACGCGGACATCTTCGATCTCAACGTCAGTCTCAAACGAAGTGAAGAAGCGGATCGACTCCGGGAAGTTGCTTTCCATGCCGCCGTCGAGAAATCTGACTGGTGTTGATTGAGCGGCAACGGGTTGGTCAATGGGATGCGTCGCGGCGGTAAAGAACAGCGCGACAGCGAATAGTGCGACGACGATGGGGTATGTTATCGGTTTCATTGCCGGACGTGTCGATCTGCGGTCGGGTTTCGGCGTTCTATAGGAGTTACGGGATTGCGGGTTGATTGGACGTATCGGTCACGTAACAATAAGGTTATTTCAGTCGGCGTTGCGCCATTCTGCCCAGAAACGGTAAAAGGCGCTCAACGGGGTGCCTACGGCGAGGATCCATAACCCCCAGATTGGCTGACCGACGATCAATGCGACGGTCATAATAACGACGCGTTCCGGGCGAGTCAAGAAACCGGAGGTGCCTTTGTATCCAAGGCCTTCGGCTCGAGCCCTGATGTAGCTGACCATAATTGAACCGACGAAGGCGACGAAGGCGAGGATGATGGCATCTCTACGGAAGGTGTCGGTAGCAGAGTAGTAGTAGAGGAGGCCGAGGAGAAGAGCGGCTTCGGAGAGGCGATCGAAGGTCGAGTCCATCAATGCGCCGCGGTCGGAGACTTTCCCCGTGCGTCGTGCGACGGCGCCGTCGATCATGTCAAATAGAGCCGCGGGAATGCTGACGAGACCGGCGATGAGGAACTGGCCGGTGGCAGCGAACGCGGCGGCAACTACTGCGAGTAGGAAGCCTGCGAGGGTCGCAGCGTTAGCGTTGAAGCCGATGGCTACAAGAGCGCCGGAGATGGGATCCTCGAACCATCGAGCGACGGCCGCTCGGCCCGATTTGCGAAGTCTTTGGAGGCCGCTCTCGGGTTCAGCCACTGCTGGCTCGCCGTTCGTAGGTCGGGAATGGGTATCGGGCTTTGGCGATGATTTCGTTGTAGAACTCGATGACGTCGCCAGCGACGCGGGCCCAACCGAACCGTTGGACCTTTTGGTGTCCGTTGCTGATGAGGTGTTCTTTGAGACTGGGTTCTTCGATGATGCGCTGGATCGCTTTCGCGATGGCGTATTCGTCGCCGACATTTACGAGCAAGGCATCTTGCTCATGGTCTGCCACTCCTTGGAAGCCGAGGATGCGAGAAGCGACGATAGGCGCGCCCGAGGCCATGGCCTCCACGAGCACAAGCCCGAAGCTCTCCTGGCCGGTGTTGGGGGCGCAGAAGATGTCGGCGTGTTGGTAGTAGGCGGGCAGTTCCTCATCGGTTACAGGTCCAGCAAAGATGACGTCGTCGATGCCCCGTTCACCCATCATGCGCCAAGACTCACGGTCAGGAACGCCCGCGCCGACGACGATCAGGCGAAGGTTGGGGTAGCGCCACCTAAGCGTGCTGTACGCACCCAATAGGAACCTGAGGCCTTTGCGCTTTTCGCCCACTCTGCCGACGAAAACGAGGTTGATGGCGTCATCTCGGAATTCGCTTGGTTTAGGTCTGGGCGCTTCGAATCGTGGGACGTTAATGCCGTTAGGGATGATCTCGTAGGGGTATGGAAAGTAGCGATTAGCGTACGCCTTTGCGGCTTCTGAGACGGCGATGCGACCATCGAGCTTGTCTGCGACGGTGCTGAAAATGGGTTTGAACGATAGGTAGCCGGGGTGAATCTTCTCGCTGTACGCGTGGAATGTTCCGACTGTTGGCCAAGGGGAGTACACACTGGCGGTAGTGCCGAGGAAGGGCATGAGGGGTTCGTGGATGTGGACGACGTCGAAGCGTTCAGATTTGAGGTATCGACGCATCTGACGGGCAGCTTTGAGGCTCATGGAGATGCGGGACACAGATCCGCCAGCGTTGAAGGGGACGCTCCCGCCTAGGGGAACGACTTCGAGCCCAGCGACGTCGGGGGCGGTCTGCGGGCGAGAACGCGGGGCGAAGACGACGACTTCGTGGCCGCGGTTGGCGAGATCTTGCGAGAGGCTCGCCATGTGAGCTACGACGCCGCCGTGGTAGGAGAGGTCGTATGGTGAGATTTGAGCGATTCGCATGGTGGTGGCTAGCCAAGAATGTCAAGGGATTTCTGCAAAGGCCCGCCGCTCGGTTTCATGATACCAAGGTTCGCGCAGCGGTGTGACCTCGGTAAAAGGTTCGGGTGGCGTGTGACAGGGGCGATCACCTACCATCCGTCGACCCTAAGTCGGTCGCGAGACTCCCCAACCGAACAAGTGAATCACCACTCGCTGCCTTTGTGGTTACTCGCCCAATCATTTCAGAGCGACCGCGATTTGGCTAAGCGGAGAAGTTGAAGTCCTGTCCGATGTTGTGGGCCACGGCTTCGGTGTAGACGAGCGTGGCGCACGAGATGTCTTGGATGGCCAATCCAACGGATTTGAAGAGGGTGATTTCGCCCTCGGACGTGCGACCCTGAGTGGTCCCGTTTACGACATCGCCTAGATTTCCGGCGATGTCGGACCAGGAGTAGTCGCCGTCTTCTACGGGTATTTGGAGGTCTCCGGCTTCGGCTTTGCAGGCCTCGAGCTGGTCGCAGATGGTCCGAGATCGCTGGATGGTGGCGGTGTCGAGTTCTCGGACGCCGGGTGCATGTGATCCGATGGCGTTGATGTGAGCGCCGGGTTTCCACCAGTCTGCGCTGACGATGGGGTTCGAAGCGGTGGTGGCGAGCGCAACGATGTCGGATTCGCGACACAGGGCTTCCCCGCTCTCGGCCAATTGGGTATCGAGACCGGTCTCGTCCGCAACCCACGAGGCAAACTCTCGGCGAGACGCTTCATCGTCGAGTGAGAATGTGAGAATCGTCTCGATGTTCGATGCTTCGGCGATAGCGATGGCTTGCTGCCGGGCTTGGACGCCTGCACCTAGGACGCCGCCGACTTTGGCGTCGGGTCGGGCCATGTGCCGAGTAGCGACGCCGGATACGGCGCCGGTGCGGACTGCGGTGAGGTATCCGCCGTCCATTACGGCGACGACTTCGCCGGTCTTGTTGTCTTGGACGAGGATGGTACCGATGGTTGTCGGGAGGTCGAACTTTGCGGGGTTGTCTTTGTATACGGTCACGGCTTTGATGCCCAGGGATCCGCTGGTCTTGATGTACGCAGGCATGTACGCGATCCAACCGCCAACTGCGGGATCGATCATGACGGTTCGGGGAGGCATTTCGGCGGTTTCGTTTGCGAGTTCGCCGAAAGCTGCTTCGACAGCGTCGATGGCTTTGCCCATCGTGAGGACCTGTTGGACGTCGGAACGGTTTAGGAGGAGTGCCATTGGTGTGGAGAGTCCTTGGGTTGTGGTCGGTTCTGGATTAAGTCTGGTTTTTGGCGGAACGAGAGAAATCATACAACTGACCCGCGACCTCCAAGATCATCTTCTGCCTGTACAGGGTCAGTTCAGAGTTCCGGAGGTGTTCGAGGGCGCGGCGTTGGGTAATCAGGGGAAAGTCGCTGGCGAAGAAGATGCGGGTTCCGCCGACTAGGCTTTCGATCGTGGCGTAGATGTCGGAGTTGTATAGAAATGGAGCGGCGGCGGTGTCGAATGCGACGTTTGCGAGAGCTGGTTTGACTTCGGGCATGTGTTCATAGATGGGTAGTCCGCCGCCGAAGTGGGAGAAGATGAAGGAGTTTTCGGGGAATCTGGCGGCGAGTTGGAGGAGACGGTCGGGCGTCATTGTGCCTTTGCCGGGGTACGTGTGTCCGAGGGGTTCGGAGCTATGAACGACGACGAAAGCGATTTTGTTGCGGTTCTCAACATATTGTCGTGCGACGGACATTATGTCGTCCAGGCAGTTGTAGGGAAGATCGACCCACCCTTGCGTGTCGGCGTGTAGTTCGCCGATTCCGCGGGCACCGAAGTTCAGGCAGCGTTCGGCCTCTCTGGGTGCGGCGTCATTGGGCCACAGGGGATTGACGCTGCAGAGAGGAATGAGTACGTCAGGATGTTTGGAGGCACATTCCAAGAGATAGTCGTTGGAGCGTTTAGCTAAATCGAGATCGGTCCAACCAAAACCGGCGATGACGGACCGGTCGACCTCCGAACGTTCCATCTCAATGAGGAGGTGTTCGGCTTGGACGATTCGGGCTTTGGGGTTGGCGAAGAGTTCGGCGAAGGTGCGGTCGCGGGCGAGTGCTTCGTCACGGTGTTCGTTGAAGTAAGGGGGGAGGATATGGGTTAATGCGTCGATGATCATTTCGATTGAACATGGTAAATCGCGGGAGTTGTTTCTTGACTAATTTTGGTTTGCTTTGGGGTAAGTGTGAGTTGATCGTGTCCCCTCATCCACCCTGGACCCTCACCCTAGCCCTCTCCCGCCCAGCGGGAGAGGGGATGTGTTCTTATTGGATAGGGGTGGTGATCTGGGGGAGTCCACCTTGCCCCGCCTCGCTACCCGCATGCCCCAGCGAACTTGCTTCACTAGCTCGCGTCTCCTTTCGCCATCGGAAGGGGACTACATACTGTGATTACCGAGTAAGGAGAAGGTGGCGGAGGCATCACCCTGGAAAGCGATGGTACACTGGCGCAACTCTACCGTGAGACGACTCCCACCGTGCTCTCCGCCACATGGCGTGACGCCAAGGTCAAATCGATCGGGTCAACACCGCGGCTAGACATTACAACATCAACCGGATTAGTTAAAGGGAGAGGTTGACGAAGCAATGATTGGTTGCGGAGATAACCGGATGCATGTGTCGCAGACATATAACATCGCGGCCGCAATCGCGATGCACGCCATCTTTTATTGCTACCACGGCAATAGAAAGTGGAAGGTGGAATAGATCGACGGCCAGGAGACGATAACAGAATCGCCTAGGATTTCGCGTCTTCGGAGTCTGCGAAATAGTCTTGCAGACCATCAAGCAGGCCTAACGCAACATCGTGATCCATCTCAATACAAAGCACAACCGGGACATTCTCTTCATTCAAACGATACAGAGGGAACAACGCCTTGAATGTGCGTTTTGGAATGTCGCTAGATACAGGGACAACTGCCTTCGCTACATCGGGTGTGATCTTCCCTGTGTTGTATCTCTTGATGGCATCTTGCAACCAAATAGGGACTCCTTGTGCGGTGTTGTCTTCACTCATTGAAGTTGTTTCTCCTTAGCTCAGGTAGTGTTTGGTGTTTGCAGGGCCTTCAGGTTCTCATTGAATGCTCCCGTATGGACATCGCAGACCAGATGACGATTCCGGGGATGTCCATGCAGGGTAAATTATTCAAGCATCAAGACTTGATAGCCTGATGCTATGAGTCAGAAAGACCAACCTCTACCAGATAATCAGGGGGGAGAGGGGCAAGAAAGATCTCTAGCACATGAAGCATCCTCTGTGCGGAGACTGACTCCTCGTGGTCTAGCCGCCACTCTTCAGGAAGCTCAAGACCTTCTTGTTGCCAATGGGCTAGCTGAACCTTCAGACTTCCGTAGAACTTATCGTGTTCCTTCAGATCGAGATGTTGCGTAGCAGACGCGATTGACATTCGCAACAGCGAAGCAACGATTGAGAACGTGCGGGGATCAATTCGCGTGTCAGAGTGAGCCATTGAGTTTGGTCGCCCTTCTTGCTTGCTCCCTCGGTGTTGGCACACCGGGGGAGTTGCTTTTTTGTACGCGATTCTAGTCGTTATGGCGCGGGGGTAGGGCGTGCCAGATCGCGGCAATAGACACTTGGGTGTTGCCGATCAAGCACTCCCCTCCTTGCATCGCTCTGTATAAGTCTGTTGATGCGAGACAACCTGCTTTCCCAAGCATGTCTCTTATTGAGATGTATGCGGTGCAGGCGCAAAAAGTCGTGATCTGCGAGCCACGCCACGCTACGCCTCACTGTTCTATTCGTCTGACTGTGATCGGCGTAGATCGATTCGGTCATAGCAACAGTACACACATCAACAAGCGCGAAGTATGAATCGATGAAGTTGTTCGACTCTCGTTCCCAGTTCGCTTGTGTCGCAGCGGTTGCTGTCGCGTTCGTGTCGGGCCCACAACCAGCAAGCAGAAGCAATGCTAACAGCGCAATGACACACCTACCCACCAGACCCCTCCTTTCGAGACGAATAAGGATATGTCACTAATCTCGGTTCAACGCTCAGAGGGCACGAATGCCCCGCGTTGGCCGCTGCGGTATGTGTTGACCGTGACAAGAGATTAGTGGCAAACGAAAGAGTATAGCACTATGCGCTACGAACGTGAGGATGATGAGCGCAAGGGCTGTATAGAGGGAATATCTGACACGCCAAAGACGGGACTACGTGAGAATAATGTGGGGCATTAGACCATTGCGTCGTCGTTGAGTTTGATGATGTTTCCGTTTTGGATTACGGTGGATGCGCGGTCCATGTCGCGGATGTTTTCGGCTGGATCGCCGTTGAAAGCGGCTAGGTCGGCAGTTTTGCCGGGGGTTATTGAGCCGATTTCGTGGTCTAAGCCTAGGGCTTCGGCGGTGTCGATGGTGGCCATTCTGAGGGCGTCCCAATTGTCCCAACCGAGCAGTTCGACGGCGGCCCATGCGTTTGCGGCTGAGCGGTCGTGTGTGCCGTGCGCCATGCCCATGTCGAGGCCGTTGGTGAACCGGATGCCAAGGTCGTGCTTCTTGTTGAGGGTTTCGTAATGTTCTTCGTTGTCGACATCGGATGCTGCTACGGACCAGTGGATGGCTCGAGGAGGGGCTTCGCCTCTGTCGGTGGCCTCGGCTCCTAACATGCCGTGCCCGATCGTCGGGTCTACCCACTGTCCTTGGTCTGCCATGCGTTTGGCGGTGTCGAGATCGAACTCAAGGCCTTTTGTCGGATCTTGGGCGTACCAACGTGCATGGATGAGGTTATGGACATTTGCTTCTACACAGTTTTTGACCCCTTCTGCGGATAGGCAGTGCGCAGCGACCGTAATCCCCGACCGTGCAGCTTCTCGGACGGCGACGGCTAGTGTTTCGGCGGGATATTGCGGTAGGCGCGGATTGGCTGTAGGAGTGAACATTCCGCCGGTCGACATGACTTTGATGGCGTCAGCACCTTGCCGAACTTGATTGCGGACGGCTTTGGCAACTTCGTCGGCGGTGTCGGCTTGCGTTCCGAAGAACCAACAGTGCCCTGCTGTGATCGTGATAGGGGTTCCGGTCACAAGTAGGCGAGGACCGGGGATGGCGCCGTCTTTAGTGGCTTGTTTGATGGCGAAAGCCACTTCGTTTCGTGAGCCGATGTCGCGGATGGTGGTGGTACCCGCAAGAACCGCCTTTCGCATGGCGGAGACTGCACGCATGGTCAGGCGCTGGATGTCGTCTTTTTCTGCGAGTGCGAGTGCTTGGGCGTCGGCTGTGGCGCTGCAGTGCATGTGGCAATGAGCATCCACGAGGCCGGCCATTAGGGACGCGTCGCCTAGATTTATGATCTCGGCGGTTTCGGCGGCGTCTGATGGAAGTTCGTCGATTGGGAAGATGGCGTCGATTTGGCTGCCGACGATACGGACGACAGTGTTGGTGAGCCAACCTTTCATTTCAGGGTTGGCTACGCGGTCGGCGGTGACGTATTTCGTTTGGTTGGTCACGGATAGAAGCAGTCGGTTAGGTCAAAGGAATCGCTGAAAGCAGTTTAAATGGTTCAGGCGGTCGGTACCAATCACGCCGCGCCATGAATCGCATTTATCCTGCAGTGACGATGCCACGCACTACTCGGAAATTCTGAGCATTGCGAAGTCTTTGGCGGCCCACTAAGGCGTCGTCGGTGACTGTTAGGAGGGTTTGTTCGTATTGGGCGGCTCGGTCGAGGATGGTGGATCGGCGCCGGGCGTCCATTTCGGATAAGACGTCGTCGAAGGCGATGATGGGGTCGCGCTTGGTGAATTCTGAGACAAGAGACGCTTCCGCGAGGCGTAGCGAAAGGGCTGCGGTTCTTGCTTGACCTCGAGATGCGTACCGACGGGAGGGGGCGTTGGCGATGTCGATGCGGAAATCGTCGAGATGGGGTCCTATGACCATGTGATTGGATGCCTGTTCCTTGCGTTTCGAAGCCATCAGGGATTCGTAGATGTGATTGCGGAGGTCTGAATCGGAGAGTGAGCTGGCTTCGGCGGATCGAGCGGCAGAACCAAGGTTTGGCGAGTACGTGAGGGATAGAGTTTCCCCCTCGCTGAGTTCGGAATGGACCGGAGAGGCTCTCGATTGGAGGAGTTGCATGACCTCGCGGCGAGTTTGGATGATCTTGACGCTTTCTTCGCAAAAGCGAGAGTCCCAGAAGGCGATCTCCTCCTCGAAGTCTTGGACTTCGAAGCTGCCACGCAGCAATGCGTTGCGGCTGGATCGAACTCTGTTGAGGCGGAGAAGCGTTTGAACGTATTCGTGATCGAACTGTCCGATGAGGATGTCGAGGTAGCGGCGTCTGACGTTTGCGGCGCCTAGAGCCAGTTGCAGGTCAGCCGCTTCGAATACGACGACGTTCGCGCGGCCGACGAACTGTATCGGACGGACTTTGACGCCATTGATCCGCCATTCTTTAGATTGGACCTGCAAACGACTGAAGTTGTCCGTCGTGCTAGGCGAAATGTTGAGATCGAATTGAGCGCGTACCGATTCGGGCCCGTTGTTGAACACGCCGAGAGCCTGTACGTGCCCGCCGTCTCGGGCGATGGTGTGATTGACGATCTCGCGGTCGTTGCTAGCTCGAAGGGATTTTCCTACCGAGAGCATGTGTATAGCTTCGAGGAGTCCACTCTTGCCGTGTCCGTTCGCGCCGGTAAAGACGACTAGGCCCGGCGATAAATTGATGTCGGTGTCGACGTGATTGCGGAAACCGCTGAGTTTTATGCGTGTCAGGTGTATGTTGGGCCTCGGAAAAACCTGGAATGTGTGTATGTGCAAACCTTGGTAAGGGTGTAATGCGTATCATAATCACAGCGGCGACAAAGAGTTGTCGATCTGTGAGGAGATGGCGAGACGCGCCGGGCGCGGCTGCCGGAAACACCAAGAATTCACGCCATGCGCATAGGTTTGACAATCGCCGTTGTTGGGATGACGATATTACTTGCCGTTGCTTGTGGAAGTGATGAAGATGCGGTTCCGACGGCGGAAATGGCGGTTGAGCCGACGGCGACTAGTGCGCCTCCCCCACAGGAGACTCCCACGATTGCGGAGGCGACTGAGGCTCCCGCGCCTACCGAAGCTCCGCCTCCAACCGAGGAGCCGGCCGCGGAGATGGCGCCTGAGCGTGACTTGGATATCGTGACGCTCTTGCCGTTTGATGGAATTCAGTCGATCAACCGCCCCAACTTCTTCCCTGACCTCGAGAAAGCCAATATGTTTTACAAGGACCACGAGTTGGTCCTTGGCGTCGAGATCGATGGCGATGCTAGAGCGTATTCGGTTCCATTGCTTAGCAGCCATGAGATTGTCAATGACGTCGTGGGAGGAAAACCGATCGCGGTCACGTGGTGACCGCTTTGCTTCACTGGGATCGGGTATTCCAGAGTTGTCAATGGGGAAGAGCTAACGTTCGGTGTCTCTGGAAAGCTGACGATGAACGCGTTGATCATGTACGACCACCAGACGCGGTCGTTGTGGAGCCATTTTCTTTCGGAAGGTATCGAAGGTGAGTTCAAGGGCGTGAAGTTGGAGAATGTGCCTCTGGTGTTGACGAACTGGGGCGATTGGAAGACGAGGTTCCCCGAAACTAAGGCGCTGTTGAAGGGAGAGTCGAGCGTCGATCCATACACGACGTATTACATGCGCGGGGATGCCGGCGTGATCGGGGAGACTAACCGCGATGATCGGTTGTATGGCAAGGAGCTGGTGTTGGGCGTCGGTTTCGATGATGGTGCCGTGGCGTATCCGCATGTTGCGTTGCAAGAGGAAGAGGTGGTGAATGCGGAGGTCAATGGTGAGCCCGTGGTGATCTACTACGATTCGCAGACGACGACTGCGTTGGCGTTTTCGAGGGTAGTCGATGGGGAGGTCCTGGAATTTTCGTTGTCGGTTGAGGACGAGGTGGACGGCGTAGCCAAGCGATGGTTGGTGGACGATGCAACGGGAAGTGAATGGCTGCCGTTGAATGGACAGGCGTGGAGCGGGGAGTACCAGGGGACGCGACTCGAGCCGGAGCACGCGGTGAATGTGTTCTGGTTTGCTTGGAGCGACTTTTATCCAGATACAGAGATTTACGGGCAGTAGCGATGGATCTGAAGGCTTGGGTGCGGGAGGTGCCGGACCATCCGATATCCGGAATCTTGTTCAAGGACGTGACGTCGGTGATCGGTCATCCTCCTGCTTTTCGGGCTGCGGTGGATTGGTACACAAACCAAGTCGAGAGGGTGAACCCGGAGATTTTGGCTGCGATAGATGCTAGGGGATTCGTTTTTGCGGCTCCTGTTGCGGATCGATTGGGCATACCGATGGTGCTTTTGCGTAAGACGGGGAAATTGCCGCCCCCGGTGGTGCAGGTGGAGTACTCACTGGAGTATGCCGACGCCTCGAATTTGGAGGCTCGAATCGGTGCAGTCGATGCCGGACAACGGGTGGCGGTTATCGATGATCTGCTTGCTACCGGTGGCACAGCGGTCGCCGCGTCAAAGTTGGTTGAGGAACTAGGCGGAACCGTGGTGGCACATGTTTTTCTGATCGAGTTGGCGTATCTGAACGGGCGCGCGCGAGTTTTGGATCATGATGCCAAATGCGAGGTTTTGGCGAATGTCGTCTACGACTGAGGGTTTGAGAATCGGATCTCCATCAATCGGGTGCCTACGTACAGGCCGATGAACTCGATGATGGTCAGGAGGGCGATGAACACGGTGGCTTCTAAGAAGAAGCGTTCGGGGAAGAGGAGCAGGAGGTAGTGTCGGTAAGGGTCAAGTTGCCAAAGGTCGTTGGCGAAGCTGAGGAGGTGGAACTGGGTGAAGAGCCATGTGAAGTCGATTATGGCGATGATCAGGATTGCTACTATCGCTATACCCCATGTGAGAGCGCCCCAGCGAAGCCATCGAGAGAGTCCAGCCCAGAACTGTTGACGTCGAATGGCTAGTCCGATTGCAGCGGCGAGAACCAGGATGACGCCAGTCCAGATGGATGTCGCATCGACAATCTGAAACAGGTCCTTCACGTCGATCATGTGGAGGATTTCGCGTTCGTCGAACAGGCTGACGGTTCCACTCAATGTGTTTACTCGGACGTCCAGCCGTTCGGCGTCGTTTTCGAAATAGTCTTTGATCTGGTCTGCGGCGGAGTCGAGTTCGTGGACAGGTAGTCCAGTACGATCGGGGATGCCGTTTCGCCACCAGTTATAGGTGTACAGCCAGTCGGAGTGGGTTACGTATCCGACATTGATGGCGATGATGAATATCGGTAGGCAACTGGCAAAGACGAAGCCCAGAACCAGCATCGCCCAACGTGACGCCCCGGGATGTTGAGGCTCAGATTCGTGATTCACCACAATCTGGCCTGCCGAGAAAAGCGCCCATCACTGGATCGTTGTTGTGGATCCCATTCCAAGGTTGACTGCAATCTGATGGGCGATCTTGACGTTGTATTCGCTTGCGAGTTTCTTGTGATTGACCGCGTCTACGATGGTGCCGATCAAGCACAATCCGGCGGTTAACAGGTACAGGATACCCAATCCGATGTGCCCCAACACGAACCGTTGTATGCCAGCGATGAGGACCAAACCGATTAACGTGAGGATCAGTATCGTGGTTTCGTCTTTTCGTTGGCTACGATACGCCATCGCGAACATCTGAGCGTTTTCGTCAGAGACGTTCTGGACGATCCCGGAGATAGCGGCTTGTTCGCCAGGGGGTAACTCAGGAAGGAGTTGCATTACGTTTGCCATGATTGTTTGCTCCTATGCAGCATAAGCTGTTTGATCTGAAGAGTCGTGATGCGCCAAAGAATGATGCCGACCGCGGGAATGCCCAGGACGTGCGTGTGGAAGGAAGAGATTACGTCGCCCCGGAAAAGATAGGATATTGAATGGCCGAGACCGTGGCCGGGGCTTTGAATCCCCCAGACGTAATACGGCCAAAATATCGTGAAGTGGAATTCGGATTCGGGGTTGCCTAGCGCCAGGACGATCAGTGCGACGGCCCAAATCGCAGCCTCGCGGTCTACATATCGCAAGAAAGATCGCACACCCTCAAAATCTGATTTCATGACTTGAGAATACACCGATTCAGCGACGCAAAACGAGGACGCTACGAGGTTGAAAGATCAGATTCAAGACGAAAGTGGCGCGTGTTGTGCGTACCAGTATTTCGTCGATACTGTGAGAACGCTTCGGGATCCGGGCGGGTGCCCGTGGGATGCGGAGCAGACGCATCAATCTTTGCGCATCAACTTGTTGGAGGAGGCGTACGAATCCCTTGAGGCGTTGGATAGCGGAGACTCAGGCGCGTTGGAGGAGGAACTGGGTGATCTATTGATCCAGATTGTTTTTCACGCTGACATCGCGCGACGGGAAGGGAACTTCGATGCGGATACGCTGTGCATGAAGGTCGCCGAGAAACTGATTAGACGCCACCCGCATGTTTACGGTGATGCAGAGGCGTTGGCGTCAGGAGAGGAGGTCGTTGATCGTTGGGAGCAGATCAAACGAGAGGAGGCTGGTGGGGTCAGATCGTTAGTCGAATCGATTCCAAAGGCGATGCCGGCGTTGGCACAATCTGCGATATTGCAACGGCGGGCGATCAGGGCAGGATTAGATGTTGGCCCACCTACTGACGAAACTGGCGGTTTTCAGCGCCGCGGTGAACAGGAGACCGACGACGATGTCGAACGACGGGCAGGGGAATATTTGGCAGCAGTTGTGAGATCGGTTCAAGAGCAGGGCGTCGACCCGGAGACAGCTCTGTTGAAGGTCAGTTCAGAACTGCGGGAGCGCGTGTTGAGGGCAGAGGGATTGGCCGACGGAACAGCGCTGGCGGAAATGAATGCTGATGAAAGAACTCGGATCTGGGAACAAGCGCGCTAGGGGTCGATTTGGACTGCATAGTCGTCGCGTCCCGTTACCTCGCCGATGATCGTGCCAGTTATGCCTCGACGTTCGAGATCTGAGATTAGCGCGTCGGTCTTGTCTTCAGGCAATGAAATCAGCAGGCCGCCTGAAGTTTGAGGGTCGCACATCAATAGCCGATCGATTTCGGTGATGGAGTTGTGCCATGCAACGCTGTCCGCACATGATTCGATGTTGCGGGTAGTGCCCCCGGGTGCAATGCCGTCGTTGAGGAGGTGTAAAACGCCCGGGAGCACAGAGAGCGCGGAACGTCGGATCTTAGCAGTAGTTCCGCTACCCTTCATCATCGTCATGAGGTGGCCGACAAGGCCGAATCCCGTGACATCTGTTGCGGCGTTTGCGCCTACTGAGATCATTGCTTCCGCCGCGTCTCGGTTCAGCTTGAGCATCGAGTTGACGGCAACTTCCAAAACGTCGTCTACGGCTTTTCCGTTTTTGAGGGCAGTGGTGACGACTCCGGTGCCTAGTGGTTTGGTGAGAACCAAGACATCACCCGGGTTGGCGGTTGAGTTCTGGATCTGTTTGCCTGGCTCGACGGTTCCGACAACCGAAAGACCGTACTTCGGTTCGGTGTCGTCGACGGTGTGGCCACCGACGATGATGGCCCCCGCTTCGGCGACCTTGGATGCGCCGCCCTTCAGAATCTCCGCGAGGATTTCGGGTGGCAAAGAACGCGGAAAGGCGACGATGTTGAGAGCCGTGATTGGTTGACCGCCAACAGCGTACACATCGGACATAGCGTTCGCCGCCGCGATGGCTCCGTAAGTGAATGGGTCGTCAACGATGGGAGCAAAGAAGTCGACGGTGAGGACCAAGGCGGCGCGTTCGTTTAACCGGTAAACAGCGGCGTCGTCACCGGTTTCGAAGCCGACCAGAAGGTTGGGGTTTGGCGCGGCTCCATCAATCAGCCCGCCCAAGACCTGGGCGAGTTCGCCTTGGCTCAGCTTACCTGCTCAACCAGCGCAGCTGGCGAGTTCGGTTAGCCGTGGAACTTTTTCGCTCATATTGAAGATGTCGTCGCGTGGGTCGCAGCGCGTTTGTCGCTTTCTGAACACGCTCCTAAATCAATGGTAAGTTTCAGGCTTTCCTTGACGTTGCACGTAAGCGAACTCAAAATGGATTACAAGTGCCGAACTGGTGCTTCGTTGTAATTGAAACGCTCGGATGCCATGAGAAAACTACCCATTGCCGATGTGCTGCCCATTTCCGCGTCTATCAACGGCGCAGGTCGACTTGCGATTCAAGGACGAGATGTTCGCGAGATCGTGGAGGAGTTCGGCAGCCCGCTTTACATCTATGACGAGGCAACGATCCGAGCGATGTGCCGCGACTTCGTGACGAGTTTCCGGGAGGTTTACCCGCAGACTGAAATCGAGTACTCGACGAAGGCGTTTTCCAACCCGGCGGTGCTAAAGATCATCGAGGACGAAGGGTTGCACATTGATGTCGTTACCGGTGGTGAGTTGGCATTTGCGTTGGCGGCGGATTTCCCCGTAGAGAAGATCAACTTCCACGGCAACAACAAGACACGGCAGGAGTTGATGGAGGCGGTCGAGGCAGGTATCGGCCGGATAACGATTGATTCGTTCCATGAGATCGAGTTGCTTAACGAAGTGGCTGGCGAATTGGGCAAGACACAGGTCGTAAATCTACGGTTGTCGCCGAGCGTTGACCCGCACACGCATCGGTTGACAAGCACTGGAGTATTGGATTCGAAGTTCGGTTTCTCGATCGAGACGGGAGATGCAGAAAAGGCGGTGGATTCGGCACTGTCGCAGTCGAACTTGGACGTAAAAGGGCTGCACTTCCACCTTGGTTCGCCGTTGTTTGAATTGGAACCCTACGACGAAGCGGTCGAGTATGTGTGTGCGTTTGCGGCGCGGATGAAGTACGTCCACGGACTTGAGATGGAAGAATTTAGCCCAGGTGGCGGGATGGCGATCGGGTATCTAGGGTCGAAGTTGCCACCGTCGATAGCGGAGTACGCGACGACGATTGCGGATTCTCTGACTGCTGCGTGCACGAAGTACGGACTGACCGAACCACGGATGATCATCGAGCCGGGACGTTCGATAGTTGGAAGGGCCGGAGTGGCTGTTTATACCGTTGGCGGGATCAAGCGCATTCCAGGGGTCCGTACCTACATCAGCGTTGATGGAGGGATGGGCGACAACATTCGGCCGGCGTTGTATGAAGCGGAATACGAGGTGATGTCGGTCGATGATCCGACCGGGGAGTTCTTCGGGACGGCTACCATCGCTGGCAAGTTCTGTGAATCTGGCGACGTGTTGGCTAGGGATGTAAAACTCCCGGAGGTAGGCCCTGGCGATCTGTTGGCACTGCCTGCATCCGGGGCGTACTGTGTTCCGATGGCGAGCAACTATAACGTCCAGCCCCGTCCGGCTATTGTGTTGGTCACAGAGCAGTCAGAGACTCGGCTGATCCGGCGTCGAGAGACGTATGCGGATCTTCTCGCGACGTCTGTCTACGAGTGATGCTCGACACGCCACCGAAAGTTGGATCCTCGGAGAAGTGGGTCACCGTCGGCAATCCCTCGGCGATCAAACTGCTGGCGGGCGCAATCAGCCAAAGTCGAGTTTCGCATGCGTACCTCTTCGTGGGGCCAAACCGTGTGGGCAAGCGGACTTTGGCGACTGACTTTGCTCGTGCGTTGAACTGCAACGCGACGGATCTCGCAGCTTCGGGTTCGGCAGGACTGAACCCCGATGTACCTTGTGGACAGTGTTTGCCGTGCGGCCGGATATCGAGTTCGAACTTCGCCGACGTGCAGGTCATCAACTCGGCGACCCAAACTTCAAAAGACGGCGATGCCGAAGCGGCGAAACGGCGCGTGATGATTGGGATTGAGTTGATCAAGGATTTGCAGTCGGACGCCATAGTCAAACCATACGAGGGCCGGGTTAAGGTCTTCATCATCGACGAGGCCCATCGGATGTCGACGGATGCGGCGAATGCGCTGTTGAAGACGTTGGAGGAACCGCCTGATAATGTTCATATCGTCCTGACGTCGCCAGCGGTCGAGTTGTTGCCCGAGACGATTGTTTCGCGATGTCACGTCGTGCGGTTGCGATCAGTCCCGCAAGATGTGATTGCTGAGGCGTTGGCGAAGCGTTTTGGAGTCGATAGTGATGAGGCGCAGTTGTTGGCGAAGATGTCGATGGGCGCGCCCGGTTGGGCAATCGCTGCGTTGGACGATCCGTCGTTGATAGACGCTAGAAAACAGTCTGCGGCGCGGATATTGGGAGTGTTTGAAGCAGACCTTGCCGATCGATTCGATTACGCGGCGTTAATGGCCAGGGAGTTCCGGAGCGATCGAAGTTTGGCTCTCGACGAGTTGGAGCGGTGGTTAGAGTTGATTCGCGACATTGCCATGATCCAGAACGGGATGAGACGGCACGTGGTGTTTGATGATCGATTCCAGGAGTTGGACCGGATAGCGGAGGGTTTGACGCTGGATGATGTAGCGAAAACAGCGTCCGCAGTTGAAAAGGCGAGACTGGCCCTATTGGCGAACGCGTACCCACAGCTAGCGTTCGATGGAATGATGTTGGGGTTGCCGAGCGCGTGAAGCGCCGTACTCGATTTAACCTGCGGCAGCTAACAGTGGTTGCTTGGCCAACCATGGCATGAATGGGAGCCACGCGGGATCGACGCGGTCCGCGCTGAAACCAGAGTAGGGATTCGGCCGGGGTTCCATCGGTTCCCTACGTAGCTTCATCCCAGCTTCCCGAGGGGTTGAACCCGCTTTGCGGTGATTGCATCGTTGGCAGGCAGTGACGACGTTCTCCCAAGTATGCTGGCCGCCTTTGCATCGGGGGATGACGTGGTCGAGGGTCAGGTTGGTCCCTCGGGAGCCACAGTACTGGCATGAGTTCCCGTCACGTTGGAATACCTCTCGACGAGAGAGCTTGCGACGATGGAGTGGTTTGCGGACCATGTAGACGAGGCGGATTACCTCAGGCCGTTCAAACATCGTCGATACGGAGTGGATGTAATCGACACCGTATTGAACCGTTTCGGCTTTACCTTTGCCGAGAAGCGAAACGGCGCGGCGCACGTCGCAAATGTTAAGCGGCTGATAGTTCTGGTTGAGCACCAAAACCCGCGAACGTATCAGCGTTAACGCGTAATCACTCACAGTACCCATATTTTACAGCGGGGAGCGTAAGGTTCAGGCAACATCGTTGAAATCGGTTCGGAAGGGAATCATGGATCGTCACCTGAGGTTGTCGAACATCACTTCCACTGCCAGGCCGATTTCCCTCGGAGCGAAGGGAATGATGAGCACGGGAAGAACGGAAAAGGTCTCGGCGAACAATGAGCCGGTCAGTTGGTGATCCAACCAGGATCGAGGGGCGCTGTCGACATAAATTTGCGCGAACGATGATGCGTAAGCCACTCCGCCAAAGTCGAGAGCACCGTCGGGGATGACGTAGGTGAGTACGGCGATTGCGGTGATCAATGCTGCGACGGCGAACACCCCGAGCAATGCCCCTAAAGCAGCACCACCTAGTTGGTTGAGGCATCCCAAAGGTGGGACGCTGAAGACGACGTCCATCGATTTGGATGCCCACCGTGCGAGGGTGAACACGGCTACAGCAAACACGACGTAACCCGCGAAGGTTGCGATGGACAGGTAGCTCTCTGGAATGTCTAGGGGCGGGATTGTTCTCCCCACGATCTGACCGTTGATCACGAAGATCGCATGACTCGCGATGAGCCAGATTGCCATGGCTGCTGCCCCGGTTTTGAAGCCCCAATAGGTCAACAACCCGATCACAAGGATGAATATGAGGTCGATTGCGCTCACAGAAGAATCTTGACGGCGTTGATGCGGTCGACGGATTGGAATCGCCAGAATGCCCGCAGATTCGCGATGCGAATGAGCCTAGCCGGAAGATCCGCACGCACTCAATCGTCACTGTCTATAATCGAATGATAAGTTTGTCGCTCGGTCCGAATCACGCTGTTGTGGGAGCTTAGGGAAGGAAACAGAAGGACTGGGAACTCGTCCGCCGTCAGATGAAATCATCGACAAAACACGCATTGAACCAGATCGCGCTGGATGGTCCTTCGGCATCGGGTAAGACCACAATCGGCAAGATGCTGGCGGAGCGATTGGGGTTCGGATTTCTGGACACCGGATTGATGTACAGGGCTGTGACGTTGGTTGCATCGAAGAGATCAATCGCGATCCATGACGTGGATGGATTGACAGCTATAGCTGAGGGCGCGAGATTTGAAGTGCGACATCAAGGAGAGCGGGACTGGCGATTGGTGGTTGACGGTGCGGATTTGACTGAATGCCTACACACGGATTCGATTGATCAGAACGTTTCGCATGTTTCTGCTTTACCCGGTGTACGACGGGCGTTGGTACGCCATCAACGTGCGATGGCTGAACGTCAACCGATTGTGATGGCAGGGCGTGACATCGGTACGGTCGTGCTGACCAACGCGCCGCTCAAAATCTTCTTGGTGGCGTCGGCGGAGACGAGGGCACGGCGAAGGGCGGAAGATGATGATGGGAACGTCGATCATCTTAGCTACGAAGAAACCCTGAAGTCTCTCCGAAGACGGGACGAGATCGACTCCACGAGGGAGGACTCTCCCTTGAAACCCGCCGATGACGCGAAGATCATCGACAATGGAAAGTCGACGTCGGCAGAAGTAGTCGAGGAGATTTTGTCAATGATTGGCGAAACGACGACGGAGCATGCAGCGTGAAGGCGAATAGACAGTGGTTCTTCCCGTTCTGCAACACGGCGTTTCGCGGGACTTTGGCGTTGTTTGCCGATATTGAGATCGAGCATCGAGAACGATTAGCCGTAGACGGGCCGGTCATCTACATCTGCAATCATCTGTCGAATCTCGACCCGCCGATCGTAGCGTCGGTGCTTCCGCGTCGGGCGCTGTTCCTGGCCAAACGCGAGCTTTTCAACAACCCTCTGGGCACTTTTTTACTAAAGGGTTGGGGTGCGTATCCAGTAAGCCGATATTCTGCGGATCTGCGTGCGCTTAGATGGGTACGTGCGATGTTGGAAGACGGCAGGGCAGTCGTGATGTTTCCTGAAGGCACGCGAAGTCGGAATATGGAAGGTCTGAAAAAGGGCCACGTTGGAGCGGCTCTGGTCGCATCGCAATCTGAGGCGACGATAGTGCCGATCGGATTTTACGGAACCGACAAACTGCAGAACATCCTCAAGGTTTTCGTGCCGATCGCAAAGATCAGGATGTCAGTCGGTAGACCCTTCAAGATCGCCGCGGGCGTGTCGGGCCGAGCCGAGTTAGAAGCAGCGACACAGGAGTTGATGGCGAGGTTGGCGATGGAGTTACCCGAGGAACGGCGGGGGAAATTCGCAGGTATGTTTCCTCTGGACTTTCGCTTGACAAACGAGGTCGAATCTGTGTCATTGGTTGGTCCGGAAGTTTCGGGCTCCGAGAGCGCGATCCAAACGGAGATCAGAAGGAAATCGGTGTAGCTGAAGATATGTGTGGGATAGTCGGTTACGCTGGTTTCGGCGACGCGAAAGAGTTTTTGTTGTCCGCGCTCCACAATCTGGAGTATCGCGGGTACGACAGCGCCGGTATTGCGGCGACAAATGGCGACGAGATTCGGACGATAAAACGGGCAGGCCGGGTGAAAGGTCTCGAGGAGACGATAAACGGGGAGTTTGCGAACGCCACCTCCGGGATCGGTCACACTCGCTGGGCGACCCATGGAGCCCCGACGGATAAGAATGCTCACCCACATTTCAGTTACGACGGCAAGGTGGCGATCGCCCACAACGGGATCATCGAAAACCATTCCGAGCTGAAGCGAAGACTGGAGGCGGACGGGATCGCTTTCGAATCCGAAACCGATTCAGAGGTGGTTGCGCATCTGATCGCGCGTCACATGGAAGCAGGAGACACGCTGCTCTCAGCTACGAAAAAAGCGAGTAGGCGATTGAAGGGTTTGTCAGTGATACTCGCGATTTCTTCAAATGAGCCGGACACGGTCGTCGGTATAAGGATTGGTTACGCAGGGAGTCTGTTGTTGGGGGAATCTGCAGATGGGTGGATGCTCGCAAGCAATGCGGCCGCCATGCCGACAGATGTGAACGAGGTCACCCCGATCGATCATTGCGAAGCAGTCAGCATCAATCGCAACCGCTCGATGATCGTGGACGTCGCCGGGAATGTCGTCGATAAGGCACCTGTGACAATCCGCGCCGAAAATCGGATTTCTGAAATCAACGAGTACGCGCGTTTTATGCACAAAGAGATCTCCGAGCAAGCGGCAACCATCCAAGGGGCCTTCCGCGGTCGAGTCGATTTCAGCGAACGGCGTATCGAAATTCCCGAACTCAGAGTATTGCCAAGTGATGTGAATCGAATCGTTTTTGCAGGGATGGGCACCTCCCATTTCGCGGCCATGTACGGTGCTCGGCAAACCGAGAGATTGGCCCGAATTCCCACATCGGTCGAATACGCGGGCGAACTCGCGGACCGTGATCCTGTGATGGGCGAACGAGATGTCATGGTGGCGGTGACGCAGTCAGGTGAAACGTATGACACGTTGGTAGCGATTGAGAAGGCGAAGGCATCAGGAAGCGCCACCGCCGTCGTTACGGCTCACATCCATAGCGAAGCAGCGAGAATGGCGGATGTTGCGATCGACATCGGGTCGGGATTGGAAGTCGCGGTTCCAGCCACGAAGACATTCATCAACTCGATGCTCGTGCTCTACATGTTTAGCCTTCAACTAGGACACGTCTCAGGCCGATTGACCGACCATGAGTTTGAACGTCACGTCGAATCGATCGTTTCGTTGCCTGGTGCCATCAACCGCGTCCTAGGACGAGAAGCGCAAATCGCAGAACTAGCGCGGAAACGTTTTGCTGACGTGACGAACATGCTTATCCTTGGGCGCGGCGACCATTACCCAATCGCTCTTGAAGGTGCATTGAAGATGAAAGAAACGGCATATATCCATGCCGAAGGTTGTTCTGCATCCGAGATGAAACATGGCATCAACGCGTTGATCGAACCGTCCACACCGACCATCGCATTGGTGCCGAACGATGGTGAGTTCAGAACGAAAATGTTGACCAGCATCTACGAGGTGCAGAGTCGCAGAGGAGAGGTGATCGCTTTGGCAAGCGAGGGCGATATCGAGGTGGAAGCGATCGCCGACGATGTGATTCCGATAGCGTTGAACGAAGAAAATCACTCACCGTTTCTGATGACCATCCCGTTGCAGCAACTGGCTTATCACGCCGCACTCGCTCGCGGCATTGATCCCGACCGTCCCAGGAACTTGGCCAAAACCGTCACGGTTGCATGATCTCAGAACCGAAAGCGGTCCACTCAGGCGTCCGGCGAAGCATCGAGCAAAGGGAAGAGTCGCTCTCGCCTTTCGCAACAAAGTCTAGGGATGCCACACGGCCAGTCGCCGAGGAGCCATCCGAGGTTCGAGCTGCGTTTCAACGTGATCGAGATCGTGTGATTCACTCGAACGCGTTTCGCAGGTTAAAGCACAAGAGTCAGGTCTTGGTCAATCCACAGGGAGACCACTTCACGACGCGGATGACTCACGTCCTTCAGGTTGCACAGGTTGGAAGGACGATCGCTCGAGCTCTCAATCTGAACGAAGACCTTGTCGAAGCGGCGGCACTGGCTCACGATGTCGGACACACCCCGTTCGGTCATATCGGCGAACGCGTTCTTGATGAGCGTTTACCCGACGGTTTCACCCATGCTCGGCAAGGCGTCCGAATCTTGACCTTGCTGGAAAAACGCGGACAGGGGTTGAATTTGACCGATCAGGTCGTGGACGCTGTTCGAAGGCACTCGAAACCGGAAGGCAAATTCATCGTTCCCGAAGCAGTAGCAGACATGTCGTTAGAAGCGCAAATCGTTCGGATATCGGATGCCATTGCGTATCTGGCCCATGATCTCGCCGATGCGGAGCGAGATGGAACCCTCAATACATCCGATGTGCCGGCCGGAATCCGAGACGCATTGGGAGACGCCCATTCGTCGCGCCTCAATGCAATGGTGTGCAACGTGATCGATACTTCGTGGGACTGCACTGGAGAGGTGACTACTGTCGGGACGCAGCCATGGATTCGGATGTCTGATGAGATGCGCGATGTTACGACGAATTTGCGCGATTTCATGTTTGAGCGCGTCTACCACCCGACTTCGGCATCGCCCGAAGGCGTCCGCGCTCGCGACGCAGTCGCGTTGCTCCACGATTACTACACGCTCTACGTCGACGATATCCCGGAGTGGATGCGGGTCGTATCGATTGAGCCCGAATACGCGGCGGCAGACTTCGTCAGCGGGATGACGGACTCGTTCGCGGTGATGGCTCTTGAACGGATTTCTCCTGGTTCCGCTGAAGGGCTGTATCAAGGTAAGGTCAGCGTCCCGCCGCCACACTAATCTGCACCAATTCAAGCAAAAAACGCGTTTTTCAGCGAATGTCGTGGCGACGTTGAAATCGGCAGATTCTCGTTTATACTTCCGTACGTCCGAGGCGATCTTAAACGCCTTCTCACGTTGCTCAGACCCGCGGTCGCAGAGTGCCGCGTTAGGGCAATGGGCGACTTCGGGAACCAGTTCCGCGCTGGAAGGGAGAGCAGATGACCTTAGTCGACGAAGTCAAATCTCGACTGACCATCGTTGATGTCGTCTCTGACTACATTGCCCTAGATAACCCCGCGTCGCGCACGCCCAAAGCTCTCTGTCCTTTCCACGAAGAACGTACTCCCTCGTTCAGCGTGTCTGTTGAACACGATAGTTGGCGATGCTGGGGCGCATGCGGCATCGGCGGCGACATGATTGAGTTCGTCATACGTGCCGACGGTATCGAGTTCAAGGAAGCGTTAGAGAAACTGGCTCGCAAAGCAGGGATTGATGTGGAATTACGCGATCGGGATGACGATGATCGCACCAAAACGAAGTCTTCCTCGCTCCACGATGTCAACTCAATAGCTGAACAGTTTTTCTCGAGGCAATTGGAAGGATCTCAAGGCGAGGAGGCGTTGGCCTACCTCGTCGCGCGGGGCATTGATGCGACGGCGGCACGGAGGCGCGGAATCGGTTTCGCTCCGGGTGGAGCCAACACGCTGAGCGCGTATCTGAAATCAGTCGGTGCTGATGCAGAAGCCGCACTGCAGGCAGGATTGGTCGTTCGTGGGAATGATGTCGGGTGGAGAGACATGTTCGCAAACCGAATCACGATCGCCATACGCGATCAACGCGGCAACATCGTTGGATTCGGGGCACGAGCCATGGGCGACGCGCAACCCAAGTATCTCAATACCCATGAGACTTCGATCTTCAACAAATCAAAGCTCCTCTATGGATTGCACTGGGCTGTGGATGCGATCCGAGTCTCACGCAAAGCGATTGTGGTCGAGGGGTATATGGACGTGATCGCGGCACAGGAGCGAGGCTTCAAGAACGTCGTGGCGTGCATGGGTACGGCGGTCACATCCGAACAGATGAACACGCTGTCGACTGTGCTCCCGGACGATGCTGACAGTCCGTCCTCCATAGTTTTGTGTCTTGATGCCGACGAAGCCGGCCAGGCAGCGACGTTGAGAGGTTTAAACACCGCCATCACCGAGTTGCGACAAAACTCGGCGGGTCGTACCACCCAACGCAAGTCGAGCATAGACGTCAAGGTTGCCAGCCCCGTGGTTTCAGAACACGGTGAGCCAAAAGATCCAGATGAAGCAATTCGAAACAACAGCACCGAGTGGCTAACGTCGATCGATCAGGCCGATGACGTGATGGAGTTTGTGATCCGTACCAGCTTACGTAGTCACGACACTAAGAGCGATGTTGGCCTAGATGCCGCTTTGAACGAGATCGAACCGTACTTTGACAGCATCCCGCCATCGACGATGCAAGATCGTCGGTTGTTAACCAAACTTGGTGATCTTTTGGATGTCGAGATCGACATTATGACGAACCTGTTGACAACGAAACGAACGGTTCGTCAGGGCGCCGCCAACGCATCGAACAACGCAAATACTCAACGTCCGAGGAACCGAAACCGGCGACTGAGAAATGCCAACCCCACCGTACCGATGTCGGTTACCAAAGCCAAGTGGGAGATTGACCTCCTCGCCTGCATGGTTCAATACCCCTATGCGATCGATCACGTCTCAGGGGTATTCCCTCAGTTTTTCTCGGATTCTGTTAGGATGCGCGTGTTTGAAAGCCTCATCATGGATGGCAACGTCGACGACTGCATCACCAGATTCGGGGCAGAGGATGCGGCGGTCGCACTGATCAACCAACTGAGATCTGTTGCGCTTTCGCCTACAAACGATTCGGTAGAGAATCAAGCTGCAATTATCCAGATCGCGACAGACTGCGCAATGAGAACGCGCATCGATTACCACAAACGCACCAAGAAAAAGGAGGTGCAGCTGGCCAAGAAAAACGGGAACATTCTGCATGAAGACGACGTTAAAAGCGCGGTGGACACCAACCGCGCCTTGAAACAACTGGCAAAACCGCGCGAAGCGGTGCCCAACTATTAGGAGGCACTCAGATTGTTCAACGAGAGCGACGAGCTACAGGACGTTACCGGGACAGAATCCGCAACTATCGAGATTAACGATGACGAAGATTCCGTTCCCGCAGTTTCCCGGAGACCAGCAAGCACCATGCGCCGAGTCACCTCCAACGGTCGCGGACAGCGGTTGGACGAGGATACGGACACAGATGAAGATGGCGCTGTCGCCGTCATGACAGACGACGATGATCTAGATTCCGAGCGCGACGAGGACGATGATGTAGATGACGCGGATGAAGAAAACGAAGAAGGAACATTGACGTTCGGTATGTTGGGAGGGGACGACGAAAGCGAGAGTGACAGTTTCGGCGGAGGAGATTCCAAAGCGAACGCTTTACTAACGACATCGTCGCCATCGAACACGATCTCAGACTTGGATAGCTGGGATGGCTCGTCCGCCGGCGCAAAACAACGCGCCGAGGTCATAAACCTCGAAAACGCCGCGGCCGATGCCGACCTGACCGATGACCCGGTCCGGATGTACCTGCGAGAGATCGGTCGGGTCGAGTTGCTGACGGCACAGGAAGAGCGCGAACTCGCTCGCAATCTTGAGCTGCGACGTATCGTCGGCGAAATCGAGACCGATTTCATCGAGAAACATGAGACGAAGCCGTCGGCGACGGAAATCACCATCGAGGCCATGCATCGATTGGCCAACTTGCAGCAAGCCGCCGAGGCGATGGTCGTCTACTCAGGTTTCTGCAACGAACCGATGTCCGAGATCTTCAGCGTCGTCAACGAGGCGCTCAAGAACCCTTACCGGATCAGAGACGTCAAGTACGTATCGGATGTTTTCAATTGTTCGCAGGACGAAGCGATCGAAATCATCCGCGATTTAACGCGTTTGCCTGAAGAGACCTTCCGCAAGGTCTCCACAGTCAGGGCACGTCGAGCGTTGAAGAAAGAACCCGGTGTCAATCTCCGGGATGTTGTCCGTGAAACCCTGAAATGTGACAAAGCGGCCGCGACGATTATTCGCGACCTCATGAAGCGCGTCGAGGATACTTCCATATCCGAAGTGTTAACGCAACCGCGATTGCTCGAGATCGTCGCAGACCCTTATCGAAGGACCTCCGCCACGCCAATCCGCAGAATACTCGGCGGATCGAGGGAAGACGCGCTCGAAATCATCGAGGATCTCGCGCCGAACTTCGGGCACACTGAATTCTCTTTGGGTGACAAAGAGATGTTGAATGCGTGGCGCGAAGTTTCGCACGAACAACGTGTCAAGACACTGCAGGACGGCCTGAAATGCTCGGAAAAACTGGCTGAATGGGCGCTCGGGCTGGCTGATCGGTTCACCACAACCTATCTCGCCGACATGCTGATGCACCCGATCATCCGCCAGTGTCTAGATGAACCTTATTCCGATGAACGAATCGAGTACCTAGCGAACATTTTGGGGTGCGACGAAGACGAGTCGAAGGCTACGATTCGTAACCTCTCACTCCTGACCCTGTTGATCGCCGACGAGACTCCGGACGCGATTGAAAGCAATCCGCAAATCTTCGAAATCGAAGAATCGCTAGACAATGAGGCAATCCTAAAGCTGTTTTACTACGGCCCGTTGCTAGATGCCCACTTGACGACGATCCGGAACCGTGGTACCGCTTCCGACATCCACATCACCAAGGCCAATCTGAGATTGGTCGTTTCCGTGGCGAAGAAATACATGGGCCGTGGAATGAACCTTTTGGACCTCGTGCAAGAGGGGAATATCGGATTGATTCGGGCGGTCGAAAAGTTTGACTACCGTCGAGGTTACAAATTCTCGACCTATGCGACGTGGTGGATTCGACAAGCAATTACTCGATCAATCGCGGACCAGGCGCGAACCATCCGAATTCCGGTTCACATGGTAGAGACGATCAACAAGCTGTTGCGCATCAGTCGTCGGTTGGTTCAGGAGTACGGTAGAGAACCGACCCCTGAAGAGATCGCCGTCCAAATGGAGACCACACCGCAGAAGGTACGTGAAACGCTGAAGATTTCGCTTCAACCGGTTTCGCTGGAAACGCCTATCGGCGATGAGGAAGACTCCACTCTCGGTGATTTCCTCCCTGAAACCAACACTGTAGGCCCGATCGATTTGGCAGCCGCGAACTTGATGAAGGAAGCCCTCCGAGCCGTGCTCAGCGAGCTCGATGCCCGAGAAAAACAGGTCATCGAACATCGCTTCGGCTTGAAGGACGGCAGATCCAAGACGCTCGAGGAAGTTGGCCGTTACTTCGGCGTGACGCGCGAGCGCGTACGGCAGATAGAAGCGAAAGCGCTTCGGAAATTACGACATCCAGCTCGAAGCGAGCGGCTACGCGGATTCGTTGAGTGAGATCGTTTGCGGCCCCGAAGATCAGCGTTCGGTTACTGACCCACCGTTGATATTGATCGCCTGACCCGTGATGTAAGCAGCGCGCGGGCTGCACAGGAAGCCGATCAGCTCCGCGACCTCAATATCCTCAGCCGGGCGGCCGAGAGGGACTTGCGCGGCCCGGCTCAGCCAGACATCGCCCCTACCGATTGGATCGAGGCGAGCCGTCTCCGTCATGCCTGGGCACACGCAATTGGCCGTGATCTGATGCTCCGCAACTTCCTTCGACAACGCCTGCGTGAATCCGTCCACCGCAAAGTTGGCGGCGTTGTAAGCCGCCATGCGAGCCGTACCGCGTTTGCCGGCGGTCGACGAGACGTTCACGATGCGACCGCCGTCGCCCTGTTTGATCATCTGGATTGCGGCGGCTTTGGAGCAAAGGTAGGTTCCGACGACCTTCACATCCAAGACTTTTTTGAAAACCTCTTCTGCAACATCGATGACCGGCACGCGGTCTTCGCCGTAAGGTGCGGCAGCGTTGTTGATGATTATGTCGACACTACCCAACTCCGCGACGGTTGAGTCGATGAGGGATTGGACGTCATCGGCTTTGGTGACGTCCATCACAACAGTCTTCGCCTTGACACCGAAAGATCGGACCTCTTCGGCCGTCGACTCGACATCGCGCCACCCAGCTTGGCGTTCGTCGGGCGGGAAGGTTGAGGGATCGCGACCCGTTCCCGTCACGACAACATCCGCACCCATGCGGGCGAGAACGTTAGCCGTAGCACGTCCTATGCCTCGCAATCTACCCGCGCCAGTAACTATCGCCACTTTTCCACTCAACTCGCGCTCAGAATCAGTCATCATCGTCGCTCCGTAAGGATTCCATTTGGATTCACGATCAATCGCTGGTGAGCAATTGTACGGAGTGCGAACCGGTGACGATTGGTTACGCGTCTGGAGTCGGCGAACCGAGTGTGACTGGTATCTCCATGACGACGGCCGAATCACCCACACCGCGGATGGCAGTCACTACGACATCGGTTCCGTGAGGGTGGAGGCGCAGGAACTCGGTGACGTCGGTGACGCCTCGGATCCTAGTGCTGTCGATATTGACGATGATGTCATCAATTCGAAGTTCTGCGGCCGCAGGAGACTGTGGATCGACGTATCGGACGCCGAAACCCTCGCTTACGGGCAATGCTCCTTGGAACGCCATATACGCCGTTACGTCTACTCCGCCAACGCCCAGATATCCAGGCTGCTCCCTCGCACCGAGAGACACAAGCCGATTGGTGCCGTCCAATACCGTGTTGATGTCAAGGGCGAAGTTCGCACCTTGGCCAACACTGAGACTGCCTACGTTGATGCCGATAACTTCTCCCGATGAATTGATTAACGCTCCGCCGCTGCTCCCAAGATTGATGGCAGCGTCAGTCTGGATCAGGTCATCGAATACGACACCATCTGAACCGACCACCGTGCGATCGAGCGCGCTCACCACGCCCCGGCTTACGCTTGGACCACCGCTAAGACCGAAAGCATGGCCAATTGAAACTACATCCTCGCCTACTCGAAGGTCACCCGAGTCACCGAACTCCGCCGCAACCAACCCCTCGGCGTTTACCGTCAACAATGCGAGATCCAGATCGCTGTCCTCCCGCATCAACGTCGCCGGCAACCTCACCCCCGACGGCAGAACAACCTCGATTTCCCTTGCGTTTTGGACGATATGCCAGTTAGTGATTATCGTGCCGTCGGCGTCGAAGACGATGCCCGTCCCACTGCCCGAACCGTCAGTATCGCGTACGGCGATCTGCACGATGGAAGGTGTGAGTCGTTCAACTACATCTGGGATCCATGGGCCGGTTTCCGGTCTTTCGAATAGCGATCCTTCGACACCCACCGAAACGGATTCATCGGTTACGGACGAACCGAAACTGCACGCCATGGCAAACACTGCGAGCGAAGAAACACCCAATAGAACCGCCACCACCCATGACTTGATTAGCTGTTGAAGTCTCACGCCCTTCCCTCAGATCACTCGCTTCACGGAAGAGGATGCATATAAATCGATTATAATCTCGCGCATTATTAAATGTCTTACAGGGGCAACCCGGCGCAAGATGAAACCGAAAGTCGGTGGGATGCGTAACTCTTCCAGTCGTTCGCGACGAAAGCAGATCCATTTCGCGTAGGCGTTAGAATGGAGCGTTGCGTTAGGCGCATCTTAGCGCGCATCGAAATTGTCTCACTTGGGTATCGGCCTCCTGCATATCACGCTTAGGGTCCCCACATCAGGGATCGAAGGATTGTTGCGCTGAATTTCATCAGATTCACATTGCGTAGGGTTGGCGGCGAGGCTACCCTCCTTATCGGCGCTTTCATCGGATCCCTGATCACAGCTACGGTCATCGCGGGTGCTCCTGTCTATCTACGAACATTGGAACGTGCCGGAGTCGAGAACACAGTCGACTCGGTGATCCCTATCTATCAACACCTGCAGGTCTACACATCTTGGCTGCCGCTAGAAAAAGGCAAGTTTGACGACGCAAATCTAGCGTTAGCAGCAACGCAGAGAGAATTCCTCGACGGAGCGATTACCGACAGCACCGCTCTGATCAAGACCCGTCGCGCAAACTGGGGATACGAAGGTGAAGGCCTCAGACGCCATAACGAAGCGTCCAGAGCGATGTACCTGTCCGGCCCCGAAATCAACGATCACATCGTTTATATCGTCGGCAACGCCCCGTCCAACTTCCTTTCCATCGAGGATGGTGTACCAACTGTCGAAGCCGCTCTCGTGTGGGATCGTGCCTCACAGTTCGATATCCGTGTCGGCGACATCATCGATACAGTTTCCGAAGTGCGTGGAATAGGTCTGGTCCGAGCTCGCATCACCGGAATCTTCTCCGTCTCGGATCGGACTGACGACTTCTGGGTAGGACTATCGGACCCCATCATTCGACCCCAAGCGATCGTCGACGGACGCGAAAACCCGATCGTTCTGCTAGTCGAAGAGTCGGTGATGCTAGACACCATCGCCGAGGCTAACGCCGGATTGCCCGCAGATTTTCGTTGGCACCTTTTCGTCGACAGCGAGTATTTCAAGGATTTGGCTCTCAACGATTCGATTGGCCGACTGGCCGATTTCGAGGACCGGATCAGCCTTGAGGTCACCAGAGCCGACACGCTGACCGTCCTCGAATCGCGCCTCAATTCGCTGCAACGTCGAATGTTGTTTGCTCGCATCCCGATGTTGTTGCTGGCCGCGCTCGCGATCACATCCATCGCCTACTACCTATTCATGGTCGCCGGCATCATAGCGCGACGCCGCGCCACCGAGACCTCGATGCTCCGGAGCCGCGGCATCGCTGTCGTTCAGATCTTCCGGTCGTATGCCATTGAAAGCGTCATCATCGCAGGCGTTCCAGCGATCATCGCACCTTTGGTCGGGATGGGATTGGTGGCTTCGCTCGGACTTTTGCCAGCATATCGGAGTGTCACCGAATCGCTATTCTTGAACGTTGAATTCGCCTGGCAATCTTGGATTTGGTCTATTGGCGCGGCGTTCTTTGTATTCGGCATCCTGTTGCTACCGGCGATTTTGAGCACTAGGCGCGGCATCATCGACCAGTACCAATCTGAGGCCAGACCCGAGCAACCACCATTCTTCCTCAGGTACTACTTAGACCTGATATTCCTCGCAATCGGATCGCTAGTCTGGTGGGAACTGACCACTCGGGGCACCGTGATCGCATCGACGCGCGAAGGCGAAAATTCTGCTGACATCACTCTCCTCTTTTCGCCGGCTCTGTTTCTGCTGGTCGTCTCCTTGCTGTTCATGAGACTCTTCCCGATACTGGCGCAGATCATCGCCGCGATCGGATCACGCTTCACATCCGCTGAGGTAACTCTGGGGCTTTGGCGATTGCGGAGGAGCCCGTACTGGTATATCTGGCCAGTTCTGCTCTTGGTTCTGGTGTCGGGACTGGGTGTCGTTTCCGGAACTCTCGCGTCGACATTGGCTCGTAGCACCGAAGAGCAAATCCTCTACGAGTCTGGTGCCGATTTCCGATTCGTGCCCTCCGTGCCGCCATCCAACGAGGCGATCGAACAATCTCGGCAAGTCGATGGCGTTGTGAACGCCACAGAGGCATTTCGGGCAAACGGACGATTCGGGACAACGTCCTTGGGTTTCGGGTTCAACCTGCTTGCCGTAGATTCTCATCGCTTCGCCGAAACAGCTTGGTTCCGAGAAGATTTCGCCGAGACCGAATTCCAAGAGTTGACATCGAAAATCGCCGTCGATGTCAAACCCGAACCGATCTACCTGCCCAGCGACACTGTGCGTCTCGGTGCTTGGGCCAAATCCGAGCCACGGGTCGAAAATCTCTTCCTTTGGTTGGTGATCAAAGACGCCAAAGGTCGCTCAAGAACTATCACCCTCGGACAAATCGAAAGCGAATGGCAACACCAGATTGCCGAAATCACCAGCCCATTCCAAGAACCCGCTCAACTCGTCTCGGTGCAGACCTTCATGCAGGCCGGGCCCGACGGCGCGGTACCAACGGTCGCTTTCTTCGACGACGTGTACGCCGAAAACAGTATAGGCGAACGAACAGTTATCGTCAGCTTTGACGAGTTTGGCGAGTGGACTGGTATGCCAACCTCCAATGGTCTCGACGTAATTTTCGGCGTCGACGACGAACCGCCCGGCCTTACAGTCGATGTCCCAGGTGACCGCGGCCCATCGGTCGCACGCATCGAGATGGATCGGGGCAACGATCAAGGCGTCCGAGGCATCTATCGCACCGCCACCGGCGAACCGCTTCCCGTCATCGCCAGCGACGCCTTCCTGTTCGAGACGAACACCAACGTCGGATCGCAATTCATCGTGCAGATCAGCGGCGGATATGTCCCCGTCGAAATCAAAGACACCGTCACATACTTCCCAACGCTCGACCCCGATCGTGCGCCGTTCCTAGTCGCGAATGTCGACTCGACGATAGACTTCCTCGAACTGCGAGGACTAACCGCACAGCGTCCAAACGAACTGTTCGTCGCCGTCGAACCGGATATGCATGGTCACGTCTTGGTCGAGGTACGCAAGCTGTTGGGTTTCACGACTTACACTGACCGAGCGACATTGTTGGAGGATTCAACCGTCGATCCGTTGGTCGTCGCAGGGTGGCGTGGGATTAGCCTCGTTTCAATCCTGATGGCCGGGGTCGCGGCCGCATTCGGCTACTTTACCTATCTGGCCGCTCACGCTTTCCGTACGCGCCGAGAATCTGCACTGCTGTCGAGCATGGGGATGAGAGCGCGTGCCTTCGGGACGCTGATTCTGATCGAACACCTGATCGTAGCGGCTCTCGGCATCGGCATCGGCGTCGCCAGCGGATGGTACGTCAGCCGCCTCGCCGTGAGCAGCCTGACCTTCACTCAGACCGGCGGCGACCTCCTGCCCCCCTTCGTGATGCAGACCAACTGGGTTCCCGTCGGCATCCTAGCAGCCGTCATCATCGGGTCCACGTTCATCGCCGTCTTCCGCATCATGCGCCAATATCGCACTTTGCCGATCCACGAACTAACCCGCGACGCGAGCTGAACATCCAAAGATGCGTAGCACGATACAGCTGATGCTCAAGCGAACAGTCGCCAACTGGCGATTGCTGTCCGCTGTCATCATCGGATCGATCCTTGCGGGAACCATCATGTCGGCGACCGTCGTCTACTTCGAATCGCTTCGAGACATCGCGCTCCAGAAGGAACTCGCCGACCAAAATCCGGCGGACCTCGACATGCTCATCGAGGCAGACCAAACACCAATCAACAACGAAACCCACCAAGAGTTGACTTCGTCGATGGAGTCGCTCTTACTGAGCCGCGTCGGGCAGTTCACCACCGAGTACCAACGCGCCATGCGGAGCTGGACATTCTTCGTGGATGAACCACCCGAACTCGTCCCACTCGGTGAGTGCCCGTGCCGTCCGACAGTTGCAGAACCAGACTCGTTCAACGATCAGGATGAACCTCTGATCGAGTGCGATTGCCGCCGGATCCAGTGCATGACCGTCCCGGACGAGGACCACAGCATCCACCTCGTTGAAGGGCGATATCCCGAAATAAACGCTGAGCCGTCGGTCGGTTCAGATCAGACGGTCGAGGCATTGCTAGATGCCGAAGCCGCCGAAGTCTTCGAACTCGAACTCGGGGACGTAATCCCGGCACGGCCCCACTGGGACGAAGACAACATCAACATCAACGTCAGACTCACGGGCATCTACGAACGCGCACACCCAGAGGCAGCCGAGTGGCGGATTTTCGATCAGGCATTCGGCTCGCGCAGCAACACGCTGGACTTCGCTCAGTTCGTGATCCCTCAACAGGCGATGTTGGAGGTCGTCGGCGTCTACTTCCCCAACATGGGAGCCGAATACGCCTGGTTCCTAGATGTCGACCCGACCACCATCCACGCAACCGACACTCAACTCATCCGACAGACGCTCGAGATCACAGAAAACGAACTACGTTCGCAGGTGGACGGCTTCGTTCTCGATACAGAACTCGACAAAACGCTCCTGCGCTACGAGGTCGAACTCTTCTTCAATCGCCTGCCGATGTTCATCGTACTCATCCTCATCGTGCTCGTGGTCGTCTACTACACCGCAACGCTCGCGGGTCTCCTCATCGAAGCTCAGTCAACAGACGTCGCCCTGTTGAGAGGGCGAGGCACAACCTCTCGGCAACTGATCGTGATGTTCGCCGTCGAGACGCTAATCATCGCCTCTTTCGCAATCGTCGTCGGTCCGTTCTTCGCGACCTGGGGAGTCTCGTTCCTCGGCACATTGCCGTTCTTCGGCGAACTCAATGCGGGTGAAGCGTTGCCCACCAACCTGACAAGCAACGTTTACGTGATGGCTGGGATCGGTTCGATCCTCACGATCATCGCGTTGATGATCCCTGCTCTCCGAGTTACTCAGCAAGGGGTGTTGGCGGAGAGAGCGGGACGCGGCCGACCGGAAAGATTGGCATTCATCCAGCGTTACTACCTCGACCTCGGATTCCTCGCCGTCGTCCTCTTCCTCTTCTGGCAACTCCAACGCCAAGGATCGTTCGTGGCCACCGACTTATTCGGCGAAAACACCGTCAATCAGGCAGTCTTGGCCGTCCCGGCGCTGTTCCTCGTCGCCGCCGGAATCGTACTGCTTCGGGTTTTTCCTCTGATGATGGACCTGCTAGGCCGATTGTTGACGACTGGTTTGGCTTCACGCGTCATCTCGCCAGCCGTCGTTCTCGGCATCTGGCAGATGGCTCGCAACCCCGCACACTACTCCAGGGTTTCGTTGCTCCTCATCCTCACTGCTGGCCTAGGAGTGTTCGCAGCAAGCTTCGCCGCAACGCTTGAGCGAAGCGCACACGATCAGATCCTCTATTCGACAGGAGGCGAGATCCGCGTCCCAGGCATCTCGAGTCAACCCGGCGGAAGATCATTCAACCTCGAAGAAGACCTGAACGAGATCAGAGGAGTCGAACAAGCCACGGTGATGTACCGTCTGCGTGGATCAATAACAGCCGGTTTCAACTTCGACCAGTTCTCTGTCTTGGCCATCGACCCCGACGAGATCGGCGAGATTGCTTGGCATCGACGCGATTTCTCGCGAAACGGATACGACGACACATTCCAAGCCATCGCCTTCCATTCTGACGAAGGAATACCCCTGCCCGAAGACGCCAGATTCATCACTGCGCGTGTCAAACCGCTGTTCCCGATGCCCGAGGCGCGGTTCGTCGCCCGGCTCAGCGATTCCAACAATCGCTTTTACAGCATCGACCTCGGAATGCTGCTCCCAGAATCCCGTTCGCGCCAGCGCTTTCCTTGCGCACTCGAATACGCCGACCCTGAAAACGACGAACTGCCTCTCCCATCATGGTGCAGGATCGGATCATCTCTCCAACCCGCACCGTTCGGTCGAGAACGAGTGCTCATGCCGATCGGTCCGTTGAAGCTCCACTCAATCGGCGTTTCGACTTTCGACGGCTCCCTCCGCAGCGGCGCGGTCGACATAGACGACATCGCCGTCATCAGTAACGATGGCACAAAGATGTACCCGATTGAGACGTTCGATGGTCAATCCGATTTCAACTGGAACTTGATGCGACCCACTCAAGAGTCGTTCGCCGACACGTTCGACCCTTCACCTCTGCCCGCCGAAGAGGCCGAAAACCCCGGCATCATGCGCATGCGCTGGGCTTCAGGACAACTCAACGAGTTCCGCGGAATCACGTCAGGCAACACAATCGATAACATCCCAGTCCTCGCCAGCGAAACCTTCCTCGACAGGATCGGTGCAAGGGTTGGCGAGACGATAGGCGTCGCCATCGACAACGAACGCACCACCATCAACATCGCAGGTGTCATCGACTACTTCCCGACGCTCAATCCCGAGGAAAGCAGCTTCGTCATCATGGACTACGATGCTGCTCATAACCTCGTCAACGTGCGACGACACAGCGGCGAACGGATCCCCAACGAAGCATGGATTAAAACGGAGGCCGGCACACCATCGATCGAAGAGCTCGAGATGCTCAAAGATGAAGCCGGCGATTCTCGATTGCGTTACACCGCAACTTCATCAGTCGAACGCAACATCGAGCTCCTACGCATGCGATCAGGCCCTGTCAATGATCGCCTCAGCCTATTGGCCAACGTTAGCGTCGACCCTCTGGTGTCAGAGGGCTGGCGAGCGCTCCTTGGCGTCGCATTCGTCACGGTCCTAATCGTCAGCGCCATAGGATTCGTAGTTCACACCCGAGTGGCCTTCCGACGCCGATTGGCGGAGTTCGGCCTGCTTCGTACCATCGGACTGTCGATGCGTCAACTCCTCTTGCTCATCCTCCTCGAACAGCTGATCGTCGTTGGCGTCGCAGTCGCCATCGGCATCTTTATGGGGACTCGTCTAGGCGACACAATCATCCCTTACCTTGCACGCTCTGGACAAGACGCCAACGTGGTGCCCCCGATGACGCTTGAAATATACTGGACTGGGTTCGCGACAACCTTCGGCCTGCTCGCAATCGTCTTCGCAGTCGTCATCGCAATCAGCCTCGTTTCCGTCTACAACATGGCCATCCACCGCGTCATGCGCATGGGAGAAGCATAAACGGGCATCCTGAGATCGTAAACGCAGGCCGCAAAACCACCGGAGAGACACAACTTGCAAGAACTAGATCGCGAATACATCACCTGCAGCGGGCTCTACAAGATCTACAAAGCCGCCGGTTTAGAGGTGGTGGCACTGCGTGGACTTGAACTCGTCGTATACGAAGGCGAGATCATCGCCATCGTCGGCGCGTCCGGCTCCGGAAAGTCCACTCTCCTCAACATCCTCGCCGGATACGACGCACCCTCCGCCGGCACCGCCCGGGTCGGTGACTACGACCTCCTAAACATGACCAACCAGGAGATCGTCGATTACAGAAGACACGAAGTTGGTTTCATTTGGCAGGAGACCTCGCGCAACCTTTTCCCCTATCTCAGCGCAGCCGAAAACGTGGAGCTCCCCATGGTTCTCACCGGTGTTCCCCAACAGGAACGCACCGACCGGGCGAAAGAACTTCTGGAAATCGTAGGACTCGGTCACCGGCTCGGTCACAAGCCGGAACAACTCTCAGGCGGCGAACAGCAGCGTGTTGCCATCGCCGTAAGCCTCGCCAATCAACCGCCGCTGCTCCTCGCAGACGAACCCACCGGCGAACTCGACGACCTAACTGGTCAAGAGATCCTTGACCTCTTCAACGAAGTCAACCAGCAACTCGGCACAACCATCGTCATCGTCACTCACGACGCCGCAGTCGCAACCAGCGTCGGCAGAGCCATCACCATCCGTGACGGCAAGACAAGCACCGAAACCACACGAAAAATCTCGTTCCAGCGCCGCGTCGGCGGTTCCGCAACCGATACCGAAGAGTTCCTCATCGTCGACTCCACCGGCGCAGTCCAGATACCACGCGACATGCTCGACCAACTCGACATCAACCGCCGCGTCCGAGTTGCCGTAAACCAAGGAAAGGTGACGCTTGAATCAGGTGAATGAACAGAGCAACGGCACACCCACTATCGAAGCCCTCGCAGTTACCCGCACGTTCCAGTTGGCGGGCGAGGACGTCACCGCCGTCAAGCAACTCGACTTCAACGTCTATCACAGCCAGTTCGTGGCCCTCGTAGGGCGCTCCGGATCCGGCAAGACAACGCTGTTAAACCTCCTCGCCGGTCTCGACCATCCGTCGACCGGTCAGGTGTTGTTCGAAGGTCGCGACATGGCGCAATTCACCGAACGCGACTTTATCGAACTCCGACGCAACCGCATCGGCGTCGTATTCCAGTCCTTCGCCCTTCTACCCCTGCTATCTGCATACGAAAACGTCGAACTCCCCATGCGCATCGCAGGATTGTCCTCTCGGGAACGCTCCGAGCGAACCAACGACGCTCTCGAGATGGTTGGACTCACACGCCGCGCACGACACCGCCCATACGAACTCTCCGGCGGAGAACAGCAACGAGTCTCTATCGCCCGCGCCGTCGCCATGCGACCCGATATCGTCCTAGCCGACGAACCCACAGGCGAACTCGACTCCAACAATGCTCAGTCGATTTTCGGCCTGTTCCGGGAAATGGTCACCGACCAAGGTATGTCAGTGGTCGCTACCACCCACGACCACACCCTCCTCGACATGGCCGACCGCATCTACACAATGCAAGACGGCGAGTTGGAATTGACTGAGGATAGGATGAGTAAAGCTAATGATTAGCTGGGCTTCATCCGACCTTCGCCCGTAACAGCGCAAACAACATTTCCCTCAGCGAACGCGGCGAATCCACGGCAACCCTAGCCGCCGAACTCCCAGAACCGATTTTCACTGTGTGAACCTCAGGGCCGACATGCGAGAATAGATCCTCGTCGGTTCGATCATCTCCCGTCGCCAACGAAAAATCGAACGGCCCAAAACGGTCAATCACTAGATCGTACGCACGCGCTTTGGTCAGTCCCTGCTGACGTACCTCCACTACCTTGGCTCCGTGCATCACCTGCACCGGTTGGCCCCGCAACGAGTTCTCCAACACCGAAACCAACTCCAGCGCCTGCCAATTCCCGTGAGTCTCCTCAGTCTGCCGGTAATGCCAGGCCAACGCGGTCTCTTTCTCTTCAATCCTGGATCCCGGTGTCCGCCCGACGTAGTCATCCAACAACGCCAACACGTTCGATTTCCAACTCGTGTCGAGTGCCCCCAGCAACCGCCATCGGTCTTCCCCCGCGGATTTCATCCACGCCCCATGCTCCGCAATTAAATCGATCGGACATTCCTGGAACCATTCGCCAAGCGTCTGATGATCACGACCGCTGTTGATAAACACCGTCACATCATCACGTTGCCCGTACTCGTGGAGAATTTCCAGAATCTCCTCCGTCGGAACCGCATCCTCATACCGATCAACAAACTCCCTCAGCGAACCGTCGTAATCCAGCATCACCAACGACCTGTCCGCGGTACGGAAATCGGATGCCAGTGACTCGGCGAGCACTAATGAGTGCAACATCGGCGGCGACCCTACCTGATCCGTCTCTGTCTTTTCCAGCGACGACATGAAATTCCTGACCCATTGATGCACATCGTTCTGCACAATTCGCGAGAACATCGGCATCATCCGCTCGTGACGTTCACCCAGACTCATATCCAACGCACGCTCTAGCTGATCGGCGGTTCCCTCGATGTCCCAAGGATTGACACGTAACCCCTCACCCAGCTCGCTTGCCGCACCCGCAAACTCACTGATCACCAGTATGCCGCCGCCATCTTCCCGACAAATAACGTACTCCTTCGCTACAAGGTTGAGCCCATCGCGCACCGGCGATACGAAGCACACATCCGCGACCCGGTACAACGCTCCCAACTCCTCTTGCGTCACCGTTTGATACAGATAGTTGATCGGACTCAATAAAGGCGAGCCATGGATTCCATTTATCTCGCTGACACGCCGTTCGACTTCCGCCTTCAAATCCTGATAGGTTCCGACCCCCGCCCGCGTCGGAACCGCGAGTTGAATAAACAAAACCCGTTCCGACCACCGAGGCGATCGTTCCAACAGCCGCTCGAACGCTCGCAACTTCAACAGCAACCCCTTCGTGTAGTCGAGCCGATCGACACCAAGAATCACCTGCCTATCCCCGACCGTCCGCTTCAACTGCGTCAAAAACCGCTCGGCATTCTCCGTATACGCGTTCTCGCGAAACTCATCGGTGTCAATGCCCAGCGGATGCGCCTCGACGCGAACATCGTGATCCCTCATTCGGATCGTGCCGGCCTGAGACTCGATGCCTAAGATCCGTCGCACGCTCCGCAAATAGTTGTACGCGTAGTCATAGGTATGCATCCCGATCAAATCCGCACCCAACAACCCGCGCAATATCTCTACCCGTTGCGGAAGGATGCGGAATGTCTCATCCGCAGGAAACGGTATATGCAAGAAAAACCCGATCCGAGCGTCCAATCCGCGATTCCGCAACATTCTCGGAAGCAGCATCAAATGATAGTCATGCACCCAAACCGCGTCTCCGGGCTCCGCGATCTCGCAAATCACATCGGCAAACCGCTCGTTGACTCGCCGATAGGCCTCAAACTGCTCAGGCACAAACGATCCGAACTCCGTGAAGTAATGAAACAACGGCCACAGCGCGTCGTTCGCATAGCCGTCGTAGTAATCGTTGTAGTCCTGCGGGTCGAGATCGACCGGCACCAGATTCTGCTCATCCAACTCGCGCCTGATCTCGTCGCTCGGATCAGCGCCCGGATACCCGACCCACAAACCGCCTGAACTCTCGTGCAAGGGCTTCAAACCCGTCACAAGTCCGCCAACGCTATGCGCAAGCGTCTGCTCGCCCGTCGAAGAATCAACGCCGATCGTCACCGGCAGGCGATTCGATACCAGAATTGGTCGTCTCATCTGCTTCTCTCCACTATCGGCCACCACCGTAGAGACATCGTACCACTATTGACCGATCATCCACCTGATATCGCCGGCACGAAGTGCACCTCCGTATCAGGCTCCAATGGCTGCAACAATCCCTGACGCGTGGCAGCATGACCAACAACCGCGGCCAACCCCGGCTTCAACCGTCCATCCTGAAGCAGATGCTCCGATATCCCCGGACACATCCCCTCAAGATTCGTCACCATCTCGCCCAGCGTCGCCCCGCCAACATCCAACTCACCTTTACCGCCCGCGAACCGGCGCAACTCATACGGTAGAAAAACCTTCGCCATACTGCGCAACCCTCCCGGCTCAGACTGATTTCACGCTGAACGGCGGTCCACTTACCGTCGAAGACAACCAAGCCGCTCGCGTTACGAGGATACCATTCGCAAGTTACGGGACTGTTACATCTGCCCAGCTTGATTGCCCGCGAAACTTGATTGCCCGCAAAACGAAACAGGGGCAACCGTTTCGGTTGCCCCTGCAAACTCGCCATCAGCGAACCGAGGAACTACCCCCCGTTCTTAGCCGCCAACGCCTCCAGGATTCGACCCGGCTTCATCGGTTGCTCCTGCAACCTGACGCCTATCGCATCGTTGATCGCGTTAGGGATCGCCCCGAGCGGTGGCGCAATCGGGACTTCACCAACCCCACGCACGCCAAACGGGTGCATCGGGTTCGCAACCTCTACGATATGCGTCTCGAGCATCGGCAAGTCCAGCGAAGTCGGCATCCTGTAATCCAAGAAGCTGAAGTTCGCCATCGAGCCGTCGTCGTTCATGAAGTACTCTTCGTTGAGCGCCCAGCCGATGCCCTGAGCGGCGCCACCCTGCATCTGGTTCTCAACGTAAGCCGGGTGGATCGCCTTGCCAGCATCTTGGAACACGCTGTAGCGCACCACATCGGTCTTGCCCGTATCGGGATCGATATCGAGGTCGCAAATGTGCAGTCCGAACGCATTCCCCGCGGCCGACAAGTTCGTCGACGACGTTGTCGAAATCGGACCACCAGTGTCGCCCAACCTCGAAGCCAAGTCCTTGAAACCAAGGTTCAATTCAGGATCAGACTTGCTGCTGAAGACACCGTCCGAGAACTCAACGTCGTCCTCGTCGATGCCCCAGAGCGTCGCCGCCCGCACCTTCATCTCATCGACCATCTTCGTCGCGGCTTCCCAAGCTGCAAAGCCAGTAGCGTAGGTCACTCGGCTACCACCAGTCGTCCCGGTGTAACCAATCTCATCCGTGTTCGGAATGCTCGGGTGAACATCGTGAGCATCGAGGCCCAAGACCTCAGCAGCCTGCATCGCGATCGATGCACGAGACCCGCCGATATCCTGCGAACCCTCGTTCATCGCAACCGTGCCGTCATCTTGCAGCATCAGGTCAACAGTCGACTTCCCGCCGCCATTCATCCAGAAACCAACGCCGACGCCGCGACCACGTTTCCTGCCCGGCGCAGGTTCGCCCAAGGGAGAGTTCCAGTGGTCAGAATCTCGCGCCTGCTCCAGCATCTCGACCAAGCCGATGCGATTGAACATCACACCATTGCCGTTTCGAGAGCCTTCCTTCGACGCGTTGTCGAGCCTGAACTGCATCTTGTCCCAGCCCATCGTGTCGCAGATCTCGTCCACGACAGTCTCGACCGCGAAACATACCTGCGGAGAACCGGGAGCCCGGTACGCCGCTGACTTCGGCTTGTTAACCACCACGTCATACGCGTCGATCCGCGAATTCGCAACATCGTACGCCGCGCGCATGCAGTTGATGCCCGCGGTAAACGACGAACCTGGGTAACCGCCAGCCTCGTAACGAAGCTTGCCGTCGAAAGCGTGGATCTTCCCGTCTTTCGTCACACCCATCTTCACACGAACCTTGCCGCCGGGTGCGGGGCCGCTCGCCATGAAAATCGCCGGTCGATCCATAACCATCTTCACAGGCCGGTGGTTCGACTTCTTCGACAAGATCGCCGCGACCGGTGACAAGTAAGTCTTGGTCTTGCCGCCAAATCCGCCACCGATCTCCACCGATTCTGCAACGACATTCCCTTCTGGCAACCCGATGAGTGCCGCAGTCTGCTCTTTGACCGCGAACATCCCTTGGGTGCTCTCCCACACTCGGACATGGTCGTTCTCGTCCCATACCGCCACCGCGTTGTGCGGCTCGATGTAGCCCTGGTGAACCGTCTCTAACGAAACTTCGCGTTCCACCACGAGGTCGCAATCGTCGAACGCACCGTCGGGATCCCCGAACTCATGCCTCACGGCGACCGCCACATTCGTGTTCGGCACTTGCTCCCCGAAATGATTACCGACTAGGTCTTCAAGAAGGATCGGCGCATCCTCCGCCATCGCCTCATCCACGTTACGCACCGGACGAAGCGCTTCATACTCAACCTTGATCCGTCGCACTGCCTCCGTCGCCGTGTTCCTATCGACCGCCGCCACCGCCGCCACGACGTGACCTCGGTAAAGCACCTTGTCAGAAGCCATCACATTGTCTTGTGTGCGCTTCATGTTGAGCACTTCTTCGCCGGTCTCAACCTCAACATCAGCCGCAATCGGGAAATCCTTGTGCGTCGCAACCGCGAACACTCCCGGCAACGCCTCAGCCTCCGACGTGTCGATGCTCAAAATCCGGGCATGAACCTGATCCGTTCGCAACACATCGCCCCAGATCAATCCCGGTAACTTCACGTCCGCACCATATACGGCGCGACCCGTCACTTTATCCAGCCCATCGTGCCGGATCGGGCGAGTCCCGACTACCTTATAATCCGTCTTCTCTTCAAAAGTGGCTACCATGCAGTTGATCCTCCTGCTTTCCGATTTACGCCGATCACGTCTTCCAAACGCGCCGACCCGTTAGCCATGTTTACGGCTCGCTGAGCCAACGCGCACAGATAACCCGCGATCGTCAGGCCAACGAACAATTGAATGTTACTGTAAATCCTCCCAACTCAAACCCAATCCTCCGTTAAACATCCTTTACGTCCGCGTCCGCGTCTCCGGTATGATCCCCGCCGGCCTGATCAGCAACACGACCACGATGATCAACCCGATCACCGCCAACCTCAAGTTCGGATCCCCCAAGAAACCCGGCAGGAACTGCGAACTCGATATCACCGCCCACAACACGAACGCTCCCAAGATCGCTCCCCGATGGTTCCCGCTACCGCCTAGTATCAGCATCGCCCAAATGATGAACGTCGCAAAAAACGGCTCGAACGCCGCCGGTGTGATCGAATGTTTCGCAAACGCATACAACGCACCCCCGATGCCCATCAACGCCGCACCATACGCAAACGCCTGCAACTTGAACTGAAACGCATTCTTCCCGACCATCTCCACCGTGTCCTCATTCTCCCGGATCGCAAGTATCACCCTTCCCCAAGGCGATCCCGCCAACCTTTGCGACACGAAGTAGACGATCAACAACACGATCAGCACCAAGGGCAAAAACACGAAGTCATACCACTGCGGATCAACGACGCCGTCCAAAACTCTCGGTATCCCATTCAACCCACGCGTCCCATCCGCCAACCAACCCTCATTCGTGAAGAGCAGACGCACCGCCTCGCCGAGGCCCAACGTCGTGATCGCAAGATAGTCGCCCCTCAACCGAATCGTGATGCTCCCCACCAGATACGCCACCGCCGCACAAACCGCCGCCGCCGCAATCAGAACCAGCGGGAACCAAAGATCAAACCCAATCCGCTCAGAACCCAACGTGAACGCCAAGTTCCCTCCCCACTCGTACCGCTGATAAAGATTCGGGTCAGGCGGTGGCATCACCAAGATCGACGCCGTATACGCCCCGAGTGCAAAGAACGCCGCAATCCCGATGTTGAACAGCCCCGTGTGCCCGTAGTGCACATTCAGCCCGACGTTGATAATCGCGTAGATCCCTGCGATCACCAGGAAACTACCGATGTGCAGTATCAGCCCTTCGAACTCGCCGAACATCGCCCTTAACTCCGACTCTGCCCGAACAGACCGTTAGGCCGCACCAACAGCAGCACGATGATCGCCGCAAAGAAAACCGCAGGCTTATACGAAGGATCCAACCAAGCCGTCGACACCTCACCAATTACTCCCACAAAGATCGCCCCCGCAAACGCACCATACGGATTTCCGATCCCACCAGCCACAACCGCCGCGAACAGCGGAATCAAGATTTTCCAACCCGATATCGTCAACAACTGCCCCTGACCCGCCGCAAACAGTATCCCCGCCGCCGCCGCCATCCCGCCGCCGATGACCCACGTCAACAGATTCGTCCGCTCGACATCAATCCCGGTCACCCGCGCCAAGTCCTCATTGTCCGCCGCCGCACGCATCGCCTTCCCCCACTTCGTCATGTTCAAAAACAGATACGTCGCGAACGTCAACACGATTGCCGCCACCGCCACGAAGATCATGTCCGGCGGAACACGCACAATCACATCCTGCAAGTGGAGCAGGTCCACCGTCCAGATGAAAAACTGCTTCGACTCCCGCGGAAAATGCTCTACCTCGGTCCCCCAGATGTATTGAATGAACCCCCGCAATGCGATCGCAACACCCAGCGAAGCCAGCGCCATCACACCCGGCAGCGCACCCCGCCGGCGCATCGTCCGATATACCAACTGGTCCACGATCACAGCAAATACCGCGACAAACAATACCCCGATCGGCAAGGCGATGAACAATGTGTAGCTAAATGTGAAAGGTCCCACGGAATTGTCGTTCCAGGCTTCTGGCACCAGGCTGCCAAACACAAACAGCGCAATAAACGCGCCCAATGTCATATAGTCCCCATGCGCAATATTCGGCAAATGCAAATTGCCATATACCAATGACAATCCGACCGCACCCAATGCATACACCGATCCCACCAACAATCCATTCACCGTCAAATCCAACTGCGTGACCAACGCCCAAATCGCAAAACCACCCACCGCTATCAACGTCGACCTCTCAATAGCCATCAACCCACGCTCACCCACAACCGAAATCACCGCGTCACGGATCGCGTTCCGGTTGAAGATCGTCGACAACCGATCTCCGACATTAAACATCCGATTCCTCCTCATCCGCTCCACTAAGTCCCAAGAAGACACGACCGATGTCAGGATTGCTCAACAACCCATCCGCTGTATCCTCCACGAAATTCCTACCCCGAGCCAGCACATATGCCCGATCGCTGTGTCGCAACGCCTTGATCGCGTTCTGCTCAACCAGCAATATCGAAACCCCGCTCCGATTGATCTCCCTGATCTGCGCCAAAACCTGATCCACAATCTGCGGCGCCAACCCCGCAGTCGGCTCATCCAGCAGCAACACGCTCGGCTCCGCAACCAAAGCCCGAGCCAGCGCCAACATCTGCCTCTGCCCACCCGACAGATTTCCCGCATTTCCCTTCCAACGCTCCCTCAACAGCGGAAACAAATCCTGCACCTTTTCTATCCGTGCGTCCAGATCCCCATGCAACGTAAACGCACCCATCTCCACATTCTCCCGAACCGACAAAGTAGGGAAAATATTACCCGCCTGAGGCACGTACCCGATCCCCATCGCAATCAACCTGTCCGCACGCTCACCCGTTATGTCCTCACCGTGCAACCGTATCGACCCGCCCGTAACATCCGCCAACCCAAATATCGCCTTAATCGTCGTCGACTTCCCAGACCCGTTGGGTCCGATTATCGTGACCATCTCACCCTTGCCGACAACCATCGAAATCCCACGAGCAATCAACGTCGGCCCGTATCCCGCTTCCAGATCGGCGATCTCAAGCGCAGGCGCAACCTCATTCTCACCAACCTCATTCTCACCAACAGCGACTCTCATGCCTCAATCCCCCCAAGATACGCCTCCAGCACCCGTGCATCGCCTCGAACCTCCTCCGGCGTCCCATGCGCTATCACCTTCCCCTCTGCCATCACGATCACAGAATCGCACATCTCCATGATCAACGGAACATCATGCTCGACGATCACCCACGTGATCCCTCGTTCATCCCGCAAATCCCTAATCGTCTGAGCGATCGTCCGCATCAAAGTCGGATTCACTCCCGCCGCCGGTTCGTCCAACAGCACCAGCTTCGGCGACGCCATCAACGACCGACCAATCTCCAGCAACTTCTTCTGGCCAGTAGACAAATTCGCCGCCAACTCCTCCTCAAGATGATCCAGCAGCAGCAACTTCAACACCTCCCGAGCCTGTGCCCGGATCTCCTCCTCCTGACGCCTTACGACCATCGGCGCAAACAGCGACGTAAACATCGCCTCACCCAGTTGACCTTCAGGCACCAGCGCCAGATTCTCTAAAGCCGTCATCCTGCCCAACTCGCCCGGTATCTGAAATGTCCTAGCCACGCCCCGTCGCGCCACAGAATGTGGCGGTATCCCGTCCAACCGTCGCCCATCAAAAAAGATCCGACCACTCTGCAACGGCACCATATCCGTAATCAGATTGAACATCGTCGATTTCCCCGCACCATTGGGCCCGATCAATCCCGTGATCGTCCCCGCCTCGACCTCAAACGAACAGTTGTCGACCGCGCGCAAACCCCCGAACGCGCAGACCGCGTCCTCAACCTTCAAAATCGGCTCTGTCAATACACCTTCGCGCCTTCACCAGATACTTGAATCCGCTCCATCTCCCAGAGGATCAGCGTCATTCCGACGAGGCTCCGTCATTCCGGCGAAGACCGGAATCCACAGGGGCGGAGCAGCGGGGCATGTGACCAAACCCCTACACGACACCATCCTCTATACTTTCGCCAACCGATTATATAGCCGCAAACCTAACCTGATACGGCATCCCAAAACCCAACTCAACCACATCGAGAACACCGATATGACCACCCGAAAACACACGAAAAACGGCAGCAACGAGACCATCGAACTCACCCCCGAAGACGTCCTCGGAACCGAACAATCGCCGGAACTCCGCGAGATCCGCACCCAAGCCGACGGTCCAACCGGCGTCCTACCATTCACCGCCGATTTCCTCACAAACAGCCCCAGCGGCGACCACTTCGGCATGACCCAAAACGCCGGTATGGGCTGGAACCCAGCGGAGTTGATGCGCAAGCAGTTCATCATCCTCGCCACCGCCGGCGGCCTCCGAGAAGAAGACGGCACTCCCGTCGCCCTCGGACTGCACACCGGACACTTCGAACTCGCATCCATGGTCAAAGCCGCCTCGGGAGAGTTCGACCGCCTGAACGGCCTACCATTCGCCACCTTTTGCTCCGACCCCTGCGACGGCCGCACCCAGGGCACAACCGGCATGATGGACTCCCTCCCGTACCGGAACGACGCCGCCCAAGTCTTCCGTCGCCAAGCACGATCTCTCCCCACAGCCCGTGGCGTCCTCGGTATCGCATCCTGCGACAAAGGCCTTCCCGCCATGATGATGGCTGTCGCCGGTCTACGCGACAAACCCGTCGTTGTCGTCCCCGGTGGCGTCACTCTCGCACCCAAAACGGGCGAAGACGCCGGAATGATCCAGTCCATCGGAGCCCGATTCGCCCAAGGCGAAGTCACCCTCGAATACGCCCAAGACGTCGGATGCCGCGCCTGCGCCTCCCCCGGAGGCGGATGTCAGTTCCTAGGAACCGCCGGCACCTCCCAAGTCGTCTCAGAGGCCCTCGGACTCGCCATCACCCACGGCGCACTCTCACCATCTGGCACCCCCGCATGGTTCGACGTCGCCGTCCGATCCGCCCGGGCCTTGGTCATGGCCGAGAGACGCAACATCCTCTCCAACGACATCCTCACCGACGCCGCATTCGAAAACGCTATGGTCGTCCACGCCGCATGTGGCGGATCCACAAACCTCCTGCTCCACACCCCCGCTATCGCCCACGCCGCAGGACGACGCCGAATGGACGTCGACGACTGGCGACGCGTCAACGACGAGGTCCCCCGCATCGTAGACGTTCTCCCCAACGGCCCCATCGGACACCCCACCGCACAGCTCTACGCCGCCGGAGGCGTCCCCGAGGTCATGCTCCACCTCCGAAACCTCGGTCTCCTCGACACCTCAGTCCTAACCGCCACCGGCCAATCACTGGACGAAAACCTCAACTGGTGGGAAGATTCCGAACGCCGACAAGACATGCGCAACTACCTCCGAAACGTCGACGGCGTCGATCCCGACAACATCATCATGTCCGCCGACCGCGCCAAATCAAAAGGCCTCACCAGCACCGTCACCTTCCCCGGCGGGAACCTAGCACCACAAGGCTCCGTAATCAAATCCACAGCCATCGATCCCACAGTTGTCGACGACGACGGCGTCTACCGAAACACCGGCAAAGCCCGCGTCTTCACCTCCGAGCGCGAAGCCATCCGGGCCATCAAAACCCGCGACGAAGACTACAAGATCAAAGCCGGCGACATCATGGTCGTCAACTGTGGCGGCCCCCTCGGAACCGGCATGGAAGAGCTCTACCAAATCACCGCCGCCCTCAAACACCTCTCATACGGCAAACACGTCGCCCTCATAACCGACGCCCGTTTCTCCGGCGTCTCCACCGGCGCATGCATCGGACACGTCGGACCCGAAGCCCTCGCAGGCGGCCCCATCGGACGCGTCCAAGAAGGCGACCTCATCGAAATCATCATCGACCGCAACAACCAGACCGGATCCATAAACCTGGTAGGGCAGGGCGACACAAACCACGGCGAAGAATGGGGCACCCAAGAACTCGCATCCCGACCAAAACCAACCGACCTCGAACCACATCCCCAACTCCCCGACGACTCCCGTCTATGGGCCGCCCTCCAATCCGCGTCCGGCGGCATCTGGGGCGGCTGCGTCTTCGACACCGACGCCATCATCCAAACCCTAGAAGCCGGCAAAGAGGCCCTAGCCCAAAAACAAAACCAACTCGTCGCCTAACCGCCATCCTCCCCTTTTTGCGAACCTATCCGTAACCAACGGAGGACGCGGCGTACAACGACGCGGGGGATTTTACTCCTGCTCCCGCATCAACGCCGTAACAGCCTCCGCAACATGCCGCGGCGTCCCAACCAGGATCAACCGATCCCCCACACGCGGAACAGCCTCATCATCCGCATCCACCAACCTCCCCGTATCAGCGCGCCGAATCGCCACGATGTCGGCCTTGCTGTCAAACATCGCCGAAGACTCCCCAAGCGCCCGATCGCAATACGGACCGCCCGCCTCCACGATCGCCTCGCCAGTCTCCAACCGAACAATCCCCCCATCAACCTCCATGCTCTTGCGCGCCTCCATATCCGGACGTACCTCGCCGATCGCCTCATCCACAATCCGTATCGCCGCGATGTGATGCATCGAAATCACCTTCGACGCACCCGCCCTCACCAACTTCGGCTCCGACTCCGGCAATGTCGCCTTCGCAACAATCTGCAGCTCCGGATTGATCACATGCGCCGTCAAAACCGTCATCAATGCCGCCGAGTCGGGCGCCACCGTGCAGATCAAACTCGACGCCCGCATTATCCCAGCCTTCACCAACACCTCGTCCTGACCACCATCCCCGTGGATCCCGGTAAAACCATCCTCCGAAGCGTCCTGAACCTTCGCCGCATTGCTATCGATCACAACGACGCGGGAATCACTCACTGAATGCAACTCCGACGCAACAACCGCACCAGTATCCCCGTAACCAACGACGATGTAGTGACCGCGCAGACGACGAAGCATCGCCTCAGTTCCTCTCTGTCTCAGATTCGATAACAACTGTCCCGATACCAACTGTTCTCCCAACATCGCAAACGTATACGCAAACGCCCCAACTCCCGTAACGATGATACCCATCGCAAACAACCGACCATTGTCGCTCAGAGGCCGAACCTCCTCGAAACCAACCGTCGACATCGTCACGATCGCCATATACGCCGCATCCATCCAACTCCAATCCCCACCTTCAATCACCTTGAACCCAACAGCGCCAATCGCCCAAACCGTCAACAAAGCCGCAATCCCACGCACAATGTTCAACCGACGCCGACGCAACATCCGGCGCGTCTCTGAAGGCGCTGTAACTATCAACGGCCGCATCTCTCGACCTTCAAACGATTTAGCGTCCCATCGCAGCCTCACGCGCAGCCCTCGCCACGCGCAACGCCTCCTCAACCGTCTCACCACAAACCGTTATGTGCCCCATCTTACGCCCAACTCGCCAACCAGACTTCCCGTAAAGATGCAAATGCGCCCCCGCCATACCCAACACAGCCCCCCAATCCGGCGACCCATCAGCCGCCTCCCAAACATCCCCCAGCAAGTTCACCATCACCGTCGGCGACCTCAACGAAACATCCCCCATCGGCATCCCGACCATGATCCGCGCAAGCTGCTCAAACTGCGACGTCACACAACCCTCTATCGTGTAATGCCCCGAGTTATGCGGACGCGGAGCCAACTCGTTCACCAAAACCTCACCCTCCCGCGTCACAAACATCTCCACCGCAATCAACCCCCTCACATCCAACCCCTCCGCAATTCGCATCGCAACCCGTTCCGCCTCCGCCTTAACCTCATCCGAACACCGAGCCGGAACAATCGACGTATCCAAAATCCCCCCGACATGCACATTCTCCGAAACCGGAAACGTCCGCATCTCCCCAGCCATATCCCGTGCGCAAACCACCGAAACCTCCATCGCAAAATCCACGAACCCCTCGACAATCACCGGCGCATCGTCCGACCCTCCCAGCCCTTCAAACGCCAAACCAGCATCACCAGCATCCCGAACAACGCTTTGCCCCTTACCGTCATACCCCCACCGAGTCGTCTTCATCACCACCGGCACCCCAATCGCCTCAACCGCCGATTTCGCTTCCTCCACACTCCGAACAACCCGAAACTCCGGCACTCCGATCCCCATCTCCCTCATCAACGTCTTCTCAATTTCCCGATCCTGACAAACCCTTAGCACCGACGGCGACGGAAAAACCGGCTTCAACTCCGCAATCCGCTCTATCGCAGCCGCGTCAACATTCTCAAACTCATACGTCACAAAATCCGACCGCTCCGCCAACTCCTCCGCCGCACCCAAATCATCATACGCAGCAACAACATGCACATCCGTAACCTGAGAACCCGGACAATCCTCCCCAGGATCCAAAGAAACCGACCGATAACCCATCACCCGAGCCGCCAAAGCCAACATCCGACCCAACTGACCACCACCAAATATCCCAATCGTCGAACTACTCATCATCAATCCTCTTTCGTAGAAACACTCCGTCATCCCCGCGAAAGCCGGGACTCAGTCTAAACCCTCCGTCATCCCGGCGGAAGCCGGGATCCAGACTAAACACTCCGTCATCCCGGCGAAGGCCGGGATCCAGAGGGGCGGGGCAGGGAGTAATCCCCTCTCCCCCAAACACCCAACGACAGCGGGAGAGGGTCAGGGTGAGGGCAACCGGGGCGGACAAACGGGCGGGGTACCGTCTATAACCACGAGCGAGACCCGAAACTAACATTTCGTACACAGCCTCAATTCAACAATCAAAATCCGCCCCTAGCTACCGGCACTTCATCGCCGAAATCCCGCGCCGTCTCGATCCAAAGCTCGACTGCGTCATTAACATTCGCCAGAGCGGCATCGTGCGTCTCACCGTGCGCAATGCAACCGGGCAACTCGGCCACGTCGGCCACAAATGCCCCGTCCTCGTGACTCCAATCGATATTGATTTCGTAGTTACACGCCATTTTGCCGCTTGAAAGTCCTGATCCACCGATCACCCACCCAACTCCCCCTCACCAACAAAACTCCCCGCCAAAACCTCCGCCTCCGCACTCTCCCGACGCGCCACCAACCGAGCAAAAACCCCCTCGTCAAACGTCCCCACGATCTGCGCCGCCAACAACCCCGCATTAACCGCTCCCGACCTCCCAATCGCAACCGTAGCAACCGGCACTCCCCGCGGCATCTGCACAATCGACAACAGCGAATCCAAACCGCTAAGCGCCGAACTCTCCACAGGCACCCCAATAACCGGCAGATTCGTATTCGCCGCAACCATCCCCGGCAGATGCGCCGCACCGCCAGCACCGGCGATTATCACCTTCACACCCCGATCCTTAGCCGACTTCGCAAACTCCGACATCAAATCCGGCGTCCGATGCGCCGAAACAATCCGCACCTCATGACTAACCCCCAACTCCCCCAAAACCCCCGCCGCATGACGCATCGTAGGCAAGTCCGACCGACTCCCCATAATCACCGAAACCAAAGGCCCATTCGCATTATCACTCATTCCCAAAATCCTAAACCAAACCATCAAACCTCTCTAGGTTGAGAGACGGCAACAAACCCTCCCAAAATCAGCCACGGAGGCGGTGTGGTGCATCATCCCACGCTATCGTTGTCAAGTTTGATGGGCAATCGAATACCAGCTGTCTAACTGCACAGTTTTGACATCTCACTGTGAACGATCTCTGCCCTGTCCTCTAGGAATCGTTCGTAATCCGAATCGATCATCGAATCAAACGGGACCAAATGGCTGGCGAGTCGCTCACGCAACTGCGATTCGCTTAGATCAGTACCGTCCAGGCGCTCCATCAGGTAACGACGTGGGTCTTTGGCGGCGATTCTACGATTGGTTCTCCACGTAATCAGTGCGCAATTCAATGCTCGAAAGGACGCTGCTTCAGAATCACCGACCCGGTTTTTGAGGTGACCGTCTGGGAATACGTGATGATACTCTCTGTCCCTGAGATTAGCGCGGGTTACTGGCCTCCCGTCTGCCAAATCGATGCCACCATTACGCAAGGACAACGCGAGAATCGCCCTCGCCAACCGCTGGGAACTAGTGGGCCACGATGCTGACATCAAGTCTGTTGGCACAGGTAATGGATATTCCTCGCGATCGAAGATGACGGGTATGTCGGCCCGTTCGTCGTTGATGTAATTGTGCAATTGAACCACATCCTCCAACTGGCGAGAACCGGTGCTGACCTCGTACCGATTGGTGAAAAACGCTGACCAAAGGTACCGTCTCAAAATCCCTCTCGCTCGTCCTTCGCGATCTAACCCAACAGGCGCATGAGCCCACAGCGCCACAAGAGCCGGCAATACGATTACCGTCGGCAAACGCCTTTCGTCGAAAACCGTCTCTTCTTCAAGCAACTCGATAGTCCGTTCAATCCCATGTAGCAGTCGCTCTTTGTCGGCGAACATAGTTGCGCCAAACTCACGCCGAATGAATGTAGCGTTTGATGCCACCCGGCTTTGCATGAGCGCACACGCATTCAATACGAACCGCTCGAAACTCTGTCTAGCACTGGATTGGTAGTTGCTGATGGTTGGGTTTGCTTTTTTCACTTCGGCAACGAAGTCGTGCAATGAACTTTGCAGATGTGATTCGATTAACGCAACTGCGACATCGTAAACCGTCAACTTGGAGAATGAAGTGTTCATTTTCACAAATACATCAACGGCAGTTTCGGGTGGAGTCTCAATTGGCAGATGCAGATACGGGAGATTGAAGCGTGTAAATTGCTCGCGGACATCTGCCAATTGATCGGTGACCAGGTCTATCTCGTCTCGATCATGGATCGCTTGTTTCGCCCACTCTCGATACTTTTCCCTACCGCCTTCCACTGGTGCCGCGATATCAATGGGAATAAGACCGCGTTGCCATTGCCGTTTCGGTTCGTTGGCCCACAACGGGTACCGTGCTCCTCTTTTGTGGTACCGGTGGATCGACACCACCCGAAATTGCGTTTTCCCAGCAACGACCCTTCCGCGTTCCAGAAAATATGTTCGGTCTGCGTAATTGTTGGCGAACAACGCCCGCCAGAGACCTGTGACGCGCTGTTGGCCGTCCAGCAAATGTTCGTTGACGCGGTCGCCTTTGTCTGGCGCTGTGGCAATCGGGCGCGAGGCGAACGGCTGCCGCTCACCGACCCCTAATACAAGGGCAGCACCAACCGGCAACCCATTGAGAATGGTGTTGAGCATGTTTGTGATCTTCTTGTGATCCCATGCCTCATGCCTTTGGAACCTCGGCAAAACTGTTTGCCGCGTCCGAATCTTTGTGAACCAGTCGGGCAAATAACGGTCCTGAGCAGTGTATGGCAAACTGCACTCTCCTTCTGTCGTTGGGTTAAAAACGGGGACTTGACGGTTTGGAATTTTAGTTGAGTAAGTCAATGCCTCGGAGGGAACCATAGCCTCAAACATCCCATCAAACATGATTACGACGAGGTATCGTTACTGGCCAGAATCCGGAATCGACCACGACCACCCGTACCAACCTTCCACAAAATCCCCCTCTCCCGCTCGGCGGGAGAGGGCTAGGGTGAGGGCACGGGGAGAGGCGGGGCCACCAGCCCTCCCCCAGCGCAACCTCAACATCCAACATACCCCCTTCCTTCCCTCCTAACCCTTCCTTCCATTCCTAGTTCAAAAAACACCCCCAACCCAGCGCAACACCCCAAACAACCACAACCCATCCTTCCCATCCTTCCCCCATCCTTAACATCCTAGTTCTCACAAATTTTCAAGCCGCGCTTGATAACCCCAACATCCGTAGTAATATAAACAACAGATCGACGGATCAACACAGTGCTGCGCAGACGTGTGCAGACCCCCCGACCCAAACGGTCACAGGGAGAAAGCGTGAGGAAATGAAGGCAACAGTCGACATAAAAGACACGGTGAACAACCGTGACGAGTCGCGGCGTCTTTGCATCCTCTGGTGGCGTCCCTCACCAGATCGGATATCTGGTGCAAGACCGCGAGGGCGTGTGCCGAAGCGTGGGAGGCCCAAGTCCCGGAGCGCGACGCATCAGTCCTGCGTCGCACAGCGAGCCAGCACGCACGTCCTTTACGGATGTGCGCTGCCAAGGGCCGGGAGACCGCACGTGGAGCCACCGGACGTCTACTCTTGCCCATCACAAGAGCGAGGCTACAGCCCGAGAGGAGCCCGCGAGGGCGAATCGAAGGAAACCGGCGTATTCAGATCGGCGAAACCCATCGCCGAGCCGAACTCCAAGCACGCGGTCTGGCGACGCGTGCCGCGGCTGGTAACGGGTGCTAGCGGTCTTGCACACCGCTCTGCGCAGCAACTGACCCCTCTCCGGGGTCGACCTCTTCAATCCGAAGAGGCGATGGAGAGGGAAGGAGCCCGGAAGTCGGTACCGA
>JAJEAU010000016.1 GCA_022824185.1 Dehalococcoidia bacterium
TATTCTCGGCGTGCGTTTCACCTGTCCTCTCTAGGTAGTGACGGGCTCCGTCGGCGAGCGGTGAAAACCGCCCCGAGCACCCCCGTCCGCAGACCATTCATCAATCAATTACTCACAACTTGCCAAAAGGTGCGCATCCTGTCGGCGCGGCGAGCTTCTGGGCGCTCTTGAGGTAAAAAGCCTGTTGAGCGCTTGTTTTAGTTTTAACGTACGTAGTGCGATCTTGTCAAGGGGGTTGGTGGAGATTGCCTGAGAGGTACGGATGAGGTGATGTGAGCTGATGGCATCCTTCTGGCCCCGCTCCACCCCGGCCCTCACCCTAGCCCTCTCCCGCCCAGCGGGAGAGGGGACACGGTACTGTGGAAGATACGGTACTGCGGAAGACACGGTACTTCGGGATTGGGGTTTTAGTTGGTGGGTCTGGGATTGGTGATGGGTGGTGGGTTGGTTGAGTTTGCCTTGTTGTTCCGTCTGCCCACTCTGGGGGTTCTCGCTACACGGTGGCGTTTGTGACGCTTGGGGTGTCGGTTGTGTGCCTTTGCGTTGGGGCGAAGGGGGTTTGGTGGTGGGTTTAGACTTTGGGGTGTTATGGATAGGTATGTTGCGTTTTTGCGGGGGATGAATGTTGGGGGTAGGCGGATTAAGAATCCGGAGTTGTGTGCGGTTTTTGAGGGGATGGGGTTTGTGGGGGTTTCGGCGTTTTTGGCTAGTGGGAATGTTGTTTTTGAGGGGGATGGTGGCGTTGAAGCGGGGACGGTTGAGGATGGTCTGAGGGAAGCACTTGGGTATGAGGTGCCGGTGTTTTTGAGGTCGGCGGATGAGGTTCGAACGGTGGCGGGTTATGAGGCGTTTGAGGGTTTTGATGGGGAAAGGGATGGGAAGTTGCAGGTTGTGTTGCTGTCGGAGGTGCCGAGTGAGGAGGCTCGGGATGCGGTGATGGCGTTGTCGGGGGATGGGGATATGTTGGAGGTTGTAGGTCGGGAGATGTATTGGTGGCCGAAGGGGAATTTGTCGGATTCGGGGTTGGGTCTGAAGGCGGTTGAGGAGGTTTTGGGGGTGTTTACGGTTCGGACAAAGGCGACGGTTGAGAGGTTGGCGAAGCGGTTTTTGGTCGGGTGATGAAGCGGTAGATCAGGCCTGGGTTGTGTCGCAATCGTTCAACGCTGTGTGGGGTTGGTGACGTCGGTGTTGGGGCGCTTATTAAAGCCTTTTTGATAGAGCGCGGCGTTATTAAAGCTAATGGCCGAATGCTTTAACAAGGCGCGCGTCGATTCTTAAGGGTAGTCCGCCCAAGTGGATCTCACGTGTGGCTCGTGTATCTTGGCAACGGACTCTTGGCGCGTCGCGAATTACGAGTTACGGGTGCCAAATTCTCTCGAAGGCGAAGCGTCCGTGATCCGTCTGCTGGAGGAGGTATGCGTCTGGGTTTGTCAGGGATTGCCATCCTTGGAACCCGAACGATTGGTCGATGGAATGCAGGAGAATGGCGAGAAGGTTGCCGTGAGTGACGAGTACGGGCAAAGATCGATCTTGCGTCAGGATGTCGTTCAGGGCTGATCGGGATCGTTCGAGGACTTCTAAGGCGGATTCGCCGCCGGGTGCACGGGTTTTGGGATCGGCGAAAGAGTCGCGAATGACTTGCTGCCAGTTTTCGATAGGATCGGCGGAGAGAGTGCGCTCGTTGAGTCGATGATCGACGTGGATGGGGAGATTGTTCTGATCGGCGAACGGTTTAATGGATTGCTGCGCTCGGAGGTATTCACTGGCGGTGATGTGGTCGACTGGATATTGGGACAGGAAGTTGGCTAGGGATTGGGCTTGACGGTGGCCGGTTTCGGTCAATGGCGCGTCTGGTTCTTGCCCCGTGGCTTGGCAATGGCGGATGAGGATCAGGCTCCTCGATTCGGGTTTTGGTTGACTAGATTTCAATGGGTCAGATTGTGGTTGAGATCATATGGAGACCAAGCGCGGAACGGGAGGGTAAGTTACGAGTTGATGATTTGGATGTGGTTGGTGAAGCGTTGGAAGTCGGCGGTGTTGAAGGTTAGGAGTTGGGATTCTCCGTGGGCCAACATGGTTGCGACGATGTTGGCATCGTGGATTTGGCGTCCGCCGATGGGAGTTTCACGGCAGAGCTGGATGAGGGTGTCGGTGACTTGAGGACCGTCTTCTAGGATTTCGAAGGTTTGGAGGAAGTTTTCGGCGTCATCGAGGGCTTGTTCGAGTGTGATGGGGTCTCTCCAACTCTGAGGTCTCGTGACTGCTGCGAGGTATTCGCGGACAATCTGTCGGCTGATTCTCAATGGTTCCTTGTTGTCGAGAGCGATCTCGATCCTGTTTCTGGTTGTCCGATGGTTTGGAGTTTCTGGGACCTGCATATAGATCAGCGCGTTGGTGTCGATGAACATCGCGTTTCAGATCCTGTCGGGGTAGAGTTCTTCTCGCGTGAAACTCGGCACGTCGGGCCACTCGCCTACGCTGCGGGGAGGCAGGATTTCGTCGAGGCTTGGGCGCTTGGGTTCGTCTTCTGGTTCTTTTGGTTTGAGGGACAGGGATTGGGAATTCAGGTTTACGTCGGAGGTGTCCCATCCGGCGGCGTTCCATGCGAGGGCTTGGCTGTGTCCGTTGCCGTTGCGCTGGTTGGACCACCAGGGGCGATGGAGGCGTGCGGATCGAGGGAGTTCGAAGCCTAGGATGGATTCGATTTCTTGGAAGGTGGTCTGCCATTCGCGCCGGGGGCGAGATTGGAGGTGGTTGTAGAGGCGGCGGTATTTTCCGCGGCTTGCCATTTTTCGGTATTCGAGTTCGCGGTTGATGGTCATGGGGGATTGTGGGAGGGCGAGGTTTTGTTAGTTAGTTAGTTAGTTTCAATGATATCGATCGAAGCGGGGAGTCGTTGTTGGGTTGATCAAGGCGCTGTGAAGATTTCGAGGTTTCGGCTTTGGGCTGCTTGGCGGTCGGGATATGTTCCTTCGCCGTCGTAAGTGACGTTTTCGATGCCTAGTTTGGCCATGTCTTCGATGGAGAATGTCCAGCCTTGGAATAGGCGCATGGGCAGCCCGTCGTCTTCGTAATCGACGCCGATGAAACCGTAGACTAGAGCGTCGTCCTTGATGCCGGTGGTTTCGAGGAACCATCGTTCTTGTTTGATCTCATCGCTGACGAAACCTGCCAACCCTTGGATTTGCTCGTCTAAACCCTGTTCCTCGCCGTGTGTGGCAATGACCAACTCTCCGCGATCGACCCGGCGTTTCATTGCTTCTTCAATCGTGAGACCCAGTGCCTGGGCTTCGAATTCTTCACTCTGACGAGAGCCGTACCAGCCGACGAGTGCGGATTCTTCGATGAATTTGTTTTTGCCGGCGGTGAAGATGTAGTTTGCGCAGACGTGGAAGCACGATTCATCAACGATGACGTCAATTTCGTTGTCGTGGACCCATAGTCCGATAAGAGTTGCCATTTCCAAGATGCCTTCGTCCGACGTGATCCTGAGAGTGGTGATTCCGCTTTCTTTTCCTCGGATCGCGTTTAACAACCGGGAGTAAGCGTCGTAGTCGATGAAGCCATTGATGGTGACGGTGTCATCTTCGACGGATATCGAAGCTGGATCAGGCTCGACCCAAAATCCGAATTCTGAGTCTGGATCTGGCGTTGGTGTCGGTGTGCTCCCCGGAGGCGGAGTGGGCGTTGGTAGCGGTGTCGGGACGACGGCGGGCGGGACGGTGTCATCTGGGACCTCGAAGACCGCGACGGGGAAGTTTCGGAGGGCTTGTTCGCTTGGGTATGTGCCTTCACCTTCATAGGTCACGTTATGGACGCCGAATTTGGCCATGTCTTCGATGGAGAAGGTCCAGCCGCCATATTCGGTTTGTTCAATCATGTAGTAATCGAACTGGTCAGGCAAGAAACCGTAGTTCATGAGGTAAAGGTTGACGCCGATGGTGTCTAAGAACCGTTGTTCGCCATCGTCGCCTTCTGCGTCCATCGCCAAAATAGAGGCGACAAAACCTTCTTTGGTTTCGCCGGTCGGAGTTTCTCCCCATTCCTTCATTTCGTCGTAGTCGCGGGCGTAGAGCTCGGGGATGGAGATCCCATATCCGGCTGCGATGAACGGGTCCTGTTGGTCCGAACCGTGCCATCCGACGATTGCGTCTTTGCCTATGATCTTGTTTTTACCGGCGGTGAAGATGTAGTTGGCGCATGAAGAGAAGCATGCTTCGTCGACGATGACGTCGATTCCGTGTTCGAAAATCCATTCGCCAATCATGATGCCCTGATCCGTGATTCCTCCGGGGGAGTTCATGCGGATGGTGGTGATTTGATCTTCTTTGCCTCGGACGGCGACGAGGAAATCTCGGTAAGTCGAAAATTCGATATCCCCCTCGAAAATGATTGTGGAACCTTCGACCGTTATGATTGCCGGATTCGGTACGTACCAGTTGATGCCTTCTTCGTAGGGTGTCGGAGTCGGTTTTGGAGTTTCGGTCGGGATTGCGGTTGGGGACGGGGGAGGTGTACTAGTCGATGTTGGGGCGACGGTTGGAGTTGGGATTGGGCTGGGAGTTTGTGTTGGAATCGGGGTAGCCGTTGGTTCGGGAGTAGGAGTCGGGGCGGATTGAGTGCATGCGACTGCGATTATGAAGGTAAGAAGGCACAAGCCGAGGGCAGTGCTGACAAAATTCGAAGTTGACTTCGGCATAACGGCTCCTGAAAGTTGGTCGATGATTGTAACGAAATCAATCTACGAGCGATTTTCGGGTACGGATTGGGTTGGGATCGTGCGCGAAACGTAATAGATACGCAATATCAGTACGGTGGCTTTTGATTGGGATCGCCATCTGATTGTTGCCAATTCGAACTTGAACGGTGAAGGGGATTGAGACAGTGTGACCGGAGCAGGTTGAGGGAGGCGGTTGGGTTTAAGGCTCGTTGATCCTCGTGGCGATCATGGGGTGCTGTCAGGGAGGATGTTGCGGTGAGTTGGTTTTCGGCTTTGATTCGGATTCTGGGTTGTGTTTAGGTGTTAGTTTGGTATTTAGGACGGTGTTTCATGTTGGGTAATCTGATTTCGGTACAAAAAGGTCTTTGGGCGATTGCGCTGCTCGCGATCGTTCTGATGGCATCGGCGTCTGTGGACGTTGATGTCGTCGCCCAATCGAGCCCGCGGGCGTCGCACGAGATATTCAGTCTGGAGAATGACGGCAAAGCTCGCGTTAAGGTGTCTTTGGAACTGCCTGAGAGGTTCATCGGCGTGGAGGGAGCACCGATTGCTCTGGCGGAGTGCGGCGAAGGGGAGGTCTGCTATCACGGTTTACTGTCGGTGGTTGAAGAGCCGGGTCGAGGTCTGGTGGGTTCTTTCTGGGCATTGCTGCCGCCTGGCGAGAGTGAGATGGACGTTGCGGTCAAGGCCTTTCAACGCGATGGGTCGGCGATGAACTACTCGCTTTAGGATTATCTGGTGCCGGTGCCGGATGCCGATCCGCTGGACGTCGAGTTTGACGGTTATCAGGTATCGGGCATCCACGACGATGGGACGGTGGACTTGAGACTGGATTTCACATTGCGTCGACCGGATGCTTGGCCGATCTCGGAAATCGGCGCTATCGCCACCTGCGAACAATCGACCATTGATAGATGCGCTGCTGTCGAGACGCTTGAGCCGGGTTGGGAGTTCGGCGACGGCGATGCGAACCAGGAGATCAGGTGGCGTCCGACACTATTCGGTGTGCCAACGGGGAGTGTGCGGATCTCCTCGACTTTCTTCCCGAATCACGGCATATGGTCGGGGCCACCAAGGACGGCAGGGATATACGACATTGAGGTCGAGACTTCGGGTGACGTAGAGGAGTTGATCAATCCGAATGTCGAGTGGAGCGTGACGTCGACCGAAGTGAAGGGTTATCACATGGACGGCGCGGCGCTTGTTGATTTGACGTTGTCGGCACGGCATTTCGATGACGTTGGTTTGGTAGATGATGAAGTAGCCGGTGTCTGTTTGACGGGTCATGGTGACTTTGACGACAAATGCCAATCTCTGTCGGATCCTGTGCCAATCAGGTTGGGTTCGACGGCATCTTCGGTGGTGATTCCGGAGTTGCGACTGCCCCCTGGCCAGCTTCCCGTGGTGGTCTTTGCCGGGGGTGCGACGGGGAGGGCTGAGGTTGAGGTTGAGGAACGCTTCATCATGCCTCGGGAAATGTGGGACTGTTTCCTCGACGACGAAGGTATCCCGGAAGTTGAGGCGTTCTTAGGTTTTCAATCGTGTAGCGGATTCTCGGAGCCGACAGTTCGAAAATGGGTCTTGGACACGGTCAACGCCTATCGAGAAGGGCATCCGCTGTATGTCAGAGTTTTCGATGAAGTGGTGGAGACGATCGGAGGTTTGACCGGGATCGAGTATGTGTTGGTTGACGACGTGGAAAAGGCACACGTCGAGGCGTATGTCGGTCATGAAGGTCACCCGCGCGTGCTCGAAGTTCTAGGTGAGGAATGCAACGATTTTCTGTATTGCAGCCACTCGTACTCGACGACCGACGCATTCCACTCTGTGGATCGCGGGATTATCGGGCTCCGGTACTACCCTCAGGTCATAAACGGAGAACCGTCGATTGTGGAAGGGCTGTTGAGAGCGATATTGACCTACGAGGCACTCCAAGTCTTCATTCCCGTCGGACCACAGGATCGGCCGTTTCTGCAGGGCTTGCGCAACCCTGCGACGATGGTGCGGGATCACGATGCCACAATGTTCCGGCTGATCTACTCGCCCGAGGCCGTTCCCGGGACTGATTTCAGTGACCTCAGGGATCTGGTGGTTTTCGAGGAGGACACGATTGACTATCAACGTCTGCTCCCGCCGATCGATCTGCTCGCGTTCAAAATGGCGAGGGCACACTATGAGGCCGGAAGCATAACGGTAGACATGATCGGTTCGGACGTGCGCGGCAGAGCCACGATCCCCGGCACACGACTCACAGCGCAATTCGCCGACTTTCTCGGTTATGAAAGCCAGAAGATAAAGTTCACCACTGAAAGCTGGCGATCGATCATATTTGGGTTTGATCAAGAGTCCTGGTCGTCCGCAGGTGGAAGGTGGACGAGGAGTGACGCCCACACGGGTAGAGGGCGGCGATATCGCGATGAGTTGAAGTTCGACTTTCCGCTAGCCGACCCCACTAGGCTGATTTACGCCGAGACCCGATGGGCATTCTCCAGTGATCTGACGGTGAATTCTCAAGGCAAGTTCGTGTACCGTGCTGAACACATGGATACCTCATCGATTTGGCCCAATCCCGATTTCGAAATAGTGATAGACCCTGAGACCTACCTCGTAGAGTCGTACACAGTGACTTGGTACTTCGATGCGAACGACGACTCGCGTCTGCCTTACCGCGTTGAGGCGACGGTGCTGGAATATGGAGCGGAGTTCGAGATACCGGACGAGATCCAAAGCGGTTCGGAGTATCTGTCTGAGGGGGAGTAACTGGCTAGAGGCTCGAGTCTCAGCGCGCGGGGATAATGAATCCAACGGTTACGGCGGTACCCGCGTCTCCGTAAGCGAGGATCGAAATTGGTGTTCCGGTGGCGTACAGATCGACTGGGATTTGGTATTGGGCCACGAATGCGCCGCTCTCATTTGATCGAGCTGCGTTTTCGAATGGAGGTTCAGGAGATCCTACCGTCAAGAACGAGACGTTTTCTCCAGGGTGGAACCCTGAACCCAGCAAATCAAACGTGTATACCGAAATGTCCACTATCGTTACGCCACCTTGAGGGTTAGAGACTTCTTGCTCAACCCCAATAAACTGGCTCTCGATGATTTCAAGTCTGGCGGGATTGGGTGGTTGAGCAGGTCCAGCGGGACCAGGAGGTCCCGTGTCGCCCTGTGGGCCAGGCGGACCGGATTCACCTGGTGCACCCTGAGAACCGGGAGGACCCTCTGGGCCAGTTGGGCCAATTGGGCCTTGTTGACCGGTTTCGCCTTGTTCACCGCGCGGCCCTGCAGATCCTTGCGGGCCAGTAGCGCCGGTGTCGCCTTTCGCACCTTGAGGGCCTTCGGGCCCCTGTGGTCCGACTGGCCCGGTATCGCCTTTGGGGCCAGCAGGTCCCTGCGCTCCGGGTTCACCGGTGTCGCCTTTTTGACCTGTTGCGCCTTGAGGGCCGATCTCACCTGGATCACCTTTGGGGCCGGCCGGACCGGTTTCGCCCATTGCGCCGGTTTGCCCTTGCGCACCCGTTTGTCCTGCATCGCCTTCCGAGCCTGAGCAACCGAGGGCAAACAACATAGTCGTCGCACTAGCGACGCAGATAACGGCAATCGTGCGGAGTGTCGCCCGTGAAGTATTTGCCTTTGTAAACATCCTGAGGTCCATGTCACATTCAAACTTCTTGCATCAAATCGATTCAAGACTGAGTCGTTTTGTACAGACGCCCGCGCACTAGAGTGATCTTACGGTTCATAGTGAGAGTCTAACGTTGAAGGGTGAGTTTCGAATGTTCTCCGAAAAGTTTGGGTTGGCGATTGGAAACTTGGTCTTCGGATCGAAGTGTCGTGAGGTCAGGTCGGCAGGAGGCCGTCCTGCGGCGTTGCCCACGGCAGTTTGGTTGTGAATGTGAATTGGGGAGCACGCGGCATTTTTAGGTCGTGGACGGGGACATCGATGAGGACCGGGGCGTTTAACTCCAGTGCTTTAGGGATGAGCGTGGCGAGATCATTGGGGTGAGAGGCGCGAAGTCCGATTGCGTTGAAGGATTTGGCGAAGTCGATGAAATCGGGGTTGTGCAGGTCGGTTTCGTAGGTGCCGTCGAAGACCTCGGCCAAGTCTCGGTCAACGTTTCCATACGAGTCGTTGTTGAATATGACGGTTACGACGTTGATGCCGTATCTGACTGCGGTGGCGAGTTCGGAGGCGTTGAACATGAAGCCGCCGTCGCCGGTCATGCAGATGACTGGTCGGTCGGGTTGGGCAATCTTGGCTCCCAGCGCGGTGGGGAAAGAGGAGCCGAGGTTGAAGGCGTATCCTGAGTCGAAGTAGGTCTTGGGTTGATTGACTTTATAGTGGGTTCTGGCGTACCAACCGAACTGGGTGACGTCCCATGAGATGAAGGTGTTTTCAGGGATTGCAGCTTGGATGTTCTCGAGGATTTCGTATGGTGGATCGTCTAGCCGTTGATCGTAGTGAGAAATGAGGTTTCGAGCGGCGGTGACGGCTGCTGCAGGAGATGGTCGGTTTCCGGCTCCGGCTTCGACCAGATATGGGATCAGAGCTTCGATGGTGGCCTTCGCGTCGCCGTGCAATGGCACCGTGTTGGACTGAATGCGGGTTAGGTCGCGGTCGTCGATATTGATGTTTATTAGCGTCGACGCTTCGCCAGCCGGGTTGCCAAGTGAGAAGCGTGCGCCGATGCCTATGACTACGTCAGCGGACTGCATGACCTCGAAGAGTTGGTTCATCGAAGGTTGCTCAGCCATGGGACTGAAGCATGATCCGTATGAGAGAGGATGGTTGTCCGGTATGGTTCCCTTGCCGCTGTTGGAAGTTACGACGGGGATGTTTGTCGCCTCGGCCAGATTGACGAGAGCCTTTTCGGCATCGGCAATCGCTACGCCTCCTCCGGCGTAGATGAGCGGCAGGCGGGCATTTGTGATGATGTCGGCCGCTTCGCGTAGCTGCTCTGGGCTCGGCACGATGCGTGAGATGCGGGCTGGTTGACGCAGGACCACTTCTTCGCGTTCGACTCCGGTTTCGGGCGGCATTTCAATCAGGACGGGGCGAGGTCGGCCTGTCCGCATCTGCCTGAAAGCTTCAAATACAGCGTCAGGGACGTCTCTGGGTCTCGTGACTCTCGTGCGCCACTTGGTTACGGGATTGAGCACACTGGCTTGATCGAAGACTTCGTGGATGCTTCCGATGTCTTTGTCGATCAAGGCGCGTGGGATTTGGCCCGCGACGAGCAGCACGGGTGAGTTGCGGGCGAATGCGTTTGCGACACCGGATGCGGCGTTGTAGAGACCGACGCCGGGGACGACTAGTGCGACGCCTGGCTTGCCGGATGCCCGGGCGTAGCCGTCGGCCATGTACGTGGTGGCCTGTTCGTGGCGCGTCGTGACCATTCGAATGCTTGGCTCGTCGCGCAGTGCAGCAACGATGCCGTAGATCTGGATGCCGGGGATTCCGAACACCACTTCCACGCCCTCGTTGACGAGGGATTTGACGAGGGCTTCACCGCCGCTGATCTTCATTTTCTGCCCATTCCTTACCGACTAATCTAATGGCATTTAGACGGCATTTAGATTGCGTTTAGCATTTTATCGGGAGTCGATCAGATCGAGTCGTGGGACCGGTCGAGTATTTTGGATATAGTCATCATTGGCGAAGGGTTAGGTTGCCTTCCGCTGCTTCCAGTGAGATTGAACCGAGGAGATTGGATTATGAAGCGAGTTGGGTTCTTGATGAAGATCAAGCCAGAGGTGATGGAGGAGTATACGCATCACCACGCGAATGTGTGGCCGGACATGCTGGAGGCTCTGCGCAAACACGGGTGGAGGAACTACAGCATCTTCGCCAAGGATGATGGGACGCTGTTCGGGTATGTAGAGGTGGATGACACGTTTGAGAAGGCGCTGGATGGGATGGCAGGCGAGGAGGTGAATGATCGGTGGCAGGAGTTCATGGCTCCGTATTTCGAGATTCCGGAAGGGGCTCGGGCTGATCAGATGATGATTGAGTTGACGCAGGTCTTTTACACGGACTGATTGTCCTGAGATTGGAGATTGAGATGGCTCTGCCGCCGTTCATCGATACGCATCACCACCTTTGGGACTTGGAGAACAACCCGTATCCGTGGTTGACGGAGGGTATCGACCACTTTGTGGGTGACTACTCGATATTCCGCCGTACTTATCTGATTTCGCATCTGCATGAAGATGCGGAAGGGTTGCCGCTGGTGAAGTCGGTGCATGTTCAGGCGGAGTGGGATCACGAGGCTGATCCGGTTGGTGAGACGGCTTGGTTGCAGTCGGTGGCGGATTCAGAGGGTTCGCGTGGGATGCCTCATGCGATTGTCGGGTTTGCTGATTTGTCTCAGCCGGACGCGCCGGATTTGGTTGCTCGCCACGCGACACATGCGAATTGGCGCGGGATTCGGCACATGTTGAATTGGGCTGAGGATCCGAAGTGGCAGTTCACGGATCGGAACGATTTGATGACCAATGCTGATTGGCTGAGGGGATATCGGTCGTTGGCGGAGCATGGCGGGTCGTTTGACCTGCAGGTTTGGCCGTGGCAGTTGAAGGATGCGGCGGATCTGGCGAATCGGATCCCGGAAGTGCCGATTGTGTTGGATCACACTGGTATGCCGCGGGATTGGGATTGTGCTGGCGTCGAGGTGTGGCGCGATGGAATGAGGGCTTTAGCGGACACCGAGAATGTGTCGGTGAAGATATCGGCGCTGGGGATGTTTTCGGGAGAGTTTTCGGCGGATCGAATCAAGCAGTGGGTGTTGGACACGATCGAGATCTTCGGGGTCGACAAGTGCATGTTTGCTTCGAACTACCCGGTGGATATGCTCTTCAGCTCGTATCGTGCGATCTGGGAGGCGTATGACGAGATCACGATGGCGGCGGGATTTTCGGATGGTGACCGTGAGAAGCTGTTCAGAACGAACGCCGAAAGGTACTACCGCGTGTGAAATCGGCGACATGAATTTCGTAATGTTTAAGGCACTATGGCCTGCGCATTGACTTTGAGGCCTTGTTAACGAGGAGAAAGAAACTGATGACGGTTGCACATCTGCGGACATACACGATCAACTCTGGGATGATGGATTCTTGGTTGAAGCTTTTCGATGAGACGCTGGTCGATGTGATGGCGGGATTCGGGATGAAGGCGGAGACGGTCTGGGTGAATGAAGAGGAGTCGCAGTTCATCTGGATCCGATCTTATGGCGAGTCGATGGATGAGCTTGAGGCCAAAGAGGCGGCGTTCTACGGATCCGAGTGGTGGGAAGAGAACATGCCGCTAGTGCGAGGTCATCTGGCGCACCGCGACATCAAGTTGATCAAGTCGGTGGACTGACGTCGCCGACTCTTGCCGGCAAGCTAATCGCCGAGGTATCGTCGGCGCGGACCGAGCAGTTCGATCTGCTGGGTACGGATAAGAGCGTTTCGCGGACGTTCTTGGTGTTGGTGGTGCCGGTGTTGAATCTGCTGGGCTGGCGGGTGAGCCACCCGGAGTTTTGGTTTATTCCGTCGACGATGGATGATGCTGACGCTCGGATGTTGCATTCGCTGAGGTCGTATGCGGTTCCTGATCGGACGCTGGCGGTCGTTGAGACGCGGGCGTTAGGGACGGATATCGTCGGTGGGATTGAGTTCCATCTTCAACGATGCATCGATAATGGGGTTGCGATCTTTGCCATCACCGATGGTCGGTACTGGCATCTGTATCCGATTGTCAGCGGGGTTACACCCGGGGCGCCTGCCGCGGAGTGCGATTTGTTCAGCAACGACGAGCGCGACGTTTCAGCGATGAGTATGCTGGTTTGTCGGACGTCGGCGTTTCAGGACGTCGTTGATTAGACGGATAGTCCGAAGGGAGATAGAGACGATGGCGAATCTTTCGAATTGCAAGGCTCTGACGTTTGATTTGTTCGGTACGGTTCTGGATCTGGGCGGTAGTCTGACGCCGTTTATCGCGGCGTTCATCGCGGGGCGCGGCGAGGAGGATCGAGTAGACGCGTCGGCGTTTTGGGCGGAGTTGCGACATCGTCAGCGGATCGAGCAGTATCAGGATTCGCTGGTGGAGTTGGGGCACACGGGATATCTGGAGACTGCTCAGAAGGCTTTCGTGTATGTTGCGAGGCTGAATGACCTGGATCCGACAGCCGAGGAGGTTGAGGCGTTTATGGCGGGTTGGCAGGTGTTGAACCCATTCGAGGACTGTCTACCGGGATTGGATCGGCTGGCGGAGAAGTTTGGTTTGGTGGCGCTTTCGAATGGCAATCCTTGGTTCTTGGACCATCTCGTTGAGAATCGGATCGGGTTTGATTTCGATGCGGTGATCTCGGTCGAGGTTGCGGGTGCGTTCAAGCCGCATCCGGGGGTTTATCGGAGCGCGGCTCGGCTGTTGGACAATGAGCCGGGGGAGTTGATTATGGTGTCGTCGAACTCGTTCGACGTGATGGGTGCGAGGACTTGCGGGTTGAGGGGGATCTATGTGAATCGGTACGGTTTGCCGTTTGAGGACACCGACAAGCGGTATGAGCCTGATTTGACGGTGGCGGATTTTGGCGAGATGGCTGATGCGTTGCTCGGGAAATGAAAGGTGATGCGTCGTGGTTGATCTATCAGAGACAGTACGGCCGGGGCTGAGGCACGAGCGGGAGTGGGTAGTCGAGGATTCGATGCTCTATTCGCCGGGTGGTGATCCTTCGCGGGCCACGTTGTCGAGTCCGTCGATGATCAACGAGTTGGAGACGACGGCGATGCTGGGGTTGGATCATCTGCTGCCGGATGGTGGGTTCACGGTTGGATTTCATGTGGACGTGAAGCATGTCGCTCCTGCGCCGCCGGGTGCGAGGATGCGGACGACGGCGGAGCTCCTAGAGGTGGATGGGACGCGGTTCCGGTTTCACGTGGAGGCGCATGATTTGCACAGCGGTAAGCTGATCGGGATCGGTACGCACCGGCGTGCGGCGATTTTTCCGTGAGGTTTGTCGGTGGATGCCGGCCTGCGCCGGGATGTCGTGAGTAGATCCGATGGATTTCGGCCTGCGCCGGAATGACGGGCGGTGGGCAATGTCGCCGAGGTATGCGCGGTCAGGCTTGGTTGGGGCCGGTCGCGGAGTCGGACGTCCATTGATGGGCGTCAGCTAGGTTGGCCTCGGATACGGTGCCCATGAGGTAGCCGTTTTCGTAGACGAGGAGGATGTCGATGCCGCGTTTGGCGAGAAGCTCTCTTGCAACCGCTAGGTCGGCGTCGGGTTCGATGGCGAATGTGGATACGTGATGTGCAACGTCTGCGACGGTGAGGCCTGAGCCTTGATTCTGGGTTAGGCCGAGGGTTGTCACGTCTCGCATTGAGATCATGCCGGTGACGCTTCCGTTGGTGATGACTGGGATCGAGACGTCGGGACGGATGGAAAGTACGTTGCGGACGGCTGCGTCGAGAGGAGTGGAGGCGTTGAGGGCTGTTGGGACGGCGGACATTATTGATCGGACTGGGATGCCTGTGGATCGTTCACCTTGGCGGTCGCGACTTGCCATTTTGGTTTCGGCGGTGGAAGCCGGGAGGATGAACATTGCGATGACGATGAGCCAGAGGCCGTTTGAGAGGTCGCGGCTCGTGAGCATCATGTAGACGCCGGCGAGGATCAGACCGATGGCGAGGATCTGCCCTGCCCGTCCGGCCACGCGGGTGGCGAAGTTGCGGTTTCGGGTGAGGACCCAGACTACGGCTTGGAGGACTCGTCCTCCGTCGAGCGGTATTCCTGGGAGCATGTTGAAGATTGCGAGGGCGATGTTCTGGAGTCCGATGTAGAAGAGGATGCCTTGGAGCATTGCCGCACCGCCGGTGGCGAAGGGATCTCGGTAGATGAAGTAGAGAAGCGCAGACACAATGCCAATCGCCAGCGACATTGCCGGTCCGGCGGCGGCGATGAGGAAATCGTGAGATGCCTTGGACCGGAGTTCTCGGATCAGGCTGACGCCGCCGAAGATCATGAGGGTGATCGATGCGACTGAGTAGCCGAGGCGTTTTGCGGTCAGGGAGTGGGCGAGTTCGTGGGCGAGGACCGATATGAACAGGCAGATGGTGATGGTGGCCGCGATTATCCACTCTTGCGTCTCGGTTAAGCGGAGGTTGATGAACGGTAGCCCGCCGGATGCGATGATCATCGTGATGAGGGCGAATCCGATGAGCCACGACCAGTGGACGCGGATGGGGATGTCGAATAGTTCGCCGATGCGCATGATGATTAGTGTTTGGGACGAGCGGGAAGATTAGTGGCGATGCGTTTTCTACGCGGCGCCTTTCTTTAGATACGTTCTTTGAGGGGAATCATATCTGCTTGGTGTTAGGGAACACCCAATCAATTGCGTTGCGCCGCGTGAGTGCTTGAGGCGTCGATCCCAAACTCACCCAATTTCGGGTCTAGGGTTCTATACGGCCGGCGCTTTGGTTGTTGCGGATTCGATCCCAAGCTTCATGCAACTCGGGGTTGCGTTTGCGGATCCACGCCAACAACTGTCGCCGTTTCCTCGAAGGAAAATGTCCGCGCGTGACCTCGATTGGGTTTAATGAGACTCTGACATCGAATTCGGCATATTCAGCGTGGATGTGGGGTGGATCATGATCATTTAAGTGCATCAAAACTGTAATTCCGTCAAACCTGCAAAGTTCAGGCATGTGTCACCGGTTCAAGAGACTTCAAATCAGCCTCCTCAATAGGAACACCAGTGATTTCGAAATAAAACGGTTCGGGGCATAGGTCTAATTCACCCACCCAGATATAGTTGCCCGAGTCAGATATTCGAGCGTCTTCAAAAGACTTTCGGTCGTCCCAAGTCTGGAATACACCACCACGGTCACGCAAAGAAGTCAAGTCGATTTCGCCTTCAACACCATCTGAAAATTCCACCCAGATGCGGTAACCATCGAGGGCTTTGACTGCTACCGGCTTAATCATTTTTAAGTCCTTTCAGTGATGAGTTCATTCTACGATAGTCGTTAGTCTGAAGTCTGGGACGCCATCGAGTAATCCATACACGAACATGCCAGCCATCGAATCCTTCGACACCACGATCGCAGCCGCGCGCCGCGCTGGCGTGCGGTTTGATGATGCGCGTGCGCCATCGACTCATCGGATCGAGCATGATGATGGGTTTGAGTTGAACTTCATCGACTGGGGCGATGAGACGGGTCAGAAGCCGACGATCATCTTCATCCATGGGTTTCTTCAGCAGGCCCGGACTTGGGATTTCACGTGTTTGGCGCTGCGGTCCAGGTTTCGGTGCATATCGCTGGATTTGAGGGGGCATGGGGATAGCGGGAGGCCGAAAGGTCCGGACTATACGACGCATTACTATCAGTCTGATCTGCGGCGGTTGATTGACCACATGACGCGGGAGATGGGGATCGATCGGTTTGGGCTTTGTGGGTTGTCTCTTGGAGGGCATCAGTCTTACATCTACGCTTCAGAGCATCCGGAGGTTGTGGATGCGGTCGTGGTTGTGGATGTTGCGCCGGAGACGAATCGGCAGGCTAGTCGGGGGATCAATCGGTATATTTCTGCGCTTCCTAAGGACGGACCGTTTGAGGATCTAGTCGAAAAGGTAGCTAAGATGAGTCCGATGCGGAACCGCGATGCGGTCAGGGGTTCGTTGTTGCGGGCGACGAGGGTTAAGAAGGACGGCGGTTGGGAGTGGAAGCATGATCCGCGATTGCTCGAACATCATCGTCCGAGTTACACGTCGGACGAGTATTGGGCCGCGTTGGGGAAGGTAGTGTCGCCGACGCTGTTTGTGCTGGGCAAGAATTCGAAGTTGGTGACGTCGGACACGGTTCGGCGGATGGTTGAGTTGGTGCCGGGGAGTTCGGCGAGTTACGTTCCGAACGCTAGCCACCGAGTTCCGGGGGATAATCCAGTTGGGTTTATTCAGGCTGTCAAGCCATTTCTGGAGCGTTACGTGGTCGAGAAGATCGTAGAAGGTGACAACGTCAACCAAGCGCCGACCTAAGGTTTTCTACGGATGGTGGATCGTCATCGGGAGCGGGACGGTCCAGTTTTTCACCTCCGCGGTTTTTTGGCGCGGGTTTCAGGCTTATGTTGATCCGGTTCTTCGTGCGTTCCCGGGATGGGGATCGGGCGTGTTTGGGACTGCGATGGCAATCCAGCGAGCCGAGAGTTCGCTGATAACGCCGTTCGTCGGGGCGGCGATAGATCGTTTCGGGCCCAGGCCGGTGTTGGCTTTCGGAGCGTTTACGACGGGTTGCGGTTTCATTCTCATGAGCCAGGTGCAGGAGTTGTGGCATTTCTACGCGGTGATGCTCGTGTTGGGGATCGGGTTGTCGTTTGGGGAGTTCATCGTGTTTGTGGCGACGGTGGTGAACTGGTTCGTGCGATATCGGTCTAGTGCGCTTGCGGCTTTCATGACGTTTTCGGCGATGGGGGCGGTAGCGTTGCCGTTGCTTGTCTGGTTGATCTCGACGTTTGGTTGGCGGACGGTGATGGTCGGCGTTGGGATCGGGTTTTGGGTGATCGCTGTCCCGGCTGTGTTGTTGTTGCGCCGTCGACCCGAAGACTACGGGATGCGACCAGACGGAGATGGTGAGCCTCCCGGTTCGATGGTGGATCCCGGTCGTGGTTCGCTCCGGCGACCGCCCGAGGTATCGATCGGCATTCGGGAGGTGTTGCGTCTCCGGGCATTTTGGCAGATCGTCATTGCCGTGAGCATTGGCGAGGTGGTTGCGATGTCGAATCTGTATCACCTCCCGGCGCTGCTCGAGTATGAGGTGGATCTCTGGTTGGCATCGGTCGCTGCGGGTGCTGTTGCGATCGGCGATGTGTCGGGGCGTGTAATCGTCGGGTTGATCGGAGATCGTTTCAGGTTGAAGAATCTCTTGGCGACTGCCCTCTGGATTCAGGCCGTGGGGGTGACGTCGCTGGTGCTCATCAACTCCGACATTTTGGGTGTGAGTTGGGGTCTCGTTCCGATGCCTCTGTTTGTGCTGTGTTCGGGTTTGGGATTTGGCGCGTCGATACCGCTTCGGCTCGCGATTCTTGCGGATTACTTCGGGAGGCGGAGCTATGGGACGCTCGTTGGGACGGCGAGTTCGATCAGTTCGTTGTCGGTGACCTGCGGATTGTTGTTCATAGGATTCATGTCAGATTTCACAGATTCCTACAGGCCGGGCTACATGGTTTTGGCGGTTCTGCTGTTGCCGGCGGTGCCGCTAACTTTGCTACTCGAGTCGCCGCGCCGGGTTGCTGCGAAGGTTCGACAGACGGCGCGCATGAGAATGAGACGATTAGCATTACGGCAGTGAAGCATTTTCATTGCGAAAATTGAATTCCTCCAAGACCACATCACCGCCCGAACCGGAGTCAACCACAACCGGGACGGTCGCAACCAAACCTAAGCGCTTCTACGGATGGTGGATACTGGTCGGCGCCGCTGCGCTCTCATTCGTTGCAGCCTTGGCGTCTCTAGATGAATTAGCGTCCTTTAGCGAGGCCATAACGGATTCGCTCCTCGAAGCCGATCCTCTCAATCGCGTTGCCAGCTACGGGTCCATCCTCGCCACTTTGGTCGCGGGATTGGTCATCGCCCCAGTTGTCGGATTTTTGCTCGATCGATACGACCCGCGGCCCGTGACGCTGTTCTGTGTCCTGGTTGCCGGCACCATGCTTCTTCTGATCACCCTAGTTCAAAATGATCTGCAAATGCACGCCGCGTTGTGGATCATCAGGGCCAGTATCTTTTCAATCACAAGTGTCGTCTTGGTGGTCACGCTCGGCAAATGGTTTGTTCGTAGTCGCGTTCTGGCGTTTGCAATCATTTGGGCATGTCCAGTTTTCGCATCGATGTTTTACCGTGACACGATTTTCGTTATCGACGAATTCGGATGGCAAACCACGACGATCGTTGCTGGTGTCACGTTCTTGATAGTTGGGATCCCGGTCGCTCTGATGATGCGCCGCCAACCCGAAGACAATGCCCTACTTCCTGGCGGTGCCAGAGAGAAAGGAGATCACCACAATCGTCTGCGCCCAGAAATCTTTGCCACCGCACGTTCAGCCATTCGAATCCCCGCGTTCTGGCAAATCGCGTTGGCCATCGGCTTGGTCCCTGTAGCATTGACCGCGCAGCCGCACGATATCAGTAACGTCGTCGGCATATACCTCGTGCGATTGTTCGACATATTGCGTATCTCGTTCTTGGCATTGTTTCTGGCCACAGCTGGGATCGTAGCCGTCGGGTTCATCAGCCTGCGCCTTGACAAAAGGGTTGTGCTCTTAGCGTCCTTCGCCTCAGCGATTGTCATATACGCCGCGTCCATCGTTAGCCACATGGTTGATGGCTTTTCCTATGGATTACCGGTGTTTTTTGTCTTATATGTCATCAGTTTCGTCGCTCAGCCGGCAATTGTGTTCATTCCGTTCGCGCTCCTTGCCGACCTTCTTGGCCGACGCAACTATGGCGTTGTCCTCGGAATGACAATTGCCGTCCATACTGCCGTAACATATCTCTTCCGCAGCTTGCCCTTCTACATGAGCGAAATCGGAGGTGGCGAACTCGCGCAATTCGGTCTGGGAATGACTGCGTTATTGATCGCCGCAATCCTCGTTTTGAAAGTGGAACCGCAATCTCGAGTCGCGGCCAGAATCCGACTTCTGAATCGTCGGCAAAAACGTCGCCTCACGCCGTGACGTCCCCTCAATTTGCCGCCAAACCGCATCCATTCACGTGATTCCCGCATCATCCGCGAGATATCCTAACTCGCGCATCAGGGGTAGCTGCTGTTCCATCGAACGCGCCCTGGACTTCGTTCTGAAAGAGATTCTCGGGAGCCATCGTTTCGCCTAAAAATTCTCCAACCAAGATCTTTTACGGATGGTGGATCGTTTTTGGCGGCGGATTCATGCAGTTCTACACGTCTGCGGTGTTTTGGCGTGGCTTCCAGGCGTTTGTCGAACCGATCCTGAGTACGTTCACGGGCTGGAGCTCGGGTGCGTTTGCGGCTGCGATCTCTTTGCAGCGGGGCGAAAGCGGGTTGATATCTCCGTTCGTGGGGGTCATGCTGGACCGATTTGGTCCGAAACGGGTGATGTTCTTCGGGATTGCCGTGACTGGCGCTGGGTTTGTGATGATGAGCCAGATGCAGACACTGTGGCATTTTTACGCCGCGATACTGCTGCTCTCGCTGGGGATGTCGTTTGGGACCTTCATCGTGTTTGTGGCGACGGTAGGGAATTGGTTCGTGCGTCGACGTGCGAAGGCGTTGTCGATGCTGATGACGTTTTCCGCGGTGGGGGCGTTTGTGTTGCCGTTGATCGTATGGTTGATTGAGGTTTTCGGTTGGCGAGCGGTGTTGCTTTGGATTGGTGTCGGGTTTTGGGTATTCGGGTTGCCAGTCGCGTTGATGATGCGTCGGCGGCCCGAGGACTACGGGATGCTGCCGGACGGTGAGGCGGATGTGGATGCAGGCTCGTCGGCCGGTGAAGGCGGGAGGTATCGACGTCGGGTGCGGGAGGTTTCGATTGGTGTGCGCGAGGTGCCGAGGCTTAGGGCGTTTTGGCAGTTGGCGATTGCGGTGAGTCTGGCTCAGCTGGTGAGTTCGACGAACCTGTTTCACCTGCCAGCGTTGCTGGAGTACGACTTGGGCATCTGGCTAGCGTCGACTGCGGCAGGTGCGGTTGCGATTGGGGATATCTTGGGACGTGTGAGCATCGGGTTTATCGGGGATCGGTTCGACAAGCGGTTGATTCTGACGTTGGCGTTTTTGATTCAGATGGCGGGGGTCGGTGCACTGGCGATGATCAACTCGGACTACTTCGGGGTTTCGTGGGGACTGATTCCCTTGCCAGTGTTTGTGCTTGGGTTTGGGTTGGGTTTTGGCGCGTCGATTCCGCTGAGATTGGCGATATTGGCGGACTATTTCGGAAGACGGAGTTACGGATCGGTGGTTGGCATCGCAAGTTCGGTGAGTGCGATATTTGGTGTGGCGGGTCCGTTGTTTGTTGGGTTCATGTATGACTTCACGGATTCATACAGGCCTGGGTATGCAGTGATGGCCTTGATGCTTTTGCCCGCTTTGCCGCTGACGATGACGCTGGAGTCGCAAGCCCGGGTTGCTGCCAAGGTGCGGCAGGCTACCAGGAGTCGCGTCCGGGGTTTGGCGACGGGGCGTTGAGCGGTTCGTATGTGCCTGTCTGTAAGGGCGTTTATTGTCGTGCTGTTAAGATGATTTTTCGGATTCCAAACTAAATTCGCAACCGAATCAGGGGTAACGTCAAGCAATGCCGGGCAACATAATTCTTCCACAATGGGGCATGGGTATGAACGAAGGGCAAGTGGTTCGGTGGCTAAAAACCGTGGGCGATCCTGTGGTGAAGGGTGAGCCGTTGGTTGAGATCGAATCGACCAAGGTGAGTGCGGAGGTCGAAGCGACGGCGGACGGAACGTTGGGTCGGATCATGGTTGAAGAGGGAAAGACGGTTCCGGTAGGTACGGTATTGGGGATGTTGCTGATGGCTGGTGAGAGTGATACCGATCTTCCGGAGGAAGAGGCGCCAAAGGAGCGCAGATCGAGGAATGGTGCTGCGACTCGTCGGGCGGCGCGTGCAGGTAGGTCCGGTGGCCGACTCGTTGTGACTCCGAGGGCACGACGTTTGGCAAGGGAGTTGGATGTTGATTTGGACAGCATCACCGAAGGATCTGGTCCGAGCGGTCGCGTGACAGAGGATGATGTTCGGGCCGCTGCGGGCGGTGGTACTGCGGGATCTGATGACGCGATGTCTGTGAGCAGAACGATTCCGCTGACTGGGATGCGTGGCACGATCGCCAAGAGGATGTCGGCGAGCGCTTCAGCGGCGCTGGTTACGCTGAACACGACGGGCGATGTCACGGAGGCTGTGGCTATGCAGCGTAGATTGACGCGCGAGTGGCGTCGGAGTCGGGTCAGGCCGCAGTATCAGGACCTCGCGATAGCGGCGACGGTCAAGGCGCTCGGGGACCATCCGTTGGCGAATGCGCATATTACCGATACCGAGGTCAAGATTTACGACACGGTCAATCTTGGATTTGCGCTTGCGGTGCCTGATGGGTTGGTGGTGCCCGTTATCCGGGACGCCGAGACGAAGTCGCCATTGGAACTTGCGATGGCGGTTCGGGATTTGGTCAGGAAGTCGAAGTCAAATGAGTTGCGCGTTGCCGAGTTGACGGGCAGCACGTTCTCGCTGACCAATCTGTCGACTTACGACGTAGAGAACTTCACGCCGTTGATCAATCCGCCAGAAGTCGGGATTTTGGGTGTTGGACGAGTTGTTGAGCAGCCTGCCGTTTCGAAGTCGGGTGAGATTGAGGTGCGGTCGGTAGGGTACTTCTCGTTGACGTTTGACCACCGTGCTTGGGATGGTGCTCCGGCGGCGGAGTTCCTGCAGTCGGTGGTTAAGAATTTGGGTGAGCCTGGTTGGATGGCGGGGGGATAGCTAGGCAATGGACGAGCCGATCGTAATCCGGACCGAGCGGCTCTTGCTTCGGCCATTCGAGATTGAGGATGCCGAAGATGTTCTCGCTTACGCGAGTGATGTGGAATGGTCTCGGTTTTTGCCGATGCCGGATCCCTACACGATTAAGGATGCGAAGGAGTTCGTGACCAAGCGGACGTTAGGTGGGCGTGGCAATCGGCTGAGTTTCGCGATCGAGTTCGAAGGTTCAGTTGTCGGTTGTATCGAGGTGGGGCATGAGGTGCTGATTTCGGTTGCGTCGATCCATTACGCGATTGCGCGTCGGTGTTGGAATAAGGGGTTGACGACGGAGGCGGCGCGTGCGGTTGTGGATTGGGGATTCGAGGAACTGGAGTTGGCGAAGGTCTATTCTTGGGCGGATGTCGAGAATGTCGCGTCATGGCGAGTGATGGAGAAGATTGGCATGACGCTGGAGGGCACTTTGCGAAGTCAGGGGGTCAATCGCGGCGTGCGTCAGGATTATCACTACTACGGCATTTTGCGGAGTGAATGGGAGAGCGAACCTGGTTACGCAGGCCGAGGAATGGCGGAGGGATAGCGGCTTCGTGACCGTTCCGACGACGCTACGTACCCGACGTTTAGTGTTGCGTCCATTCGAGCCCAATGACGTCGAGGACGTGCTCGCCTACGCGAACGATCCGGAGTGGTCCCGCTTCCTGTCTGTGCCGAGGCCGTACTCCATTGAGGATGCCCGCGAGTTCGTCGATCGCAGCGTATCGATCGATTGGCAGGAGGAACCGGCTTTCGCGATCGAGTATGACGGGGCAGTTGTCGGTGGCATTGGTTTCCACATCGATTCACCGAATTCCAGGGGAATGTTGGCTTATTCGATAGCGCGCGCTTACTGGAACCAAGGGCTGATGACCGAAGCTGCGGCGGCCGTTGTCGATTGGGGCTTTGACCAACTCGGATTGGCTAAGATCTACTCCTTCGCCGATGTCGAAAATGTCGGCTCTTGGCGCGTGATGGAGAAAGTCGGCATGACGCGTGAGGGCACATTGCGTAGCCACGGTCTATTGAGGGGCGTGCGTCAGGATTTTCACTCCTACGGCATTTTGCGGAGTGAGTGGGCCGGCGACTTTGATCCTCCACCCCAGCGGGTAACTGCGGGATAGTGCCTCTATGACTCCTCCTACGACGCTACATACCCGACGATTAGTGTTGCGGCCATTCACGATTGAGGATGTGAACGATGTCTTCGAATACGCGTCAGATACCGAATGGTCGAGGTTTGTTCCGGTCGCGAGTCCCTACACCATTAAGGATGCGGAAGAGTTCGTGACTCGTCAGATGTTGAAGCGTTGGGATGAAAAACCCAGGTTTGCGGTTGAGCTCAATGGCGTCGTTGTTGGCAGCGTCAAGTTGACGATCGAAAAATCGCTCGAGATCGCATCGTTGCGATACTCGATCTCTCGTCCGTGCTGGAACCAAGGATTGACGACCGAGGCCGTGGCGGCTGTGGTGGATTGGGGGTTCGATGATATTGGACTGCAGAAGGTCTATGCTCGGATGGACGTTGAGAACATCGGGTCTTGGCGTGTGATGGAGAAGATCGGCATGATCCGCGAAGGGACGTTGCGAAGTCACGGCGTCAATCGAGGGGTCCGTTACGACATCCATTACTACGGCATTTTGCGGAGTGAGTGGGAGAAGCGCCGTGATTTGATTTAAAGTTGGTTGGCAATCCGACATTAGACCAGCCTAAGAGGTTTGAAAGTTGAAAGCAGAAAATATCCGAGAATGGTTGTGCGGACCTATGGTCGCGGTGGCGACTCCGTTCAACGAGGACTACTCCCTCGACCTCGATTCTCTGTATACGAACATTCGATTCATGGTCGAGAACGGGGTCCACACAGGGCAAGGTTCGTTGCTGGTCGGCGGTGCCGGTGGTGAGCACCCGACGATGAATGTTGAGGAGCGTAAGGCGGTGATGACGACGGCGATGGAGGCCGCTAATGGCGAGGCTCCGGTGCTGACGAGCGTTCAGCATACGGATTACCGGGTGATCATCGAGTTGGCAAATCATGCTCATGAGGCGGGTCTAGGAGGCGTTCAGGTCGGGCCGACGTATTACTACGAGCCGACAGAGGGCGATGCGTACCGACTTTTCGAGCTAGTCAATCAGGAGTCCGATGCGACGATCATGATCTACCACACATGGTGGGAAGGTCTGACGATGAGTCTGGGTTTGTTAAGCGACCTAGCCGATCTCGATAACGTGCGAGCGTTGAAGTGGTCTGCACCTAACGATGCGCTTTACAAGGATGGACTGTGGGAACTTGCGGACCGGTTGGTCTGTATCGACAACTCGGGTCAGCAGATCTTCAGTCACATCATGGGTGCTCGTGGTTTCATCACTCACCTCAGCGGTTTCTGGCCTCAATATCCGGCGGAGATTTGGAATCTGTTGGAGCAACGTGACTACGAAGCGGCGAGGCAGCGGTTGGCGGATTTCAAGTGGAAGTGGACGAAGTGGCGAGCCGACGTGGCAGCACGAACGGGCGGCGAGGGTCCGTTCATCAAATCCGCGATGGAGGCTGTCGGCTTGAAGGTCGGGCCGCCGCGGCCGCCTTCGGTTCGAGCTCCGCAGCAGATGATGGACGAGTTGGAAGTGTTGCTCGATGAGTGCGGTGTTCCCCGGCTGACCGAGCGGCACGGCGGGGCAATGGCAGCGGGTTAACTCCGCCTCAGACCATGTGATTGGTCGCCCGCTTTTCGCGGGTTTAACGACTTGTGCGTGCTACGATTAGGTTCGTAGTTGGTCGCTTATTGATTTGTTTGGAGGAATGATGTTAGCGACGGATCATATCGAGACTGCACGTCAGTTTTTGGCGGATGCTGATCGGGAGTATGAGGCTGGAGACATTCTTCAGGCCTCGGAGAAGCTGTGGGGTGCAGCTTCGCATGTAGTGATCGCGGAGTTTAAGGATCGCGGAGTCGCGCATCGGACGCATCGTTCGTTGGTTGAGGGTGTCGACCGGCTTGCCGAGGAATGGGAGATCCCGATATTGTCGGAGTGGTTCACCTCAGCTGAAGGACTGCATCGTAATTTCTACAACGGGGATTTGGATGACTGGAACTATGAGCGTCATCGGCTCCGGGTGCATTGGTTTGTCAACAAGATGCTGGAGTTGACGGAGTAAGTATGTTAGCAACGGATCATATCGACACGGCACGGCAGTTTTTGGCGGATGCTGATCGGGAGTATGAATCTGGAGACATTCTTCAGGCTTCGGAGAAGCTGTGGGGTGCGGCTTCGCACGCGGTTGTTGCCGAGATGCAAGCGCGGGATATTGACGCGAATGGGCATCGGAAGGTCAAGCGGTTTGTGCAGGAACTGTCGGAAGAGCTTGACGATCCGTTGGTCTACTCGCTATTCAAGCACGCTGAAACGTTGCACGTGAACTTCTACCACGGGTTCTTGAGCGAGGAGAATTTCGAGGAGCACCGCGAGTTGGTGCGTCGCTTCGTTAATCAGATGTTGACGATCGCGGCGAATTAATCGAGATTCTTCACTTCCACGGTGTCCTCTGGGATGCTGTCGGCGGGTTCGAAGCCTAGGACTTTGCCATAGAAGAGGAGTTCGGCTTGTTGGGCTCGGATGATGTTGGCGGCTTGGCGGAAACCGTGTTGCTCGCCGGGGAAGCCGATGTAGGCGTATGGGAGGCCTTTGGATTCGAGGGCGTTGACCATGATCTCCGCTTGGGATGGCGGGACGATTTCGTCTTCCAGTCCTTGGAGGATGATCATGGGTGTGGCGAGTTGATCCATGAAGTTGATGGCTGACCGGTCGTGGTAGCGCTGAGCTTCCTGTGGGTAGGGGCCGACGAGCGAGTCTAAGTACCGAGATTCGAATTTGTGGGTGTCGCCGATGAAGACCATGAGATCGGCGATGCCGTACAGGGCTGCTCCGGCGGCGAAGAAGTCGTGGAAGGTGAGGGCGTTGATGGTGGTGTAGCCACCGGCGGATCCGCCTCGGATGATGACGCGGTCTTTATCGACCAGGCCTTCGTCGATGAGGTGTTGGGCGGCTGCGATGCAGTCGTCGGTGTCGTAGATGCCCCATTTGCCTTTTAGGGCGTCGCGGTATTCCTTTCCGTAGCCGGAGGAGCCTCGGTAGTTGACATCGACGACTGCGAAGCCTCGGCTTGTCCAGTAGTGGGTCGAGAGGTCTAGACCGGTGCCGGATGCGGAAGTCGGTCCGCCATGGCAGATGGTTACGAGGGGTGGGAGTTCGTCGTCAGGTGCGGCGAAGTCTTTGTTTGTGGGCTCGTAGTAGAAGGCGTGAGCTTGGCCGTTGTCGGTTGTCGGGAAGACGATGTGATGGGGAGACGAGAGGTAGCCGCGATCGATCGAGACGTCGCTCGGGGCGTAGATTGTCGTGCAGCGCTCGGTTTCGATGTCGAGGCTTAAGATCGCCGGTTCTGCGGTCGGGGACGCTCCGACGAAGAGGATCGATGTGGCGTCAGGGCCGACGGTGACGGATCCGATTTCGCTGTAGTGCACGGAGATGCTGTGTGGGAGGTGATGGGACTCGGTGTCGAGGATTTGGATTTGGCCGTCTCTCAACCCTCCTTTTCCGAGTGCGATTCGGTGGTCTGGCAGGTGGGCGTATGAGGTGAAGGCGAACTGCCAATCGGGTCGGCCGTGGTCGGTGTCTTCGTGTCGGAGGTTGACGGGTTCGCCGTCTAGCCAGGCGTGGATGTTCCACCAGCCGGAGCGGTCGGTGACGAAGTGTAGGAGTCCGTTGGGTCCCCACGTAGGCTGGACGATGCTCTCGTCGTTTTCGCCGACGATCGGTGCGGTGGTGCTGACTGTTGCGTCATCGTGGTTGAAAGATCCGGAGACGAGGGTGTTGCCGTCCCAGGGCATGTTGGGGTGGTCCCACTCGGTCCATGCGATGCCGTCGTGGGTGGAACAGGCGCGTGGTGCGCAGTAGAAGTCTCTGCCGGAGGCGATTGTCTTCTGCTCGCCTGTTGCGGTGTCGATGGCGGCGATTTCGTTCGTCGCTTCGGTGCCGTCTTGGTGGTGAGTCTCGCGGACGCAGAGGAGGTATTTGCCGTTTGGCGTGATCGTGAGATCGGCGTAGCGTATGGAACGTGCGAAGGGAGGTTCGGCGGTCAACGGGCGGGGTTTGCCACCGTCGATCTGCGAGTAGATGCGCTGATCTTCCCAGTTTGCGAAGTAGACGGTTCGGTTGTGTGCGGTATAAGAACCGCCACCGTATTCGTGGACGGCGTTGCGGGCGTTGAAGGGTGCTGGCGTGAGGTCTTCGATCAAGCCGTCGGCGGATCGGCGCATGATGACGATGCGCCCGGCCTCGGCGGGTCGGGCGTCTAGCCAGTAGATGTCGGAGCCATCGACTTTGATCTCGTTGAGTCGGCGCTTGCCTCCGCTGATGAGCATTTCAGCGGTGATCGGTGACTTCCAGGAGCCGTAGGGAGCTGTTGTGGTCATGGTGTGGGGTGTGATTCGGGTTATAGGTCCAGTCAAAGATTGTATTTATGAGACCTAGAGAGACGTTAAAGGTGAGTGAAATCGTCGGTTGGGGACGAGTTGAACTCGCTGTTGGGGATTGGATTGAGGAAAGATTTTGGTCGGTGTTAACGTGTTGTTGGATTCGAGGAGAATCGACGCAGGTGAGTAATTGAAGATGAGAACATGATCGATCAGTCGCGGCATACCGAACCTACAGCGAACGCTGCTTTGGGGCGAGCGCTTACGGGTATGTTGCCTGCGTACCGAGTTAGACACGAGGACACTGGTGTGATCGTGGGAGGTGCGGGGCTGCATCCGGACATTCTGATCACGGCTTCGGATCGGGCACCGGTCGTGATTGAGGCCGAATATGATCCTGCAAATTCGGTTGAGGAAGATGCTCGGGCACGTCTCGGGCTGACGGTACAGGATGGTCACAGACGGATTGAGACGGCGATTGCGTTGCGCTATCCGGACGCGTTGAGGTATGGGGATGATCTCGGCGATGACGTGCGCAATGCGCGATTTTCGTACGCTGTGCTTTACGAAAACGGTGAACGCTTTCCTGCGTCTGGCTGGCTGGAAGGGTCGTGTGAGGATGTTGCCGATATGGTGCGGCTGGTGTCGGTGCCGCAGAGCGCGGTGAATGAGGCGTCAGACCATTTGGAGCTGGGTATCGAGACCGCGGCTGATCGTCTCAACGAGATTTCGGAGTTGCGTCCGAACGTGGCGAACGAGATATCTCGTCTGCTTGGGATGTCGAATGTTCACCAGACGCGTCGGATGGCATGTGCGATATTGGCGAACGCGATGGTGTTTCACGACCGTGTTGCGGACATGCACGATGGGATTAGCCATCTCCACATGGTTTGCGGTCCGGAAGTCGCGAATCCTCAGGCGGCGACGCTGGCTTCGTGGCGTGAGATTCTGGAGATCAACTACTGGCCGATCTTTGCGATTGCGCGGGATATTCTCAGTCGGATGTCGCCAGGGGATGCGGCTCGGATTCTGCGGGTGTTGCGCGAGACTGCGGGTAACGTGTCGGCCACGGGCGCGACGATTGCGCATGATCTGACGGGGCGGATATTCCAACGTCTGATAGCGGACCGCAAGTATCTTGCGACGTTTTACACGTTGCCCGCGTCGGCAGCATTGCTAGCTCGTTTGGCGGTGTCGAAGATGCAGGGCGTCGATTGGTCGGATGCCGAGGCGATCGGGAATCTGCGGGTGGGAGATTTCGCCTGCGGCACGGGAGCTTTGCTGGCGGCGGTGTACGAGCAGTTTGCGACTCGGCATGAGAATGCTGGTGGAAGGTCCGAAGATTTGCACCGCATGATGATGGAGGAGGTGCTCTACGGCTGTGATGTGATGCCGTCGGCGATCCACATCACAGGCGCGACGTTGTCAGGGGTGCACCCGAATGTTCATTTCGGCGGATCGCGGCTTTACACGTTGCCGTATGGTCGTCAGCGCGATGGATCGGTGGCTATCGGTTCGTTGGAGTTGCTGCAGTCTTCGTCGGTGATGTCGTTGATGAACACCACCGATCCGGCGTTGAGGACTGGAAGCGCGGGCGAGGAGACGGCGTCTTCGATCGTTGTGGATGTTCCGGATGAGGGATTTGATTTGGTGATCATGAATCCGCCGTTTACGCGGAATACTGGACAAGAAGGGGAGCATATCGGGACTGCGAATCGTGCGTTTGCCGCATTCCAAGCGACGGATGCCGATCAGCGCGCGATGGGTTCTCGCATGAAAACACTTCAACGCGGTACGCAAGCGCACGGCAACGCGGGCATTGCTTCGGCGTTCGCTGCTTTGGCGAACTTGAAACTCAAGCAAAACGGAGTGCTTGCTCTGGTTTTGCCATTGACTGTTGCGACAGGCGCTTCTTGGACCAAAGTTCGTGAAATGTTGGTAGCTAATTATGTCGACATTTCAGTTCTGAGTATCGCGGCGAATGGTCGAAATATGTCTTTTTCTTCTGACACCGGCATGGGCGAGTGCCTGATCATCGCGCGCAAAATGAGGAAACACGGGACACACTCAAAACGCGCAGTTTTTACTTCGACTCGTCGGCGTCCAGACGATTTTGCCCAATCTGCCATCATTGCCCGGACAATTGATCGTAACGTCTCGTCAGTGAGGAAAGTTGAAGATGGGCCATATGGTGGCACTCGCATCGAGATCGGGGATGAACTTGTTGGCGAAATGCTCTCGAATTCGTATTCGTCGAACTCGGCACCTTGGCCCACGGTGCGATTGGCAGATGCGGCGGTTGCCCAAGCGGCGAATTCATTATCGACCTCGCGGCTTTGGCTTCCCGGCATGGCTAGTGCGATTGATTTGAATATGTCGCAGTTAGGGAATGTCGGCACTATGGGACACTACCATGCGGACATCAATGGTCCGGTGCCTCGCGGGCCATTCGACAAGTCATCCGCCAGTCCGACAGCGACCTATCCGTCCTTGTGGAATCACGACGCGAAAAACGAGACGCGGATGGTCTGCCAGCCCGACTCGCAACTCATCGTCAGGCAGGGCATGGAAAACAAAGCTGGATTAGTCTGGAGGTCCGCTAGTCGATCGCACCTCAACTCGGAGTTTACGTTTGGGTCCCAAGCCTTGGTGGTGGCGTTTACAGAACAAGTTTCGGCTGGCGGTAGGGTTTGGCCAAATGTGAAGTTTGAATATGCCGATTTCGATTACAGCTTCGCAATATGGGCTAACTGTACGCTTGGACTGCTGTTGTATTGGTGGCACTCAAGCCGTCAGCAGTCCAGCAAAGCAAGCATAAGGAATACGGTGGCTCCGAATCTGCCAATCCTGGATCTGCGCGCACTCAGCGATGAGCAACATGCGATTGCACGGCAAATCTTCGACGATTTTAGGGAACTAGAGTTGAAGCCGGCCTATCTCGCAGATGCCGATTACAATCGTGCCGTGTTAGATCAACTTGTCGTCTGCGAACTGTTGGGGTTCGACAATGAGGTCTACGAAGGCGTGCGGCGGTTGGCAGCTAAGTGGTGTGCCGAGCCTTCGGTGCATGGAGGTAAGGCGCGACCAAGAGGCGCAAGGCTGGTGGTCAACCTCGATGAGTGAGGTGTTTAGTCGAGACCCATGTCGAAGCCGATCTGCTTTTCGGTCTTCTTAGGGATGCTGTTGATGAGATCGGCGAGGCTCTTCTCATACCTCGCCTTGGCCTCAGCCTCGAGCACTTTGCTTTCTTCCATTCGAATTTGGAGTTTGGCTTTGCAGTCGGCGCAGAGGTCAAATGCGATCTTGGAGATGACATTGCCATCGTCATCAACCTGACCGATTGCGCCGCGGGTTGGAATCTCGACACCGCATCCGCGGCAGGGGGCGATGATCGTCTTATCGCCGACGCTGGAAATCTGTGAATCGTTCGACATATGTCTCAAGGGTACCATCGATTCGAGTTGGAAATCGCCCTCGATTATCGATGCCTAAGCCGAACAATGATTGATGTCGGCATCAATCGAGACCCATGTCTAGACCGATCTGCCTTTCGGTCTTCTTTGGGATGCTGTTGATGAGATCGGCGAGGGATTTCTCGTATCTTGCTTTGGCCTCGGCCTCACGAATCTTGCTTTCTGCTACCCGTTTTTCGAGTTCGATTTTGCAGTCGTCGCATTGGTTGAACGACATCACGATCGTCGAGTTGCCTTCCTTATCGTAAGCCCGCATCACGTCACGAGGATGGGAAGGGATACCGACACCGCATCCACGGCAGGGGGCGACGATGGATTCGTCCGAAAGGTTGGGTGTTTTCGACTCTGTAGCCATTGGTATTAAGGGTAAGGGCAGTATCGCGTTCTGGGTTGGCTCAAGCCCCTCACTCAACCCCCCGCTCCGCCAAAAACGCCTCAAAATCACCATAGTCGTTGATCGATTGGAGAGTTTTGACTAGCTGCCCGGCGTTGGGGCTTTGTTGGCGGAGTTCGTAGATTTGGCGGGCTAGGGGGCTTGTGGAGGATGGGGAGTCGGCGTAGGTTCCGTGGAATGCGAAGTAGGCTTGGTTGATTTTGCGGATGTTGTGTCCGTTTTCGACTAGGGTTTGGCGTCGGGATTCCATGTAGGTCTCGGCTTCGGCGATCTTGCCTTCGGTCAGGAGGGCTTCCGCTTCGATTCGAGTTTCGTGGAGGAACTGACGGGGGTCGAAGGACTCGTCTGCCTCGTCCTCGTCGTCGAGGTCGGGGATGTATGGGGGTTCAAGGGTCGGAATGTCTTTGCCGGTGAGCTGGTTGTAGACGGTGCGACCCACTTCTTTGCCGAATAGATTGGCCAAGGTTTCGTTCAGGGATGTCATGTCGGCGTTGGCCCAGTAAGCTCGTCCCAAGGGATGGAATATGAGGTAGGCGTGGAGCCATTCGTGGGCGGAGACTTCGAGGAGCGATTGAAGACTATAGTCGGATGGGACCAGGTTCGGGTAGGAGGCCAATCCGCCAGTGGGTAGGACGACGGTGGAGAGGTCGGCGCGATCGAATATCTGGGTCTCCATTTGGAGTTTTTCTTGCTCGGTGAGCTCGGGTTGGAGGAGTCGGACGGAATGGCGTTCGATCTTGTCACGAGGTGAGGTCACGAGGACATGCGGGGTGTCGTCGATGCGGAAGTCGACGGGAGGCCAGATGAATTCGCCGTCTTGGTTAAGACCGATGTTGATGATTTCAGTGGAGATGGCGGCTTCGAGGAGCTCTTCGACGGCATCTCGGATCTGGTTTCGCTCGGCGATCAGATTGTCGATGTGGGTCTGGTGGATCCCAACGGAGATTTCGTCGTTTCGTGCGAGGGCCAGGCGTAGGCTTTCCCGAGCGCGGCGGAGTTCGCGGGCGAGGTCTGGGTAGCGATCGAGGTAAGCGTTGCGCTCGTCGGTGTCGATATCGGTCCACGGAAGAGACGAGTAGATGCGGTGTGCCCACTTTGCAGGCAGGTTCGCGACCTCAAAGGAGGTGAGGTTGTAGCCGAAACCGGCGGTGGCGATCTCTTCGGGCTGGAGGACGCGTCGGTCGCCGGAGTGGAGGATGATGACGACGAAGCCGAGGGCGGCGAGGATGGCGATGGGAACTTGGTAGGTTAGACGGACGCAGGTGCGTCGGATGCGACCGCGTCGGGCTTGACGCTGGCGACGACGTCGGACGATTTCGTGGTACCCGCGACCGCTGCGCGTTCGGAGGTCGCGCAGTCGGCGTAGGGTCAGCCAGCGGGTTATGTTGCGAAGGGGACGCATGGGAACAATGATGCTAACGGTGTTTGGGAACAATGATCGCCATGATTCGGAATGATGTGGATTATGGGGTGTTGGAGAAATGACCCCCTGCATCGCTTTGCTCCACACAAAAGCGACGGGTGGTCAAGGCATACACAGTCTCATTTTGGTGTCGGATGGTGTAAGTTAGTTTCATGTACGACGTTAGAGCCACGTGAATACGTTGGAGGTCAATTTTGAGCATCGCGGTAGTAACTGACAGCACGGCAGATATCCCTTCGGGTCTTGCTGAGGAGTATGGGTTGACGATCGTTCCGGCGTTCGTTAGGTTCGGTGATAACGAGTATCGGGATCGCGTGGACATTGGGATCGAGGAGTTCTACGGTCGGTTGGCGCGCGACAAGGATGTGTTCCCTACTACGTCGCAACCGTCGCCGGGGGATTTTAAGACGGTCTACGATGAGTTGCTCAAGGAGCACCACCAGATCGTATCGATCCATATCTCATCGGCGGTGAGCGGCACGTATGCTTCGGCGGTTGCGGGAGCGGCGCAGTCAGACGAGAGCGGTGAGCGGATCAAGCACGTCGACTCGCGTGCGGCGTCAATGGCCACGGGTTGGTTGGCGATAGCGGCTCAGAAGGTGATCAATGACGGCGGAAGTCTGACCGATGCGGTATCGGAGGCTCGGAACTTGGTGCCCCGAGTGCTGTTTGCTGGGACGCCGGATTCATTGGAATATCTGAAGCGCGGTGGGAGACTGAAGGGTGCGCAGGCATTGATGGCGGGGATACTGAATATCCGGCCAGTGTTGGCGATCGTGGACGGCGAGGTCGAGGTTATAGCCAAACCTAGGTCGCATCGCCGGGCGATGTCGAAGTTGGTCTCGGAGGTTGTGGATGCGCATGCTCCGTTGACGAATCTGGCGGTCATGCATACCGATTCGACGTCGCAGGGCGAGGCTGAGGAACTGCTGGCAGAGTTGAAGGGTGGAGTTCAGGAAGGCGGTATGGCGATTACAGCCAACGTCGGTCCCGCAATCGGGTCGCACCTGGGTACCGGAACAGTTGCGCTAGGGGTTTCCTGGTAGGTTCTGGCCTGAAATCACGCGTCGCTAATCAGATGCACTTGCGTGCGAGAGCGACGAGCTAGCTCAGGGCCTCAAACCAACCTAACGAGTCTTCGGTCCGTGCCGAAGGGTAGTATTCCGCGCCGGCCCAACCTGTATATCCAACCTCATCCATCATCTCGAAGATGAAGCCGTAGTTGATTTCGCCGGTGCCGGGTTCGTTGCGACCCGGAGTATCTGCGAACTGAACGTGCCCGATCCTGGGCAGCAGCTCCGTGAAAGTCTCCGCTAAACGGCCTTCCATGATCTGCATGTGGTAGAAGTCGTACTGCAGCATCACGTTGGGGTGGCCAGCGTCGTCGATCGCTTGGATCCCCGCGGCTGAGGTCGATATCAAAAAGCCGGGTTGGTCTTGCGTGTTGATCGGTTCGATGAATGCCTTTACACCGACCTTCGCCAACTCGTCGGCTGCGAAACGCAGGTTGTCGATGTAGGTTTTGTACGCGACCTCTGGGTCTAATCCGTCGGGTAATGGTCCGACACCCGTATTCACGCCAATGCAGCCGAGCCCGGATGCGTATTTGGTTCCGAGTTCTACGGCCTCTTGGTAAAGACCAACCTTGTCGGGTTGGAGCGGTAGATTGTTTGCCCCGGTCTCGGGATCTGCGACCGGCAGGTTGATGATTACGTGCTTCAGGCCGTTGCGTTCGAGCCGCTCCTGAATTGCCTCGACGGGCTCGGAGTACGGTGCCTGCACCTCCACACCCTTGAAACCCGCCCGGGCTGCGGCATCGTATCGGTCAAGCAGTTCATATTCGTTGAACATGAACTGGATGTTCGCGTTGATCTTCGGCATGATTGGTGCCGTCGCCTGATTGGCCCCGCTTAAATCGGGTCGATGTTGGCGACCGCAATGCCTATGGCGATCGCGGACAGCAACACGAGAGAGATCATGAGGACTATCGACATATTGCGGCTTCGCTTTACGTTCTAGGTCTAGAATTGATGGTTGCAGCGTCGACGATCAAGGCTGCTCGATTGTCCGACGCCCAATCTTGCATGATAAATGCTACCGATCGATGCGTGAGAAGACCCGATGCGACTAGAAGAAATAATGACCTCGCCGGTTCTCACGATCACAGCCGATCTCAGCGTCGCCGACGCCGCAAGGCGGATGCGGGACAATGATGTTGGCTCGTTGGTGGTCGTCACTCGGGGTGTGGTGGAAGGCATCATCACGAGCTGGGATGTTGCCGTCGGATGCGTGGGCGCAGGTGAAGACCCTGCTATGTCGCCCATATTGCTTCATATGAGCAGCCCGGTTCACACCGCTCGGCCGGATACCGACGTAGTTGAAGCGGCGCGTGTGATGTCGCAGCGCCGGATCTCGCGACTACCGGTTGTGGATACCGATGGTTCGCCGGTGGGGATCGCCACGTTCTCCAACATCAGCCGGGTCATGCAGCAGTTAGCCAGCGATATATTCTCCGGTTGGGACCGCACGCCGGTATCCGTGACCGTCACACGAGACCTGTAATCTCATGTTCGAAACTCTCTCAGAACGTCTGAACTCGGCCCTTGGCACCCTCACGGGTAAAGGTCGGTTATCGGAAAAGGACATCGAGGGCGCGCTTCGGCAGGTTCGTATGGCGCTGCTCGAGGCCGACGTTGATTTCAAAGTCGCGCGCAGCTTCGTGGCCAAGATCCGGGAGGAGGCACAGGGCGAAGCCGTTGTCAAGTCTTTGACACCCGGGCAGACCGTGGTGAAGATCGTGCAGGACAATCTCGTCGAGATCCTGGGCGGTGAGAGCGCACAACTTGAGCGCGGGGAAACTCCACCTAGCGTGATCATGCTTGTCGGTCTGCAAGGTGCCGGGAAGACTACCGCCGCCGCGAAACTTGCTCTCCACATCAGACGCGAGTGGAAGCAGGATGTGATGATCGCCGCGTGTGACTTGCAACGCCCTGCTGCGGTGGAGCAAGTGGTGACCTTGGGGCGTCAGATCGATATTCCCGTCTACAACGAGGATGTCCGGAAGTCCACGCCGATCAAAGTCGCAAAAAACGCGCTGGATCGCGCCAAACGGGACGATACGCGCTGGCTGATCCTCGACACGGCAGGCCGTTTGGCTATCGACGATGACCTGATGAAGGAGCTCGAGGAGGTCAAATCGGCTGTCAACCCGGTAGAGACCTTCCTCGTCGTCGATGCGATGACGGGTCAGGACGCGGTTAATTCGGGCTCTGAATTTAACCGCCGCATCGGCCTGACGGGCATGTTGCTGACAAAGATTGATGGTGATGCGCGCGGTGGCGCGGCGTTGTCGATGAAGTCGGTGACTGGCCTCCCAGTGAAGTTCGTCGGCGTTGGGGAACGTCCGGAACAGCTCGAGGCTTTTCACCCTGAGCGGATGGCGCAACGGATTCTTGGGATGGGTGATGTTACGACTCTCATCGAAAAGGCCCAACGCGAGATCGACGAGGACGAAGCCAAACGCCTTGAGGGGCGTCTACGCCGCAACGAGTTCGACCTGAACGACATGCTGGACCAGTTCCGTTCGATTCGTCGAATGGGTCCGTTGTCGGAGGTGTTTGGGATGATCCCGGGTCTTGGCGGGATGATGGCCAACCGGATGCAGAACGTCGATGAGAAGCGGATGTCGCAGGTCGAGGCGATCATTCTTTCGATGACCCCTCAAGAACGCGCCAATCCCCGGCTCCTGAATGGTTCACGTCGACGGCGTGTGGCGAATGGTTCGGGCACCTCTCCCTCGCAGGTCAACCAACTTTTGAACCAATACCGTCAGATGCAGAAGATGATGAAACGCATCAGCGGTCCCGGAGGTGAACGGGCACTTCAGAACATGATGCAGGGGATGAGGTAAACGCCCAGTTTAGCCGCGCACCGACTTCAGTCTGTCTCGGAGCACCCGGACACCGGCGTCGATCCCGTCGGGGTGGGAAAAGATGCCTGACCCGGAGATGAAGGTGGTTGCACCCGCCTCTAGGGTGGATCCGATTGTCTGGGACTTGATCCCGCCATCGACTGCGATCTCGCAATCGTTTTCGGGTCGAGCCGACAACATCATCGAAAGCGCCTCCGTGATCTTCGGCAGCGTGTCGGGTAGGAATTCCTGACCGCCGAACCCCGGTTCAACGGTCATGATGAGCACGCGTCGGACACGGTCTGCGACGCTTCGGAGCGATGACACGGGGGTTCGCGGACGGATTGCGACGGCTGGTTGCGCACCGGCTTCGAGGATCACGTCGATGGTTTCGTCGACGTCGGCTATCCCCTCGATGTGGATCGTGATTATGTCGCCGCCTGAGGATGCGTATACCGGGATCAGGCGCTCGGGCGAACGTTGCATGACGTGAACATCGATAGGTTTCGTCGCATACCGGTTTACAGCTTCGAGGACGGGTGGTCCGAACGTGAGGTTTGGGACGAAGTGACCGTCCATCACGTCGAAATGGAATTCGTCCACTCCGGCGCGTTCTGCGGATTTGATTGACTCGGCGAGATATCCGAAATCGGCGGAAAGGAGCGATGCGGATATCTTGGCCCGATTAGCAGTCAATTGGTGTTTGAATCTCGGAAGAACTCTTCGGATTCCAGATAGTCTTCGTAGTCCTCGCCGATGTCTTCTGGTGCCACGGGCACATCGACCTCTTGGCCTTCGGGAGTGACGTTCGCCCAACCTTCTTCCGTCGGTGCGTCGTATCGAGCGAGGTCGCGGTTGGTGCCCCGTGCGGACGCAGGGACCCCGAACAATCCGCGTTCGATCATTGCGGGCGAAACCGCGTAGATGAGTTCGTCGTCCGCTTTGAGAGCGTCGATCGCTGCTTGGGCTAGTTGTTGGACCTCAGGTTCGCTGCTTGAGACGGCGAGTTCGAGCATCTCTCGAGCTTGGGCGGTGCCGATTTCTTCGAGGGCTTTGACGGTCGCCATCTGGACTGCCAAGACATGGTCGTCGAAGAGTTCGGAGAGGCTCTCGACATCGTCATCCTGTGCGATTTTGCCGAAAGCTAGCACCGCGGCGATGCGGATCGCGCTGTTGTCGCTGTAAAAGGCGTCCTCGATGGTTGGGAGCCAAGAGCGGTCGTTGGTCTCGCCCATCGCGGTCAACACGTCGGACATCAACGGGCCTACGCCGATGGCTTCGTCGAACACCGTGTCGATCAGATCGGCGACGTCATCGTCTCGCAACGCCGAAAGTGCTATCAACGCTTTTCCACGAACGATTGGTTCGTCGATGTCGATCACCTCACGCAGTGCCGATTTCACGCGGCTCAATATCGTAGCGGGGATCTTGCGCGACTGTGATGGATCGCCGAACGCATGGAGAGCGACCGCGGCGGTGGCTCGGATCGCCGCAATCTCGTCCTGCTGAAGCACGGTCAACAAGGTCTGCGCGGTGGCGATACTGCCGCCATTGGCCAACGCGAGGATGCTTTCGAGGCGGATTTGAGGGTTCGGGAACGTTGTTGCGGCCCTGAAGATCGATTCGAACTCGAAGGAGGGGTCGGTTTCAGCCACACGTCGCAGCTCGTTGACCGTGTTGATCGCTTCCTCGATGGGCAACTCTCGCCATGCGCCGACGATTGCCGATGCGCGTCGATCGTCGACACCAGAAATCTCGCGGAGCAGCTCCGCGATTTGCTCGTCGGTGGGTTGTTGGTTCTCGGTCGACAATGTTGGTTCGGTTGGGATTACTGGGATACCGCTACTTCGACGCCTCTGGTGAGGACCCACGGGAGCGATCGGGTGCCCCACACGGTTTCCGGCTGTTCGCTGATCTTGTCGACGTTGTTCAGGGTTTCGTAGACATTGCCGGAGATCATGGTGTCCTTGACTCGCCCGACGATCTCGCCGTCTTCGATGAGGAAGCCAAGCGAGAGGTTTGCTCGGAAGTCGCCGCCGAGTTCGTTGCCCTGGCCTGCTCCGAGGAGTTGCTCAACTAGGATGCCCTGTTTGATGCCGTCGAACATTGCGTCGTTTGGCGTTTCGCCACCTTCCATGGTGACGTATGAGGTGCTAGGCGAGGGAGTTGTGGCGACGCTTCGCATTCCACATCCGGTCGAGTCTTGGCCGACCTCGCCGGCTGTCTGAAGATCGAGGAATGGTTCGCCGACGACTCCGTTTCGGACGAAGTCTAAGGGTCTTGAAGGGATGCCTTCGTCATCCATGGCGCGGGATGCTGGTGTCATGGGGTGGAGCGGGTCGTCTGTGATCGAGATCCGCTCGTCAAGCATCTTTTCGCCCCAACGGTCGATCAACGGCGAAGAGCCGGTCGCCACGTTCTTGCCGTTGAAGCCTGAGAGAAGGGGCGGCAGGAAGGTGCCGTTGAAGCCGACGGGCGAGAAGAGGACCGGGATGTCTTTGCCGCTGGGGGCGTCCAATATGTTCTGGGAGTTGCGGAGTTTGGTGAGCAGCCTGTTCACGATCCTGTCGGCATTTGGTTCGTCGACCGGTCCGGTCAATACGATGCCGTCCCAGATGCTCAGCATGTCGGTGCCGCGGATGAGTTCGACACCCATGTAGAAGCTGCAGGACGTGTGGGAGTGTGCGACATCGACGCCCTTAGAGTTGAGCAATCGCTGTTGGCCGGAACTCACGCTGAAGTCCGCCGCGCACAACGCTTCGGGGAATTCGCTGAGGATCGCGTCGATTGCCGAACGACCGAAAGACAGAAGCTGGTCGTCAGTGACGCTGTAGGTGGCGTCGTCGACCGTTTCGACAGAGGGGTAGTCCGAAGCGGTCGGGAATTGGAACTTGGCTTCCGCGCCGAACTCGGATAGCGCGTTGGTGCGATCGACCAATTCGTCGATCTTGTCTTCGTCCGTGGTGGATGAGAAACCTATCCGCCCGTCTCCGTTGATGATCCGGAGCGCGATACCGGAAGATTGACTCTGTCCGATGTTCTTTGGGCGGTTTGCCTCGAACTCGACGTGACGCCGTTCGGACGAGACTGCGAATACCTCGGCGTTCTTATGCGCGGAGGTTGCGAGGTCGAGAAGGTGTTCGTGGTTTGCTGCCAAGCGGTTTGTCTCCAGAGGGAATTGCGTAGTGAGTGTTGGTTTTGGAGGTGTTTAAGCCCCGGAGATGAGGCAGTTGCGGATTCGGATGTGCGGACTGCCGGTTCCCACCGGGAGTGGCATCTGCCCGCCTTTGCCGCAACCGCCGCCTTGGTTGAAGCCGCGGTCGTTGGCGACTGCGTCGACATTTTCGAGGGTTTCGAAGAGGTTGCCGGAGAGCATTACAGGGCGGACGGCTTCTTGGACTTCGCCGTTTCGGATCATGTACGCCTCGCCGGAGGAGAAGGTGAACATCTCGTGCTGGGTCATTCCGCCGTACCAGTTTTTGACGTATACGCCGTCTTCGACACCCTCCAGCAGATCGTCGAAGGTTGCCTCTCCGTTTTCGATGAAGGTGTTGGTCATGCGGACGATCGGGGGGAAGCGGTAATTGATGGCTCTGGCGTTTCCAGTGGGAGCTTCGCCGGTTTTTGCGGCGGTTTCACGTGAGTGGAGACGTCCCACGAGGACGCCATCTCGGACGAGAGGTGTGAGCGCGCTGGGGGTTCCTTCGTCGTCGTATTTGTAGCTGCCTCTCATGCCGGGTTGTGCGGCTCCGTCGGTGAAGTTGAGGTGGTCGCCGCCGAATTTGCGGCCCATGTACATCAACTCTTTGAGCTTGTCGTTCTCGTAGACGTTGTCGGCTTCTGAGAGGTGTCCGAATGCTTCGTGCACGAAGACGCCTGCGAGCACGGGATCGAGGATCACGGTTCGCTGACCGCCGGTCAGCGGTTTCGCTTTCAACAAACCGACTGCGCGTTCCGCGGCTTCGGCAACCTGCTCATCGAGACCTTCAAAGAGGCCGTAATCGCCGAGGGCGCCGATGCTGAAACCTGCCTGCTGGACGTCGGCACCGTCTCGTGCTTGTGCGGATATGCGACAGATCGCATGGACGACTTCCTGCTCGATATAGGTGCCGTCTGTGTTGCCGAACGCTACTTTGCGAGAGTTGTCGCCGTAGATGATGTCGGAGCTGACGATCCCGGGTTGCTTCCAGACGATGTCGTTGTAATGATCTGCGAGTCGCGTCTTCTCGTTGAGGGAGATTTCGCGAGGGTCTTTCACGATGACTGGTTCGACGATGTCTACGTGTGGTTCGACCTCGGCGAGCATCGTAGTTTCGCCATTGTTGCCTGACGCGAGACTTCGAGCTTGGTTGGTGGCGGCTTTGACTCGGGATGGCAGGTCGGCAAGGTCGTTGAAGCTTGCGAATCCCCATGAGCCGTTGACGCACGCACGCACGGCTCCGCCCTTGCCACTCGTCATGTTGATGTCATCGAGGGATTTGCCGCGGTAGGTTAGGCGAGTCGAATCGGATTCTTCCAAACGAACCTCGCAGTAATCTGCTGTGTGACCCGTCAAGGCGTCTTCGATGAGGGATTGGTATGTCATGTGTCGGGTTTACAGGTGAATGGGTTGCGTTTCGGCGCGGATACCTTCATCGTATCAATCGCCGAGTCGGTGCCGAACGATACCCTTAGCACCATGTCGGATAGTGCCCACGCGAGCTACATGGCGGCCGTGAATCGGTTGCTATCGCTTGCGGATTTCGAGCGGAAATCGCGTGCCAACCAGCCGCCCGATTGGCATCTGCGGAGAGTCGAACGGTTGATGGAGATGTTGGGTGATCCGCATCTTGCGACGCCGGTGGTGCATGTCGCAGGTTCGAAGGGCAAGGGGAGCACTTGCGCGATGGTGGCGGCGGGTTTGCAGGCTGCGGGTTTGAGGACCGGGTTGTTCACGTCGCCGCACCTGCACTCATTCACGGAGCGGATCAAGGTTGACGGTCAAAACATCAGCAAATCGGACTTCGTTGATCTGATCGATGAGTTGTGGCCGTTGGTTTCTGAGATCGAGCATCAAGGGGATCTGGGCGTGGTGAGCGTGTTCGAGATGCTGACGGCGATGGCGTTCGTGCATTTTCGTCGTGTAGAAGCGGATTTTGCGGTTATCGAGACAGGGCTGGGCGGGCGATTGGATGCGACCAATGTCGTCGATCCGGAGGTGGCGGTGATTACTCCGATAAGCCTGGACCACGTCAGGGTTTTGGGCGACACGATATCTTTGATCGCTGGCGAGAAGGCCGGGATCATCAAACCTGGGCGACCGACTGTTGTCGCGAAAAATCATGCAGCGGCATGGCGGGTGATCCGTGAACGGGCTAGGGAAGTTGGTTCCGAACTCATCGGTGCTTGCGCTTCGGTGCCGTTGCTGCGTACTTGTGATGGTGGGATGGATGACATGCGCCACAAGTTTGTTCTGGGGCGATGGCGACCGTCGGCCGCTTTGGTTTCGGAATCGGCGCTGAGAACGCCGCCCGATCCAGGATGGTGCGACATTGAGGTGCGTAGCTCGTTGCTGGGATCGCACCAGGTGGACAACGCGCGGACGGCTGCGGCGACGTTGAGCGTTTTGTACCAGACCGGTCACTCGTTCGATGTCAATGCCGCGATCCGGGGCATCGGAGACGCTAACTGGCCCTGCAGGTGCGAGGTGTTGAAGCTGGATGGATGGCCCCTTTTCGTATTGGACGGGGCGCATAACGATGCATCACTCAAGGCGTTGTGGGAGACGTTGGAGTCTCTAGGCGTCGCGGTTGGCGGAGGCAGGACGAATGGGCGAAGCGGCGCCGGGGAATCGAGGCCGTATGTCTTGGTGATCGGGGCTACCGAGGGCCACGAGTTCGAGGCGATGGCTCGGGAGCTTGCGGCATCGGCGGCTCATACCATTGCGACGCAGTCTCGACATCCAAAGTCTTCGCCTGCGCAACGATTGGCCGACACAGGGAGGCAGCACGGCATCGAGATTTCAACTCAAACCAGTGTCGAAGCGGCATTGCTGGAGGCAAAGCGGGTTTCCAAAGGACGTCGAGGGATTGGGCTGATCGTGGTTACGGGGTCCTTGTTCGTGGCGGCAGAGGCGCGGGAGTATCTCCTAGGCATCGAGCCCGAGATGTACGACGATCTGAAGCAGCCGTATATGTTGGCCTATGAGGACAGCGATGCGTGTGAAGGTAAAATCGAGTAATTGACACCCTACGATGGCATCATGTAGGACGATGGAGGGAACCGCTAAATGCGTAGTTTGTCAAGATTCGTGGGATGGGGTGGGGTTGCACTACTCATGCTCAGTTTCGCTACATGCTTCGGCGGTGCTGATGACGATTTCTGGAGCATCTTAGGAGCTCTGGGTTTGATTGCAATCTTTCTCGGAGTTTTCTTGGCAGTGATTGCGAATATGTTCTCGAAAGACTGAAACTGGCGATGACTGAAGCACTTCATCACTTCTTCATCCCGTCTGGGCGCATCGGACGGAAAACATGGTGGATGAGCATGATTGCTCTGATTGTTGGGACGACTGTCTTGGACCTTGCTGTATGGATGTTGGAAGGGGTATATCGTGGCATTCCGACGGACATGTTTTACGTGAACTTATGGGTGCAAGGATTCTCACCGCACTTCTGGTGGTCTCCGTATATCTCCTTGGTGTTGGTGGCTTGGAGTGGTTTCGCAATCAACACCAAGCGCTTCCACGACCACGACAAGTCGGCTTGGTGGAATCTCATCAACCTCATATATTTCGCCGGTGTTCTCGTCGGGTCTTTATGGTTGGCGGTTTTGGGATTGCTCGTCCAGTCGGCGATGCTGGGATTCTTCGCGGGCGATGACGTTGCGAATAAATACGGAGACTGACCATGAGCAGATTAGCATATCCGGACGAACGCAGAGCAGTTATAACCGGCATGGGTGCGATGACGTGTTTGGGCAAGTCGCCGGAAGAGTTTTGGACGAATCTGAAGGACGGTGTTTCGGGCGCGCGGCCGATGTCGGTCATCGACCCGACTCCGTTTCCGTGCAAAGTCTCGGGCGAGGTGCAGGATTTCGATCCGTCAGAGGGAGGGCTGATCCACCGCAGGGAGGCGCGTAGGATGGGTCGGTTCTCGCAGTTTGCGGTTCATGCATCGCATCAGGCGATCAAAGATGCGGGGTTGGATTTGGATGCCGAAGATCGGGAGCGCGTAGGGATTTTGATCGGAAGCGGCGCGGGCGGTTTGCCGGAGACTGACGAACAGTCGAAGGTGATGAACCGACGCGGGGCTTTGCGGGTCAGTCCGTTCTATATTCCCGTCATGCTGGTGAATATGTGCTCGGCGAACGTTAGTCGGGTGTTTGGCTTGCTCGGGTACACGAACACTTGCGTGACGGCCTGTGCGGCGAGCACGCAGGCGATCGGCGAGGCGGTGGAGGTTATCCGTCGCGGTGCTGCGGATGTGATCCTGACGGGCGGAGCCGAAGCGGGTATCTGCGAACTCGGGATGGGAGGCTTCTCGACGATCCATGCACTATCTACGAGGGACTGCCCTCCTGAGGAGGCTTCACGGCCGTTCGACTCGGACCGCGATGGGTTTGTGCCTGCGGAGGGATCGGCGATGTTTGTGATGGAGAGTCTCGAGCACGCGAAGGCGCGGGGGGCGAATATCTACGCCGAGGTTACTGGTTGGGGGGTGTCGTCGGACGCGTTTCATCTGGTGCAACCTCACGACGAAGGCAAGGGTGCGGCGTTGGCGATCAAGCTGGCGTTAGCTGATGCGGGGCGGAACGTCGAGGATATCGATTACATCAATGCTCACGGGACGTCGACGCCGTTGAACGACAAGTCTGAGACGTTAGCAATCAAACGTGCTTTCGGCGATCACGCATACAACGTTCCGGTGAGCAGCACGAAGTCGATGATCGGGCATTCGCTGGGGGCTTCCGGTTCGATGGAAGCCTTGGCCTGCATCGGGAGCATCCGGGATCAGGTATTGCATCCGACGATCAATCTGGACACGCCGGATCCTGAGTGTGATCTGGACTACATCCCGAATGTTGCCCGCGAGACGAAGGTTGAAGTGGCGTTATCGAACAGTTTTGGGTTTGGTGGTCAGAATGCTTGTTTGGTTATTGAGAAGTTCGACGGTTGACAGACCTGCGAATGCGTAGCGTCAGTCTTTTTTAGTGAATTGGATTTAATTGGTGAAGAAACGGATTGCAGCTCTTTTCGACGGCATGAACATGTATCACCACGCTAGGAATGCGTTTGGTGACCGGGATGGTCGTTACGATCCGGTGAAGTTGGCTGAAGCCGTGGCCCAATTAGCAGGGTACGAGTTGGTTGCGACGCGCTTCTACGTCGGCGTACCGCCATCGAATCGACATAGAAAACTGTATGGATATTGGAACGCCAGGCTTTCCGCAATGGAGCAAAACGGTGTGTCTGTGTTTCGAGGATCCATCAATTACGCTGGCGGGACTGGGCAAGAAAAAGGCGTCGATATCCGGATTGCACTTGATGCCATCCAATTGGTTCTAGACGAATCTTGCGACGCAATAATCGTTTTCAGCACCGATCAAGACTTTCAACAGATCAGACCGACTGCGTTGCGGGTTGCACAAAAGTTGGGAACGCAGATACGCATCAAGTCCAGTTTTCCGCGGACTTCTAGCTACTTCGTCAGAGGCATTGAAGGGACGGATTGGGTGCCCTTCGGGCCGCAAACCTATCGGTTGAGTCTGGATCCGAAAAACTACTGGCCAAAATAAGAGTTGTCGCCAGGTTCAACTCTCTTGCGCGGAGAGTTAACCGGTGCTAAAATCAAGGTTGATACTCCCCCGGGGTGGCAGCCACGGCAAACCTAACAAGGAATGTCGGCGGTGATGAACGCCGGGGGTTCCTTTTTTGTTTCCAGACTCACCAACTCGGCACGTCTTCCCGTTCGATTTTGTCGGGGTCGAGGTCCATGCCGACGCCGGGTTCGGTTGGGATGGCGATGTGACCGTTTACGGGGTTTATGGGGTTGGCTAGGAAGTGTTGGTGGACTTGGTTCCACTTGATTAGGAACTCTTGGTAGGGCGTGTGGATCGGCGATTGGGTTACGGAGACGTGGATGCCGGCGGGTGAGGAGTGACCGTGCGGAATTGTGATGAGATCGGCGGCGGTTGCGACGGCCATGATCTTCAGGGTCTCGGAGATGCCGCCCGCCCAGTAGATATCAGGTTGGAGGATGTCGAGGGCTTCGGCGTCGATGAAGCGTTTGAAGCCCCATCGGGTGTATTCGTGTTCGGCGCCGGAGATTGGAATGTTGGTCTTCTCGCGGATCTTGCGGTAGGAGTCGATGCGGTCTGGCATGGCGACTTCCTCGAGCCATCGGGGTTGGCAGTCCTCGATTGCCGAGGCGAGTTTGACGACGTAGTTGACGTCCATGGCCTGCCAGCAGTCGAGCATTATGTCGTAGCCTTCGCCGACGGTGTCTCGGAGGGTTTCGACCATTGCGACATTGGTCTTGAATCCGTCGTGGCCAGACATCGGGCCGTGGCGGAAGAACCATTTCTGGGCGGTGTAGCCGAGGGACTTGGCCCATGCGGCGCGCTCGCGGACTAGGCCGATGTCGGTTACGTTGAAGCCGAGCATGGAGGCGTAGGCGGGGACTTTGTCGCGGGTCGGGCCTCCGAGGAGGGTATAGACCGGGACGTTGAGGACGCGGCCTTTAAGGTCCCAAAGGGCGCAGTCGACGACGGAGATTGCCATCATCGCCTGTCCGTGCCGACCGTGGACCTGGGATCGGTGCATGATGTCCCACAGAAACTCGGTGGCGAGCGGGTCGCGGTTGAGGAGGAGCGGGGCGAGTTGTTTCGCAACTAGGTAGGCGACGGTCTCCTCGACGGGGCCACCGATGCCGATTGCGCCGTCGTCGGTCTCGATCTGGATGAAGTAGGCGTCGTGCTCCATGCGGTTTGCGTCGGATTGGTCGGTGACGACGTTGGTTCGACGCTTGGAGCCTCGGAACTCTTCGTAGACGTCGAGGGGCATGACGAGGCGGTCTTCCCAGAACTCGCCTTTGGTTTCGATGGTTCCGTGGAGATGTCGGATTCTGACGTTGGAGATTTTGGACATTTGAAGAGTTCTCGGGGTTAGGTGTCGGATTGTTGTGGTTGGTTGCGGATTCGTTCGAGTTCGGTTTTTGCGCGTCTCGATTTTCTAATCAGGTAGAAGGTGACGCCTAAGAAGGCGATGGAGACGAAGACCCACAGGATGGTGCCGACTACTAAGTTGTCGCCGCCTCTCGCGCGTCCGAAGACCTCGGTGGCCAAGATCAGGGTTTCTTCGCCTAGTTCATGATGATCGACCACGACGTCGATTGCCCACACGCCGGCTTCTTCGATCTCGAGCCTAGCGACGTAGTACTCGCGGTCGTCTGGCGAGTTGAGTGCTGGCGCTACCTGCCTCTCGCCGTGTTCCGATGGTGATGCGTAAACCTTGATGATGGCGTCGGGGACGTTGGCTCCGGTCTCACGTTGATGGACCTGGACGGCGTAGGAGATGGAGCCGATGATCGCTCGTTCGGGCGATTGGTGGACGACGATGCGATAGTTGCCGACGTCTTCATCGGCGACGACAGTGAACGGGCCGGATGTGAAGATCAACGGTTGAGCGAGGACGGTGACGCTGGTAAGGAGGGTGGCGACGACTACAGTCAGCAGTGCGCCGATGCGGAGAAAAACGCTGCTCGAAGTTGAAGTCAAGGAGGATTGCATCTCACTTCTAAGATACTGCATGGCGATGTTGGTCGGCGATGCTGGGGCCGGTGCGAGAGATGGATGTAAGATATGCCCAGCAACTTGAACATGGACGGGGTTATCAAGGTCATGACACATCACAAACCATTGGCGGGAAGGGCTGGTATTGTCACTGGGGGTGCGCTTGGGATCGGTGGCGGCACGGCGCGTCGATTGGCTTCGGATGGGGCTGAGATCCTAGTTGTGGACATCGTGGAGGATGCGGCGCAGAGGAATGTCGAGCGGATCAAAGACGCGGGCGGGACGGCGAGTTACATGGTCGGGAATGTGGCTCAGGAGGATGTTGCTAAGGCGATGGTGGAACGGTGTGTGGATGAATATGGGCGGTTGGACATTTTGGTTCAGAACGCTTACGGAGGAGGCGCAGGCAGTGATGGCTCGGCGGTTGATGTCGAACCTGATGCCTGGAGATCGGGAATGGACTTGCTCGTTGGGGCGCAGTTCTTGGGTGCGAAGTATGGGGTGCCGGCGATGGAGGCATCGGGGCATCCAGAGACGTTCGAGATCCCTGAGTGGAAGGGTGCCGGTCGGCGGCATGGTAATCCGCCAAAGATGGAGGTGGGGCGGATCGTGAACATCTCTTCGGTGCACGGTCTGTTGCAGGCGCCGAGGGCGTTGGTGTATGAAGCAGGCAAGGCGGCGGTTGTGGGATTAACTCGGCAGATGGCTGTCGATTTCGGACCGCTGGGTATCACGGTGAATGCGATCGCGCCGGGGCATATCGTGACGGAGCGCGGTGAGGCGATGTGGGCGGAACTCGGCAATGATGCCGGGTTCGGGCTGTTTGAGAGGCACTATCCGGTTCGGCGGACAGGGGTCCCGACGGATATTGCCAATGCGATCGCGTTTTTGTGTTCTCCGGATGCGTCGTTCATCACTGGTGTCGTGCTGCCGGTCGATGGCGGGATGTCGATCCAGTTGCAGGAGAACATCGTGATGCATACGAAGGATTACATCGTCGAGAACCCCGATTTGAGGACGCATTTCGATAGCCGTCGGCAGGGCTAAGAGACGTATCAGATCAGGCTGACCTCGTCGCCGATGTGGATGGTGCCGGGGTTTTTGGCTTCGATGGAGATGGCGAACTGGGGTTGGTCTTGCCCGATGATGCGGGTTAGGGTGCCCATGACGTCGATGTCGCGTTGGGCGGTTTGGGGGTCGACGTGGGTGGCTAGGCAACGGGTTACTGTCTTGCGGACGCGGAATTGAATTTGACCGATCTGGATTCTGCCACCGACCCATGTGAGTTCTTGCCAAGGTGCCGCTCCTTGGATGGCGATGTTGGATCGGAAGCGGAGTTCGGAGAGCTCGGACAGGTCGGCGGCTTTGGCGAGGTCAGATAGGGACTCTCGGGAGTGGAGGGTTGTGAGTCCGGCGGCGGTGTCGTGAAATCGTCCGTGAGTGCCGTTGCCAAGAAGGCGTAGGGGGAGTTGGCGTCGGTTAAGGGCAGATGGGGTGTCGGCTAGGGATGAGTACCAATCGTTGAAGTGTTGCTCGATGCGGAGTCGGTCGCCGGGTTCGTCGATGCTGCCTTCGATCGGTATGTCGGAATCTGGTAGGCGGATCCAGAGGCGGCGCGACGTTGGTTCGAAGCCGCAGGAGAGGTTGGCTAGGTCAGGCGAGTGTTGGAGGGAGGCGAACCAGGTTTTCTGCTTCCAGCTCGTGTCTTCGGGTGGACCTGCGTCGTTGAAACGGAAGCCTAGGACGCGGTCGCCGACTACTCGACCGTCTTCGGCGATCTCGATGGAATCGCAGGGTTCGGCCGGGAGGGATTTGATGGGATGGCGGTAGAGGGCTACGACTTGCATGGCATCATATTTTCACTCGTCTGAATGCTATCCAAATGGCGACGTCGTAGGCGAGTTTCAGCGTTCCTGAGACGATCCATGGAGTTGTGGTGACTGCTCCTGCCCAGAGCCAGCCGGTTACGGTGGCGGAAGGGATACGTCCGAGGCCACGCCCGAGGTTGGCGGATCCTGCCATGATCGGGTGCTCGTCGGGTTCGGTGATGCCCATCATGTAAGCCTGTCGGGTGGGGACGTCCATCTCGTCGAAAAGGGAGCGGAGGAGCCAGAGGGCGATGGCGATGATGACGGTCGGGGCAAAGGCGAAGAGGATGAGGGCGATGTTGGAGATGACTTGTGTGAAGACGAGGGTGTTGAGGAGTCCGAGGCGTTTTGCGACGGCTGGGGCAAGGGCGAGGGAGATCATGTTGAGGGCTTGTGCGGCGATGATCAGAGCAGCGATGGCCGCGGCGGAGAGTCCGAATTTGGTGAATAGCCAGAAGCTGAGGAAGGATTCGAAGATCATGCCTCCGGCGAATGAATCGACGGCGAAGAGGCCGGAGAGTTTGAGGATCGGTTTTCGGTCTCGGGCTTTGAATGGATTGACGAGGAAGGGTTGGTCTTGCTCGTGTTGGGTTGGCGAGTTGGTCTTTGAAGAGAGGAATAGGTAGACGAGGGAGGCGATGATGTGAAGGGCGACGTATAGCCAGAGGAGGGTGTGGTAGGCGTCGGTGGGGTTCCAGTCGAGGGTTTCGATGAGCAGTGTGGACAGACCGGCTAGGAGCGCTCCGGTTGCGCGTCCGGCGGCGGACGCGATGGTGAGGATGGAGTAGGCTTTCGTGCGGTTTTCCTGTGGAATGACGGCGGCGATGCCGGTTTGTTCGAGTTGGGTCATGGCTCCCCAGTGGGCTCCGCTGGCGGCGTAGGAGCCGAAGAAGCCGCCGATGATCAGGAGCCAGAAGCTATCTGTGGAGATGAGGACGACGCCTGCGATGCCTGTGATGAGCATGTTGGCGACGGCCCATGTTCGATTTGAGATGGCCCGGTTGGTGAGCATGACGACGAGGGAGAGGAGGAAGCCGCCGGCGAGAGATGCTCCGAAGATGATGCCGATTTGGGTGTTGGAGACGCCGATGTGGGCGAGGTAGATGACGGCGAGGGCGGCCATGAGCCATTTCGCAGCATCACGGATGAAGCGTCCGGCGTAGAAGAGGTAGGGGTCGAAGGATGGGCCGCGGGTGGCGGAGATGGTTGACGCCATTAAGGCAAAGCGGCATGGCCGCGTTTCTTTTTTGGGGGAGGAGGAGGAAGAGGGGACTTCGACGTTGACGATGGGGAATGATTTTAATGCCGCGTGGCGGCTTTTCTTTTTGCTAGGAGGGGGCGGATAGGTTTGGAAGCGTTGTCTGAACTGGGATTTTTGGGATTGGGGGGATTTTTGGGATTTTGTTGTTGGTTGTTTGGGGGATTGGTTTTTATTTAGACGCGTTGAAACGTCCGGGGTTGCCGAACGTGGGCGCTTGGAGCGTCGGGCTTGTCGGTCTTGTTTTTTAGTTTTTTTGGTTTTGCTTATTTGGTAGCTTTGGTTTGGGACTTGGTCCCGGTTGACGTGCATGGGCGGTTTTTAGGTCCGCCCATGGCGTCGGGGTCCCCATTGTCCGGAAGGACATTGCCCTCGCGAGCGAGGGAAACCCGAGGGGTCGGGTTTTCGAGGAATCGCCGCGGTGTAAAAACCGGTGGACTTTGGTCTCGACTGTCGTCTTGACCTTGGTCCTTCGGGCGAAAAATACTTAACTCATTGAAAAAGTCGAGCGTTGCCGACGTCGCCGGACCGACGGCCCGGCGTGCGGTCAGTGGAAACATCCCGCACGCCATCATTTGGTTCTTGCCCCGCATTAGCGCTCTGATCTCCCCGCACGACGAAGCGGTTCTGATCTGTTTCGGATAAGAGAAGACCTCGTCCAGGCCTTGAATGGTGTCGAATCCTCGCGGCAGCTTCGCTCCCGCGTCCCTATTTTGTCTCGCGAACAAAGGTAGGGTTCGTCCATCTGGCTCGTGTTGCGGCTTAAGCAGTATATCGCCGCGCCTGAACCTTGCAGCTACATCCTTCTCCATAACCGGGTTTGTGACCGCGTTGCTCCATGCTCCAGGAGACTTAGACGGGCACCGTCGCGATCGGCGCGCAGTTGTACATCGGGCCTTGCACCTCGGGGTTCTACACCTCCGGCCTCGGGGCTCTTTCTGCACTTTCGCGCTTCTCATGTGTGATACGCCTCGCGGTTTCATGTCACTTCAATCGACGACAACTGCTGCCAAGTCGCGATCCTCGGCGGCGGCGATCCTCTGGGCGTTGTTTCCCTCGCGATGCGGGTTGAACGCTTGTTGTTAACAGTAACAGATGTAGTGCGTGCGTGTCAAGATGTTGTCTGAACTGGGATTTTTGGGATTGGGGGGATTTTTGGGATTTTGTTGGTTTGGGTGATGTGTGGGGTGGGCTGGGGAGGGCGTCTGGCCCCGCTCCGCCCCGGCCCTCACCCTAGCCCTCTCCCGCCCAGCGGGAGAGGGGATTTGTCCATAGTCGATGTGGGAGTTTCGACTAGGTTCGAAGTTTGGATCGGATGGATTTTTCGAATTCGGTAATCGTGACTGGGGTGCCGCCCGTCAGACCTTCGGTAGCTCGTTCCAAGGTAGTCACGTGGACTTTGTGTGGGGTCAGATTGAAGGGCTCGCCGGATGCGGATTGTTCAAATTTGACGGTGAACCAAGCGATGTCACCGCTAGAGAGATCGTCGACAGTTTCCATGTGCCCCAACGAGTCGTAGAAGTGCTTGTCAACGACGACGACCATTTTCTTCCCCCAGCGACGGAGAGTCGGGACTTTGATCTGCAGTTGGGGCATGAGGCGCTTGGGGCCGCTACTACGATAGTCTGGTCGTCTGCTGTGACTTGGGAATGGTGGTCGTGCGCCTTGCCGTGAAAGGACGTTTCGGAACTCCTCGGACATGCTTCTTCCGGAGAAGTAAACCGCTTGGATTTCTACGGCGCACCAATTGAATGCAGCGGCGTCGGATTTTCCGTTGGTGAGAACCATGTCGATGCGTCCGACGTGGGATTGGGTGTCTGGAGACTTGAGGAACCCGATTTCAGTGGCGATCTCGGGCTTGGGCGTTCCCAAAACCGTTTCGCCGATCCACTTGAATATGGTCATATCTTCCTCGAAGCGCCGAGGGCAGAGTATCCTCAAACCGTCTTCGGGGCCTCGGATCTCATTGATTTCACCGGAGACGTTTTCGTACAACCGGAACGAGCAGACTCCACCCCGTTTGCTACATGGACCGCCGCCGATTCGGAACGGGCACGGGTGGTTCGAGTCGTCCTGTGCAAATTGTCGACGTTGCTTCCGCGGTAGTTCTAGGTAGGAGTGGCCATACCACTCACCAATACCAAAGCGTCGATTAGGGCTCACGACAAGAGCTCGTGCGAGGTAATCAGAAGTTCGTACATGATTTCGTGATGGGTGTTTTTCATAGCGACTTTGGCGAGACGGAACTGTCGGTTTTTCGCCATTGCGACAACTTCTCGGTTTTCGTCGTAGGTCATCATGAACTGGCCACGGACTTCAGACATTTGGTCAAAAAGGGCCTGATGATCGATTTCGTTGAAGTTGTAAAGGCGTTTTCCGGCGCGTTTTCCTGCAACGGTGTACGGAGGATCGATGAAGAAGACAGCGTCTTGTTTGTCTTTGTATCGTTCGACTACGTTGAGTCCGTCGTCCTGAATAAAATCGAAGCGGGAGGCGTGTCTACCGATCGCGCGTATTCTCTCTGCGATGGTATTGGCGTACCAACGCGATGCGAGACCTTTGCCGTTCTCGCCGCTGTTCATCTTGGAGGCTCCTTTGGCGATGATTCCTCCCCGATTGATCCGGTTTTTTAACAGCGTGTTGAAGGCGAGGTCTAACTCGTCCAGCGGTTCTTTATTGAATGCACGGCGCACATTTGACGGCGTGGGGACGAACCGTTCGACCCTTGCCGCCAGTTCATCAGCGTCTTCGAAAATGCGGGTCCATAGGTTAGACAGCTCGGGATCGATTTCACAAAGCACGGCGTTGTCTACTAGGCCGTCCATAACTGCGGTGAGTGATGCAGTAGCGCCACCCGCGAATGGCTCGATGAATAGGACAGGGCGTTTGGGTAGATTTGCGAGCCAGTGGCGAATTTGCGGGACCAACCATGTTTTGCCCCCTGGGTAGCGCAATGGACTGCGTTGGGGTACCGAGCTGACATTGACGACTCGGTTTGAGAGGATCGGTATGGTGGAAAGGGTGTTGGTTTGGTCTCTTGTGTCGCCGAGGTTGACCGTTAGCTCTCGGTTTTCGTCGAGAGATGGCAGCCGTTGTTGTTTTCCTGGTTTAGTCGGGTTTAATGTCATACGGGGTGTAGGATTCGTCGAGAAGGTGATTTTGTTACTGCTATTCTAAGGGGATTCTTGGACTTAGTCGAAGCGAAATGGCGGTATTTTGGCCATGACGCCCGACGATGGGCCGAACAGATACCGTTTTCGCGTCCTTAAAGTCTTGGACGAACAGGAAAGTTAGTTTTGTTGTGAATCGCTCAGTGTTGGCAGTTGGGGCAGTGGTAGGCGGTTCTGCCGGAGATTTTGGTGTTTTTGGTGGGTTGGTGGCAGGTTGAGCAGGGGGAGTTGGGGGTTCGGATGATTCGCATTCGGTCGTCGTAGGCGTCTACTACGTAGGGGCTGCCGTCTTCGGAGGGGTGGGTTGTGATGTGGTTGATGGCTCGGTTTAGGGATTTGATGATGTTGGTGTGGAGTTGGGTTAGGCGTTGGGTGCTGATGCGGTTGGTTCGACGGAGGGGGGAGATGCCGGTGCGGTGGAGGGATTCGTCGGCGTAGATGTTGCCGACTCCGGCGATGATGGATTGGTCGAGGAGGGCCGGTTTGATGCGGAGGCGGCGGGATCGTAGGCGTGTGGCGAAGTCGGTGGGAGTGATGTCCCATGGTTCGGGGCCTAGGTTTGGGTAGGCGAGGGAAGGGTCGTCTAAGGCCCATAATTTGGCCCAGCGTCGGTAATCGTTTAGCTCGATGCGTCGGGTGTCGTCGAGGAAGATTGCGGCTCGGCGGTATCGGACTGGGGGATCGGAGAGATTTCGGACGTGGAGGGATCCGGTCATTCCCATGTGTAGGACTAGATGAGATTGAGTATCTTGTTGATCGGAGAGAGTTGAGACTATGTATTTGCCGCGTCTGGTGATGTTTTTGATGCGTTTGTGGGAGATGCGGTTGGCGAAGGATTCGATGTCGTTGGCTGGTACGACTATGGAGTCTGGCCATCCGATTTCGACGCGCTGGATGGTTGCGTTGGGGATTTTTTGGTCGATGAGGTAGCGTTTGATGGATTCGACTTCGGGGAGTTCGGGCATGGGGACTATATGGTAGACCCTGTTTTGCTGGGGAGTCGTGAGGTTTGGGGGTGGTGGTTGTTTGCGGTGCCCCGCCCGTTTGTCCGCCCCGGTCACCCTCACCCTGGCCCTCTCCCGCTGAGCGGGAGAGGGGATTTTATACGCGGTGGGTGAAGGTGTTAGTTATTGGTCCGCGTTTCTTTAGATGGAGTCCACGGGCGGGTCACAGACCCGCCTCTACCGGCCTCGGATGCCGGAGGCGGTTTTGCCGTCTTACGGGAGGAGGGATTCGGGGCCGATTGTTAGGTTGTTTGGTGGGCTGGCGCCGAAGGCTATTGCGGCCATGCCTTGGGTGATGTCGGAGATGGTGCCTGGGTTGGTGGTGATGATGTTGGAGTCTTCGTTTGCGGTTAGGCGGAGGGTGCCTTGGGTTGTTTCTACGGAGATTTGTTGATCGTCAATTTCGGCGATTGTGCCGTCAATGACTGAGATATTCGTGGTCGTGTCGCCTGCTCCGCGGGCACCAACGACTGTGCCCCTGAATCCTCCATAACCGCTGCTTTGGGGCAGTTGATCTGATAAGACATTGAGGTTGAGGATGAAGATTCGGCCGCCCTCGCCTCTTTGGACGGTTCCGGCTACGTTTGTGCCCACGGAGAGGTCGGCGGGGGTTAGTTGGGTGATGACGTTGATGTTGGTATCGTCGGTGACTTCGATGTCGGTGGATAGGCCGCTGTCGTCGTTGTGGTCGATGGTGACGGTTGAGCCGGAGATAGCGGAGATTGTGCCTTGGGTTGGAGGAGCGCCGAAACCTCTGCCCTGCCCGCCGCCGGGGACTTCGATGCCGGCTTCGGCGAGGAGTTCCTGCATGAGTTCTTGCATACGGGCTTGATCCTGTTGAGTGATGTTGCCTGATTGGGCTTTTTGCATGAGTTCGGCGAGTTCGGGGTTTTCGGCTATGGCTTCCTGGATGGCCTGGAAGTTGGCGGCACCGGGTCCGGCGCCGTCGAACCTGCCGCCGCGACCATCTCGGGTGGCTGGTGCGCCTTGTACGCTCTCGGTGGCCGGGTCGGTGATTGTGGTGGTTTGGGTTTCGGCCTCTGGCTCAGGGGGTTCGTCTTGGGATGAGCTGACTTCCGGGGCTTTGGTTGGTTCAGCCGGTTCTGCGGTGGGCGTTGGTTGGGCGGTTTCGCGGGAAAGGGCCTCGTTGCGAGTTGAAGGCGTGGGGAGATCAGATTGGGAGGCCACGGGGACGGTTTCTTCGGAGGTATCGTCAGAAGGTCCGAGGACTAGGATCGCGACGGCGGCGATTGCGATGCCGATGATGACGGCGGCGGTCAGGAGGATTGCGAAGGGGTTTTTCATGTGAGGGTGGCTCTGGTTATTCGTATCTGAGGGCTTCGATGGGGTTTAGGCGGGCGGCTCTTACTGCGGGGTAGATGCCGAAGAAGAGGCCGACGGCTACGGATACGATGAGGGCGATGAGCGGGATGTCGTTGGTCACTCGGGTGTTCCACTCTGCGCCAATGAGGAAGCGTCCGTCGATGACGGTTGCGAGGGTGATGCCTGCGACGACTCCGATGATTCCGCCGCCAAAGGTGAGGAATACGGCTTCGGTGACGAACTGGGCGACGATGTCGCGTCGTTTTGCGCCCATGGCTTGTCGGATGCCGATCTCACGGGTGCGCTCGGTTACGGATACGAGCATGATGTTCATGATTCCGATGCCGCCGACGAGGAGCGAGATTCCTGCCACTGCACCTAGGAAGACTACGAGGGTCTGGTTGGTCTCTTCAAACGTGTCAAGGATCTCTTGCTGGTTGAAGACGGTGAAGTCGTCGGCGTCGGTGAGACGGTGGCTCAATCGGAGGACGGTCTCGATCTCCTCGATGGCTTGGTCTACCGAATCGACGTCGCTGGCTTGGACCGAGATCTGTTCGACGCTGATGTTGCCGCCGGGGATGCGCTGTCCGGATAGGCGGTAGTAGGCGGTTGTGATGGGGATCAAGGCTTGGTCGTCCATAGAACCGAAGCCGGTTTGGGATGCGAGGACGCCGACGACTCGGAACCGTCGACCATTGATGCGGACTTCTGCGTTAGTCGGGTCTTGGTTTCCGAAGAGGTCTTCGGAGATTTGGGATCCGAGGACGACGACTTCGGCGCGTGATTCGACGTGGGGTGCTCCGATAAAGGTGCCGGTCGCCATTTCGAGGTTGCGGACCTGCAGGAACTCGGGGGTTACGCCGTTGACGGGTGCTTGTGTGGTGTTGTTATTGATGTGGATGGTGCCGAAGGTGCCGATTTGTGGGGCGACGGCTTTGATGGAGGGGGTGTACAGCGGGTCTCCGAGGGCGTCGACGTCGGCGAGAGTCAGTGGTGCGCCGGTCGGGACGACGGTCAGGAGGTTGCTTCCGAGACCTTGTATCAGCTCGGTTATGCGGTCTGTGGAGCCTCGTCCGATGGACATTAGGGTGATGACGGAGCATACGCCGAGGACGATGCCTAGTAGGGCGAGGGCCGCGCGGAGTCGGTTGGATGAGAGGGAGTAGAGGGAGGTTCGGATTATGTCTAGGGGGGACATTGTTGGGGTTCAGTCTGAGCGGTGATCTCCGACAGCGACTGTCGCAGAACCTTGGATGTCGCCGGCATCAACCTTGCCCCTCGGCTCCACCCGCATGCCCCTGCGATCTCGCTTCGCTCGCTCGCGTCCCCTTTCGCCACCGAAAGGGGACGATTCGTCCGCACTACGCGCCCCATTTGGTTCGTCGGCGATGATGTGGCCGTCGGATAGGGTTATGACGCGGTCGGCTCTTGCGGCTACGTCTTGTTCGTGGGTTACTACGATTACGGTGATGCCGTTTTGGTGGTTTAGGTCGGAGATGATGTTTAGGATTTCGGCGGTGTTGGAGGTGTCTAGGTTTCCGGTGGGTTCGTCGGCTAGGAGGACGGAGGGTTCTTTGACGAGTGCTCGTGCGATGCCGACGCGCTGTTGCTGGCCGCCGGAGAGTTCGGTTGGTCGGTGGTCCATGCGGTCGGCGAGGTTTACGAGTTCGAGGGCGTTTTCGGCGCGTTGGCGTCGGTTTGGCCAGTGGCCGTACATCATGGGTAGTTCGACGTTTGCGAGGGCCGTTAGACGCGGGAGAAGGTTGTGGGTCTGGAAGACGAAGCCGACTTTTCGGCTGCGGATGTCGGCTAGGCGGTCGTTGGACATCGATTCGACTGCTTGGCCGTCGATTTGGTAAGTGCCTTGGGTGGGGACGTCTAGGCATCCGATGATGTTCATGAGGGTTGACTTGCCGGAGCCGGATGCGCCCATGATGGCGACGTATTCGCCGTCGCTGATGTCTAGTGAGACACCATCTAAAGCGCGGACTTGGATGGTTCCGTCGCCCATCTCGTAGATCTTCGTGACGTCGCGGATCTGGATTACGGGGGCGTCGTTGGCGGAAGTTGCGGGCATGGTGTGCGGTTTAGTTCCCGCCGCGTGGTGGTCCGCCGCCGAAGGCCCGGATCGCTCCGAACCCGCCGAACTGGCTGGTGTCGGATCCGACTACGGTCATGAGTATGGTCTCGCCTTCTGATACGCCGTCTTCGATGACGGTCCAGAAGTCGTCGGAGATGCCGAGGGTCACGCTGCGATGTTGGAGGCTGCCGTCCTCGTTTGAGATGAGCAGAATCGGGTCGTTGACGGATCCGAAGAGCGCTTGGATGGGGACAAGGAGCTTGTCGGTCTGCTCTCGGATGATCACCTCTGCGACGGCGCTGAGGCCTTCGGGTAGTTGGGTTCCGGCGGGTTGTTCGGTCTGGATGGTCACTGGGTAGGTGACGACGCCCTGCTCAGATTCGCCGAAGGTTGCGATGTCGGAGATGTTGCCGATGAGTGGTTCGTCGCCGAGAGCTTCGAGTTCGATGGATGCGGGGTCGCCGACTTGGAGGAACAGGACATCGACTTCGTCGACGGTGCCGGAGATTTCGACGATCGAGGGGTCGGCGATGACGACGGCCGGGTTGTTGGGGTTGGCGGTTTGGCCTTCTTCAACTGGTATGTTTGCGATTACGCCGTTGAATGGTGCGATGATCTGTGTGCCTTCGGTTGCGGCGATGGCAGTTGCGAGTTCCTCGCGGGCGGTTGCGACTTCGGCGCGTCGGAGGGCTACGGTGGCGGGATCGGGGTTGATCAGGGATTTGAGATCATCCTCGGCTGCGTTTAGGTTGGCTCTGGATAGGACGATTTCCTGTCGGGCGAGTTCGATGTCGGCTGGATGGGGCGAGATTAGGTCTTGGAAGGCAGTTAGTTTGTCGGCGAGTTCCTGTCTGGCGGAGGCGAGTTCGGATTGGGCGAGCCCGATTTCGATTTGGTCGCCGTTGACCAGGGCGTTTAGATCGTCGGTTTTGAGTTGGAGGTCGGCTTTGGCTGCGTTGATCTGCTGGTTGAGGACGATTAGGTCGGGGGATTCGAGTTTTTGGAGTTGGTTGAGGTCGTTGAGGGCTTTGATGACGGCGGTTTCCGCAATCTTCGCGTTGGCGTTGGCGATGGCGATGTCTTCTTCGGATGGGCCGGCTTCGATTTCGGCTAGAGAATGCTCGGAGTCGGTGAGGTTGGTCTGGGCGACCTTGAGTGATTCTCGGGCGACTGCCAAGGCCTGTTCGGCTTCTAGGCGTTGGGATTCGAGTTGGGGTTCTACGCGTTCGAGTTCTTCTAGGAGGGAGTCGCGTTTGTTTTGGGCATCTACGAGCGTGTAGGAGGCGACCTCGGCTTTGGCGAAGAGGTCTTTGAGGGTTTCGGCGTCGGTTGGGGTCAGTGCTTCTTCGAGTTGTTCTTGGAGGTCTTCGAGTTTGGATTTGGCGTTGTCGGTGGCGTCTTCGGCGTTGTCGAACTGCTGGGTGTAGTCGAGCATGGCGGTGTCGTATGCCTCGGTCTTGAGGAGGAGGTCGTCCCACGCGTTGTCGAAATCGAGGTTGACGCAGGTCAGATTGGCGCTTTGTTCGTCGTCTTCGCAGTTGAAGCGGAGTTGATCGCCGAAGAATTGCGCCCAGTTGGTGGTGACGACTTCGTCCCAAGGCGTCTGCGGGTTGTCGACGACGTTATTGGCCGGGTCATCTTCGCGTCGGGGGTCGAGTGAACCGTAGAGCGGGAGCGGAGCGAGCAGTTCGGCGGGGGTGGCACCGATGTCGGCGAAAATCTCTTCTGGGGATGCTCGCCATTCGTAGCTTGAGATGTCCATTCCTAGCCACATGTAGAACATGTCGCGGTATCTGTTGCGTGCTTCGTAGAGGTCGGATTTGAGGGTCCTTGTTTCGGCGTCGGTCTGGATTTCTAGTCTTCGGAACTGGTTTTGGGCGACTTCGACGTCTTCCTCGGCTTCAGTGATCTCGGTCCGGAGGTCTGCCACCTCGTCTTCATCGAAGGGTTTTTGGGCGTCGGAAAGTGCTTCTTGAGCGTCGGAATGTGCGATAGCGGCGGCGGCGAGGTCAGCTTCGGCTTTGGCGATCTCGAGTTTTTTACTGGTGATCTGGTCGCCGGCGTTTTCGGTCGCGTTGTGGAGGTCGATTTCGGCGTCGGTTACGGCGGACCTGGCTTCGACAAGGGCTAGTCTGGCTTTGGCGACGTCGAGGTCTGCTTGGGCTCGGGCCGATTCGTCGATGGTGGTTGTGTCTTCGAGAGTTTCGAGAGCTTCGTTGCGGGATTTGATTGCCTCGGCGACGGTAAGTTCGGCATCGGTGAAGGTGGTGCCGTCGAGGCCTGCGAGATCGGTGAGCTCGTCAAGGAGGTCGTCGAGAGTTTGCTCGGCCTCTGCGACGGCGAGTTTTGCGTTTTCGATGACTGATGCAGAGGGGTTTTGGAGATCGGCGAGCTTATCGGTCGCTTGGTCTACAGCTGCTTTGGCTTCCGCGACGTCTAGTTCGGCGGTTGCGATGTCAGTTGCGGAGGGTTCGATGAGGTTGGCGAGGGATTCTTCGGCGTCTGTGATGGACTGGTAGGCGGTAAGGACATTGAGGGTTGCTTCGCCGATGGTTTGTTCATCCGGGTTGATGAGTTCGTCAAGATTTTCTTCGGCATCTTGGAGCGCGACGGATGCGGATTGGAGGTTTTGTCCGGCGGTTACGATGGCCTCGGGTTCGAGTGACATTAGGACATCGCCTCGGGAGACGAAGTCGCCGACCTCTACCTCGAAGGCGTCGATAGTCCCCGTTGTTCCGAATGAAAGGCGCTCTCGGTTTGCGTATTCGAGGGTTCCGTTCACCGAGACGGAGTTGACGAGATCGCCGCGACGGATGGTGAGGAGTTGAGTTTCGGCGTTTTCGGACACTCCGTATTCGGCGAGAACGGAGTCAAACGTTGATTCGCCTCCGAGGAGATCTTCGGCGTATGGGTAGATGTAGAACGTGCCGACGAAAGCAACTATGGGGACCCCGACGAGGACTGCGGCGGCGATTGCCCATTGCCTGGGAGTGATCTCGCCTAAGTTATCGGAGAGCGATTGGCGCAGGTCGTTGAGGAGGCTGGTCATGCGTGAAGACGGTTGGGAGATGGAGGGATCCTGATTGATCGCCTGAGATTGCGATACGTCCTCTTTGGGTTGCGCGGATGTGTCCGGCGTCGATGATTGGGGAGTCGCGGTTGGTGCGGCGGCTTGGTCTTCGGGGGCGATTTGGCCGCGGCGATGTCTTCTGCCGGTCATCAGGAAGAAACCTAGCAGGCCTGCAATCGAGCAGTTAGTCCAGTGGCTTCGCTTGGGGGATGGCATGAAAAATGCGTCGGGAACTGGAGATTAGGGTAACCTTATCCGCGCGCGACGGTAATCGGAGAGAGGCATTGCGATGGTAGAGCAGAGACCAGCACGGGACTACGATATTCGGTTTGGGCATGGGCTGTTGAAGGCGGACTCGGCCAAATGGGGGCGTTACGTGGTGATAACGACGCCATCAGCTTGGGAGGCGGCGAAGGACGAGTTGGATCATCCGCCAGCGGGTGTCGGGCTCAACGAGTGGTTGGATCGGGAGCATTTGATCGAAGTGTCGGATTCGCTGCCGGATGATGTTGAGTTGGTTGTCGGGCTTGGAGCTGGCAGGGCTTTGGACCATGCGAAGCTGGTGGCGCACCGGAAGGATGTTCCGTTAATCCAGGTTCCGACAGTTGTTTCGACGGGTGCGATCATTCATGGCTTCGTGGCAAATTGGGATGGTCGGCAGATTATCGGGCAGTTGGTGGTGGTGAACTGCGAGTATGTGCTGGTGGATTACGACATCGTGTTGAAGGCGCCGGAGCGGTTGAACACTGCTGGCCTGGGCGACGTGTTGTGCGGGTACGCGGGGATTTCGGAGTGGCGGCGTTCGGCGGCGTTGGGTAAGACCGAGCCGGTGGACTCTGAGGTGACGGGGCGTGCCGAGGAGCTGTTTGAGCGGATCATCACCGATTTTCCAGCATCACTGGACGAGGATGGCGAGATGACGCCGAGATCTGTGGAGGTCATCATGAACGCGGTTCAAGACCGCGATGATGCTGTGGTTAGGGATGAACGTGCGCCGGGTGCGGACCACTCGTTCTGTTTTGCGATCGAGATTGCGAACGATAAGTACTGGATCCATGGTGAGACGTGCGCGCTTGGGGCGGTGATCATCGCTTGGCGGACGGATCAGAGTCCCGAGACGCTGGTCGGGTGGCTCGACATGTGCAAGGTTCTATGGCGACCTTCGGATCTTGTGATCACGAAGGAGGAGTTCGAGGGCGCGATTGCGGCGTGGCCGAAGTGGATGGGCGATGGCACTGAAGGCAAGCCGGCATCGCCGTCGATTGTGGTACAGGAGCCGATGACGCAGGAGGAGATGGATGGTTGTTGGGATTGGTTGAATTCGAACTAGACGATCTGACGAATGAAATAACAGACCTGAAGAGGCCAGTCGCGTTCTTGGCACAGATTTTTGAGAGAACGGAATGACATCTTCACGCTTTGACAGATTGTCGATCGCAGTCACCGGAACACTGAGCCACTTCACCCGACGGCAAGCAATAGACGCGATCGAAAAACATGGCGGTCGTTTCGCAAAAGGGGTGTCCACTCAGACGAGTTACCTGGTCGCTGGCTCGGGCGGAGGATCGAAACTTGCCAAGGCAAGGAAACTGAATGTTCCCATCATTGACGAGGACCGTTTCATTAGTTTGCTAGGAGGCGAATTGGGTGACATCCCCGAGCCCAATGCGCCAACGACTTACGATTTCGAAGCCGAACTTGACACCGTCGTCGAAGGCAATGATGGTGTCAGCTTGTGTTCGCAATGTGGCTCCGTGGAGTTGGTCAAATTCACGCACGAATTTGACCAAGACCCGATTTGGGTTTGCGAGGGCACACATACGACGGCTGCCCGGCACGTGCTCTACCAATTGGGGTACGAACCAGCAGAGTGGTCGTACAGCGGTAATACACATCGAGTTGGACGAGGTTGCGGCCGCGACGAGACATCCACCACGGTCTTGGAAGAGGAAGTCACCTGCACAGCCTGCCTAGGTAGACTAGATGGTGCGGTCCATCTCCCAAATGATTCATTCGAACCAGTGTGCAATGTCGCCCATATTCACCAGGTTCGGTTGACGATGGATCCGGTCCGTTTGACCTGCCCTACGTGCCGAGAATTTGCGGAACAATGATGAACCCAGATGTAATTCAAAAACCAACGTGCCAGTCGTGCATTTCCGAATTGGTGGAAATGTGGAATGGCAGTCAGCAAATCATGGTCTGCCCTGAACCGCACGCCGTGGAGACCCGCGATCGATACTCTTCTAGGGGTTTCGTCATGCTAGGCGAGCCACCGCCGATGCACAGAATGTTTGATCGGTGCCGTTATGACGGGCCTGCTACGTTTTGGGAAGACGACGTGACTTGCTTAAGGTGCCGAGGTTGGCAACAAGCTCAAAAGAAACCTAATGATGATGTCACGCACATTGAAATCAACATGAACGCGCGTCTTCGTAGGGAAGCAGTCGTATGCGCCGTTGATGGCGGAAGGCAAACGAAACGTGGGAACCCAGTCTCGCACACACTGTGCGGAAAAACCCTTGACAAGGCTCGCCAGCGAGTGGCTTCACAGGGTCCCCAAAGCGGTTATATCACGCTCGTTTCGTGTCCCAAGTGCTGGGAAAAGCGACCAAAATTCATCCGCGATGCTGAAGCGAAACTCCTGAACTTTTAGCTGGCGAAACACCTGTGGTTCGTGCGATGTTCCATTTGCGTGTTTCCAAAAGTAGGTCGGTCCAATCGATGGCAAAATGATTTAGATGTGGGCACTAACTATCGCTGGCGGTCGCGGGGAGCGGTTGCAGCCTTTGACTGACAATATCTGCAAGCCGATGGTGCCGGTTAATGGGGTGCCGTTGCTGCAGCATCAGGCGAGTTGGCTGTGTGCGAATGGGGTGACGGACATCGTGTTTCTAACGGGGTATCGGGCTGAGCAGGTCGAGGAGCATTTCAGGGATGGGTCGGCGTTTGGTTTCCGTGCTCACTACTCGCCTGAGGAGACGCCGCTTGGTCGAGGCGGCGCTGTGAAACAGGGATTGAAGCTTGTGCCGGAGGATGAGCAGGATGTGATCGTTGTGAACGGGGATGTGCTCACGGATCAATGGTTGAGTCCGCTTGTTGAGACTAGGCGCGAGAACGGAGCGAGAGCAGCGATTACGCTGATACCTTATGTGAGCCAGTTTGGTGTAGTGCTGGTGTCGGACGATGATGTTGTGACGAGTTTTGCGGAGAAGACGGAGTTGCCGTTTTGGATCAATGGCGGGATTTACGTACTTGAGCGGGAGCTTGAGGGACTATTCCCGGATGTTGGGGATCATGAGGACTCGACTTTTCCGCAGATCGTTGCTGAAGGTGGGATGAGGGCGATCAGATCGACGGCGAACTGGATATCGGTGGATAGCCACAAGGATCTGCGGCAGGCAGAAGAGATGATGTCTCAGGGGCTGTTGCCTCAGTCGAGTTGATCCGCTGTTCGAGCGCGGATCGATCATTACGCTGCGAAAAGCCGCATGAGGTCGTGGCGGGCGATTATGCCGACGGGTTTGCCGTTTTCGATTATTGGCAGGTGGTGACCGCCGGTGTGCTCGATGAGGTTGATTACTTCGTCGATTGTGGCATCAGGTGCGGCAGTCGGCGGGGCAGAGTTCATGACTTCGCCGATCGTTTTTCCGCTGACTTCGACCAGTTCTTGGCGAAATGCGGGTGCGAGGTCTTCATCGGCGTTGAGACCCATGATGCGAGTGACACTGCCGTGCATGAATGGGGAGGCGTGCTCTCTGGGCATGATCATTTCCTCGGACATCAATCCGCAGAAATCCCCGTTCTCGTTTACGACAACGACGGAACCGATTTGGTGTTCGATCAGGATCTCAGCGGCCTCAGACACGGTCTGTTCCCGATTGGCGGTCACCACCGGGCTCCGCATAATGTTCTTCGCCAGAGATGTTGAGAGGGATGCCATGCTTTATCGATTCGGATTCAGGCGGGAACTATCCCGCTCGAAGTTTCAACGGAGTCAATTGTGCAGGGGATTCAAACGGCAATTCGGTCTCGCTGCTCTTTGACGTAACGAGACACCTCGATGGTGGCTATATCTATGTGTTTGTCGGATGTGTTTACTACGAAGTCGTAGAGTTCGGGGTCTTCGGGGTCTGCATCGTGGACTTTGTCGAAGTATTCACGTTGAGATTTTTCACGTTCGAAGATGATGCGCTCAGCGGCAGAGACATCGTTCAACCCCTCTCGCGCCATTACTCTTCGGACTCGATCATCCCAGTCTGCGAAGATGCCCACCCGGGCTACGCCTTCGTTTTGGGCTAACTCAACGGCGCCGGCGCGATGTACGATGACGGCGTTGCCATCTTTGGCGAGCCGAGAGAAGTCGTGAGAGTTGCTGAGGGCGTCTGCGGAGGTGGGGCCATGCCTGTCCCAAGTAAGGGGGAGGTGGAGGTCTGCGCCGCCTTGGAGAAGGGGGTCGTCACCGGCAGCGCCGACGGCGAAGTAAGATGCGGCTCGTTCGACCCACGACCATAGGCGGTCGGAGAACTCGGCTTCTGTGGCCTGGTCTGCGAGGTCGAGGGATTGTCCGTTCTCGATGGCTTGGAGCCGGACACGGTCAAAGAGTCTCCACCCGAGCATCCGGGCGATTTTCCTGCCTACATCGAAGCCGCCGGAGCCGATGTGGCCGTCTATGGTGACCATGGATTTGCGCATAGGGCATCGAGAAGACGGTGGTGTCGAGTTTTAGTTAATAGAGACGTGCGCGCGTGCGCAAATCATATACCTAAATTTGGATTCAGGCAATTCGCGGCTGTGGACGGCGTTGTTTGAGTTCAGCCGAAGGCTTCAATCGATGGCGCTTAGGCCGCCGTCAAGGCTCAGGGAGGCGCCGTTCATGTAGTCGTTGCGGATGATGCTGATTACGGCTTGGCTGACTTCGTCGAGCGTTCCCATTCGGCCTGCGGGTCCGATCGTGCGATCGGAGAGGGATTGGGTCTCAGAACGCTCGGCTGCGTCGAGGTGGAGAATGACGCCGAGGCGGATTTCGTTGGTCTGGATCCGAGGCGCGAGGCTGACGGCTAGCGTCTTGGTGAGGCTGGTCAATGCGGAGTTTGTGATGGAGTAGGTTACGCGGGTGCGGTATGTGGTCCGGCGGTCGTTGATGTTGATGATCTTGCCGTTGCTGTTTTCGGGCAGGTCACGGGCCATCGCCTGTGCGAGGAGCATGGGGGCGCGGACGTTTACCGCCATTGCACGGTCGAAGTCGTCTGCCGTCACCTCATCAATGGTTAGTCGTTGGAAGATGGAGGCGTTGTTGATGATGATGCTGGGGGCTTGGCCGAGTTGGTCGACGGCTTTGGTCCAGAGTTGGTGACATTCATCGGGGTTGCCGAGATCGGCTTGGATGGCTTCGCTGTTGACGCCGAGATCTCGTGCCATGTCGCGAGTTTCGATGGCTTCGGTTTCGGCTGAGTAGTAGTGGACTGCGACGTTGCACCCGTTTTCGGCAAGGGCAAGCGCCAAGGCGCGTCCGATGCGTCGGGAGGCGCCGGTAACCAGGGCTGTTTTGGCTTTGGTTTGCATGGTGGGTTGGGATGGAGATGGGCCGCGGTTGGTTAGTCAAGGTTCGCCGTCATCTGGGCGGCAACGCCAACCTTTGTGCATACTTCAAGGCAAGTTGAAGGTGGGTTTCGGGCAGCCAATATTGCCTCTTGGATCTAAAGCAATTAAGGGTTAATTGCGATGACGAAATTGTTTAATGGTCCTGCAGTGCTGTTTGGAGTCTGGATTACTTTGGTTGCCTACGAGGGAACCTTCAATCGTCAGCGGAACGCGTCTTGAGTTTGGGAGCTTTGACATCAGAGACTGAGAGAGTATCAGATCGAGAAGCACACCTCCAAGACCACGTGTCGACGAGCGATTTCACTGAGGTTAAAACCGACCTCAAGTGGATCAAATGGCTTCTGGCGATTCTGGTCCCGCTTGCGTTGGGTGTGAGTATATCGGGTTAGATACGGCAGATGTGTCGATCGAATTCACCGCCATGTTAGCCTTCGTGCAGTCAATACAAATGCATCTGAGGTGACCACCATGATCTACGAGTTCAGGACTTATGACCTTAAGCCGCGAAGTGTGCCGGAGTTTGAGGCTCGGGCGGCGGCGAAGCTGGGGGAGGGACGGCAGGAGTATTCGCAGCTTTTCGGGTTTTGGTACAGCGAGGTGGGGCCGTTGAATCAGGTGGTGCATGTCTGGCCATATGACGATCTCGAGCAGCGTCGGAAAGTACGCGCCGAGGTTGCGGAAAAGGGGATTTGGCCGCCGGACAATGCAGAGTTCGTGAGAAAGATGCGGTCGGAGATATTTCTGCCGGCTCCGTTTATGGTGAACCGCGGCGAGGCGAAGTTGGGGCCGGTTTACGAGATGCGGGTGTATACGTATGGTCCGACGGATATGCCTCGGGTGATCGAGGTTTGGGGCGAGCACATCGAAGAGAGGCAGAAGTACTCGCCGTTGGTCGGGGCATGGTACTCGGAGCTGGGTGCGCTCAATACGTGGATCCACATGTGGGCGTATGAGAGCTATGACCATCGGGCGGCAATTCGGGCGGAAACCCAAGCGAAGGGCGTGTGGCCGCCTCCAGGTGGTGTTGCGCCGTTGACGCAGGCGAACAAGCTGATGCTGCCGATGAGTTTTTCGCCGTTGCAGTAGGAGGCAACGGGGCCGTTGTTGTCCGTAGGCGCCAGACAGCACGGCAAAGCTCCGCTTGAGGAGTTACTCGGCGGCCATATCTGCGTTGGTTGTGCACAGTTCTCGCGGGTCTGGTCGGGCACGTTTGCGCATTTGGTTTTACGATGCGAACAACGAGGTTGTTAAAATCGCAGGCACCAACCGCCCGCTATCTTTGCCTTGTGAGTTTGTGATGCTCGCAGAGATCACAGAAAAATCTACTGAACTTGAGCAGATGTGCCGCGACCATCACGTAAGGCGTCTGGATCTTTTCGGTTCCGCGGCCACTGGGGAGTTCGACGCGCAGAACAGCGACTTGGATTTCTTGGTGGATTTCATGGACGTGCCCGGTGGCCACACTTTTAAGAATCGGTATCGCCTTTCGCGAAAACTGGAATCTCTCTTCGGTCGTCCGATCGATCTGGTGGTTGACCGCGCAATCAGGAACCCTTATTTCCGTCAGTCGGTAGAAGAGTCTCGGACACCAGTCTATGCATCTTTACGCGAAGAAACATCTGTATGACATCAATCAAGCGATGCTCAGGATCAACGAGTTGACCGCTGATGCATCCTTTGAGGATTACGAAAACGATTGGGTAAAACGCTACGCGGTGGAACGTTCGTTTTCGATCATCGGAGAGGCGTTGATGCGGCTCCGGAAGTTCGATCCTGCGCTGACGGAGATGATCACAGATTTTCCGGAGATCATAGCGTTTCGCAACCAACTCGTCCACGGTTACGACGATATCGACAACCAAGAGGTTTGGCACATCATACAGAACGAGTTGCCGATTTTAAGTGCCGAGGTCCGCGCAATGTTGGCCGACCGTTAGATCCAACTTCGGCCCGACTATCCAAATCCTAAGCGTTGCGAAGGTGTTCCATGAATTCGTCGCGGGTTGCGGCGTTTTTGCGGAACGTACCCATGACGGCGCTGGTTACCATGCGGGGGTCCTGTTTGCGGACGCCTCGCATGACGGTGCACATGTGAGTGCCTTCGACTACGACGCCGACGCCGTTAGGGTCGATCAAGGCGTCTAGGAAGCTGGCGATCTCTTGGGTCATCCGCTCTTGGACCTGGAGGCGTCGGGCGAACATGTCTACGATGCGGGGGATTTTGGAGAGCCCGACCACCTTTCGGTCGGGCACGTAGCCGACGTGGGCGTAGCCATAGAACGGTAGGAGGTGGTGCTCACAGAGGCTGTAATACTCGATGGATTTGACGACCACCATCTGGTCGTATTCGACGTCGAAGAGTGCGCCGTTAAGGAGCTGCTCGGGGTCTATCGAGTAGCCGCTGAGGAGTTCGTCGAACATTTCGGCGACGCGGAGAGGGGTGCGTTCGGTGCCCTGAGGATCGAGGTTGTCGGCGCCGATGGCCTTCAGGATCTCGTTGACGTTGTCGGCGATCCGGGCCTTCGTCTCGCGGTTGAGGGTGACGCCGCTATCGAACAGTTCAGGTTGGTATCCGTTCGTGGTGGCTATCGCGATGTCGTTGGAGTTGCGGTTTTCGGCGACCATGATGACTGGGGAATCGGTTTCGTGGGGTTGGTTAGACCCATTTACATTCGATTATCGCCGACGACATCACCGACGAATAGGGGCCGTTGAAGATATGCTGAATTGTGGCGTCGAACAACCCGCATTGGGTTGAGGTCGCGGTAGGCAATTCGAGGAGCACAATCGTGAAGATTACAGAGATAGAGACCTTCGTGGTTAATGCAGGTTGGCGGCCGTGGCAGTTCTGCGCGGTCAGGACTGATGAGGGGATCACGGGATACGGCGAGATGTCGGATGGGCGCAACCCGTATGGGATTACGGGGACTGTTGCGGACTTCGAGCCGATCCTTCTCGGACAGGATCCTCTGGCGGTGGAGGCGCGGTACTGGGACATGTATCGAATGGCTCGGCAGTCGCCGGGTGGAATCGCGGCCAAGGCGATCGCGGGTGTGGAACTGGCTCTGTGGGATGTCAAGGGGAAGGCGATGGGGGTGCCGGTGCATAGTCTTTTAGGGGGCCCGACGCGCGATCGACAACAGGTCTACTGGTCGCATTGCGGCTCTTCCCGGTCTAGAAATCACGAGTTGATCGGAGTCCCTCCGATGGATTCGTTTCAGGCGGTTACGGATCTTGGTCAGGAGGTGAAAGAGCGCGGTTTCAAGGCGTTGAAGACCAACATAATCTTCTTCGATGACGAAACGCACGGGTACGGATACGGCTTTGGCACGGACTCCCCTGACCAGACGATTAAGCCAGGGCTGCTGAGGCACGTTGAAAAGTACATCGGGACGTTCAAAGAGGCGGTCGGCCCGGACGTGGAGATTGCGCTAGACCTTAACTTCAACGTCAAACCGCAGGCGGCAAAGCAGATTTGCGCCGTTTTGGAGCAGTTCGACATGATGTGGGTGGAGATCGACATGTACGAGGTGGACGGGTTGAAGGAGGTCAAGGACAGCACGAGTTGCCCGATAACGTCGGGCGAAAACCTCTTCACTATCCGAGACTACCGTCCCTACTTTGCAGCCCGCGCGATGGACATCGCGATGATCGATGTGCCTTGGCAGGGTTTCGCTCGCGGTCGGGATGTGGGGATGCTGGCGGAGTCGCACGAGATCAATGTGGCGCCGCACAACTACTACTCGCACTTGGCTACTATGCAAGGGATCAATCTTTGCGCCACGCTGCCGAATGTGAGAATCTGCGAGATCGACATCGATGACGTGCCCTGGAAAGATGATCTGACGGGCGGTCCGTTGACCTTCCACGACGGCGGGGTGTTGGACGTGCCGACTACGCCGGGTTGGGGAGTCGAGTTGGACGAAGAAGTCGCCCGGGCGCACCCGTGGGAACGCGGTCGGGGGCCGGGGTATCGCTAGGCGGAGGTTGCAACGACTCGTGCAGTCACGATGTCGATGCCAATGTATTTCCGATGATTGACGGACGATGCGTAGTGCTGCAAAAGACGCGATGAAAACGACGTCTCGGCCTCGATCGGTGATTCGTCATTGAGGTACGCGATGCTGTCTTCGATGTTGTGATCGCTAAGGTCTCCTGCGGCGGTCAAAACCTCTAGTTCGGCAAAGCCCTCTACTGATTTGGCGGTGACGACCATATCCCTCGGATTTTGCGAAGATTCATCCTCGATGTCGTTGATCAGACTTAGCACGACCTCCTCTCCGACTGCCCGCAAGCGAGTTTCGGCTTCCTCGGGCCACTCTTGTCGACTCGCGAACCCTGCGAGGAACTCGTCGATTTGATTGAGGGCTTCCGAGGAAAGTTGCGTCCTGATGGAGTCGCGTTTCTGTGCGAAGATTTCAGAGATTATCGATATCGTGAGCGCGAACCCTCCACCCAAAGTGATGCTGTTTACAGTGCTGTTTGCGATCAATCCGAGATTTAGTTCATCAATTACGCCGAGGATCGGACTGGCGGAGACTCCAAGCATTAGCGATACGCCGACGATCACTGCTTTTCTGTGGTCCATGCCTCCTTCGAACACTGATTTGGCACCTTCGATGAATAGCAGGCCGAACAATATGAAGTAAACCGCGACGACCACGGTGATCGGTATTGCGATCAATATCGCTGACAACTTGGCGAAGAATGCGGCAGCGATCGTCAATAGGCCCAAGTAAAGGCCGATTTCTGCCGCGGCGACACGCGTGATTCGCACGTAGACCGCCGTGACAGACCAAGGGGCGGTGACGGGCAAAGTGCCGAGAAGGGCGGTAAGCATCGTTGTGAGTCCGTAGGCATTCAGACCTTTTTGGATCACTCGGAAATCGTTCGCCTTCGGTTTGCGGTGGGCTGTGCGATCGATGATTGACATGTCGCCGACTGCCTTCACAAACGCTGTCAGGTTCACAAAAAGAAACACCGGCAGCAGCGTCCAGAAACCCAATCCCAACGACAGGTCGAATCCGTGCCACACGACATTTGGCATTGAAAACAGAGGGGCCTCCAAGATTTCGCCAAAATCGTACGCCCCTAACGGTGCCGCGACAAGAATACCGGCGATGATCGCCGCAGGCACCGTATATAGCTGTGCCTTCGGTCGGGCCACCAACGTGATGAAAAGTCCTACTGCCAACGCGACTGCCCCCGCGAGGAGAGCCAAACGCAGATCCCCGTGAGTAGACTCCTCCACCGTTCTTTCGAGGATGAAGGGGATGATGGATACGGCCACCAACATGATCACGATTCCGCTCATCGTCGGAGAAAAGATGCGCCTGAAAGTTGCCAACCGGAATGAAAAAACGAACTGCAGAGCGGTGGACACGACGATCAGTGTCGCGAGCAGGCCAGGACCGCCTTCTGCAAGAGCCAACGTCGAAATCGCCAACAGCGGGATGTTGAAGTTCGAGACCACCAGCCGTCCTGCGCCGAACCACCCGAAGCGGAACGAGTGAATCACCATCGCCGTCCCACACGCCAACAATCCGGCAAAAACCAACCAGTTCAATTGATCTGCAGATTGCCCAGCTACGCGTGCAACGATGGCGATAAGGACTATTGCTGTGAAGGTGTTGGGTACGAAAATCTGTAACGCAGTTGAGATCGCCAGACGCGGTGGACAATGATCGCCGACACCGTAGTTGATGATCGATTCTTCCTGGTCGTCGAGAGATGTTCGAGTGTAGTCCATTGGGCACCGATCCGAAGTGTCAATTATCATGGTCAACGGACGTTATGGTCAACGGACGTTTTGGCTTACCAAGAATTATCCCTCAAACAGGAGAGCCGGATGCTTGATTCGTTAAGGATTGATTTAAAAGCGATTGGCGCGTGCTTCGCTATTGCTTCCGTCATCCTCCTCGCGGCAGCTTGTACCAGCGATCCCGACCCGACGGCAACGCCCAGGCCCGCGCCGACTACTGTTCCGGCTCCTGAACCGACGGCCACGCCCGAACCCGAACCGACAGCCACGCCGGAACCAGAGCCAACGGCGACTCCTGAACCCGAACCGACCGCTCTTTCGCAACCAGAACCGACGGCAACAACTGCGCCCGAACCGGCTCCGACCGCCAAACCTGAAACCGATGTTTCGGACCTCACCGACGAAGAGATCACCAGGGCGTACGTAGAGGCCGCCATACAGCGTTACGAGGACGAGGGGCTTGACGCCACGGTGAGGTACTACAGCAATCCTGCCAGTATCGAAGGTGAGCGCACCATGATGATCCTGCGCGAGGGCGATCAGGTCATCTTGGCAACTCCTAGAGTCCAAATTTTGATCGGGACCAACACTCGGTCAGGACCCCAGACGCCTCTTGGCAGGCACTTGGCAGGCTCGACCGCTGATGGCCACTGGTTCGAAACCCAGACTGTCGATCAGCAGACCGGCAAGCAGGTGCCGCGGGCGAACCTGGCGGTACTGCATGACGGCCTGATCTTCGTCTCAGGACACGTCGCCCTTGCTGAGAACTTGGCAGCATTCACGCAGTCGTATGTGCAAAACGCGATTGATTTCTACGACCAAGAAGGTTTGGATGCCACAATCGCCTTCTACGACAGCGCGGAGAGCGTCGACGGCCAGTTCTATCTCTTCCTCATCGACGAGGACGACATCTATCTAGCCCATCCGATCTTCCCGCACTTGAAAGGCACCGACATCAAAGACGTCGTTGGATCGAACGGTTACGAACTGGGCAAAGAGATCGCCAAAGCGACCGAGGAGGGGCACTGGGTCGAGTACCTGTGGCCGAACCCCGTAAATCTACAAGAAGAGCCGAAGACCGCTTGGGTCAAACGCCACGACGGATTGATCTTCGCCTCGGGTCATTACACGCGAGACGAGAACGTCGAAGAGCCCGAGTGGAAGGGTGCCGACCCCGAGGAATACACGATCAAGTTCGTGGAAGACGCCGTCGCGCGTTACGAATCGGAAGGCTTAGACGCCATGTTGAACTACTACAACAGCGTCGCCAGCTTCCAAGGTCAGTGGTATCTGTTCGCCACCGATGAGGACGACATCTACATCGTCCACCCGCTGCTCCCGCATTTGAAGGGGACCGACATCAAAAACGTCGTCGGATCCGACGGCTACGAACTTGGTCAGGAGTTTGCCAAGGTTGCCGACGAGCCTACTTGGATCGAATACCTGTGGCCGCACCCGGTAACTCTTCGTGAGGCGCCGAAGGTGGCGTACGCCGTGCGACACGACGGCATCATGTTCGCTTCCGGCTACTATTCAGTGCCGGACGACCCTGGTGCGTATACCGAGGCATACGTGCAGGAGGCCATCGAGCGATACAAGCGCGATGGTTTGGAGGCGACCGTCGAGTACTACAACAGCGAAGAGAGCATCGATGGTCAGTGGTACCTAACGGTGTACGACGGCAACATCGTCCTGACGAACCCGATCTTCCCGCAGCTCGTTGGCAGGGACATCACGACGGTCCCGTCGCCCACCGGCTCAGTCTTCGGCGATCGCGCGTCGAAGGCAACCGCCGAAGGACTCTGGATCAGATTCCCGTGGCCCAATTCCCAGACGTCGGAAGACGACCAGCGGAACATGTGGGCGGTCCTCTACGACGGCTTGATCTTCACGTCGGGTTACTTCTCGGCGCAGTAGCGGGGTCCGGATACCGCAATCCCAGCTTTACGAGGCTGTACGACCGGAACTCGACGTTTGGCTTGTGCATGAGGATTCGCCGACGATAGTCCTTTTGCGCGCCCGTCAGACGTTCGGCGGGGTGGTTTTCGATATACCACTCGCACCATTTGACGATGAGCTTGCGGGGTCTTCTTCGGAGACGCTTGTGATGGGTGTGGCTAGGTAGAAGTGGGGCATGGTGAGATCAGTTCTGCGAAAGAAGCTCTTTAGTTTCGGCCACGCATCTTCCTAACTCGTCCCTGAGCTCGTGAACCCAGAAGCGCTTCACCTGCCATCCTTGTCCAATTAGACGCCGATCTCGCGTTAGGTCGGCACGACTACGACTGCCGTCCCATTCTCGATGGTAGAGCTCGCCGTCTACCTCAACGTTCAGCTTCATATTTTCGGTGACAAACGCGAAATCTAGGCGGTTTCTGCCTTCAACGTATTGGTGCATCGGTTTCAATCCGGCATCGAGAAGGGCTTTGTAAAACGCCTCTTCCCAATGTCCGACGTCTGGGCCAGGTTTGAAACCAGGCGGTTCATCACGACGGATTTCGCCGTTTTCGATCCTTTCACAGTATTCGGCAAATCGTTTGACGTGGTTAATCTCGGATGCTAAACATGCTTCTTGGTTACCGACGACCACCAACATTGCGCGAGCACGAGTAACTGCCACGTTGAATAGGTTGTCAGTTTGCCGTAAGAACCAATCTGCGCCATCAGGCATCTTGAACTCGACGCAGGGTGAAAAGAAAACGATATCTCTCTCGTCACCTTGAAATGCATGGGCCGTATCTGTGATCAGGTCGCAGCGTTGAAATTCGGCGGTTCTTAGTTTTTGGTTAAGAATGCTGCGGATCAGATTAGCTTGGGCGCGGAAGGGCGTGACGATGCCGACACTTCCTCGAAAACCTCGGTCAGATATCAGTTCAACGACGCGGCTCGCTAGCTCTTTGGCCTCTGCCTCGTTCACGTTGCCGTTGAAACGCGAAGAACGTTCAACTCCTCCATTCGTTCGGTGCCAAGACACACCAGGAGCTTGACCGGTTGGCACCCGCAATCCTCCATAATCGGTGCAAACCACCAAGGCGTCGTCATACCATTGACGATTGCTAAACCCGATTATGTCGGCATGCGACCGAAAATGTTCGCGTAGTGTAATCGGTGTCGCGTTTCGAGACGCCCCGTCGAACAGTGACTGCTGGCTGAACGAAAAACCCGCGTCCGCTGCTTGCACCATGCCGTGTCGAGCCTGCAATTCCTGATCTTTGCGCAGTCCGATGGTTGTGATGTGTCGCAGTTGATTGGGATCGCCAATTATCAACGCCCGTTTCGCCCGAAACAGCAATGGCAATGCTGATGCAATGCTGCACTGACTAGCTTCATCAATCACGACTAAATCAAACATCCCAGCATGAAGCGGGATGTGGCCCCTCGCAGAAAGATTGGTAACACACCACGCAGGCAGCGCAGACATCACTTTCGGGAATAGCGTTTCCATCTTCCGCATCAACGTTGCGTACATTTGGCCGCCCAATTGATCGTCTCGCAGCCGCTCGAATAAGGCTCTGAAATCACCGATCGCGTGTCTAGTATCGTCGTCGAAACGGTCTGGGACGACACGGATCGCCGCGTCAATTAACCTCGCGCCGGCAACCCATATCTGTTTTTCAGCTTTGGCGAGCTCGTTGGCAAGCTCGTTGACTTTGGGCAACTTGCTTAGCTTAGCGACGCCGTCGTCGAAATCATGCGAAAGTCCCCTAATAGCTTTTTCGATACCCGTCCGCTTTTGATTCACGACATCGAACTCGTCGCTAACTTCGCTCAATCGGACTTTTAGTTTGTCAATCTGCGAATGAAGAGATTTGGTCTCATTTTCCACAAGCTCAGAAATGGCTTGTTCGATGGCTACCCGCCGAATGTCGAACTGGTTGCTCTCGAAATTGCTATCGACGCAAACGATTTCCTTTTCGAGTTGATCAATTGAATGTTCAATTCGGCGATTGCGCTCGAGATCTTCCTCCAATTCGTCTAATCTGGCAATCGAATCACTAATGAATCCCGTCCAAATCGTCAAGTTTCCCGTGGTGATCAGCCCTGTCGGCGGCTTGCCGAGAATGTCGTAGTCGTCTTCCCATGCCTCGGTCAATGACCTGACACGTTCGAAGTCGACACGACGCCTGAATCGTTTCCACAACTTGACCCAGATAGTGGCTTGACCATCCCTCTGAGATTCCAAGGTTGCTTGAGCGTCCAGCATCAGATCCCTGATCGCACTCAATTGCAGGCCGCTTCGGCCTTTCAGCAGGTGCGGATCGAAGTCTGCTCGCAGTCGTTCGAGTTTTCGCCCCAACCGCTCGATTTCCGCATCGCGTACACGCGTTGCGCGGTTTTGCTCATTCCTGAGTTCATGGAGGTCAACGTAACGGGTTTCGATGCTTTCGACGAACTCGCGATCGATACAAGGTTGTTTGACATCAACGGGATCATGATTTTGACTCAGATTTTCGATCACCCCCCGCAAGCGGGCAATTTGCGTGTTGATGGAGCGGGTCGCCTCATCCTTTTTACGGCGTGCGGTCTCATGCTTCCCAATGAGTTGTTCACGTTCAAGTTTGATTTTCTCAGTTTCGTTGTCGACTTGATCGACATGATTTCGTAGAACACGCACATTCTCCAGATCACGCCAGATTTCTTCCCTAGCGATTTCTAGTCGCTCAACCGCATCCTCGGCTTCTGCCAATTCCTGACGTTCCTGATCGCTTACGTCAGAAGTGAGGACGGTCGACAGAAACTTCATGATTTCACTTCGTAATTCGCGATCACCGGCCCGTCGCCCAGTTCGCAGCATCAGCGGCTTGCTTGTGAGACCGTTTACTCGTTCTTCAACTACGTCAACAGCTTTGTTGTTGTAACTGGCAAACAGAACGCTCTGCTTTCGCAACCAAGCATTGGCAATGACAGTTGTCACGACCTGTGATTTCCCCGTGCCGGGAGGTCCAGTGACGACGGTGAGATCGTTGTGAAATGCTGATCGGACGGCTCGGCGTTGCTCTTCATTCAACGGCACGACCTCGGTGATGTCGCTATCGAGTTGGGCGTCATCGTTTTCGGGTAGTCGGTTTTGCGCTTTGACGCCGAAAAAGAAGCCGAGCGCCGTTGTTTCGGCCATGCCCAAGTGCTGGTAGTCGGTCAAGGTTGATAGTTCGGCATCTAATCCGCGCGTGAAACGGGGGCGATCGGTGATCACGAGTGCATGCCTGTTTAACACTCTGTTGGATTTGGCGGCTTGGCTAATCGACCCAGTCGGAATAGATTCCGGGTCCAGCACCTCACCTTCTGGCAACTGCTCCAGATTCTTCAAACGGCGCACGAAATAACCTAAGCACTCAGGCGGCAATTCCATATCCCCTGCCAACTCCAATTGCTTAAGGAGTTGAATTTTGTCTTCCCGAGTCGAAAGACCTATGGATCGGCAAAATTCCTCGTTCAAAATCGGCCAATCATGAACTAAGCGAACGCTCAGTTCATCGCCTACAAGATCGTGCTCCACGTGCTCCACTGGTTGTAGAAATATCGGTACAAGTGAAACTCCTCTGCTGTAGCCCGGCTTAATCAAAAACGGATAACCGTACATCATCTCGGCAGATGATCTTCGTTGCCGTAGCTCAGAGGCGAATTTCGATTTATCTTCGATAAGCTCTGCTCTCAATTCGCCCTTACCGCTTAACGTCCATTCCTTTTCGAGTTTCAATGGAATGAAATACTGGCCTTCGTCGCCATTTCGAAATGCCACGGAACGTTCCGCGTCGTTATCAAGGCAATCACGGTAGTACGCGACGATTCGCTGAAATCGTTCAGAATTAAATTTGGTTGTTGACATGTTGCGTGACGAGCGCGCTTCTCAGGATTCTTGGGTCATGCGCGCTACTAATCTTACCCATCCACTTCGGAACACGACCAAGTTAGTTTCGCGTATCAAACTTGTATTGGCGGTCCCAAACCACAATTTCCTACCCCACAACCGCCCCAATCTCATCGTCCGACATCCCCGCCTCGCGCATGATCTCCCAGTTGTGCTCGCCTAGGGCTGGCGATGCCTTCATTTCGGGCATGCCGTTGGTGAAGTTTAGGATGGGGCCGGAGGTGCGGTAGCGGTGGCCGGTGTGGTGTTCGAGTTCGATGATGTAGTTGTTGGCTACGGCTTGCTCATCCCAGACGAGCTCTTCGCTGAAACGGATGGGGCCGCAGGGGATGTCTTTGGCGTTTAGCTCTTCGACCCACTCGGCGGTGGTCTTGGTATCGAAGATGTCTTCGAAGGTCTTGACCATGTCCTCGGCGAGCTGCTCGGCCTCCGGGCTGTTGATATCGTAGTCGGGATCGGTGACGCGCGGGTCTTCCAAGTCGAGGTGATTCAACAGACGTGCCCGCGCTGCCCAGTCGAGAGTGCCGAGGCACATGCCGCCGTCCTTCGTGCGGTAGGCGCGGTAGTAGCAGCGGTAGATCGCTGGACGGACGACGTTCTGGTAGTCGCGCTGGATCTCTTGGTAGTTCTTGCCTTCGGCGACTAGCTGAGGGTATCGCTCCTGATACCAGGTCATCGACGGCGTCGGCGCGTCGAGCATGTGGATGAGCCTCATGCACTGCATGGCGAGGGCGTTCATCATGAGGCTGGTCTCTACCTTCTGGCCGATGCCGCTGTCGCCGCGCCCGATGATGCCGGCCATGATGCCCGCCGCTGCGCAGTAGGCGGACGAGAGGTCGATGTAGGAAGACGACCAGACGACCTCGGGTTGACCGCCGGGATTGATCTTGCCCTCCGAGGTCACGGCGCCGGTGAAGCCCTGCATCACGAGATCGAAACCGGGCGCACCGCCCAGGGGGCCTTTCATGCCATATGCGGTGATGTCGACGTAGATGATGGCGGGGTTGATTGCGGACAGAGACTCGTAGTCGATACTCAGCGCCTTGGCGGTGTCGGGCCGGTTGTTGGAGATGACGCCGTCGGACATCTTGACGATCTTGGCGAGGGCTTTCTGGCCTTTTTCGTCTTTAAGGTTCAGGGTTACGCTCTTGACGCCTCGGTTGAGCGGCAGGAACGTCCGACTTTCGCCGGGAGCGAAGGGCTGAGTGGATCGCCACGGATCGCCGGTCGGAGGTTCGATCTTGATGACCTCGGCACCCATGTCGGCGAGGATCTGTCCGGCAAACGGCCCAGCCACGAAGTTGCCGAACTCGATCACCTTGATGCCTTCGAGTGGACCTTTTTGGCGGGTTCCGTTCTGGGAAGCGCCGTTCTGCGATGGGTTCTCGGTCATGGTGCTTTGGAATATAACACTGGGGGGAGGGGGCGAAGGATGTTGGAAGGATGGGTCTTGTCCTCAATCCTCGATTTCGTCAGCGTACTGGTTGTAGCCGAGGCCGCGGACGTGGGGTTCTTTGTGGAGGAGATGACGGAGCCGGGATAACTCGTCTGGGTCCCAGTGCATGGCTTCGGCTACGGCTTCATCCCAGAGGCGACGGACTTCGTGCTCCCCGTCGCGATATTGAGGTACTACCACATCCTGGGTTCGTTCCCAACAATCGACAAGGATTTGCCTGATACGGTCGCTTGCGACGTCCGGGACGCAAACGGTTTTTAGCGCCGCAGGCATGTACATAGGAAACTCTATTGTCCTGCTTGCATTGCGAATGATCTGTAAACGTCCTGGCGTAGAATTCAAGAACACAGCGAGTGCCTTCGCATCTTCCGGCTCAACCCCGCTGACAGGCAACCAAGTCATCCCAACGAATCTTTCCTCACTTGCCACAGCAGTTAGACGTGCTGTACTATTCCGCTGACCATCAGTGATAAGCAGATACCCAGCTTTCTGTAACATCTTTTTCGTTGCCGCCGGCGTCCTGCCATTGGGCCCGGGCCGATGATCATTCGACTCTTTCTGGATCCAATACCCATCTGGGGCACTGCGTATACGCAGTTGCCCTTCTGCGCCTCTCGATTTAAGAATTGGAAAACTACCGGGGGTATCAATGTCCGCACTCTGGAATCCCAGAACTAGATTTGGCCGTGTAAGGCTTATCGACATCCCCTCTACATCTGATAGTGGTTCCAAGCCATTTTGCGGATCGCCGTATTGTGCTGCGGCTTCTGCCAAGTCGGCAGAACGCCAAATCGCCGCTGACCAATCGCCAGCTTCCATTCTCGCGGCAGGCCACAAAGAAACTCCGCCCCAGCCATTTGCAATCCTACCTTGATCGAGGTTCGAGAGGCTTTGATGCATATCCTCGACCTCAACTTCGTTCATCGGTAACCTGTCCAACGCTATGAAACGAGTCGGCGGTTTGGTGCCTTCGTGACGTTTGAGGATTAAAATGCTTTCGTTGATGTTAGTGTTTTGACTCAAATTGATGTTGCTAGGTTGATGGGATGTGATGACTGTGTCAATATGAAATCGTTTGGCCAATATACGTCGTTCCGTCAACCCTGACGCGTTCGAACACAAGATTGTCGGGCTGACCATCGTCAATATCCCTGATTCTCTGTAAACACAGCGTTCCGCAAGCGCCACGAAAAGCGGTGCGACTGCTCTTCGCGACACAAATCCTTTTAACTCGGGATCGGAGCCAAAGGTTAAATCCTCCAATTGATCTGTGCGTTTGCGCAATAAACCTTGAGTTTTATTGGGGAACTTTTCCCCCATCTTTATCCGTTCGGTGAAAGGTGGGTTCATGATAACGACCTTGGCATCTTTCGCGGCTTCGACTGCATCCTCGAGCTCTACGTCGTTTCCCGAAACCCAAACAGTGTGAGAACCTATATCGACATCGGGAATCGCCAATTCATCACGTCTGGGAACTATCGCCTTTTGCCCGAGCAGTTCCAAAATTCCAGCCGATACGCGCGATGGATCATTCCGATCCGGCCCATAATTCATCAAATGCAAACCCATCTGCCGGTAGCGAATATCTTGATTGCCGGTCGTCAACTGCGACGCTGCGAGCTGCAGTGATACTGGATTGATGTCCATGCCTTTGATCACATCCTCGACGGCGAGTTTTTGCAGTTGCGCAATCTGCACCTCATCCGCTCCTTGATCGCCAGCTCGTCTCTTCATCTCAGCAAGCATCGCCGCCAACAAAGTCCCACTACCACATGCCAAGTCAACCGTTTTGTGGTCTAGCCAGACTTGTGGATCGGTCCAATCCTGTTCACCGACGGCATCCAGCGTAAGTCGCGCCGCAATCGATGCCGCGACCGGACGCGTGAAAAACGCCCCGTCGCTGGCTTGGTTTCCCATCACTTTGTTGAATAAAGGTCCGGCATGATCCGCACCCATGTCTGCGTATGTCTCAGCGATCCGCTCAGCCTCAGTCGCGACGTGACGCAACGCGCGTTCAAGTCCACTAGTTTTGCCGGTATTTTCAATTTCGTAAATGGTCTCCAAAGCTGGTTCTACGACTGGACGAAAGTCGTGGGTGAGTATTCGGGTCCACTCCCTACGCAGTCTCTGAACTACGTTTGCGTCGTTCTTGACTTCGGCGAGATCACTAATACCCGACAACCAACGACCAGCACTTATCCGTTGGTGAAGCATCGCCGCGTTCATCATTAGAAGCGCGGCAATTGTGCAACCGTCAGCTTGTTTCTTCAAACTCGTCTCATTGAGGTTGTCAAGTCCGAAATGGCTGTTCAAATCATTGACGAGGTCATCGCTTCGCAAGTGGAACGATGCTTCGTTGATGCTGGTTTCTAACAGATTCAAATCACGCATCACGCGATCTGAACTCAATCCCGACTTGGCAAGCAAGTTGACTTTGATGGCATTGCCATGCTCGCCCAAACCGCTCAGCAAAACCATCTGCATCCCCGCTGCGTTCGTGATCTCTTCCCGACTGCGGCGTTTCCTCGGCTTCTTGGACGGAGGTTCGACCTGAATACCCTGTCCCTTGTTAATCATGTCCCGAGCTTTATCTTTGCTCTTTTTAATATCCACCGCTCCCGCCGTGCCATCAGGAGCCGGTTTGCCACGCGCCACGGTATCCATCCGCATTTCGGTGCTACCGTCTTCGTGCATCTTGCCCGAGACGATCTGCGTGGGTGCTGGCGGTGCCTTGGTTTCTGCTGATCCGAAAATCTCCCCTGGATCGTGGAGAGTATTGGTATCTTCAACCAACGGTTCAAACTCTTTTGCCAACGTGCTCTCGCCATTGAGCACTCGCTCGACCGCTTCTTCCGCCTCCCCCGGACGTCCCGTGTGCTGGCGGTACTGGATTCGACTGCTGTCTTTGTTGACGACCGCGGTGATCGTGGTAGTCACTTCCGGTTCTTTGGGAAGATAGAGCGTCAGCAAATCTGAAAGCTCATCCTCGATGCGCTGGTCGTGGGCGCGAAGAGCCATAAGGATCTGTCCAAGTTCCTTCCACCCTTCGTCCATCTCGCTCGTGCTCAGCCACTTTTCTGGGTCGGCATTGGGCGGAATCAGGATCGGACATATGATGTAGCCGAGATCCTTTTCAGGCGCGGTCCGCATCGCGCGGCCGACAGCCTGTATCACGTCGATAGGGCTTTTGCGCGCTTCGAGAAACGCCACAGCATTCAATGATGGCGAGTCTGTTCCTTCACCGAAAATCCCAACGTTGATAATCCCGTATGGCGACTCTTCGCTTGCCTCAGCGAGTCTTTCCTTCGCTTTCTCACGAGCCATCACGTTGCTGGTCGCATCGAGGTGTTCAAAGGAGTAGTGTTTGGCGCTTTGCCCGTTGGAGTTTTCGCGCAACCAGTTTTGCACCCAGTCCCGGACGGGTTGAGACTGCAATCGATCAGCAAACTCTTTAGATTTGGCGACACTGTTCATGAACGCGATACAAGAGTTGATCGGCACGTTCCCTGCGTCACCACCTTCCGTGGCGCCTCCCATAGCCAAAGCGAAAACCAAACCGCGTAGGTATTGCGAACTAGAGACTTTTTGGCGACCCTTGAGTTCCGAACCTGAAGCCAAGAGATTGGCTTGGTTGTACGCTTCTGGATCATTCACGCCGAGGGCGATGATCCGATAGTCCGCGAGCCAACCGTTACGCACCGCTTCCGGGTAGCTCTTGCGGTAAAGCTCAACCCCGAAAACCGTCTCATCGTCCATCGTCCGAACAATCCAGTCAGACGAACCGCGACTTTGAACTCCAAACACCTTAGGTGTTGCAGTCTGATAAACACGATAGGTCGCGGGGAACTCATCGTTGTCGTGGCACAACGTGAAATCGCGAAGCTGTTCAGCTTCCGCTTTTGCCTTAGCGCTTTTGGAGTTTTTGCGCCTCAATCCGGCAGTTCGATGTGCCTCATCGGCGATCAGAACTTTGGCGGTGGTTCTCGACATCTTCAGCGCATCGGCCACTCTGCGACCACTCTGGTATGTGCCGAAAATGACATTGACGGCGTCTGTGTTGCGCCCTTGGGTGATCCATGATGCGATCTCTTGCGCGTCGGTGGTTACTTTCCCCTTAATTTCAGATGCACTGAAGTTGCTGTTGTCCGCCAACGGATTGGCAAAAGTGTCTATGCGGTCTTCTTTTGGGAATTATATACAGTTTTACCCAAAACCTTGACATTCAAAGCGGCATAGGGTAAGATTATTCTTATGACGCAGAGCGCAAAAGCCCCCGGCAAATCCTTCCGCAAGGGTATGTCCTTGGTACAGGCGGTTCGCCGTTTCAGCAACGAGGAACGCACGGAACGATGGTTCATACAGTCGCGATGGCCTGACGGCGTGATTTGCCCCAGATGCGGCTCCGAAAACATTAAGGAACGTCCTACCCGCAAACCTCAACCCTTCCGTTGCTACGACTGCCGCAAGGATTTTTCCGTCAAGACTGGCACGGTGATGCAGGGATCGAACCTGTCACTCGGAACATGGGCTTTGGCGGCTTACATCCTGACTACCAATCTCAAGGGCGTGTCGTCCATGAAGTTGCACCGCGATTTGGGTATAACCCAAAAGACGGCGTGGCACTTGGCGCACCGCATCCGCGAGGCTTGGGAAGACGGTAGCGGTCTTTTCGGTGGCACGGTAGAGGCGGATGAAGCCTACATCGGCGGTAAAGAGCACAACAAGCACGAAGTCAAGAAACAGCATTCAGGGCGTGGCGCGGTTGGCAAAGCGGCAGTCGCTGGCGTGAAAGAGCGTGAGAGCGGGGAAGTCAGGGCGAAGGTCATCGACAATCCGACTGGTGCGAACGTTCAAGAGTTCGTCCGTTCGCATACCGACTGGTCGGCTATGGTCTACACGGACGAGTCCGCTGCCTATCACGGGCTGAATCGAATGCGCGAGACCGTCAACCATTCCGCCAAAGAGTACGTGCGCGGTCAAGCCCACACTAACGGCATGGAGTCGTTCTGGGCGAACCTGAAACGCGGTCATAACGGCGTATACCACCATTTCAGCGTCAAGCATCTATCCCGATACATCAAAGAGTTCGCGGGACGGCACAACGCACGTCCTATGGACACTGAAGACCAGTTGCGCGGGATTGTGAGCGGGATGGTGGGACGTACTCTCCGATACCGTGACTTGATTGGAGCGAAGCAGTCAGGTCAACCGAGATTGGTTTGATGAAGGTTTATCCAACCTTATTCCCCGATTGCGGCCCTGAAACATGCAGGTTGCTCCCTGTTTGGAAGGGGCGTAGTTTTGGTCAATACGACCCGCATGGCGGCGATCCGGCAGGCTACGTCGAAGAACATTTACTTCAGGCGTTTTTGGCTTGGAAACAGGACACAGCGCGGGAACGTTTTGAAGGCGGTGTGTATCCAACGGTTGACTTGGACGAGTCGGCGGATCGTTGGCTGTTCATGGAAGAAGGCGGAATTGAACCGTCGTATTCGTCTCGCCCTGCATTCACGGCTTGGTGGCGGAATGTTCTGACGGACTTCAAAAAACGAAAACGACAACCAACTCTCTTATAGGGGAGCGAATGAGTAACGACAAGCGCAAGCGTGCACCCAAGCGACCACTCGTATTACCCGAACCGATACCCGACTCTGTTGAGAACGTCATCGGCGCGTTAGTTGGCACACCCCCGAAACGCCGCAAGGATTGGCGTTACCTCAAACGAGAGAATGGGTAATATTGTATATAATTCCCCTTCTTTTTTGGGGTCGTAACCTGCAGTCTGGTCTGAGCAGACCGCAAGCGCGCGGATCGGAACATCGCGATTCACCAGATACTCGCGCCTGATCTGCGCCACTAAAGCGATCGAAGGACACAGCACAACCGACAACTCGCCCGGTGCTGTCAGTTCCTCGACGATCCGCAGTGAAATCCGAGTCTTGCCGGTCCCGCAAGGCAGGATGATCTTGCCGCGCGCTTGACCAATTGGCAATCCGCCACTCTAAGACTGTTCATGTTCACGCAGGATTCGCACGCTCTCCGAAATCGCCTCGATCTGCATACTCGTCTTTGACTGCTTGGCGGGTTCACCATCTACGTCGCTTTGATACGTTTCGGAGTCGTCGTCAACTGCAGAGTGTTGCTTTTGGTTTGAGAGATCCTTGCGAATATCCACGATCGTCAACGGTCGATCATGCATCGAAAGAGCTTGCTGGACATTCGATGTGATTGGATTCTCGCCGTTCGTGACGATCCATCTTTCCGCCCACAGTGAACCCGAAGTCGTGCTGACGAATTTATCTATCTCGACTTTGTGGATATTCGCGCCCCGTCCCATCTCATCCAGCTGTCGAGATTTGCACTGGATCGCGATATACTCGCCATCGCTCCGACGTTTCGCCACCACGTCGATCCCAACATCCTGGTTAGTCGTCCCCGGGAATTGCTCCTCCCTCTCATCCCAATCAGCCCAAGTCCAAGCCTGATCGACATCCCATTCCTTCAAATGTGGAGCGACACGAGCGGTGAGATATTCCAGCCATTTGCCATCGGTGCTTTGACTGCTGATTTCGTCTATCTCATTGATAGCGTCGTCGATTATCGTTGCCGAAGGGGTGTCCGTTTCGGTCATTGTGGGGACGGTTGTTGTTTTGGTATCGGGCATGTGGGATTGGCCAGGTGGATTTGGATTGATGGACGAATCGTCAATTTACCACATTGTGGGGATTCCATTCTCTCGCCCACACTCGTGCCCCTCCTCAGAAACACCAAGTAACCTTATCCCCACAACACACGATCCCCCCAAAGGAGCCCCGCCATAACCTACACAACCGACCTCTACGAGGGCATGATCGCCGAAACCGTCACCGTCACGACTTCCGACGGAACGCCCATAAACGCCTACTTCGCACGCCCATTAGGCCCCGGCCCGCATCCGGGGATGGTCCTCGCCCACCACATGCCCGGTTGGGACGAGTGGTATCGAGAATGCACACGCAAGTTCGCACATCATGGGTATGCGACGATCTCGCCGGATCTCTACCACCGCATCGGCCACGCTTCGCCGGAGGATGTGGCGGCAAAGGCGCGGTCGGAAGGCGGCGTTCCCGACGACCAGGCGGTGGACGACCTCGCCTCGTCGATGAAATACCTTCGGGCGCAGGCTAACTCCAACGGAAAAATCGGGGCGTTCGGAACTTGCTCAGGCGGTCGGCACGTCACGCTGGCGGCTTCGAGGGTGCAAGGCTTCGACGCGGTCGTCGACTGCTGGGGCGGGCGCGTCGTGATGGACGAGTCGGAGCTCACGGAGAACAACCCCGTGGCGCCGATCGACTACACGGCCGGTCTGTCGTGCCCGATCCTCGGCCTGTTCGGCGAGGACGATGGCAGCCCGTCGCCGGAGCAAGTAGCCACCCACGAAGCTGCGCTCAAGAAGCATGGGAAGGACTACGAGTTCCACATGTATGAGGGCGCCGGCCACGGTTTCTTCTACTACGACAAGACGGTGTATCGACAAGAGCAGGCAGTCGACGGCTGGCGGAAGATTTTCGACTTCCTAGGCCGACACCTTTCCTAGATCCGCAAATCACATCACGGGAGAAAACAATGTGCACCATGATCGCAGAGAAGGCTGCCGTCACCGGTTTCGGCAAAGGGACGCCGGGTTGGATACAGGTCAACCAAGTCAATGTGTCGTATGACCACCCAAGCCAAATGTCAGACGAACACGCGCTCAACATCGACTTCGTCGACGAGTCGCAGGGATTGGGGGCGCGCATAGCGGTCGAGTTGACACCGCAATCAGCGCAGCAACTGGTCGAGATGATCAACGTCGCCCTCAACCGCGGCGCGGCCGTCGATCCGGCGGCGTTTGAATAGCTTAACGCGACTTCTTCGGAGATCGGCATCGTCGATAATTCCGGTTAGCAGTTATTCGCTGTTAATCGGAGTTTGATCGATTGCTGGGTTTCCTTAAACCGCAGGACAACCTGACGGACGCAGACCGAGAGCGTGGACTCTCGGTGATGGACAAGCAGATCTTCGCGGCGGCTGGGGCGGATGGATTCGTCTCGGCTGGTTTCCTCTCGGCGTTCGCGTTGCTGATCGGCGCGTCGAACCTGCATATCGGGATATTGACGGCGATCCCGTTTGTGTCGCAGGCGCTTCAGATCGTGGCAGTGGTCGTGATCGAGCGTGTGCGCATGCGGAAGGCGGTGGTCATCGTCAGCTATCTGATCGCCTATTCGTCGTGGGTGCCGGCGGCGCTGATCCCTTTCGTATTGGACGTGCCACATGCGGGTGCGGTGACGATGTTGTTGGTTTTCGTGGCGATCCGGGGTTTCGCGACATCATTCGTGGTTACGGGTTGGAACAGTTGGCTGCGGGACATCGTGCCGATCGGCTCGACAGGTGATTTCTTCGGTCGTCGTTTGAAGCGAGCGACGATTGCGGCGATCATCACTGGGCTTGGCGCTGCGGTTTTCGTCGACTGGTGGAAGAGTTCGGCGAGTGCAGAGAACGAGGTGTTCGGCTAATCGATCGCGTTCTTGTTCGGGTCGGTGATCCTCGGTTACAGCGCGGTCGGGTTTATGTCGCGGATACCTGAACCCCGGATGCGCAGTTCGGTCACCAACTCGGTTGGAGGCATGCTGAAGAACCTCTCGGACCCGTTCAACAATACCGATTATCGGAAATTCATCAACTTCTTGTTCGTTTTTTACTTTGTCATCAACTTGGCGGTGCCCTTCTTCGCCGTTTACATGCTCCAGCGGTTGGAGCTGCCGTTGTCGCTGGTCGTTGGCTTGGGAGTGTTGAGTCAGGTCAGCAGCGTGATTTTCTACCAGGTATGGGGTAATTGGGCGGATCGGTTCGGAAGCAAGGTGATCCTGTCGATCTCAGCGTCGCTCTATTTCCTGGTGATAATCGGATGGACGTTCACAACCTTGCCGGAACGGTATGCGGGGACGATACCGATCTTGGTGTTGATGCATCTTCTGCTGGGTGTGGCGATTGCCGGTGTGAACATAGGTGTCACGGCGTTGCGGATGAAGATGGCGCCGGCGGAGCAGTCGACTTCGTACATGGCGGCGGCATCGTTGGCGTTGAATCTAGGTGCAGGCTCGGCGCCATTGATCGGGGGTGCGTTTACCGACTTCTTCGATACTCGGAGTTTCAGGATCGAGGTCCTTTGGCTCGATCCGTCGAATGTCGTGGAACTGCCTGCGTTCTCGTTGACTGGGTTCGATTTTCTGTTCGCCGTGGCGTTTCTGCTGGGATTTGCGGTGTTCCCTGTCCTTTCGAGGATTCCGGAAGCTGGCGAGACGGATACGGAGACGGTGCTGGAGGAATTGAGGTTGCAGACGCGGGAGAACTTGCGGGGTTTGGGCGCGGTGCCGGGAGGAGGGGTAGTTTCCAACTTGTCCGTATCGACGATGCGGCACACTCCGCGCGTGTCAGGGTTGGATATCGCGGTAGGAGTTACGGCGTATCAGATTTCTGCGGCGACGAAGTCTTTGATCGATGCGACGACCGCCGGCGGTTCGACGCTCCGCGGCGTGCGTGGTCATGTTGGCCGCGCGGTCGAGTCTGCTGTGCGCGGGGCGAGGGACGCTAGCACGCAAGGCGCTCAGATCGCGTTCGGCGTCACTAATGGTGCAGTTCGCGCCATTGCCGACGCGGGCACAGGCACTACGCGTCAGTTCCGCACGGCGCTGCGTACGGCCATCACGGCGACCCATGCGAAGACGGGCAACCCGCGTGACGTACTAGCTGGTGCTGTGCAGGGAGCGGTTACAGGATCGATCGAAGCCAGATTCACGAATGTCGACTTGCCTCGGGCGGTCATCGGTCAGGCGAGAGAAGTGGCATCCGACCTCGGGATTACCGAAGAAGAGGCGGCAAGTGTAGCGGCACATGCGGTGATCGAAGCGATGACGGAAATGCCTGTCTACGAGCAAGCGGAGGCGTGGGACGCCATATTACGAGAGTTGATCGCTGAGGACGACGCGCGGCAATCGACTTCCGGCGACGCAATTTGACCGCCGAGAGCGCGCTTTCGGCGCGAATTGGGAAATTCGACCCTCGATTGCGCTTTGATTGCAACCGAATCCGAGATTCGGCTGACCTCAACTGCTATCATTGCAGTATCGATCTTTTCTAACCTTACATCTACGCGCGCGTATACGCGTGCGCGCGCGGCTTGCCAACGTGGCAGAACTCCCGCAGGTCGAAATCGACCCTCGCAGACTGCGCCGAGATGCAAGGAACTGAGACGCAAATGAACTCCCGATCTGGAGGCCTATGACTACTGAAACCACCGTCCTGACGAGCGGAAACGGGCATACCGGCTCTTCCGAGTACAACGCCGAAGACATCACCGTCATGGAGGGCATGGAAGCCGTCCGAAAACGTCCTGGGATGTACATCGGCACAACCGGGCCCGAGGGCGTGTTCCACCTCGTCCGAGAAATCGTCGACAACAGCGTCGACGAAGCGATGGCAGGCTTCGCATCCACGGTAGACATCCACATCCACGCCGACGGCTCTGTGACCGTCATAGACGACGGACGAGGCATACCGGTTGACATGCACGACAAGACGGGCAAATCGGCCCTCGAGACGGTCATGACAACCCTCCACGCAGGCGGGAAGTTCGGAGGCAAGGGTTACCAGGTTTCCGGCGGACTGCACGGCGTCGGTGCATCGGTGGTCAACGCCCTTGCCGAGTGGACCGTCGTAGAGGTGCGACGGGACGGCAACGTCTACAGCCAACGGTTCGAACGCGGCTTAACCGTGAGCGACATGGTGCAACGGCCTCAATCAACCACAGACCTGCAGGGCACCGGAACCAAAGTCACATGGATGCCGGACAAAGAGATCTTCCCAGAAATCTCCTACGACTGGGACGGGGTCACTGGCCGTCTACGCGAGATGGCGTACCTGAACCAGGGCCTCCGGATCCGCCTGCGCAGCGACTGGCATGAGGAATCTCACTGGCCGCATAACGACATCACCTTCCGCTTCGACGGTGGCGTCAAGAGCTTCGTCAGGACGTTCAACCGTCGGCGCGGCGGCATCCACGACAGCGTGATCTACGCGGCAGGCACGGTGGAGGATGTCTCCGTCGAGGTGGCGTTCCAATACAACACGTCCTTCGTCGAGAACTGCCTCTCCTTCGCCAACGTGATCCGCACTGGCGATGGCGGAACCCACGTAACCGGTTTCCGCTCGGCTCTCACCCGTGTCCTCAACGACTACGCCAAGAAGAACAACCTGCTCAACATCGGCAAAGACGGAGTAGCGACGCTCTCCGGCGAGGATGTGCGTGAAGGCCTGATGTCTGTAATCAGCGTCAAGGTCAAAGACCCGCAGTTCGAGGGCCAGACCAAAGGTCGCCTCGGAAACCCGGAGGTCAGGCCTGCCGTCGAGACACTGGTCGGTCGATACCTGACCGAGTTCCTCGAAGACCATCCCGACGAGGCACGGATCATCATCGACAAGGCCTCCACCGCGGCACGGGCACGCGAAGCCGCCAAGAAGGCACGAGACCTCATCATCCGCAAGAACGCGATGGACGGCGGCTCCCTCCCCGGCAAACTCGCCGACTGTGCTGAGAAAGACCCGTCTCGCTCGGAGCTCTACATCGTCGAGGGTGAATCAGCCGGAGGATCCGCCAAGCAGGGTCGAGACCGACAGTTCCAAGCAATCCTTCCGCTCAAAGGCAAGATCCTCAACGTCGAGAAGGCACGTCCGGAGCGCATGTTCGCGCACGAGGAGATCGCGGCCTTGATCACCGCCATCGGTGCCGGTATGGGTGAGGACTTCGACGCGGAGAAGCTCCGGTATCACCGCGTCATCATCATGACCGACGCCGATATCGACGGTGCTCACATCCGCACGTTGCTGCTGACGTTCTTCTTCCGAAACATGCGGCAACTGATCGACGATGGCTACCTCTACATCGCTCAGCCGCCGCTCTACAAGGCATCCAAAGGTCGACGCAGCAACTGGCTATACGCCGACGCCGATCTGGACAGCTGGATGGCGGAGCGCGCATTCAACGGTCTCGCCATCGAATCAGATGACGATGACGTCGCGATCTCCGTCAAGGGCAAGAAACTTGGTGGCACAATCACGCAGCTCCGAGAGTTCCGAGAGGCATTCGACATTGCGCGAGCGCTCGGGGTGCCGGAGGAAGTTTTCTTCGATCTCCTCAGCGACCCAGAGTGGCAAAACTTGTCGTTCGCCGTGGAGACCGCCGCGAACATTGGGAACCACGTGAACGATGACGAAGAAGAACCATTCCAAGTCAACCTGTTCAACGGCAGCGTTGACGAGAACGGGACATCATTCACGAGAGAGGTCAACGAGGAACCTTTGGACGATGATGACGAAGAAGAACCCGAAGTTGTCACGTTCAACGTCCACGATTACGAACTGACCGAGGATGTCTATAACAATCCCGCGATGCGCCGAGCACGTCGTATCTACCCCAACGTCGCAGATTTCGTCACCGCGGACCGATTCGTCTTGAAGAAAGCCAACGCTGTTATCAACGGCGACCTTTGCTGGGATGAACTACCTGAGGCGTTGGAAGAGACCTCTGATACCAGCGGAATCAACATCCAGCGATACAAAGGCCTCGGCGAGATGAACCCAGATCAACTCTGGGACACAACCATGAACCCGGTTCATCGCTTGATGCTCCGTGTGACCGCTGATGATGCGATAGCCGCCGATGACATCTTCCGAACCCTCATGGGCGAAGAAGTAGGACCGCGGCGAGATTTCATCCGCGCGAACGCGTTGGAAGTTAGGAATTTGGATGTTTAGGAAGACGAAGTACTTCTCTAGTACTTCACACTCTTAATATCTGAATCACCACAACAAGCACGTCAACATTGTCAAGAAGTCAACCAAGGCGTCGTTCTCTGAACCGAGAACGGTGCTTTTTGTTTAGTCGGGAAGATGTCAAAATCACGTCGGTTGAATGTTGACATCCTGACCGTTCCAGCCGTAAGTGATCAGACGGTTGCCTACCGAGGTTGGATTGGATGGATGTTGACATTCAATCGCGACGTTCTCGCGAAGATGTTGACAATGAGTTCGTCAGACTTCCAATCTACGCGCTTGCTCAGATTGGACGTTGAGGTCTTGTCGTTGCTTGGGCCGAAACCATCCAAACATGAGGGCCAATGAAGTACCTAGTGTCCAGAAGAAGAATCCAAATCCAGAAACTCGGTGAACCTCTGGAGCGTCCCACCACACCAAGACCATGCTGATACCCGCGATCGGCGCGAACCCACCTAGGACCTTCATCAACCCACCCAATCGCCATTGGACCGGTGTCATCAGGAGAATTGCAATGCCGATGAAGGTATTCCCGATGCTCCCTGCGAGCGACCGGTATTCATCAAACTGTTCAACGTCGTAAGCGTCGGTCCAATACACGCCAGAGATAAAGATCACGAGCACGCCTGACACAACCATCGCGATACCGCCAAGGCTGAGCAAGGCGCCGGAAACCCTCAACTGCCATCCTCGCGCAAGTGCCATCGCCGACGTGATCAAGCTTGCCGCCGCGATAATCAGACCCCCAAAGAACATCCTCGCAACTCCGTGGTAGTTGTACCAAAGCGAGTTTTCATCGATCGCCGCAATCATCTCATCAAAGGTCGGCTGATCGAAATCCGCCTGTAATCTCGTCCAGACCATCGCCGCCGCGGCAACCATCGACAGAAGAAGAAGGATCCCTGAAACCACGCCCTCCATCGTCTGGGTCTTATTCGAGTCGGGATTGGTTGCGACCCTGATGATCAGGTTATTCAAACCACATCGTTAGAGATGCCGCATCGATTTCGACCTTGCCGTCTGCATTGCCGGTCAGGACATTGAACAGCGGTATGTCTCTGTCCTTCAACTTGTCGGCTCCGCCCTGGTTGCGATCCAAGATGCACAACGCCATCTCGATGTTTGCTGGCAAACCCGCAACGGCATCCGCGGCATCGAGCAACGAGCCTCCAGTCGAGATCGTGTCGTCCCAAATGGCGACTGTATCGTCCGGCTTGATATGCCCTTCGATCTGCTTGCCCATCCCGTGCTGTTTCTGCTCAGAGCGCACGAAGTAGCCCTTGATGTCGTAGTCGTTGGCATTGGCCGCAAGGACGATGCCGCCGATAATCGGGACCGCCGCAACTGCAGGTCCGCCAAAGCGTTGAATGTTGCGGCGCATCAAGATATCGACGAAAAGGTCGGCGATAATCCTCACACTCTCCCCGTCGGTCGTAAGCAAACGACCATCGAAGTAGTAACTCGACTTGGCGCCGGATGTGAGTGTGAACTCGCCATACCGCAACGCCTCCAACTCCAATGCCCGTTCCAGAAGCCGTTCTGCTTTCGCTATTGCCTCAGCGGATTTCATTGGTAGAGCCTGTTTTCGATGATAAATCGGTGTGTTAACTGAGGGACACATTTCGCCGCTGCAGCGACTTCACCTGAGGCGTAAAGAAGCCTGATTTCAGACCCGCTTAGATCGATCATTGGCCCGCGGATCGTGATGACTTCGAAGGGCAGTGAAGCGGGTTCCTGTGTTGGTGTTCCCGGGCGTTCGATTACTGCTATCGTGCAGGTTTCGATCAGTTTCTCGTATCGGTGCCATCGGTGCAACGTGGCGGCGGCATCTGATCCGACCGCGAGAATGTATTCGCGGGCGTCTCCGTAGTGTTCTCTGAGGTCTTGGATCGTGTCGATCGAATAGGTCGTCCCATCTCTGATTACGTCGACGTCGGAGACTTCGATCCGGTCTTCGCCTTCGATCCCCAATTCGGCCATTCGCAAACGGTGCTCAGCCGCGGCGACAGGTGGCCCATCTCGAAGCCAAGGTCTACCGGCGGGAACCACAAGAACCTTTTCCGCGCCCAACTCGTCACGCAGGCAACGCGCGATCGCCAAATGGCCGTTGTGGATCGGGTCGAATGTGCCGCCGAACACCACGATCCGCCTTCGATCCGCCCCGCCGTTTACTGCCACTCGAACTCCCAATCACCGACGAGTATCGCGTCGCCTTGCTTGGCTCCGGCGCGGCGCAAGGCGTCGGTCACGTTCATTCTTTCGAGGCGCTCGTGATACTGGACCAAGGCGTCGAAGTTATCAAGATTAGAGCCTTCAGCGAGTCTGACGGCGCGGTCGTGGAGGATGCGATACTCGTTCGCCCTTGAACGCACGACGACTCGTGAGTTGCTCTTCCGCGTGCGATAAACAGGAAGGTTGTCGTCGTCTAAGGGATCTTCACCGTTTGACGGTTCGGGTCCCAACACGGTTGCTGGTTCGGCGCTTTCCTCGCGACGCATGTCGGCCAGTCGATATGAGATCGCCGCCACGAGATCGTCGATGCCGAGCCTGGTCGCCGCGGATATGAAGTAGATCGGAATGTCATCTCCCGCAGCTTCTCGCACTTGATCCTCGATCTCGTCTCGCAACAGTTCGACTTCCTCAAGGTCCAACTTGTTGACGGCAATGATCTGAGGCGAACCGGCCAGCCTAGTGTCGAAAGCGCCCAACTCGTTGTTGATGGTGCGTATCCGTTCGCCGGGATCGCCCTCGCTGCCATCGACCAGATGCACTAACAGCCTTGTTCTCTGCATGTGTTTTAGAAACTCGTGGCCCAAACCGATGCCTTCCGACGCGCCTTCGATGAGCCCGGGGATATCGACCGCGGCGAAGGCATCGATGCCGTGTTCCACAACCCCGAGAACCGGTTCGAGCGTCGTGAACGGATAGTCGGCGATCTTCGGCCGGGCTGCGCTGATGGCGGTTAGGAGGCTCGACTTGCCCGCGTTCGGCATCCCGACGAGTCCGACGTCTGCAAGGATCTTGAGATTCAGTCGCAGTTTGACCGTCTCTCCCGCCTCTCCAGCCTCGGCCAACAGCGGTTCGCGGTTGACTGAAGATACGAAAGCGGCATTCCCAAGGCCGCCGCGTCCGCCTTTCGAAACCTCCAGCCGTTGGCCTGGCCGGACGAGATCGCCTAGGAAGACCTCGGTTTCGCCTCTCTTGGCACCGGTCTCCCACACCTCGGTTCCGACTGGGACCGTCACCTCGACATCATCACCGTTCGCCCCGTGCCGCTTGTTTCTGGCACCGTTTCCTCCATTCCCGGCTATGAAGTGGCGTCGGTACCTAAATTTGAGCAACGTGTTGAGCGATGGATCGGCTACCAGAGATACCGATCCTCCGTTGCCACCATTCCCGCCCGCCGGACCGCCCAACGGCCGTATCGCCTCCCTCAGGAACGTGGCCATTCCCTTACCACCGGCACCCGCCCTCGCTTCTATGATCGCCTCATCAATCATGTCGCGATTCTAATGTGCGACTGTTTGATGGCGATTGGGTGGCGATTGGGAAGGGTCAGCGCATCAGGTTGACGAAACCCTCCTGCAAGAAATCGCGATCGGTAGTCAAGACCTCGGCGATCAGGAACCAGAGTCGACGTAAATCACGCTTCCCATGGGTACTTATCGCGCTTAGGAAAACCATACAGGTAGTGCTTATAGTTCAATGAACCATCGTGCGGCATCGCGTCGATCTCTTCTTGCGGAATGTTGGACCACAAGACTTTGACCAGTCCCAGTGAATTTCCTGGCAAAAACTCCTCGTCCCGCACGAATACGTGATCGACCTCCGTCAATCGAGCTTCCAAGGCCTCCAGCGCCACGTATCCATCCTCATCCACCTCATACTCGCCGGTGTTCACGTCGATCACGACCCACTGGCCGTTGAGCGCGTCTCCAAGCTCTCCCTTGATGCGCTCGTGATACAGTTTTTCGGCAGTCTCGATCGCCAAATCGTATCGGTTTTTCGCGCCTGACATTAAAGGCCTCGCAAACAGTTCAAATCTGTGTGACGATTCTAATTCACTAACCTCGATGGAACTACGAAAAGCGTACCCCGTTGCCGGGCCCGACATTTCCAGCACGATGAACTAGCCTCGGCGGGGTTATGGAATAACATTGTCGCGGTGAGACAGGTTCTAGCACCTTGATCAAGTTGTTGGTCGGAAAGCAAATCTAGGGAGACGACGAGTTGGAGAACATCAGCAAAGAAAAACTCGTGCAGATGCTGGAGAGGATGTGGTTGATACGCCATTTCGAAGTGCGGGTCATGGAGGTTCACGCGGCTGGCGAATTCACCGGCGCGGCACACCCATACATCGGTGAAGAGGCTGTAGCCGTCGGAGCCTGCGCCGCTCTTGAAGACACGGACTACATCGCTGGAAACCATCGATCCCACGGTCATCCTCTCGCAAAAGGCGGAGACGTCAAACGCGCAATGGCTGAGCTCTACGGACGCGTCGATGGCTACTGCAAGGGCAAGGGCGGTTCGATGCACCTGGCAGACTTCTCCATCGGCATTCTGGGAGAATCCGGCATCGTCGCATCCTCGGTCCCAGTCGCCATCGGTGCTGCTTTGGCCGCCAAGATAAAAGGCGAAGACTTCGTTTCCATGGTCTTCTTCGGAGATGGTGCATCAAACCAAGGAGCTTGCCACGAGTCGATGAACTTGGCGGCGCTTTGGAATCTGCCCGTGATCTTCCTCTGCGAAAACAACCAGTTCGCAGTCACCACCTCCTACAAAGACTCCGTATCAGTAGAGCACATCTCCGACCGAGCCTCGGCATACAACATGCCAGGCGTTTTGGTCGATGGGCAAGACGCCGTAGCGATGTACGAAGCGACTCGGGAAGCCGTGAACAGGGGAAGAGCAGGCGAAGGGCCAACGCTGATCGAGGCCTTGACCTATCGCTACGAGGAGCATTCACTAGGATTGGGCCGCGTCCGACGCGGCGAATACCGCACCGAAGAGCAAATCAACGAGTGGCGGGAACGCGATCCCATCGACGTTCTGGAACACACTCTGACTACCCAAGGAATCCTGACAAGGGAAGAGTGCGACGCCATTTCGAAAGCGAAAGAGGCAGAGGTTGAAGAAGCGGTAGAGTTCGCTCGAAATAGCCCGTATCCCGAACCCGAAGAGCTATTCGACGACATGTGGGCCGACCCCATACCGGCACCGTAGTCGCTGCCCCAAGACCAATCAACACGAAATCTCAAACCTAGAAAGCACCAACCAGATGGCATCCAACACGATCTACGTCGAAGCGATCAATCAGGCGATTATGGAAGAAATGGAGCGGGACGAGAACGTCTTCATCATGGGTGAAGATATTCGCCGCTCAGTGTACGGCGCAACCGCCGGTTTGCTCAACCAGTTCGGCGAGAAACGCGTTCTCGATACTCCGCTGTCCGAAAACGGCTTCTTCGGCGCCGCCATCGGTGCCTCCCTAGTAGGGATGCGTCCAATCGTCGAAACGCTGACCAGCTTCATGTGGGTGGCGATGGACCAGCTAGTGAGCCAGGCCGCAAAGATGCGCTACATGTTCGGCGGACAGGCCACACTCCCAGTCGTCTACCGGGCAACCATGTTCTACGGCGGCGGATCGGCAGCACACCACTCGGATCGCTCGTATCCGATGTTCATGAACATGCCTGGGTTCAAGATCCTCGTGCCGGCAACCCCACGCGACGCCAAAGGCCTGCTCAAGACCGCGATCCGAGATGACGATCCTTGCATCGTCTTTGAAGACGGGACTCTCGGCGGCGCCACAGGGGATGTCGAGGCGGGTGAAGCAGCGTTGGTGCCCTTTGGCGTGGCGGACATCGCTCGTGTCGGTACCGACGTCACAATCGTCGCCATAGCCGGAGCAGTACCGATGGCGTTAAGGGCCGCAGAAGAGCTCGAAGCAGAAGGCATCTCCGCCGAAGTGATCGACCCGCGCACCCTAGTGCCTCTTGACAAAGCCGCCATCCTTGAATCGGTAGCCAAGACCGGCCGATTGGTCATCGCCGACCCCGCTCACAAGGTCTGCAGCGCCGCATCTGAAATCGCCTCCATCGTCTCCCAAGAAGGTTTCTGGGATCTGCAAGCGCCGATCATGAAAGTCGCAGCCGAGCAGGTTCACATTCCCTACACACCAGTCCTTGAACGTTTGGTTTACCCATCATCGGACAAGATTGGAGACGCAGTTCGCGCCACTTTGGAGGACTAGTTCATGCCCAGAACACCAGAATCGATCTTCAAAACTCTAGTCAACAGAAATGCGAGAGTAACCGCACCACGACGCGAAATCATCGACTGCATCTCGAAGGTCCCTCGAACCTTCACCGCCGAGGATGTATGCGCGCAACTGCCTCACATCGGGCGCGCCACCGTATATCGAACCCTCAAGATACTTCAAGACGCCAACATCATCTGCAAGGTCGTGTTGCCAAACGACGAGATGGCCTACAGCGTGTCGGCAGATCTCGATCAAGAGAGCGGTGTATCACGCGTACCCGCCCACCATCATCACGCGGTCTGCACCGTCTGCACTGCGGTTCGTTACTTCAACGCAGAAGCTATTGAGCGCGTGATCCACGCTTTGAGCGGATCGGTACAAGGCGTAATGGGTGAAATCATCGACCATCGCATCGAGGTATACGACATCTGCCCACGATGCGTGGTTCAAAATCCCGAACCAGCATAGAGCCAACGGCTCAAATTCAATCTCCTTCGTGTTTTCCACACGTTATATCGGCATTCGCGTGCATCGTTTCGAAACGCCGCAATAGAACGAAATATGTGATCCGTCTTTATCTGTCTTACCGTGATTTACGGTTGTGCGTTACAATCCCTGACAATGTAATCTCACGCGATTTCGGCATTCCTCGGGAATTTAGTTAGCCGCAAATATGACGTCAACTCCAAGGCAACATATCGAAGAACCGCACAATCATGACCACGATCATGGGCATGATCACGGAAACGACCATTCCGATCACGATCATCGCCACTCGGACCACGATCACGGTCACGACCACTCGGGGCATGGCCACGGTCACGACCACCATGACCACGACCACGATCACGACTACCGCGAAGCGGGTCGCCGCAGCCTATTAATCTCGCTATTCCTAATCGGCGGATTCATGATCGCCGAGGTGATCGGCGGAATCTTGTCTGGGTCGTTGGCACTGCTCGCCGACGCCGGTCACATGGTCACAGACGCAATGGCGATTGGCCTTGCTCTGTTCGCACTTTGGATCGGCGACAGGCTGGAGGACGCGGAGCGGACATACGGTTTCCGACGCGCCGAGGTGCTGGCAGCGCTGATCAACGCTCTATCCCTCTGGATCATCGTCGCATGGATCTTCTTCGAGGCATATCACCGCATTCGAGGCATCGAGGAAGCCCACGTCGAAGGTCCGCTCATGCTGATCGTCGGAACCTTGGGACTGATCGTAAACATCATCGCCGCATGGCTCCTGCATGGCAGTTCCGAGCACAGCCTAAACGTCGAAGGAGCATTCTGGCACGTCATGGGCGACCTGCTCGGTTCCGTTGGCGTCATCATCTCGGGCGTCGTGATCATCTTCACCGGATGGAACCTGGTAGACCCCATCATCAGCGTCGTCATCGGACTGCTGATACTGGCAAGCTCCTGGAGCCTCGCCAAGAAGGTACTGGTGGTGCTCTTGGAAGGCGTGCCTAAGCACGTCGACGTCGAGAAGTTATGCGGTCAAATCGAGGATCTGGAACACGTCACCTTGGTCCACGATGTCCACGTCTGGACGATCGCTTCCGGCTACGAGTCGATGACGGCACACGTCTTGGTCGATCCCGATATATCGAAGGAACAGACCGACGCGCTGCTCCGCCGGATCAGAGAAATCGCCGGCGAAGAGCATCAGATCCACCACCTGACGATCCAGATAGAACAGACCGTCTCAGGCTGCACCGAGGACCATCTCGTTAGCTTCCTCCTCGCAAGAGCGCGCTCGACGTTCTGATCCCGCCCTAGGGCGATAAACAAAAAACGGCGTCATCGCGACGCCATCAAATAAACAATCACAAAAAGCCCCGCCGATCATGGATCGACGGGGCTCTTCTTGCGTTTTAGTGAGTGACCCTTAAGCGTGGTGCTCGTGGTCGTCGCACTCGTGCGTGTCGTGTAAGTGCTCGCCGGCGTGGTGCTCGTGGTCGTCACACTCATGCTCGTCGTGGACGTGCTCGGGCTCGTCAGCATGGTGCTCGTGCTCGTCGCACTCGTGCTGGTCGTGAATGTGTTCGCCAGCGTGATGCTCGTGCTCGTCACATTCGTGGACTTCGTGCGCGTGGGCGGTCATATGATTCTCCTTCTGTCGATTCCCGATTTAGGTTCGCATACGGAACATTTCTTCGGTAACTATTCCTAGTTGATACGTGTAGTGTCCTCAGTAAAGGATCAGAACCTAATAGACATACTACATGAAACTTAGCCATGAGTCTATATTTCATTGCGCCAATAACCGAATCAAGTCAAATGACATAATGTATCTGAAAGCAACCCAACCGAACAATATGGAGTATCACCTAATGGTGGCGTGATGTGAAACTAGTATCATTAAATGGCCCCTCAAACACGAAACACTTTCGATATAACATATCAATGCCTACACACACCACCGCACCTAAATCCGCACCTGTGGTAATCGCCGACGCTCTACCCGCGTTGTCGATGGAACATCGTCTCACCAAAATCCGAACCTAGAAGGTGACCCGCTGAGACCAATGGTCAGCTCCCTTCTCGAGTTAGAAGCTCTACGCAGCTTCGGCGCGAAGACGTTCCTCTGTGGCGCCGCGATCCTTCTGGCAAGGCTTACGCTATTCGCCGCCGAACCATCGCCACAATCGCAAATATGATGCCGGAGGCCAATGCAATCGACGCGCCCGAAGGTAGGTTCCCGTAGTAAGACACGTATAGCCCAGAAACTGACGCGAGCAGCGCGAACGCGATCCCGTATCCGATGACGTGGAAGATCCTGCTTGCAGCCAATGAAGCCGCCGCCGCAGGTGCAATCAACATCGCCAAAACCAAGATCACGCCGACGGCCTGAATCGTCACCACCACAACCACCGAAATCAGCGCCAGCAAGATGTAGTCGATCCAAGCCACACGGATACCGGCAACCTCCGCACCAACCGGATCGAAACTCACGAACATCAACTCCTTGAAGTAGCCAACGAAAACCAACACCGCGAGGACCGCTACCCCAAGTGTCACTAAGATGTCGTCCGTAGTCACCGCCAGGATCTGACCCAAAAGGATGTCCTCAAGGTTCACATGGACATTCGATCCCCAAATCGAGATCATCATGATGCCCAAGGCGAAAAGGCTCGCAAACAGAATCCCGATCGCCGCATCAGCCTCTATCCCCGTCTTACGGATCAGAAATCCAATCAGAAACGCGAACACCAGCGCCGCCGGCAGCATCCCGAACCATGGACTCATGCCTGCGATCAGCGCCAGCGCCATGCCTGGGAATATCGAGTGCGCCATCGCATCGCCCATGAAACCGTAGCCACGAGTGATCACAAATACTCCGACCAACGGACACGTGATGCTGATGATGATCGCAACGCCCAACGCACGCAACATGAAGCCGTACTCAAACGGTTCAGTGATGTATGAGATCAGATCCATCCAAATGACCACCAAACCACTAGATTAAATCGATTAACGGCGTTCCGATAGAACGGAAGAGGGCAGAGCCTGACGGGACCCCTACAGATGTCGAGGACCTCCGTCCCTGACACCGAGGCCTGAAATCAAGATATGCGTCGTCTAACCGTCGCCACGATCGCGAAGATCAAACCTGAAACCAGCGCGATCGATGCTCCCGATGGCAAGTTCCAGTAGTACGAGGCGTAGAGACCGACAATCGACGAAATCAGCGCGAACAATACCCCGATGCCGATCACGTGCGAAACGCGTCGCACCGCCAGGCTGGCTGCAGCCGCTGGCGCTACCAGCATCGCAAGCACGAGGATCACGCCGACAGCCTGTATCGTCACGACGATTACCACCGAAATCATCGCCAGAAGCATGTAATCGATCCGCTCCACGCGGATACCCGCTACCTCCGCCCCAACCGGATCGAAACTCACGAACAGCAGGCCTTTGTAGTAACCGACAAACATCAACATCGTCAGCGACGCAACACCCAGCGTCACCAGAATGTCACTCTCAGAAACCCCCAAAATCTGCCCCAAGAGGATGTCCTCGAGGCTCACCACAACCTGCGAGCCCCACAGCGACAACATCAATACGCCGAGGGCGAACAGCATCGCAAACAGGATCGCGATTGCCGCGTCAGCTTCGATACCAGTCTTGCGGATTAAGAAGCCGACCAAAAACGCGAACACCAACGCTGCCGGCAACATCCCGACCCAAGGGCTGAGACCAGCGATCAGCGCCAAAGCCATTCCCGGCAATATCGAGTGAGCCATCGCATCGCCCATGAACCCGTAACCGCGGGTAATCACGAACGCGCCGACCAACGGACACGTGATGCTGATAATCAACGAAACCGCTAGCGCGCGCAGCATAAATTCGTACTGGAACGGCTCGGTGATGTAAGAGATCACGTCCATCGACACCTCACCATACTGCCCGTCTAGATGGTGTATCCGCTCTCCGCCGACACGACGTGAGGCCCGTAGAGTTCTTCCAGCACCTCCGGCGTGAAAACCTCATCCGGAGGTCCACAAGCACACAGATGGCAGTTGAGGCACAGAATCATGTCCAGCTGTCTTGCCGTATTGGCCAAATCGTGTGTCGTCAACAGGATCGTTTGACCTTCTTCGCACAAACGCCGGAGCACGGCAATCAACTCAAACTGCGAACCCACGTCCACACCGCTAAACGCCTCATCCAGCAACAAAACTCGAGCGTCTTGGGCCAAGGCACGCGCAACAAACACCCGTTGACGTTGACCGCCCGACAACGAACGGATCATATCGCCCTTCCGGTGGAGCAAGCCCACCCGATGCAGAGCATCCATCACCGCGTGCTTGTCTGCCGCCGATTCGTACCGGAACGGCCCCAGACTCGGCGTCCTGCCCATCATCACCACATCCCACACCGTCACCGGAAACTGCCAGTTCACATCGTCCGACTGCGGAACGTAGCCGACCAGCCGCCGGGACCGGGCAGGGTCGATGCCGTAGATGTGCACCGTACCCTCCGTCGGTTCGACGATACCCACCAACGCCTTGAGCAGTGTCGACTTACCAGCGCCGTTCGGGCCCACAATCCCCACGAACGCTCCCGACGGCACGGAGAAGGTTACGTCCCTAAGGACGGTGTCCTTTCCGTAGGTGACGCACATGCAATGCGCGTCGACCGCCGGGAGCGGTGCCGTATGCGTTTCAAGCGCCGGATCGTGGATTTGAGTTCGACTCATCGAGCATGGACTACTCTGACAATGCTCCGACGATGATACCAACATTGGTCCGCATGAAGTCCAGGTAGTTGTCGGCGCCGCTGCCAGGAGCACCGAGGGTACCTGCATGCAAGCCACCGACTAGCTTGATCCCAGCCTCTTGCGCCAAAGTGCGCGCCAGGCGATCACTAATCTGGATCTCCGAGAAGACGACGGTTGCACCCGACTCCTCGACCTCGTGGACGAGCTCGGCCAACTCCTGAGGTGAAGGCTCCAGCTCGGTGCCTCCGCCGGGGATGATCACTCCAGCGACCGTGAAGCCGAACCGGTGCGCAAAGTAACCGAACGCATCGTGCGTCGTCACCATGATCCGGTCATGGTCGTCGATAACTGAGACGCTGTCCTCGATCCAGTGATCCAGTTCCTCGAGCTTTGCGATGTAGGCGTCACGGTTCGCGTTGTAGTAGTCAGCAGAGTCTGGGTCGAGTTCCCTCAACTCCTTCGCGATCTGCCGTACTGCGATGATCACGCGCTCAGGGTCGAACCAGAAGTGCGGATCCAAGGCGCCGTGGTCGTGCCCATCGTGTTCGTGGTGATGCTCGACTTCATCTTCGTCGTGATGCTCGTCTTCTTCCTCGTGATGCTCACCTTCTTCCTCGTCGGCATCTTCGTCTCCGTGCTCACCCTCTTCCTCGTCGTGGTCGTGACCCTCTTCAGGGTGGTCCTCCGAAGACACGATGCCCACAAACGCGAGCGAAGACGGCGTTCCGTCGACTTCCCACTCTTCGGCAACTTCCATGTGATCCAGATCGAACGCTATGATGTGTTGCGTGGCACGATCCGACAGGAACAACGTCTCACCTACGATGATGAAACTCGGCCTTGCCTCGGGGTCGATTGGATCTGTCAAATGCGCTTCGCCGATCAAGTCCCCATCTGCAGCGTCGATCACGTTGAGCATGCCGTCGTACGTAAGGACATACAACGCACTGCCATCGTGACTAAATGCAGATGTCACACTGTTTTTGGTTTCCGACGGCGCGAGCGCCAGGGACATCTCATCACCTTCCGGATCGATCATCCAGATGCCAAGATCTTCGAATCCGCCCTCGTAACGCGCTGTGGCTTTGCCGAAGAAGTGCGGAGAATCTTCATGACCCCAAACTGTCCCGATGCGCGCGCCTTCAGGGAGGCTAGCGTCGTTTTCGATCTTCCAATGACTGAACTCGTCATCATGCTGCTCGATGAATAGCACCCAGCCGACGCAACCGTAAGCGGAACCGTCGTGGTTATGCGCTTCGCCGTGCATACCTGGACAGTCTTCACGAGCCTCGTCCCAAACGATCTCGTCGTCAAGATTTCTGATCTCGACACCGATAGGAAGGCTGCTGGGATTCTTGTCCGGATAGTCCGGATTCTTAACAGTCACCGCAAAGAGATCGTTCTCGATCGGAACCGCAGCGCCGTGTTGCGGCCCGGCCTCGAGATAGGGGACCTCGTACGCGTGACCCTCCTCCTCGATCTCGTGCTCATTCAACAACGCCACACGGCCCGAGCCGTCGTGGAAGATCGCAGACCATTCCCCGCCGTTCGTGAAGTGAATCGGGCGATCGTCGTTGACCGTCAAACCGACCTCGCTGACAGGCACCACGACCAAATCTTCGTGATCCCCGTGCGGCACGAGAAATACTCCGCCGTCAATCACGTGAATCGCATGATCGCCTTCATCGCCACGGTATATCGCATACCCGTATCGATGATTCGGACTCGCGTAAAGCGCCGAGACCGGGCCGGGAAGGTGTAGATCAAGCTCAGAAATCTCTTCCGTCATCAGATCGACGACAAACACATGGGCAGAATCGGCATCACCGACCAAAAGCCGACCCGTCAAGCTCGCCTCAGCCTCTTCGCCATGCTCCATGGCTTCCATGGCCTCGCCCTCTTCATCATGATGATCTTCAGCTTCAAAGCTAAATTCGATCGGGTCGATACGCTGCCCCAGTTCAATGATCGCCTCGTGATCTGCCGCCGCATTTTCGATCAATTCCTCCAACCACAGACCCTCGAGCTGCAAACCAACTGCAAACACGAGATTAGAATCGGCCACACGAGCTATGTCGCGCGCCCCAGGCTGATATGCGTGCGGGTCTGCGCCACGAGGCACAAGATCGAGTACATCGACCCGATCGCCACCAACAATCGAAACCCACTCGCCAACGATGTTGCTGGTAGCTACGATGTTCAACGGCTCGGCATCAACCGCTTCTACTACCGGTTCAGGGGTAGCCGTGGGCGGAACCGCGGTTGCCGTAGGTTGATCAGGCGCCGTAGTTGCTGCAGGGGCAGTAGTTGCTGTAGGCTCAGGTTGCGGGGTAGACGTCGGATCTGGGTCTTCACTGCAAGCGATAGCCGATGCCAAGATCGCTGCAGAAACGACCGCCAAAAGCCCTAACCGCATGGCTAAACCGAAACGCATCCTTTGACCGATGTTTTTCATTGCTCAATTCTCCAGCGCACACCAGTAATCAGTGTGCGTGATGACTAGTATCCAGCAGACTATGATACCACGTACACCACCCTTAATGAGACTTGCTATCAAAACCTCGAATCAACGAAATATGACACCTCATAATGACTAAAAAGCAACAGACAAGACGCCCCGCCGAACGCTTCGATCTCCAGTCCATCCGCCGCGAATGGGACATCGCGTCAGAAGCATACGCCGACGCCCAAGATCGCGGCGCCGACTACTACCGATTCAACTACTTCGGACCCGCAATGGCAGAAGCTTGCGGCGATGTAAACGGCCTAAAAGTCCTCGACATCGGCTGCGGAACCGGCTACTTCTCCCGTCTAATGGCCAAAAACGGCGCTTCGGCCGTCACAGGAGTCGACCTATCGCCCAACCAACTCACCCACGCACGCGAATACGAAGTCAAAGAAAGATTAGGTATCAACTACATCGAAGGCGATGCCGCGTCAGTCACCGAAAACCTCCCCGAAGCATCATTCGACCTCGTCACCGCCTGCGTCTCCCTCGTCGACATGCCCGACCCCGCACGCGTAATCCGAGCCGCCCACCGCGTCCTCAAACACGGCGGACGCCTAGTCTTCACAAACACCCATCCCGTCACAGACACCGTCTCGCGAGAATGGATCCACGACGCCGACGGCAACCGACTGGGACTCTGGATCAGCGACTACTTCGACGAATCCCCATTCAACCTAAACTGGATGAGCGACCGCTACAAATACCCCTTCCAAACCACCGGCAACAGCTACACCCTCCAAACCTGGATGCGCTGGTTAATCAACGCCGGCTTCATCCTCCAAGACTTCGTAGAGCCAGTAGCCACCGACCAAGCCATAGCCCAACACCCAGGCCTCCAAGACACCCGCCTAGTCCCCCTATTCCTAATCATCGTCGCAAGAAAAGACGAGCGACTAATACCCCCGCCTTAAGGAGGGGGCAGGGGGAGTCCTGCCTAAGAGCGGCAACCGCCACACCCGATCCGCATCCCCCTAAGGCACCAGATCCCCCGCCTCCCTCATAACAATCCGATTCACATAAACCCCCGGCGTCCCAACCCTCTCCGGATCGATCCCTCCCGGCTCCACAATCTCATCCACCTCCGCAATCGTCACATCCGCCGCCGGTGCCATCACCGGATTGAACGCCCGCGACGTCCCGACATACTCCAGATTCCCATACGTATCCGCCCGTTTCGCCCGTATCAAAGCAAAATCACCCCTCAGCGCATATTCCAAAAGATGCTCCCGACCATCAAACTCCCGCACCTCCTTGCCCTCCGCAACCGGAGTTCCCACACCCGTCGGCGTATAGAAAGCCGGTATCCCCGCACCACCTGCACGTATCCGCTCCGCCAGCGTCCCCTGAGGGATCACAATCACCTCCGCACGTCCATCACGAAACGCCTTCTCGATCTCGGATAGCGGCTGCGTCTGACCCGGTATCGGAAACGAGCAGATGATCCGATCTGCCAGCCCTAGCTCGAAGAAGATACCCTGATCGACCGGCTCAAGCCCCGGCGGCCATCCATACCCCGTCGTCTTCGATATCCCTGCCACATTACCGATAATCGTCAGCTTTCTCGGACCATGATCAGCCAAAGCCAGCATCAACCGCGTCGGCTGACCTCCCGCACCGCCAAAACCGCCGATCATCACCCTCGCGCCGTCAGGCACATCGGCAACCGCCTCGGCGAAACTGTCGACCACTACCGGCAGCATCGCCTACACAGCCATCGTGCGACCGGTGTGCGCCCGACCTATCGCAGCGATCTCCGGATTCGAACCCGAAACAACCCTGATACCAGCATCCAACCGATCAGCGATCGTCTCCGCAGTCCCACCACCCAGAAACGCCACGCCATTCTCCTCGCACGCCTTCTGTACTCGCTCGCTAGCCTCTTGAACCCTAGGATCAAACGGCACATTCGGACCGCCACGATCAACGCCATACGACATATGCAGATCCCCAGGCCCGCACTCCGCAAACGTCAATCCGGGCACCGCGAGCATCGTCTCGATATTCGAGACACCACGCACCGACTCCACCTTGATACCAAGCATCAACTCGCCGTCGGGGTTCAGCGGATACGGGTCAGCCTTGGCGATGTACTCAGGATTAGTGAGACCCCATACCGTCGCCGCTTCCGGCTCCGACCCAACCCCGCGCGTCCCACGCTGCAGGCCATACCCGACCCCATTCGCCGCCCTAGGATACCGACAACACTCCACGAACGCACGAACCGCATCCGCGGTCTCCGCCTGACACAGCAAGATCCCATGCACGCCACGTGCCAAAATCTGACGGAACTGCCAAGCGTTGTACCGGATCGTCTCCTCCGTAGAACCATCCACCGGCGCCTCCACGATCACCGTCGGCGTCCGATGCCCGCTATTCGTCGGCCCGCCATCCACCAAACCTGACATATAGTCTCGAAGCCCATTCATGTCGAACGGACCGTGCTCCATCCCCACGTTGATGTAGTCCGCCCACGTCTTCGCATCCTTCACCCCCTGCTCATGCGTCAAAATCGCCCCCGTGTGACCGCCCGTGTAATACACCGGCTGATCCTGCGACAACAACTCAACGGCCCGATTGATCCGATTGGCGGTCATATATCTCCAACTCCTAGGTTCCGGGCGGGTTCAATGCCCTCCCAAGCTTGCATGAGATGAGTTTACACTTTGCTCATGTCAAATCACCCCACTCTGGAAGAGTTGCAAACCGCAATCCCCGACATCTCAGCCTCGCCCAGCGATCACGCCACCGTCGACATGATCACCCGACGTCCCGAAACCGGCGAACGCGAAATCTTGGAGACGTGCGAGCTAGACGAAACCCACGGACTAGTGGGCGACAACTGGCAACAGCGAGGCAGTTCAGCCACACCCGACGGCTCTGCCAACCCCGACGCACAAATAACCATCATCAACACCCGCATCATCGACGCAATCGCCGGATCAAAATCCCGCTGGCACCTAGCCGGCGACCAACTAGTCATCGACATCAACCTAAGCCACGACAACCTCCCACCAGGCGCCCGCCTCTCCATCGGCACCGCCATCATCGAACTAACCGCCGAACCACACACCGGCTGCGCCAAGTTCATGTCCCGCTTCGGCAAAGACGCCCTCCGATTCGTAAGCGGCCCCCAAGCAATGCAACAACGCCGCCGAGGAGCCAACGCCAAAATAATCAAACCCGGGACCATCCAAATCGGCGACAAAGCCACCAAACTCACCTAACGAGCAAATAGGGCGGTAAAGCCAACGAAACAGCCCCTTTCGCAGAGCGAAAGGGGCGCGGGAGCGAAGCGACAGCGGGGTATGCCCGCCGAGGCGGGAAACCGCAAACAACCACCAACCCAAAAACGAAAACCACCACGCCCCCACAGACAGCAAACAGAGCCAGCAACGCGACGACGCTCCACCCCCCTTCGCCTCCGGCGCAAGGGGGCGCGCAGACGGCGCCTTAAGCGCCGTCAAACGGGGGATGCCGGGGAGGTGCGGGGCCAGCAGGACTCCCCCAGCTCACTCCAAACTACATAAACACCCCCATCATTCCAATCATCATTCTTACAAAATTCCAAAAACAACTTGACTCAGACGCATCCCCAGATATACAAACAACAAACGAACCAGTTCTGCGGGCCCAACAACCCGCACCACAGTGCTGCGCAGACGTGTGCAGACCCCCCGACCCAAACGGTCACAGGGAGAAAGCGTGAGGAAATGAAGGCAACAGTCGACATAAAAGATACGGCCAACAGCCGTATCGAGTCGCGGCGTCTTTGCGTCCTCTGGTGG
>JAJEAU010000011.1 GCA_022824185.1 Dehalococcoidia bacterium
GAAGCGGACAAGCCGGACAGGCTGCCTCCACTTCGAACCGTCCGACCGATAAGACCGGAAGGGACAAGCAAGGCGATCGCGGCAGGGAGAGACCCGAGCGAGGCCCCCGGCAAAATCAGAAATCCGAAAAATTTCGGAAAATCAAAAAGGGGTCAAAACCCCCGACTAAACGCGTCCGCAACAATCCCCCACTCCAGGGCGCGGAACCGGAGCAAAGCCAACGTCATTCCAGCGCACAACTAGCGTCATTCCGGCGAAGGCCTGAACCCACAGGGGAAGGGCAACGGGGCTCACCTCGGATCAGATGATCAAACCCACCAACCTGCTGGGACACAAAAAAGTCCTCGCCAAGATGAGGAGGCCGTCCGCGCCGCACTGATGTATATTTGCACCTCAGAAACCAGCGGCATCGCCAACCAAACCGCCAATCGGAGACTCAACTGAGATGTACGTAGGAACCCAAGTAGCACCACGAAACGACGACGACCTCCGTCAATGGGCCCAACTCGGCGTAAACAACATCTGCGCCGACCCCCGAGAGGGCAACGCACACACGTGGACGCGCGACGACCTCGCAAGCTGGCGAGAACACGTCAACTCGTTCGGCATCGAGCTCGATATGATCCAGCTCCCGCTATCATCCACTCCGATCGAGAAAGCTGAAGCGCCCAGCATCATGCTCGGCATCGACCCCGACCGCGACCGCGAGATCGAAGTCGTAAACACCCTCATCGAGAACTGCGCCGCCGTCGGAATCCCTGCCGTCAAATACAACATGAACCTCATCGGCATCCCAAGATCAGAGCGCGAACCCGGCCGTGGCGGATCCAGCAACTCCACCATGCGCTTCGACAAGATCGCAGACGACAACGCCCCCGGCATCGCAGGCGAAGTGTCTGAAGACGAGTTCTGGGAGCGCATCGACTACTTCCTCGAACGCGTCGTCCCCGTCGCAACCGAGAACAAAGTGCGATTGGCGTGCCATCCCCACGACCCCTACACGCCGCCCGGTTTCCGAGGCGTTACCCGCGTACTAGGCACTCCCGACGGCCTCAAGAAATTCGTCGCAATGCACGAGAGTCCGTACCACGGCCTCAACTTCTGCCAAGGCACCGTCACTGAGATGCTCGACGACCCCGGCGAGGAGATCTTCGACATCATCCGCTACTTCGGCTCACGAGAAAAGATCTTCAACGTCCACTTCCGCAACATCCGAGGCCACAAACTCGACTTCATGGAAGTCTTCCCCGACGAAGGCTCCATCAACATGTTCGAGTGCGCAAAGGTCTACCAAGAGGTCGGCTACAAATACATGCTCATGCCCGACCACGTGCCGCAAATCGCCGGCGGAGACCCCCAAGGAACCGCCTTCGCCTTCGTCTACGGATACATCACCGCCCTCCTCCAAGTCCTAGAAGAACCCCGAAAACAACCCTGGGTAACAAAAGGGCCATAGCGACCCGTCATTCCGGCGCAGGCCGGAATCCACACCCATAAAAAACACCGACATTAATTGACCAACTTCGACAACGAGTACACATTAGCCATAATCATCGCCGGCGCCACGATCGCGGTGGCCGTCATCTTGGAGATCGCCCTCAAGATCGCCAAGAACCGCATTCGCGCCGGCAACGATGACTTCGTCCCAGGCCCGAAATACCTCATCCTCGAGGCCATTGACGGCCCAGCGATCCTCATCATCCTCCTCATCGGTGGCACGTACTCCGGATCGCTCGCCCTCGAACACTGGCAATCGACAGGCGGGTTCGACGCCAACATCACCGCTTTAGTCCAGCGAGCCGGAACCGTCGCCACGATCGCCACCGGCGCATTCCTCGCCACCCGCATCGGCTCCCTCCTCTTCGACTGGTATGCCGCGCACATTGCCACCGCGACGTCGACCAGCCTCGATGACCAGCTCATTCCGTCCTTCAAGCGGATGTTGCCCATCCTCATCTACGCCCTCGCCATCCTCTGGTCGCTCGCCGTATTCGAAATCGAGATCAGCCCGTTGCTCGCCACCCTCGGCATCGGCGGCATCGCCATCGCCCTAGCCGCACAGCCAACTCTCTCCAACTACTTCGCCGGAACCTATGTCATCTCAGAAGGCGAAATCCAAGTTGGAGACTTCATCGAAATCGAGGGCGGACCTTCCGGCTTCGTCGAAGACATCTCTTGGCGCAGCACCAAACTCCGATCCCGTTTCAACAACCTCATCATCATCCCCAACTCCATGATGTCCGACAACATGATCACCAACTACTCCCGCCCTGCGTTGGCCATGAACGTCATCGTCACAGGCGGCGTCAGCTATTCCTCTGACCTCGAAAAAGTCGAAGAGATCATCATGGAAGTCGCCAACAAGATCGTTGTCGAATCCGACGAAGCCATCACCGAAACCGAACCACGAGCAGGATTCAGCACCTTCGGCGACTCCAACATCGACTTCTGGGTCTTCCTCCAAGCCACCGACCGCGCCGGCTCCTTCCAACTGAAAAGCCAACTAATCAAACAAATCCACCGGCGCTTCAACGAAGAGGGAATAGTAATCAACTACCCTATCCGCCACCTAGTAGTAGACGACGAGCCGGAGGATGAAGCAGGCGCGGGACGCGAGCCTACACCGCCAGAGCAAATCGTGGAGTTCGTGCGGAAAGGCTAAACTAACCGCGTCGATGAAGTTGAGGCGGAGCGATGTAAGGTTTGCACATGACTACTCCCGAACTAGACCCAGAAGATGTCCGCGCTCATCTTTTGATGATGCAATCCGTGATCACGCGCATGGACGAGAACCGCCGTGCTTGCAAAACTTGGGCTTTGACGTTGGTTGCGGCTATATTGGTAGTCATTACCAAATTCGACGCATCGGCGTCAGGTGAATCTTTCGGTCTGCTTGAGACGTGGATCGCTGTGGTACCCGCGGCGATATTTTGGGGTTTGGATGCCTATTACTTGGCGTTGGAAAGAGGTTTCAGAGACAGCTACAGCAATTTCGTCCGGAGGTTTCGGTCAGGCAAGTTGAGCGGGGACGAATTGTTCGAGATAAAGGCGGACGATGCTGGTAGGCGTCACTTTCTTCGCAGTCTGTTTACGATGTCGACCTTGCCGTTTTATTCGATGCTCGCGGTTGGCATATTCGTTGCGTGGTTGGTGTCTTAGGGCGTGTGGACACTGAAATCATTACCAGTCTGAGTTTCGTACGTGCGTCGGCCAACGTTCCCAACGCAACTCTGTCCCCGTAGACAGCCTTCTCTTGCATGTATAGTTGTTGCCGACCATCAAGCAGTCGGGGTTCCATCGGAGCTTTACGACACACATATCCGGCGCGCCAACGCGTTAGCCGCTTTCGGAGTAGGCACACCTTGCGTGTCTCCCCGTTGCGGTGTGTGTCGTCCTGCTTGATGGTTCAAGTTGAGTCTGCAACGAACCGCCGGGGAGGCCTTCATGTCCCGCGTCTTGATCATCGTGATGTCGATGTTTCTCGTCGTCGGCTGCACACAATCTGATCCGACAGCAACTCCAGCCCCGACTCCCGCGGCGATTCCGTCGCCTACTCCTCTTCCCACAGAAACACCTGCGCCCACCGCTACACCAACTCCTAATCCGACTGCCACGAGCACTCCGAAACCCATGAACACGCCTAGGGCTACATTGACAAGTACTCCTGCGCACACAGCAACACCGACAAGCACGGCTACTCCGACATCAACCCCGGCTGCGTCCGCAACGTCGGCTGCCACAGGTATTTCTAGGGAGACTTTCGCGGATCCCAACGCCCCTACCCAGACTCCTTTCGCCAAGGTATACGAGACTTCCAGAGACCGTCCCGGCAAATTCGGCGCGTGGGTTGCCAGCGGGGATGTCGAAATGCGAATACGTAGCGTGAAGAGAGGTTGGGAAGATAAGCGGAGCTATTTGTACTTCGAGCCTCGCGACGGTTGCGAATTCATCCACGTCTCGATTGCAGTGCGCAATGTATCGACTCGCAATAGTAATCGGCTCCGCATCGTGGACGACTATTTTCGGGTCAGAGGGGACGGAGTTACTAGTTTCGGCTTTTCTTGCAATGGCAATTCGTTCACTTTCGGCCCATCTGAGGATGATGCGTTCGATCACAGCCTCAAGCCGCAAGACACGGTGGTCGGAAGTTTCATCACTGAAATCCCAAAGGGTGCATACAACCTGCGTTTGGAGTTCGCCCGAGAATTAAGTTCGCCTGCCCATATGTTCCTGTCTCTTGAGCGTGATCCCAAATCTGGCACGGTCTCGCTCCCGGTCACACCGACGCCTACATCCACGATTACCCCGACACCGACGGTTACAAGCACTCCCACGATCACTCCTTCGCCCACTCGCACTCCAACGCCGACTCCAACGCAAACCCCCACTGCTACGCCTACGATTTCGCCCACGCCGACGGCTACGAACACTCCCACTATCACGCCTACGCCCATAAATACACCTACACCGACCACCACTCCGACACCTACAGAAACCCCTACCCCGACTAACACTCCCACACCCACACCAACGGCAACGCCGACTCTGACGCCAACAGCCATTCCTCAAGTGCATCAAACATCTAGGCAACGCCCTGGCGCGTTGGGAGCGCAAATAGTCACGGGAAATCTGGGGCTGCGCGTCATTGAAGTGGAGCGTGATTGGAAGGACGGAGGGTACCTATATTTCGAAGCGCATGACAACTATCAGTTCATACGGATCAAAATAGAGGCGACGAACCTGGGCCGGTTCGATTCAACCGTGAAGATAGAAGACGACAATTTCCGAGTCAGGGGAACGGGCGTAAACTCCTACGGGTTCTTCGGCAATGGAAACCCGTTCACTTTCGGACCATCGAGGGACGCGTTCAACGACACGATCAAAGGCGGGGAAAGCGTCATCGGCAACTTCATTACCGAAATAAGCGACAGTGCATCCGATCTGGTGCTGGAATTCGGAGCAAGCCTCGACGAACCCGCAACCGCGTTCCTTTCTCTTGAGTAGCGTTACTCAGAATACGTCTACGATTTTGGGGATTTTGGGGCCGCTTTTCCACCCTCTGGAGCACTCGGTTGTCCTGTTTCGCTTGAACTGATCCTTGCCGATTATAGGGTTGGGCCCTTCTATACGTTGAAACGCCTCGTCAATCCACCTACGGAATCTCCGAGTGACCTGCTTTTTGGGCCAGTTGTAAAGCTTTGAGTAAGGTTCATCACCCACCAAATTGATCGCCAATTTGGGTGGTAGCAATCTGGGGTTTATTTCTGAGGTACCGTACTGAGGATGGCACTTAAGCAATATCCCAACCAGTCCACATCGAGGGTTCTTATTCGTTTTTCGCAGGCTCGAGCCTATCTCCCAATCGACATGTTTACGCTGCCAGGTGCAACACCCAACTAAGACAACGGTGACTGCGGCATCGGAGATGAAACAGTCGCGGATGATCTGTCTCACTCTGCCGACGGGTAGATTTGCGTCGTCTATATCCTCGTCCTTGACGGACTTATCAACGATATGCCTATTGAGCAGTTTGGCGAATCGTTCTTTGAACTTCCGGTCCGAATCGCAATCGTGGAAGCTGATGAATACCTTATGCTTGGGTATCTCCGGCATGGATTGTGCTTCCTTATCGCGTTTCGCCCAAGCAGCGCTTAATCCGCCAACAACCACTCCGTCAACGGCCCGATTTCCCGTTGCCTAGACGCGACGTTCACATCCAGCCAATCACAGGGCGAAGACCTCGAAGCTCACGGCGTAGTCGCACCCGAACTCCTCTCCCACGGCATTAGCGGTCATAGTCAGGAACATCTCTGGGTCGAAGTCCCGACCAAGGCCCTTGATGTAGATGTCGTGCTTCTCCAACGACTCCACTCCTCTGTAGATGTGATCCCCGACGTCCACCGCGTGAGTGGCGTTTGGCGAGGCACCGACCAGCACCATCTTGACATCGTTCCACGGTTCCAGTCCGTCTTCGTTCAACTCTTCGAATATCCAGCGATTCCCTGCGTCTCTGCTTGCATCCAGCGCCGCAAGCCCGACGGCGCGATGGTCTGACTGATTGGTGCCTCCACCGCGGAAGCGCATCTCGAAGTTCATCGTGACCACAACGTCCGGCTTGTGCCGCCTGACAGCTCTGGCGATGTCGCGTCTCAGCGGCAATCCGTACTCCACCATTCCATCCGGATAGTCGAGAAACTCCACGGTGTCCACTCCGACAACCTTCGCGCTGTCGATCTCCTCTTGAGTACGCACTCTCCGAGTCTCGTCCGGATGCATCGCATCGATACCCGCCTCGCCTCTCGTCGCTAATAGATACGTGAACTCCTTGCCCTCCGAAGTCCACTTGGAGATGGCGCTGGCCACCCCGTACTCCAGATCGTCGGGATGTGCAACTACAGCCAATCCCCGTTGCCAGTCCTCGTCCAGCCGTTCGTATCGCAGTTCAGTCACGCAGCAGAGCCCCTCTCAACTTGCCTCTTCAAATCAGACTTACGACAAAGTGTAACGAGAGAACCTCACGCTTCGTCTCGTCTGATCCTAGTCATTCCCGCCGAGCGCGTCTCGCATCCCACGGATGCCCTAGCTGGTCTTCAACAACCACTCCGTCAACGCCGCAGTCTCCCGCTGCCTGAACGCCACGTTTACATCCAGACGCTCGAAGTACTGCTGCAACGTCAACTCGCCAGTCGGCACTTTGTGCGTCTCGAAGAAGGCCTTGATGTCCGCTGCCTGCTCCGGCTTCGACAGCGACCGTATCCCTCCGACCATCCGCACGATGCTGTTGTCCGGGTAGACCTCCAGCATCTCATCCCACTTCGACTTCACGAAATCCCAAGCCAACGGCCCGTGATTTCGGTTCATCAGACAACCCGCAACAAGATACGGCCCATCCTGCGACCGAATATCCCCGTTCAGACACATATCCAAGGTGTTCCGCATCTCTCCCTCGCCGGGGAATGACGCAAGCGCACCCATATACCGACGTTCCTCCTGAGGAGTAGCCGCATCCTTGAATCGCCCTACAAACACCTCATAGTCGCTAATCGATCCAACAACTGCCACCGAACTCGTAGCAGCCGAAACCAGATTCGGCTCAACCGACTCACCGGCCAGATGCCGATCATGCAACTCGCGCATCCTGGACAACGCATCCGCATCCCGTGCCGTCACCGCCAACGACCGGCTCAACACTCCCCGTAACTCAAGATCCCTCGGCGAATCACCCTCACCGGGCGCCCAACCCAGCCTCGACAAACCAGAGCCATAGAGCGACGCCAACCGAGAACGCATCCGCGATCTCGCCGCATCATCTTCAATGATCCTCTCCAGACTCGCCAAATTACCCGCCAGCAGTGTCCAAACATCGAGGTCATCCTCGCCTGAATACCCCTCAGCCAATCGGACATAATCGACAGCAGACGAACCACCAGCCAACATCGCCGACCACTGATCATCCGCGATGCTGTACCGCTCGATAGCCTCCATCTCACCCATCACATCGCTCAACGCTGCCATCAATTCTGGCGAGTAGTTGACACGATAGAACCCGTTGCTACCGGCGTTGGCATTGACCCACTTGGCGTTCTCCAACTCGGCGACCTCAACATCGTCCTCAGTCATCAGCATCTTCATGCTGCCGATCTCGCCGTTCGCAGCCGCGTACTTGATCCCAACCGGAATCGGCCAGACCGTTTCGTCAGCCTCACCCGGCGCCTTGTAAAAGAACCGGTTCTGCGTGAAGATCGTCTTGACGCAACCATCGCACTGCTTCACATTCAGGATCGGATAGCCGCGCTGGTAGATCCAAGCATCCATCGTGCTGCGCACCGGCTCGCCCGTCACCTCCTCGAGCGCGTCCCAGAGGTCGGAGGTCTCGGTGTTGCCGTATTCGTGCTTCTTCAAATAGTGACGAATGCCATCCCGGAATCGCTCCGCACCGAGATGCTGTTCCAGCATCCTCAACACCGATCCGCCCTTTTCATACGTGAGCAGATCAAACATCCCGTCGGCATCAGCCGGGGACTTCACCTCATATTCGATCGGCCGCGTCTTCTGCAGCGAATCGACATCAAAAGCCGCCGAACGCTCAAGGCTGAACTGATCCCAACGCCGCCACTCCGGATTGAATGCATCTGTACACAACGCCGCCATAAACGTGGCGAACGCTTCGTTTAGCCAGATCCCGTTCCACCACTCCATAGTGACAAGATCGCCGAACCACATGTGCGCAAGCTCATGCGCGATCACATCCGCGATCCTAAGCAGTTCCGGCTGCGTTGCCCTCGCCGTATCGACCAGCAGGATCACCTCCCGGAACGTCACACAACCAAGGTTCTCCATCGCCCCGAACGCAAAATCCGGGATCGCAACAAGGTCCAACTTCTCGCCCGGATAAGGAATGCCGTAGTAATCGTTGAAAAAGCTCAACGAAAACGCCCCGGCATCGAGGGCGAACGGCGTGAGATTCCCCTTGCCTATCGGATGGATGATCCTCAACGGCACACCATCAACGTCCACCGGGTCGGTAGCCTCAAACGGCCCCACGATGAACGCCACCAGGTACGTCGACATCTTGATCGTGGTGCCGAACTTGACGGTGCGGAGTGATCCATCTCCCGAAACTTGCTCTGAAATGATCGGACCGTTCGATGCCGCGAACAGATCATTCGGAACCGTCAACGCAATCTCAAACGAAGCCTTCATCGCCGGCTCGTCGAAACACGGAAAGGCTTGCCGAGCATCTGTACTCTCGAACTGCGTCGTCGCTATCTTGTGCTCAACGCCGGCATCGTCCGTAAAGGTTGAGATGTAGAAACCGTACAGCTTCCGATTGAGAACGCCATCGAAATCGATCGCCAGAGTGTACGAGCCGACGCCGACCTCGCCACCCAGATCCAACGTGACGCGTTCCAACTCCTCGTCATACGCGAAATCGCCGATCTCAACATCACTACCGTCACCGACAAGCCGCGCCGACTTGAGATCCATCTCCTTGGCGTTGAGAACAATCTGAGAAACAGGTTCCGAAACCTCGACCGATATCTCGACGTCCCCGCTAAACGTCTCAGCCTCCAAATCCGGTTTTAGGTGCAGGTTGTAATGGCTTGGCACAACCGAACTCGGCAGGCGATAGGGATTGATTTCGTCAGTCAACTCCGAACTTTTCATTCGTGGGTCCTGTTGTACTTATGCTGCGGGACTTGCAGTTTTGGTCTTCTTCGACATCGGCACCCTCTGTACTCCCGGCGGTTTGCCGGTTTCCTCGGGCGGCGGCGGGGTTTTCTTCATTCGACTACCTCGATTGCTGATCGCGGTGTGTCGCTTCTGCGTGTCGGCCACGTTCGTCACCTCCTGGCGGTCAGTCTACATCGTAAGCAGTTGACAGTTCCCAGCCCCGAGAGGCGTCGGCACCTTCGATGTAGTTCGCATTGTCGTATCGCGTTGACACAAGCACAGTTCGAATACCCTTCGAAATGATCGTTTCCCAGTATTCTACGTGTGTTCCTTTCGGCTCAATCGTCATCTCGCCGAATGCCCAAGATTTGTCCCAACGGTTGAGGAGCGGCCATTGAATGTCCGACTCCGTTTTTTTCTCAAAGAAGTTCGAGTAAAGCGTCGCGACCTCCTCATCGTCAAGCGGCGCAATCTGCTGCACGATACAGACCGCGTCAGTGGTCGCCACAGCGACCTTCGACGTGTTCGTCAACGACACTTGGATCGCTATATGCACGTAGCTGTCGCCCACATGACGATGCGTGACGACATGCTCCAACGCCAAGTGCGGCTTCAAGTTCCGAAAAACGTCGAGCTTGTAGAGCGCGTAACCGCCACCGATCAAGATGGTGGCCACCATAAACAATTCAAAAAGACTCATCTCAAATCCAATCTTCAGCGCGGATTACTAGAAATTTCCCTCCAAAACCAGAGTTCACGAAGCGCAACCGCGCTCACGATGACTGCTGCATCAAAGACCAATCGTGTGAAATGCTAGATCGTCTCTAACGTGTCCTCGGCTTCGCGAGCCTCGACGCCGCCAAACCTCGCCCCGGCAATCTCACGCAATTGAGCAAAGTCAGTCTGGACGCCCTTCAGCAAGATGCCCACGTCGCTCGAGTGAAGCACCCAACGGGCACCGAGCTCGATCGCTTTCGTCGATGCCTCCATCGTCTGTTGGTGCACCATGGTCGGGACGCCGTGTTTCTCACCGGTGTCGATGACGTGCTTCAACACGTCGAGATATTTCGGATTCTCGACTTCGTCGGGTATGCCCAGCGAAGTCGTAAGGTCGTTAGGCCCGACAAAAATGCCATCAATCTCAGCGCATTCGAGCAGTTCGTCCAATCGGTTGACGGCCGGCTCAGACTCGACGCCCATGATGAAGATGTGATCCGCGTGTCGGGCGTGAAGATATTCACGAGTCTTCTCGCTCGGAAACTCGCCCGTCATCGACGCTCGCTCGAAATATTCGCCCTTCAAAGGATGCAGACGAAGCTTGTTGGCGCACTTCCGGACCTCTTCGAGCGATTCGCAGTATGGCACCAGCACACCATCGGCACCCGCATCGAGTGCCATCGCCACGTAGGTCTCGTCAGTGCTAGGAGTGCGCACGATGCACGTGATGCCTTCTCCTTTGACGCTGCCAATAATCTCAGAAAGTCTCTGGCGGTCCCGAGACGCGTGTTCCCAGTCGACAATGATGTAGTCGAGCGTCGATCCTGCGTACATCCTCGCCCAACGCAACCCTTCGATTGCAAAGATCATAAAGCCAAACGCCGGTTTACCCGACTTTAGCGTTGCTTTGAGTTTGGCAGGTTGCATCTTTAGCTACTCCATATCGAGGACGACTTCGCGCCCGGTACGCGCTGATTCCTCTGTTGCTTCCAACACCTTGAGCACGTTGAGACCGTGCACCTGCGGTATCGGAGTATCGTCATCGCCACGTTCAAGTGCTTCGATGAACTCCGTGAATTCGTCTAACAGACTGTTGCGCTCAGGCACACCTTCCTTGCGCCAAGTGCCATCGCCTGTATCGGCAATGAACAGCGCAGGCGGTTCGCCACCGCCGTAGGGCAGACGGAAACGCGCCATGCCTTCGGTGAAGAACCAGTCACCACCATACTCGGTTGCTCCGCGTTCCCAGGCGATACGACTCACACACGCCACGATCCCGCTCTTCCAACGGATGAAATACATCCCCGTGTCATCGCAGTTGATCGACGGGTGCTCCGACTTCGGGTACGTGAACTGCCCCTGCTGAGCCGAAACCGTCGCCACGTCGTAACCGATGATCCACAGCAGTCTGTCGATCTGATGCGTGCCATCCATCTGACCCATCCCGCCGCCACGATCGCGATCCAGCATCCATTCCGGGCGATTGTAGGGACCATACGGCTTGTGCCAAACGTCATACGCCATCAACACCGACCCAAGGTCGCCGCTGTCGACAACACCCTTCATCGCCTTGACCGCAGGATAGTAACGCTGCGTGTGGGCCGTCATCAATTTGACGCCGTTTTCTTTCGCAGCAGCAAGCATCTCCTCGGCCTGCGACGCCCAAACGGCTGTCGGCTTCTCCATGTAGATGTGCTTGCCAGCGGCGGCAGCGTCGAGAGCCGCTTGGTAGTGAAGCCAGTGCGGAAGCGTGCCGACGACGACATCGACATCGTCCCGTTCAAGCGTGTCGCGGTAATCGGCGACGAAATCGACCTCCGGGTGTTGGTCCTGCAACGCGGAGGCGAACTCCTCACGAGGTTCGGCCACAACCTTGATTTCAGCACCCGGCGTGTTCTTCACGACGTTGACGTAATTTCCGCCAATCCGACCGGTGCCTAGCACCGCAACTCCGAGGGACATTGGGAACGATCCTGCTTTCTATTCTGCTGGCGAGTCTCGAAATGACTCTCTCGTTTTAACGCGATGGTAATGATACTTCGCGCCGCAACATACGAAGGCGAGCAAGGACGCTGCCTCAACCCAATCCGAGCAAACCCCGAAACTCCACCACACTCCCAATCACCATATCCGGCACGGGAGCATCATCGGGAAACTCGTCGCTCACCTTAACCCAAGCCGTTTTCATTCCGACTCCCGCCGCACCGGTGATGTCGGTGTAAGGGTTGTCGCCGACGAATAGAATCTCCGACGGTTCGATGTCATCGATGCCTTTGAATGAGATCTTCAGGCGACGAACCGCTTCGTTGTAGATCCGAGGGTCAGGTTTGTCGGCGCCGAATAGACGAGAGACGATGGCGAAGGGAACAACGGAACCGAAGCCGCTGTGTTCAAGCTTCACCATCTGGAACTTCAATCCGTTGGTCACAACTGCCCAGGGAAATCGTGCCTCGTTCAACTCTTCGACGAACTCCATCGCCCCGTCAATCGGTCGGGCTTGACGGCCCAAGGTGTTGAAGAACCACGCTTCAAATTCGGCTGGGTCGTGTTGAATCGATGGCCAACGCTCCGTGATCCGGACAGCCGCGTCTTGACCATTTATCGTGCCGTGGGGCGAGAGCGACCAGAAGAAATCTAACGCTTCGCCCCAATCCGACGTTGAGTTGATCGATGGATGTGAGTCGTAGAACTCTCGAAACGTAGCCTCGAATGCGGAGGATCGATCTAAGAGCGTGTCGTCAAGATCGAACAGCGCGGCGCGAATCTGACCCAAAGGATGCGTCAACTAATTGCTCACCGACGCTTGCAAAAGGATCTCGACGGAGACTTCGTCCTCGACGGTGAACAACTGGCTTACGGGCGCGGTCATGCCAAAATCGGCCCACACGAAATCCGATGTACCGAGGACGACCAGATCGGAGCCGTTGTCCAAACGCGCCGTGATGTCGAATTCAAGCTCAGCATCCACGCCGTTCACGTTGACGGTGCCCATCAGAGTTGTCGTGTGTTCCGCACCGCTGTCCAGGAACGCTGCCGGCACGTCCCCTAGGTCAGGGAAGTGGACGGTGGCCACGGGCTGGCTCGGGAACAACTGCTCACGCACGTAGCGATCTCTACGCGCTTGATCGCTCTGGAGCGTGTGCAGATCGATCTCAACCGAAGCGGAGTCGGAACTGAAATCTACCACGCCGTTTATCGTCTCAGTTTCGAGCGTGACGATGATGTCAGCACCCCTGAGTGTCTCCGGCACCTTGAATTGGCCCTTGGAACCCGCACCAACCGTAAACACTTGCGCCGCTGGCGAACCGATCCCAGCAACCTTGCCGGTGGACTCATCGCCCAGATCGACAGGATCGCCAGCACTGACGAAGATGCCGGTTGATGCAATCTGTCCGCCTTCGATCTTCCATACTTCGATGGTGTTCAAAACATCGCCTTTGTCGTCAAACTCCTGCTCGCCAGCAGCGCCGACGTAGTCGATGTCTTGTCCCTGACTGATGAGTTGAACGGCCCTTCCGAGGTCGCCAGGTCCGACCTTCTCGCCTGGCGCGTTTGCGACTTTCCGCATGGCCGCCGCGATGTCAGCGCCATCTTCAGAGCCGGCTTCAGCAATCGCCAGCGCAAGGATCGCCGCCGCGTCGAAGGCTTCGGAGATGAATAGGCTCGACGGGTCGCCATCCAGTTTCGACGAGTAGAGTTCCTTGAAGGTCTCTTGCGTAGGCGTTCCCGGCGCACCCGGCGCGGTGCCGTAATCGCCTTCAAAGTTGTCGGCGCCGATGGTGTCGAACATGTCTTGGTTCTTCGTGCCGTCAACAAACATGAACTCGTCGAAGAACTGCCCTTCCACGGCTTCGCGCAGGTAGACACCTGCCGTTTCCGGATAGGACATCGCGATTAAGACGGTCGCGCCGTCTTGCGATGCCTGACGGAGTTCGGAGGCGTAGCTGGCCTGACCGCCCTCGATCGGTACTTGGGCAGAAACCGTTCCACCCAAACCTTCGAAGGTATCTGCGAACACCGTCGTCAACCCTTCTCCGTAGGCGTTGTTGATATACAAAGTCGCAACGTTGTCGTATCCGAGCTGCGAAGCGACGTTTGCGAGGATCACTCCCTGCAGGGCATCAGACACCGTAGTGCGGAACACCAAATCGTTGTCATCGAGATTCGTGAGCGCCGGTGAGGTCGATGCTGGCGAAACCAGAACCGCGCCATTGGGAATCGTCACAGATTCCGCAATCGCCAACGACACTCCGGATGACAGCGAGCCAACGATGGCCTCGACGCCATCGACGTTGACCAAGGCGCTGGCGGCATCAGTGCCAATCTGTGGGCTTGTGCCGCTGTCACGGTGGATCATCTCGATAGGACGTCCGTCGATCCCGCCCGATTCGTTGATCAGCAGCGCGGCCAGATCGGTCGCGAGGACGATCGGAGGTCCGAAAGCGGCTAGATCGCCGGTAGCGTCGATGAGGGTCCCGATCTTGATGGGGTCACCCGCGGGTTCTTCCATCATCATGCCTTCGGTTTCGATATCAATCGTGTCACCGGGGCTTGCGAAGATGCCGGTGGAGGTCACTTGGCCGCCTTCGATCTTCCAAACTTCGATGGTGTTCTGGACATCGCCGTTATCGTCGAAGTCCTGGTCACCAGCGGCTCCCACGTAGTCGATGTCTTGACCTTGGCTGATGAGTTCGAGGGCTCTGGCTAGATCGCCGGGGCCGACCTTCTCACCGGGCGCGTTGGCCACGTCACGCATCGCTGCTCTGATGTCGTCGCCGTCCTCAGAACCGGCTTCCGCGATGGCGAGGGCTAGGATCACGGCGGCGTCGAATGCCTCGGAAATGAACAGGCTCGATGGGTCGCCGTCCAGTTTCGAAGCGTAGAGATCTTTGAACGTCTCTTGTGTGGGGGTTCCCGGAGCACCCGGAGCGGTTCCGTAGTTCCCTTCAAAGTTGTCGGCACCTAGGGTGTCGAACATCTCTTGGTTCTTGGTGCCGTCGACGAACATGAAGTCGTCGAAGTACTGCCCCTCGACAGCCTCCCGCAGGTAGACGCCGGCCGTTTCGGGGTAGGAAAGAGCCATCAAGACTTCCGCATCGCCGTCTGACGCCTGACGAAGTTCGGATGCGTAGCTGGCTTGACCGCCTTCGATCGGAACCGCGGCTGAAACCGTACCGCCTTGGGCTTCGAAGTTCTCTTTGAACACGTTCGAGAGACCTTCGCCGTATGCGTTGTTGATGTAGAGCGTCGCCACGTTCTCGTAACCCAGTTGGTTGGCGAGTTGCGCAGCGATCACGCCTTGCAATGCATCAGAGACTGTGGTTCGGAATACTGTGTCGTTGTCATCCAAATTGGTGATGGCAGGTGAGGTCGACGCCGGAGACACGAGAACAGCGCCGTTCGGGATAGTCACGGACTCGGCCACTGCAAGAGTGACGCCAGAAGAGAGCGAACCGACAATCGCTTCCACACCATCAACGTTGACAAGCGCGCTCGCGGCGTCGGTGGCGATCTGTGGGCTAGTGCCACTGTCACGATGGACCATCTCGATCGGTCGACCGTCGATACCACCCGCTTCGTTGATCAATACGGCGGCAAGGTCAGTTGCTAGGACGATCGGAGGCCCGAACGCGGCGAGATCGCCGGTGACGTCGATCAGGGTTCCGATCTTCACCGGTTCACCGGAGGGCTCCATGACTTTTTCGGGTGCTTCAGTCGGTTCGGGCGCCTGTGTCGGCGGTACCGAAGTCGCTGTGGGAGCTGGCGGAACCGGAGTCGGTGTCGGTTCGTCTTCGGCGCAGGCAATGGCGACGAAGGCGAGTAATGCCAACGTCGCTCCCAGCATAGAGAGTTTTGAGACGTTAATTAACGTGAGGGCGCCTCTGACTGATGACATGCTTATGTCTCCTGCACTTACTTGTTAACTTCGCTAAGTTTCGATTCTATTGGTGATACTGAACATTTAGTACGTTTCACGCCTAAATGGGCGTTCACCTTGTTTCGGTAGATGGAAACTGGCAATTTTCGGAGGGGCGATCAATCGAAACTACGTTATTCAAGCATTTTCAGACTGATATCTTCACCGGGTAGTGCGAATATGCCCGTGGTTCCGATTTTACCGTTGGCGATTTGCCAAATCTCCATCGAGCCGCTGACGTCGCCGTTGCCGTCAAAATCCAACTCGCCTGAAGCGCCGACGTAGTCAACTTCTTGGCCACTGCGGACGAGTTGGAGGGCGCGCTTGATGTCGTTTGGACCGATCTTCTCGCCAGGAGGATTTGCAACTTCTCGCAGAGCGTCTCGGATGGATTCGGAGTCTTCGGCATCTGCTTTTTCGATTGCCAGCGCTAGCAAAAGTCCAGCGTCGAACGATTCGCTGAGCAGTGGAGTGTCTGATTCGCCAAGATTGCGAGCATCGAATTCATCGAAAAACCACTGCCTTGCAGGCGTTAACGGTGCACCGGGCCTCAGGCCGAAATTGCCGTCGAAGTTGTGGGCGCCCAGTTCGTCGAAGAGATCTTGGTTGTAAGAAGCCGAGAAGAATAAGAAGTCATCGAAGTATCCTCCTTCGATCGCTTCTCTGAGAAGCGTGTATGAAGATTCGGTGTAAGCGATGGTTACGAGCGCTTGCGGGTCACGTTCGGAAGCCCTGCGGAGTTCCGATGAGTACGTTGCTTGGCCGAGTTCGTGAGATACCTCATCGGTGACGGTGCCGTCCAAGGCTCGAAAGTGTTCGGCGAAACTCGACGACAAGCTGTTGCCAAACGAGTTGTTGATGTAGGTTGATGCAACGCGGTCGTAACCTAATGCGAGGGCTAATCGGGAGGCGACTTCGCCTTGCACCCGGTCTGACACGACGGTCCGGAAAACGAGGTCGTCGTCATTGAGTGCGGTCAGTGCATTCGAAGCGGACGCGGGTGATAAAAGCAAAACGCCTGAAGGAATGGTCACCGACTCGGCTACGGCAACCGTCACACCCGATGATGCTGCGCCGATGATGACCGGGACACCGTCGAAGTTGATGAGAGCGCTCGCGGCGTCCGTTGCCAGTTGCTCGCTAGTTCCGGTGTCACCAAGTACGGCTTCGAGCTGTTTGCCGTTTACTCCGCCGGATTCATTGACGAGGTCGAACGCCATCGACACTGCGGCATGGAACGGCGACCCGAACGCGGCGAGGTCACCTGAGTGTGGGAAGAGCGTGCCGATTTTGACTGTGTCCGATGTGGCATCGGAAATCGTTTCGACATCGTCGCTGTCGCCGCACGACAACGACACGATTGAGATCAACCCCGCCAATGCAGCGAGCCCTACCGATCTCAAAGAGTCGGGTTTCATCTCACTGACGATAGGTCGATTGTGTCGCCGGGGAAGGCGTAGATGTCGGTGTCCACGATGATGTTGTTTTCAACAGTCCAGACGCGCATCCCACTCACAACATCGCCGTTTTCGTCGAAGTCGATGTCGCCCGCGGCGCCAACGTAGTTGATGTCTTTGCCCTCGCGGACGAGTTCCAAGGCACGAGCGATGTCGCCGGGCCCGACGATCTCGCCGGGCGGGTTGGCAATCGGACGGAGAGCGTCGCGGATGGCGACGGGATCTTCGCTGTCGGCCATCTCTATCGCGAGGGCGACGACTGCCGCGCCGTCAAATGCTTCGGCGATCAGTTGCTGTTCAGGATCCTCGCCGGTCCGCTCGGCGTAAATGCGTTTGAAATCTTGAACCGACGGAGTTTGAGGGTTCCCAGGAGAGATGCCGAAATTGCCTTCAAAGTGGGTGCCACCGATGGCGTCGAACATGGTCTGGTTCTTCGTGACATCGACGAACATGAACTCATCGTAGATTCCACTCTCGGCGGCTTCTCGTAGGAGCGTCTGCCCAGAGTCGGGGTAGGCGATGGTCACGAGGACTTCGGGTTCACCTTGTGCAGCGTCTCGGATCTCAGATATGTAGCTGGCCTGTCCGAGTTCGTGGGCGACTTCATTGATGACGGTGCCGCCGGCTGCTTGGAAATTCTCGACGAAGGACTCGTTGAGGCTCGCTCCGTAGGCGTTGTTGATGTATGTCGTGGAGACGTGCTGGTATCCCAACGCCTCGGCCAGGCCTGCGAGCGCTTGTGCTTTGACGAAATCGTTTACGCGGGTGCGGAAAACCATGTCGTTGTCGGCCAGCGCGGTGATGGCTTTGGAGGATGACCCGACTGAGAGGTGGAGAACACCCGCCGGGATGGTTACGGACTCGGCGATGGCGATGGTCACACCAGAAGAGTGTGCGCCGATGAGGACGGGGACGCCTTCGACGTTGACGAGGCCGCTGGCGGCATCGGTGCCAATCTGTTCGTTGGTGCCGCTGTCACGGTGAATGGCGGAAATGGTCTTGCCATTGACTCCGCCTGCTTCATTGACGAGTTCGAAAACGAGGTCCATGGCCGTTTGGGCGGATGGGCCGAATGCGGATAGATCGCCGCTCACGGGCATGACAGTGCCTATATGGATCTCGGCATCTTCGGATTCGTCCGTCTCTCCCGATGTGCAGGATGTCAACGCGATCAATGACGACGCAGCGAGGATTGCGACAATTGCCAGATGTCTCAGGTTATGACGAGAGGGAGCGAGCGTCGAACCGATTTTCATTTTCCACCGCCGATCGTTATCGGATTTGCCCTGAAGATTGTTTCCGGATATCGATTCTAGATTTCGATTCTGGAGAGATGTTTCAGGCAGGCGGAGGTGGCAACGAAAGACTCGGCGGCTCAGGGTTAAACCCGAATTCGTTGACTGTTAGGACGTAGCCGACGACGAGCATGGCGATAGTCAGTACCAATGCGATCCAGATCAAGTTGGTGCTGTTGCGCCAGCGCTCGATGATCGGGGACAAAACGCTGGCGGAAATCGTTACGATACCGGCGAGGGGGATCACGTAGCGGATGGTGTTGGAGATTTCGCCGATGTATTCGATGACCCAAGCGGCCGCGACGACGATGAGCAGAAGGATCGTGATGGTGATGTTGAAGCGGCGAGAGCGCTGCTGAACGTCGCCAGAGAGGCGGGCCCAGATCATGCCGTAGATGAGGGCACCAAAAACAGTGACTATGGCAACGCTGCCAGTGTTGCCGATGAGGTCGTCGGGAGAACGCAATGGTGCGTTGACTCCCATCGCTACGGCCCCGCCAATGGCGGTGGCGAGGTAGGCGGGCATACGCGCCAAGACATGTCGACGGAGCCCTGCGTCTTCTTGTCTGATTTCCTCGTCCATAAGGTTTGGGTTCCGGCCTGGGTCGGGATGACGCACGTACCTGGAATAACGGACTAGGGTTTGACCATGCTTCCGTCGGCTCGGCGTACGGTGTCCCAAGCCCCGCCAAATGCGCGTTCCTTAAAGGGGAACTTGGCGGCCATATCTTCATCGATGTCGATGCCGAGGCCAGGTTTGCCGTTGGGCCACATCATTCCGTCACGGACTTCGGGGAAGCCGGGGAACATCTCTCGGGTGTTGGCTCCGGGGATCGCGTATTCCTGGATCCCGAAGTTGTGGCAGTTGATATCGAGCATCAGGTTTGCCGCATGACCCACCGGTGAGGTGTCACCAGGGCCGTGCCACGCGGTCCGCACGCTGAAGAGTTCACCCATCGCCGCAAACTTCTTGCCGGGGGTGATACCGCCGACCTGAGACATGTGCATGCGGAGGAAATCGACGAGACGGTCCTTGATCATCGGAATGATCTCGTGAGGGCTGTTCCAGAGCTCGCCCATCGCGATTGGGGTCGAACATTGCTGGCGAACCATGCGGAAGTATTCGTTGTCTTCGGGACTGAAGAGATCTTCGAGGAAGAAGAGCTGGTATTGCTCAACCTCTTTAGCAAACCAAACGCCGAGGATCGGCGGAATGCGCTCGTGGACGTCGTGGAGGATCTCGATGCCGTAGCCGAATCGGTTGCGGATGTGCTCGAAAAGTTCAAGGGCGCCGCGGATGTAGGGTTTGGGTTCAAAGACTCCGCCGGGATGGGCGTAGAGCTTGTTGAGATCGTACTCGCGGGTCCATGTGGTGGCGGCGATGGGACCTTGAGATACATCGCGGGCGTTGATCGAGCCATCGCCAGAAGCGCCGTGAGAGCCGTACGAGGAGTAACCGGTGGTGGCGGCTTGGACGCGAATGTGGTGGAAGCCTTGCTCCATATACGCGGCCATGCGGTCGGCGGTTTCTTCTTTGGTCGCACCACTAGCGTGAACATAAACCGGAGCGGCTTCCCGCGCCCGTCCGCCGAGGAGGTCGTAGACGGGCATTCCGGCCATCTTGCCTTTAATGTCCCATAGGGCTTGGTCGACGCCGGAGAGAGCGTTGTTGAGGACCGGGCCGTTGCGCCAATACGAGGAGACGTACGAGGACTGCCAGATGTCTTCGATGTCGGCGACGTTCCTACCGATGAGGAAAGGTCGGAGATAGTCGTCGACGGCCGCTTTGACAGTTGACGGTCGTTGAGTGAAAGTAGCGCAACCGACGCCGTAGAGCCCGGGTTCGGAAGTCTCGATTTTGACGATGACGAGCCGGATGTTGTCCGGTTCGGTCATGATGGTCTTGATATCTCTGATGGTTACGTTGTCGGCAGCAGTCATTTGATCTCCTTCGCGAAGGTTAATGATATTTGGGAAGCGCCAAATACGAATACACGAGGGCGTTTGGAATTACCGCGTCTAGTGGACCAGGGAGTTCGTCGGAACCACCGACGCACACACCTGACGCGGTTGCGGCTACAAACTATCGCGCACAGCCTGTAAAGTGGCGTCGATATCTTCAGATGTATGGGCGAGTGAGATGAACCAGGCTTCGTAAGGTGACGGTGGGAGATAGACGCCATGTTCGAGCATCTTGTGGAAGAAGGAAGTGAACTGTTGGTGATCGTTGTTGGCGGCGGTGGTCATGTCTTTAACGCTGTCTACGCCGAAGAATAGGGTGAGCATTCCGGTGGCGTGGTTTACGGTCGCCGGAGTTTCGGTCTCATTGAAGATCTCGCGTAGACCGTCTGCCAACTGAGCGGTTGTTAAGGCCAGGCGAGCGTAGGTGTCGGGCTTTGCAAGATGACGGATCGTCGCGGCTCCAGCGGCCATCGCCACAGGATTGCCGGACAGTGTGCCGGCCTGGTACATCGGGCCAAGAGGAGCGACGTGAGACATCAACTCGACCGATGCGCCATACGCTCCTACCGGGAATCCGCCGCCGATGATCTTGCCAAGGCAGGTGATGTCCGGGTAGACACCGTAGACTTCCTGAGCACCGCCGAACGCTGCTCGAAAGCCAGAAATCACTTCGTCGAAGATCAGGAGGCAGCCTTCATCTGCGGTAATGCGTCGAAGACCAGTCAGAAACTCCGGATCGGCGGGAACAACCCCCATGTTCCCAGCGATAGGTTCGATGATGACGCATGCAATCCGCTCCGAGTGGGCATCGAAGATTTGCTCGATAGCTTCGAGGTCGTTGTAGGGCGCTACGATCGTGTCTTCAGCGAGTTTCGGGTTGACTCCAGCGGAGTCTGCGATACCGGAAGTGGCGAGACCAGATCCTGCCCGAACCAGCAGGGCGTCGTCGTGGCCGTGGTACCCGCCATCGAATTTGAGGATGAGATTTCGCCCAGTCGCGGCCCGTGCCAAGCGCATAGCGGACATGGTGGCCTCGGTGCCGGAGTTCACAAAACGAACCATCTCGATAGATGGGACAGCATCAACAACGAGTCTCGCGGTTTCGACCTCGTAGGCGGTCGGCGCACCGAACGACGCACCTTTCGCCGTAGCATCTTGGGCGGCTTGGACCACGTCAGGGTGGGAATGGCCGAGGATCAACGGGCCCCATGAGCAGACGTAGTCGATATACGAGTTGCCATCAACGTCGTTGATCCGGGAACCTTGCCCCGACTCGAAGAAAAGAGGGGTGCCTCCAACCGATCGCCACGCTCTCGCAGGGCTGTTGACGCCTCCGGGGATTAATTCCGTCGCGGAGTCGAAGAGTTTTTGGGATGTCGGGTTTTCCACTTTGGTCTGGCCGATCCTCGAGATTGTGAGCGTCGCTAGAGTGGAAAGTTTAGCGTTTACGCTGTCTGAGGATTTGGATTGGGTCGGCGAGGATGCGTTTGACCATGGATCGCGTCATTGCGTCGAGGGCCTCGCGGGTTTGTGGATCGATGTCGTCGAGTCGGTCGAGGGTCCTTTCGAGTTCTGCAGCCCTGATGCGCTCTGCAGATTCCCCGATACCTCTCAGAAGAGGTTGGATTTCGATGTCGTCGATGAACTGTTCTGCAGCATCGGCCACGATAGCTTCCGCTTTGGCACTAGCCTCGGCGATTTGGGCTCGGTGTTCCGCTTCAAGCTGTTGGAGATCTTCGATGGTGTACAGGTCGACGTTCGGGATGTCGGCTACGGAAGGTTGGACGTCTCGTGGCAGGCCTAGATCGAGGACGTGGAGCTTGTCAACCCGCGATTCGGCCGCATCCTCGACATCTGATTTCGAAATGACGTGGGTCGTTGCGCCCGTGCATGTGATGACGATATCGACTTTGGAGATCTCAGTTGGCACGTCGTTTAGGACGACGGTTGCGGCGTCCATGTCGGTTGCCAGGCCATGGGCGCGCTCGGTGGAGCGGGAAGCGATGCGCATATCTTTGACACCAGCGCGAACCAATGACATGGCAGTCAAGCGCCCGGTCTCACCTGCGCCGACAAGGAGAGCAGATTTGCCATGGAGGTCTCCGACTTCACGTTCAAGAAGCTTGACACCGAAAGAGGGGATCGACACCTGCGACCATCCAAGGCCAGATTCCTTGCGTGCGAAGCGCCCGGTGCGGAAGGCGACGTGAAACATCCGCGAAAGACGGGTGTCAATGGCCCTGTCGATGGAACCGAGGGCTTGGAATGCTCGGGAGACTTGCCCAGCCACCTGGTGATCTCCTTGCACGAGAGATTCGAGACCAGTTACAACACGGAAGAGGTGGTGGACAGCTTGGTACCCGGTTTTGGCGTAAACAAATGGGGCTAATTCATTGTTGGTGGCGTTGAGGTTTGTGCCGTTGCGTCGGGAACCGAGCACTGACAGATACGCGACCATCTCTTCGATCGCCGCACCCGGGTTGCGGGATACCGCGTAGAGTTCAGTGCGATTGCAGGTCGAAAGGATCGTTGCGGAGTCGGATGGTTCGAGCCGGTCGGTGAGTTCGCGGACACGATCTGGAAGCTCCTCTTCCGAGATTGCCACGCGCTCGAGGATCGAGAGCGGCGCGTTCTGATGACTTACGCCTGTGAGGATGAAGGTCACGAGGTATCGATAGGTGTTGCTGGGGAACTAGGTTTCTATTATCCACATCGCGTTGACAATCAAAGCACGAGACATGACAGGGGATCGATCAATCGTCGCGGTACAATCGAGCTTGGGTTACACATCAACAAAGATTCGGCGATTATGGCAACAGAAATTCTCCCCCCGAATGAGCGCGGATATGTCGATGCGAGCATATTGGTAACTACCGATTGGTTGGCCGATCATATCGACGATCCGAACGTGGTGGTCGTCGATACGGATGATCCCGGCGAGTATGCCGAAGGACACATCCCCGGCGCTTCGAATCCGCCTGACAACTACTACAAAACGTCGCTGGATGACCGGACGCATATCCAAGGCCCAGAACAGTTTGCACAGACGATGGAATCGTTAGGGATTAGCGACGATTCGTTGGTGGTAGCTTACGACCGCACAGGCGGCTTATATGCATTGCGCCTGATGTGGGCCCTGCACTATTACCGTCACACGAATGTGAAGATGCTGGATGGCGGGTATCAAAGGTGGGTTGCGGACGGTCGCGAAGTTTCGAGCGATGCCTACGTGCCTGACGGATCCGCATCGTTTTCTGTGCAGGATCCGAATCAGTCGATCTACGCCGGGATGGACGATGTTCTGGAGGCTATCAACGCCGAAGACACAACACTGTTGGACGTCAGGGCTGACGGAGAATGGGAAGGCTCTAACAAGCGCGGAGGGAAGCGTGGCGGCCGTATTCCAGGCGCGATTCACCTGGAGTGGGTCAATTTCCACACCGGCGGGGCGATTCCGACGTTGAAAACCGCGGATGAAATCAGGGATCTGCTGGTTGAGAACGGAGTTTCGACCGACGGCGGTGTGATCACCTACTGCCAAGGCGGGATCAGGGCTGCACAAGCGTATTGGGTGTTGAAATTGGTCGGTGTCGACAGCGTTAGAAACTACGACGCCTCGTGGCGAGAGTGGGGTAATAACGACGACGTCCCGATCGAACACGAGACTTGAGTTCGGCATAGCACCGCGCGCTAAGCAGGTTCGTATGTCTAAACGTCAACAACTATGACTCGACGTTTTCCGGTCGGGTCCAAATGCTCATGCGCAAGATGCGGAGCAGGAAAGAGTGGATTGAAAGATGAGTTCGATGTGGAAGCGGATTTGGGGGGCATCGTCCCGACCGTTCGCGATCGGTGCAGTGGTCGCATCGATGGCAGCATTACTGGCATTCGCTGCCTGCGGGAGTGAAGAGCCCACGGTTGCGCCGACGCCTGTTCCGACCGAGGTGCCAACGCCGACGGTAGTGCCAACACCGGAACCGACGACACCGCCCGTCGTGAGTTTCGAAGATCAACCGCGTTTCGACAAAGATGTGACGGATCCCGGCGAATGGATCAACAGCGATCCAGTGACAATCGCCCACCTAGTCGACAATGGCAAGGTTGTGCTGGTCGATTTCTGGACCTACACGTGCGTAAACTGCCTTCGAACGCTGCCATTCCTCCGAGATTGGCAAGAGAAATACGCGGACAACGGCCTCGTGATTCTCGGTGTGCATGCGCCGGAGTTCGACTTCGAAAAGGAGCTGGACAACGTGCAGATGGCGGTGGACGACGAAAATATCGAGTGGCCAGTGGTGTTGGACAACGATATGCACACCTGGCGAGCGTTCAACAACCGATATTGGCCTGCAAAGTACCTGATCGGCGCTGGCGGAGAAATCCTGTACGAGCACTTCGGCGAAGGGGCGTACCGGGAGACGGAGCTTGAGATTCGTAAATCGCTCGAAGATGCCGGCTACGACATTAGTCACATTCCGGTGGGCGAGGTCGAGAACACGCCACGGGATTCGACGGCTCAAACCGTGACACGTGAGCTTTACGCGGGATATGACCGGAACTACAGCGTGTACGGACTGTACGCCGCACAAGACGAGTACTACGTCAAGCCCGACGTTGAGGTTGAGTACGAAGACAGATACGCGGAACACAGCAACTATCCGGCTCAACAGTGGGTCGTGCACGGCCTGTGGCGAAACGAGAAGGAAGCGATCGTCCACGCGCGTGAAACCGATGATTTGAGCGAGTATCTCGCGTTCCGCTTCCAAGGACGCAGCGCCAACGTCGTGATCGACCCTCCCGAACCCGACGAGTTCGACGTTTTCGTCGAGATCGATGGACGCCCATTGATGGAGAGCGAAGCTGGCGAAGACATCGAGTTCGACGAGGAGGGACGGTCATTCTTCAAGGTCGACGAGGGCCGGATGTACAAGATCGTCGAGGTCCCAGATTACGCGAACTCGATCCTCAAATTGAGCAGCAATTCGTCTAACTTCGCGATCTTCGCGTTCACGTTCGGGATCTACGAGGGCGGATTCTGATGTTGCGGTCCTTTTCCGGTAGATTGGTCGGCCACCGATACTGGTGGCTGACCGCAGTCGCGCTGTCGGTGGTGTTTGCCATGGCGTGTTCGACGGCCGAACCGACCGCGACGCCGGTGCCACCAACGCCGACGGTCGCTCCGACTGCTACGAGCGTGCCCACCGAGGTACCGGAGGTCGAAGCCCAACCAGAATCCGGTGGCGGATTGCAGGAACCAGAGCAGGAATGGGTGATCCGCAGGGATGACGATGAGGTCAATCTGATACTGGCCACCCCCGATCTCGCACCAGGGACACGTCGGTTCGCCATGGTGTTGACTGACAAGTCGGGCATCGTCGCTTTTCCGGTGGTTCAGGTGGAGTCCTTTAGGTATCCCGACGGGATCGATTCGCTCGACAACCGAGAAGGGCCGATCGAGACTGTGAGGGCACGTTACTATCCGTTTCCTTACGGCACACGGGGAATTCATGTCACGGAGTTGGATTTCGATCAGGTTGGGACATGGGGCGTCGAGGCCAGCATTCCTAGACCAGATGGTAGTGTTGCGACGGTTGAAGTGATCATGGAAGTTGCGGAGCGAACCTTATCGGTCGATTTGGGGGAGATTCCGCCGTTGAGCGTGTCGCGGACGATCAACGACGTGTCGCATATCTCTGAATTGACGACTGGTTCGAGTCGATACGACGCTCTCTATCAAACCTCGATTGCAGATGCGTTGCAGAATGGCAAGCCGACCGTAGTGGTGTTCGCCAGCCCGGCGTTTTGCACCAATGCAGTTTGTGGGCCTCAGGTCGAGGTGTTGAACAACTTGAGCGCCGCCTACCCGGGCCAAGCCGACTACATCCATATCGACCTGTTCTCCAATCCACAGGAGATCCAAGGCGATCTTTCGCGTGCGGTCCCAAGTCCGTTGCTTGAGGAATGGGGGCTAGTTTCGCAGGAGTGGACCTTCGTGATGGATTCCGAAGGAAAGGTAACAGGCCGGTTCGAGAATTTTGTGCCTGAGGAGGAGCTGGAGGTGGCGTTGGTCGAGGTTTTCGATGGGAACGAGATTGCATCTGAGGACGGCGTCTCCGATGCGGAATCCGAACCCGAGACCATACTCAAACCGGAGGAAGAAGAGCTGGAGGGCGAGGTAGCTCAAGAGGCCGATCCTGCAGCTTCAGAAGCATCGGACGTGCCCAAATTCGTGATCACCGAAACGACACTATGGCAGGATGCATTCGACTTGTTGAACGAGTCCGAGCAGGCTTGCATTCGCGAAGAGGTGACGGAGGTGACCCTGTCGTCGGTTCTGCGACAACGGATCACGCAAGAGGGTCAACCGGAAGCGTGGCAATATGCCTTTTTCGAATGTCTCGAGACGGAAACGTTGGATTCTTTCTTCTTAACCACCACGATGGGAATGGTCGGAAACCAACTTTCGGAACCCGGCCAAATCTGCATTGAGGAACTCGTCGAGAGGTCCGACGTTCGCATGGTTCTCGCCGGCGAGCGGGAAGACACCGAAATCGAGGAGATCGCTGCGGCTGGCGAGTACTTCGCCGGCATGATGGCATGCTCTCTGGCAGACCAGGTAGGCAACGCGGGGACTTGGGACGAGGACCAGCAATGTCTAGCAGATCTGCTCGACACGACCGATTTCGCTCAAGTCTACGTAGGTGGTCGTCCTGGAGCGAGCGCTGCCGATAGCGCGGCTTTTGAGGCGTTCATGGGCGAATTGTTCGGTTGCATGAGCGGGATCATGGAATCTGGTTTGCAGAACGCTGTGGGCAACTAAACGACTCGCAATCTGCCTCCACCCAACAGTTATCGAACCGAAATCGCAAATCTCGCCGTCCTGTAGCATTCTAGGTATTAGCAGTCTCTTCGCGTGCCGACCGTCGGCATGTTCCGAGCCATTTTTCGAGCGGCTATGCCCCGTACCTCGCACAATGATCGCGATCCTATAAAGATCGGTTCTTTATTTGTGCCGTTAGACGGTTCGGAATGGCACGAACGCGCAATCAACTACGGTGTGTTGCTGAGCAAGTGGTTCGGTTCGACGTTGGATCTCTTCTTCTCGTTAGCTGACGTCCCACCATTGACTAGGCACGGCGAGTGGCGCCAGCGTGCGCATCTGTCGATCGAGACCGGTGATCAAACCAGGCGCATTGATGAGAGTTTCATCAACAACGGAGCAATCCATGAATTTGGGAAGATCCTTGCGAACGATTACTTGAACGAATTGACGCGTCGCATCGACCATCTCGGAGTCGACATTGCGACGGACTTAAGCGCCGGAAGCCCCGCGCATATTTTGTCGTACAAGGCCATGCAATCTGAGAACTCAATGATCGTGATGTATGCACGGCCACAACACCGTCTGCACCGGTACGTTCGGAAGAAGATGGCGGAGGAGTTGCTCAGCGCTTCGACGGTCCCGATCTTGATGATCAACAATGATCCGGACGTCGAAATGCGAGACGTGCAACTCGAACCGACTTACGTCGTCGTGCCATTGCGGTCGAAGAGCGCGATGCAGGCCTGCCTGCCTTACGCGGTGGGCATTGCACAAAAAGCAGGGGTCGACATCCGGCTGTTCGAGAGCAACCTCGACTATCGCCGCAATCGGCGCGGCTACGATTCGGCAAGAGAGTACACGCTGGAGTTCCTTGAAAAGGCTGGAGTAGGCTACACGATCCGATCCGTCAATTTGGGCACAACGGATACACTGGCCGTTGCGCATCGGCATTCGCCGCAATCGTGGATTGTCATGGGATCACGGATGCGACGAGGCATCACTCGCCGGTTCATGCCATCGGTGGCTGACAACATCAGGCGCGAAGTGACCTGTCCTGTACTCGCGGTGCCGAGGATGGAACTCATTCCGGAAAGGCGAAAAAGACTCGACCAATGGGTGTCTGATTGGCTTGCCCATCAAGAAGATTCAATCTTGGCTGGTACCCGAGTCCCCAGTTACGCAAGACGCCTGAGCATTTCGGAAAGATTCTCCTCGCTGTACGCTTCCGAACCCGCGCAGAGGGAAGATCGGCGCGATCGAAGCAGTTGAAAGAACCCGCCAACACGGTGGCGTTTCTACGACATCCGCACGCCGGATTGATCTTCCGCAGTCTGTTCCGCGTTCGATCTCATAAGAAACGAGACCAGCGCGCCGATAGTCACTCCGAACCATGCGTACGGCGCTATCGCAAACCCGATTATCGCCCACAGCGAAGTCGGCACACCCAAGAGCTTTTCAGCGTCGCTAATCTGTCCGTAGGCGATGATAACGGCTGCCGGTATCAGCATCAACGCACCGATAATCAACCCGAACCAGACGACCTTCATCTCGTCCGCTTTTGCGATCCCACCACCGACGAATCCCGCTACGAACGGACTGATCGGGATGGCGACGAAGTGAACAACGGGAATCGGGATCGCAACCAACATGATGGCGAATGCGGTTACTACCCCTTTGAGCATGGAGATTCCGATGTTCTCGCGTACGGTTCGATACGACGGGTTAGTATATTTCCGGCGTTCGACGGAATGGTATGATTTGCGGTGACTTATCGGTCTGCACGAGCGGATAGGCAGGCGATTTTGAGCATCACGCATCCTCCCACAGACATCCTGATACTCGGATCTGGCGCGTCTGGCGCCGCAGTCGCTTGGCGACTTTCCAACAGCGGATTCAACGTAGTCTGTCTCGAACAAGGCCGTTGGATCAAACCCGCAGAGTATCCGAACGAGCACGAGGACTGGGAGATCCAAGCACGCACCAATTGGGCATTTGACCCAAACGTCAGAGGTTTGGCCGAAGACTACCCGATCAACGTGGATGATTCGCCGATCGATCCGCTGATGTTCAACGCCGTGGGCGGCAGCACGATCCATTGGACTGCTCACACCCCGCGTTTCCATCCGTCGGACTTTCGCGTGAAGACGCTCGACGGCGTGGCTGATGACTGGCCGTTGACCTACGACGAGCTGGAGCCGTTTTACGATGCGTACGACGAGTTGATGGGCTGCTCAGGGATTAACGGCGACCCCGCAAACCCGCCGCGCAAAGAACGACCGATGCCACCGTTGCCCATCGGACCTGACGGCGAGCGGATGGCGCGGGCTTTCGACCGATTGGGATGGCACTGGTGGCCGTCCGACAGCTACATCAACTCTGTCCCTTACAAGGGTCGTCTAGCCTGCAACAACTGCGGAAACACCGGACTTGGCTGTTCGCGAGGCGCCAAGGGACAAACCGACGTCGCGATTTGGCCCGAAGCGATCAAGAATGGTGTGGAGCTCCGAACCGACTCCAGGGTCTTCCGCGTCGAAACCGATCAAAACGGCAAAGCAACGGGCGCAAGCTACTACGACGCCGACGGGAATGAGAACTTCCAACCGGCCAAGGCCGTGGTTCTGGCCATGAACGGAGTCGGCACCCCTCGCATCATGCTCAACTCAGCGTCGGAGTCCTACCCCGACGGTCTCTGCAACTCGAGTGGACTGCTCGGGAAGAACTTGATGTTCCACCCATACGCGATGGTGAGCGGGTTGTTTGACGATGACATAAAGACATCCCAAGGCGCGCTTGCAAACATGATCCTGTGTCAAGAGTTCTACGAGACCAATTTCTCGAAGGACTTCGTGCGCGGATACACGTATCAAGTAGCGCGGAGTTCTGGACCGATCTCAACCGCTTGCGGATACATGTTCGGAAGAGTCCCTTGGGGTGCGGACCACCATGCCGAGTTCAGAAGGCGTTTCGACAACGTAACGGTGTTGGGTGTCATTGGCGAGGACCTCCCCGAGGAACACAATCGGGTGGAACTCGATCCGAAGCTGACGGATTCCAACGGAATACCTGCGCCGAAGGTCTTTTACCAGCTGAGCTCCAACTCGAGGAGGCAGTTGGACGATGCGATAGCAAACGCCGAGACCGCGTTGCGAGAAGCGGGAGCTGTGCATGTCTTGGGGACCGCTTTGTTGAAGGCCGCGGGATGGCACCTCATGGGTACAGCCCGAATGGGTGATGATCCTGCGTCGTCAGTCGTGGATCGATGGGGACAAGCACATGACGCCGACAACATCTTCGTCGTCGATGGTTCGGTGTTCGTTACCTGTGCAGCGGTGAACCCGACTCCTACAATCGGCGCACTCGCACTGCGAACCGCCGACTACATCGACCGTGAACGTTCAGACTTAAAGTCCTGAAAGCGGAAAATCTTCCATGCCCGAATCAGAATGGACCATGACAGAAGCCGATCGATTGGTGTTGTCGGCGGTGATGGATTTGATCGTCCCATCATCGGACGCCCTGCCAGGCGCAGGCGAGATGGGTTTGGCAGAAAAGGCCGAAGAACTCGCAGGGCAGATCGATTTGTACGGAGAAGCACTGCGACGAATCTTAGATGCGCTGTCGTTGGAGCCATCGGCACGCGCTGAAGGAGGATTCGCAGCACTCGAAGAAGATCAACGCATCGCCGCCTTGAAGGCGCTGGAATCGAACATGGTGAAGCATTTCGACAAATTCGTCGATCTCGTCTACATCGTTTACTACAGCGACGAACGAGTCCACGAGAAAGTCGGGTGGCGAACCGGGCCGTTGCAACCACGAGGTTGGGAGTTGCCGCCGTTCGATCCAACCATCTTGGAAACGGTGTCAAAACGCGAGCCGTTTTGGCGCAGAGTATGACACTTGGCATCGAAGTTACGACGAATTGGCGATAACATCATTCTTGATCGAAACCTCGCGAAACAGTCGGAATTCTGATGCCCAAACTGCAACGCCTTCTCTACATCAACGCTGAGAGCACACACCCGCAATCCGCGGCGCTGTCCGCCGCCATCTACGAACCAGTCGAAGGCTCGATTACCCAGGTCGATCCCACGAGCGAAGGTTTGCCGTACGAATCCGTCCAAGCGGCGATGATCGACGGTTGGCGGGTAATCCAAGCGCCAGATGTGTGGGCGGGCATCGGCTCGGACGACGCAGGAGAAGTGATCGGCTTCCAATTCATCCTCGAAAAAATCGAGGATTTCGGCTAAATGAAGAAAACTCGACGCTGATTCACACCGAGGGCACCAAACCATGACGACCGCTAACGTAGCAACCGACCACCGCCTTACCGACGATGAGATGGCGGCATTCATAATCCGGGGTTACCACATCCTCCAACCCGAGTTGCGAACAGGTTTGAACGACGAGATCTACGCCGCACTCGATGGCATGGACACAAACCCCGGCGATGCGGTGCTCGAAGAAGTGCCACAACTCAACGAGGTCTGGCAATCACCAGAGATGGTCGGCGTCTTGACAAGCCTTTTGGGACCCGAATACGAAATGTTCCCGCATCGGCATTGCCATCGAAATTCGCCGGGAACGCCGAGCCAGTTGATACATCAAGACAACCTGAACGATCTTCGCATCGAGGGCGGCCAGGTCCGGCAACCTGACCGCATCGATCTCATCCTCGCGATGTACTACCCTCAGAACGTCACGAGCGACATGGGGCCGACGCTGATCCTGCCGGGAACCCACGTGCTGCGCGCTCTACCTGAACGAATGGCGTCGCAGGGCAATTTCCGAGATCAGGTTATCGCAACCGTCGACGCGGGCAGCGTGGTGATCCTCCATTACGACATCTGGCATGCAGGAACTGCCAACACCAGCGACACCGTTCGCTACATGCTGAAGTTCCTGTTCCAACGCACTACCAACCCATCGGTGCCGACGTGGAACCACGACCCGGCAAACGATGCCGCCATCCGAAACCGCCTCGAATCCGAAAACCCGATGTCGATGCAACGGGGACTCGCCGGCAAACAGCGACACTTCCGGACGCGTATGTGGAACCGGCTAGCGGGCGATCAGGCGTTGGACCTGTCGTACCACGACAAATGGTCGGGCGGATCGTGGAATTAATGGTACACTTGAAGTCATAAGTGGTATTTTGTAAGGAAAATATCTTTGGGAGATCGCGTTGTTGAAAGAACAGACAGCATTTAACACAAACAACGAGAGCGATAACGGCGAAACGAATGCGTTACGTAATTGGCTGAACAGGGTCCACCAAGGCGACACCCTGGAGATCATGGGTAACATGCCGGGAAAATCAGTCGGCGTCGTGGTAACCTCGCCGCCTTACAACCTGAAAAACAGCACGGGTAATGGATTGAAAGACGGGAGAGGTGGCAAATGGCCGAACGCGGGATTGATCAAAGGGTACGCCGACCACAATGATTCGATGCCCCACGATGCATACGTCCAATGGCAGCGGGACTGCTTGTCAGAGATGATGAGATTGCTAGAAGATGATGGGGCGATTTTCTACAACCACAAATGGCGCGTCCAAAATGGGGTCCTGCAGGATCGTTCCGATATCGTCGATGGTTTTCCTGTGAGACAGATCATCATCTGGCAAAGACCTGGTGGCTTTAATCACAACCCGGGTTACTTTTTGCCCACGTACGAGGTCATCTATCTGATCGCCAAGCCCAAATTCGTGTTGGCACCTAGGGCGGGCGGCATCGGCGACGTTTGGTCGATTCCTCCCGCTCGCGGCAACCCTCATCCAGCGCCATTTCCTTTCGAACTCGCTCGACGATGCATTCAAGCGACAACGGCCGACATCGTCCTGGATCCATTCCTAGGAAGTGGGACCACTGCAGTTGCCGCGGAATATTGCGGTCGCGATTGGATTGGCATCGAGTTGTCAGAGGATTATTGCGAAGTGGCACAATCGAGGATTCAGGATGGTTGGCGTGGCGATCCAACCTAGAAACAGCGCGGAGAGGATGCTGTTTGCCGAATTGAGGGAGATATGTGGCTCAGGGACTTGGGAGATGCACAACGGCGGCACCGGGCAGCCAGGAACGGTTCTAGAGCACCTCTTGGGAATCGACACGAACAACGTTGATCTACCTGATTTCCAGCGATGGGAGGTCAAATTCCACGGCGGCACTGCCCCGATCACGTTGTTTCATAAAGAGGGAGAACCGAAAGGATCCGTGGGCTCGTTGGTGAAGGACCACGGATGGTTGGATGTGAAAGGTAGGCTGAGTTTCAGGCACACGATCTGGGGAGAAACTAGCCGTGGTTTCAAAATCGTAGATGAGGATAATCGCATTCAAGTCGTCCATCAAAACGTCGCGCGGGTTTCTTGGTCACACGACGCGCTTGTTGTCGCTGCTTCGGCCAAATTGAGGAACACGGTGTTGGTAGCAGGCAAAGTGACTCGCAGACAAGGCAAACGTTTCGTAGTCTTCAGAGACGTCAAACTGTTGGCTGATTTCAAACCGTCTGAATTCATCGCTGGTTTACGCGAAGGCTGGTTAGCAATCGACTTCGATGCCCGGGAGCAGTCACCCGGAAGCCGCGGTTTCCGAAATCACGGGACAAAATTCCGCGTAAAACATCAAGACATGGCCAAGTTATTTGATCGAGTTGAAGATTTGGTTTGAAGCCCGAAACGTCCGCCTTCACGATGCCCTCGTCCGACGCACCTTCCTCCTCGATCCGCGGTTCCCAACTCGCCAGCGACTTCACGGTGTCGCTAGACATCGATCGGCGAATGTACCGCGAGGACATCGCAGGTTCGATCGCCCACGCAGAGATGCTGGCGAAACAAGACATCATCTCCGAGTCTGATGCTGCATCGATCGTCGAAGGCCTGCGGAAAATCCAAGACGAGATCGAATCCGGCGAATTCGAATGGAAACCGGATCTCGAAGATATTCACATCAATGTCGAATCGCGCCTCTACGAACTGATCGGCGAGGCCGCCGGCAGGCTGCACACTGCCCGTTCTCGGAACGACCAAGTGGCGACCGACGCACGTCTCTACGCCAAACGCGTCGCCGCAGAGTGCCGGTCCGCGTGTCGACAACTCCAACGCGCCCTGCTCGACCGCGCCGAAGAGAATATCGAAACGGTCGTTCCAGGCTACACACATCTGCAACGCGCTCAGCCCGTAACGTTCGGACACGTCCTCATGGCGTATTTCGAGATGTTCGGGCGCGACGCCGCGTCGTTCACGCAGGCCGAAACTTCCGCCGATGTCATGCCGCTCGGTAGCGGGGCCCTCGCTGGCGCGACTTATCCGCTAGACAGGGAATTCGTAGCCGAAAGATTGGGATTCTCGGCAATCAGCAAGAACTCGATGGACGCCGTCTCAGACCGCGACTTCATTCTCGACTTCATCTTCGCCACATCGAAGACGATGACGCACCTTTCACGCCTATGCGAAGACATCGTCATCTGGTCATCGGAAGAGTTCGGCTTCATCCGTCTGAGCGACGCCTATTCTTCAGGCTCCAGCATGATGCCGCAGAAGCGCAACCCTGACTTCGCCGAATTGATACGAGGCAAGACTGGTCGAGTCTACGGATCACTCATCTCCGTCCTCACGACACTCAAAGGTCTCCCACTCACGTATAACCGAGACCTCCAAGAAGACAAACCCCCGTTGATGGACGCTGCCGTCACAACATTGTCGTCGTTGACCGCGGCGCGAGGGATGATTGCCGAGATGACCGTGCACGCCGACCAAATGGCGGCGGCATCGGAAGGCCGCGCCATCCTCGCCACCGACTATGCCGACCATCTGGTTAGAGACGGCGGCCTACCATTCCGCGAAGCCTATGTCCAAGTCGCCGCCCACACACGAGGCGAAGCAACGGGCAATGTCGATTTCCCCGAGATAAGCGCAGCCGATTCTCTAGCGGCACGCGACGTGCCCGGCGGAACAGCGCCAAGCCGCGTGCGCGAGGCCATCATCAACGGATACGGAGATCTCTGGTCTGCGCGTTTGGGCGGTGAGTGGTGAACCGTCGAATATAGCCAACCAGCGAAGTCTCGAGAAACACTGCGTCCGTATAGTTAGACATCGGCCCAGATCGTCAAGCGATCAAATCCAAGTCAGGGAACACCCAGATTGTTCAACGCCATAGCCGCAAGCGTCTCATCTTGGCGAGGAGTCGCTGTTCTCGTCGTCGCTTGGATAATCTTCGCAGGCGTTATCCAGACCGTTGCCCCAAGCATCGAAGACGTCTCCACCGCCGAGAGGTCGGAATTCTTGCCCAACGGGACCGAGGCGCTGGAAGCGATCGAACTCGAATCTGAGAAGTTCGCCGCGTTCGAAGGCCTGCCAGCGGTCCTGATCTATCGCAATCCCGACGGTATCACCCAAGACGACATCGCCAAAGTCGCGGAAATCGACGCCGTCATCCGGACCGACGAAGAACACGAAAACATCGCAGTTGTAATCTCCGATTTTGGCCGACCGGCCGTCGGCGATGGACCACCAGATCAAGGCCCACCCGGACCCGACACGAACCGAGAACCGCAAATCTCGCCCGACGGCACGGCTTTTAACATCACCGTCATCATCTCGGGACAACCTGCAGATGATGCATTCGGTGAGACCGTCGAGTGGCTCCGCAACCTCGACGAAGAATTTTCGGTCGTCGGCCCAGCGACGATCCAAGTGACTGGGCCAGCCGGCATACTCACCGATGCCATAGCCGTATTCAGTCAGTTCGACTTCCGCGTCAGCGCGATCACCATCGTGCTAGTCCTTGTGATCCTTCTGGTCATCTACCGTTCTCCATTGTTGGCGTTGCTCCCCGTCCTATGCGTCGGGCTCGCACTCACCGTTGCCCAATCGATCGCGGCGTTGTTGGCCGACAACTTTGACTTGGCGCTCAACGGTCAAGTAACCGCAATCATGGCCGTCCTCATGTTCGGTTCGGGTACCGATTTCACCCTGTTCATCGTTTCCAGATACCGCGAGGAACTCCCCAACGCCGCGAACAAATGGGAGGCGATCAACATCGCCATGCGCGCCGTGGGACCGTCGATCGCGTCCAGCGCAGGCACGACCGCCGTAGCGATGACGGCGTTGATCTTTGCACTGTCCGGCAGCTTGAAGACCATGGGGCCTATGCTCGCCATGGCGATCGTGGTCATGCTCGTCGCCTCGCTGACGCTGATACCGGCAGTTCTGGTAGCCATGGGGCGAGCCGCGTTCTGGCCCGTCAAAAACCTCCAGCCCAACAACAATCCCAACGGTTTCTGGCCACGGTTGGCATCCCTGATATCTCGCCGCCCCGGCACAATGCTGGCCATCACGGCGGTGACGATGATCGCACTCGCGACGGGGCTTTTCGAATTCAGTCCCCGTTTCAGCTTCATCGACGGATTCCCCGACAGCGCGGAGTCGAAAGTCGGCTTCCAGACCCTCAAAGAGGCATACCCACCAGGGGAACTGGCACCCTCAACGGTCTTGGTCTCGAAAGAAGGCGAAGATGTTTTGCAGCACCTGGAAGCTATCGAAAATATCGCCGCAACCCTCGCATCTGATCCGGCAGTCGCCACCGTCACCACCATCACCAGACCGCGCGGCGAACCATTACCTGTAGATATCGCACAGATCCAACCGCTCGTTTCGATGATGCCCGACGATCCGAGTCAGATCGGCGAGTTGATGGGAACCCTGCCGCCCGAAATTGCGCAACTGGTCGTTACATTCCGCGCGGGGCAGCGCTTTGTCTCAGACGACCGCACGACGGTCAAGCTTGATCTTGTTTTGAACGAAGACCCCTACGAGATCCGTGCAATGGATGCGATCCCGCGCATACGCGAGGTCGCCCGCAACGCTGTCAACGACTCGACTCTCAGCGGTGCCGTGGCGTTGGTCGGCGGCGAATCAGCGACAAACGCCGACGGTCGCGACGTCACTAACCGCGACTTCGCCGTAATTGCGCCAATCGTCATCGCTGCGATCTGGATAATTCTTGCTCTTCTTCTGGGCAGTGTCATTGCCCCCACCTATCTGGTTCTGAGCGTCGCATTGTCATTCACAGCCGCGCTCGGCATCGCAGTTCTCATCTTCAAATACGTATTCGGACACAACGGAATGGGCTACGACTCCATCCCGTTCATCTTCGTGTTCCTCATCGCTCTAGGTGCCGACTACAACATCTACATCATGTCTCGCGTCCGAGAAGAGACGCGCAGACGAGGGTTGATCGAAGGAACCCGTTATGCTGTCACCCGCACCGGCGGTGTCATCACTTCAGCAGGGATAATCCTCGCTGGCACTTTTTCGGTCCTCACCACATTCCCACTCCTCGACATATTCCAACTCGGTTTCACCGTGATGCTCGGAATTCTCCTCGACACCTTCGTGGTCCGCGCCATAATGGTTCCCGCAATCGTCATGAAGCTGGGCGAACTGAACTGGTGGCCCTCCAAAACGCCAAAGCCAACCGCCAATGAACCGTCAACGGCTTGAGTGATTTAACAGCCGGGATATCTGGAGCGTCAAAAGAAAAAGCCCCTCAATCGCCAGGCGATTGAGGGGCCGCTTTGCGCTCGAATGCGATCCTACTCCGCGAGTAGCATTCGCCCGCGCTTCAACAGCGTCCGGATCTCACGGGCGGTGAGTTTGATCCTGCGCTCCTGACCATCGATCAAAACGCGTCGCGTCTGCAGATTCGGCTTGAACTGGCGCTTGGTCGCGTTAAGCGCGTGGCTGCGGTTGTGACCGAATTGCGGCTTGGGCCGAGGGCCTAGTTTCAAAGCGCTTCGAATCTGCTCTTCGGACATGTACATGGCGGGTTTCGGACTCGTGGTGTCGGGATTCGTCAACTACGTTTAGGATAACATCGCGCGTATTCTCTGACCCTACGCGGAGGTTCCATGAATGATGATCGCACCCACTACGAGCAACGGTTATCTTCTGCGCGATCTAGCTAAAGCCGCCCTCAACGCAATCGTCACCAACCAGAACCAGCTGAACGCGCTGAACGTCTTCCCTGTCCCCGACGGTGACACCGGGACAAACATGGGGCGCACGATGCGCGCAATCGCCGCCGACATGGAGGCGAACGCGACGGAGCACGTCCCAACCACCGCTGAGGCCATGGCCCGTGCGGCTCTCCTAGGGGCAAGAGGCAACAGCGGGCTCATCATGGCCCAGCTATTTCGCGGAATCCGTGACTCCTTGAGAGAAGTCGAAGAGATCAACCCCACCAACTTCGCAAACGGCCTCTCCATCGCTGCAGAGCTTGCTTACGGCGCCGTCCCCAACCCGGTCGAGGGAACCATGTTGACTGTGATCCGCGAAGCTGCCGGAGCCGCATCGCAGTCTGCTGCCGACGACGCTCATATCCACGACGTGCTCGACGCCGCCGCAACCCAAGCGCTCGACACAACCAAACGAACACCGGAGATGCTCGAAGTCCTCAAAGAGGCAGGCGTTGTCGATGCCGGCGGATTCGGACTCACCATCATGCTCATGGGCATGTCCCAATACCTCCGCGGCGAAGGCGATGGTTCGATCCACGTCGCCGCTCCTGGCATCGAAAACCTGGTAGGGGAAAGCGGTGTAGTCGTCGACGCCTCATCCCTCGAAATCGCTGAAGAAGAGGCATGGGGCTACTGCACCAACATCGCCATCGAAGGCACCGCGCTTGACATCCCTCACCTTTTGAAGGAGTTCGACCGTATCGGCCGTTCTCCCGTCATCGCCGGCGACGAGACTATCGCCAAAATCCATGTCCACATGGAAGATCCGGGCGAAGCCGTCAGTCTAGCTGTTCAAAATGGAGCCGTGACCCTCGAAGTCTCCATTCAGAATATGGACGCCCAAACAGCTGAATGGGCCGAGAACCGTCGAACCGACGCCGCGTCCGCGGAACAGCCCACCGATCCCGTCGAAATCGCAGTAGTAGCAGTGGTGGCCGGCAAAGGTATGGCGAATTACTACCGACAGGCGGGGATGGGTGCCTGTTTCATCGTAGAGGGCGGCGACACCTTAAACCCGAGCGTCCAAGACCTACTCGAAGCTGTCAATGCCGCGCCTTCAGACCAAGTCATCTTATTGCCCAACAACAAGAACATCGTCGGAGCGGCAGAGCAGGCGTCTGAACTCTCCGAAAAATCCACCGCAGTCATCCCGACTCGTTCCATGCAGGAAGGCGTCGCCGCTATGGGGGCGTTCGACCCCGACGCCGATCTCGAAGAAAACACCGAAGAGATGGCCGACATGCTCGAAGGTCTGCATGTCGGATCCGTCTTCCGGGCTTCCCGCGACGCCACAATGGGCGGCGTTCACGTAAACCAAGGCCAATTTATGGTTTTGGTCGATGGCGAGACGGTTGCCGCATCCGACGACGAACTCGACATGCTAATCGCTGGCGTCAACTCCGTGATGCACCACGGGGCACTAGTAGCTGTCTACATAGGCGAAGAGATCGATCCCGACGCAGCACGTCACGCCGAAACCCGCCTGACCCGAGAACTGCACCACTACAACCGAGTAGACATCCAGTTCGTCCGCGGAGACCAGCCGCACTACGCGTATCTCTTCGCAGTCGAGTAGCGAAAACGACGACGTTGTCGCTCACTTATGCGACTCAAACCCTTTTGGCGATCGCTTCGAAACAAAAACGATCGTCAAACCTCAAAACGCCCCCGGCGTATCAATCCACCTGATGCGCCGTCAGATATTCCTTGTCCATCTCGATCCCGATCCCGGGGCGATCCGGATCCAGGTGAATCTTGTCGCCACGGATATCTAGCGGGACATCCATCAGGCAGTCGTAAGCGTGCAGGTCTGCCCGGCTCGTCTCGACTCTGTAACAGTTCGGCACCGTAATCATTACCTGCGCGCCGGAAATCACGTTAATCGGCCCGCTTGCATCATGCGGAGACACCGGAATGTAGTAACTCTCCGCCTGCGTGCAGATCTTCTTGAGTTCCGAGATGCCACCCGTCCAAGTGATGTCAGGCATGATGAAGTCGGCAAGCCCCTGCTCCAAGATCGGCACGAACTCCCACCTTGTGTGAATGCGTTCGCCCACGCAGATCGGCACGTTCGTCGCGTCGCGTACCTGCTTAAGAGCCGTGTTCGATTCCACCCCTACCGGTTCCTCGAACCAAAAGATGTCATACGGCTCCAACGCCTTCGCCAAGCGGATCGCAGTCGGGACATCGAATCTCGCATGGTTGTCAATCAAAATCTCGATATCGGGACCAACCGCCTCGCGAGCCGCGGCAATCCGTTCGACGCCTAGATTCTCGGCCTCTTCGCTCAACCGGCCCGACATGTAACCGTCGACTTCATCCGAATGGTGCGGATGCCATGGATCGGTCTTCAATGATTTCTGACCCGTCGCGACTATCGCCTTGCAGTGTTGCGCCAGCGACTCAGGTGTGGCTCCGTCCTCAGGGTGGCAATAAACATCCACCGCATCCCTCACCGGACCACCTAGCAACTCATAGACCGGAACTCCCAGCACCTTCCCGCGAATGTCCCACAAAGCGATATCGATACCAGATATCACATTGGTCGTCGCGCCTCGGGATCCCATGTAGGTGAAGTGCCGAAAGACCTTATGCCAGATCTTTTCGATGTTCTTGGGATCATCGCCTTCCAGAATGTCGGATGTATGTCGGATCAACGAAGCTACCGCTCGGTTAGCCTGATCCCTTGTGCAAGTCACCTCGCCCCAACCGGTAATACCCTCGTCCGTATTGACTTCGACGAAGAGATATTCCCGATTGCGCCTGGTGCGGTTGCTGTCTTCCGCGGTCGGCAGGAACGGCGACGGTGCCGAAATCAAATATGGCGTGATCTTCGTTATCTTCATTGCTCGATCTCCCTCAAGATCGCGTCTAGGATTTGCGACATATTATCGAAATCCCTCGCACCTCGGAACTGCAACCTCACCTCTTCCCCGTTTTTGTCAAGGTAAGCGAGGAATATAGTCGGGGTAGATTGTACGCCCAAAGCCTCTCCTCGAGCACGGTCGATTTGCCACGTGGCGTTGTGACGCCCGGACAACAAACACTCGTTCAATGCCACTCGATCCAGACCCATGTCATCCGCAAGCCGGGCAAGAAGCGGCAAGCCAACTTCCTCCTGATGCTCATAGATACCGTCTATGAACGACCAGAACTGTTCGGAGCCTTGCTCTCCGACGCAATCGGAATACTCGGCCGCCAAAGCGGATTCTTGCGACAAGATCGGGAAGTGGAAGTAAATTGACCTCACCAGGCCATCTGCGATATACGTGTCACGCATCTGGGCTACCGTCCCGCGGTGCCAACTACCGCAATGCGGTCATATGAAATCCGAGAACTCAAAAAGCGTGATCGGCGCATCGTCGCTCCCCATCACGTTGTAACCGCGATTCGGGACGTTTAATCTTTCCACACTCGCCGTTTTTTCGACGACCGTGGGAACCGCAGTCGCTGTCGGGACCGCCGTGGCTGAAACCAACTCCTGCTCGGCAGGAGGCACTACCAACTCAGCCGTCAAAGCCGGTTCGCCACCCAACGTGCCGCCATCCTCGGAAACACCGCAACCCACTAACGTAAACGCGCCCAGCGCAACCACAAAAACGAGGGCTGAACGCAGGTACGGCATTCGTTGAATTCTACTTCCCAGCGATACTTCCCACCCCAATCGAAGGCAGCCGACCTACGATATGCGCGAAAGCACATCGTCATGATACCTAGTTCCATTAACGTTCTTTTGGTTGTTTTGATACGAACAAGTACGTTACAGTATCAACTCATGATCTGAGAACGCCATACCATCAATGGATAACATATCTAACCTGAACTGTGTATTAACAACACCTCTCAGGTCTTATTAAGTCTGTTGAATGCCTTAAAACATGTCATTAAATCGGTAATTCATTCGTCCACGAATAGATTGGAACGCGCACGGGAATCGTTCTACATCCGGTATGTAGCATCCGGCCGCATCTTGGCAAGCGTAATCTTGGTGTTTGGAGCGTTCATCCTAGCACAGCAACTTATCACCGTTACTGCACGTCCATCAATGACGATCCCCGATGTGACATGCGACTCATTCCAATCGTGGGACGAGGCGAAACGGCACTTCACTGATCTTGAACCAACTTCGATCGTTGCCCGTTCCCTCGACTCAAATGGCAACGGTATCCCATGTGAGGGACTGATCCCGAACTCCCGGGCGATCCATGAAGAGTTCGACGTGATCTGCGACGATTTCCAACACCGAGAAGAAGCAGAACATTTCGCAGAAACCTATGACCAACCGGATGCAAACTTCTACGGTCTCGACGGAGACCTCGATGGCCGGCCTTGCGAAACACTCCCCCCGCTTGACAAAACTCTGCGCGTCCTCAATCGCCTGAATCGAGAATGGCGTGAAGACGCTGGGTACGGCGGTGACCTTGACTGCAACGATTTTGAAACATGGGAAGAAGCCAACGCCATCTTCATCCAAGCCGGAGGTCCATCTTCCGATCCGCATCGCCTAGACGGCAACAATGACGGCATCCCATGCCAATCCCTTCCCGGGGCACCCGAATAGCATCGCCTGTCTGTTGCTACTTCCATATAATCGCAACGAACAACATTTCAACTGCTCCCACCGAGGAACTACATGAAGATCGAACAAATCGAGACCTTCCTCGTTGATCGCTTCCTAGTGATCCGCGTCACTACCGACGACGGCACCCAGGGCATCGGCGAATCCTGCTACTGGGCATACCCGAAAGCCGCCGAGGAAACCGTGAAAACCCTCGGAAAGGCAATCATCGGCATGGATCCTGCCGACACCGAACACATCTACAACTACATGCATCGATACAACGGCAGCTTCAGGGGAAACTCGATCGCCGCCGCCATCTCGGGCATCGACATGGCCCTCTGGGACATCAAAGGAAAACGCCTAGACACCCCCGTATGGGACCTTCTCGGTGGCCGCGCACGGCAGAAAATCCGCGCCATCTTCCTAGGCGTCGGAGGCGAAACCCCCGATCAATGCGCCGAAAGAGCGAAAATCGCCCTAGACCGCGGATACACCGCCCTCAAATTCACCCCGATGCCGCGCGAATTCCAGCTGCTCAAATACCCGCGCCTCGTCGACAACGCCATCGACATGCTCGCCGCAGTACGCGAAACCGTGGGTCAAGACTTCGACATTGGTATAGAAATACACCGGAACATGCGACCCTCCGAAGCCGTCGTCTTCTGCGAAAAGGCAATGCCTTTCAACCCATACTTCATCGAAGACCCCATTGTCCCCGACGGCGTCTTAGCAATGTCTGAGGTCGCAACTACGATGCGCCTTCCCCTCGCAGTCGGAGAGCGAAACGCCCACGTCTGGGAGTTCCGAGAGTACGCCCAGATGACCAACTGCTCGTTCTTCAAACCCGACATCGCCGTCGCCGGAGGCATCACCGGCGTCAAGAAAATCTCAGCCATCGCAGAGGCCCACCACATCCTCATCGCCCCGCACAACTTCCAAGGACCAATCGCCACCGCCGCATGCGTCCAACTAGGCATCTCATCGCCATCTTGGGACGTTCTCGAAGCAGTCGACGAAGACAAACCGCCGAGACGCGACATGGTCGACGCCCCCATGGACATCACCGACGGCTACTTCACGCTTCCAGAAAAACCCGGCCTTGGTGTCGAATTCAACGAAGAATCGCCCAAACTGCACCCCTACAATCCCGCACGAATCCCACCGCCCATCCGCGAAGACGGCAGCGTAGGCCTCAGATGAGTTCTAGGAGTTATGAACCAAACGGTCAATCGTTACCCCCACTCCAACGTCTAGCGGCAGATCGCGCAAGGGAAAACGAACTCGGTCAATCCGAGAATTCGAGCCGCGTCCAGAGCGCGGCATTTGGGTTCTTCGTCGGAGGATTCCTTGGTCTCTTCATCGGCCACATGGGGCTGCTCACCCTCGAAGCCTACGAAGAATTTCTATTGACCTACTACTGGACCCGCGAGCTGATTAACTTCGACAATCAGATTCCCTTGATCCCCACCTACTTCCTAGGCGGCGGCCTCGTCGGCGCGCTGGTGAGTTACCACTTCTTCATTCTGCGATCCCCAACCCCGAGCATTCGAAGCTTGGCCCTCGGTACCGTCATTTTCGCTCTCGGCACCGTATTCCTTATCGGCTACCTCGCCTCGCTGATGATCGTCAACTTTCTCGACCCGATCCCCGGACCGAGCCTCGGATACGGAGAACCAAACGGCATCTTGCGGTTCCTATTTTCGCTATTCGGCGCGATCCCTTCGAGCCTGGGCGTCATGGGAGGTGCCTACTACGTCGGCTTCTTAAGCACCGGGATCTTCGTAATGCTCTGGGTCGGCACCAAGACAGCACTTGAGCGAACATCCCACATCCCACCTTTGGCCGGTCGCATTCACGTCGCCACGTTTATCTACATAATCGCCACCGTCCTCGCACTGATCCCATACGCAATCTCGATCCTGAGCCCCGAATCAACGATCACCCAGCTTGTCTCGCTGCTCTCATCGTTGGAGACCTAAAACCCAAAACCAGCCATCCAATCCAGCTATCCACCGTCCGATCAACCCCAATCACCCGCTTTGCCAGGAGTCATTCGGTAGGATGGGACCCTGAACTCCCAACGACCCAATGCGAACTCCCGGAAGACGATATTTCAACACCGAAGGCATCGTCGTCCGCGCCCGAGACCTAGGAGAAGCCGACCGGATCGTCATCCTGCTAACCCCCAACCGAGGCTTAGTCTCCGCAGTAGCCCGAAGCGCCAGAAGAACCAATTCCCGAACCGGCGGACACGTCGATCTCCTCAGACACATCACCGCACAAATCTCCGAAGGACGCTCCGACCTCCACACCATCAGTCAAGTGGAGACCGTAAACGCGCACCTTCCCCTACGATCTGATCTCGACCGCCTGACCCTAGCCTCCCATTTCGCCGAAATCACCGAACGATTTGCACTCCCAAACGCATCCAATCCGCCCCTCTTCAACCTATTGCGAGACACCCTGACTCACACCGACACCACCCCCAAATCCTCACTCCCCCTCCTACGCCTCTGGCACGAACTCACCCTCCTGACCGTCGTCGGCCTCCAACCCCAACTCCACCGCTGCGTCCGCACCAATACCGAAATCCCCCCCGGCGACCACTTCTTCTCGCCAGCAGAAGGCGGCCTAATCCGTCGCCCCGATCAAATGGACAATTCCTCGAGCCCCGACCCAATCTCCTTCGATAAATCACCAGACCATACCCAGACCTTCCCAATAATCCCCACCACACTCAACACCATCAAGCTCCTACGCCACATAACCCGCACAACTGATTGGCCCCGACTAACCAATCTGCGCGTCAACCCCGCCGACATCGACGGAGGATTAAACGCAATAGGCGCGATGCTGAGATTTCAGCAGGAGAGGGGAGTGGGACGCGCAGAGCGGGTGATGGGGGAGATCGATTCGTAGACTATGACCGATTTTCAGATATCCCGAGGCCGCCTAATGTCGCCGACCATGCAATCTTCACTTCGATTTGCGAGCGCCCGGTGGTTTGCGCGAACCCGTCGGCTTTGGAGGTGCTTCCCGTAAGCGACTGCCTTTGATGGCATCGGCATGAGAACCTCGAAGCTTGGTTACGTGGTTTTTGCTCTTCATGTTCATTGACGCTCCTCCCCTTTCTCAATACTGTACACCGACGTAGCACTCCAACCTCGTGGCCCATCTCTGCTGTCTTGTGAATATGGGTTGTAAAACATCGAGTAAACCATGATCGTTTTTATGTGATCCGCGATTACGAATTCGTACGTTTCAGCGTGCGTTTCGCCTGGCTCAATGGTGATCCCTCCGGGCGACCAATCCCGCAGTTGCTCGTCTAAAGTGGGCCACTGTATGTTATCGACCTCTTCGCCGATGAACGCTTGGGCGTATAACTCCTCAACCAAGTCGTCCGTCAACTCGCTGAACTCCTGAATGCGAAAAAGAGTGTCGTAGATTGGCACCATCACCTTTGAGCTGTTGGTTAACCGAACCGTCACAACGATCGCTAAGTAATTTTCGCTAACTTTGTGATGCGTGACCGACTGCTCAATGCTCAAATGAGGAGCGTGTTGTCGGAACAACCTGAACTGGTAGATCGCGAAAATTCCACCTAAACCCACTAAGACCAAAGTTCCGATGCTGCCGACAACCTGTGCCGCTTTCGGGATGCTCAAATCAAGGAATGAAACGACTCCGAAGACGACTACCACCGGCAGTAGTGCGGCGATTGACAGGAGCAGCAACAACGCTAGGTAGTCTCGCATCAATCGTGGAAACATCTAGGTTAACGGCGTTGAACCGTATCTTCCCGCCCAGCCCTCGCGCCAGCTGAGCTTAAATTCTTCGGGCGAATAAATGGTTTTCGTAAATGAGGTTTCTTAAGTTCTGCAATTGCGTCGATCGAACGTCAACTTGGTGCTGACGACCGAACTACCCCCCAACATACTCCCCATCCTCACCAATCACACCCTCAGACTGCAGATACTTGAACAGATCCGAATCCAGCTCGAGCACGATCAAAGACTGTCCATCCACGATCTTCACGTACGCTTCTAGCGACCGGCGGAACTCGTAGAACTCCGGCGCCTTCTCCAAAGCCTCGGCTAAGATGTTGATCGCCTCTTGCTCGGCCTCGCCGCGAAGTCTCGCTGCGGTACCGTTCGCCGTCTCCAAGATAATCTGAACGTCACGGTCAACTTCGGCTCTGATCTCACGATCCCTCTGCGTTCCTTCCGCCCTCAATCCCTCGGCAATTCGAGCACGTTCCGCCCTCATGCGGGCAAACACAGACTGCTCGATCTCGGTCGGGAAGTCGGCTCGCTTGATGCGAACATCTACGATCTCGATACCAAGCTCATCCACCAGCGGCTGGAAATAACCCGCAGTTGCGTTACCCATCACTTCAGGTCGCGCTTCACGCTGCAACGCGTCCAACTCCTCGTTGGTTGGCGGTCGACCTCGAGTGGCCGTCCCCTCAGGCGTAAGTTCCGTGATGATCACCGTCAGGCGCGGGTCTCGCAGATTGTTGTTGAACAAATCGAGGGCCTGTTGCCGCGTAATCTCAGATCGGTTGCTCGCATCCGCAATGCGCCGCATAACCTGCTCGCGCGTCTCCGAAATCACCTCCGACTGAGTGTCCAACGCAACTTCTCGACGAAGCTGAGAGTTCACGATGTCGGATACGCGAGACACCGCTTGCGTCTCGGTTTGCAGCCTTTGGAAGAAAACAAGCGGATCTACGATGCGGTATCGTGCATAGGCGTCGATCACCAAGTTGCGCTTGTCAGACGTCAACAGCGACGCCGGTTGCGCATCCACTCGCAGCAATCGGCTGTCCATCTTCACCACGTTTTCGACAAATGGCTGCTTTACATACAGCCCAGGGCTGCGGTAATCCCGCTGGAACTCACCGAAACGAGTAACAATCGCCAACTGAGTCTCATCGACGGTGAAGAACGCCTGCGGGATGAGAATGAACGCCGCGACGATGATGACTACGATCGTGACTATCAGGCGAGGCATAGGGTTACTGACCTCCACCCGTCGTCGTCGATGTGCCACTCAACGAGTTGCCCTGCAACGTGCTCAAACTGTCGAGAGGCAACAATGGCAACGCATTCGAACCAGAGTTGATGATGATCTTCGATTTACCCGCCAATATGCGTTCCACCGCCTCGAGGTAAAGCCTCGTGCGCGTCACGTTGGGCGAGTTTTGGTAGCTGTCCAATATGGCCTCAAACCCGTCTGCCTCACCACGTGCTCGCTCGATACGACCACGCTTGAAACCATCCGCCTCTTCAACGATCTGAGCCGCCGAACCGGTCGCCCGCGGAATCTGAGCCGCCTTGTAAGCCTCCGCCAAGTTGATATCTCGTTCCCTGTCCTCACGTGCCCTGACGACGTCCTCAAACGCGTCCTGCACTTCCGCTGGCGGGTTAACGTTCTGCAACAGCACCTGAAGAACATCGATCCCCGTGTTGTAGTCACGCGCCAGTTCTCGCATCTTCTCCAAGATGCTCGCCTGGACCTGTTCCTTCTCAGTCGTCAACACATCGTCGATGTTTCGAGCACCAACCACCTGCCTCACCGCCGTCTCCGTCATGTCCCGCAACGTTTCGCCATCTGGACTACCAGACGGAATCCCCCGGTCAGGATCACCAGGATCATCTACCTCGAACAAGAAGTCCCGTAGATTCGATATCCGATACTGCACAACCACCTGCACGTCGACTATGTTCTCATCGCCGGTGATCATCTCCGACTCGATCTGCACCGGTGTCGTCGATCCGTTCGGCGAACTTCTGAAACCCAGCTCCAACCGTCGAGTCGTCGTCACAGAAACAACATTGCGAGTGCCGATCGGCCCGGGCCAGTGCCAGTGAAGACCTTGGTCCGCAATCGCCACGAATCGGCCGAATGTCCGCAACGCAGCCTGCTCATCGGGCCCAACGGTATAAACACCGGTAGCCAGCCAAACTATCGCCGCAATCGGAATCAGCAGGAGAACTATCGCACCACTGGACCGGCCAGATGGACCGCTCCTACCCGACCCCTCTTCGCGAGACGAGCCTTCATCACCGCCACCAAACCCCGGTATCCCCGAAAACGCCTCCCTCAAACGCTGCATGATGTCGCCAAAAGTAACCTCAGGCTCTTCATCACGCTCGGGCGGGCGATACATCAGCGAATCGTCCGACGCGTGGTCGGTGGCTGATGCTTGTGGGGAGTTGGACATTTAGAGGGTTATCGCGGGCGTGGATCACTCCAACAATGGCGAGATACATCGAATGCGAAGGGGAAGTTTTCTCGGAGCTCAGATCCGTTTGCAATAAGTTGAACTGCGTCCTTAACTGAATTATATGAAACAGCTAAAGCAAGGGATGCTTTCAGCGACATCGTCTCGGTTCACAGCATCGCCAAAAATAAACTCCCTTCAGGAAAATGACGGGAAGTCATCGATCCCAAGTGCGCAACCATGCACTAAGCATCTACCTCTCAACGGGGCTCAGATCCTAATTCACTGTTCGCCGAGTTAAGGAATCCGTAGCGGCTCTTGTGTGAACGGAGATTCGCCGAAGGCGGATGTCCTAATCGAATGGTCATTGAAGCATGCGTCGGACGATGTCATAGTGGCGTAACTCGCTACGATTGCTATGTCTGCGTCACTCGGGCTACTAGCGAAACTCCGGGCTTCACGCCAGGCTAAAGCGCGTATTTCTTGCAATTCTGGCTCTAGTGTGAACATCGCTGCGCAGGACCCAGACAGGATCCCTCTGCGCTGCTCCTCGCTAGAACTACGAACCGCATGCGCGACGTTATCAGACACTCCCAGTTCTATTGCCGAGAGATAAGTTTCCAGCCACGCACCGAATGGATCAGGGCTTCCGCAGGCCAATATTGGACACGTGAAGAGTAATGCCAGCAAGGCCGAGGAAATCCTCAGCCTTGCAAAGATTGACACCTGTAATGTGGTAGCCGTTGTGCCCGTTCTACGAACCGTTCTCCGACTCCAACGCCGCGACAATTCTGCCAGCATTCATCGGCGCTTCCCGCAATCGAATGCCAATCGCATCCTTGATCGCGTTGCCGACTGCGGGCACTGGAGGCACGATCGGCACCTCGCCAACGCCACGCACGCCGTATGGGTGAACCGGGTTCGGCACTTCGACGATCACCGTCTCGATGCTCGGCAAGTCCAATGAGGTCGGCATTCGGTAGTCGAGGTACGACGAGTTGGCCATTACGCCGTCGTCGCTCATGTAATACTCCTCGTTCAACGCCCAGCCGATGCCCTGCGCTGCTCCGCCTTGCATCTGACCTTCGACGTATGCCGGGTGAATGGCCCGCCCTGCGTCCTGAACGATGGTGTACCTGACTACGTCTGTCTTCCCAGTCTCAGGATCGATCTCGAGGTCGCAGATGTGCGTGCCATACGCACCGCCCGCCGCTTCGAGGTCAACGCTGCCCGTCGACGTCACCGGACCACCGGTGTCGCCAAGCTTGCCAGCAAGATCCTTGAAACCGATGCTCAACTCTGGGTCGGACTTCGATGAGAAGACGCCGTCCTCAAACTGGACATCCTCCTCGTCGATGCTCCACAGCAGTGAAGCGCGCACCTTCAGCTTGTCGATCATCTCGATCGCGGCGTTGTACGCGGCATAGCCGGTGGCGTATGTCACTCGGCTACCACCCGTGACGGCGGTGAAACCAACTGTGTCGGTATCGACAACCGTCGGGTTGACATCTTCAGCGGTGATGCCGAGGGTCTCAGCCGCCTGCATGGCGATGGAAGCCCGTGTGCCACCGATGTCCGTCGATCCTTCTACAAGCTCAACCGTTCCGTCATCGTTCAACGAAAGGTTGACCGACGACTGCAATCCGACGTTGAACCAGTAACCGCTCGCAAAACCGCGACCGCGGACTCGGCCTGGCGACGGTTCGCCAAGATCCGCATTCCAGTGATCGGTTTCTTTGGCAGCGTCGAGAACCTCTTCCATGCCTATGCGCGGGAAGATCGGACCATCGCCACGGCGAGTGCCTTCCTTGGCTGCGTTGTTGCGCCGGAACTCCCACCTGTCGAAACCTGCTTGCTCGCAAAGGTCGTCGATCAAGGTCTCGATCGCGAACGCGACCTGTGGCGAACCCGGCGCACGGTATGCCGCCACTTTGGGCTTGTTCACCAACACGTCGTAACCGGTGATCCGCATGTTCGGGATGTTGTAGCAGGCGTAAATGCACATGCCCGACGCGCCCACAAGCGAACCAGGGTAGGCACCTGCCTCCATCCGAAGCGTCGAATCCGCAGCAACCAGCTTCCCGTCCTTCGTGGCACCGAGTTTGAGGTTGATCTTGCCGCCAGCGGCAGGCCCGCTACCCTCGAACACGGAACGTCGCTCCATGATCATCTTCACCGGAACATTTCCGGCTTTGCGAGACAATGTTGCCGCCACAGGCTCAAGATAGATCGGGATCTTGCCACCGAAACCACCGCCGATCTCCAGCGGTGTCACTCGGATCTTCGACTCTGGCAACTGCATGACGGCCGCAACCTGCTGCCTCACGGTGAACGCGCCTTGCGTGCTAGTCCAGATCTTGAGCCGACCGTCTTCATCCCAAACCGCAGTAGCATTGTGCGGTTCGATGTAGCCCTGGTGCACCATCTCGAGGCCGAACTCGGCCTCGATCACGTGATCGGCATCGGATAAAGCAGAATCCGGGTCGCCGAACTCATGCACGAACTCCTTGACATGGTTCGCATGGCCGCTCTCTTCAGCGCCCGGCGATCCGACAAATTCGTCGAGGATCGCTGGCATGTCCGAGGCAATCGTGTCTTCGACATTCGTCGCCGACTGAAGCACTTCGTACTCCACCTTGATCGCCCGAGCCGCCTCTTCAGCCGTGTATCGGTCAACCGCCGCGACGCCTGCTACCGCGTGTCCCGCGTACAGCACTTTGTCGCTCGCCAAAATGTTGTCAACCGCCCACTTCAAGTTGGTCGCACCTTCTCCAAGGTCCACCATCTTGTTTTCTGCCTTGGGCAGATCGGCGTTTGTGACGACGGCGTGAACGCCATCCATCGCCTCCGCAGCGGATGTGTCGATCGACTTGATCCGCGCGTGGGCATGTGGACTCCGGAGGACGGTCCCCCAGATCATGTTCGGCAACTTGATGTCCGCACCGTATATCGCACGGCCCGTCACCTTGTCTAATCCGTCGTGACGGATCGGACGAGTGCCGATTACTTTGTACTCGCTCTTAGGTTCAAATGTCGCAACCATGGGCAGTTCCCCCTACATTGGTCGACTGTCGAATCGATGGTCGTTTTTTAGACCGTATTGTCCGTTAATCAAAGATCACGACCGGCACAGTGATGTTTCATCACCGCGCCGGTCGTCGTTTCAACTTAGGCGCTCATCTCGGCAGATGCCTTCTGAACTGCGCGCACGATCTTGTCGTAACCAGTGCAGCGGCAAAGGTTGCCGGCGAGCCAGTGTCGAATGCGGTGTTCGTCTGGAGCAGGCTCGTTGTCGAGCAGTCCCTTCGAAGCAACCAAGAATCCCGGAGTGCAGATGCCGCATTGCAACGCAGCCTCTTCCAAGAACGCCTGCTGAAGCGGATGCAACCCCTCGGCGCTAGCCATGCCTTCAACTGTCTCAACCGACTTCCCGTCGATCTCGGCGCCCAGAACGAGACATGAGTCGACGATGCGTCCATCAAGCGAGACGGTGCATGCGCCACAGTTGCCGTCCAAGCAACCCTCTTTCGTGCCCGTCAATCCCACGATCTCGCGAAGCGTGTCGAGCAGGCTCATATACGGCGGCACGAGAAACTCATGCGCGTTGCCGTTTATCGTCGTTCTGACGTGTACCCGGCTTGGACCGGGTGTTACCTGTGTTGTCATCTACCTTTAACCTCTCGCTCGCTCTACGGCTTTGTTGATCATTCGTCGGGCCAAAACACCCGAAAGGTGCTTGCGCTGGTCGATCGTGCCGCGCATGTCGCTGATCGGAGACGCTGCATCAGCCGCTGCTGCCGCCGCCGCCTCAATCGTCGCATCGTTGACAGGGTTGCCAACCAACGCGGCTTCCGCTGCAGGTACGACTAGCGGAACCGGAGCAACCGCCGCCAAAGCCACTCGCGCAGCTTCAAAGGTATCGCCCGCGTCGTTCAGCTTCACGGAAACACCAGCACCTGCCACGGCAATGTCCATCTCGTTCCTCGGGATGAACCGCTCGTATGCGGCACCAAAGTTCGCGCCCGGGTTTGGCAGCACTAGGCTCACCAAAATCTCACCCCGGCCCAGAACGTTGGATCCTGGCCCTGTGCAGAAGTCCTCAACCGCAACGTCGCGGTGGTCGTCATCACCACCGGGACCTGCGATGTGGCAAACCGCGTTGTACGCAATCAAAGGGCAGATCCCATCGGCGCTAGGCGAAGAGTTGCAGAGATTGCCCCCCAAACTCGCCCGCGACTGAATCTGAATGCCGCCGATCATCTCCACCGCGTCGATTATGCCCGGGAAGGAATCACGTATCTTCTGATCTTCGTAGATCTGGTAGCACGGCACCGCCGCACCAATCGAAACACTTCCATCCGGATAGTGGCTGATCTGCGTCAACTCCGGGATGTTCTTGACATCGACTATCGCGTCGAGATCCCACCTGTTAGCCCGCGCCTGTACCAGTACGTCAGTCCCGCCTGCGATCGGGCGCGCACGGTCGCCATGCTTGTCCAGCAAAGCGACTGCTTCATCGATCGACCCGGGAGCCTCATATGCAAAGGGATGCAAAACCCGCTCCTTTTTGCCTGTGTTGTCTAATCAGTCAACGCCGCCAACGAACTTGACGCCACTTCACCGATTTTCTCGCATATGAGTTTAAGCGACATTACACCCAACTGCAAAACGGTTTGAGAAAGTCAGACGTGATATCGCAACGTACAAGTAGTCACCCCAATCGCCATCTACAACCGCCGCAACGCAAACAACCAAACTCCTACCGTCGCAAAAATACCCAAAACACCCGCAACCCCAAACGCAAACGCAAACGCAAACGGAGCACCCCACAACTGCGCCAACGTCCCCATCAACAACGCACCTACGGCCTGCGCACCCCAAGTAAGGTTCATCAGACTCATCACACGCCCTCGGAACTCATCCGTAACCTGCGTCTGAACAACCGTCGTGCTCATCGTCCCTTTAACCACCGTCAACGCACCAACCACGCCAGCGATCGCCACCGCGAACAGAAACACGTCAACCGCCCCGAACGCCACGTAACACAGACCAACTGCCGCTCCACCAATCGCCAGATACAACGGCGGGCGCGCCCGCGTACCGATCAACGTGATTGCGAACGTCGCAACCAATCCGCCGATCCCCAAAGCGAGTAAGAACCGACCATACGTCTCTGTGTCCCCCTGATAAACCTCCTGAGTAATCACCGGCAACAACGTCTCAAACGGCGTAGCCACGATCCCGATCACTACCCCATAACCGATCAAAGCCGCAATCGCCGTCTCCCGCCGGACATACTTCACGCCGTCGACCATGTCCTTGATTCGAGCCCGAGCCTTAACAGCGAGCCCCTCCGATTCGTCATCACTCAATCCGACCTCAGCCCGCGCCTGATGCGGCGTGTGGTCCATCCGCATCAAAGTCAAAACCGTCAACACGTAAGATGCCGAAACAATGAAAAACAGCCCCTCCATCCCAACGGCCGACACCAGCGGATGAAACAGCGACGGACCTAAAATCGCCGCGCCACCGAACACTACCGAATAAAGCGCTATCGCACTGGGCAGATGTTCCCTCGGAACTAGAGACGCGACCATCGCACCTCTAGCCGGAATATCAAACGCCAGCATCACCCCTGTAACCGCCGAGATTGCCAGCAAGTGCCACGCCTCAATCACGTCCGTCGCAATCAAAACCGCCGTCACCAAACCGGCCACCGCAAACAAAAAACGAGTAAACCTCAACAATCGCAACCGATTCACCGTATCCGCAACAACACCGCCCCAGATCGAGAAGATCACAACCGGGGCCATCGTCGCCGCAGTAACCGATCCCAGCAAAATCTCCGAATCCGTCAAAGTCCGCATCAACCACAACCGCCCGTACACCAGCGTCCACATCCCGACATTCGAAAACGCCGCCGCTATCCAAAACAACCGGTACTCACGGTAGCCAAAGACGGCGAACCCAGTTCGTCTCAGCACTCGACGATACCGGCTGCGCGGTCGATCACGTCCTGAAATCCACGCACCTTCCCCGACACAACATCCTCAATCAACACCGCCTCATGAGCCTCTCCCGACTCCATCACGCCATATGCCAGAGCCAACGCCGCCATGCCCACATCACTCCCTACTTCTGGCGAGCCATCACCGATAGACGATCGCGCCAGATCCATGTACTCGATCGCGATGATCTTCGCATCGATCTGACGGAAATCCATCTCATACGATGACATCCGACGCTCCCCGTCCCAAAGCGCCGACGTCACATCATCCAACTCCCAACCCGGCACTAGCGCCAGAAGATCGTCACCCTCGACCGTACTACCATCACCCCTAACGATCCTCGGGCCAATCCCACGACGACTCGGCGGACGATACAGCGTCCCCTCGCTCCCAACCACCACCGACTCGCCCAGACCATACCCATGCGCCGCATCCGAGATCACCATCTGACCCGCAGCACCTGATTCAAACCGGATCGACGTAAACGCCGTATCCACCGCGTCCTGCTCAACCGCATCGCCAACCTCCTCGCCGCCACCTTCTCTCCGATGCGTATACATCGCCGCCAAACCAGGTGCCTGATCCGACATCGGACGAAGCACCCGCTCTCGATCATTCACATCCGTCTCCGCAAAGACCCTAACCGCAGGTCCCATCAAATACAGCAACAAATCAGCATTGTGCACCCCCGCATCCAGCACGACTCCTCCCGCCTGTACCTTCTTCGCCCGCCACACCGTGCTGTGCATCACACCCCGATTCGCGCTCCCAACACTGAAATCCAAAGCGAAATATGGCTGACCAATCGCACCAGCATCCAATAACGCCCTCGCCAACCGGTTCATCGGATCGCGCCTGAAGTTCTCCGATATGGACAACACTCTCCCCGTAGCCGCCTCAACCCTCTGCATCAACCGACATGCCGTCAACGTCAGGCCCATCGGCTTCTCCACCATCACGTCCAACCCCGCTTCCATCGCCTCAATCGCCAGCCCATGATGTGCCGGCGTGCTGGTGACAATGTCCACAGCGTCCAACGTCACATCATTCGACTCCACCGCATCCGCCAAGCTCCCGAACACCCTCGGCGCCTCAGGCGTCCCCTCCGCAATCACCCCTGCGACAGCCTCCGCCGACTCCAAATGCGGATCACAAACCGCCACCATACGAACATCATCGAAATACTTGCGTAACTCGACATATCCAGTGGCATGACGCATCCCCATCCCACCAGCGCCAACCAATGCCATATTCAGAACCATCGAATCCTCCGATCAAACTGCCAGCCGCGCCACATCAATCGCCGAGTAATCAACGTCACTCTCCCCCGACGTGACCAAATCCGCCACGATCTTCCCCGTCAAAGGCGCATAATGCACCCCCTCCGACCAATGACCCGCCGCCACAAACACATTCTCCCAGCTAGGAGCCTTCCCGACATACGGCTTCCCATCCGCCGGCATCGGCCTCAAACACGCCGTGTGATCCGTCACATCAGCCTTGGATATCCGATCTGCCAACCGCTGCACCTTGGGCAAAATGAACTCCCATGCGTAACTCGAAGGCTCGCGATCATACCCAACGCCATCCTCCTTAGTCGCCCCTAGAACCGTCCTCGACAACCGACGCGTCAATATCACCCCGCCTTCATCCATGTTGTGCATCGTCGCCGACGGCCTGTCCTGCTCCACGCCTCCCGCGTCACTCTCCGGCAGATGCATATAGAGCAACTCCCCTTTCTGCGGATGCACCGGCAAGTCAAAACCGAGCCATTCACCGGCCATGTTCGACCACGGCCCCATCGCTATAACCACTGCATCGCCCTCAACGACACCGCCATCCGACAACTCGACCCCCGTGACCGTCCCACCGCTCCCTGCCAACCCCACGACCTCACCGACCTGAACGCTCGTCCCAACCATCTCAGCCGCACCCAAAGCCGACCGCGTCAACAACCGCGAATCCACGGTCGGCTCGACGCTAGTCATACAAGCCCCAGCAACCTCAGCCGACAACCAATCGCAAACCTCCCGGGCCTCCTCGCCCGACAACCACTCCCCATCCAATCCCTCTGCCCGCCGATCCGCCAAAAACTGCCGCGCCGAATCCAGTCCCACCTCCCCAAACCCGCATCTCAGATACGGCTTCAAGTCATACCCATGATCGATCCCAGTAACCTCAGGCAGCTCCTTCGCCAACTCCGCATGAAGCGCCAGCGAAGCCGCCGACAAACCCAACAGCCCTGCATCATTCGACCCCGAATAAGGCGTCAAAATCCCCGCCGAAAACCCACTAGCACCCGAAGCCACGTGATCCCGTTCGACTACCACAACATCCCTAACCCCGGCCCGCGTCAGATAAAACGCGGTCATACAACCGATTACCCCTCCACCTACAACGACAACTCGCGACGCAGACATCGAATTCAAACTCTCCACAGATCAATCTAGCTACCGGGTGATTTTACGCCAACCCACACCGCCCAATGGCGATAGGGCCGTGAATAAGAACCACCACGCTTAGGTAGAATGACGGACATAAATCAACTTTGCATCCGAGGTCCAACGATGGCCATCGAACCAGCACGAAAACCAAAACAAACGCACCAACCCCAAGCACCCCAAACCGAATCGTGGCGCGATTGGGTGATCAATATCTCGAGCCTGTGGCCCGAAGATCTGCCTGTGCCGAAATCAACGCTCCGTCACACCAAACCCAAACCGACAACCACCGAAGAAGAAGATCGAGCTTTTTGGGACATGTGCGATCGCGTCGCTGGACCGGGAAGGGAACTTGACTGGGAAGAACATCTGAAAAACATGAACGAAACACGTTACCGCAGCATCCCTAACGATTGATCTTCATCGATACCAACATATTCGTTTACGCAGTCGGCCGTCCACATCAACATCAACACGACGCACGCAATTTCCTGATCCGAGCTAAGCGAGATCAGGTCGCAATGTTCACCTCAGTTGAGGTGCTGCAAGAACTGATGCACGTCTTGTTCGCTGTTGACAGATCCTATGAGTTTGATGCCGCCATGAACATCTTGACGCGGTACGGCATAGAGGTCCTGCCCTTGGAACTCGAAGACATTCAACTCGCCAGAAAACTGCGAGATCACCACCCAAACTTGAGTGCTCGAGACCTATGCCACCTTGCGAGCTGCAAGCGAAACGACATCGAAGATCTGATCACATTCGACGCCGCATTGAGCCGAGCGTTTTACTCGACTTAAAAATCTACGCGGTCACTTCCTGAAACGCGGCCAGACGCCCCCCTACGGCCCCGACCTCGACCCCGATGTCGCAACTTCCCGGCCATTCAACGGCTGCAACGGACGGTTGTTCGCCCCGGTCACATTCTGCAACGCATCGACCTGCGCCTGCGAAACCGTCCCCACCTCCAGCATCACGAACCAGTCCACAGGCTCAGCACACGGCGGCTTCGTCATCGACCCCTTGTACGAGTAGTAACCGAGGTCCTTCGTCATCAATCCACGAGCATTCAAAACGCCGGTAACCTCCGACGTCCCAACCTCCGAGGGCATGTTGTCGATGATCTCCTGCACCAACGGGTTTGCATCCCCAATCTCAAACAACATCGACACCACAGCGACATCGCCAAACGTCTGGCTGTGCAGCAACTGCAACTCCAGCGGATACGACTGACCGTCTACGTGATGCTCGCTCGGAGTATGCGCCGTCACGGTCTCTAACTGATACGTCCGCTCGCTCAATCCGAGCCGGTTACCCGTCGGATAATCAACCGTAACCGCCGTCCTCGCATTCGTCACAGCCTCGGCCTCTTTCCGATACGAAAACGAGATCGGCGGAGAATCACCCTTCGCATACCCGGTCACGTTTATCGGCGACTGCTGCGTCCCGCTCCCACAACGCTCATTGTCCGCCGAAATCGACGCCCAGTTCTCCGGGCCTCCCGCTCCAGAATATCCCCACTCGACCGAAGTCTCGACCTCTTCAACAACTTCCTCACTGCCGCAAGCCACAAGCACCAACGGAAGAGCAACGATCGCGGCAATCAGGGCCCCTCCAACTAAACGTGTCACCGATCTCGAAATCATTCTTGTCCTCAGGCTCGTCTACAGTCCAGCGCTTTACCAGATTGATTGTAGGTTAGACGCCGCCCTAACCGTCAGGACACTCCGCCTGCGAATCCTCCGATAACAACCGATCAACCCCGAACAGCGACATATCGTAACCCGCATCGCCCTTTGTCGCCATGTCCGCAACAGTCTCGCCAACCACCGCAGCAAACTTGAATCCATGCCCCGAACACGGACTGCAAATGATCACGTTTTTATGCCCCGGATGCCAGTCCAACAAGAAGTGATAGTCCGGCGTATCCGTATACAGACATACCGCCGACTTCAATTTCCGACCATTCAGCTGCGGAAGTATCGGCGAGATCGCACGCCGCAACTCCCGTTCATCATCCTCGCGAACCGCACGATCCAAATCCACAGGATCGTCAAAAATCTCCCCGCCATGATGGAACGCGGTCTTCACACCCCCGCCAAAGTTCGGCTGAACATAAAGCCCGTGACCAACCTTGTACTCCCAAGAGTGATTCGGGCAGTTCTCCGGCTCAAACAACTCAGGACTACCCGCCGGCTCAAACCAAAACAGCACCTGCCGCTCCAACCGCATCGGCAGATTCAACTTCGACACAAACCCCGGGTTCCAAGCCCCCGCCGAAAACACGATCTGATCCGCCGCATATTCTCCATGGTCGGTGTACACCCTTACTCCCTCACCATCCGGATGCCACCGCCTAACCGGCTCGTTGTAATGCAGCTCTGCCCCTTCAATCGCCGCCGATTCAAGATGCGCCGCAACACACTTCTCCGGGAAAAGCACCCCCGACATCGGATCAAACCCGCCGATCTGATCATCCGCCGGCTGAAACTGAGGCCACCGACGCCTTATCTCCGAAGCATCCAAGATCTCCAGATCCATGTCATGCGCATCCGCAGCCCGTTTCAATCCCTTGATATTCGCCGACCCTTCACGCCCAACCGTCAAACCGCCGACGACCCTCAGCAACTCCTCGGCCTCACCCCGGGCCGCAACCGTCTCCTCCAACTCACGCCAAACCTCATAACCCCGAAGGATGATCGGCACGTAATCCGGATGCTCCGCATAAATCTGACGGATCACCCGCGTATCACCATGACTAGAACCCAGCGTATGCGGCGGCGCAAAAGCATCGAACCCGATCACCGACGTCCCCCGCTTCGCCAGTTGCCAAGCCGAAGCACTCCCATGGGCGCCTAACCCGACAACGATTACATCTGCTGATCTATTACTCACCTGCTCCGTCCCTTGCCTTCATGAACGTCATCCCAGCAAAGGATAACGTCATTCCGCCGTCCCATCGTCGTTCCGGCGAAGGCCGGCGCTTCAGCGGACGGAACGTCCATCCAGAGAAAATAAACCTCGCCGCACTAGTTAACCGAAAGCGGAGCTACCGCAAACACCACCTGGAACGGCTTGCAGTAAATAACCACGCTACTGTAATCATCGACGTTCACATCATCCGGAATCGGATAGTTCTGATTCCCGATATTCCCCTTCAATTTCCCAATCTCCACATACGTAACATCATCCGCATGGACATCCCCCCGACCCATCGGATCAGGATGCGTCGTCAACAGCACCCTCAAATCCGGCCCATTGATCACATTGAAATCCTCGAACCGCAACACAAAACCATCCGTCCCAAGATCCCAGATCGCCGCATCGCCGCTTCCCTTGTGGAAACTGTCACCATCCCGGAACATCCCCCACTTCACCGCTTCTGGAGCCAGCATCGCCCCCATCGCCTCCATCATCACCTCCTCAACCTCATTCGGAGCATCCATCGCCGCCTCCATCGTCGCCTGAGCATCCACCATCGCCATCCCTTCAGGAACCACAGCATTCCCCAACGCCGGAAACTCCTCATCAACTACCCGATCGATAAACAAAGGCGACCCCAACCACCAAGCCAAACCCAACCCAGGCACAACAATCACACCAGCAATCACCACCGAAACAGCCCTATGACCCTTCACCCAGTCAACAATCATTTGCATCGCAATAACCTCGTTCCATCCAAGTACCTAAAATAAGATACGTCACAAACCCGATTCTAGTATTCAACCCACCAATTAAAACCTCCATCCCTCTATGCACGTGTCCCCTCTCCCGCTAGGCGGGAGAGGGCTAGGGTGAGGGCAACCGGGGCCAAAAGGGCGGGGCCAGCAGGACTCCCCACCCCAACCTCAACATCCAACACACCCCCTTCCTTCCCTCCTAGTTCAAAAACACCCCAACTCTGAAATGGCTTTAGAAGTGCTTGTACTCAGTTGAGAGTGCGGCATCCAAGAATGAGGAACCGCAATTGTCGAAGAACATCATCTACTCCCTTTTCATCGCTCTCGCCGTTCTGACCGCCGCCGGCCTGATAGCCTGCGGCACCGCCGAACCCTTGCCGACGCGGGATGCAGGGCAAATCTCTGCGGCGGAAGCGGCGGAACTGGCGGAGGCCGTGGCCGCGAACCTGACGGATGCCGACCTAGCGGATCCGGAGGACGAGGGCTTGATATTGGACCTGCGGGACGGAATGCTCTTCATCCGAGGCATCGTGGACGGCAACAGCCGCGACCAAGTCTATGACGCGCTGAAAGACGCTCCCAACGTCCGCGTCGTGGTGCTGACCACCGTCCCCGGATCGGCAGACGACGAGGTCAACTTGGAGTTGGGCAGGATGCTGCGCAGCGCGGGGGTGATCACCTACCTGCCCGCCCAGGCCCTAGTCGCTTCGGGCGGCACGGACCTTTTCCTATCCGGTGCGCAACGCATCCTGGAGCGGGGCGCTATGCTAGGGGTTCACAGTTGGGCCGACACCGAAGGAATTGCAGGCGGCGAGCTCCCGCGGGACCACCGCGAGCATCAAAGATACCTCGAGTACTACAGGGAGATGGGCATACCGGAAGACTTCTACTGGTTCACCCTCCAAGCCGCGCCACCAGAGGGCATCCACTGGATGACAGAATACGAACTGCAAGACTACGCCATCTACACCGAACTGCCGTAACCACGGCCGACCCCATGATGGAGGCGCCCCCCTTCGCTTTAGCCCAAGCTACCACAATCAGGGGACGCGGCGAGCCCAAAACGTACGACAACAGAGACGCAGGGGGATGCCCAAGGACGAACCCAGCCCACCACCCCCACAACCACCAATTACAACCTCACCCACTATGGACACGTCCCCTCTCCCGCTAGGCGGGAGAGGGCTAGGGTGAGGGCAACCGGGGCCAAAAGTGCGGGGCCACCAGCCCTCCCCCAGAGCAACCTCAACATCCAACATACCCCCTTCCTTCCCTCCTAACCCTTCCTTCCCTTCCTAGTTCATACAAATTTCCAAACCGCGCTTGACAACGCCAACACCCGTAATAATATAGATACCAGATCGACGGATCAACACAGTGCTGCGCAGACGTGTGCAGACCCCCCGACCCAAACGGTCACAGGGAGAAAGCGTGAGGACATGACGGCAACAGTCGACATAAAAGATACGGCCACAAGCCGTATCGAGTCGCGGCGTCTTTGCATCCTCTGGTGGCGTCCCTCAACGGATCGGAAGTCCGTTGCAAGACCGCGAGGGCGTGTGCCGAAGCGTGGGAGGCCCAGTTC
>JAJEAU010000015.1 GCA_022824185.1 Dehalococcoidia bacterium
TTGCCCGGATGTTTCCATAGCACTCTCAAGACGCGCAACGAACCCACGGCCCGTAGGCACGCCCTGAAAACTATATGATACCGAATATATGCCAGTATGTGGGGCGTGTCAATGGATTTTCTGAGAACTAGGAGAGAAGGAAGGGTTAGGAGGGAAGGAAAGGGTGGTGGTCGGAGGGGGGATTGGTTGGGGGTGACGTGGCAGTCCTGCAAGCGTGTTGGGCTGCGGGGGTTGGGGTACGGTCTGGCAGAGTCCATCAGGATCGCCTCCAGAACACCGGCCTTTGACGCCGGAACTTACAGCCGACGAACCTCCGGCCCCTCAACTCCGACCATAACTTTCTCTCCGCGTCCGACATGTCCCGGCGCAACCGTCGAGCACGCGAAACCATCCCGAATTCTTGACCATCAAGTCGCACCTCCCTTCAACCTCCTACACCTCCTAGTTCAAACGCCCCCGTGTCTCCACGGGGGCGTTTGTTTGCCTCTTGTCCGCCTCCCTCGAAGGGAGGCCGTCAGGTGCCCTTTATGGGGCTACTGTATTCCCTTCCGGGAAGAAGACCCAGATGCCTTCGCCGATGATCATGTCGTCGGCGTCTTCTAGGATGCGGTAGCCGTTGGCTATGGCGTCCCAGGTGTAGGCGCGGGTGAAATCACCCATGTACTCCTCGGCGGAGACGATCTCGTTGAGATCGCCATCTCGTGCACGGAGTTCCTTGCCGAAGTGGTCCTCAGTCTGATCGCCGTCTTGGTCGACGACGCCGACGAAGTTCCAACCCGGCACGGTGATGATGCCGATGGCCGCCGGAGCGCCGTCAGTTTCGCGGTTGATCTGACCTCGCAGGTCGACCGACTGCTCGACGAATGCGGCAGAGTGGACCCAGTAGCCGTAGCGAACCACGACGTCTGTGAGCGGTGCGAAGTTCGCACTCGTCGTCCAGACACCATCGACGCGTGTAGCGATGCTCCACGGGCCGGCAGAGCTGAGCGGGTTCCAACCGACCACTCGGTCGACGGCTTCCTCGGTGAAGACCGCATCAAGCGCGGTGTCGACCGGGTTGGCCGGGAACGAAATGGCGTTCCAGCCAGCCGTCAGATCGATCACGAACGGATCACGTGCCGTGACATCGAACTCGAACGACTTCCTGCCGGACGGCTCGTTGTCCGCAGCGTCACGGGCATCGAACGAAACTTCGTGCGTGCCGAACGCAAGGCTTTCGGGCCAGTAGAGGAAGCGGTTGTCGCCAACGCTGTCAAGCTCGGCGTGCACGTCCTCGCCGTCAACCATGAACTCGGTCACCGTGACTGAGGTGTTCTCACCTGCGAAGTCGAGGTAGATGAACGGTCGCGGCTCCTTAACGTCTGAGTCGGCCTCGGGTTGCACGCTTCCGCCGGATCCGTCCTCGTTCAACGGGCTGTTGAATGTGTCGTCCAAGACAAATTCGGAGGTCTGCGAACCGTAGTTGTGGCATTCCTTGTCCGCAGCGGAGTTATCGTCACTATCGCCGCAGAAGTCATCCTTGTGCTCGACGAAGTCCGAGCGGTCCGCACCCCAGACGACAACTGTCAACTTGCCGTCTCGGAGATGTCGATCTGCATTGGCATCCGCGGCGTTGCGCCATGCGTAGACCCAGTTGTTGCCAGGTCGCGCCAGCGAAGACGAAGCGTTGGTCGGGGCGGGGCTTCCGCCACAAGTCAGGCCTTCTTCGCCCGTCATATCGACCTCATAACCAGTCCGGTTGCCGACGTAGTTGGAGAGTTTCCTTTCCTTGGCGTCTTCACCTTCGCCTTCTGTCCACTCGATGTTCGAGCAGACCACGATCACTCGCGGCGAACCATTGATGTCCTCATCCGACTCGATGTCGATATTCATCGACTCGCTCGTCAGCTTCGACGGGCCTTCGGAACCGATACCGGTCCCTGACCCACCGCTGAGGGTGACGGTGAAGACGGGCAAGATGCCATCCTTGACCTCGAAGGCGTCGCCGCCCTCCTCTTGCCAAGTGAGCAAGTTGCCAGCCAAGTCTTCGACTTCACGGCCCTCGGAGATCTCAATCGTCGGTGTCGCGTCGGACGCCAACTCGTCGCCGAGTTTCAGGAAGACCAGCTTGCCATCGACATCGACGTCGACGACCTCGAGCGCAGTCTCCTCGTCGAGCTCGACCGAGAAGGTTCCGGTGTCGATCAACTCGCCATTGACGGAGTTGTCGAACACAACCATGATCGCCGAGCGGTCCCTTACCGGAACGTCGTCGTCGTCAAGGCCGTAGAAACCAGTGACCGAAGAGTCTTCCATAATCACCGGGTCAAGTTCGTCGATGTAAACGACGTGCCGTGAGAAGACACCAAGTACGTTGTGCTTCTCGCCACCGGGATCGCGGTCATCTGCCTTCTCTTCGCCAAGAGCGTTGATGAAGCGCGGTTCGGTCGGCTGGCTGTCCGAGAAGCCCAAGTTACCGGCTAGGTCACGGACGACCGCCTGGAAGTCAACAGCGTTGTTGAAGCCATCAAAGTCATCAACGGCTTCATCAAAGTCGATCTCGATCTCATTGTTGAACTCGCCATCGGGCGCACCGTCGTCGAAGTCGTGTGCTTCAATCGACTTGTAACACTCAGAATCACCGCCGCCGCAACTCTCAGGTTCGTCTTCGATCTTGTAGATGCCCTGATAATTTTCATCATCAACGACACGGCTGGTGGCAGCGTCGCCGTCAACTGGGCGGAGTATGCCGAACTGGGCACCACCGGCGTAACCGGTGTAATCCTGCCGTCGGCGAACCTGTCCGGTGGACGTTACATTCGAAGCCTCGAAGATCACAGGCACTTCGTCGCCACCGTCGTCTTGGTTGTCGACATCAAGCTGGAACGAGTTCGCCTGCAGACCGGAGTCGGCATCGTTGAACGTCCCGATGAATGACGGCGTCTCGTCGTCGCTACGACCGCCATGCGTCGGAGAATCGACTGAAATCGAGGGCGGCGTGATGTCGATCTCGATCTGGTAGTTCCGAGTCCGACCATCGGTGTCCTTGTAAGTAATCGTCACAGGACCGTTGCTAACGCCGATGACCGTTTCTGTCCTCGACCGGTCAGTTTCGTTGTAAATGGCGTCGGCCTTGTTTCGACCCCAGTTCTCGGGGTTACCACTGTCATCCGCGTCACCGTCGCCATCAGCGTCAGTGAGCCGCAACTCGCCTTGGAAGACACCGGTGAATCGACCAGTCTCGACCAGCGCCAAGTGTTTCTTGTCATCCGCCGCATCCTCGTCGGACTCGGCGTAGAGCACGTAGCCGGCTTTGTCGTCAATCTCGTCGGAGGTACAAGCGGCTTGTTGGTGGGTTCGAGATCCCGCGTCTTCGAGGTGCAGGTCAGCTATGCAGATGTCGTCATCTGTTGTGTCATTGCTGTCGTCCGTTCCACCACCAATCATGAACTCAATCCCACTGGTCTCGTAGTAGATGACCTGGATCTGGACTCTTGCGTCGGTCGCATCGGGAACGCTGATGTTCAGCGTCATAACGGGCGGCTCGTCCGGCTCACCAGAAATCACGTCTTCGTCAAGGACGATGAACGCGTCGGTGAGGTCTCGGAACGGGCCGAAACCTTCAAAACCATCACCGTCGGGATTTGCGATTCCGTCATTGACTCGCCCAAAGAACTTCACCTTCCCATCCGGCGCAATCGGCTTGAAATCGTGGTCTTCGTTCGCGTCTTCCCGTTCCCAGATGATTTCGTATGTGCCGGAGTTGGAATACGTGGTCGTGTTGACGCCTCCTAGATCACCACTACCATCAAACTGAACTTGCTGTTCGAGTTCGGGTAGCTCGCCATCATCAACCTCAAGCACTTCATTGACAACGTCTTCCGCGTCATATCCCGCAACCGGTGGGTCTGCGGTTGCGTCTGCAGGAATTACCTTCCAATCGATGGTTTCTGGCGTTCCCGAGGTCACAGTAATACCGTTCACGCGATTTTCGCCCTCAACTTCAGTCGCCAAATTATCTAGCGCAGTCGTAACCAAAACCGGATCCCTCCGGTCTCGACCCTTGTCCGTAACGCTGATCCGAATGAGGTCGGAGTATTCCAAGATCGCACGTGGAGCTTCTGCCGCCGTTCGAGGGTCATGTGCGTAGGTCGCGTAGAGCGTGTCGACCTCGATCAGTTCCTCGATGGCGTTCTGCTGGAAAAACGCGTTCTTCTGCAAACAGTCGTCGTCGAAGCTGAAGACGTCCGCATTGGTCGTGGTGCAGGTGCCCAAGTTAGCTGCATCGATCGTTCCGGTAGCTGCGCTGACGTCGTGATTCGCGTTCTGGGCGCCGACAACCACGCCGACGACGAATGCGAGCACGGCCAGTGCTGTCAAGATTCTCGCTGAAAGCTGCACGCTTCAGTCCTCCTGCTTACTTTCCCGGCACGATCGTGAACGAACGGTCTCGGCCCAAACGCCGACGTGACTCCGCAACGCCCTCTGTCCGGATCTGTGCGATGTTTGCATAATACTTGCAAGCGCGCCAACGCGCAACGCGGTTGGCGTGCCATGAAAAGTATATGATACCGAATTCCCTCTGCGCGCGTAAACCCCTGAATATTCGATATCAAGCGATTTTCTTTGGAACTATGACGGCCATGATGCGGAAAGATGCGAATGATGGGGGAAAATCCCCCTCTCCCGCTTGGCGGGAGAGGGCCGGGGTGAGGGCCACCGGGGTGGACAAAAGGGAGGGGCACCCCAGACATCCCTCCATCCTTAATAATCGCAGCACATCACCACCACACGAAAAGGGCGCATCCCAGTTTCCCGGGATGCGCCCTTCCTTTTCTTTCCTTCTCGCCTCCCCCTAAGTAAGGGGGTGGGGATCAAGAGGGGCTTTACTCGAGCCCTACGGTGCGATTCCGCCTTCGTAGTAGACCCATACGCCCTGACCGATGGTCATCGTGTCGTCTCGACGGATCACGTCGAACCGGCTGAACGTCGGGTCCCAGGTGTAAGCCTGGACGTAGTCTGACCTCAGGTAGGCGGCCGCCGTGACTGGCTCGTTGCCTGCCAACAGCGAGGTGCCGAAGTCGTCCTCGGTCTGATCGCCGTCTTGGTCGACGACACCCACGAAGTTCCAACCTGCGACCGTGTCGATGCCGATAAGGTTCGGTTGACCGCCGGAGCTGCGTGAGATCGGACCCTTCAACGCAACCGGCTGGTCGATGAACTTGTCGGACTTCACCCAGTAGCCATACTTGGCGTGGATGTCGTTCAATGCGCCATACTGCTGGTTCGATTCCCAGACGCCGTCACGTCGGACCGCGATGCGCCAGCCTTGCGTGTCCCAACCGATCACAGTCGTGACCGCCGGGTCGGTGAAGACTGAGCCGATCGCCGTATCAACCGGGTTCGCAGGAACCGAGACGGCATTCCAGCCAGCCTGAAGCTCGAGCAGGAAGTCGCCGCGCTCTTCAACGGTGAACTCGTAGTCGAACGCAACCTCGTTGCCAGCCGCATCGGTGGCTTCAACCTCGACCTCGTGGTCGCCTTGGCTGATGCTCGGCGGCCAGTAGACGAAGCGGTTGACCTGTGGCTCTTCGAATTCGCCCGCAATCTCAACGCCGTCTAGCTCTACCGTGTCGAGGGTCACTGTCGTGCCTTCGTTGAACTCGATCAAGACGAACGGGCGAGATTCCTTGGTCGATCCGCCGTCCTCAGGCTGCAGATCTCCGCCACCGTCTTCCTTGGGCGACGACAGCTTGCGGTCGAGCGTGAAGCCTGCGGAACCGGAACCCCAGTTGTTGACCCGCTCTTCTTTCGCGTTCTCGAAGTTGGACCGGTCACGACCGAACGCTACCGCGGTGATCGAGCCGTCTTCCAACGTGTCGTCCTGCGTCCAAGTGAACTCCCAGACGTTGCCCGGGCGGCTCAGCGAGGAGACGGTCACTGGAACGAATTCGTCGTCGTTTTTGTCGCCGTCGCTGTCGTAGCCGCAGGTGTAGACCGTGCCGGCATCTTCATTCGGCATGTCAGTCGACGCACCGTCGCGGTTACCGATGTAGTCGTCGATGTCGAACTCGGAGTTGTCTTCATCTTTCCACTCGAGGCTGCTGCAGACTACCGCGATCCGTGGTGAACCTTGGATTTCTTCGTCAGACTCGACGGTGATGGTGATCTGGTTCTTGGTCAGCTTCGACGGACCTTCGTCGCCGCTGCCGGTGCCGGAACCGCCGCTCAGCGAGACCGACAACCTCGGCGTGATGCCGTCGTTAAGGGTCGCACCCTTGAACTCGACCGCTCGCAGCTCGTTGCCGGCGCGGTCTTGGACCATCATGCCTTCGTTGATCGTCAATTCAGGCTCAGCGTCTGATGCAAGCTCGTTCGCCAGCTTGAGGAAGACGTAGTCTCCTGCAACGTCGACGTCTGTGATCTGCGCGTTCGTGTCGTCGTCAAGCGCCACGTTGAACGTGTTGGTCGAGACAGACGAGGCATCCAACATGCCGTCGAACCTGATCATCACGCCAGACCGATCCGCAATGTTCTCGTCATCGCTTCGTCCGTAGTAACCAGTCGCCGACTGATCAGTGATGATCACAGGATCTTTCTCGTCGAGCGAGATGATGTGAGCGGAGAAGTAACCGAAGACGTTCGGGACGTTCCGTTTGTCATCTTTTTTCGTGCTCAGGTCGTTGATGATGCGAGGTGCAGTCGGGTCGGAGTCTGAGAAACCGATGTTACCGGCCATGTCCATGACATACGCCTGGAAATCGACTGCCCATTCCATGTCGCGAGTTACCGCATCATCTTCGCCGTCCCGCAAGTTGAGGCGCAGCGTGTCTGAGAACTCTCCGTTGGTGTCGCCGTCGTCGTAGTCCTCTGCAAGCACGTGACACTTGTCTTCGTCGCCACAAGAATCGTCTCCAATGTCGTAGAGGTCGCCTGCGCCGATGCTGCCGAGTTCGCTGTAGGTATTCGAGTCGCTCGTCAACTCGCCAGCGTGGGAAACACCAGCATCAGGCCCAGTCACGTCACTGGATCCGAGATCAAACTCCGTCTTATCCAGCGCGAAGTCTTCGTTATCTTCGCCATCCACTTCGTTGTCGACCACCAGACGGAACGAGTCTGATACCAGACCCGAGTCTGTGTCCTCGAACGATCCAATGAACTCAGGCGAGAGATCATCGCTAGCCGAGTTGTTAACCGGCGCGGTGACCTGGATCACCGGAGCCGTGTTGTCGATCTCGATGCGCAGCGTGCGCCGTCGGCCGTCAGTGTCGACGTACTCGATCGTCACAGGGCCGCTCTCGACTCCGAGGACGGCGGCGGCGTCGTGAGCTTTCTCTTCACGTTCTGCAGCCGTATCAGAGTCCAGATAACCCGGGTCAATGGCATCTTTCACTTCGAGACCCCAGTCAACAGCAGACGTCGTATCACCCCGACCATCGCCGTCAGCGTCGGTCAATCGCAGGTAGCCTTCATACCGACCGGTGAAGCGGCCAGTTTCCTGTAGGTAAAGGTTGACGGAATCTTTGTCGCCGTCACCCTCGGCCATGACAACCAACGCGTCGTTGTCCTCGATCTCGTCGGAGGTGTAGTCGACGTTCGCGACCACAGCAGGGTTCGCTGTTTCATCGTTTGCGGTTGAGTTTCGTTCCAGCGCGTCAGGGGAGGTACCGGTGTCACCACACACCCATTTATCCTCGCCACCAGCGACGCGTTGTTCAGTCGGAGTGGTGCCGTCGGAGCAGTAGTAGTAAGACTGACCGCCGACGATGTGTTCGGCGTCGCTCGTCCGGTAGTAGATCGCGAGGATTACGAGGTCCATGCCAGAGGGAACGCTTGCGTTGACACCGAGCCAAGGCGCGGTATTGCCGGAGGCTTCACCGTTGGACGTGTCCTCGTCGACTTTGATGTAATCCTTCAAGTTCTTGATAGCATCCGAGTCGTCTCCTGCATTGCCGCAAGTCGCGTCGGTGTCGACACAACCGTAGAACCGCACTACGGCACCGTTGTCAACGTCGAAATCGCCCGGATGAAAGTCCGGTGTAGTACCGCCGGAAATGTGACCGAAGTTCACCGTGTGATTGCCGCTGTTGTCGATCACGTTGGTATCCGTTGTGTTCCCGGTTAGGAAGTTGAAGTTAGCGTCGGTGTATGCGATTTGGGCTGTTGCGGTACTTGGGAAGTTGAGGTCGCTATCGTCCAAATCACCTTTGATCGCGGTGCCAAGGTCAGTTGTTGGGTCCGTTATTGCCGCCGGGCTTCCAGCAGTCACTAAGGTATTGTTAGCCGCGTCATTCCCAATCAAAACCCCCGTCCGCTTATCGCGCCCGGCGTCATGAATGCTGATCTTCAACAGGTCGGAGTTCGTAAGAATGACCCGAGGCTCGCCAGAAGCAGCCTTGGGGTCATACGAGTACGTGGCGTAGAGGGTCGAGACTTCATTGATCTCTTCCCGGACTTCCCAGTCTTCGGTGTCATTGACCAGCGTGGTGCAGTCGCCCTTGAACACCGAACCATCCGTGGTGAGACAAGTCCCCACGTTCAGTGCGGCGATCGTGCCGGTCGCGGCATCGGCTGTGGGGGGGCTGCTCCCTGCCGTCTGCATGATGAACAGCGCGCCGATTAGAGTAAAGAGTGCCAGCGCACCCAGCATCTTCGATTTCATGCTTATTCTCTCTCTCATGCGGTTTTCACTCACTATCTCGTGGGTCACCGTATTTGTCGTTTGAACCTTGCCTCGAAGCACCTTCGTCACGCAAGCTAAGCTTCACTCGCATACACAAAGACGCGCCTTTTGGCGTTCATGTTCCCGAATATACGAACCAAAACGAACCCCATTCAATGCACATCAACGCGTTTACAAGACGTTTTCTCCCTACACGCCCAAATCCACCTCGTCCTTTACACATACACGCGCGCACGCGAGAAGCCAACGGGTCGGGGCGGCCAGATTAGTTGGTTGCCCGTGACGCTTCGTAGACCTGAATGAATTCGTCGACCGGAGTCCGGGCGATGGCCTCGCCCACCAACTCCAATGGGAGGTCGTCGAGTTTCCGAAAGCGGACGCAGGATTTGCCCATATCCAGTCGTTTACCAGTGGCCAGATATCGCTCCCGAAACCACTTCTCAACCTCGCCGTCGCCGTAAACGTTCGTGAGGTACAGCGCCATATGCCGCTTTTGTGAAGCGAGAGCGGCATACATGAGAGGTTTCTTGTTGTAGGTGACCGGGTACGTGCTGAGCGGCACTGCGTACGTGATCATCCCGAACAGCATCATCTCCTCATAGCCCTCGGGCAGGTGCTCGAGCACAACGTCGCGCACGGTCGATAGATCCTCGCGCCGACCGTCATCGAGTTCGCCTAGATATTCTTCTACAGTCGCAGCTTTTGATTGCATTTTCGCGTTCCGTTGTAGGGTCGCACCGTTCTTTTCGCTTGCCACCTTGACACACGACTCACCTTGGAGTGCTCCCTAGTTTTGGGGGGTATATACGTGACTACACAATGGATCAGTTGTTGCAGTCGCCCAACCACTCGACGATGAGGTCGTGGCTCTTGACCGCGTCGCTGATCGCCTGCCTGAGTGTCTCTATGGCCTCCTCCAGCGTGATGTCCGCGGCCTCGCCGGATGCTGCGTCGGCGGATTCGAGAACGCGCTCGAAGCCAGTGGCTACGTTGTTGATCTCTTCATAGACGGTGGGTAACGGTTCAGGCGGAGCGGTGCTGGCTATGGTGGCGACAGCACCGCCCATGTTCAACAGTTCCTTGGCCACCTTCGCCCGCCACACCAAGTCATCCGTAGGGTCCTCAAGCAACGCATCTAGTTCCTTGCCCGCCTCGATCACCGTCTCCACTTCTTCTGCCATCTCCGTAACGTAGTCGACGACTTCTGGGACGCACAGTACGACAGGCTCGGGAGTGGGCGTGGGTCTAGGAGTTGGTGTAGGGACTGGCGTAGAGGTGGGAGTGGGCTCTGGCGCAGAACACGCCAGCAATACGACTATCGCGATGGACACGACCATCAAACCAAGTTTCGACAATGAGCCCTCCTATGGGTGATTTGTGTAGTAAAGTGTATAGCTTCCCTAGTTTTACTCCAATATAATCCCGATATGAGTAATGTTCTCGGGACCCTGAGTTTGTTGGTGACTGCTCGCCCTTGGGTCACCGTGATCCTCGTCCTTGTGATTACTGTTGTGTTGGCCGCCGGTGCCAGCCTTCGAGCGCCACCGACGGAGGGAGCGAGCGTCGCGTTCCTGCCTCCGGGTCACGCGATCACCGAGGCGACCGAACAGATCGACGAGTTGTTCAGCACCTCGGGCGAGATCAGCATCGTAACGCTCATCTTCCGCGGGCCAGCGCTCACCCCCGAAGGGTTGGCGCAAATGGACTCGCTGATCGGTGAGATCGTCAGCGACCCGGGCGTAAGTGAGTTGTTGGTGCCCATCGATCCCGTCGTAGCACCGTCATATCTGATCAACAGCGTGGCTCAAGCGAGTGGCGCACCAGCAATCACCGAAGATGTAATCAACGCCGCACGGAACATCCCCGAGATCGCAGGCGCGTTGGACGCGTTGTCCGGAACCGACACGGACGGCACTCCTGTCGCCATCGCCAACATCAGCCTGATCGACACCGACGACGAAAGAACCGCGGATGCCGAACGTCGCATCTTCGAACTGGCCACCGACAACCAAGGGCCGTCGAAGGTCAGTGCAATCTCCCCGATCATCGTCGAGGACGAGTACACCGAAGCGACGGGGACCGGGCTCGCTCCACTGCTTGGCCTGGCACTGGTCCTGATCGCGCTGCTGCTCCTGGTTTTCACCCGCACTTTTTCCGACATGCTGCTCACGCTCCTCGGACTCATCATCTCGATCACATGGATCGTGGGCGCGGAAGGATGGATCGGACCAAACGCGCTGAGCTTGATCGGACCGCCCAGCTCGCTGTCCGCGATGGTGCCGGTAATCGTCATCAGTCTCACCGTGGATTACGCGATACAAGCGATCTCGCACTACCGGGAACAGCGGATCGAAGGACGGGGAGTAGTCGATGCGGTGCGGACTGGGTTGCGTCACGTCACGATCCCATTGACTCTGGCAGCCGTAACCACGATCGTGAGTTTCTTGGCTACGCTGTTTTCTCCTATAGGCGTCGTTGCTGACTTCGGCGTAGTCGCCGGCCTCGGCGTAGGGATGAGTCTGATCGTGATGTTGACGCTGATCCCCGCAGGACGCACTATCATCGACCGACGACGCGAAGCACGCGGAAAGCTGGGCGAGGCACGCCCGATCTCAAATGCTGTGCCGGGCGTTCCTCGATTGGCTGAAGCATTGGGGCGCAGCGTGACGCGCTGGCCCGCGCCATATCTCATCGCTGTAGTTTTGGTGACGATTGTGATGGGCTTCGCGGCCACCGGTTTGCATTCAGAATTCAGCATTCGCGACATCTTGCCCCGCGGCGGCTCGGTGGTAAACGACATGGACACCTTGGACGCGGCCGTCGGCGGATCAACTGAGATGGCGAATCTGCTCGTGAACGTGGAGGTGACGGAGACTAGGACGCTGTTGAATCTCCATGACCTCAACGAGGCATTCAACGACGAAGGGAGACGCCCGCAAGCAGCCGCAGGCCCCATCGTGGCATCGTACGAACTGTATGTGCGCGACTGGATCGACGACAGCGGTGAACCCGGAGACAAATACGATCCCGATCTGGCCGCCCTATTCGACGAAGCCACTACAGGCATCGATTCGGATCCCGTGCTCATGCAGGAGTTCTTGGACAAGTTACAGGCCAAAGAGCCCGAGATCGATCACCTTCTGATTGACAACGTTGACGGAGTCGACACTCTATTGATCAGATTCCCTGTCTACCCGAATGACCCTGCGGGCGCGAAAACCATCCAAGGCGAAATCGAGGATCTTTGGTTAGGTGACGACGACGCCATCACGGTGACCTCGGACAGCATCATCTCAAGCGCCGTGACGAGTCAAATCACAGATCGGCAAACCGAGGCGATCAGCACTACGGTTGCTGCCGCGCTCACCATCTTGGCCGTCTTCTTTTGGGTAACGCTACGTCAACCAACCCTGGCGGTGGTGGCAGTGGTTCCCATCGTCCTAGTCCTCATCTGCGTACTTGGCACGATGGCATTGTTGGGAATCCCTTACACGCTGATCACTTCGATCGTGACGGCTCTTTCGATCGGGATCGGCGTCGATTACACGATTCACATGATTCATCGCTATCGCGAGGAGTTCGCACGGCAGCGTCATCCAGAACAAGCCGCGATCCGCACATTGACCACGACTGGGTCTGCATTGTTGGGTTCTGCGCTGACGACGGCGTTCGGCTTTGGCGTTCTGATCGCTTCACCCTTGACCGCGTCGGCACAATTCGGCATTACTGCGACGATAACGATCGGATATTCGTTGATCGCCTCTGTTTTGTTGGTCCTCCCTGCGATGGTTGTGTGGGGTGCCTACCAGAACATGCGACTACGTTCGATGGTCGAGCGCGAGTGGGAAGATCTGGACATCGCGATCGAAGGTGTCCACGAACGATTCGAACGCGACCAAGCCGCGTCATAGGCCCGTCCGAAGGTTTGGATTCGCGTGTTGTTGCTTGAATGCCAAGATGAACGGCCAAGAATCTGTCGAGATGGCATAGCTGCAATTTAAGATTTCGGGTACGGCAACGGGCGGGGTGGAACGGCGAGTTAAACGTTTGAGGCGCCAACTCTCTCAGACTGAGTAGCGGTGTTCAGCAATCAGCCGGCAGTTGAATCGAGCAGTGAAATGACTAACGTCAGAGCAACGACTCGACAGAGGCGGTCAGACAACATGCCATTGCCTTCACCATTTCCCGAGGGTTGGTTCTTCGTTGCGAGCCGCAAGGAGTTGATGAAAGCCCGGCTTATCGAGAAGACGTGGATGGGCGAGAATATCGTGGCATGGATCGACGACGATGGCGAGGTCTGCGTGTCAAGAGCCTACTGCCCGCATCTAGGGGCGGATTTGAGGCCTTCGGTGGGAGGAACGGTCTGCGAAGGTAGGCTCGTGTGCCCATTTCACGGGTATGAGTTCGACACGAGTGGCCAATGCGTCAAGACTCCGTACGCCCCTGCCCCGAAGACTGCGAAACTCGGAGTTTTTCCGACTCACGAGATCGCAGGGCTCATCTTTGCATGGTGGGGTATCGATGGCCGGGAACCACAGTGGCCGTTGCCTGAGGAGTCTCCCGATCAAACCGACTGGACAGGGTTGAAGATCCGCACAATCCGCTTTCCTGGACACCCGCAGGAGACGACAGAAAATTCGGTTGATCTGGCGCACCTGCGCTACGTGCACGGGTATGACAACGTGAAGCGCGTCGGGCGGTTTACAGTCGATGGCCACGTGTTGGTCAGCGATTTCGATTTCAGATCAGTCAGGAAACTCGGAAGATTCGGGTTCCTCACGTTCGATATCTCCGCGTTAACCCGCATCTACGGGCTCGGTTACTCGTATGTGAAGATCAGAGAACGTTCCGTCGGGATTGACATGCGCCTGTGGATCTTGGCAACGCCCGTGGACGGGACATTGATCGACTTCTCCATCGTGTCGCAGGTCAAAGAGATGCGAAAACCGAAGCGCTGGTTACCAGGCTTGGCCTTTCTGCCGACTCGATTCAGGGCCCCATTGATGAACAGCTTCACTTCGCTGCAGCAGCTCCATGATGTTCGGCAAGACTTGGTGATCTGGGCGAACAAGGAGTATCGATCCAGACCGAGGTTGTGCAGATCGGATGGTGAGGTAATGCCGTTCCGGTACTACTGCGCGCAGTTCTATCCCGATACCGGTGATTCGGTTACGCCGGTGCGAGCGGCGCGAAATGGGGCGCAAACTATGGAGACGGTTGAGGCAGGATGAGGAGCGTCCAGATTCGCTGAGCCTCAGATCAGTTTTCATTAACTGCCTGTAGCAGGGCGTGGATGTAGCCGTAACAGTAGGCGAAGCCGACTTGCTGGGCTTCCTCGCCGTCTATGCCGGGGACGTGGTCGGGCATCAGCATGTATGGGTATTCGACCTCTTTGTAGGTGCGCATCGCTTTCAACATGTCGACGTCGCCTTCATCAGGGAACACCTCGACGAAGTCTAGGACGCCACCTTTGATGTTTCGGAAGTGAACGTTGAAGATCTTCTTGCGGCTTCCGAAGTATCGAATGATGTCGTAGATCTCCTCGCCGGGATTTTCGAGCATCTCGGAGACTGTGCCTTGGCAGAAGTTGAAACCGTGATACGGGTTATCATGCATCGCCTCAAACTTCTTGAGGCCATCAACGGTGCCCATCACGCGAGCGACACCGCGATACTCGAAGTCTCTGATGCCGGGATCTTGCGGATGACAAGCCATCTGGACCTTGTATTCCTCAGCGACGGGGATAATGCGTGACAGGAAGTAGTCGATGCGCTCCCACATTGTTTCCGCATCTGCTGCACCACCCGCGAACTCAGGAAGGGACTGGTCAAGATCGTCGTACCTGAATGAAGAGAGACGCGCTCCGCCGCGCCCGTATCTTTGTGGGGTGCGGAGGTGACCCAGGATCGTGATGTTGTAGAGGAGACCTCGGACACCAGCTTCGGAAGCCATTCGGATGATTTCGCAGAGGCTGTCGAGTTCCCGTTCCTTCTCGTCGCTCGGCCCAAGGAAGAGGTACGTCATGCCATTGTTGAAGGCATCTCGTGAACCGAGAGGCGAGTGCATAGTCTCGACGTTTATTCCGTATTTGGCGTATCTGTCGACGTAGGAGGAGAGCAGGTCGGCGGTCCACTCGGTCCATGGTTCTCGAGGCGTCACGTCGACATGCTCGACTCCGAGCTGGGCGAGTTGCTTGATGTCAGTTTCATGGCGTGCGCCGAACTGGGTCCCGACGTACATCTGATGGTCCTTCTGATAGTGGGTAAAGCAAGTTGCGTCTATGATATGCCGTGAATGAAAGGCGGATGACTATGCCGGAACATTACTTGGGGATCGACGTCGGCACTACCGCAGTGAAGGCGCTTGTCGTCGACGAAAGCGGTTCGGTTTTAGGAGACGCGGAGTCCGGTTTGAGATTGTCGGTTGCCAAACCCGGATGGTCGGAGCAGGATCCAGCAGATTGGTGGAGCGGCACAATCGAAGCGGTACGCGCAGCCTGTAATCAGGCTGGCATCGGTGATGTGGCGGCGATCGGATTGTCTGGTCAGATGCACAGTTCGGTTTTGTTGGATGCCTCTGACGATGTCTTGCGACCTGCCATGCTGTGGAACGATGTCCGGACGACGGCCCAGTGTCGGTGGATCAATGAGAATGTGGGATCGGATGGATTGCGGCGAATGGTCGGTAATCCGGCCTTGGAAGGATTCACGGCGCCAAAGCTGCTGTGGGTTCGGGATGAGGAGCCCGAAGTGTTCGAGCGAATGCGGTCGGTGTTGCTGCCAAAGGACTACGTGAGGTTGTTGATGACCAGCGACAAGGTGACAGAGGCGTCGGACGCAGCGGGGACGTTGCTGTTTGACGTCAGGGAGGGCGTTTGGTCTGAGGAGATGGTGGATGGATTGGGGCTTGATCTCAGTATTCTGCCCAGGGTGATGGGTTCCGCTGAGGTGACCGGGAGTCTGACGAAGGGCGCGGCGGATGCTCTGGGTTTGCGGCAGGGGATACCGGTGGTTGGAGGGGGTGCAGATAACGCAGCCGCTTCGGTCGGCTCTGGGAATGTTGGGGAGGGATCGATGCAGACCTCGATCGGGACGTCTGGCGCGGTGGTGGCGCCAATTGAGACCGTGAGAGTCGATCCGGAAATGCGGATTCACTCGTTCAATCATGCGCTCGCGGACCGGTGGTATCTGATGGGTGTCGTGTTGTCGGCGGGCGCGGCATTAGGTTGGTTCAGGAGCGTCTTGGTGGGACGCCGGAAAGTCGGGTTGACGTATGAAGAGTTGATCGCTGAGGCGGATGAGGTGCCTATCGGCGCGGATGGGTTGACGTTTTTGCCGTATCTGACTGGCGAGCGGACGCCACACGCGGACTCGAACGCTCGGGGTGTGTTTGTAGGTCTACATTCAGGACATGAACGCGGGCACCTGGTAAGGGCGGTGTTGGAAGGGGTGGTTTTCGCCTTGAGAGATTCACTGGAGTTGATGCGAGAGTTGGGTGTGAACGCCCAAGAAGCAGTCGCAGTCGGAGGGGGTGCGAGAAGCGAGACCTGGCGACAGATGCAGGCGGATGTTTTAGGAGTGCCAGTGGTGACTGCCGGCCCTTCAGGCGGTGCGCCCTATGGAGCGGCGCTTTTGGCGGCGGTGGGAACAGTCCGATTTGGATCGGTAGAGGCGGGTTGTCGAGCATGGATTCGCCCTGTGGACCGCTTGGAGCCTTCGGAAATCTCGGCGGATGCCTATCACTCGGCGTACGAGCGGTACACAAGGCTCTATCCGCGGTTGAAGGAACACTTCGCCGAAACTGCCCAAGCATAGGTGTCAAACGGTACGAAAACTGAACTATGAATCCGGGTGAAAACAAGCCTCGATTTGCGGTTTTCGTAGGTTCAGGATTGCAACGCGCAGGAGTCCGTAAAGGTGCTAAACTACCGCGACGCAAACAGACTTCATAAGGAGGAGTCAAGATGCTGAGCGTTCGAAATTTAACGCTCCTGCTGATGGGAATCGCCAGTATTGCGGTGATAGCCTGTGGCAGCGAGCGGATTGTAGAGGTGCCCGTCGATAGGCCTGTGATCCAGACCGTTGAGGTCGAGGTGCCGGTTGAGGTCGAGAAAGAGGTGATCCGAGAGGTCGAGATCGAAGTACCGGTCGAGATCCAGAAAGAGGTCATTCGAGAAGTAGAAGTCGAGGTGCCGGTAGAGGTTGAAAAAGAGGTTGTACGAGAGGTCGTCAAAGAGGTGGCGGTCGAGGTCGTGATTACGGCGACGCCTCAGGTCACAACGATTGATGCACCAGTGGTCAAGGTCGACATTGAAGGCGTGTCCCGAGGGGCGGGCGACGATGTCGAGCCTTCGGGCGTATTGATCGCAGCGATCGGCAACTCTTACTTCATGAACTCCAGCCCGCGCTACTGCCCGGCATGCTCGGTGACGGCCCGAACCGGTTCGACCGAGACATTACTGGAAGCAGTCCGTGCTGACGACGGAACCGTAGCCCTAGGCCCGTTGCTCGCGAGTAACTGGGAGATGTCGGCGGATGGTGCGTCCTACACCGACTTCACTATCCGTCAGGGCGTTCAGTTCCACGGCGGATACGGCGAGATGACCGCCGCAGACGTCGCCTTCTCTTGGAACGACGCCAACCCGAGGCTGCAACCCGACAGCATCCATGACACCGGCGGCGACTTGGCGAACCTAGTGGAGGAAGTTGAGGTTATCGACGACTACAAGGTCAGGTTCCACTGGGTAGCTTTCGGTGGACACTCGCTGTTGCAGTACGTGACTAACTTCTGGGAAGGCATCTCGATCTTCTCGAAGGCTTTCTTCGACGAGGTTGGCCCGGAAGGCATGCGCACTCAAATGATCGGCACGGGTCCATTCGAGGTCACAGAGTGGACGCAACACAAAGGCGTGTTCCTTGAAGCTGTCGACAACCACTGGCGCAAGCGTCCGTATGTGGCAGCCGCCAACGTATTGCAGGTGACGGAAGCCAGCGTCCGCAAGGCCATGCTCAAGACTGGCCAAGCACAGATCGGCGAGCTCGCGCTAACCGACTGGAACGAGATGTTCGAAGAGGGCTTCACTCAGGCTCCCGAGGGATTCTGGGGAGACTCGTCGTACGTCTACTCCGGCAACTACTGGGAAACCGAACACGCTATCACCGGTGATGTCTTCACCAGCGATGAACCCGGCGACCCGCTGTTCAAGCCTCCGCTAGACACGTCGTTGCCTTGGATCGGCGACCCTGCCATTCCTGAGACCATGGAAAGCTCGCAAAAGGTTCGCACGGCGATGGCGATGGCCATTGACCGAGAGAAACTGATGACTGCGCTAACCGATGGGTTTGGTCGGGTGTCATACGCCCCGGGCTGGGACACCAGTCACCCGTTCTACAAGAGCGATTGGGACGTGCCCTATGACGTCGAGGGAGCTCAGGCGCTGTTGGCGGAAGCCGGACACGCCGATGGTTTCGATGTCGAGTGGTGGGCTGGCCCTGCCGCCGGTTCTGGCGAGACCCTTCAAGAGGCGATCGGCATCGAGTGGCTTGCCAACCTGAACATCAACAGCACGTTCGACAAGCAGAACTACTCGTCGTTCAGGCCGTCTCTGGTCAACCGCACGAACAAGAAGATCTTCTTTAGCGGCGGTGATGCGTGGGCACCACCCACCTGGCCGAAAGACTTGAACGCTACGACGCTGTCACGTCCGGGCGGTTACAACCGCGCCATGGAGATACCGATATTCGCCCAAACCCACCTCGCGATGGCTGGCGAAGCTGATCCCGAAAAACTCCGGGAACTCGTGACCAACATGTTCGACTGGAACCGCGAATGGATGGTATGGGTCGGCGTGTATCAGAGTCCGGTCGCGGCGTTGTACAACCCGAGCCTGATATCCGAATGGCAAATGCTACCGGAAGGCAAGGGTGTGCTCGGTCGGATGAACAGCTTGGAATGGGTCAGATTAGCTAACTGAGCTAATCGCTCGTCCAAGAAAATCCGACCTTAGAAATGAGCAGGGGCGGTACGCAAACCCGCCCCTGCTTCGATGTATCGGTTGAGTGCCGAAACGACTAGCGGTAATGCGCGGCTTCATCCTGAGAAGATTCTTCGCATCCTTGATCGCGCTATTTCTGGTGACGATCATCATGTTTGTGCTGTCTCGATTAGTGGGTGATCCGCTGGCGATGCTAGTTTCTGAAGGCGGTTACGGTATCTCGGAAAGCGCGTTGCAGGTGCAACGCGAGAAACTTCATCTCGACAAACCCGTGCCGCTCCAATATGCGTTTTGGCTCATGGATGTCTTGCGCGGTGATCTGGGACACGATCTTTCCGACGGGTTCCCCGTGAGCCAGAAGATTCGCGAGAAGATCGCGCCAACGGTGCAACTCGGCGTATCCGCCTGGATAATCGCAACTGTGTTCGGATTATCGTTCGGGATGGTTTCGGCGGTGAAACGCGGTTCGTTGCTGGACTACGGTGTCCGCCTCTTCGCAAACTTGGGCATCACGCTGCCGGCCTTCTACGTCGCCATCATCGCGATCCTCATCTTCGCTGTCAGGTTGGAATGGGTACCAGTAACTGTTATCGGAACAATCGGCTCTGAAGACCCGTTTGATCAGATCAAGGCAATGATCTTGCCGGTTTTGACCCTGGCATGGGGCGCCGCCGCAGGATACATGCGGCTGATGCGCTCCGCGATGCTTGAGGTCCTGGATTCGGAGTACGTCAAACTTGCCCGTGCAAAAGGTGTCGCGGGCCCCAAGGTCATCTGGATGCACGCTCTGCGGAATTCGCTCATCGTGCCGATCACTGTGTCTGCGCTCCTGCTTTGGAACTTCGTGACAGGAACCGTCGTGATTGAAGCCGTATTTGCATGGCCGGGCATCGGACTGCTTGCGATCGAAGCTGTCGTGAACAACAATCTGAACCTAGTCGTCGGAACCACACTGCTCGTTGCCGTCGTATTGATCGCTGCGAACCTTGTCGCCGATCTGCTGTACGTCATCGTTGACCCTAGGATCAGACTGAGCTGAAAACCATGGCAACGCAATCCCAGATACCCGAATACGCACGCACGGGGGCATCGTTGCCGACACCCGTTCGCAATGCGTTGCGCGGCCCAATCGCCGTTTACGACTTTCTGAGGCGGTATCCGATCGTCTGGGCGACGGTGTTCACGTTGCTAGTCGTGCTAGCCGCGTTTGCGCCAATAATCGCCGAGCACGACCCGATACGTGATGCCGACTTCACCCGTGTTCGCAATCCTCCGATTTGGCTGGAAGGTGGCGCTGCTGAGTTCTGGCTTGGAACGGACCAGGTGGGTCGCGACCTGTGGAGCAGACTGCTCTATGGCGGCAGAGCTTCCCTGATGGTGGTAGCAGTCGGCATGACCAGCGGCATGATCATCGGCACAGCACTCGGCCTCGCCGCAGGTTTCATCGGCGGCATCGTAGACGAAATCATCATGCGTCTCGTAGACGCATGGATCGCGTTGCCATTCATCATGATCGCGCTCGTGATCAAGATCGTCCTTGGAACTTCGTTCACGATCATGTTCTTGATACTGATACTCATCTCATGGGTCGGATTCGTCCGTCCGGTGCGAGGCGAAGTCTTGTCGCTGCGAGAGCGCGACTATGTCTCCGCGGCGCGCGTCGCTGGCGCATCGAGCTGGAGAATCGCCTTTCGGCACATTTTGCCCGGCGTGAGCAGCACCGTCACCGTGCTCGCTACCCTCGGTGCCGGAGGATTAGTACTCGCAGAATCCACCCTGTCATATCTTGGCGTAGGCATCCCGCAACCTACCCCCACGTGGGGCAACATGATCGCAGACGGTCGCGACTACCTCGACACCGCTTGGTGGATATCAACGATGCCGGGGATTGCGATATTCCTATTGGTGCTTTCCCTCAACTTCACAGGCGACTGGTTACGTGATCGTTGGGATCCGAAGCTCAGGCAGTTGTAGTTGTGGACGCGCCTGATCTCGTGGCGGTTGGGCATGTGACTTGGGACGTGTCGCCGGGCCCTCACCCTAACCTTCTCCCAGAGGGAGAGGGGATTCATGATCCGGGCGGCGCCGTTGCGTTCGCTGCAGTTACGGCGGCTAGATTGGGCGTGACGGCGGGAATCGTCACTTCCTGCGGGGACGACTATCCGATGTCAAAAGTTCCGATTTCGGATGAGATGTGGCAGAGGCTTGCATCGGAAGAGACTTCTACGTTTGAGAACCGATATGACGCTCGGGGAGATCGAGTCCAAGTTCTGCATCGGCGAGGTGGTGACATCTCGTTGAATAATCTGCCGAAGAATTGGCGGTCACCTGCGATGCTATTCGCCGGGCCTTTGACGCAGGAGTTGCCGGTTGATTGCCTGGACTGGTTTCAACCGCAAGTGTCGTGTGTTGTGCCTCAAGGCTGGTTGCGGTCATGGGACATGCCGTTGCCATCTGAGGTCAAGGTGTCGAAGTCGCCGCCTGAGAGGATGAACGCGGGCTGGGATATCTGCGTGATATCGGAGTCGGAGGTTGAAGCAGGGACACTTGGAGAATGGCGTCGGTTGACGCGTAATCTCGTTGTTACCAAGGGGAGCGAGGGAGCCGATCTATATCTTGTGGGCCGGAATGAACCGGTGCCAGTATCGTCGTTCGGCGATGCAGTAGATGGTGCCGGTGCGGATACGACCGGTGCTGGTGATGTGTTTGCAGCCGCGATGCTGATTCGTTACGCCGCGACCGAAGACGCGATCGCTTCAGCGAGGTACGCATCGGCGTGCGCCGCGCTTTCCACACGCGCCCCGAGTTGGAGCGCGGTGGAAGCACCATCCCTACTCCCTTGATACCAAGGGGAGAGTTTAGAACCTCACCACTCTACGGGTTGAGGCGGAACGGAGGGTACCGATCTGTCGTGAGCAGAAACGCGTAAGCAGTTACTCGATTCGACCAACGAGCTACCCCCACGACGAAGTTGAACAGACCGCTCGGGTACGTGCCTGTGATGATGATTGCGAACCATGCGATGATTGTGATTGCCAAAGCGATGATTTCCAAGATCAGCAGCGCGATGTAGTGCGGAATCGCTAACAGCCACTTGATCAGCGGCAAAAAACGATTCAGATCAGACGCCGCGTCCGGGTACGCAACTTCTAGGTGTACCGACTGTTCTTCGTCTGTTGACGGATACTCATCTGTCAACAGAGATAAGTAGGCGGAGACCCGTGCATTGAACCGAAGCACCTCGCGTTGATAATCGAACATCCACTTCGGGTACTTTTGGCGGAACAGTATCATCAGAAACGCCGCAAACGCTGCTGTGGTGTATGAAACGACCATCAGCACCACGAGAATGGGAATCATCAAGATCAACCTGAAAAACGTCGTCAGTCGGTTCCGAGTGCCATCTCCGTAATCGACGCTGAATTGAACCGGATAATCATTAGTCATATCGCCCTCCTCTGGACGTCCGTCGTCACTTACCGCCCCTGCATTTTTCGGTTTTTCGTAAACCGAATGACGCGTACTTTACCAGAGATGTTCAGCAAGCGCGATAATTCAGTCGATCCACAAGCCGACCAAAGGTCGTTGAGTTTAGACAAACGGAGGACAAAGAGAAATGTCAGGGCTTGGTGAACGGGCGCTGGGCGCCGCAACGTTGTTGAAAGACCGGGGTGAGACTATCGGCGTTTCGGAGTCTTCAGGAGGCGGATTAATATCGGCGTGTCTTCTCGCAGTTCCGGGAGCCTCCGCATACTTCATCGGCGGTGCGGTTACCTACACTCGGACTTCGCACAAGGCATTTCTAGCGGTGCCTGACGATGCACTGACTGGAATCAGGTCTTCTACCGAGGAGTATGCGCTGTTAAATGCGAGGTCAGTTCGTGGGGCGTTGGGCACGACTTGGGGTCTCGCCGAAACGGGTGCGAGCGGTCCCACGGGTAATCGCTACGGAGACACCGCCGGACACACCTGCATCGCCGTATCGGGTCCGGTCGAGCGTTCAATCACGCTCGAGACTGGGGAAACAGATCGTGAAGCCAATATGTGGGCATTCGTGGACGCTGCCTTCAGGTTGCTGGAGGAATGTTTACAGGAAAATGAATGAGATCAGTTCGCTCTGAACTGTTTCAGACGTTCGTTTTTCTGGGCTAGGGTGGCGGTCTCTTCGATCCGCCTGCTACGTGTCTCAGGCCGTTTGGCCGTCGATGTCCATTCCAGAGTCGCTCGCTTGACCCATCTCGGGGGTGCATCGAAATTCTGAAATGCTCCCGGATGTTCGTCGAAGGCAATCTTCAAGTCTGAAGGGATCTCCAAGCGTTCTATAGCGTCTAGTGCGGTCCATGTGCCGTCAAGCTTTGCGGCTTCAACTTTGGCGATGCCGGGCGGCATCATCAGCCCCGCTTTGGAAAGTTTGGCAACGCGGTCCTTATTGGATTTCGACCAGTTTGACCCTTTTCGACGCGGTGCGAACCACAGCATCGAACGTTCATCGTCTAGCCTCCTAGTTCGACTATCTACCCACCCGAAGCAAATAGCCTCTTCGACTGATGCGTCGTAGCCAATCGATGGTCTGCTACTACTTTTCTTGAAGGTAATCAGCCAGATACCTTTGTCTCGAGCGTGGTTGTCTGCGAGCCACTTTCGCCACTCCGAACGTGTTTCGCATTGGACTGAGTTCTCGGGATTATTGGTCATTTCCTACGCGGCTTGGTCGTTATGGCGGGACCAACGAACTGTGTTCAGATCATTTGTCGACCAATCAGATCCTTGAACGGGCCTTCGATCTCGGCAAGTTTAGCGTATTCGCCTGGTTGCACGAACCGCCCGTCCTTCATCACATATATGCGTTCAGCATTGCGAATTGTGGAAAGTCGATGAGCGATGACGATCGGAGTTGCGGCGAAAGAACTGATGCCTCGCATGACGGAGTTCTGAGTTCGAGCGTCGAGCCAACTAGTGGCCTCGTCGAGAAAGAGAATTCGAGGCCGACGAACGACAGCGGCGGCGATGAGAACCTCCCCGGACTATGGAATGTAATAACCATTTGCGTGGCGTAGCAACGTCGATTTGCCTGATCCGGTCAGGCCGATGGTCGCAATCCGCTGGCCCTGCTCGGTGGTCAGGTTGAAATTCTTGATCAACGGCGGACGGTTGGCGCTAAACCCGAAAGTGACGTGGCGGAGCTCGATCTTCCCAACGAGCCGAAGTTTGCCATTGAGTGTCGCAATATGCCCGGCTGCAATCTCAGTCTGGGATCCGAGGCCAGCGTCGTCACCAGCGGACATCGCATCGTTGACGCGTTGCATGTCGGATTCGGATATCTGAAACGCGTCGGCGAATTGGACGAAGGTTTCGACAGTAGTCAGAAACATCGCCGCGACCATGTAGAAACCCATCAAATCACCGATCGACAACTCGCCAGAAACCACCCGCCAACCACCGACACCGAGCACCAAGGCGGCTCCAAGCATGATGGTCAACCTGGGCAAAGCGCCAGTTATGTGCCCGAGTTCGGCGAACCTTTGCCTGGCGGCGAGTTCGCGGGTCTGGTTTCCGGTCAATCGCTTGGAGAAACCTTCGCCGGCAGAAGTTGCCCGAATATTGTCTATGTTGCGCAGGCCGAACGCGCCGATGCCGTAGAGGAGTGTCTGTTCTTTGCGCAGTTGGCGTTTTTGATCCGCCCGCAGAGTGGACAGGATGCGCATTGTGATGATGATTGCGATGGCCAGTGCCAGTACCAACATTGCCAAGAAGGGATCGAAGTAAATCATCAAGCCAAGGAAGAAGATACTGCCAACAAGGTCGATCACTAGCCCGACGAAATCACTCGATGCTCGGGCGGCTACTTCGTCGATCACCAAACCCGGGTTGTCAAATCGCCAACAAACCAGTGGGCCACGTACTGCGTTGGGAGTCGGAACAGCTTTGTCAGAATACGCTCGCCATAGGTGACGGCCAGCCGGATCGATAGACGCCTTCAGACGACCTGTCGCAACTAGGAGAGCAGATAAATCAAAGCCGCTGCGACCATTGACGCACCTGCCAATGTGTAACCGACCCGATGGAAGTCGTTGGCAATTGCGCCGTCGACGAACGACTTCAAGATGATCGGTGATGCAATCGCAGGCAGCACGAGCAGCAAACCGCATAGCACAGCGAATGTCAGGGCCGCTTTGGCATCGCGTAACCAAAGCCACACGTTGCGGAAGGTGCCCGGTGGCAATCCACCAGGGCGAAATTGCTGAGCTGGTTAGAGTGTGAGAGCGACGCCGGTGTAACCTCGGTCGAAATCGTCTTCGCTTACGGTTCGTCTCCCGTTCGCAGGGTCGTTGGTGCGGTATTTCCCGGTCCCGATGTGCTCCAGAACGACGAAATGGTTAAACACCCAAAACAGGATTGCGGGCAGTCTGATGTCTCGCAGACCTTCGATCGACAACCGCCAACCAGTTATCTTTAATTCTTGCTTCCTGCCAGCTTTGACGATGTCGGCGGCGCTTGATCCGTCGCGTCCGACTCCGCATGCCGACCCGAGTTCATGGATTGAAACCCAGCGTCCGTAATAACCAAGAATCGCTCCCAGACATCCCGCGCCGCATTCTGCCACCTCAAGTTGAGGGATCAACTGAGTGCAGACACGCCATGTGAGAAGTTTCTTGACCAGGCCGCGGAACATCGAGAATCTGACACATCTCCGATTACGTGATCACCACACTGAACAATGAACCGGGTACGTACACGATCCGAGGACTGCACGGAGGCCCATCGATCACCAGGCCTGACTGCATTTCAACGAATGAAAGTTCCACCAGACGCGCGTCGGCTAACATTTCTAACCCCAACAACGACAACCATTGAGTAGAGTCAACCGACGCATCGGAGATGCTCAGGACGACGGCCTCGAACACGTTGACGCCATTTCGCGTGTCAACGCCGACGTAGATTCTGGCATCCATGCCGGTAGTCAGAAGTTGGGCACCATCGAGCGAGACGGTCGTCACAACCCGGATTTGGCCCGGATTGTCGAAGCGGACATTCGCCATATTGTCGCCCGGTTGGAGCACCCGTCCGACAAACAGTCGATGCGACATCAACTCACCCGGCGCGTTGCTGATTACCAATTGACCTGCTGATTGGAGGTTGTCGAGATCAAGCAGTTCGTTACGTGCCAGCTCAAGTTGGATTGAGTCATCCGATTCGGCGCGTTCTTCGAGATGAGCAACCTTGGCTCGCGCTAAGCGGACATATCGGTCTAGTTCACTCGAACGTAGCCGAGCTAACGGCTGGACCTGTTCAACCATTTCGCCGACTTCAACGAAAACCTCTGCAACGTTGCCAGTGCTCTCCGCAATGATCGTGTGCGTCTCACCTGGATAGATCACTAGGCAGTCGGTCGATACACTTCGTTCGACTTGCCCGAATGAACCCCGGAGCACCAGCACAAGAATTGCGGCAAAAAGGCCGAACAGGATAACCCACTCGTGAGGAGCCGTCACTCTCAGAAGGCCATCGATCGGCTCGCTCTTGCCTCGTCGTTCGAACGCTTGCTTGTGGAAAATGAGGTTAGGTATTACAGTGCGTGATGTATCGCCAGCGCGTTGGTCTATGCCTGTGGTGGCTTCGGACTCGGTTTTGCTTTCAGGGATTTTCGTACTATTGAGTTTTCATCGAATAACTTTAGTAGGTTTAACCTGCGCTGGCGAGTGATACGTTGTCGCTTTACGCATGATCTTCGATCCTGGGTAATCCGTCGCGATGGCATTTGGGCATTTCAATCCACCGGCTTCGCCGCACCTAAATTTGCCGATACAATCCACTTACAGAAATGGTTTGCGCTATCCCACTTTGTGTAGACTTTTAAGCGCTAGCGCGCTGAAACTGTTATTTGATCGGACGGGGGTGAATTCCATTGGCAGTTGACGAAAGGCCTCTTCTCGATCCTGAGGAGGAAGATGAACAGCCGAACATCTTCAAACGTGTAGAGGGTCATGTCCAAGGGAGGGTGATGAAAGGGCTCTTGGAGCTTGTGCCATTGCTTGTGACGGTGCTGATACTCGTTTACCTGGTCAACGCAACTAACGATTTTTTCCGAGAACTTCCGATCGTCAAGGATAAGCCTTGGGATATCCCAGGTATCGGATTGGTCATTTTGGTGGTCGTTTTCTATTTGATTGGATTGCTCGCAGTCTTTAGGATCGGTCAGTTGATCTTGACCGGTGTCCACAAGCTGATGAACTTCATCCCGGTAGTCCGCACACTCTATGGTGTTACGGAACAGGCGATGGCTTCTGTCGGGTCGAGCGCCAATTTCAGCCGTGTCGTGTTCATCGAGTGGCCCCGAGAAGGGATGATGGCGATGGGATTCGTGACTGGTCGAGCGAGGGGCCCGGGACGGGCTGAGGATCTAGTTTCGGTGTATGTGCCGACGGTGCCGAACCCTACATCGGGTAACATGGCGTTTGTATTGGAAGACGATGTCGTGGAAACCGACATGTCCGTCGAAGACGCGATGAAACTGATATTCTCAGGTGGCATCGTTTTGCCGGAATCGATCTCTATGGCCAGACTGCCACGAGATCCTAGGCACGCAGAGAGCTTTATAGGCAGGTACGACAGAGATGGCTAGCCAAGCTTGACGATTTTCGTCACGCACTAAACAGCCTGTAAAATCGTTGTTTACGATGGATCAAACGCGGCGCGTCGGCGCTACCTCAATTACCCTAACCTCAAGGGAGTGTGAATCCGATGGAAATTAACACAGAACGAGTTGGCAATACGCTGATCGTGATGCCAAGCGAGAATCGCGTAGACGGGACTAACGCTCGGGAATTTCAGGTCGGCCTTGAAGCGGCCATTGAAGAGGGCGACAAATCAGTCATTTTCGATGCTGAGACGTTGACGTACATCAGCAGCGCGGGCCTTCGAGCCATTTTGCTGGTCGTCAAGTCGATCAATCGACAGGGCGGGAAGTTCGCTGTCTGTTCTTTGTCCGATCCGATCCGAGAGATCTTCTCCATCAGCGGGTTTGACAACATCATACCGATCGAAGCCACCCGCGAAGCCGCTCTCGGCACCGTCGGGAACTGATCAGATCCACTGCTGGGAACGGACGCGGTCCCTGCTTTAGATCATGCTGATGCGATCCTGACGTAATCGGTTCACGACACATGTCCATTGCCACTAAGAAAATCTTGGTCGTAGACGACGAGCCGGATCTCGAACCGCTCGTGCTCCAACGGATGCGCCGACAGATACGGAGCGGCGAGTACGAATTCGTTTTCGCCAGCGATGGCGTTGAAGCACTAGAGATGTTGATGGCTGACTCTGAAATCGACATGGTGGTGTCAGACATCAACATGCCGAGGATGGATGGCCTGACTTTGTTGCAGCAGATTCAAGACGTCTCGCCTGACATCCGAGCAATCATCATTTCTGCTTACGGCGACATGGAGAATATCCGCACTGCGATGAACCGCGGCGCTTTCGATTTCGTCACCAAGCCATTGGATTTTCAGGATCTGCGGATCACGATCCAGCGAACGCTGCAACACCTCGACGAGTGGCGTGACGCCCTTTCGTCACGCGACAAATTGGTCGCATTGCAGAACGAATTGGATGTAGCTAACAACATCCAGCAATCGGTGTTGCCGGCGAGTTTTCCTGAGAGCGACCACTTCGAGATCTTCGCCTCGATGCAACCGGCTAGGAACGTCGGGGGAGATTTCTACGACATTCAAATCTTGAGGGACGGGAAGATCGGCCTCGCAATCGCCGACGTGTCTGACAAAGGGATGCCCGCGGCTCTCTTCATGATGTCAAGCAGAATGCTGCTCAAAGGCGCGGGGCAAAGATTCGAGCATCCTGGTGACGCTTTGACGGAGGTCAACAACCTTCTCGATGCTGAAAATGAAGCGTCGATGTTTGTCACGCTCTTCTACGCCATTTACAACCCGGCGACATGTGAATTCCACTATGCGAACGGTGGTCACAACGAACCGATAATCGTTCACCCAAATGGGGATGTCACTGTGATTCAACCGACCGGTGGTACCGCCCTGGGGATCATCCCTGGGATCGAATACCTCGAGGAAATGGTCAAACTTGAACCCGGCGATACAGTGATTCTCTACACCGACGGCATAACAGAGGCGTTTAACGAAGCCGGTGAGTTGTTCGGTTTGGATCGTTTATGCGAGGTATTCCGCAACAAACAGGCCCAAAGCGCGGAGGAAACGAGCAAGATGGTGTTCGACGCTGTCAATGCATTCGCCGGCGACGAACCACAATCCGACGACCAAGCTTGCTTGGTGTTTAGGCGGGCGTAACACCTATGGCAGTGCAAACGTCAGTAGAATTCATGCCCGAGATCGACGAACTTTCCGCGATCCAGATGGCTGTCGAATCTGTGTCCGAACAGAGCGAGTGGCCGCCTGCTTTGGCGTACCAGGTCGAACTCATTCTCGAGGAACTCTGCATCAATGTCATCAACCACGGCGAAGTGGACGGGACGAAACCGATCAAGGTCATAATCGTTTCCGACGATGCCTCCATCAAGATTGAGATCTTGGATAACGGAAAGGCGTTCGATCCGACGCAAGATGCGCCGGAACCCGAACAGATCACTGACATCGATGAAGCCGAAATTGGTGGTTGGGGTGTGCACCTAGCGCACACATTTTCCGATGAGATGCATTACCGCAGGGAAGACGATATGAACTGTTTAACCCTCGTTAAACGGAGGAACGATTGACGTCTCGCCACCCTGGTTTTTCGATCTCAGGGTTGGCCGCTTTAAAGATCGCGGTTACCATTGGTTGCCTTGCGTTGTTGCTCGGGTGTTCGTCTCCGGTAGAGATCGTTGAAGACCTAATCGGAACTGAGGAAGTCGCTCCGACTGCGATACCTTCCGACACCGCGATTGCTTTGACTCCCGTCGGCGCGGGAAGCAGGAATGGGATCTACGACGACCGCATCGTGTTCGGTCAGTCCGCGGCTTTCAGCGGTCCTGCAATCGAACTCGGCGTCGGGATGCGGGTTGGCATATTGACCGCATTCGCCGAGGCGAATCGAGACGGCGGGGTGCATGGTCGCAAGTTGGAGCTAATTTCGCTTGACGACGCATATGAACCCGAAGCTGCCATTGCAAACACTGCCTCGTTAATCGACCAAGGATTGGTCTTCGCCTTGGTCGGTGCCGTAGGGACACCGACCTCCAGATCCGCTGTGCCAGTCGCCGAAATCAACGGTACCCCGTACGTCGCGCCCTTCACAGGCGCCGAGTTTTTGCGGAACCCCGAGTACCAGCACATTCTGAACGTACGCGCCTCGTATTACCAAGAAACTGCGGAAATGGTCGAGCGTCTTTTGACCGATCTAGGGATCAATCGAATCGCCGTAATGTACCAAGACGATTCGTTCGGCAGAGCCGGTTACGACGGTGTACGCATCGCGCTGAGGGAAAGATCATTATCACCCGTGTCAATCGGAATCTATCCCCGCAACACTAAAGCGATCAAAACAGCGCTATTGGACGTCCAACAGGGTGCGCCGGAGGCGGTAATCATGATCGGTGCATACGAGCCCGTAGCACATTTGATATCGTGGGCCCGACACATGAATTTCGACGCAGAATTCATGACCGTGTCCTTTGTCGGTAGCAACGCATTAGCTCGCGAGTTGGGTGACCATGGCGAAGGCGTCTACGTGACGCAGGTCGTGCCATTCCCAACTGACACTTCGGTGCCAATCGTCGCCGAGTATCTTGACGCGTTGTCACAGCAATATCCGCGCGAAACACCGGGCTTCGTAACGCTCGAAGGCTATATAGCTGGGAGATTCGTCGTCGAAGCTGCCAAACGATGCGGCCCCGAAATCGATAGAGCTTGCTTCGTGGAAAATGTCCGAAGCGGCGAAATCATAAATTTGGGTGATTTTGAGTTACAGTTCGGCCCAGACGACAGCCAGGGCTCGAACGAGGTGTTTCTGACTGTCATCGACGAGGACGGCAAATACCGGCCAATAGAGAGATTGATTGATCGACCGTAGAAGATGATCGCGCAAGCCAGAGGATCCGTTGTGGGCCGCTTTCGGCTGTCCACTCAGATGTACGTGGGGATCGGCGCCGCGGTTCTCCTTACACTCACAGCGACGTTAGTTGCTTGGCTGTCCTTCAACGCGATCGGGGAACGGACAAACCGGGTTAGCGAGGTCAGCGTACCCGAAATGGTGGCTTCTTTCGGAATCGCTCAGTATACCGGGGTTCTAGCCGCCGCCGCACCACGCCTTACGTCAGCTACAACTCAGGCGGAGTTCGATCAGGACGTCGCGGATATCGATACGACACAGCAACTTTTCGAACAAGAATTGGCTTCGATCGCAGCCGCGGGAACTGGCGGGACACGATTGGCGAAAGTCAGGCAACTGGCAGACCAGTTGACGGCGAGCATCGAAACCATTAAGACGGACAAACAGGAACTGCTTAACCTCCGCGACCGCACAGCGGCGATCAGCATCGAACTAGCCCAACTCCAGCAGCGGTTGGACGATGTGCTGATCCCCGCCATCGACGATCAACTTTTCTACACGATGACGGGATACAACGAAATCGGCGAAATTGCGGCTCCCAACGAACAACATTTCTCAGAGGTCGAGTTCTATCGCTACAGGAACGTCGCAGACCTCCATGCCGCGGCGAATACCGCAACACAACTGTTGGCGAGCGCCTTCACGGTTTCGAACGCCGCGTTCATCGAACCGTTGCGTGAAAGATCCGAAGCAGCCCGAAGCCGAATAGAACGCAGCTTGTCGGTACTCCATGGAACTGAGTTTGCAGCCATCGTTACCCCGACATTCAATCGACTTTTTGATCTTTCAATTGCCGAAGACGGCGGTTTCGAGCTGCTAGCGCGAACCCACGCATTAACTTCGAGACAACACGAACTCGTGGAACTGAACCGCGGGTTAGCCATCGCGTTGGTCGAGGAAGTCGACGGATTGGTTCGCGCAGCCGAGACGAGCGTAACGATCGAAGCCGAAGCGACCGAAAACTCGATCTGGCAAGGACGATTGTTCCTGATCGGCATCAGCGCGTTGAGCATCGTCGGGGCGTTTCTGATCACCTGGCTTTTCGTGGGCAGAGTCTTGCTCCGTCGCATACAAACGCTTTCCAATCGAATGTTGCGGATGGCGGACGGCGATCTCGAAACCGAAGTTGAAATCCGCGGTCGAGACGAGGTGGCAGAGATGGCAGATGCGTTGGAGGTGTTCCGGCAGCACGCTCTCGAGGTGCAGCGACTCAACTTGGTAGAGCAACTCGCTGGCGAACTGCAAGGCAAAAACGACGAACTCGAACGCGTATTGGTAGACCTGAACGACGCTCAGGACCAGATCATCACACAAGGCAAACTTGCCGCACTCGGTGAACTCACCGCTGGCGTCGCTCACGAAATCAGGAACCCGCTCAACTTCGTCAACAACTTCTCGGAAGCCTCCGAAGAGCTGCTCGATGAACTCAAAGAAATCCTCGAAGAGCTTGGCGAAGACATCGATGATGAGCAGAAGGACTACATAGAAGAGATCACCGGCGACTTGGTAGGGAATTTGGGCCGCATCAAATCGCACGGGGAACGGGCGAACCGAATCGTCCACGGAATGTTGGCCATGGGCCGCGAATCAACCGACGTGCAGGAAACGGATCTCAACAGTCTGGTCGAGGAATATTCACAGCTGGCATACCACAGCGGGCGTGCCACTGATCCGGACATGAATCTGGAGATCAAATCGGAATTCGATCCCGACGTTCCGATGATCGGGGCGGTACCACAAGACCTGGGTCGCGTCTTCTTGAATCTTGTGACGAATGCTTGGCACGCAACCGAGGACAAACGCAACGCGCTACGTGAACAGGATCCTGAAAGCGCGCAACAATACGTTCCCGGTATACACGTTTCCACGCGTCTCGCTGGAGATCGAATCGAGATCCGCTTCCGCGATAACGGGACCGGCATGCCTCAAGACGTGGTGGACCGGATTTTCAACCCGTTTTTCACCACCAAACCTACCGACCGAGGCACCGGATTGGGGCTTTCGCTTTCAATGGACATAATTCGCAGCCACGGCGGCAATATAACCGTCGAAACCGAATACGGCGAATATACCGAATTCATGATATCTCTCCCGAAAGAAGGCAAAGCTGCCGGGCCTCCAGATCCTCTGGTCATCGATGATGATGACGATGGCGATGATGAAGAAGACGAAGATTGATCGGTTCGTTATCTGAACCCTTTGTTCCGAATGAACGTTCAATGTTTTAAAACGGGCGGGATCACGCGCGAATCTTGGCCCTGTTGCATCTGGTCATGATGAAACTCCAAGACGTGATTTCCTAAAATTCAGGGCAATCACCCGAAATTCCTTCATTTGTCGACGGGGTTGCCGATGCATTCCAACCGTACATTCCTGAACGCGCGCGCTGTTGCCGCCTTGGTCATCGCCGCATTAATGACGGTTATCGTCCTCCAACCAGTTCCTTACCATCCCGTATTAGCACAGACCACCGTTAATATATGTGACCGCACCGACCAAATTGAAGAAGCGATATTACGCGCAATCTCGCCGCGCCCCGCCTGCGAGGACGTCACTGACACGCAGCTTGCGGATATCGAAACAATCGACGTCAGCGGCGATTCGATGGGATCGATGGTCAAAAGCCTTAAATCCGGCGATTTAGCCGGTCTGACGGGCCTCACATCATTTGCGGCGGCCTACAGTAACATCGGGTCGATCCCGGCCGGATTCTTCAGCGAAAACTCAGCCCTCACGAGCATTGACCTCAGCGTCGCCCAAATGATGACCGACAGCAATGCCGATCCCCCGATGGAAGCACTCCCGGACACACTGTTCGATCACTTGACATTGCTACGTACCTTGCGCCTAGAACGCAACTATTTCAAAACGATGCCTGCGGGACTCGACGCGACCAGCTTGGCGAAGTTGACCGCGCTGACCGCGTTGTCGCTAGGCATGGACTGGGCCAATCATTGGCACCTTCAACAATTGCCGTCTGGTTGGATTACAAACCTGCCCGACAATATCAAAGAGTTGAAATTAGGCCACATCAGACTTAGCAACGCCGATGCCGACCACATTATCAGCAATTTCGGAAATCTCGTCGATTTCATCTTCGACTACCAAGACCTGTCATTCGCAAAATTTACGGAACTAATGGCAAAGCTAAAGACCAACTCAACCACTACACCAATGGATGAACTGCGATTAACATCCTAGGCAGACGGGTTGGAATCTTGCGTCACTCAAAGCGCAACTGGTAAATCTCTCGGCACCTGGTACTCCGAAATCCCAGATCAAATCGAGGCATTCAAATCCGCTTTGAATGGGTTAAAGGTGGACGACCTAACCATTTTCGACCCGACGATGACCCCCACCGTTCTCGACGACATCCTCAATTCAATCGACAAAGGTTCCACATCGGCAATCCATATCGAATGCGGCCAATTGGCCAGTTTCGAGGGCACCCTTCTGCCAGGCTACACTAACTTGGACCGTCTGCAAATCTCATACAGCAACTTGACGGTGGACGACTTCAGAGCGATAGTCGAAAACTTGAGCGACACTCCGATTTCTAACTTGAATCTCGGACGGAACGAATTCGACAAAGGCGATTCGTACGTCGATCTATCTCTTTTCGATTTCTCCGGAGTGGTGGATACACTAACAAGTCTTAGGTTCACTCCCTACTTTTCCTGCGAAGGTCCGTGGATTGACGATTATCGAGACGCCGGAATTTGGCTGGACGGTACCAACTGGGTCATTAGGACTAGCGATCTAAACCCGCCTCCGCCACACACGATGGCTGTAGACCCGACCCCAACCGTGGTAATAGATGATTGCGTCGAATCCGTGGAACCTGAAGTCGCGGAGCAACAGGTAGAAGAAGAGGTTACCGAACCCAACTGGCCTCCGGCTACCATCATGAACATCGAACCCGCAGTGTCAGCGATCAGGGTTTGGACGGGCCGAGAGGTCGTTTTGACGACCGAGGTCTATGGCGTACAGGGCATTCTCGACAATGATCTGGCCGACGCCGTAAGCCCGAATAAGGTGTGGTTCGATTGGATCGACGAATCTCGAAATGCCGATTTCGCAGAATTTACGAACCGGCCGATGCGCATCAACGATGTGGCCGACGACCGCGAAGTCATTTACCAGGTTCCCACGATACCCGGGAACTACACCGTCAGCGTGAACGTGCCATTCGCTGCTCACTGCAAAGGTCCGCGAGCGGAGATGGACGAGACGATGGAAGAGGCGATTGCCCGTTGCACAGCCGAGTTCGAACTTATCGTCCGATACCAACGTAATTCAGACGACGAGGTTGCTGCTCCCGTCAACCCAGACGGGCCAATCCCCGCGAGTGTTGTCAATGATCGCGGTGAGGATTGTCCTGTGTTCACACCCGAAGAGGGCGGACTTCTCGACGCTGTGGATCACTCCGTATCGGTCGAGGCTGGGGCAGTACAGAACAACACGGCGGTCGCGATATGCGTGAACAAAGCTGGAACAGCGAGCAAAGTCGGTTTCACTCAACATCGCTATACGTTGCACGGCGATCTTTATTCCGTCACGGCGTTCGATCTGAACGGACGAGAACTTTCCGAATACGAGTTCAACTTCCCAATCGAAGCGTGCATTCCATTGCCCGACGCGTTGAGGACTAGGATCTCAGACGTAGAACTAGCCGTTGTCGAGCGTGACAGAAGTTTGACGGTGCTTCAATCGAATACAGCGTTTACGCACGGCGGAATCCGAACTTGTGGCTCGCTTGGCGAACTCCCGGCAATGATAGCGGTGGGCGCGAAAGGTGCTCCCTCTGCGTTGCTGGAACCTGAGGAAGAGTTGCCGGATACTGGTCCGGGAGCGCCGTCATTGCCTACACCGATATTCGGGATATTAGCCGGACTAGTCGCGATGAGCCTCAGCTTGGCCGCAGTGCGGTTCGGCAGACAACGAGAAAATCGGCGTTCCTGATAAAAGGTCGAGCGCGTCAAACCAACGGCAATGCCGTGGACTGTTGTATTGCCCGTATCGTGGTTCGATCAATGGCTACGCAACGCCAAGTAGACGACACGACCAGACTACGACGAATTCGCCGACGGCAATTGAACTTACTTTAAAGCTGTCGGAGTCTAGGATCCCAACGGTCGCGTAGCCAATCGCCTATAAAGTTCACGGACATAACGATCAAAAGTATCGCCAAACCGGGGAAGACGGCCATCCACCATGCGGTGTTGAGATACTGGCGAGCGTCGGAGACCATATTCCCCCAAGTGGGGATGTTGGACGGGACACCAGCGCCGAGGAAGGACAGACCAGCCTCGGTGAGAATCAACCCGCCGACGCGCAGCGTGATGAGGACGACCACGGTGTTGACCAGACCGGGCGTCAGATGCCGCCACATGATGCGCAAATCGGAACCGCCAGCGACGCGAGAGTAGGCCACATAGTCGCGAGTTTTGAGCGTGAGCACTTCGGCTCTGACATTTCGGACAACGCCAGCCCAAGTTGCAAGTATCAACAGTACGAGAAGGACCGAGACGCTTTGGCCGAATACGATTGCAGCAAGGATGGCGATTAGCAGGAACGGCAGCGCGTTCCAAACGTCTACCAACCGCATCATCAACTCGTCAAAGATCTTGCCGTAGAACCCTGAGACCATCCCGAGGGTCGCGCCCACTGCGACTCCCACAACCAAGGAGATACCAGCGACCGCAAGCGATATTCGAGCGCCGTACATGATGCGCGTCAGAATGTCGCGGCCAAGATGATCGGCACCTAGGATGAAGCGGTCGGTGATGCGCTCGTTTTCTTGGTAATACTCCGTGTACCAGATGGGAGGTGCTTGACGTGCTCTGAGATTTTGTTCGTCCTGGCCGAATGGTGCGAGCCAAGGCGCGGAAAGCGCCATGAATATGAGGAGCACTACGATGATGATTGGCAGAACCGGCCATCGCCGCAGCACGTACCAAAATTTGCTGCCGAAGCTCTGCTCGTCCGTCGCTGTCGGCGATTGTGCGGCGCTTGCCGCACTGGCGGTGTCAGTTGCCATCGTTAGTCGTACCTAATCCTTGGGTCGATGACGAGATAAAGCATGTCGGCCAAGAAGCTGCCAGCGACGTAGAGGATGGCGAACATGAAGATGACGCCGGTCAGAAGCGGGAAGTCGTTGTTGTGGATCGAGTCAACAGCTAGTCTGCCGACGCCGGGCCATGCGAAGACCGACTCGACGATCACGGATCCTTCGAGGAATCCGATGAGGATCAAGGCCGAGACGGTAATAGGCGGGATAAGCGCGTTTCTGAAAGCGTGTTTCCAGATTACGGTGTTGACGTCGACGCCCTTTGCTCGAGCGAGTTTCACGAATTCGGAGTCGAGGACTTCGAGCATCGACGACCGCGTGAGACGCAGATAGCTAGCGGCAGGCAAGAGGCCAAGGGTCAGCGTCGGTAATGCGAGCGCTTTGACTTGGTGAGGCCAGAACGTCTCGTCGACTGGACGGCCGCCGGGCGGGAGCCAGTCAAGAGTTACGGCGAAGATGAGGATGCCTACGATGCCCATGAAGAAGGCTGGAGTGGCCTGTCCCAACAGGGCCACAGTACGGCCGATGTAATCCCATATCGTTCCGCGTGCGATGGCTGATACGACGCCGAGAGGGATGCCTATCAATGTCGCGAGCACGAACGCGGCGATGCCTAGTTGGATCGTCGCTCCGAGCTTTTCAAAGACGACGGTTCGGACGTCGCGCTCGGCTAAAAGGGTTACGCCGAAGTCACCTGTGACGACTCGCCCGAGCCAGATGAAATATTGGACGATGAGAGGTCTATCGAGAGCAAGTTTCTCAGACAGAGCGGCGATTTGTTCCTCGCTCATGCCGTAGCCGCCGGGCTTGGCGTAGAGGAGCAGCGGATCGCCAGCCATTCGGGACAGTATGAAGACGATGAGTGTCGCTGCGACCAGCGACAGCATGGCAAAAACGAAACGTTGGGCTAGGAATTTCCGCATGTGACTACGCGACGATCAACAATACTTCGCTGATCTGAGGAACAGCGTTAAGTTGATGATACGGGACGCTGAGTTGGATTGGCACACGGCCGAGGGGCGGAACCGCCTCGGCCATGTGCTCAATGCGCTTTAGCGCTGGACGAGTTTGATGTTCTCGAACTCGTTGGAGCCAGCGAAGGCGGACGACGTACCTACCCACTCTGCGATGGAGTTGGGGTTGTAGACGGTCAAGACCGGAACCTGGACGGTGCCAGCGAAGATCATCTGGTCGTAGAGGTAGTCGACTAGATCGGTGTTCAAGCGGATGCGCTCGACGGGGTCGCCTTCGACCGCGACTGCCTTAAAGGTGTCTGCGATCTCAGGAATCTCGATACCGCAACCAAAACCGCCGCGGGTGAAACTGGTCTCGGTGAGGCCGTGTGGCCAGTCGAATGGGATGGCCGTGGAGCCTTCGTCACAGTCACCTGCGTACGGGATGGTGTTGGTTCGACCTACCAAGCTCGGGCGGATGATGGAGTAGGCGGACTTGAAAACCTGAAGGCTCATGTCGGGCCAAAGTTCTTTCCACATACCGGCGATGGCGTCGTTCAACTCGGCGTTGGTGCCGCTCGAGCCGCCGAGTTCGCCGCCGGTCCAGATACCGATGTCGAACTTGCCTTCGGGCCATGCGGTGTTAGCCATCTGCTCGACCGCGCCATCCGGGTCGTAGGGGATTAGCCAGCGGTCCTGGAAGTAGCTTGCGGTGGTGTCGACGTACTCGATGGAGCCGACGGTGCCGAAGCCGTCGAGGATGGTCTCGACGAGGAGTTCGCGGTCGATGGCCTTGGCCAGCGCCCAGCGGACGTCTCGGGCTTCCTCCATGTCACCAGGTTGCTTGCCGGGGATGTTGCAGCCGACCCAAGGGAGGTCGTGCACGCAGTAGCCGGAACCGGTGCGATCCAGCGGCTCGCCGGTGCGGGCGTGGTTCTCTTCCCAGTAGTTGCCGGAGAAGATCACCTGGTGCACACGGCCGGAGCGGGTGATGCTCTCGGCGCGGAAGCCGCTCTCAACCAGCGGTCGGATGTCCTTAAGCGGGACGGCGTCAGCGATGTCGACATCGCCGGTGCGGAGGAATGCGACACGGGTTGATGGTTCAGGGACCTCGGTAAATCGGAGGGTCTGGATCTCGGGGTTCGCGAACCAGTGGTCGTAGGTGACGGCGGAAAGGACCGCTCGGTCGTCTTGGACCCACTCAACCACCTCGAACGGACCGGTGGAGACGATGTTCTCTCGCAGCCAGTCGGCACCGTTCTGGTCATGCGCGGCCTTGGAGAAGAATGCAGTTCCTTGAGCTTGTTCGTTCAGGAAGTTACCGTTCCATCGGGGGTCGAAACCACCTTCGGTGAAGTTGAACCTCACGGTGTTGTCGTCGACTTTCTCGGTTTCGCCGAAAATGGCGGCGAAGTCACCGGCCTGACCGTGAATGCTGGTCGGGTTGGTGTTGGCATTGCTGTCGTTCATCGTGTAGACGACGTCGTCAGCGGAGAAAGCACCGAAGTCGTCGTGGAATACGACGTCTTCGCGCAGGTTCACGATAGCGTGAGACAGGTCAGCGGCGAGTTCCCAGTCGGTAGCGAGCTTGCCGATGGTTCGACCGTCGGCGTCGACGGCGAAGAGACCTTCGCCAACGCCCCAGTACTGCATGGCTTCGACGGGCGCTTGCGCGCTACCGAGTCCAACGCCTGGTGCGATGTTGAATACTGCGACGCTGATCTCGCCATATGAGTTCTTGGGTTCAGGAGCCGGTTCGATCGGCTGGATCGGAAGCGGAGTCGCGGTTGGGATCGGGGTTGCGGTTGCTACCTCGACGACGGTTCGAGTGACTTCGACCTCGACTTCTCGGACGACTTCCTTCTCGACCTCGACGGGTACTTCAACCTCGACGGGCACTTCGACTTCGACTTCTCGGATGACTTCTGTCTGGACCGTGACTTCGACGATTCGCTCGGAAGTACAAGCGAACGCGGCGATCGCAACGAGGCCTGCCAGAGCCGCCAGTGCGAATTTCTTAGAGACCATTGTCCCTCCTAAATTGGTAGATTTTCATGATTCGCCAACCACCAAGTGTAAATTGCGTTTGATAGCGGCGATTAAGATGCCGATGGGCGGGCGGCGCGTGGTGTCGGAGAACGGTTCTCGATCGACGCGTCAATCGGGTGCGTCGGCTCCCCTGAGATTAACGATTGCACTTGATTTCCCCAACGCTTAATTCGGATCTCGCTCCGCTCGCGATTACGCAGGCTCGCGAGAGAGATTGAGTTCCAAGAGGCGCTCGAGAATCGTGTCGTCGTCGAGGTCTTGTGGGTCTTCGGACCAGCCGTACGCGTCGAAGACTGCGCGGTCGAGGGCTTCATGGTCTGTTTTCAACCAAGGTGGGTTGCGGTTATAAAGGTTGGTTAGGGTGTTTTTCTGCTTCTTCATATTGTTGTCTATGGCGTAGGGTCCGGACAGGGAATTTTCGCGATGGATCATCAAGGATTTGGCGGCGTCAGCGATTGCGTCGCGCTGTTGGTCAGTGGGTTGCGGAAATGGGAATGTTTCGAAGCAAGTGGTGTGGGTGTAGCGGAATCCACTTTCGCGATCGCGGACTTGAGTGCCAGTCGCAAGTGACCAGACCTCGTGAATATGAGATTGCAAGATACCGATAAAGTGATCGTCCGAGTTGGCAAAGATCACGACTGATTCATTGGGCAATGTACCGGCGTCAGTCCACACGAATACCCGATGCTTGGACACTCGTGGGGTAACAATGAACCTGGATAGAGGGGCGATCGCGGAGCGCATTCCGGGTCTCGTACTCGCGAAGAGCCACCAAGGCAGATTGCGAGTACTTGTAGCATCGGTCCTGTGTGGGATCACTCGCTGGCTGACTAGATCGAAAGGTGCCTCGTATCTGGACGCTTCGAGTTCTGAGGTTTCTACTCCGAAATCAACGATCCAACGATCTGAAAAGACATCGGTAATGTCTTTCGCTGAGATCAAAGGTTTGAGCACGTCGGCGTTGTTCAAGCCGGCGGGATTTGAGGCATCCAACAAAACTGCTGACTCATCTTTGGAAATGTCAAACGGCCCAACCGGGATGACGCCTTGAAACGCGATTCCGGCATTTTCCGCCAATCTGTGTGCCCTCGTTACGTCTACCGAGCCCGAGGTCAGATTGGCGAATATGTTCTTGCGGGGATTACTATCTAGCGTCCTCGTCGCCTCAGTTCCGTCATCGAACCCGACCATTGATATGTGGACATCCGCACCGTCAAGAATCCAATCTCGGTCCGAAACAGCAAAGAAGATGTCGCCAGATTGTTTGATGTTCTCAAGGACCCGCCGCGAAGATCCTCCGCGGATTGACTGTGTCGCCAGCAACCCGGCACGTCTAGACCGACCGTCAGCGATTTGCATCCGCGCTTTTTCAAACCAATAACAGCAAAGGTCGGCGCTGTTGGGTACGTAGTCGCGCCAAACACCGTATATTCGCTCAACGATTTCATCGCCCATCTCTTGTCGCATCCTGCGATTACCCAAAAAAGGAGGGTTCCCCACGATGAAATCGGCTGACGGCCATTCCGCGGGTCTTGGCTCGTCCCCGGAGATGTCGACAATAGCGTCTCGGCATTCGATGTTGTCTATCGGATCGAGGATGGGATCGCGATCAGCGACATTCCCGACGCGGGCCTCGTTTTGGATGTGACCGATCCAGACGACGACGCTGGCTAGCTGATGCGCGTATTCATCGATCTCGATGCCGAGAAGTTGTTGCGGGTGGATTCTGGGCAATGGCGGGTCGATTTGGTTGTCCAACGCCCAAACGATGACCTCACGTTCTAGTTCGTGCAGCAGGTTGAGCGAAACGTAGAGGAAATTGCCAGATCCACATGCCGGGTCGAGAACACGGAGTTCGCCAAGGCCGTCGATGAATCTTTGAAGTCTTTGCGTGGCCTCCTCGCCGTCGGAGGCTCGGATCTCGGACTGAAGCGCGTCCCACTCGCGACGAAGCGGCGCCATTACTACTGGTTTGACCAATGTTTCGATGTCTTGCCGTGAGGTGTAGTGCCTGCCGTGTTGAGCCCGTTTTTCAGGGTTGTAGATGCGTTCGAAGAGTGTGCCGAAGATCGCCGGTTCGATCTGCGACCAGTCGAGGGCGTCGGCTTCTCGGACTAGCGGCATGAGGGTGCTGCCGATCTCGATATTGTGCGGCGTGCCGTCAAAGAGTCCGCCGTTGAAGCGTTTGATCGGCGGTGCCTGTATCGGATCGCCGTCGCTCATCTGGTCAAACAGCCTGCTCAATCTGGCAGGGAATATGGTCGCAGGCGAGTCGCCAAGGTTCTCAGTGAATTCGGTCATCAACCCCTTTTCGAGAAGAGCCATGTCGCTTGCGAACATGCAGAAGAGGAGTTGCGAAAGGAAACGTGCGATTTCGGTGTCTTTGCCGGTGTTCCAAGATTGAAGTTCGTTGGATATGTTCCAGAAGACTTCGGCGGCGGCTTGAGTGAGGTGTTCCGGCGTATGGGTAGGTTTCAGGTTGCCGGGTTCATAAAAGCAGTATCTGAGGACTTGGTATACGGAGAGCGGAGATTTGGATTCCTTGCCGAGCGCGCTTCGGCGGTTTGCTTGAGCTTCGATGTCCATCAGGTCATCGAGAGCGATGGTGTAGGTGTCGGAGACGGTTCCTGTGAAGTTGGTGTGGATGCGGATCGTTTCGAAGTCGGAAACGATCAGGAGAGGCGGGTTCCCAAGACTGTCGCGGTACCGTAGGGCTTGGTTGTACGCGTCTTCGAGGTTTTTGCCGGGTTTCTTGTACTCCATCACGAAGCGGCCACGGAGAAACACATCGGCGACACCGTTTCGGTCGCCCGGCGTTGGTGCCGCTTTTTGGAATTCGAAATCTTGGTCTTCGAGGTCGTCAGCGGGTTTGGGGTGTCCGACGATTTCGCAGATCTCGTTGAAATGGGCTTGGTAGTGCTGTGGTTCTGTGCCCTGGTAGTTGGCCCACTTCGCCGAGAAGAGCGCGGATTGGACACGCGCAGCATCGGGAGCGTCGCGGGACGGATTAATGGGGTCGTCCATCAACAGCATGGGCTGATCTTGAAGGGTGTTTCGAGATTCGTCGTTCAATGGGCAAAGGAACTTAAGTGTCACCAAGATTCATGAATAGTAATTTTCGCACGAGATGGTTAGACGATCCGACCGAGATGGCGGGAGTTTTCGAAGGCGCGCATCGCTCGTGTCGCGACATCCACGCCCAGTTTGAGGCGGGTTTCCCATATGCACACTCCTGCCCTACGGCGGGATATACATGAAGGGAACATAACGTCGAGGCGTGTGGAAGGCTAGGGCTAGGGCGTCGGCTTTGTCGGGGGATTGGTGCCCAGTGCTGCGGATGTTGTCTTTGGTTTGGAGGACTAGTTGGCCGCGCGAGTTGTAGGTGTGGGTCAAGGAGGCTAGCTGGGAGATCAACTCGGCGTCGTCGGGGATGGCGATGTCGCCATCGTCGAAGCGCTGCCTGAGACCGTTGTAGAGCTGGGCGCGGCGGTTGAAGAAGCGCTCGGGGGTGTCCGACTTGGTGCCTCCGTTGACGCCCATAACGTTTTTGATGTCTTGCTCGTTTAAGGCGTCGACAACGCCCGCACCCATGCCGACTTCGTCAATGTGGATGGCACTGACATCGTGGCCCTTGGCCATGTTGATGATCCTGCCGATGGTCTCCGTAATACGTGAGCGGCTGAAACTGACCATGTCGATCACCTGAGGACCGCGTCTGATTACGAAAACCGTAGTGTCGTTTCCGTATCGTGCGATATCCACTCCCATGATGGTCTCGTCTTCATCGTTGTAAGACAGTGTGCGTCGTGTTGCCGCCTCGATGTTGCGCAACGGGATCAGAGTGTCATCGGCTTCTGCAGGAAAATTGCCGAGAACGCGGACCATGTAAGCTGCGGAATCCTTGCCGCGCTGTCTGGCGATGTTTTCGACGAATTTTGGCGTTGCGATGCCGTTTGGGTGCTCGTCGCTGCGTGCAAGGACATGGTCGGTCCGGTTCGCCAGGAAGGCAGCATCTGATCCGTCGGAGGATTTGCCGCTGGCAGATTCACCCTTTTCCCCTTCGCATTCCCCTGCAATCTCGCCTAGCTCGCTCGCGTCTCTTGTCGAACCGTCATCCGTCTCCTCTTGAAACGCCGGGGTGTCGAAGGCTGAGATGTGAATGGTTTCGAAGTGTGAGCGATTCTTGTGGAAAGCGTCGTAGAACGTGCCGGACAGGTTGAGCGGGTTGCCGATTAACAGCAGCTTGGAGTTTTCGGAGGTCAGGCATCCTAGGATCGGATCGTAGAGGCTCTCTTGAAGTCCGGATGCCTCGTCGACGATGATGAGGATGTTTGGGCTGTGGAAGCCCTGGAAGCGGTCGACGGTGTCGGTGGAGAAGCCGTAGGCGTATCGCTTGTTGGAAATTTCCAGTCTGGTCTGGGTGATTTTGCCGCCAATGAGGTCTCGGTTTTGGTTGTAAAGTGACCTAATTTCGCGCCACAGAAGTTCCTTTACCTGTCGTTCGGACGGTGCCGTGGTGATGACGACCGCTTCGTCGTACGCCATCAGCCACCAAAGGGTCGCGAGAGCCGCTGTGTAGGTTTTGCCTGAGCCGTTGCAAGATCGGACAGCGACGAAGTCGTTTTGCGTGAGGGCGTTGAGGATGTCTTTTTGCTTCTGCCAAGGCTTGGCGCTGAGGTACCGGTTTGCGAACCAGACTGGCTCGTCTCGGATCCTCTCTTGTTCTCGACGCGGCAGGTCGTCGACATTAAGAGTTCGTTTTGCCATTTCACATCACCTCACTACGGCTTCAACTTGGATGGCTAAGGGCACTGGCGTGCTAAAGAAAATGATAGCACATAAATTTCAACAATGCTTGCCGGCTACTTGTTCGATGCTTCGCTCGACAAGAGCGGTGATATGCCTACGCTGCGCTGGCTTCGAGCTGAAGGAGTTGTTGTTTCAAGGGTAGACCGACGGATCCGCCGAATCCTTGGAGACCGCCGTTGGATGCGATGACTCGGTGGCACGGGATGATGATGGGCACGGGGTTTGTGGCCATAGCTCGACCGGCTGCTCTTGCGGAGTTCGGATTCCCTGATGCCTGTTGGGCGAGCCAGCCATAGGTCCGAGTTTCGCCGCGCGGGATGGACCGGCAAGCCGCACGGGCGCGCTGGGTGTAGAGCGTCCAGGCGGAGTCGTCGATGGCGATGTCGTCAAGGTTGACCTCCTCGCCACGGCAGTAGCGGGTCAAGAGGTCTTTAGCTTGAGCGATATGTGGGTTGTTGGTGTCGTCGTCGCTGTTCGGGATGTCGGCAATGGTTTGTGCCGCTTGCTCAAGAGATGGTTCGGGGAGGGAGCATTGCGTGATACCGTGTTCGTTTGCGGCAATTGCAATCCAGCCTAAGGGAGTTGGGAAGATGGTGGAGGATGTGGGTGTCATAGCGTTGAATCAGGTGGAATGTGGGCATTATTCGATAGTGAAGTGGGGATCCCAGGCAATTTCCCATAGGTAACCATCAGGATCAGCGAAGTAGCCTGAGTATCCGCCCCAGAAAGTGTCTTGAGCGGGTTTGATGAGCGTCCCTCCGGCGGATACTGCGACATTTATCAATGCGTCGACTTCCTCGGTAGTGCTCACGTTGTGTCCGAGAGTCACACCAGGGAATCCGGTACCGCGAGCGGGAATGCCGATGTCTTCCGCAAGGGCGTCACGAGCATAGAGGGCGAGCCAGGTGCCGCGGTTCTGGAAAAAGGCGATGGATTCGGTGTTTTCGTCGGAGAGGGGCAGCCCGAGTCCATTGCGGTAGAATTCGACGGAGCGTTGCAGGTCGTCTACCCCGAGAGTGATGATGCTGATGCGTGGTTCCATAGAGACCATTGCCCCTCCTAGGTTTTGCGTTTTTTGATTCGCCAACCCTAGATTCTAAACATCGGAGGGAATGTGGCCTAGCTCGTAAAACGGTACTGCTGCTGGCCTTCGTCGGGCACGTAGGGCGGTGTCATGCCGAACAGGGACATTACTCGGTGTTTCAGCATCGCCCTGGAAAGGCTTCGCCATGCATAGCCCAAGTTGGGATCAGACTGGGTCGAATCCGGGGGTTCTTCAGAATCTTCGACGGGTTGCGTTTCGGATTCGTTGGCGGAGTCGGGTTGTGATGGCGCGGATTCTTTTGAAACGTTTGGGGGTGTCCCATAGATGGTTTTTTCAAACGCGTTGATGATTGTTCGGGCGTCAGCGTATCGTCCTGTCATGTCGCCGATTTGGTTGGTGAATTCTCGTGCCGATTCGTGGGACGGCCGCCTGTAGCCGAGGACCGTTGCGACGCGAAGGAACTGAGTGTAGGCGCGGACGGCTTGCGGTTGGCCGCGGAGGTTCCAACGCCATGCTCCGATGGCGAGGAGGACTAGGACTATTGCCGACGCAACGGATACTGTGGGGATTACAGGGATGTCAATGAAGGAGTCTTCGTCTTGTCTGGCTGCCAACGCCGCGGCGCGGAACTGGGCCTCCATCATGGCGATTTCGTCCAAGTCTTCCAAGTATTCGAGGTAGTCAGGGTCGAATTCTGCCGATGAGGGCAGTTCGGGAGGGAATTCTGATGTCGGCGACGTGGGGACGACGACGTTGCGAGGGACGGCAGGTCTGTTGGGTGTAACTTCGATGTCGATCCAGCCGTATGGCGGGGCGTAGATCTGGGTCCAACCGTGACGGTTTCGATCACGGATGAGGAACTGCCCCTGGTCGGGGACGTATTCTCCAGCGCTCCACCCGGCGATCATGCGAGCGGGGACTCCGACGGTGCGGAGCATGACGGTTGCGGCGGATCCGAAATACTGGCTGTAGCCCTTGCGTTTGGAGGCGTCGCAAGTGGGGAATTCGCCGGGGCACGGCTCGTTGACGGTCTTGAATAGGAAGTAGTGGACGCCGTCGTCGCGTGGTCCGGGCCCCTCGATCTCGAGGGAGTAGATTTGATCCTGGAGCCATCGCTTGATGGCCATAGTTTTTTCCCAAGGGGTCACGGCGTTGGCGTTTTCGACGATCTGCTGCGAGATTGTGCGGACCTCTTGAGGGAGTTCTTCGGGCAGCTGGAGGTAGCGGTCAGCGATCCACTCGGGGTAGTTATCGGTGGTGTTGGCTAGTTCGGAGACTTCGGCGGTGGAGATGAAGGTCGTTACGGTGTACCGCTGGTTTGGTTCAAGGACTTCATCGAAGTTGACGGTGTTCTGTTCGGTAGGGCCGCGGCGGACTAGGCGCATGAGATTCGCGTTGGTGCCGTCGGGCTCGGAGAAGATCCGGTAGCTGAAGGTTGTCCAGTCGATACCAGATCGTCGAAGATCCATCTTCTCGATGTCTTCAGCGGTCATGTGGAAACGCGTGGTGTCCGGTCGATCAGTCGATCCCAAGGGGTCGAGATCGGTGATCGCCAAAGACTGCAGATCCTCACGGGAGATTATCAGTTCAAATCTTCTGGGGCCTGCGCCGTCGTTCAACGTGGAAGCAAGGCGAAGGATCTGAGTCGAGACGCGGATTCCGACCGTGTCTGTCGTGTTTTCCACACCGTTCATCATTTCGTCGAGTGCTTCGTCGGAGATGGCGAAAGTGATGTCGACTAAATCGCCGGCGGTGTTTAGGTGGATATCTTCGAGCGAGCTTGCTGTGATCGTGAAGGTCACCTGTTCTTCGATGTTGTAGATCGGATCGACGTTCGACTGCATCTGTCGAATGACGGAGTTGACCTCGTCGAAAGTCATCGCCGGTTGTGTGTTCAGTGTGAAGGGAGATCTTTCGGCAGCGGTTGCTGGCGGGTTATAGGTGGGGGAATCGGTGGCCAACTTCATCAGGCGCTCTCTGAGAAGGAAGGCGAAATCGCGGAGGTCTTCGGGCAGTTCGGCAAGTTGCGCAGGGCTTCCGGCGAGCGGGACTTCCCACGTGAGTGGTTCGAGGATCTCGACGTCGGCGGCGTAATCGACGGCGTACACGGCGCCGGCCGGAATCACTCGGTCAGTTCTGCCCAAGGGCTCAACCGCGATGTCGAGGCGGATTCGTTCGTCGATGTCGTTTTCTGAAGGATCGACGAGGAGTTTGGTGCCGCCGCTGGCGGAAAGGGCTACGCTCGGTGCAGTTATCCAGCCTTGTGAGGTGTAGGTCTGGTATACGCGGGCTGGGTGAAGTTTGGCGTATCTGGTTCGGACCCACATGATGGGGTCGTCCGTAAGTTCGATCCCGCCTTGGAACGGCAGCACTGCATTGGGGGAGTACAGAAGGTCGTCATCGCCGCTCGGGACACCGGCGAGGAGGCGTTCGGCTACGTCTCGGAACTGGGTGAAGGGATCGAGGAAGATCGTGTTCCATCGGACGCTGAGGGCGTCGGAGCGTGGGATGACCATCGGGGCCATCGCGGCAACGATCATAACCACGAAACCGAGTATGAGCCCGTCACGGGCCGCGATCCATCGAGCTTCGCTGGGGAACCTGAGGCCGGATCTCCGCCACTGGTTGATACGACCGACTGCCACAAGGTGGGAAAAAAGGGCAACGGCCGCGAGCATGAAGAGGTAAAAGGTCTGCTCGTGAAGTCCGATGCGGTGACTGAGGTTGGTGAGAAGCGCGGTGCCGAGCGCGGCCGCAGGGACCCACGGGCTGTTGAACCGGAATGTGAGATCGGTTACCACGTATGACAAAAGCCAAGTAGCGGTCATCATGATCATGGCGAATGGGATCTGGTCGCCGCTGACTCCACCGTCTCTAGCGATTTCGACCCAGATGCCAAAGCGGTCAAATGCGTCGTAGGAGCGTGCGAAGGGGTTTGTGCCTTCGGCGTTAAGCGAGCTTTGCCAGAAGACGATGACGATTCCGGCGATGAGGAACACCGCGAAGTTGATAGGGATCGACCATTTGCCCAGGATGCTGCCAGAAGAGAATTGCACGCGGTTCATGAAGAATGCGATCGCTGCGGCCATGATCGCGGTCGGAACGATGTTCGGCAGATCACCCCAGTTTGCGAGTTGGATGGACCAGCCAACCATGGCGAGCATCCAAGTTAGGAGGCCAAGGGCTATCCAATCGTTGATAGGGATGTCGACGATCAACAGGCGCCGCAACAATCGGCGGCGGATGACGCGCCGAGAACGGGCCGACCTTGATGAGCGACCGAAGACGTTTCCGAGTTGTGCAGTTGCGGTAGTCACGCGTCGTTAGTGGCGACTGACGGTTCGAGGCCGTCGGTTTGCGGGATGTTGCCGGAATAAAGAGCGGAGATACGGGCGGCTGCGGCATCGGCGTCGGCAGTGGTGCTAAGGGCGTCGGTGACGTCGTCGCCGTTGTGGATGCGGTACGTGGTGATGCCAGCCATCGAGAGACGATGGAACGCGGAAGCGTTGGATTCACTGCCGAAGGATTCGCGGTCTAGAACGATACAGATTACTTGTATACCGCGTCGCCTGAGGACGCCGAGCGCATCGATCCAATTGCCTTCGTCAGCAGCGGTGATGACAACGACCGTGGAACTCACGAAGAGTTCGCGGTCGAGCACGGCTAGAGCCTCCAAGACGGGTACATTCCCGGTGGGTTTGGATGCAGCGATGTGTCGGAGAATGTTCTCGCGGTGGGATGCGGTGTGGTCGGGCATCGCGAGGAGAGAGTTGCTTCCGTGGGCGATGTATCCGACATCGGTAAAGGCACGGGTGTATTTGTCGATGATCGAGGCAGCGATCGTTGCGCCGTATTCGTCCGTGGAGTCCTCTCCTTCGCCGGCTTGGGCGTCAACGTGTTGATCGAAGATGACCCACATTTCCCCTGCGGAGCCCTGGTCGAACTGCTTGACCATAAGATCGCCGGTTCTCGCTGTGGTTAGCCAGTGGATACGACCGATGGGGTCGCCGTCGGCGTATTCTCTGACTGATGCGACGTCGGTGGACAGGACATTCATCCGCTGGCGTCTGGAGTTGCCGTCGGCGAGAAGAACTCGGGAGATGGCTATGTTGGGGATTGGCAGGACGCGCGGGTAAACGAGGACCTTGTCAACGCCTTCAAACTCGATGTCGCGCGGGAAGAGGTTGAAGGGATCGGAGGCCCGGATGACGAGGGGTCCGAGATCGTACTCGCCGCGTTGGGTGAGTTGTGCTTCCATGTCAACCCGTTTGAAGGTGACCATGAGGCCGAAGCTAGTGACTTCGCGGAACTCGACGTTTGGGAGGGTTGTCTTGTCCTCGACTTCGACCCATGCTTTGGGCGCACCGTTTGAGTTTTGAATGACGATGCGTTCGGTCAGAGTGTCGCCGACGGAGAATGGACCGGTTGGTCGGTTGACGCTGGCTCGCATGTTCACAGCTCCCACGCGTGACCATACCCAAGAGACGGCGATGAGGATGAAAAGCAGATACGCCAGACGCATCGAGAGGTCGAAACCGGTGGCGAAGGTGTTGACGAGCTTGACGCCGATCACGAAGATGATGGCGAGGAGCATCCGGTGACGAACGGCGTTGCTCCAGATCGTGCTCAGGAGACTTCGACCTTCGATGTTGGTGGCGATTCCTCGCCCGATCTTTGGGAGTGTTCCTTGCACGTGTTTCTCGGGATTTGGTGTAGTTAAGCGGTCGCGTCCGCCGCTACCCTACCGCCGGCGGCGCCCGGCACGGGCACCTGTTCGAGGGCTTCGGCGACGATGGCGCTCTGGTTGACGCCCCTCATGCGGGCGGAGGGTGAGAGGAGAACGCGGTGGGCCATAACCGGCACGGCGATAGCTTTGACGTCGTCGGGGATTACGTAATCTCGGTTTTGGAGCATGGCGAAGGCTTTGGCGCCTTTCATAAGATTGATGCTTGCGCGTGGCGAGACTCCGAGGGTGGTGTCGGGGTGGCTGCGTGTCGCGTTCGAAATTTCGACGATGTACTCTTTGACGAGTTCGTCGATGTAGATCGAGTCGGAGTACTGCTGAAGTGCGATGATGTCCGATGGGTTTGTGCTCGATTGCAGCAGGTCGATGGGGTCGGTTGCCTCTCGCCCATCCATAATCGAGACCTCTTCGCGCGGTTCGGGATAACCGAGAGAGATGCGCATGAAGAAGCGGTCTAGTTGGGCCTCGGGGAGCGGGAAGGTTCCTTCGTACTCGATGGGGTTCTGAGTGGCGATGACCATGAAGGGGCTCGGTAGAGCGTGCGTGATGCCATCCACCGTTACCTGTTGCTCGCCCATTGCTTCGAGGAGGGCGGACTGGGTTTTGGGGGTTGCACGGTTGATTTCGTCGGCCAGGACGATCTGAGCCATTACTGGTCCGGGGCGATATTCGAACTGTCCGATCTGCTGGTTGTAGACAGATGCACCGGTGACGTCGCTCGGAAGGAGATCGGGGGTAAATTGAACGCGCTTGAAGTCGCAACCGGTAGTGATGGCGATGGAACGCGCTAGCATCGTCTTCCCAACGCCAGGGACATCCTCCACGAGGATGTGTCCCTTGCTGAACAGTGCCACGAGGGCGAGACGGACGGCGGGGTCTTTACCGATAATCACGCGGCCGACGTTTCCGACGATTCGGTCGATGGTATCGGCGTGTTCGTGGGTTACCGATGGCTCGGCTGTGGTAGTCAAGCGAAAATTCCTTTCGAGATCGGACCAGATGGAAGATGCCTAATGACTAGGCGGGTTCGATCTATTTGATGGTTCGACGGTTCGGGGTTCTAGGCAGCCGCTTCAACTGCGCCAAATATAGCATCTAATCGTGCATAAACCTAATGTTTCGGTTCGGGCATCGACTAAACGGTCGGCGTTACATGGATAGACGGACGCACGACACCTCCAAGGATTACGAACGAGGAGGCGACACGGTTTTGGGTAGCGCCGAATATGTGCGTCAGCTCCATGTTGGTGACAACTTGGGTGTGATGCGGCGGATGGAAACCGAGACGGTTGATCTGGTGTATCTCGACCCGCCATTCAACTCCAATCAGAATTACCGGATCGTGTTCAGAGGTCCGGCGGAATTGAAATCGAGGGCATACCTGCCAGCGTTTGAGGATGTCTGGTCATGGGATGACGAATCCGAAGATTCGTTTCGTGAATTGACGCTTGAGTGGCACGGCGAGCCGGTCGGCGTGGCGATTTCGGGGCTGTTGACCGTGGTTGGGAGAGATCGGATGATGGCCTACCTAGTTAATATGACGCTTCGTCTCATCGAGATTCGAAGACTGTTAAAGCCCACGGGCAGCGTGTACCTACACTGCGATCCGACGGCCAGTCACTATTTGAAGGTTTTGATGGACGCGGTTTTCGGTCGGGAGAATTTCCGGAATGAGATCGTTTGGTGTTATCGAGGAGGTGGGGTCCCACGACGAGATTTTGCTCGTAAGCATGACCTGATACTGCGATTCAGCAAAAGCGATGAGTATGTGTTCAATCCCCAGTACACCCAGTATTCGCAGGCATCGATGGAGTTGGTGACGCGTCGCGGTGGCGTGAGCGTCGATGGATTGGAGAGGGACCTCGAGCGTGGGGCGCACATGACAGACTGGTGGTCGGACATCAACTCGCTACAGACCTGGTCACCGGAAAGGACCGGGTATCCGACCCAGAAACCGGTCCGGTTGCTGGAGCGGATCATTCGATCGTCAAGTAATGAGGGTGATTTGGTGTTGGATCCGTTCTGCGGATGCGGGACTACATTGGTAGCGGCGGAAAGACTCGGGCGTCAGTGGGCGGGCATCGATGTTGAGCCGATGTCGCTGAATGTGTTGCGAGCGAGATTTGAAGGGGAAGGGATTGGCAGCGGTTTCGATGTCGAGGGACTTCCTTCAGTTAAACCATTTGACAGGGAGGGTTGGGCAGCGATGGCGGTTTCAGAGCGGGAACAGTTTGAGAGAGCGGTGATCGGATTAATCCCTGGCTGCGTGCCGTGGCGGAATCGACAGAGCAAGAGTGGAGGGATGGAAGGGTTGATGAGATTGGCGGGCGATGCTGAAATCCCTAACCACGCGGTTATCAATGTGGTCGGCGGAGGCCCGTTAAGCGTCAAAGACGTTCGCCGAATGATGCGGACCTTAGATTCAGAGACGGGAGACGAGGTTTTAATCGGAGTCTTGGCGTCTCCCTTCGATGTACCGGCCGAAGTCGTCGAAACCGCCATTGGCGCTGGCGAGGTCGTGATCGACGGTCGGTCATGCGGAGTCATCACCACACTCGGGGTGGATGAGGTGCTGGGCGCTGATTTTGGAATCGCTCGACGCTAGGCGATCAAGCTGATCGATGCCGTCGCTATCCCAAGGAAGAGCACAAAGCCGACGACGTCCGTCACGGTGGTAACGACGACCGCGGATGCGACCGCAGGGTCTTGTCCGATCCGACGCAGAAACAGCGGCACAGCGGCGCCAATGGTTCCGGCGATGATCATGTTGCCGAACATTGCAAGTCCAAGCACCATACCTAGCCCGAAGTTCTGTTTCCAAATCACCGCGATGACGGCTACCAATGCACCGAGCCACAAACCGTGGAGAATGCCCAACATCGCTTCACGGATCAGGAGACGGTGAGCTTCGACGCCCACGAGCTCCCCGAGCGCTATGGCCCGGACAATGAGAGTTAAGGTCTGAGTGCCACCGATGCCGCCCTGTCCGGCGACGACCGGAAGGAATGCGGCGAGGACGACGACTTGTGCCAAGGTCGACTCGAATAGTGCGACGGTGGCTGCGGCCAGAAAAGTAGTGCCGAGGTTTACGGTCAGCCAAGGCAGACGAGTGCGGATCGAATCTGATATCGGGCCGTCAACTGTCTCGCCGGCAACACTCGCGACCTGTTGCATCTGTCTGGTGTCGTGTTCGACGACTGCACCTAAGAGGGCGTCAGTGAGGACGACGCCGATCAACTTTTCACCGTCGAGAACGGGAAGTTGGGTGAGGTTGTAGTGGCGTCGGAGGCGGGCGCATTCATCTACCGGCGTGTCGACGTCGACCGTGGCAACAATGGGTTCGGTGATTTCGGCGACCGGCGTATCGAGGTCGGCGAGCGCGAGGTCGACCATGCTGATTTGCCCGAGAACGACGTGGTGTTCGTCGACTACGTAAAGATGGGTGAGGTCGTCTCTGATCTGATCTAGGGCCTTGAGTCGTTCCTTCACCGCCGACGCGTCGCCGTCGAATCTGACCGCAGGGAGATCCTCGACCATCAGGCGTCCGGCGGTGTCGGGATCTCGCGTTAGGACATTTTCTTCGTATCCTTCTTCTGCGCGCCTAGGGAGCACCGCACGTACGGCGTAGATCGGCAAGAAGGGGATGTGTCGCAGGGTCGTGAGCGCTTGTTGCGGGTGAACTTGGGCGAACACGAAGGAGAGCATGTTCGCACCGATTCGAGTTCCGACACGTCCCGCCTCAAGCGGGTTCATGTGCCTCAAGACACCAGTCAGGGTTTCGGGCGACATGACGCGAACCATGGCGTCTCTGCTGTTGCGCGGCAATCCGGCGACGATGCTGCCGATGTCGGCCGGATGCAGACGCCGCATCAGCTCCCATGCCGAGTGTTCCTGACCAGTCTCGATAAGTCCGCGGACTTCATCGGCGATCTCCGAGGCTTCCTCGAGCGAGATTGCCCGGGCTTGCGGATCAATATCGTAGGCCAACGGATCGTTTTCGCGAGGCTCGGTTTCCATGCGATTGCTCCTAAACTGAGTTCGGCGGGTCAGATAGTAAGTTCCTACGACTTGGAGATGGTGGCATCCCCTGATCTCTTCGGAGGAAAGCGGTGCTTACCATCGTTGATTCACCACCGACTTGAATTGACGCGCTTGCGAAGTCGTCTGACCTAAGTAAAGGTGGTCAGAACCATCCCGCGGTCGGTGTTAAGCGATATGTTACGCTCAGCGCGGAGCGGCTGAATCGCCGAGGAGTTCTTTCAAGAGCGCAGTGTGTTCTTCAGGTAGGGACGGGTTTTCGAACGCGGCAACGTTGTCTTCCAAGTGGGCGATGTTGGACGTGCCCGAGATGACGGTGGAGACGGCGGGGTGGTCGGCGGCGAATTTGTAGCCCGCGGAAATTACCGTTGGGGCGTCTTCGGTGATAAGCCAGTCGAAACCTTTGCGAATTTTCGGGTGATCGACATCAATTTCGCCTTCGGAGCGCCAGGTTTCCAGGAGTTCGTCGAGTTCGTGCTGTCTGGTGAGGGTGAAGCGGACGGGTGCCATGTTCAGGATGGCTACGCCGTGTTTTTGTGCGAGAGGAAAGGCTTCCTTTGCGGCCCATTGATTGAGGATGCCGTACTTGAACATGATCGAGTCCCAGAGGTCCGGATGCTCTTTCAGGGCGGCGACCGGTACGGTCAGTTTGGGGTCTTCGGTCATCATCTGCGAGAAGCCGATGAGCCGAGCTTTGCCCTCCTCTTTGAGCTTTAGGAGGGTGGGCGCGTATCTATCGGTAATGTCGTGGTAGGTGCCTGGAAGGATTCCGTGGATCTGCATTATGTCGATGACATCGGTGTTGAGCCGCTTGAGGCTCTGCTCTACCGAAGCCAATAGGGCGTCGGGATGCAGGAAATCGTCGCCACCGGTTTTCCAGCTCCACTTGGTGGCGACCAGGTAGGAATCTCGAGGGACGCCTTTGAGAGCCTGCCCTAGTTGTGGTTCGCTGTCACCGTAGTTAGCGGCGGTGTCGAACAAGTTGATGCCGAGTTCCAGGGCTCGGGCAATGAGATCGCGGCGTTGAGAGGCGGTTAACCCGGCGGCTTTACCGAACTGGCTCGGTCCGCCTCCGCCGTAGGAGACGATTGATACGGGGATACCGGATTTGCCGAGGGTGCGGTAGTGCATGTTTTGTCGAACCGATGGTTCGCGGTCTGATGCGACGGAGAGATTTTGGTTGCGTCGCCTAGTCGTAAACCATGATCGCGCGACCCAGAATCTCGCCGTTCTGCAGGTCGTCGCAGGCTTCGTTGATCTGGTCCAGGGTGTAGCGTCGGGTGACGAGTTTGTCGAGGAGGAATTTGCCCTCTTGGTGCCAGCGGAGGAACTGGGCGAAGTCCTTTTCGGGGTAGGTCGCGCCCAAGGAACCTCGGTACTGCTTCTGGTGGTACATGAACTGGCCGGGGTCGACGGTCATCTGCGGTGCGGGCATTCCGATCAGGACAGCCATTCCGCCGTGATTGTCGGCGCCGGGACCACCGCCTCGGACTGAAGGCAGGATCTGCTCGCTGGTGATCTGAAGGCCGATGGCGTCAAAGGCGTAGTCGGCACCTCCGCCGGTGATCTCGTGAATCGCCTCGATGGGGTCATCGTTCATGGCGTTGACGGTGTGTGTTGCCCCCATCTCTTTGGCGTATTCGAGCTTGGAGTCTTCGATGTCGACAGCGATGATGGGGTATGCCTCGAGCATCACGGCCATGATGAGGGCTGAGGTCCCGACGCCGCCGATGCCGTAGATTGCGACGGAGTCGCCGGGGCGCACTCGGGCGGTGTTTAGGACTGCGCCGGCGCCGGTAAGGACTGCGCAACCGACGATCGAAGAGATGTCCTTGGGGTTGTCGTCGTCGATGGGGATCACGTAGCCTCCCCAGATCAGCGCGTCTTCGCCCCATGTGTATGTTGCGCCGTTCAATGGCTCTTCGCGGTATGTTGCGCCGCTTGGCTCGGGAGTCCAACGTCCTCGTATGGGGTCCTTTGGCACCCAAGTGACAATAGCGAGGTCACCTTCGTTGACGTGGTCGACATCAGCGCCTACTGCGACGACAGTTCCGGTTCCTTCGTGCCCGAGGAGCGACGGTGTCGGCGTTTGCGGGTTGTGCATCTGGTGCAGTTGCGAATGGCAGACGCCGCTCGAGTGCAGCTTGACATGGACCTGATCGGCACGGGGATCGGGTATCTCGATCTCGTCGACTTCCAACGGTTTGCCGTGTTCGACGTGGATTGCTGCCTTGCTTCTCATGTCTATGCACTCCTAGCGCGCAATGGCCGATTCAAATGATCGACCGAGATTTCGTTACGCCAAATGATACGCGTTGGCGCGTCGGATCGCGGACACCCCAGCCGCACGTTATTGCCCTAGCGTCAGGTCAATGTCGACTTCGCAAGCTTCCAGAGATCCCAGGAACGGCGCGAGATCTTCGAGATCCAAAACCCGAGCTTGATTTTCTTCGGTGAAGGCGACGAAATCGCCGATTAACTCGACGCCAGCGTGTTCGACGATGCATTCGGCTTGTTCGAGTGAAAACATGGACAGGATTGGCAGGAACCGTTCCCGGACGGCGCTACATTTAGCCAACACTTCGGTCTCCGCGAACATATCGATTACGTGTTGGCCTTCTACCCCTTCGCCAGAGTTGAACTTGTCGATGGCTTCGAAGATCTTAGCCGCGGTTTCTTTGTCGGCGTGCGCTTCGACGCAAACCGCATCGCGGGCTTCCATCCCGGTCGGGGAGATCTCGTCAATGGGACCTTCTTGTTTGGCAGCGGGTTGTTGAGGCGTTTCTGGGGTGGCGGTTGGAGGGATCGGTGTCGGAGTTGCCGTCGGGGGAACTGGCGTGGCAGTCGGTTCGGGCGAGGAGCATGCGCCTATCACGAACATTAGGGCGAACATTAGGGTGGCGAGAACGACCATTGCCAAGCGAATCTTGGCGCGGTCATCAATGATGGACGGACTCATCGTATCTCCCTGATTTTCGTGGGTTGATTGGGTCAACGCGTGCGTACACTCTTCACCAAAGGCTTTACGGCAACGGACGTTAAGGATCTAGCGGTGGTGTTGCGGATCGCGGTTACCTATGCGGTGTGACGAACCTTTTGTCACTGTCCCGCGGTCAAATCGAGGGCTACGTTGCACTCATTCAGTGATCCGAGGAGAGGCGCTAACGCCATGATGTTCAAGGTTTGCGCCTGCTGCTCCTCAGTGATCGTGAAGAACGCCATCAGCTGCTCGACTCCTGCCTCCTCGACTACACATTCGGCATCTTCAGGGCTGATCTGGGCCACGATAGGCGCGAATCGTTCGGGCATGACGCCGCAGTGAGACAGCGGTTCGGCTGCGGCCAGCAGATCGAGTATGTGTTGATTCTCAGCACCTTCACCACTCGTTAGGGCCTCGATGGCGGTGAATACGCTGTCCGTGGTTTCTGCATCGGCGTGCTCTTCGATACAGGCAGCGTCGTGTGCAGAAAGACCTGAAGGGCTGATCTCATCGACCGGTTCATCGCCCATGCCCTCAGGTTCTTCCATCGCCTCAGGTGTCGCTGTAGGCGGGACTGGGGTCGCCGTCGGTGGGACTGGCGTGGGGGTCGGTGGAACCGGTGTCGGCGTGGGCGGTACCGGTGTCGGAGTAGGGGGCACTGGAGTCGCGGTCGGAGGAACGGGCGTCGCTGTCGGTTCCGGGGATGAACATGCGACGATAGCGATGCCTAACGTGGCGATCACTAGGATCGCGATGAGAGCTGGGAAACGAGCATCTCTCGGAGTGGGTTTCATCGTATCTCCTAGTACTTTGAGCTCTCCGCCAATTTGGTCAGGAGAGTAGATGTTGCCGCAAAGTGCCGAACGCGTACATCGCGGCTCTTCGACGATCAGGTGCGCCGCTTCCGGCCGACCTCACATGACGCATCTCTGACTTCTCAGCGTCGCTTACAACGATATAGGTGTCTCCTCGAGCGAGATTTACGGCGCTCGATTCCGACTCAGGAGATTCGGGTATGCCGTGTACCGCGATGCCGATCGTAGCGCCTGAATGCTCGCGTATCGCTTGCGCGAGTGCTCGCGCACGTTCTTCGCCAGAACCTTCGCTGCCATGAACATCGCCGATCAGACGGTGACGGGGGACATCGGTGTTTGCGACTATCGCTTCGAGGAATCTCTCTCCTGCCGCTGTTCTCATCGAGTCTGAGACAGCACCAGCGCTCAGGTCTTCATATACGGCTACCGTCGCGTCCCTTTCATCCAGCATGGAACCGATCACGCTTTCCATGGTCTCGTCGTCTGTGGCGAAGATGTGGTTGCCTAGGAGTTCTCGGACTTTGACTTCTACGGGTTCGATCAGTTTCTTGGCTTCGTCGATGTCGGAGGCGCGAGCGGCGATTCTGACGTCGACTTGGCCGGGATGAGCGAGAACGCCTACTGTAGGGTTGGAAGATTCGGCTATCAGGTGACCAATTTCGTGGTCAACCGCGCTCTCTCCCAAGTCGGCGACTTTAAGGACGCGATAGTGGATTGTTTCGCCGAGGTTGTATTTCTCACGGAGATAAGGGATGATCTCGTTGTCGATCAACCATCGCATCTCGAAGGGCACACCGGGAAGACTGATGACAGTGCCACGTTCCGATTCCACCATGAACGCAGGAGCCGTGCCGTTAGGGTTGCGGATCACAGTGGCGCCAGCCGGAATCTGAGCTTGACGTTCGTTGTTCTTGGTGAGGATGAAGCCGCGATTTTGGAATCGTTCGCGCAGTTCGACTAACGAATCTGGATCGGTAACGACATCGACTCCGAAAACTCCTGCCACCGCTTCTCGCGTCAAGTCGTCTTGGGTTGGGCCGATGCCTCCGCCAGTGATGATGACGTCCGCGCGGTCCAATGCGATCTCTAGGACCTCCGTCATCCGATTGAGATTGTCGCCCACGCATGACTTGTAATAGACGTTCACTCCGTTCTCGGCAAGACGTTGCGAGATCCACGCCGAGTTGGTGTCGACGATCTGACCAAGTAACAGCTCAGAGCCGATGGAGACGAGTTCGACGTTTACCGACATTTTTGGGAAACCGTTGCCTTCCGAGGAGGTGATTGACGTTGTCCATTATGCACGAATCCACGGCGGCTTACCGCAGCGCCTGAAACAGGGCAGCAAGGATTTTTCGATGTGACACTTGACAAATGTTCGATTTGGCTTTATGTTCTAAATAGAACACAGTTTCGTATTGAAAGGATTTCGCGAATGACCACACAGACTCTCGAACGCAAAGCACAATTTGCTCCTCACCGGCGACATCGTCCTCATGGTGGCACCACCACCGAGAACTTTCGCCGGTTCGGCGATGAAACCTCGATCGACGCCCAGCCCGTCGAGTTCGATATCGAAACCGAGATCCGGAGGCTCACCGATCCCGAAGTCGATCACATTGACGACCGCGACGAGTTGGGCGAGCGCATCATGCAGTCTGCGGTTTCGACCGAGCGTGAAACCATCACCGTCAAATGTCGTTCGGTGTCCCATGCGACTGACTTTGCTACACCAATGCGGTCAACCCTGCTGACCCTGTCGTCCGCATTTGGTGGAATCAGCGCCACCGTTTCGCCATCCCTGAACCTCCACACCTGGTCGGCAATGGATATGCTCGTCGCCTCACTCGAAAAGTCCGGAGCGGGCGAACTTTGGCAACCCATCGGCGAGCGAAGCATCGCTGTAGGGAACGCGAGGCACGTCTTCGTGAGCGCCGACAACCCGATCCGAGACGAGGCGACATCGGTGCATCCTAGCCTTCTAGTCGAGGTGGTCGGTGCTCATCTGATCGATCCCGATTGGTTCGACCGCGTCGTCGCACCGCGTTGTGAGAACGATGATCCCACGTTTGTTTACTACGGACAGGTGGGTTTTGAAGGCTCGCTGTTTGAACGCGAATGGCACGTAAGTCAGATTAAAGGAATCGTCTAGGAAACGCTGATGGTTACTCCCACGGATTTTGATCGAGTACGCATTGACCAGAGCAGAGAAGACAACCAAGACCAGATTGAATCTTTCGCGGACAAGGGGCTGCCAGAGAACCAAACCTACATAGACACCGGATGCGAATTGGCTCCATCGTGCCTCAAGTGCCCGATGGCGATGTGCAAGTATGACAAACCGAACAGGCGACGGCGACGACGCAACGTGATGCGAGATCAAGAGATCGTCCGACTGAGGTCGAAGGGATTGCGCGTCACGGAGATAGCGAAGATCTGTAAAACGAGCGATCGAACGGTTTATCGGGTAATCCGCAGCGATGCCGCATCGAAGCGTCCGATCTCGAAGACCGTTTCGCCACGCCGGCCAAGCCGCATCCGTAACGTACACAGCATCCCGATGGCGCAGTTGGCAGTTTGGCAACAGTATTCAATGCCCGAGATGTCTGGAATAAAGGCTACGTAACCTGCGATTCCTACATCGAAAGCTGAAACTCGGAGTTGGATGAAACTCTGGCAAGCGCGCTGGCGTAAAGATCGTTTCTGCCGTTGATACCGTATATCGTTTTACACGATAACTTTCCATAGGACGGTCTATGATGCGCAATCGCTTCGTTAACGACGTTCATTCAAAATTAAACGAGACCCGCGTCGCAAGAGTCGTAACGCCGGGGTCTATTCGCGAGTTGCAGGAGGCATTGCGGGATGTGCGATTCGTCGGCGGGAGAGCGGCGATTTCAGGCGGGCGCCATGCGATGGGCGGACAGCAGTTTCTAAGCGACGGAACGCTGGTCGATACGCGCCGAATGAGGCAGATACTAGGATTCGATTGCGAACGCGGGTTGGTTGAGGTGGAATCTGGAGTCCTCTGGTCAGATTTGATCCCTAAACTCGCACGGGTACAAGGCGCCTGCTCAAACCGATGGAGCATCATCCAGAAACAGACCGGCGCAGACCACATGAGTATTGGCGGCTCCTTAGCCGCAAACGGACACGGACGTGGATTGAAGATGAAACCAATCGTTCAAGACGTCGAGGCGTTCAAACTAGTCGACGCCAACGGCGATTTGATCGAATGCAGCCGCGAAACCAACCCAGAACTCTTCGCCCTGGTCATCGGTGGCTACGGGCTGTTCGGTGTCATCACGTCGGTCACGCTTCGACTGCAACCAAGCGGAAAACTCGAACGCACCGTGCAAATCCTCGACGTTGACGAACTGCCCAAGGCTTTCGAAAAACGAATCGACGAAGGCTATCAATACGCAGACTTCCAATACATGACGGATGAGAGATCAGACCGTTTCATGAATGTCGGTGTCTTCTCAGGCTATCGACCGGTGGAGGGCGACACGCCAACCCACGGAAACGCCCGTTCTCAACTGTCGGCCGACGATTGGGGACGATTGATATATCTCGGTCACGTCAACAAACGAGCAGCTTTCGACGCATATTCGGACTTCTACCTCGGAACCAACGGCCAGGTTTACGACATCGACGAATTCCAGATGAGCGTGTATCTCGACGACTATCACGCGACGTTGGATCAAACGTTAAGTGCGGATTGCGCCGGATCAGAGATGATCACCGAGGTCTACGTGCCTTTGGACAAACTGCCGGAGTTCATGGCGAAAGCAAGCGATTCGCTCCGTAGGCTCGACGCGAACGTCATTTACGGGACGATTCGATTGATCGAGCAAGACGACGAAACATTCCTCAACTGGGCATCCGACAGGTTTGCCTGCATAGTAGTGAACCTACACGTCGATCACACCGACAACGGGAAAGACCAAGCAGCGGAGGCGTTTAGGGCGCTCATCGACGATGCCATGTCTCTGGGAGGCAGTTACTTCCTGACCTACCACCGATACGCCACCGACGAACAACTACGCCGGGCCTACCCACAATTCGACAGTTTCTTGGACCAAAAGCGACTATTCGACCCAGGCCGTATATTCGCCAGCGACTGGTACGACCACTACCGGCAAGCGGCGTGAGTTGTGTGTCGGGTTGTTTGGGGAGAATACAAATGGTGTGCAGGAAAGGTCTTGGGCTCGTCTCAATCCCAGAGCCAGTCGAGTTCGGTGAAGGCGAGGTTGCGTTCGAAGTTGACGATGTTGTCGTTGACGTCGAGGATCAGGCATCGTTCATTGCCACCGTTTTTGACGCCTCTCAAGCCCCGTCCGATCATCTGGAAGTAGAGATTTGGGCTGTAGACTGGGCGAGCCACGATGATAGCCCGGGTTTTTGGGGCGTCGAATCCTTCTCGAAAGACGCCGTAGTTGACCAATACCTTCAATTCACCAGCCCGGAATTGCTCTACTACTTGGCGTCGCGTATAGCGGTCGGTACCTCCAGACACTGCTCGCGCGGAAATGCCATCGGCACTTAATATTGCCGCTAACGTTTGCGCGTGTTCGACAGATGTCGCGAATATAAGCGTTGGCCAGACTTCGGGTTGACTGCCGATGTGTACTTTGTATGCGTCGATGATTCGTTCGGTACGTTCGGCATCGCGGGCGATGCGGATCTCCGTATTTCGGGAAAGCCAGGGTGTTCGTTGTGCTTGCAAACTTTCTTCTTCAGAAAGTTCGAATTCGCTACCGACGATCTGATCGTGTTCGGCAAAAGCAAGTACCTCCATCCGCTGTAGTTCGCGTACGACGACGTTCGCGTCGTTGGATTGGAATGCATCTCGATCCAAGCGATTGTTACCGAACCGGTTAACTAGACGTGCTGTTTCAGTTTCACTGTAACCACGATAGGGGGTGGCGGTAAGTCCCAATAAAAAAGGGTCGGTTGGACGTTGCGGGCGTGAGAATCCGATGTCGCGCATCACCGCCGAAAAACTGGGTGCTGTTGAGCGGTGCGCTTCATCGAAAACCACCATCGTGAAATCGCGCAGAAACTCATATCCATACGAACGTTTGACAAACCTGCTGAGTAGCGTCTGAATTGTGGCAACTACGACGTGGAATTCGCTGGTAGAGGAGGGACGCGGTTGATTTCCCCACATTCTGGAGACGCGCAACGTTTTCCGTTCCGAGCCGATTGCGGACCAGACTTGTTGCCACGATTCGATCGCCTGCTCGCACAGCTCTTCGCGGTCAGCAACCCACAAAACACCACCGTTAAATCCATCGTCTCGCATGGCTTCAACGATTCCTTGCACGGCTACTCTAGTTTTACCTGATCCTGTCGGGAGACTTATCAACGCGCGCCGATTCCCATTGGCATAAGGCAAAGTAGCTACCATGTCACGCAATTTATCGATGATCGTTCGCTGGTATTTGTGTGCTTTTTTCAAGTTGAAGGGACCAGGAACGTCGATAAAGGGATCAAGCGAAGAACGCGGGTCACCCGCCCACTCTTTAGAAAAACCCAACGAACGCACAAAATCGACAGTTTTCGGTCCGGAAGTCCAACGCTTGGGAGGGTTGAGGTGTTTCAGGAAACGAAGGTATTGTTTCAACGCTCCGGTGTGATACGTGGCGATGGCCGCCTCGGCCAGTTCTACGCCACTCATGACACTCCCGTTGCGCTCGTAATAAGCGATCAAAGAATCCGGGAGTTCGCTCCGTAAGTTCGAGGCGCCGACCGCGTTCAAAATTCTATGGGCATCATCTGGTTGGTTCGCGACCCCATAGCGAGCATCTTCGATTTCACGTGGCGTTGGTTGGTCGAGAATCGCATAGAGTGCGTCTTCATCAAGTGAGACGTGAAGAATGGCACATACTTCACGCAACTCATCAACGTCATCCATGCGCGACAAGTAGATGACGTTTTCTATCAGAGTGGATCGTTCGTCGATGCGTAAGCCATACTCGTCCTCAAACCACTGACAGCGTGAGATTTCGATGGTCATTAGGTCATGGGACAGGAAGGATTGCAATCCCGGCCAAACTTCTATAATTAGTTCGGCGGGTTCGAAATTCGCGGCATGAATCCTGTGAGCGTCATGGAGGTTGAACGCTTCGCGGATCAAACTCGCATTTGGGTGATCGAGAAGGATACGCTGAGCTTCCGGGCTAGTTGGATTTTCGCCTAGGGCATCGGCAAAGTGAACAACTCCAGCCGAAGTCGAGATGTGGCCGTGTTCCTCAAGAGCAGAAATGGCTGGCTGAGGTACGGGCATGGTGCCGTATTGTGATTGCGTCTCGTGTTCAATGATCCATGGTTCGAAAGTCGATTTTTCAGATATCAATGCATCAGTAAATCTGGCTTTGCTCTCCTCTGACAAGAGCGAAAATACGTTGACAGGGCCAATGCCTTTGGTATAAGCGAAATCGATCTTCATCAATTGAGGCCTTCGTCCGGTACTCACGTATGCGTGATGTTGAAATTCATCCGCGTACGTACTGCGGTACGCGCGGTAGCCGGGTTCAAAAGACGAGTCCCAACCATCTTGCGGTTGATCTGAAATCCCCAAGCTCCTAATCAATTCGATATCTTGTCGATGGAAGTCAATATCCACGGCGACATCTCTGTCTCTACTACCGTCGCCAGGCACGATCAATCCGGGCAAAAGTACCGAGTGAATTGGATTCCAAGCACCGCCGATGGTTTTGAGGCGAAGATGTGATCTCCACGCATAACGGTCGCGAACTATCGACTCTGCCTTATCGACATCGATGTTCCGGCTCAAATCCCAGAACATCCGCCACTGGTTGTCTGAAACTTGACGCGATTCGAACGGATACTCAGGAATTGACCTGTTTACTAAAGACTCAAACCGCGTCTCAGTTGACGCCTCTTGAACTCCTAGGGTGATCAAAATGCGCCGGATTGATGGATCATTTGCCAATTCGTGATGAACAGGCACACGCCCAGGCCAATCTGTGCCTTCCTCGGACGGCAGGTATAAGCTTCCATTCGGTGAAGCGAAGTCTCCGTTCTGCGTGAGGATGATCTTGCCGAATTCACGTCTATCCCTTGGGTACCTAGGAAGCGGAAGCCTTGACGCAATCCGAATAGCCGTTTTGGAAGCCTGTATTGCCTCGTCGGAAAGTACGCCTTCCACGAGAACTTCCAACCAAGCAGGTAAAGTTTCCGGTTCAGCCCCCGCGTTCTCACTCAGCCTTCCAACCTTTGCAATCCGCTCTCTGCTACGTAAGGCACTTGGGTGCAACCAATCCTTACGTCGGTGATTCCATGTCGCCCAATCCGAGTAAACTTCACGTGTTTCTTCGTTACTGCCGATACTCGGCGGAAATCTGATTGCGTCGGTCCGTACTAATTGCCCGTCCAAGTTTGGCAGGATATCGCGTTCAATCAGCGCATCGAACAGACGGGTTCGCAATTCGTCGGCATATTCATCGTCGCCAGCCTCGCGCCTTCGCGGCAATGCGTCTAGGTGCCTAGCAGGATCGTCGGGTATAGCAAGTTGGTGCAGATTGTTGGCTATCAACTCGGATACGGCTTCAATCAGTTCTTCGTTGTATGGACCGGGGAGCAAATTCTGACGATCTTCGTTGGTTTTCCAACGGGCATTCACGATGCCTGCCACTATGCAGCTTTCTGTAGTGGGAAAATAGGCCCAAAAGTCGCCAGGCTCATTCATGCGGTCAAGTGGCACCGCCCAAGCGACGTCGATCTCGTCGTCTGGGTCGATGTCCGTTTGGTAATCTTCGCGTGCTGTATCAGATAATCGAATGCTTTTGGAGAATAGACGCCATCCGCTCTTAGTGAACTCTGCCTCCGAACCCTTGCTCTCAAGCAAGGTTTCTTGCCCCTGAACTTTGATCGAAAAGTCAACGGACCACTCATCGACGTTGTCGATCAAAACCAACTGATGAACACCCGGCATGAAGAAAAGGCACTCGGGTTCGAATTCGTCGAATTGCAGTTGCAGCCTTGAATAAGCATCACGCTTTAGCGGTAATCGAACTATATTCTTCGCCCAAGACATCATCTCACGAAGAACGTCGTCGTTCTTGGCTTGCCTGATGGGGTCTAGCGGCTCAGGCAAACGTAGCACTGGACAAGGGAGGTCGCCCTGGATTTTCTCTCGGATTCTCTTTTCTGCTTTGTCACGATCGAATACGAATGACCCGGATCGACTGAAGAACTCAGGAGCGTCCGTTATGGCGAGCACGGATTTAAACCCGAGTCCGAACTGACCAATAAACTCAGTGCCTTGTTTGGAAGACAGATGAGCCCTCATGAGAGAACGAACACCCGCGGTTGTGATGGGCGTCCCCTCGTCGGCGCAGTAAAGATAGTCATCCGTAATTCGAATCACGATCTTGCCGTCGCGATGCTTCAATGCATCCGCGCTGTTTTGTACCAGTTCAACCAGTTGGCGCGTAGCATAACCGCCGCGGAAGGAAAAACGCTCCGCTTGCGCGTCTTCATCGAGTCCATCAGGATCCTCAACGTACGCATTGAGGATTTTTCTGGTCTCGTCGGTAATGTACATACCGATCTCGCCGTCTGGGCCCGCCCATTCAGACGGATTCAAAACTGTCGGTGGTTCAGGCACGAAGACTTGACGTGCACCGTTTGCCGATCCGTTGCTCCGAACAGAGTCGCGGGCTCTCACGGCGGTAATAGAGTTTTGGGCCTCGCGCGCTTCTTTGCGTCGTCGTCTGCTTTTCTTTCCTCTGCGTCTTGCCATCGGGTACCTAGATCATCGTACAGCTTCGGTGACCAGTCGAGTTTAGCTGGAGAATTCGTTTGAGATAGTAACAGGGCTCTAGCTCGCGAAATCACCCCTGCACAATATGCACCTTCACCGCCCCCGTCGTCTTATCGAACGCCGTATCAAACCCCTGCTCAACCTCCTCCAACCCGAATCGGTGCTTCACAGCATCCCGATACGGATACTGACCCGAAGCCAACAGATTGATCGCCACTTCGTAGTCGTGCACGCCGTCGATGATGCCATAGCAGTTTGACGAGATGATCTTGATCTCCCGCAGCATCGGGTCGAAGAGATCGACCTCCATCGGGACTTTAATCCCGCCGAGGTAGACCATCGTCCCTTGATTGCGCGTGGCATTCAGCGCCTCGTGGAATGTAACCGTCTGGTGACCGCCGACCGATTCGACCACGACATCGGCCCCGACGCCGTCAGTGAGTTCCTTCACTCGGTCCGCAAGCTCCCCAGGCTCCGCTCCCGTAACTACGTCAGCACCCATCTTGGACGCCAAATCCGCTTGCTGAGGGTATTTGGCCGAGGCGATGACCTTGCTCGCGCCAAAGGCGTGGGCGCTGGCAATCGACGAGAGACCAATCGGCGCTGAACCCACTACCGCCACGACATCGCCAGGCTTCATCCCCGCGTACCGCAGACCGTGCACCGACACCGCCATCGGCTCGACCAACGCACCATCGGTCCAGTCCATGTCGTCGCCCAGCTTGAAAAGCCCAAGCGGACGTCGGGTCATGTATTCGGCGAAACCGCCTCCCGAATCCTCCACGAAGTTCATGCAATGCCGATACTGACCGTAATTGCAATAACGGCAATCGAAGCAGGCGCGACCGGAGCACACGGTGTCGATCGCGACGCGGTCGCCCACTTGCAGTTTGTGATTCCCGGCCGGCAACTCGACGACTTCACCGGTCACCTCGTGACCAGATGGAAGGTCCTGAGCCTCGTCGCGGCGTGTCGTCATATGCAGGTCGGAGCCGCAGATACCGGTCTGACGCACACGGATCAATGCTGCGCCATCGAACATCTCGGGCATCGGTACGTCTTGTGTTCGGTAGACGCCGTTGCCATCGTCAAGAGCCGCTCTCATCGTCGTTGCCATGTTTCTGCCTCGTTATAACTCGTCGCCGATCAGGTGTTGGGTCAAGGATACGTCGAATCGTCTACCTGCCCAACCGATACAATCTCGCACACGTCGGGAGTTAATCAACCGACCGAGGTCCAGTTAAACGTGCCTTACTACGTGTACCAAGATGATGGAGGCTATCGAGCGCGAATTCACGCCGATGAGTGCGTCTTCTATCTCCGACGAACCCGCAAAGAGCGGCCGACCTACCGTTGGATCGGACCGATTGAGGAACTCCAGAAAGCACAAGATATCGTCGACGAATGGTTGGAGGGACGCAAGGCGCGGATGAGAACCGTTGCGGTCGTCGAAGTTGGCAAGTGCCGATTGTGCATCGGCGGCGATTGAAATCTGCAGAAACCAACACTATGAAGATCACAAACGTCAAACTCTCCATCCTCGAAATGGACGGCACCGACCCGTACTACGACCTGATCAAGCTACAAGGCCAACGGCGCGAGCGCTGGCTGCATCACACCGTCGCGGCGCGAGAAAAGACTCGCTACGAGTACGTGCTTCACGTCGAGACCGATGAAGGCGTTGTCGGCATCTGCACCACTCCTGGCGACGGACACACCGGATTGCATCCTGGGGATGTCGCACAATTGCAGGCCCTAGTTGTCGGCGAAGACCCGCTGAAGCGCGAATATCTCTACCAAAAGCTGCACCAAGGCACGCGTTGGGTCTATCGACCCCCGAGCTGGTTCGGCGGCTTCGACAACTGCCTGTGGGACATCGCAGGAAAGGTCGCAAACCTGCCCGTCTATTCACTCCTCGGCAAGGTGCGAGACGCGATCTACGCCTACTACAACACCCGCGGTGCGACGATCGAGGAGGCGGTTGAGGACGCACAAAACGCTGTGGATCTCGGCTTCGTCGCAGTGAAGGACCACTTCTACCACCCCGTCGAAGAGAACATCCGGTGGCTGACCGCGATCCGTGAGGCAGTCGGCGACGAAATCGATTGCATGCATGACCCCGTCGCCATCTACACCTTGGAAGAAGCCATCAAAGTCGGACGTGCTCTCGAGGACCTGGACTACCGATGGTTCGAAGAGCCATTGCCGGAGCGCAACCACAACCAACTCGTCAAGCTGGCGAAAACGCTCGACATCCCCATCATGGCAACCGAGACCTTCATGTACGACACCGACCTTTGCGCCCAATACCTGATCTCCGGCGCAACCGACCTGATACGCCAAAACGCTCGCCACGGCACAACCAACCTCATGAAACTCGCGCACCTCGCCGAACTCCACGGCACCAACGTCGAGTTGAATGGCCCTGGCGGACTCTACGGCCTCGTCCACGCCCACCTCCTCTGCGCCATTCAAAACACGTCTTACTACGAGTACTTCCCCGGCGGTCGCCACGACAAAGACGGCGAGCAGATTGGCCTAACCAACTGGGTCGCACCCATCGATGGGAAGCTGACTCCACCCGATGCGCCTGGCTGGGGCGCCGAGTGGGATTGGAAGCAATTTGAGAAGCGGACGGTGGAGGTTATCGAGTGAATCGAGAACGACGGGTCGATCGGTTCGTTGATTCGCTTGCCCAAGCCAGACCGCCCAATGATCTTAGCGAAAACGTGTATCGCTGCGCCACTCGCCGCGAGAACTTAACGCGATGGCTCACGTCGTACATCGATTCTCCAAGTTCTGCAATCTTCATCGGGGAAGCGCCTGGGATTAAGGGAGCACGTTTAACTGGTATCCCCTTTACATCGCCGGCAATCATGAGTGGTTGCGAATCGGACCCATGGAGTGCTTTCAGCCCGGCAACTGGAATACGGATTCCGAAGGGCGCAAATGCGGGCCAATCAGAAAGCACTGCGACGATTTTCTGGAAAGCCATGAGACGCTATTTTGCTGAATTGCCGCGTCCGATGACTTGGAACGCCTACCCTTTTTGGCCGCATCAAGAAGACGGATTGAAAAACCGAACTCCACGTGATGAGGAGTTGAGATTTGGTCACAAATGGCTTAGTGATATCGTCGAAATGCATCCAAAGGCGAGGATTATCGCCGTTGGACGTAAAGCCGAGAAAGCTCTGAGAGAAATCGGTTTTGATGCAGAATACGTCAGACATCCCGCGAATGGCGGCGCTTCTGATTTCGATGAAGGAGTCAAGCGGATTACTGATTTACTGAGATGGCCATGATTAGATGAGCGCCAATCTACCCCAATCGCACCGCGACCCCAAACGCTACGAACGCATCAAGCTAGCTTTCGGACTAGCTAACCTGCTCATCTACGTCCTCATCCCCGCCGTCGTCCTCCTCTCCGGCTTCTCCGCCTCGATGCGAGACTGGATATCCGACTGGACCGGCGGATACGTCATCCTCGGCGCAGTCGTTTACATCGTTATCGGCTCGGCGATTCTAGAACTCATCACACTCCCGCTTGGATATGTCTCAGGTCACGTCATCGAACAGCGTTACGGCCTCAATCGACGTTCAGTGTCCGGATGGGCCATCGACTGGCTCAAAGGCCTAGGCCTCCAGACCGTCCTCTTGGCAGTATTCGTCGGTTGCATCTACGCTCTCTTGGCCGTCGATCCCGATCTCTGGTGGATCTGGGCGTGGCTCGTATTCTCGCTGATCTCCATATTCATGGCCGCAATCGCACCCGTCGTACTAATGCCGATCTTCTTCAAGTTCGAGCCGTTGCCCGACGGCGAATTGAAAGACCGCTTGTTCCGTCTCTCCGAAACGCTCGGAACCTTTGTGCAGGGAGCCTACATCTGGAAGCTGGGCGATCGCACCGAGAAAGCCAACGCCGCTCTCGCCGGATGGGGCAAAACCCGCCGCATCATCATCTCTGACACCCTCATCGAGAGCCACAATCCCGACGAGATCGAAGTCATCATCGCCCATGAGATGGGACACCACGTCAACGGCGACATCTGGCGAGGCATCGTAATCCAGATCGCCATTATCTTCGTCTCGATGTGGGGCATCGATCTAGCACTGGCCGCATGGTCCGGATCCTTCGGCTTGAACGGGTCGCTAGACGACTTTGCAAACCTGCCCCTGCTAGCACTGATCAGCACCGCAGTCGGCCTGGTTGCTCTACCCCTCGCAAACGCCTACTCCCGCCACCGCGAAACCGCCGCAGACGACTTCGCCATCGAGGTCACCGGCATGCGTTCAGAATTCATCAGCGCAATGGAAAAACTCGCAAAACGCAACCTCTCCAACGCGGAACCGCACCCGCTAATTGAAACCATCCTTCACAGCCACCCAAGTGTCAGTCGACGGATTGCTCGTGCGCGTGGATCAGACTAACGCCCTCCCCGTCACTCAATCAATTTGATGCTCAGGGTGTATTCGCCTGTGGCTAAAGAGGACGACAACCCGGGATTATCTGCCGTCGATATCTGCGGCGACACAACAATGTAGAAATCCTTTGACGCCTCCGCTCGTGCAAACAATTGGGAAGGGTCACTTCCGAGTTCCGTTCCATCAGCGTCGTGCAGTCTCATCTTCGCAAACGGCAGATCTTTGGAAACCAAATCAATCTGATAAGCCTCTCCCTCGGTTGAAGTGAACCGAAAGAAATCACTCTCGTCTTCGAAACTGATGGTTCCCGACAAGGATTCGCCCACGTCGATGCGTGTAGCAGTCGAAAGGTCGTCGCCATGGTCGTTCGAGTAACCGGAACGATCCACCGTCAGTTCATAGTCACCAACACCTAGGCCAGAGACCCGCAAGTAGTGTTTGCCCGATCTTTTGGCTCTCCAGACAAGCTGGGTGTCGGCATCTCCCACAAAATCGCCCGATGCGTCGAATACTTTGATGCGCGATCTCAGCAAACTGCCAAGCTCGATGTCGATCTGATACGGTTGCCCGCGTTCCGCCACGAAACTGAACATATCGTGATCGCCTTCATCGGTGCCTGCGACGTACCACAAGTAGCCGGCATCAAAACCGATCACGCCGGACACCGTCTCGCCAAACACCAACGCAGTCGCATTTTCTTCATCGTCTCCGTGGTCATCTCGGTAGTCTGAACTGGAAACCTTGAAGGTGTATGTTCCTTCATCGGACGACCAGAGATACACGAAATAGTTGCCCGACTCCCAAACGTGCCAAGTGAATTTCCTTTCATCGAACCCTCCCAGCCATTTGCCTTGCGAGTCATACAACTGCATCACTACGTCGTCCAAAGTCCCGAATTCAACCCCGATGTCATAAGCCTGGCCCGCAACCCCAACAAACGAGAACGCGTCGAGATCTGATGAGTTGAGGATGTGTCCATCGACAGGCTGGCCGACAAGCACCACCGTCGCCTCGTTGTTTCGATGGTCGTCTACGTAGTCTGAGGCGTTCAACGACAACGCATAGTCACCGATTTCATCGCCCCAGATGCGGATGAAAAACCGTCCTCCATCGATCGCTTGCCAAATCAGCTCAGACTGTCCCGTTGAGATTGCACCGCCTTCCGCGTCTACCAAGTCGAAATAGATTCCTCGGGCATCTCCCGTTCCGTTGCTCATCGCATATGCTTGCCCACTCACTGCGTCAAAGGAGAAATAGTCCTCGTCAATGTCCGTGCCGATCGAACCCGATGCATTTCCGTCTAATGTTATTTCGGTTGCCGATCCTGGGCCGTCACCGTGGTCGTCGCGGAAACTCGATACCGAAACCGAGATCGAGTAAGGACCTCGTAGACGACCCGACGCCTGCAAGAAGAATTCACCCGACGTTGGTGCTTGCCAGACCCGACGGTTACGAATCTCCCCGATTGGATTGCGGTCAGTGTCCATCAGAGTCACGGTCAGCTCATCGGCGTCCGGGCTCAGTCCGTAGTCATCGCTCGTCCTCACGTCTAACTGGTAATTCAACCCCGCTTCAGCTACGAACTTGAAAAAGTCGAGTTCCCTTACCTGTCGGATAGTCCCTTCGATCATCCCGCCGATCGGTATCTCCGTCGCCGTCGCAAAATCGAATCCAAAGTCGTCCACGTAATCCGAAATCGAAATCTCAAACTCATACGGGATCGGCCCGGTCGCCTCCATAATCAGGTAATGGACACCGCCGGTTGACGGCTCCCACAATAACGGGCTCGGTGCGCTGTATATTTGCCCGTCTGTCGCGTTGACGATGCCGATCGAGAAGTTCGGCAACTCTTCAAATGGAGGTTCGTTTGCACCGACTTCCCCGTAGGTATAGTTCAGTTCGTATACGAGTCCGGGCACGGCGATGAATTGGAACACGTCCCGATCGGATCCCCCAGCGAATTTCGCGTCGATGTTCCCTTCAACGAAACTCCCGACAGCGATCTCTGTAGCGATCCGCAAGTCATCGACATAGTCGTCCCACTCCACGACGGTCGGCAACGCTCCGTAGCACATGCCCAAACCAATGATCGCGGCGAGGCCGTGGCGATAGTCGTCCACGCCGACGTCCGGCAATCCCGCAGCTATCAACCGAGGGATATCCACACGCTCCAACACGCGGTCCATGCAATCGATTTCGTCCCTCACCGAGTATTTACCGAACCGGTCGTCGGTTCGGTAGTAATGCTCAATTTGGCTCACGAAATCGAATGCAGCAGTTCGATCCAATACACTCACAGCAGATTCCTGCCCCAAGCATCGCCAAATTGCAACGTCCGAAGTGTCCGTCTTACCATCGAAGATCGGTTCATCGAGCAAAGATTCGTATCCTTCCGAACCGAGTTCGCTCTGGATGCAATCGCGTTCTTCCACCAATATCCCATCTACCGCATCACGCCAAACAGATCTGTCATCGGGTTCGAAATTGATCGGTCTCGCTTCATAAACCGGAAACGTGGTGTATGCGGATATGTTGGATTGCTCGTGCAATGAACACCGCACCATGCTGTTCCACAACAAAGTCAGATTGCGTCGAACCGTCCAGTGATACGTGTCGATGTCGGTTACCGAGGATTCAAAGTAACGCGCAAAATCGACGTATTGCAGCAGGGAGCGGTGACAATCGTCAATCTCAGCCAGCGCCTCTTCGGTGCGATCACCCTCTGGTATGAACTCGTGAAAAGCGGACAGGTACAGATCAACCGCGTTCTCTTGCGTAAGACAACCCCAAATCTCTAACTCGTAACGGTCTGTCACGCGCTGACCAGACACCACTCGCCGGGCGAGCATCTCTTCATAGTCGTCTTCGTTGAGCGCCGAACGGATACATGAGACCTCGATTTCATCCAACGTCTCGAAATACTCAGTCCACTGGGTCTCGTCCCCAACAACCAGTCCTTCTTCGTCGTCCTCAATTGCCACCTCCACGACCGGCGTCGAAGTCGCCGTCGGTTCCGGCAGCGGCGTGCTAGTCGGCTCCGGCGTCGGAGTAGCCTCCGGCGTGCTCGTGGCGGTCGGAGACGGAGTCTCAGAAGGGGCCGCAGTGTTGGTAGGTGTCGACGTCGGCGCGATAGACGGTGTCGGTGTGTGAGTCGGCACCAGCGATGATGTTGGGGTAGGTTCCCCCATGTCCGTCGGCGTCGGCGTCTGTGTAGGCGTCCTCGTTGGCGTCGACGTGTCCGGTAAGTCATGGAGCGGACGATCGATCTCATACGCCATCGTCGGCGTCGGCTCTGGAACGGCGAGAAATTGCGGATTGCGAGTGGGGGTTACGGTCGGCTGGATGGGGGTTGGCGACGGCGAAACTGGCGTTGTGGGCTGTTCCGCAGTCTCACAAGCCCAAACCGAAACCGCCAACACAAAACCGACAGCGATCACAGTCAATCGCATCAGGTGGGCGACGAATAGACGTTTCATTGGCGAAAGGCGGGCAAGATGAGTTCGTCAAGACTCTAAAGCCAAGACGATTTCACCTACGGCATCGGTGATATATACGCCCAAATCAGGCGCAGAGTCTCACCCGACGATATTCGCCATCGCCTCGCCGATATACGCCGGCGACTCAACAACCGTAGCCCCGGCCGCCTCGAGAGCCTTGTTCTTCTCTGACGCCAACCCAGCCCTGCCGGTGATGATCGCCCCCGCATGGCCCATCCGTTTGCCCGGAGGCGCAGTCTGACCCGCCACCGTCGCAACCACCGGCTTTGTCACATTTTCCTTGATGAACTGCGCCGCAACCTGCTCACGACTTCCGCCAATCTCCCCGATCATCACGATCGCCTCAGTCTCATCATCATCCTCGAACTGCTCCAGCACATCGATGAAATTAGTCCCCGGTATCGGATCGCCGCCAATCCCAACACACGTCGACTGCCCCAAGTTGACAGCATTCAACTGCGCCGCCGCTTCATACGTCAACGTCCCCGATCTCGAGACAACGCCCACATTCCCCGGATTGACCGCCGCACCGGGAATAATCCCCAACTTGATCCGCTCGCCCGGATGAATCAACCCCGGGCAGTTCGGGCCCAACAACCTCGAACTCGTCCGATCCAGATAAGCCTTCGCCTTCATCATGTCCTGCACCGGCACACCCTCGGTGATGCACACAATCAAAGACAACCCGGCGTCCGCCTGCTCCAAGATTGCATCAACGGCAAACGGCGCTGGCACGAACACCAGTCCCGTATTCGCACCCGTCGCCGCAACCGCCTCTTCTACCGTCTCGAAATACGGCACCTCATCCAGAAACTTCATCCCGCTACGGTTCGGATGCACCGCCGCGACCATATTCGTCCCGTACTCCACGATCCGCTCCGCCTGAAACGAACCATCACGTCCCAATCCCTGCACCAGCAGCCGACACGGATCCTCGACTAGAACCGCCATCAGTTCGATCCTCCGTTACTCATGCTCGCCAGCTTGTCCCGCAACACGATCGCCGCACTCGCCATATCAGGGGCCGGAGTAATATCCATCCCAGACTCCTCGAACAACTTCAAACCCTCCTCTGCATTCGTCCCTCGCATCGCCGCAACTACCGGTTTAGTCGACCCCACCTCTCGCGCCGCATTGATCACCCCGGTTGCCACAACATCCGAACGCGCAATCCCTGCGAAGAGGTTCACCAGAATAATCTCAACGTCGGGATCCGAGACGATGATCTTGAAGGCATGCTCGATCCGGTCAAGATCAGCCGAGCCACCGATGTCGAGGAAATTCGCCGGCTCTGCCCCCGCCCACTTCGTGATGTCCATCGTCGCCATCGCCAAACCCGCACCATTCACCATGCAGCCAACACGCCCACCCTCCAGCTTCACATAGGCCAAATCAAACTCCGACGCCTCACGCTCCAACGGGTCCATCTGCTCCGGGTCATGCCACTCCCGCAGATCCCGATGCCTGAACATCGCATCGTCGTCGATCCCCACCTTCGCATCCAACGCCAATATCTCGCCGTCCTCCGTCTCGATCAGCGGATTGATCTCCACCAACGAGCAGTCCTTGTCGGTAAACAACCGATATGCGTTCGCAATCAACGCGCTCGCCGATCTGATCAACGCCGAAGGAAAACCCAATGCCAACGCTGCGTCCCGCGCCCGATACGGAAGCAAGCCGATCAACGGGTCGCCAACGATCCGAACGATTTTCTCCGGATGCTCCTCCGCCACCTGCTCAATCTCAACGCCGCCTTCGCGCGTCGCAATAATCGTCGGCGCGCCCTCATCACCATCCATCACGATCGACACGTAATACTCGTGCTTGATATCCGCCGCCGGAGTCACCATCACCTTGCTTACCTGCACCCCGCTCGGACCCGTCTGATGCGTAACCATCCTCGTCCCCAGCATCCCCTCCGCCGCTTCGACAGCATCGTCCACTGTAGCCGCAAACTTCACCCCGCCGGCCTTCCCACGACCACCAGCATGAACCTGCGCCTTCACAATCACCGGACACCCCAACTCCTCAGCCGCCACCCGCGCCTCATCCGCCGATTCCACTATCCGCCAAGGCAAGACAGGAATCCCGTACTCCTTGAAAAGCTCCTTGGCCTGATATTCGTGAAGATTCATGCGGATCAGTGTGTTTGTGGGTCGCGACGACTCTCCGATTCTAGATGACGCGTTTTTCGCAACTGTTAACCGACGAGTCAATCCCGCCCGACATGCAATCCAGACGCGGCGAGCTAAGTCAACAACCCCGTCTCCCGCAAAACCCCCTCGATCTCGACTCTAGCCTCATCTGAAACCGGTGCTATCGGCCTGCGCGCATCGCCATACTCCCAACCCAACATCGACAACGCAATCTTCGGCGCACCGATCGTCTGCATCACGACTGGATTCAGCCGCGAAGCCACTCGCTGCAACTCTACGGCCCTCGTGTAATCCCCACGGAAACCTGCACTCACGATGTCCATACACAGCGCCGGAGCGATATTCCCCAGCAACATGCACGCGCCATCGCACCCGATCATTGTCCCAAACGCCAGCAGAGCACCGCTACAATTCCATTTCCTAACGCTTGCTGGCATCCGCGGCAAAACCTGCTGCTCAAACAAGATTGAGTGATCGGTGATGTAAGCAAACACGTTATCCATCCCGCACAACTCCGCGATAACCGCAGGCGGTGCAGCCGGATCGCCCCCACGAGCAAACGTCTGATGGATTACGACCACCGGAACGGGACATTTCGACGTCACCTCCCCGTAGTACCTAACCAAATCCGATGGCGCCATCCCCCGAGGAATCCGCATCCGAATAAAATCCGCACCCGCATTCGCATATTTCTCCGACAACCTCTGAGTCTCCCTCGCCGATCTCTCATCAACACCCGCGATCACAAACTTCTGCCCCTCATGCGATGAAGCCACCACCTTCACCGTCTCCAACCTCTCAGCCTCGCTCAACATCGTCTCCTCGCCGTTCGCCGTCACCACGACAAACCCCGACAATGGCGTCTCCAACCACCGTCCGACATTCCGCTCCAATGCCCCAAAATCGACCGACTGCTCCTCGTCGTCCTTGTAAGGCGTCGGCGTCGGTGCCACGACTATCGGCTGGTCGGATGGTGGTATCGTTGACATATCGAGTTGGCCCTTTGCGTTATCGCCGCGAGATGCAAGCGAGTCTAACCTTGTTCGCCAAACGCCTCTTCACATCCCGCTCATTCCTTTTTCCGACCGCGCTCGCCATCATCTCGATCGCGCTTGTAGCTTGCGGATCAGGTGATGAACCGGAGCAACTCGTAGAGGTCAAAACCTCGGAAATAACCACAGCCGACTCCGTGAACGAACCCGCACCTACGACAGTTCCTGCGCAGCAACCCACCTCCCCTCCGGCTGCAACTGCGGCACCTCCTGCGACTGCCACGCCTCAACCAACTCAAGCACCGACCGCAACTACAGAACCTACCCCCGAACCCCCGTACTGGACCCAGATCGGCATCCGCGACGCCATCGATCAATACCCACCTCTGAACGAACGCACCGACTACGCCCTCCGAAACAACCAAGAGTGGTTAAACGGCGAACCCACATCGATCAAGGAGCTCCAAGACGCCGGTCAGATCGTCCTGATCGACTTCTGGACCTACACCTGATACAACTGCGAGAACACGTGGCCGGCCCTGAGGGCATGGCATGAGAGCTACAAAAACCACGGGCTCACCATCCTCGGAGTTCACACCCCCGAGTTCGAATTCGAAAAGAAGATCGAAAACGTCCGCGAAGCCGCCGAGGAAAACGACATCGGCTGGCTAATCGTCCAAGACAACGACTTCTCCACCTGGCGCTACTTCAACAACCGCTACTGGCCCGCCAAATACATCTTCGACCTCAGCAACAACCTCCGCTTCCAACACTTCGGCGAAGGAAAATACGCCGAAACCGAACAGGTGATTCGGCTGTTGCTGACCGAGGCGGGGAATGATGTGACGGGGATTGAGCCGACCTACAAGGTCCAGTAACCTAACGCATCACAATCCGTCAGGTGTTCGTCGCTCGCGAGGAAATTCCGAAGCTGAAGTAGCCGCGCGTCTAAACTCTCCATACATGACCGTCTACTCCAACGAGCGAACCCTAACAATCCCCCAAAACCCGCTACCCGAGTCGCTACCCACAAACCAGCGAGTAACCATGGACGGTCTCACCTTCATGTCGCAACTCCCCGACGACTCCATCGCCGCCGCATTCTTCGACCCCCAGTACCGAGGCGTCCTCGACAAACTCGGCTACGGTAACGAAGGTGTCCTCCGAGGCAAACAACGCTCCGCCCTCCCCCAGATGTCCTCCGAAGTAATCACCGAGTTCATCCAATCCATCCACCGCGTCCTCGGCCCCAGCGGACACCTCTTCCTCTGGATCGACAAGTTCCACCTCTGCTCCGGCATCGACGATTGGACCCAGGACACAACCCTCGAGACCGTAGACCTCATCACCTGGAACAAATCCCGCATCGGCATGGGCTACCGCACCCGCCGCACCGCCGAATACCTCATCGTCCTCCAAAAAGCCCCCAAACGAGCCAAAGGAATCTGGACCAGCCACAACATCCCCGACGTCTGGGAAGAGAAGGCACCCTCATTAAAAGGCGTCCACCCCAAACCAGTTGAACTCCAGCGAGCCCTAATCGAAGCCACAACCGCCCCCAACGACCCCGTCCTTGACCCCGCCGCAGGCAGCTTCAGCGTGCTTGAGGCATGCCGACTCTCAGGCCGCACGTTCGTGGGCTGCGACGTGAACGGATGATTCAGTGAATGCTGCAAAAGGAGAAGCCGATGTCGCGAACATACTCAGTAGTGATCGAAGAAGGACCTACCAACTTCAGTGCCTACATCTTGGAACTTCCGGGATGTATCGCCGCCGCAGAATCCAGAGATGAAGTCAAGCGTTTGATCGTTGAGTCCGGAGCGATGCACATCCAAACGTTGCTGGAACAGGGTGAAGAATTACCCGAACCGGTCCACATCTCGCGCGAAGAATTCCAACTGGCCTGAAGGTTGCGCTAAAGGTTCCGCGCTTCTGAATAATTCGGAGTCCTTCAAAGAACTCTGAAATGAGCCAAGGGCATCTGGACCAAAAAAACCGGACGACTTGAAAGAGAACATCCCGAAACCGAAAGACGTCAACCCGAACCCCTCATTCTCCAACGGTCCGTGATCCAAGTCGCAACCACGACCGGTGAACCAGTCTGGTATCCCGCCCCGAGTAGTTTCAAGGTGTTGGAGATTTGTGACCTGCCGCGTAGAATCCCATCGGGATTCTGTACTGATGGTTGAGACACCATCCGCGTCGCTTAACTTAAACTGCTACCCAACAATTGCGTCATCGATTTTGATGCCGTCTCGTATTTTTAGGAATACATCGACATTTGTTTTCCATTACATCTTGGTCACTTCGCGCTTCGCAATAGAGGTTCCGGGGTCGTTCGAAACAGCAACCTTCCAAAAAACATTCCCCTTCGACTTGACACTTCACAAACGGTTTTGCATAATATTTCGACGCGCAACAACCAATGATCAACACCACATGTCGCGTAAAGCGTTAAGATTACGGGGTAATTGGCAAACAAAGAGCGGAAAGGTAGCCCAAGAAAAAGAAGACGTATTTTTCGATCTTTTCTCGGATTTTTTCAGTGATTCTCCTTATCAAATCGAGCGTTCACCAAAAGATTTCAACAACATATACTACGATTGGCCAGTTCAGCCGAGAGATCAGGAAAACATTTATGTACCCCCAAGCGACGAATATCGACGACATGGGTTTGTTCCCGATTTCGTCATAGCCAACGCCGAGACCAACAAACGTATCTATGTAGAATTAAAACGCCAAGACGGTTGGGTGGAAGGCGGTCGAAGAAGCGATGGTCGCGGAAATGCGCACGAAAGGATGTGCAAATATTTTTCTCCGGGGCTCACCAAATTGTTACGTGACTATAGCAACGTTTCGGAAGATATTCTACCGTTTTGGACCGTGTTTTGTGGTAACATCACCCGCGACCCGTGTAGGGTACGTGAGGTGACATTTTGGTTTCAAGACTACGTTGATAATTATTTCTTTTGGCGGGAGGCCGATGTTGAGTCAGTGGCAGTTCACTTTGCTGAACGCATCGCTCCTCACCTTGATTAACCACATCGATCCCCCAAACATCAAACCCTTCCTTCCGATCCCTGGCGAAAAGCTCTATCTTGGATTGGGTAGGAAACATGTCGAAGATTCCTTGAGCGACCTCAATCGGCTTCTGACTGTGTTCGTTTCTTGGAACTTCTATTAATTGCTTTACATTTCGCGCTCCCCTCGGCGTAGGGATCCTACCTCGCTTGAACAAGAGACACAACTCACAATATGAGAGCGTGTAATGCCCTGGATTGTGATTCATTTTGTTCCACACAAACGCAACAGTTTTGTACTCGAAACCCCAAGCCTGCCCTAATTCGATTGCCTGAGCCAAATGAGGATTGGTTGTCCACAAAAAAAGCAATGAGTCTTCTTTCGATATGGATTGTACTTGCAGCTTCTTCAAATCCTGCAACAAAATAGTTGGATATTTGAAAGAAGCCGAACTAACGAAGATCCGTCTGTTCCAACCGTCATTGTTAGATATCAGCCCACTTCTGTCATATTGCAGTTTTCCGTTGTAATGCCAAGGTGGATCGGCGTAAATGATGTCATAGGTTTTGGTAGGTAAAGGTTGGTAAATGCCCGGTAACCAACTGAATTGAGTACGCGTCTTTACTTCTTGATTATAGATGGAGTAACTCGTGGGTTGGTACGTCATGCTCAAATCCTCGTTCGTCTTGTGGCGAGTGTGCGGTTGTGCAACTGGCACCCCTCGGTGGACTATTTCAATTACACCTAGTGTATCAACAACTTCCGTTTCCTCAAGATCCCATGTCACAAGCCAGATTCCTTCGTTTCACATCCCACCGTCAAAGATCGCTGCCCCCATCATCCCACCCCATATATCCTGTACGTCGAAGCAAAAACGAACACGAGAACCGCGTCAACCCATGTCCCACCACTCCCTCCACAACTCCCCCTTCGACCTCTCAAACAAAACCGCCTTCATTACCGGCGGCAACGGCGGCATCGGACTCGGCATCGCCCAAGGCTTCATCGAGCACGGAGCCAACGTAGCCATCGCCGCACGCAACGCCGACAAGCTCTCCGCAGCCGTCGAAACCCTTACCCAAGCCGCCGGTGGCGAATCCGCCCACGTCCTAGCCCTCTCCTGCGACGTCACCGACCGAGCATCTATCCAAGCCGCCCTAGATGAGACTATGTCAACCTTCGGCAGATGGGACATCATCGTAAACAACGCAGGAACCAACCGACGCTCCGACGAACCCCAGAACCTCTCCGACGAGGACTGGCGATACGTCATCGACACCAACCTCACCTCGATGCACAACGTCTCCTCCCTCACCTTCGACCACATGCGAGACAAAGGCGCCGGAAAATACATCAACATCGGCTCCATGATGTCCATCTTCGGCACCGCATACGCCTCCGCATACGCCGCATCCAAGGGCGGCGTCGTCCAATACACCAAATCCTGCGCCGTCGCCTGGGCCCGCCACAACGTACAAGCCAACGCCATCCTCCCCGGCTGGATCATCACCGAGATGACCAACCAGTTCAAAGAGCTCTTCCCCGAGCGATACAAGCTAGTCCAAGAGCGCACCCCTGCCGACCGCTGGGGCAACCCCGTAGACCTAGCCGGAACCGCCGTATTCCTAGCCTCAAAAGCCTCCGACTTCGTAACCGGAACCTCCATCCCAGTAGATGGCGGCTACTCCGTCTGGTAAATCAAAACCCGCACCCTTCGCAAACGAGCGACGCCCGAGGCGGGCAAAGCCGCACAATCCCCCTCTCCCCGCCGGGGGAGAGGGCCGGGGAAGGGCGGGGCCAGAGGGACTCCCCCAGCCCACCGCCAAACAACACAAACACACTCTTCCTTCCCTCCTAATCCTCCCTTCCCTTCCTAGTTCAAAAAACACATTTGACACACAAGCACCACAACTGTTAATATCGACAACAAGCGTTCAACCCGCATCGCGAGGGAAACAACGCCCAGAGGATCGCCGCCGCCAAGGATCGCGACTTGGCAGCAGTTGTCGTCGATTGAAGTGACATGAAACCGCGAGACGGATCACACATGAGAAGCGCGAAAGTGCACAAAGAGCCCCGAGGCCGGAGGTTTAGAACCCCGAGGTGCAAGGCCCGATGTACAACTGCGCGCCGATCGCGACGGTGCCCGTCTACGACTCTTGGAGCATGGAGCAACGCGGTCGAAAACCCGGTTATGGAGAAGGATGTAGCTGCAAGGTTCAGGCGCGGCGATATACTGCTTAAGCCGCAACACGAGCCAGATGGACGAACCCACCCATTGTTCGCGAGACAAAATGGGTACGCGGGAGCGAAGCGACCGCACGGGTTTGAAACCATTCAAGGCCTGGACGAGGTCTTCTCTTATCCAACACAGATCGAAACCGCTTCGTCGTGCGGGGAGATCAGAGCGTCAACGAGGGGCAGGAACCAAGTGATGGCGTGCGGGATGTTTCCACTATCCGCACGCCGGGCCGTCGGTCTGGCGACGTCGGCAACGCTCGACTTTTTCAATGAGTTAAGTATTTTTCGCCCGAAGGACGATGGTCAAGACAACAGTCGAGACCAAAGTCCGCCGGTTTTTAAACCGCGGCGAATCCTCGAAAACCCGACCCCTCGGGTTTCCCTCGCTCGCGAGGGCAATGTCCTAACGGACAAAGGGGACCCTGACGGTAAGGGCGGGTCACAGACCCGCCCATGCACGTCAACCGGGACAAAGTCCCAAACCAAAGTAACTAGATAAGCAAAACCCAAAAAAGCAAAAACAAGAACGACCCTCCCGACGCCCCAAGGCGCCCACGTCCGGCAACCCCGGACGTTTCAACGCGTCTAAACAAAAACCAATCCCCCAAACAACCAACAACAAAAACCCAAAAATCCCAGTTCAGACAAGAACCAATCCTTCCCCTCCGAGCAAAAAGAAAAGCCGCCACGCGGCATTACAATCATTCCCCAAGATTCAAATCAAATCACTCAACGGAGCCCCCAATGAAGATCACCGACATCAAGAACTATCCCGTATGGATCGGCCAACGAAACCAGATGCTCGTCAAAATCGAGACCGACGAAGGCATCTACGGTTGGGGGGAATCCGGCTTCTCAGGCAGGGAACTCGCCGTCAGCGGAATGGTCGACCACTTCCGTGAGTTCCTCGTCGGACGCAACCCCATGCAGCGCGGCCGCATTTGGCAAGAGCTCTACCGCGGTCAATACTTCGAAGGCGGACGCACTATCACCGGCGCAATCTCCGCCATCGACATCGCACTCCATGACATCGCCGGAAAGAAACTCGGCGCCCCCGTTTATGAACTACTCGGAGGAAAACAGCGCGACTGGGTCCCCACATTCGCATCCGGCGGCGGATCCACAGCCGAAGAAGTCGCCGAGATGGGCAAGGCGATATGGGCCAACGGCTTCAAAGCCATGCGACTAAACCTGCAGACCATCGGTGAGGAGAACGACCCCGACCTCTTCGAGCCGCGCGAATCGATAGCCCCGACCGCCGAAGCACTCATCAAAGCGCGGGAAGCCCTCGGCCTCGAACCCGTCATCGGCATCGACTACCACCACCGACTCTCCGTCGCCGAAGCTGCGTCGTTCTGCCAGATGATGCCCACCCACACCCTCGACTTCATCGAAGAACCCATCCGAGACGAATCCCCAGAAGCATACGAAGAACTCAGAAAACTCACGATCGTTCCCTTCGCAATCGGTGAAGAGTTCGCCTCCAAGTGGCAATTCCTCCCCTACATCGAGAAAGGTCTCACCAACTACGCCCGACTCGACATCTGCAACGTCGGTGGATTTACCGAAGCAATGAAGGTCGCAGGATGGGCCGAAGCACACTACATCGACCTAATGCCGCACAACCCCCTCGGACCAATCTGCGTCGCGGCAACTTCGCACTTCGCAACCGCCATCCCCAACTTCTCGTGGCTCGAAATCCGACACTCCGTCGGCGAACCCGACACGAACTTCTACGAAAGCGACGTGTTCCCAGTCCAACCCACAATCGAACCCGGCAAAGTCATCCTATCCGACGCCCCAGGCCTAGGCATCGAGGTCGACGAAGCATCCCTCACCGAACCCTTCAAGTTCTGGGAAGCCCCCCACCTCCACCGCCGCGACGGCTCCCACACAAACTGGTAAACCGTATCGCCACTCAGGCAAAGGCCGGAACCCAGCACCCGCCAGATCGGTCCCCATGAAGATCACCGACATCAAGAACTACCCAGTCTGGATCGGCCACCGAAACCAGATGCTCGTCAAGGTCGAGACCGACGAGGGCATCTACGGCTGGGGTGAGTCCGGCTTTTCCAGCCGAGAACTCGCCGTCAGCGGAATGGTCGACCACTTCCGTGAGTTCCTCGTCGGGCAGGACCCCATGCAGCGGGGCCGCATCTGGCAGGAGATGTACCGCGGCCAATACTTCGAAGGCGGACGCACCATAACCGGCGCCATCTCCGCCATCGACATCGCCCTCCACGACATCGTCGGCAAAAAGCTCGGCGTACCGGTGTACGAACTCCTCGGAGGCAAGCAGCGAGATTGGGTCCCCACCTTCGCCTCCAGTGGAGGTACCACCGCCGAGGAAGTCGTCGAGATCGGCAAAGCCATTTGGGCCGAAGGCTTCAAAGCCATGCGACTCAACGCACTCCACATGGCCAACCCAATCGACCCCAATCTCTTCGAACCGCGCGAAGCGATCGCCACAACCGCCGAAGCCCTCATCAAAGCAAGAGAAGCCCTCGGCCTAGAACCTGTGATCGGCATAGACGCCCATCATCGACTCTCCGTCGCTGAAACCGCATCCTTCTGCCAGATGATGCCCGACCACACCCTCGACTTCATCGAAGAGCCAATCCGAGACGAATGTCCCGAAGCCTACGAAGAGCTCCGAAGGCTGACCCCAATCCCATTCGCAATCGGCGAAGAGTTCGCCTCCAAATGGCAGTTCCTCCCCTACATCGAGCGCGGCCTCACAAACTATGCCCGACTCGACATCTGCAACGTCGGCGGCTTCACCGAAGCCATGAAGGTCGCCGGGTGGGCTGAAGCCCACTACATCGACCTCATGCCCCACAACCCGCTCGGCCCAATCTGCGTCGCCGCGTCTTCACACCTCGCCACAGCCATACCCAACTTCTCATGGCTCGAAATTCGCCACTCCGTCGGCGAACCCGACCTTAACTTCTACAAAGACGACGTCTTCCCCGTCCAACCAAAAATCGAACCCGGAAAAGTCATCCTCTCCGACGCTCCCGGCCTGGGCATCGAAGTCGACGAAGCATCCCTGACCGGACCCTTCAAATTCTTCGAACCACTCCACCTCCATCGCCGAGACGGGTCTCATACGAACAGGTAACCAAATCGAGAAGACAGCGAAGTGAACGTCATTCCGGCGGAGGCCGGAATCCAGACGACAATAACCCGATGCCGAAGAAGTTCATCAAATCCGCCAAATCCAAAGCTCAGGTGGCGTCAGCGAACATCGCTTCGAAGATCGAAGACGCTGATCTACGTGACAAAGCGGTTGCGAAGTTTTCAACCGCTAGAAACCAAGTCGTCGAAGGCCGATTTGCCGACGTTGCCAGAACGGCGACAGACCGAGCGTCAGCAAAGGTCGTCGAAGCGAAAGCCGAGTTCGTTGAAAGCGATATAAAGCGACAAGCGCTAGGCACTGCAACAGTAGCGAGCGAGTCCTTACGATCGGTACCCGAAGTCGCGAGAAAGGCGCTAAAGGTTGGTTCCGAGGAATGGGGCGAACTGAATTCGTCTCCTTTGATCGTCGGTGCGAAACAACGAACAATAGCGGCGAGGAAACGCATTGGAGCCAAGATTGGAGATCGTTCAAGCGAAATAGCGGCCGTTAACCTCACTCTTAACGCTGTCATCGACAATCTTGCCGGAGCTGAAATAGTCGGCAATTTGGTGCCGAAGTTCAGGGCCGCCGGAATACGAGGCGAATGGCGCTCGCCAGCGGAAGCACGTGCATTCTTCGATTCGAGTGTGCCCGACCACATCCAAATGTTGGGTGAGGATGCCGTACGTGAGTTTCTCGCCGGCAAAGATCTCAGTCACATCGAGTCGTTCAAAAATAACGCTTCACGCGTTAGCGACCCTAACAACGTGATTTGGGAGGCTGCGTCTGCCAATCGGTCCCGCGGCGCTGACGACATGACATGGCTCGAATTGGCTCAGGTGAAATTCTCAAACGGATGGGAAGGGTTCACATTGGCCGCGGCGGAGATCGTTCCGAGATCGATGTTCTACGCCGCCGCTATTGAAGCCGCCATCAGCATCACGGAAATCTCGATCTATGTGTACCGAGGTGGCAAAGATGTCCCGACCGCAATGCGGGACACCGCAATCAACGTGACCAAGAGCGCGGGAATGGGGTTGGTCATCGGCACGGGGATTGCTGCGTTGAGTGCAGTCGGTGCCGCACCAGCCATTGTGGCGGTCGCACCTGCGTTGGGAGTGGTCGGTGGTGGTTTGTTGATCTATTCAGCAGGCCGCCGTATCCACACCGCGCTGACCACGCCGATCTACACCGACGGCATCGTGATCGAATCACAGGTCGTCCGTTGCTGCGCAGACGACGATGAAAGTATCCCTGCAAACCAACTCGTCAATATGCTCAACGACCCAAAACAGGGCTTGACGACGATTTCACAAGCCGCTTGATCCCCAAAAAACCACATGGCTCACGAACATTAGCAACCTGACGAGACCGAAACCAACCCATTTTAGGCTTACCCCTCTTGCTCAACATAGGATTCATCGGCGCCGGAAAAATAGCCGACCTACACGCACCCGGCTACCTCGCCAACCCCGACGCCCGCATCTACGCGGTCGCCGACAACGGCCCCGGCGTCGCAGAATCTCGTGTCGCAGAGTGGGGCGCAGAAAAAGCCTACACAGATTACCGGGCATTGCTCGACGACCCCAAAGTCGGCGCCGTCGAAATCCTCACGCCCCACTCTCTCCACGCACAGATGGTCATCGACGCCCTCGACGCCGGGAAGCACGTCACGTTGCAGAAACCCATGGCCATAACCCTCGACGAATGCAACGCCATTGTCGACGCTGCCAGCAAGTCGGACAAATTCTTCCGCGTCTTCGAAAACTTCGCCTACTACGAACCCATGGCTCGCGCAAAGCAGTTGCTCGACGATGGCGTAATCGGCGAACCCATCTCGATGCGCATGAAGACCATCATCGGCAACCGAAAACACGGCTGGGACATCCCCGACGCATCAATGGCATGGCGCTTCGACCAGCGGATTAACGGCGTCGGCAAGGCGATCCTCGACTACGGCTACCACATCTTCGCCATCGGCCGGTGGTTCCTCGGAGAGCCAGAGCAGGTCTTCGCATGGATCCGCACCACCTACACCGACGAGGGATGGGAAAACGACTCCCCGCTCCTCGTCTCGTGGTCCTACGAGGGTGGCAAGACCCACGGCTCATGGGAGCAGCAAGCCACCAGCGACATGGTCGTCCGATCCGACTACTACGCCGGCGACGAGTGGTTCGAACTCAGCGGCACTCGCGGCGTAATCTGGGTGAACCGCTGCACCGCCAAGCTGCTCTACGACACGCCGCCTTTGACGTACTACGCCGACGGCGAAATGACCCGCGTCACCGAAGACGAAATCAACGCCGACTGGGGCAACTCCTTCGTCAACTGCGTGAACGAATTCGTAACCTGCATCCTCGAAAACCGCCAACCAGACATGACCGCCGAAGACTCCCGCGAAACCTACAAATTCGCCCGGGCTTCCCAGCTAGCAGCCCGCGAAAACCGACCCGTAACCCTCGAAGAAGTGACCCACTAGAATTCCAAACCTCCGTCAAAACGAAACCGCAGGTAGGAGGGTAACCCGGCGGCTTCGCGTGTTGAGGTATGTAGTCGTTCAATCCCTATATGTGACCAACGTTTTTGAGTTTCGCCCGTCTACCCAGCACAGATCTCATTTCCTAGAGGATTAGTGCACATATAGTCTTAATCTCAGCGCAATTCCATGACTACTCCGCCTAACCCGCGGACGCGAAACAACAAGAGGAGTCAGATGGCGGTAGCAATCGACCTGTCAGGAAAACGAGGCGTAATCTTCGGCGTCGCCAACCAACGCAGCATTGCATGGGCGATCTCCGAGCGCCTCATCGATGCCGGAGCAGAACTGGCCTTCACATACCTCAACGACCGCCTCCGGGGCCCCGTCGAAAAAACCGTCTCCGCCCTCGATGATCCCCTCCTCATTGAGTGCGACGCCACCGACGACGGCGACGTCCAATCCGTCTACGATCAGGTCGGCGAAAAATGGGGCACCATAGACTTCGTGGTCCACTCCATCGCCTACGCCGAACGAGACGACCTCGGCGGCGACTTCTCCACGACCGGCCGCCAAGGGTTCCGAACTGCTCTCGAAACCTCCGCCTACACCCTCATGCCCGTGGTCTCCCGCGCCGTCCCCCTCATGCCTGAGGGCGGAGCGGCCCTCACCATGACCTTCGACGCCTCCCAACGCGTCTACCCCGGTTACAACATCATGGGCACCGCAAAAGCCGCCCTCGAAAACGAAGTACGCCAACTAGCCGCCGAATTCGGAGACCGCAACGTCCGAGTAAACGCCATCTCCGCCGGACCCCTCCCGACCCTCGCTGCTCGATCCATCCCCGGCTTCCGCGACATGACGGGAGCACACCGCGACCGCTCCCCCCTCAAACGCAACATAACCCACCAAGAAGTAGGCAACACCGCCCTCTTCCTCCTAAGCGAGATGTCTTCCGGCATTACCGGCGCCATCATCCCGGTTGATGCGGGATATGGGATTATTGCGTTGTGACGATGCTGATCCGCCGATTTCGTCCTTTGGAGTCGAAACTTGACGATCTCAACGCAACCAACGCACGTCCCGACTTACATTGAGCGTCGAATACGGAGGCGAGTTCCCGTCGATTCCCAAATCGTGCCCGGTTCGACACCGGTCGTGGCGTTCGGTCGATTTCGAACCGCTCAGGTAGCCACACTAGGGCTAAATCCGAGCAAAGTCGAGTTCCTCGATCGCGCCGGCAATGAACTTCGAGAGGATGACCGTCGTCTCGCGACACACGCTTCGCTAGGGACTGCCGATCTTTCCAATGCTCAATCTGACCTCGTCGCACAAGTCTTGGATGACTGTGAGGAATATTTCGATCGGAATCCTTACCGCAGATGGTTTAACCAATTGGAGGGAGTATTGGCGCAGTGCGGTGTGTCCTATTACGACGGAACAGCTTGTCATTTGGACCTCGTTCAGTGGGCGACGGATCCAACTTGGGGCGGATTGAGCAACGAGGTCAAACTCAAGCTGCTTAAGTCTGATGTGCCGTTCCTGTTGGAACAACTGGCGACGGAAAATGTGCGTTTGCTTCTGGTTAACGGTTCAGGTGTTATCAATCAACTTCAAGAGAACGCCACCGCGGAATTGAGCGAGATGAACCCGATCTCCGGATTGGGACGAAACAAAACGAAGCTCTTCGTTGGCTCCATTTCCGGCAACATCAAGGTTGTCGGATGGAGTACCAACATTCAATCCTCATTCGGCGTTACACGCGAATTGAGAACCGAGATCGCGCGACGGGTTAGTTCGCTCGCCTGTTAATCCGACGGTCATCAGCGCACGAAATCGATTTTGATCAGTGCCGGCTGTAAGGCACACCCTCCAGCAAACCCGCGTCATACATCGCGTCCCATTCATTCAGGAACGTCGTGTTCCACTCATCTGTCAGCTTCGACTGCAGCATCTGCTCGAAGATCGGCCAGAACACGATGATCCCGTCCGCACCGTCCCTCAACGCCGCGTCCGCCGTCTCCTTAGATCGCACCAGCGCCGCCGTGATGTAAGGGCGCTGCGCCCAATCCGCAAACGTGTCTCGCAGATCCCGCACCAAAGCGGTAGGATCGCCCGACACATCCCGATACGGTTCGCAGAACGGAAGAACGTGAGTAACGCCAGCTTGCGCAACCGCAACCGCTTGATTCAACGTGAAGACCGTCGTGCAGAAGGTCTCGACACCCGCCTTCTTCAACTCCGCAAAAGCCCCTAGAGCGTGCACGGTGCACGGAATCTTCAAAATCACTCGGTCGGACATCTTCGTGAAGACCTCACCCACATCGAGCAACTCCTGTGTCGAGTGCCCGTCGATCTCCACCGCAACCTTCTTGTCAGTGATGTCTAGATACCGCTGAATCACATCCGTCATCTGCCCGTACTTCTGAACCATCTCGTTCAGCACCACCGTGTTCGTCACGATTCCCGCCGCACCGCGCCCCATCCAAGGCTTCAGATCCTCGGGATCACCCGCCAGCCAAACCGCTGGACCAGACGCCATCGCCTGGTTCATCTCCGCCGCGCCAACCGGCATCAACGCAGAGTCCGCCGCGCCGTTCGTCGATATTGCTGATTGCTGCATCTCTTCGCTCCAGAAGTTGGTCAGGATTTCTCGGCTCGCATGCCCCGAACGCTTGATTGAAGTTTAATTGCAAACCGAAACCACAGCGACGCATCGTAAACTACCACCCATTCCTAACGAATCCAACCAGTCAGGACAGATAATGACCGCCGACCCTCAACTCGCCAGAGACCTTTACGACCAAGCGGTCGTCATCGACGCTCTCAACGTCAGCAATTGGGACAGCGACGCCGTCTTCGAGAGCCTCAACGCGGGAAGCGTTGCAGCCATCAACGCCACCCAAGCCACGTGGGAAGGTTACGAAGAGACGCTAGACATGATCGCAAAGTGGTACGTCCGCTTCCGCGAGCGGCCCGACCAAATCCTATTGGTCGAATCCGTCGCGGACATCCACCGGGCTAAGCGTGAGAGCAAGACGGGCATCATATTCGGATGGCAAAACACCTCGCCCATTGAAAACGACCTCGACCGTCTAGCCCTGTTCCACAAACTCGGCGTCCGCATAATGCAGGTCACCTACCACGAACGAAACCTCCTCGGCGACGGTTGCATGGAACGTCAAGACGGCGGCCTCACGAATTTCGGCATCGACGCCGTCGCCGAGATGAACAGACTCGGCATCCTCCTTGACCTCTCCCACGTCGGCGTCGCGACTACCCAGGAGAGCATCGAAGTCTCCGAGAAGCCCGTCGCCATCACCCACGCAAACGCCAAGTCATACTTCGACCACCGCCGCAACAAAACCGACAAAGCAATCAAAACGATGGCCGATAAAGGCGGCGTAATCGGAGCAACCTGCATCCAAGGCTTCCTCCGAAACACCTACGACTCCACGATCGACGACTATCTCGACGCAATCGACCACCTAGTCGACATGGTTGGCGTCGACCACGTCGGCATCGGCACCGATCACACCCAAGACCAGCCAGAAGAGTTCTGGAAATACATCGGCGGTCAACAAGGCACCAAATACCCGTCAAGCTTCACCGGCCACAGCGGTATGCCGCTGGCTTGGGAGGATCAGTACCCGGTGGGGCTGAAGACGCCCGATCAGTTGCCGGTTATGTCTGAAGCGCTGTTGAACCGCGGCTATTCGGACGATGACGTGATCAAGATCCTCGGCGGGAACTGGCTACGGTTGTTTGGAGAGGTTTGGAGGTAATGAACGCCCGAAACTCTATTCGGCTATTACATAGTGCGCACCACGCGCCCGTCCCCTGAGTTCTACCAATCCTTCGTCTCGCATCTCACGCATCAGTGCGACTGTTTGGTTGCGGCCGTATCCGGTAATCTCCCTCACTACCGAGTTTGTGATCGACCCGCGTTCGGTAATCGTTTGAAGCACGAGGACCCGCGCTCTGCGAGCGTCGATTATGCCCGCCGACTCATCAGGTTCGATCCTGCCCCAACTTGCAAACTGTCGACCCAAACTGTAAGCAGATCCCTGCCCCCTGCCTCGAACCTCCAATAAACCGAGCGCGTTCAACGCGGCCAGACGCTCAGCGGCATCCGTTTCATCCACCTGCAAGAGTTCGGCGGCAGACCAACGATTCAATTCCACGCGCGTCATCAAGGATCGCATGATCATCAGATCTTCGAGCTCCAGTCTTTCACCGCTCAAACCTTGTTCAGCTACGAAGCGCGCGAATCCTTGATGCACAACGGTAGGCAGTGTCAGCTTTACAGTAGCGATGTCCGCTTCGTACCGCGGCAACCCCTTGCCTCCTCGAAGAGTTTCTTCGAAGATTCGATCGACCCCTAGACCCATACGGTTCACGAGGCCGATTTTCTGCAATGCGTCCGCCAAAAGATGGTTTCGGCGAACTGGTCGATGGCGCAACACGTTTTGTGGCGAGACGTCGCCGACGAAGCCGCCCGGGTTGCTCAGTTCGACGCGATCGTGGTACAGATTCAAGTGCACAGAATCGCCGAGGAAATAGTCGCGATGCACCAGAGCATTTAGAACAGCCTCCCGAATCACCAACCAGCTCAGATCAGGGATTTCAAAGTGATGGAATCCCAAAACCTCGATCGTCGTTAAACGCACGTTGGCATCAACAATTCTTCGGACTTCGTCCAGCGTTTTCAGCATGGGTTCTCGCAGGTCTCTACGGAAGTCGTACTTTGTGGGTTCTTGAAACCTTGCGACGATCAACTCGTGTTGCGGAATGGATCGAATTATGGCTGATTTACGCCCCAACAGAAGAACGGCGGCCATGGTGATGCGCCGACCTTCCACTAAACCGAGTGCTTCGAGTAGTTCTTTATCGCCAAGTCCGTTCAATTCAAAGCCGACTTCCTCCTCCCGGATGATTCCGCGCAATCGATTTATCTCGGCAGGGTCAATGGCATCGGTATCCTCGCCTGCCACAATCTCGGAGGTAGCATCTGCAACACCTCGGCTTGCAAGCATTGGCGCGAGGCTCGATCCTGTCAAGGGTTTCGATTCTTTGCCGACACGGATCCTTGCGATGCCGTCTGTGGTGGTGACCAACTGATTGCTGCTTGGCACCCTGACGATCAAGACGCGGCCTTCGGGTTCGATGACTTCCTCGACGTCGACGGTTATATGCGGGTCGGTGCCGTCGTAAATGTCTCGCTGGATATCGCTGATTTCGATTCGATGCACTCCTACGATCGCATCTGAGCGAGTGCGCTTGCCATCAGCAACGCCGAGTACCAAGTTTCCGCCATGTGCGTTGGCAAACGCGACTGCGGACTCTCGGATCGCTCGCGACTGTCGTCGGACCTCTGATCCTTGAGCATTTCCCGATTTGAACTCTAGATACTCTGACTCAAGCGCGTCGGCCGGTTCGCCATCTAGACGCTTGAGCATCTCGCGAATCTCTTCTGAGGTGAGGGCTGTCATCGGGTCGCAATCGAAAATGATTCATTATTCATTCTTTTGATTCTAAGAATCATTCAATGCTGTTCCAACCAAAAATGATTCATTATTCATTCTTTTGATTCGGAGAATCATTCTTCGCCCTGGTGCCTAGGGCTTTGACCGGATGCAACAACCAGAAACGCCCCGGATCATCTCCGGGGCGTCTCTCAAACTCTCGCCTGTTGCTGACGACTAAGCGTCGTAGCTGAGGTAGAACTCGTAGGGGTGCGGTCGCAGGCGAATCGCGTCGACTTCGGTTTCGCGTTTGAAGTCGATGTAGGCCTCTAGGAGGTCTTCGGTGAAGACACCGCCCTTGGTGAGGAACTCGTGGTCCTCTTCCAAGGCGTTCAATGCCTCCTCAAGGGTGCCGGGCACCATGTTCAACGACTTGGGGTCGAAGGTGTAAAGGTCACCCTCGATTGGGTCGCCAGGGCTGGCACCGGTCTCGATGCCGTCCAATCCTGCCATCAGCATCGCGGCGAACGCGAAGTATGGGTTGCATGACGGGTCCGGAGGTCGGAACTCTACGCGCTTGGCGGCCGGGTTGTCGAAGTACATCGCGATACGGGCAGCAGCCGAGCGGTTTCGAGCGGACAACGCCAAGATGGTTGGGGCTTCGTACCCTGGAACCAATCGCTTGTAGGAGTTGCTGCTCGGAGCCACGATGGCCATCAAAGCAGCCCCGTGCTTGACCAATCCGCCGATGTAGTTGAGCGCAAGGTCGCTCAAGCCGGCGTAGCCGTCACCCGCGAAGAGCGGTTTACCGTCTTTCCAGATCGACTGGTGGGTGTGCATACCGGAACCGTTGTCCTCGAAAAGAGGCTTCGGCATAAAGGTCGCGGTCTTGCCGTGCTTGGCGGCGGTGTTCTTGACGCAGTACTTGTAAGCCATGACCTTGTCAGCGGTTTCGACTAGAGGACCAAACCGGAAGTTGATCTCGCCCTGACCGGCCGTCGCGACTTCGTGGTGATGGCGCTCGATTTCGATACCGAAGTTCGCCATGTGATCGCACATCTCAGAGCGGATCTCTGTCTGCGTGTCGAGCGGAGGCGTGGGGAAGTATCCGTGCTTGTGTCGGATCTTGAACCCTAGGTTCGGGCCTTCTCCCGAAAGGTCAGTGGCGTTTCCGGAGTTCCAGATCGCCTCTTCAGAATCGACCTCGTAGTGGGCGGTGTTCGCCGTGAGGTTGTAGGAAACGCTGTCGAAGATGAAGAACTCGGCTTCGGGCCCCCAGTATGAGACATCGCCGATCCCGGTATCGATCAGATGCTGCTCGGCATGCTTGGCGACGTATCGAGGGCTTCGGTGGTAGTCCTCTTTCGTGATCGGGTCTTGCACATCGGCGATCACAGTTATGGTGTTCGGGATGAACGGGTCCACCGCTACGGTGTTGATGTCCGGCACCAAGAGCATGTCGGATTCGTCGATCGACTGGAATGCTCGGATGCTGGAACCGTCGAATCCGACGCCGCCAGTGAACATCGAGGCGTTCACCTCGCGTTTAGGCAATGTCATGTGTTGCCACGTCCCAGGGACGTCAACGAACTTGATGTCGATCCATTCGGAGCCGGTATCGGCCATCAACTTCAGCACATCATCGGCAGTTTGCATCGGTTGTTTCTCCAGTTTTCGCGGTTAATTCGGCGCTACATTACACGCCTCACATATCCACGATAAATAATTTTTGTTTCGCGATTGTTTCACTTCGCTTCGGCGGTGGTTGCAAAGACGCGTCCGACGCATCGAATATCATTTGCCAAGAATGCCCGCCGGGCTTCGATCTCGTCCCCAAATACAACCTAAAACCCGCGTTGAATCCTCTCCACATGCAAGCCGTCAAAATGGGCGCCGCCGCTGTCGATGATTGGCGGACGGAGAACCCCGCTGACAGGCTCGACCTTTCGGGAGCGGATCTGAGGGGGATGAACTTCAGCGGATGGAACCTCTCGCGTGTCATCCTCGACAACGCCGATCTCACAGGAGCCTGTCTGAAAGGCGCCGATCTGTCCGAAGGATGGGCTAGACGCACAAAGTTCGTCAATGCCGACTTGAGCGACGCCGCTCTGTTTCGCACCAGCTTGGCGGGCGCAGACCTCAGCGATGCCAATTTGAGCAACACCAACATGTACCGTTGCATACTCAGAGACGCCATCTTGAATGATGGGACAAACTTCAACGGCGCGTGGATGGCCAAGGTGATCTGGCCCGATACAAACAAGTAGGACCACCCAGAGCTAAGGAGAACAGTAAGATGCAGATGGTCGATTTCGGAAAAACAGGGTACAAAGTCTCACGCCTTGGAGCGGGGCTCGCAGAGATCGGATCGGAACTCGACTTCGATGACGTCGAGCAAGCCGGAAACGTTCTCAACAACGCCCTCGACATGGGTATCAACTTCCTTGACACCGCAGCATGTTACGGAATATCCGAGGAACTCATCGGTCGAACGGTAGCGAACCGCCGAGACGAATACACACTCGTCACCAAAGCCGGCCACGCACGTGGCGATGGCTTAGACGGTAGCGATTGGACTTACGAAACCGTCCGAGACTCTATTGACCGAAGTCTTCGACGCCTTAACACCGACTACGTCGATCTAGTCCAACTCCACTCTTGCGGCATCCCCGATCTAGAAAAAGGCGACATAATCCGAGGATTGGAAGACGCCCGAGACGCCGGCAAGACTCGCATGATTGGATATTCCGGCGACAACGAAGCCGCTCACTGGGCTGTCGACTCTGGCATCTTCGACACCCTCCAGACCAGCTTCAACCCAGTCGAACAACGCGCCTACACCACAGGTCTGCTGGAAAAATGCGCAAATTCGGGCACGGGCGTAATTGTCAAGCGACCAATCGGCGGTGCCACATGGGGCATGGCCAAATCCGGCATGGACAGCTCTCGACGAAGCTACGACAACACCTACCTGGAACGCTGCGTCCGAGTTCAAGCCCAAGGCGATGTGCCTGGCGAGCCGGATGACCCGATCGTAGCGGCTATGGGATTCACCCTTGCGCATCCGGAGATTCACGTCGCAATCATCGGCACAAAGAACCCGCGCCACATGGTCTCCAACATCGAGACGCTCGATGATGCGCTAAGCATTGACGGCACCTTCGTAGATGCCATGCATGATCGCTTCGCCGAACTCGACGACGACTGGCGGCAACTCACGTGAAGATCGAACGCATCGAGATTCACCCCCTCGTCGGCAAACTAGATCAACCATTCGGCTGGTCGCAACGTTGGACGAACGAACGCGGAACGCAGGTCGTCCGCATATTCGCCGACAACGGCGCGTACGGATGGGGCGAGACCGGCTGCGGCCCCAACGCGCTCGCCGATGCAGCCCGAAATCTAATCGGTGAAAACCCCGAACGAATCGGTGCCATCTGGCAGTCGATCGTGAACCCAAACTACCAGAGCGGTGGATACGCTGGCCCCGCATCAAACATCGCTAGCGCCGTGGACATGGCCCTCCATGACCTGGTCGGTCGTGTCAGAGGGAAACCTGTCTACGAACTCCTCGGCGGCAAGGTGCGAGATCGGATCTGCGCCTACGCCACCGGCCTCTATTACGTCCCCTCCGATCTCGAAGACAAAACGTGGTCCGACTTCCGAGAAGAGGCTCAAGGCTACGTCGACGATGGTTTCTCCGGCATGAAGATGAAGATTGGCGGCTTGACCCTCAGGGAAGACATCGATCGCATCTACGCCCTCCGAGAGCAAGTCGGTGACGAAGTCCGGATCATGGTCGACGCCAACGAAGCCTACGACCCGATGACCGCTATCCAAGCCTCCTATCAGATGGCCGATGCCGACGTAACCTGGTTCGAAGAACCGTGCTCATCACGGGCCGACGAAGACAACCTCCTCGTCACTAGCCGATCCCCTGTTCCCACGTCTGGCGGCGAATCGGCGAGCACCCGACGCGAAGTCGCCCGGATCCTGAAAAACCGCGTCTTCGACATCATCCAACCCGAGATTGTGAACGTCGGAGGCATCTCCGAGTTAAAACTCTCGGCATCGATGGCCGAGGCTTGCAACGTCCGGTTCGTGCCACACTTCTGGAACACCGCCATCAGCTTCTCGGCCATCCTTCACACCCTCGCCACGGTTGCCCAATCTCCCCCGGCACACCCCAAAGAGCCGTACGTCAACGAACCCGTCACCGAGTTTGATCAGACGCCGCACCCGATCCGCGAGAACCTGACAGACCCGATCTTCAAACAGACCGAGAGCCACGTGACGGTGCCCGATAAACCCGGACTCGGCGTCGAAGTCGATGAGGACGCGCTCGCCCACTTCCGTCAAGGTGACGCCATCATCGTCCGATAGGGCAATCGTTTGACATGAAAATCGAACGCATCGAACTCCACAATCTCGTAGGGAAGATCGACGAACCCTACAAGTCGTCGATGGGCTGGAAAACGACCCGAAACACGCTCGCCGTCAAGGTCATCGCCGATGACGGCACCTATGGCTGGGGAGAAACCGGCGCCGGAGCCAATGACTTCGCCGATGTTGCCCGGGGCATCGTAGGGATGAATCCTGAGCGCTTCGGCAGCGTCTGGCAATCGATCGTCAACACTCGATACCAAGGCGGCGGGTACGCCGGTGTCGCATCCAATGTCGCGAGTGCCATCGACATCGCCCTGCACGATCTTGTCGGAAAATCTCGAGGGCTCCCGGTTTATGAGCTTCTTGGCGGAAAAGTCCGGGACAGAATCTTCACCTACGCCACCGGTCTTTTCTACACCGAGAAGGATGTCAACGATTCGACGTGGCCTGATCTCCGCGAAGAGGCACAGTCCCACGCCGAGGCCGGTTTCAAAGCGATGAAGATGAAAATCGGCGGATTGACGATGGATGAGGATGTCGATCGCGTCCACACGCTCCGGCGAACCGTGGGCGACGATATCCGTATCATGGTCGACGCCAACGAGGCATACGACGCTGGCACAGCCATCGCAATGTCACGCCGAATCGCCGACGCCAACGTCGGTTGGTTCGAAGAACCCACGTCATCCCAAGCCCTTGACGACAACCTTCTGATAACGACGCAATCTCCTGTGCCGACCGCTGGCGGCGAGTCCGCTAGCACACGCCGAGATGTCGCACGGCTGCTTCGACGCCGCATCTTCGACATGATCCAACCCGAGATCATCTGCGTCGGCGGCATCTCAGAGCTCAAACTCTGTGCGCAGATGGCAGAAGCCTTCAACATCCAATTCGTCCCGCACTTCTTCAACACGCACATCAGCCTTGCGGCCATCCTCCACGTATTAGCGACCATCTCGCAGGCACCGCCCGCCCATCCGAAAGAACCGTTCGTCAACGAACCAGCAACGGAGTTCGACCAAACGGTCCATCCGGTGAGGAGCGCGTTAACCGATCCCTTCTTCACTCAGTCCGAAGGATGGGTGGACGTACCCGAAAAACCAGGTCTCGGCATCGAAGTCAACGAGGATGCGTTAGATCATTTCCGCGTCGGCGATGTCGTGGTCGCGGATTGATTGCCCGATCCTGTCGTGCGACGATCGAGGGGCGGCGGCCACCGTTAGCATTTAGTTGATGTCCTCCACCGCCGACGCTCCTACGCTACCCAAACCCTCGATACTTGATCTCTCCCGTTCCGATTTAGAGCGAGAGGTCGTAGACTCGTTCGGCCAGTCTCGTTATCGGGCGAAGCAGATCTGGCAAGCGATCCATCGAGAGTGCATCGCAGATTTCGACGCTATAACCACGCTCCCAAAACCTCTCAGGAGCCAACTATCTGAGCGATTCACAGTAGATCCACTGCAAAAGGTGATGCATCTCACTTCCGCCGATGGCTCAACCGACAAGGCGTTGTTCCGACTGCCGGATGGGGAGTTGATCGAAACCGTATTGATGCGTTACACCGCAGATGGTCACCGAAAGGCGCGCAAAACGGTATGCGTCTCAACGCAGGCGGGATGTGCCTTGGGTTGCACATTCTGTGCAACGGGACAACAGGGATTTCGCCGACAGCTCAGCGTAGGTGAGATCGTTGCCCAGACCATATTCATGCAGCGAATAGCCATGGCGGAAGACCGCGCTGAGGTTGAAAGCAGACAGCGCGACCTCGGCAGCATCCAAGGCGTCACCAACGTCGTCTTCATGGGAATGGGCGAACCGCTCGCCAACTATAACAATTCGATGGCCGCGATCCGCGCGATCAACGACGCCAACGGATTGGCCGTCGGGGCCCGGCACATCACGCTGTCGACGGTCGGCCTCGCACCTCAGATCATCCAACTCGCGAGCGAAAACATCCAGATCAATTTGGCAGTCTCCCTCCACGCCCCCGACGATGAGACTCGTTCCGAGACGATGCCCATCAACCGCCGATACCCGATTTCAGTACTTCTCGACGCTTGTCGTCGATACGTAGAGATCACAGACCGCAGGATCTTCTTCGAATATGTCCTCTTAAAAGGACAGAACGACACAGTCGGCCATGCCCGCAAACTAGGACGCCTCCTTGCAGGTCTGCTTTGCCACGTCAACCTCATCCCCGTCAACCCCACATCCGACGGCCCGTATCAACGCACAAGTCGGGACGATGCTGAGCTATTTCAGATCGAGTTGCTTCGGTTCGGCGTTCCGTCGACGGTCCGCATTGAGAAAGGTATCGACATCGATGCTGGTTGTGGGCAGTTAAGGGAACGGGCGATCGACGCCGAAGACCTCGGTTTGTGAGTGGCCATTTCGAAACGTCGGTCGGCCACTTTAACCCCTAGACGGCCCCTAGGCGCCGCCTGTTGCCGAGAAACCGGCAGCTAATCGCCGTCGGGTTGCCATCGAAGGACAGGCCTTCTCGCGGCGGTGGCTTCGTCTAACCGCGAAACGGGGAGGCTATGCGGCGCGTTCAAGACGGTTTCAGGCTCGGAGGAGATTTCGTCGTCGATGGCCTGCATGACGGATATGAACCGGTCGAGTGTCTCCTTCGATTCGGTCTCGGTTGGCTCGACCATCAGGGCTTCGGGAACGATGAGTGGGAAGTACATCGTCGGCGCGTGGATGCCGTAATCCAGAAGACGTTTGGCGATGTTCAACGCCGGAACGCCCCTGTCCGCCTGTCGTTTACCGCTCAGAACAGTCTCGTGCATGCAGATGCGGTCAACAGCAAGATCAAATCGGTCCCGCAATTGCGCTTGTATGTAGTTGGCATTGATGACGGCGTTTTCCGAAACCGAACGTAACCCGTCGCCGCCGAGGGATTGCATATACGTATACGCCCTGACCAAGATGGAGAACGAACCGTGGAAGCCGTTGATCTTGCCGATAGATTCAATGGGCCGGTACAAGCGGTAGCGATAACCACGCGGCCCAGCATCGGAACTCCGTGCTTGAACAACGACAGGATCGGGAAGGAACGAAGCGAGCCGTCGAGTAACCATAACGGGGCCCGCGCCAGGTCCGCCACCTCCGTGCGGCGTTGAGAACGTCTTGTGGAGGTTTGAGTGACAGATGTCAACTCCGACGTCGCCGAGTTTTACAAGGCCGAGCAGGGCATTGAGGTTTGCCCCGTCGGCGTAGACCAATCCGCCGGCATCATGGATGATCTGGTTGATCTCGATGATGTTCGGTTCGAATAGACCGAGGGTGCTCGGAATCGTGAGCATGAAGACGCACGTTTTGTCGTCCGCCTTTTCGCGGAGATCCTCGACGTCGACATTGCCGAATTCGTCGGTCTTGACGACGACAACATCTAGGCCGGCCATCGCTGCTGACGCGGGATTAGTGCCATGCGCGGAATCGGGGATCAAAGCGACGTTGCGGTGTGATTCGCCACGCGCCTCAAGCGCCGCTCGTGCGATGAGAAGACCTGCGTATTCGCCTTGCGCACCGGCCAATGGGGCTAGGCTGACTGCTGGGAGTCCGGTGGCTTCGCCGAGCCATTTCTGGAGTTCGTGCATCACCTCAAGGGCGCCTTGCACTGCGACATCATCTTGAAGCGGGTGGATATTGGCGAAACCCCCGAGCGATGCCATCTGGTCGTTCAGCTTGGGGTTGTACTTCATCGTGCACGAACCGAGCGGGTAGAAGTTCGTATCAATCGAGAAGTTGAGTCGGCTGAGCAGCGTGAAGTATCGAATCACCTCAAGCTGATCGACTTCGGGGAGCTGCAAATCACCAACATCTCTGAGGAGATCTGCGTCGGGAAGATCTGAGACTGGAACGTCAGGCTCGGGAAGAGCAACCGCGTGGTGTCCCGGAACCGAACGGTCCATCAGGAGCCGCCTGTCTTGCATGTCGGCGATACTCGAGTTGGGGGATACAGAAGGGGCGTTCATGCGGCACCTCCTTTCCCGATCTCGGCCAAGGCGTTTACAAGGCGGTCGATGTCATGCCTGGAGTTCATCTCGGTAACGCAGAAGAGCATCCCACCAGGAACAACGTCGGCGATATCGAGCCCGCCGATGATGCCGCGTTCGGCGAGTTGGCGGTTGATCTCGGATGGGCCGACAGGTCCAGTTGCGACGAACTCGTTGAAAAAGACACGGCCGTTCGGGTTCGCATCCCAACCGTCCAATCCATTGATTTGATCCGCCAGATAGTGCGCCTTGTGGTAGGACAATTCCGCTACTTTACGCAGACCAGAAGGTCCCATCGTCGCGCAGTAAACCGCCACCATCAGGCCGATTAGCTGGGTTGACGTGCAGATGTTCGATGTGGCGCGTTCTCGGCGGATATGCTGCTCACGTGTTTGGAGCGTCAGAGTGTAGCCGGTCCGACCGTTGGTGTCGGCGGTCTCGCCGATGATCCGACCGGGTAACTGGCGAATGAAGCGCTGTTTGGCGGTGAAAAGTCCGACGTACGCCCCGCCGAAGGTCAGGGGAACGCCGAGGGGTTGACCCTCCGAGGTCGCGATGTCGACATCACATTGACCGGGGGCTTTGAACATGCCAAGGGCAATCGGATAGGTGTGCATCACCGAAAGAGCACCTGCGGCGTGCGCTGCGTCCGAGATTGCCCGAGCATCCTCGATCTCGCCTAGGAAATTCGGCGATTGAAATGCGATGCAGGCCGCGTCGTCTGGGATATCGCCATCGAGTACTTTATCGAGCCCAATCGATTCGACGGTTACCTGCTGGTATCGGGAGTAGGCATCCGCTACTTCGAACAATCGTCGATCAGCCGAATCGAGGATAAGGATGCGGTTGCGCCTAGACACGCGTGCTGCCATGAGACCAGCTTCGGCAAAAGCGGTCGGGCCATCGTACATGCCTGCGTTCGCGACTTCCATGCCAAAAATCTGCGCGACGGCCGATTGGAATTCAAAGCCCGTCTGGAGTGTGCCTTGAGCGCCTTCTGGTTGGTACGGTGTGTACGAGGTCACGAACTCGCCGCGTTGAAGTACAGCGCCTACGGTTGACGGGATGAAATGTCGATACGCGCCCGCGCCGAGGAACGATGGTCGGGACCCTGCGTCCTGATTGATCGCCGCGAGTGCCTGCATCCGAGCCGCGACTTCTAGTTCGGATGCCGAAGCAGGGAGATCGAGACCAGGATTACGGTGATCCTCGGGAATATCGGTGATCAAGGCGTCGAAGTTCTCGACGCCGATGGTTGCGAGCATCTGCTCACGCTCAGACGGCGTGTTCGGAATGAAAGGGTGTGCGGAGATTCCGTTGCTCGACACGCGTTACTCCAAAATCTCTTGGTAGGCCTCGGAGTCCATCAACGCGTCGAGTTCCGCTGGATCGTCGAGTTTGACCTCCATGATCCAACCGTCGCCGTATGGGTCTGAGTTGACGAGTTCAGGGGATTGCTCGAGGTCAGAGTTGACGGCGGTCACGGTTCCGCTCACGGGGGAGAAGAGATCGCTGACGGCTTTCACCGATTCGATCTCGCCGAACTTGTCGAACTGATCGACTTTGGAACCGACCTCGGGCAGTTCGACGAATACGACGTCCCCAAGGGTGTCCTGAGCGTAGTGCGTGACGCCTACCTCAACGACATCGCCGTCGTTTCGGCGCGCCCATTCGTGCTCATCCGAGTATTTGAGATCATCTGGATACAACGCAGTTTTCCTCCGTCGCTACCTGTTTCGATAACCGCGTTTACTCTAACAAATCCGAGTTACCAAACGTTGAAGCCAGAAGCCGATTTTGGACGCTCGTTAAGCGGTCCGACTCAATACGAGTGTGGATGAAACGGCATCGCTACGACCTCGGCTTCGACGGTTTTGCCTCGAACGTCTATCTGAACATCAGTGCCTAGCTCTGAGTGCTCGACGCCGATGTATCCCATGGCGATAGGCGACCCCAAGGTCGGCGAATGGGTCCCCGATGTGACTATCCCGATCTCCTCACCGTCTGCATAGATCCTGTGGCCTTGCCGCGCGATGCCGCGGGACCGCATCGCAAATCCGGACATCTTGCGAGTGGTGCCATTGTCACGGATATGGCGGAGAACATCGCCAAACAGATATTCGGATCGATTCGGTTTTACAGCCCAGCGTAGACCTGCCTCGTATGGGTTGTGTTCGGCGGTGATGTCGTTGCCGTGGAGCATGAATCCAGCTTCTAATCGGAGGGCGTCGCGCGCACCCAAACCGCATGGTGTAGCCCCGGCGTCGACCAGTAACGACCAGATTTCTGGAGCGTGGGAACTATCGAACATGATCTCGAAACCGTCCTCACCCGTGTAGCCGGTCCTCGCTGCCAGAATTCTCTCCCCATCCAACGTCGCCTCCCCGGCGTGAAAACGGACGATACTGTTGGTTTCGTCGTTGGTAAGCTCGCCTAACAACGCGACGGCCTTGGGGCCTTGAACCGCGATCATGGCGATGTCATCCGTGCTGTCGATGAACCCTACGTCACCATCTTCGCGTTCAATGAACTCATCCATCTTCTCCGACAACCATTGCTTGTCGACTTCAGCGTTTCCGGCGTTGACGACGAGGAGATATCTGTCCTTTTCGAGGTTGTAGACGATCGCATCGTCGATGATGCCGCCCTTATCGTTGCAGATGAGGTGGTACCGTCCCTGCCCGTGCGTCAATCGCGACGCTCTGACGCTTAACACCGTGTCTAGGAAACGACCGGCGTCTACACCAGAGAAGATCAGTCTCGCCATGTGCGAAACGTCGAAGATCCCGACGTCTTCGCGGACTTGAGCGACTTCGTGGAGGATGCGCGTGGGATAGCGGACTGGCATCTCCCATCCGCCGAAATCGACCATCGTGGCATTGCTGGCGACGTGCGAATCGTACAGAGGGGTTTTTCTTATCATGTGGTCGGCCCGAAATAGGTGAGTGTGTCTACCTTTAATCGTATGGAAGATGCTCCAAGTGATGCCGCTTCAGGGTTGGCAACGGGAAGACTGGCGAAGTTTCCAAACCGAGCAGGTCGAAGTTCGGTGCGTTGATCCGGTGTTGTGCAACATGGAAATTGCCCAGCCCTCGGGTGTCAGTTAAAGAGTTCAATGCGCGCAATTCCGGCATCCAGCGCCTTGCATATTGTTCACGGCTTCCCAGAGCTGTTGATCTTCTTAGATGTTCGGAGTATTGCCCTATGCCCAGATCGAATAGAAAGTCACGTTGGGTTTGAAGCGGGGCCATCTGTTCAATACCTACGCTCTTGAGTGCGTTGTCGATTTCTGTGAAGTCGACATGAGAGGTGATGTCTTGTCGGCCGACATCCCGAAACGGGTTCTGGCCCAGGACATGGCTTTGGTAACAGCGGAGCGAACCCTCACTTCTACCTGGGTGGTACAGAGTCTCTCGCGGATGGCCGTAGTCAATCGTCAGGATGTAACCGGATTGGAGGAATGCGCTGACGTCGTTTGCCCAGTCTCGGATGGCGAGATTCACTTCTCCTCTGTAGGTGTTTGGGAGGTATTGGGCCAATTCCCCGACTCTGTCGGTAATGCCGCCATCGGACGGATGGCCCTCGACGAACCGGAGCGTGGAGTCGTGGTCGGCATCTACGAACAGTTCAAGCACTTCGCCGTTGCGTATTGCGAATACATGCGTTGGAAACGCGTCAATGAGTTCGTTGCTGATGACGCAGCCAATCACCGGCGTTGGTTCTGAGAAATCGTCAACTGGACGCGTCGAGCCTCGAGGGCGAATATCTAAAGGGTGGTAGACGAGAGCGTCGGCGAAATCGTCGTGGGCGCCAGTGGAGATGGTCTCGAGGACGTCTTCAGCAAGGATGCCGTCGCCTGCACCTAGTTCGATGACGTGGAAACTATCAGGTTCGTCGAGTGCTTGCCAGGCCTTGAAAAGGTATCCGGCAATCAAGGCCCCAAATGCGGGATGCATTTGAGGAGATGTGGCGTAGTCGGTTCCCGGAGTTGTGAGCGATGAGTAGTAGCCATGCTCGCCGTAGAGGGCGATCTCCATGAAGCGAGCGAAGGTGATCGGACCATTCGCCCGGATATCGGCTACGACGGATCGGTGTGCCGGTGTTTGCTCGTCCGGCATCGTTGAGTGTGGTTTAGCTGCGGTCGGAGATGGCGGTGTATTCCCGCTCGCGCTCGCCGGTGTATTTCAGCAAGGGTCGGATGAGGATGTTGCGGCGGTACTGTTCGACGACCTGGATGATCCATCCGGGGACGCGTCCAATCGCGAAGATCGGAACGAAGAGGTCTTGCGGTATGCCGTTGAGGTAGTAGATGACTCCCGCGAAGAAGTCGACGTTTGCGTGGACGCCTCTGCGTGCGTACGGTGACATTGCGTCTTGGACGGCTGTGAGGATCTGGTACCACTCAGGCTCGCCAATCTCCTCGCTGAGGCGGCGGACGCCCTCTTTAAGATGACGTGCCCGAGGATCTTCCGATTTGTAGACGCGGTGTCCGAAGCCCATGACCGGGATGCGGCGTCGCAGGAGGTCCCGGACGTACCCTTCGGCGTTCTCTGGCGAACCGATCTCTCGAGCCATCTGCATGACGTTTTCGGCCGCTCCGCCGTGAGATGGACCGGAGAGAGCGCCGATGGCTGCGGTTACTGCGCTGTAGGCGTCGGCTTTGGTGCCTGCGACTACGCGGGCGGTGAAAGCGCTGGCGTTTGATCCATGGTCAGCGTGAAGAATGAGGTCTTTGTCCATCAACTCGGCGGCATCGTCGGATGGGACTTTGCCATCGAGCATGTAAAGGAAATTTGCGGCGTGGTTGAGTTCCCAGTTTGGAGCGATCGGATCCTTTCCGCGTCGGATGTTGTAGTGGGCGGTAACGATCGTGGGGACCTGAGCGGTCAATCTCATGCCCTTGCGGAATGTGGCATCGACGTCGTCCCATTCAGCGTCGGCGTCAGGATCGAAGGAGGAAAGGGCAGAGACAGCCGTTCTGAGGACGTCCATTGGGTGGGAGTCTTTGACGGCTTCGATGATCGGGAATATTTGTTCGGGGAGTTCGCGTTGGTTGCGGAGATCCTCGTTGAAGGAATCGAGTTCGGCTTGAGTCGGCAATTCGCCGTGCAGAAGGAGGTAACCGGTTTCCTCAAAATTGGAGGCGGCAGCGAGATCGTGGATGTTGTAGCCCCGGTATTCGAGGACACCCTCGCTACCGTCGATGAAGGTGGTCTCGGTGCGATCGAAGTAGATTTCTCGCAGTCCACGATTGAGCCTGATCTCGTCGTCTTGAGGCATTGAATATTTGTCCGGCTTGTTGGGTAATCTCTGGTTCCCGGTCGTCGAATTTCGATGCGGTGAAAGGACTCGCTGCAACGTCACACACTTCCGATGGTATTCAACTTATTTTAGAGCATGGAAGGGTAGACTCCTGAACGGAGCAACATGGGCAGTTAAGTTGTGATCGTCGACGTTCATTCGCATATCCCTACGCATGAGGGTGAGGTGCCATCCGAGGATGAGGTTTTTAACCCGTTGATCGGGACGGGGGTCAAGCTGGCCGGGTCGTTGGATGAGTACGTTTCGGCGATGGAGGTTGTTGACAGGGCGTTGGTGTTTGGGATCGCGCCTCGGCCAGATGGTGGCGGATCAGCCGGGTTGGATTGGGGTGCTGGTTGGGATGAGGGATTGAATCAGAACGATATCGCGGCACGGGTCGCCGCGGTCAATCCCGAGAAGTTCATTCCATTCATGTCGCTGCATCCTGAGCAGGAGGATGTCGACGAGGAGTACGACCGCGCAACAGGCGAATTGGGTTGCCGCGGGATCAAACTAGCTTTGAGTTATCAGGCGGTTGATCCTATGAGCGATGCGGCATTGCGGCTGTTCGGGAGATTGGAGACTGATGGCCTGCCGATCGTGTTTCACACCGGAATGTCGGTCGCTTCAGACGCGGTTTTGCGGTATGCACATCCGCTGGCGATGGACGAGGTGGCGATGCGGTTCCCTAGGTTGAAGATGGTGTTGGCGCACACTTCGCACCCCTGGTACGAGGACTGCATGGCGGTGGTACGCAAGCACCCCAACGTATGGACCGACATCTCGGGCGTGCCGTCGCGGCCTTGGATGGCTTGGCGCGCAATGCGCGTGTTCCACGAGTTCTCGGCGACGCACAAGATGCTGTTCGGATCAGATTGGACGCTGTGGACCCCGCAGGAGACGATGGATGGGTTGAGAGCGATACCGAAATTCGCGAGGGATCACAATCTGCCGCCGGTACCCGAGGATGAGATCGAAGCGATCATCAACCGAAACTCGTTGGAACTACTTGGTTTGGAGTGATGGATCGCGGCTCAGGTTTGAAAACCGATATTCTGAGCAACTTCGCGTTGGCGTACGTCTAAGGTGATGAACGCGATTTGGCTGGGGTCGGGCGACGCGAACAGCGCAACGGCGACATGCCAGAGGTCTGCGCCTCTGAGATATCCGGCGCTTAGTACAAGTTCAAACTCATCGGTCAATGGTCGATTTGGGTATATCCACGTGAAATTTGCAGTCAATGATTGATCGAATGGTCTCCGTTCGCGCTCCAGCGTCGACCGGATTTCGGCCTCGACCAAATTCGACGCGATCAGGTCTGCATACTCGTCTAAGCGACGCGCAACGTCTTGATGGCCGTCTTGACCGAGTGCGATTGCAAGAATTGCCGAGGAGTCGATGTAGGCGTTCAAAATCGGTTTCGGTCTTCCAAGAACCTTTGCAGAGCCCCGGGTACGTGTTCACCCACCTTTATCGGGATTCGAGGACCTTTAGGGCGTTGTAAAGCGCCCTGGCGTTCGAGTTCGTCCAACCTTTCCTCAATGGTTTGGGGAGCTTTCTGGATGGGTCGGATTTCGGCGACGGGAGTTCCGCGATAGGACACTGTAACGGTGTCGCCCTCACGGACTCGACGGATCACTTCGGAGAATTTCGACTTGGCTTCGTATGTTGAGTATGTGGCGGGCATGGTTCCTATGTTAGCTGGTCAGACCGGTCGATTGCATTTCGTCTTCGGGCGTGCGACTGCGAGGTCCGCTTTGACGCTGAGTTTTCATTCGGCAATCGAGTGACGCTTAAACTGTGCATCGTCTGATTCACTAAAAATAGGCTAGGAATCGATGGGCGAACAGCTACCTCTCATATCCAATCCCGCCAAAGAGAAGCTCAAGGCAGGAGAACCGATACTTGGCGTCAATGTGTTTGAGGCGTTAACACCATCGGTGGTCAAGATTGCCGCGAACGCAGGTTTCGACATGTTGATGGTGGATGCGGAGCACGCGTTGAACGACGATGGCCGTTTGGCGATGTTCCTGACGCTGGTTCGGGACAACGGGATGGCACCGGTTGTGACGGTTATCGCGCCTGAGAGGTCGTTGGTTTCGAGGGTGTTGGATGCTGGGGCGATGGGGATCATCCTTTCGCATTCTGAGACGGCGGATCAGATGAGGGAGTTGGTGAATTGGGTGAAGTATGCGCCGGAAGGAGCACGAGGGTTGGCGATGGGTGCGAACGCGGGGTATGACGGGTCGGATGTTGCTCGGTATTGTCGGGAAGCCAACGAGGCGATGCTGGTGCTGCCGAAGATCGAGTCGCCGCTGGGGGTGGAGAATGCGGGGGCTATGATGGATGTTGAAGGGGTGGACGCGGTAGTGTTTGGTCCGGGAGATTTATCCGCAAAGATGGGTTTTCACGGCGAGTGGGAACACCCTGAGGTTTTGGCGGCGATCAACAGCGTAGTTGATGCGGCGATTGAGCGCGGGTTGGCGGTGGAGCCGGCGATAATGCCGAGTGATGCGTCCGAATATCGGCGGGAGTTGATCCGCGGAGCGCGGATATTTGGGGCTACTCGACAGACGGAGTATGACTTGCTGAGGGGAGCATACGAAGGGGTATTGGGGGTTTATCGGTAGGGGTGCGTATTGGGATGGGGTGGTATTGTGATGGTTAGAGGTTTGGCGTTGATTGCGCCTTGCTGGATGATGACTACCAAAGCGACATTGAGCCGTGACGAGGTTGTCCGAATCCTTCGGAGCGAGAGAGAGGTCCTGAAGGAGCGGTTCGGCGTGACTGCGATGTACCTTTTTGGTTCATTTGCCCGTGATGAGGCGACGGAGGCGAGCGATGTTGATGTCTTGGTGGAGTTCGAGGGGAAACCGTCGTTGATGACCTACAGCGGAACCCAAATCCACTTAGAGGCGGTCTTCGGCCGTTCTGTGGACGTTGCGCAACTTGATGATTTTCGTAAAGAGTTGCGTCCATACGTGGAACGGGATTTGATGGAGGTTTGAAGTGGCTGCGGGTGAGCGTGAATGGAAAATGTTCGTCGCGGATATGGTGAGATTCTACGAAAGGGTAATAGCAAATTCTTCAAACACTCAAAAGAGTTCATTTGTCGCAGATCCGATCCTATACGACGCCACGATCTGGAATATCGTAAAGATCGGCGAAGCGGCCGTTAAAGTGCCGGAAGAAGTTCGCACTCAGTTTCCGGAAATCAGATGGCAACAAATCATCGGTATGAGAAACCAATTGATCCACGGCTACTTCAGTTCGCGCGATGACATCATATGGCAGACCATCACAAATGACATCCCAGAATTGCTCGACAACCTGAACGAGCTATCGAAACGCATCAATGATGGGTAGGGAAAACCCGATGCTTACGGCGTGTCGGTGGGGCGACCATAAGGGATCGCCCCTACTACGGAGTTCCGACTACAAGGTCAGGTTCTTGACCTCTTCGGTCAACTTGGCGATGATCTCCTCGACCTTGATCGCGCCTAGATTCTCGCCAGTGCGTGTTCTGAGTGCTGCCGCGTCGTCCTCGATTTCACGGTCGCCCACTACCAGCATGTAGTTGATCTTCTGCAACTGGGCGTCTCGAATCTTGGCGTTCATGCGTTCGCTGGCGTCGTTGACTTCCACTCGTAATCCGGCATTTCTCATCTTGGATGCGACGGCGTACGCGTAGTCGTTGTGACGGTCAGCGATGGGGACCAACATGGCCTGGGTCGGTGATAACCAGAGTGGGAGGTTGCCGCCGAGATGCTCGATGAGGACGCCGATGAAGCGTTCGAGAGATCCGAGCATCGCGCGGTGGATCATGACGGGTCGCTCGCGGTCGCTTTCGGCGTTTACGTATGTCAGGTCGAACCGTTCAGGTTGGTTGAAGTCGATCTGCACGGTGCCTAGTTGCCACTCGCGACCTAGCGCATCGGGCACGAACATGTCGATCTTAGGTCCGTAGAAAGCGCCTTCGCCTTCGGCCGTCTCAAACTCGCCACCGCGTTCCTGCAAGACCGCTTCGAGCGCCGACTCAGCGCCGTCCCACAGTTCGTCGGATCCGACTCGCTTGTCGGGCCTGAGCGAGAGGACGAAGCGCGTGGAGTCGAATCCGAAGACTTCGTAGCTTTCGTTGAGCATGTCGATAAAGCCGTTAACTTCGTCGGCGATCTGGTCTTCTCGGCAGAAGATGTGGGCGTCGTCTTGGACGAACGAGCGCACGCGGGTCAGACCGGCGGTCACGCCCGAAAGCTCGTAACGGTGGAGGCGTCCGAAGTCGGCGTAGCGGATCGGCAACTCGCGGTATGAGTGCAACGACTTCGAGTACATGACTGCGTGCGACGGGCAGTTCATGGGCTTCATGCCGTATTCCTGCTCGTCAATCTCGAGCATGTACATGTTCTCGATGTAGTTGTCGTAGTGCCCGGAAGTCTTAAAGAGATCCGTGTTGAACATCTGCGGAGTGATCACTTCGTCGTACCCGTAGCGCTGGTACAGCCCACGGACGTAATCGACGAGCGTGTTGTATACGAATGCTCCTTTGGGTCTGAAGAATGGGTTCGCCGGGGCTAATTGGTCGAAGAAGAATAGACCCATCTGCGCACCCAACCGCCGATGGTCGCGTTGCTGCGCCTGCTCTCGCTGCTTGAGATAGACCCGCATCTTGTCGCGTGATTCCCAGGCCGTACCGTAGATACGCTGGAGCATCGGGTTGGCTTCGGTGCCGCGCCAGTACGCTCCCGCTGTGGAAAGGAGCTTGAAGGCTGAGATTTGACCGGTGGTATCGACGTGACCACCGCGACACAGGTCGTCGAAAGCCCCGTTGGAGTGGCTGGTGAAGGTGACCTTTTCGTCTTCGGGGATGCCGTCGATGAGTTCTTGTTTGTAGCGGTTGTCGGCAACGAGTTCGCGGGCTTCGTCCCTGGATACCTCTCGCTCTACAAATGCGGTATTGGCGCGGATCGAGGCCTGCATCTCCTTCTCAATGGCGGATAGGTCGTCGGGCGTAAAGGGCCGTTCCACATCGAAGTCGTAGTAAAAACCGTCTCGGATCGGAGGGCCGATCGTCAGTTTGGCTTCGGGGAAGAGCTTTAACACGGCCTCTGCGAGGACGTGTGCTGCGGAGTGTCGAAGGTTGTCTCGGTACTCTGCCTGTTGTTCGGGACTGAGGTCTCGGAAGCGTTTTCGCTTGGGTTTTGTCGGTACTTGTTGGTCGCTGGCTGCCATGTCGCTTACCTGTCAACGGATATTGGTTTGCACGGCGACGGGCGGGCGCGTTTCATCCGCGTGGCTGAGGCACGAGTTGGATGAGTGCGAAATGATGCCCCGTCGCCGCTTGATCGAGGGATTTGGCGCGGGGCCTGCGAAACTAACGGGCCCGCGCCCACATAGTGAGGGTGCGACGCCGCTTGGGGTCGCCCTCGCTCGATGTGGATGTTGTGAACCTGTTGTTCATGTGGAGTGCAGCTTTTCTGGTTGCGTGCTGATGAAATTAAGTTTAATGCACGGCGTATTCAGCAAATGAACAGGTCGTTGGCAATAATGATCCGATTCTGTCAGATGCGCGAAGTCAAAGACGGTTGGCATAACTCATGAAGAAGATCGAATCGAAGGTGCCGATTCGCACTGTCGTTAGTCGGTATATGCCGGCGGTTGCGGTTTGCGCCATGGCGATGATCGGCTTGGTCGCATGTGCCGACGAGAGAGTGATCGAGTTGGAGGCGACGGTCGAAACCGTCGAGAGATCGATTGACGCCCTGTCCGCTGTGAACCGTGATCTGAAGACCGAAAACGCGGAACTCCGCAAGCGGTTGGAGACCATGGACGCCATGCTCGAGCAGCGCAAGGGCATCGATCCCAAAGGTGACACGGGCCAGACCGACAAGGCGCAATGGTTGAAAAAAGAAGGGGAGCACATAGACAGGACCGCAAGGTTGGCCGAGGAAGCGGGTGGCGTGGTCCACTACATCGAACATGCCGGTCGCGGGGATACCACCGTTTTGTTGACGCCGGAAGATTTTTTGGACGGGGAGACGCCTCTGATAGTTTCGCTGCACGGCTTTGGGGGAAATTCCGCCGACCATGCCGAGTACTTCCCCCTGCATAAGAGAGTCAACAGCCACGGTTTCACTCTGCTAATGCCGACCGGTTCGCGTAACGCCGAGGGATATCGGTTCTGGAATCCTACCGACGAGTGTTGTCAAGGCGGCAAAAGCGGAGAGGATGACGTTGCCTATCTGACGGAACTGGTGGCAAATGCGAGCGAGATCAGGGATTTTGGGCCGATCTTTTTCTTCGGATACTCCAACGGCGGGTTCATGGCACACCACATGGCCTGCAAGGGTTTGCCCGGGCTCCGCGCCGTGGTCAGTTTGGCAGGGACGAGTTACGTAGATGAAGCAAGTTGCGAAGGCTCGTCACCCGTGTCCGTCTTACACATTCACGGAACCGATGACGGTGTGATTAAGTTCGAAGGCGATGCAACGGAGGCGGATTCGAGGGCTGATGGCGAGTCAGCCTTTTACGTTGGTGCTCAGGAGATGGTCGCACGCTGGAGCAGAATGGCAGGTTGCGAATGGCCTGAGGATCTGGAGCCCTATGCCATGGTCGACTTGGATAGTTGGGTCGATGGTTTAGAGACAAATTTGTACAGGTTGGAATCGGGTTGCGCCGATGGGCTCAGCATCGAGTTGTGGGAAGGCGTCGGCAGCAGTCATTCGCCGGGATATGGAGAAGCCTTTATCGACGCCGTCTTAGATTGGCTGTTGGCTCAATAGCGATCGATTCAACCTGCTCGCGGACTCGGAGATTCCGCCTACCGGGTCGACCCTGCAGGCGGAATCTCCGCTATGTTGGCGAAAGCCTGGTTGTGATTGGCTACTCAAGCGAGTTTTCGAGCGGAATCTCGATCTCGCCGCTGCGGATCCAGACACCCTCAGAAATTCCGGCGGGGACGTAGCGGATACCCGGGAGGATGACTTCGCCGCCCGTGTTCACGAAACCGAGTTCGAGCCGGCCGTCTGCTAAGCGTCGCGTTCTGATCTTGCCAATTGAACTCTCGTCAACGAGGACGTCGCTGCTCGAATACCAAACACCAGCTGTGGCATCGGCAGACAAGAATCTGACGTCGGGCAACACCTGACCGCCACCGACAATCTCGACGCCGTGTTCGGACCTGCCGTCATCCCAAAGCTGGACTACGATTCGCAACCTCGTGGGTTGTGGCGCAGGTTCGGTGGCGGGAGCGATCAACGAACTGAGTTCGTCGTAGTCTGCAGGAGACAACAGGTTCACAAAGTTGTCATTGTCGTCGTCGATCGATGCGATCGAGCATAGCGCGGCGTCGATTGTCGAGCCGTACAACGGCAATGCAACTCGCAACTCAGCGTCGACGCCAACCAATTCGTCAACATTGTCGACTCCCGCTGTCGCAAGCGAACTTCTCAGGGCGGCGTCGCCCCCTCGGCACCGCGCATCGGCGGACAAGCTCTCGACCATTGCTTTGACTTCGGGATCGTTCCAGCCGCTTTCGGCAGAGCGTGCGGCAGTCACGATTTCACCAGCAATGATTGTCGGCGCCAGGACGCTTTCGGTGTAGTTGAGCAGAGAATGGACCGCAAGGGCCTCGGAGAACCACAGTGCGTCTCCGTCTTTCCAGCTGCCATGTACCCGTTTCAGCGTATTGTCTACGGTGGCATAACGAGAAGCTGCGGCGGCGCCATTGCTGATCAGGAGATCCTCGATGGCTGCCGGATCGATAGCCGTCCCGCTAGCTATGGAGTCGGCCAAACCGGAGTTTCCGATCGCTTCTGCGAAGTGTTCGGCGAACTCGATCGATATGGTCTGCGACGAGGGATCGAACACGCTCACGGTCGAAACTTCCTCGACTTCAGGCAGGTCTGCGATTGCTGGTCGCTCGAAGATGCCGTCCAAGAATTCGTTGCCGACACCAACGGTGTAGATCGCCTTGGCTCGCGTGGTTGCATCGATTTCTGCATCGGCGACGGCGGAGCTCGTTACGAGCACTGTCACTTCGCCGTCATCGTCGGTTTCGGATGAAACGGTGTAGTCCGTGTCGTCGACTGAAACGACTGTCTCATCGAAGGTTCTTCCACTCAATACGGTCAGTTCCCGCCATTGGCTGTGGAATCCGATCTCCTCGCCGGTGCTGTCGTGAACCACGACTACCAACCAGACCCACGAGGTGCCAGAGGAACGCATCGTGATCTCAAACGGACGCACTTGGTCAGATTCGGTGCTTGTCGCGCTCGCGCTCGCATCGTTGGTGTGGTGCGCGACGCCAGCTCCCCATCCATCTTCTGGATCGATGGTCAGTTCAGTCGTGTCGTAGTTTCGCGGTGCGATCGCGTAGACATCAATCGTCCCGTCCTCTTCAGTCATTGGACCGTTGCCCACGTTGCCGATCCGGTAGTGGACGTCGAACGGCACGCCGACGATGGCTTCGTCCGGAATGACACCCGCTTCGATCTTGAGTTGGAAACCGCTCTCCTGCCTCTCTTGTTCATCGATCAGATGAATCACGAGCTCGAAGTCGGCGGACGCGAGTTGAGCGTCGCGTTCCCAATAGGTAGTTGCCTCGACGAGATATGTGCCTGCTTCGAGGTATCGTTCAATGCGGGAATTTCGTCGTTCGCCACCGTCGTCGTTTGCGGAGATCAGGCCGCGAGTCGGCGAGATCAGTGACATTACCGAGTCTCCTTCCGTCGACCTAAGGTCCAACCGCACGCGACCACCGGTGGCGAGTTCGAACGTGTAGCCAAATGCCGGGTGTTGTACGACGAAGCGTGAGCCGCAAGTGTCGAGCGTCCATGTTCCTGTAGTTTCGAGGTCGGTTCCGAGTTCCAGTAGTCCAAGATGTTCGGGTTCGCAACCTTGAACACGGCTGATGGTGAGTTCGAAATCGGCGGGACCTTGTCGGCGCCCACCAACAGTTGTAGCTTCAATTGAGTACGCGCCCGGGATCAGATCACGTTCGATGCGAGCGTCCAGACTGCCCCCGCCGTCGTCGTTGTCCGTGATCCGGTTACCTTCGGCGTCGAGTAGATATAGGTAGGAGTCGGCGAGCTCGGATTTCAGGTCGATCCTGATCCGTCCGGCGCTTTCCAACTCGAAGTGGTAGTCGTGAGCATCGCTGTCGAGGTGGAAACTCGAATCGCAATCTTCGGTGGACCATCGGCCCTCGGCGTTTAGAGTGGCGTCCGCTGCGGAACTCAATGCCCCAAGGTCGATGGATTCGCAACCTGGAACGTCTTGGGCCGAGGTGGGAGTGCTTCCGGCCAGAAATACCACTGGAACCATCGCCAAAACAGCGATACCTGCCACCAACATAATCGGTAAATTAGGTGCTCCCGCCCACAACGCGGTGTTGCCGATACCAAATTTGAATTTCATGTTGCGATGGTGCCTTTCTGAGTGAGCAGATGCTCTTTTCGATGTCGTCGTTGAGGTCGCCGAAACCGATCCGCGACAATATTTCATTTTCTAATCGATACGTTGTCCCGTGACTTTTGACCGCGCCGAATTCTTCCGGATTCCATATTTGGTCGGCGAGTTATGCGTTCCGCACCGGAGATCAAGACTGACGCATTTATTAAGCCTGCAACCTGATCTTGGGAACGAGCAAAAACTCAAGATTTCCTAAGTAGCGGTTGCCCTGCCCGATACGTTGCGACGCGCCACAGCCATTCGGAAGGACCGAAGAGGAATCGGCTCAGCCATGCCTGAGACCACCAAAACTGCAGAACCCACACCGCGATCACGAATACCAGAACCGCACTCCGATTGAACCACTCGACATTCTCGAGCAGCATCGTCAACACGACGACTCCCAGCACCGTCTGCATCAGGTAGTTCGTCAACGCCATTCTGCCAACTGCCCGAAGGCGCTCCTTAAACCAGCTGTCCGCGCCTTTGCTCCAAAGGATGATGAGGCTCATGTAACCAAGCGACGCTGGGATCGTGCCCAAGGTGTTCGGGATCTGGCCGATAAACGCGATCTCCCTTGCGTAGTCGTTCGTCGCAGTCACGTAGACACCCGCAGCGGCGAGCGGCAAACCGACCGCCAAACCAATGATCGCGATTGCCAGATAGGTCTTCACCGGCAGATCACCGTTAATGAACCCCGTGCGATAAAAACCAGCACCGACAAGGATCAGACCCAATGCCCGCAGGAAGAAGCCGGACACGACGAGCCCGTCGAAATATTCCTGTTCGGTGGGAGCGATGACCACGTTCGGCTCCCAACTGCTTGACAGCGAAACGTCCGTGACGTCAGCGATGTATTGCGCAAGCACCGAAGCGCCAATCGACGACATGAAGACCACGACACCGATAGAGATTAGCGCCCAGTTCGGTAGTTTCCGCATCGCCAACAGAAACACCGAAGAGATCGCGTAGGCCATCAACACATCGCCTTCCCACAGCAATGAGTGCAGCACCCCGATCAGAAGGAGTAGCCCATTCCGCCACAAGTTCAGCCACACCGCTCGTCTGCCGCGCGCACTGGCACGATCGATGAAGAGGATCATCCCGGCACCGAACAGCAGCGAGAACAGCCCCATGAACTTCTGATCGATAAAGACCTCGCCGAACATCCCTACGACCCAATCGAGCCACATCTCCGAACCCTTCAGGCTCAGGTTGAAGTACGATGCCGTCCCGAACTTGAACGCCACTGCGTTCATCAACAGGATGCCGAGTACGGCGATGCCTCGTATCAGATCGAGGCTTGTGATGCGCGCGGATTCGCCAACTGGGCCTAGAGCGGTGGGTTGTGAACTCGACGCCAAGTTTTCGACCTCACCCTGAGTTCGGTTTAGTCCGAGTGAATCGATCCCGCCACGGTACAGAGGGTCCCCTCATGGCATCGGTTGAGAAGTGGTGGGCGATGGAGGATTCGAACCTCCGACCTCGTCGATGTCAACGACGCGCTCTAGCCAACTGAGCTAACCGCCCTTGAGTGATGGGTTCAGATTATATATCCGGGGGCGTCAAACACCTTGTGCAATAGTGGCTACGGAGAGGCTATCGTCAGGCAGATTGAAACTCTCGCCCTGTTTGATTAGACTTGGAGTCAACTCCTCCCCCGCGTATAGATCCAATCGGCGGTGTTGATATTCGGGGGGTTTTCGTTTAACTCGCCGACACGTAGCGCCTCGAATCATTGCGCAATCAACTCCGCTGCTCGATTGCGTATCCTCGACGGTAGTCTGTCGCTGGCGATGCAGTCGATCAGCGCGTCTTTGCCCCTTCCAGCTTTGATGATCCTTCTGATGCCGTTTACTCTCGTGCTCAAGGCGACGGAATAGTCGACTCCACGATCGCTATCGATGCGTCGGGCGATAATGTCATCTGTCATGTTGCGATCGGCGACATCCGCGTAGTACTGGACGAAACATTCTTTGCCGATCGACCTCAGTTGGCGATCGAGTTGCTCATCAGTCATGGTCCTAACTGCTCCCGAATCGATCCCAAGAAATGGCGCGCTTGGCGGGATTTGAACCCACGACCTCAGCCTTCGCAGGGCTGCGCTCTATCCACTGAGCTACAAGCGCGCGTTCGGTGCCTCTCCTCCACCTTCCACGACTTCGAGTCTACCCCATTGAGATGGTGCCGAGGGCGGGAGTCGAACCCGCACGTCCTTGCGGACACTACGCCCTGAACGTAGCGCGTCTACCGTTTCGCCACCTCGGCTCACGGCACTGAACCCAATGGTAATCGACGGGTTAATCGACCCCTAGGATGTCAAGCGCATCCCGATTAATGATCCCCTCAATCTCGTCTTCGGGGATGACAGGCAGGTGGTGGTCCTTGGCGAATTTGCTGAGTCCGCGCAGGGCGTCGATGTTGTCCTGCGGACGCGTCACTGGCCAATCGGATGCGAAGAAGACCTTCTGGAGCGATCCCCATTCGGAGAACTTCAACATGCCCTCCCAGAACGAGTAGGGGCGGTAGAACTGCGCAGAGACGTCGGCCCAGACGTTGGGGTGCTTTCTCACGACGGACAGGCAATCGACCTGCCAAGGGTGGGCCAAGTGGGCCAAAATCATCTTCAATCTGGGGAACGCCATCGCCACCTTTTCAGTGGTCAACGGATGGGCGTACGTGAGCGGCGCTTCCGTCATCGGCGAAGTGCCTTGGTGGAAGATGATCGGGATGCCGTCGTGCTCTAGACGGGCGAACATTCGGAATGCCTCAGGCGATGTCGGGTCGAAGTCCTGATAGTTCGGGCCGAGTTTAATGCCCTTGCATCCGAGATCACCAACGCACCGGTCGTATTCGTCCTCCCAGTTTGGGTCTAGCGGGTGGATCGACATGAAAGGTATGGCTTTATTGGGGTTCTTCTTGGCAGTGATCGAGGCGATGTCGTTATGATTCAACGAAGGATCCCAACCGCCTTGGCGCAACACTCGCTCTTCCGGTCGCCACGGGCGAGGGGCAATACCAAAGATGAAGGTCTTGTCGACCGGGGACATGTCGTTGTAGTAGTCGTCGATGCTGTTGGTGAGCTGGACGGTCTGGCCGGATCGCATCGTCGACTCGGTCAGCATCTCGTCTTCAGGTACGGTGTCCGGGTGGCTGGGCAGGTGGGTGTGTACATCGACGATCATGGCAGTGATTCTCGCTTTGATTCAGTTGCTGGTTTGCGACGTGTGGCTGGTAGCATCGATAAGGTTACAAGCAACATTGATCAATTGAACGATTCGGGGGAACGGATAGCAGATGGACATCGTAATCCTTGGCACTGGTCTAGCTGTAATTGCAGTTTTGGTGCTATTTTCGATCTTTCGGCAGATCCGCGGAACGTCTTCTGATGTTCAACGGGACGAAGAGGCGCTGAACCAAGCCAGATCGGACAACGCCGTCCTCGAATCCAGGCTCCAATCGACACAGGAGCAACTGAACGATACGCAGCGACAGTTGGATGTGTTGCGCGGCGTAGAAATCGAAAACACGCGATTGCACGAAGGGTTAGCGAACGAGAAGGCGGTGGCGACGCGCAATGCTGAGGTGCAGAAGGCCGCAGAGGCCAGAAGAGACGAATTACAGGCCGAGGTGCAAAAGTTAACTGCAGAAGTGCGGGGTTTGAAGACGGAACTCGGAAGCAAGGATGAATCCCTTAGAGACGAGTTGAACGAGAACGCCGAACTTCGAAAACAGACCGCCGAACTCACCGATCAAGTCAATAAGCTGACGGCTAAAGTCTCGAACCTGAACACTCAACTCGAGAATGCCGAGGAGCGGCTAGGCGAACGCGATGTAGTTGAGAAGCGATTCTCCGACGCGTTCAAAACTCTGTCATCCGATGTGTTGAAGGCTCAAGGTGAAACGTTCAAATCCGGCGCAGACGCAACTTTGAAATCTCGACAAGAAGCTGTCGAAAAGCTGATCAAACCATTGAACGAACAGATCGTGAAACTGGAGGAAGCGCGAGCAGAGAGCACGGGTGCTTTGAGCAACGAACTCAAACGTCTTTCCGAACAGACGAACAATCTGACAACAGCCATGAGCAGGCCAGAATTCCGTGGACGTTGGGCAGAAATCCAAGTCGAACGGGTTTTGGAATTATCAGGCCTCAAGCGGGGCATCGATTACGAAACTCAATATGTGGACGATCAAGGGACTCGGCCGGACTTCGTAATTCGCATGCCTAACGAACGGATATTGGTGCTCGACTCCAAGATTTCGCTTCCTGCGTTGCAGCAGGCCGCTGGCGCAACCACCGAGAATCAACGAACGCAAGCGCTTGACGAACACGCCAGGCAAGTCAGACGGCACGCGGATCAACTCGCCACGAAAAGATACTGGGACAACCTAGAGAAATCGCCAGAATTTGTTGTGATGGTGATACCTGATTTCGCTTATCAACCAGCAGTGGAGCGCGATTCCGAATTGTTGGATCGGGCCCTTGACAAAAAAGTCATTATCGTCACGCCCCATATGCTATTCGCGCTGTTGCAAATCGTTGAGAGGAACTGGAGGGAAGAACGTAGTCGCGAAAACCTCGAAGAAGTTTTGGTTCTCGGGAAGGAACTCTACGAACGATTGGGAGTACTAGCCAACCGCATCAAGTCAATGGGCGATTCTCTCGAGACCACGCTCACGCGGTATGACGCAGTGGTCGGTTCGTGGGATCGGCGCATCGCTCCTACGATTTCCCGATTCCAAGAACTGGATGTGAGAGTCGGTGACGATCCTCCCGAGTTAGTCCCCATCGAAGACCCAACTCCCCGAGTATTGCAGCGAGAACTCGCTTCGCCAAGCCAGAACGGCGACGCGTCCTAACCCCTAAACCATCACCTGCCCGCCATCACATTGGATGGTCTGGCCGGTTATGTTCTTCGCGTCCTCCGATGCCAAGAATGCGGCCAACGCACCGATATCCGAAGGCGTCTGAGGCCTGCCAAGAGGAATCACCTCCGCTGCTGCTTCTTCGAACACGTCCAAGTGGGCACGACCGACTACGTCCGCGTCGCCCCGTTCATCTCTCCGTTCCATCCACTCCTGGTGGAAAGCGGTCCAGATCCTACCTGGAGCAATCGCGTTGGCGTTGATGTTGTCCACCGCGAATTCCCGCGCCAATGCCTGCGTGTAGGCGATTACGGCCATCTTCGTGGTGGCGTAATAACCGGTCACGTAACGGGCGGCTCGGGCGGCGACCGAGGATATGTTGATGATCTTGCCGTACTGCTGCTCGCGCATCTGAGGCAGGATCGCCTCGGTCACATCCGCCAATCCCTTCACGTTCACCTTCCAAGTGAACTCCCAGTCGACATCCCGAAACTCCGTGCCCGTCGAACCTGGTGCGCCCGAGACACCGGCGTTGTTTGCCAAGATGTCGATCCGGCCCGCCGCGTCGTAAGCCAACGCAACCGCCTCGGAGATGCTCTTCTGGTCGGTAACATCCATGTGCACAGCGTAGCCCTTGCAGCCCATCTCTGTGACCTTCGCCACCGCTGCGGCCGCGTTCTCATCGTTCAAATCAGCGATGATGATGTTCGCCCCCTGCCCAGCCATTCGCTCGACAATCCCTAGTCCCAATCCTTGACCGCCACCGGTCACCAAAGCAGTTCGACCCGTCAAATCAGCTAGCATGTCACAGTTTTTCCTCTTGGTTGGTGGGCTTCTAGGGTGTCAGCCCCGTTTGAGATGGTGCATAATTCTAAAACCGTTCAACCGCCCGCCTCCTCTGGAGACCCTCGCCCGTGTCACTCCCGCTTAATCACGTAACCAACTACGAACCCGTCCCCGGATGGGCAAAAATCCCACACGGCATCTGGCTACGCGAAGCCACTTCTGTGACCGTCGATTCCAACGACAACGTCTACGTCTTCAACCGCGGCAATATGCCCGTCCTGGTCTTCAATCCCGATGGAAACGTCATCAACATGTGGGGCAACGACGACCCGCAGGGGGCAGTCCGCATCACCGAAGACCCGTATGGCAACAGTCTCCAGTTCTGGGAAGGGTGGTTCATGCGGGCCCACGGGATCACCTGCGACTTCGAAGACAACCTGTGGCTAGTCGACGACGTCGCCAATCTGATCCACAAATACACTACCCACGGCCAACATCTACTCACCATCGGCACCGGCGAGGAGGTCCCACGGCAGAGCGGCAAGATGTTCAACCGTCCCACCGACGCCGACGTCAACCCCGCAACTGGCGATGTCTTCATCTCCGACGGCTACGGAAACTCACGTGTCCACCGCATGGACGCCGAGGGCAATCACATCATGTCATGGGGCGATCCCGGGACCGACGACGGGAAGTTCAACCTGCCCCACAACATCTCCGTCCTCGACGACGACCTGGTGATCGTCTGCGACCGTGAGAGCAGCCGGGTCCAGGTCTTCACCACAGACGGCGAATTTGTACGCCAATGGCCCGTCCACAAAGCGACCGGTATCGAGGTCATCGGCAAAGGAGCCGACGCAGTCATCTACGTAGGCGAGCAGGGGCCTGCCCCGGTCCAGCGAGGCGTCGCCGACATCGGCAACCGCGTCAGCATCTACGACTGGGAGGGCAACATGCTCGACCGCTTCGGCAACCCGCACTTCGGACAGGGTCCCGACCAGTTCCTATGGCCGCATTCGGTGGGTGTCGACTCTCGAGGCGACGTCTACGTCGCAGAAGTCGCGTTCGTCGAATGGGGGCGGCACCAAGACCCGCCCGTCGATAATCCGGCTAGTTTGCGGAAATGGCGGCGGAAGGGCTAACCGGGTCGACGCCAAATCTATCGCCGCTTTCGAAACCATCCAGCACATCCGACAACCCGTCAACTGGCGAAACCAGAGCATCCGTCCTCTGCTGCGTTGATACCCCGCCATAGACCAGCGCCTTGGACCAAATCTCTGGAACGATCTTGGCGACTCGATTCAACGCGGAGAAGTAATCAGATGCGACCGTCGCACCAGCCTTAATCTCGATCGCTGACAAACCGTAACCGGTCTGGTACAGCACGTCGCATTCCAGCTGCTGCGAATCTCGGTAGAAAAAAAGGTTGGCTCGCTGGCCACGATTGAACCTATATTTCAGGATCTCAGCGATCACCAGATTCTCGAACAGTGCGCCACGGAGAGGATGTGTGGCTATCTGGCTTGAATTCTGGATTCCTAGCAAGTAGCTCGCCAATCCCACATCGTGGAAATACAGCTTGGGCGATTTGACCAGACGCTTCCTGATGTTGGCGTGGTAGGGCTGGAGTTGGAACACGATGTAGCTAGTTTCCAGTACGCTCAGCCAATGCTTCGCAGTTGTATGAGACACTCCCGCGTCGGAACCCAACGACACGAGATTGACCAGCTGGCCTACTCTTCCTGCGCAAAGACGGACGAACCGCCGAAAACTCGACATGTTGCGAATCTCGCTTACTTGGCGGACGTCCCGCTCAACGTAAGTTTCGAAATAGTCACCGTGCGCCAGTACGGGATCCATCCCTTGGTCCAAGATCCGAGGGTAGAAACCAGCGTGCAACATCTCATCGATGTCGTTGTTTGCACCAGCGCGCCGTCTCTCGGCCAACGACAACGGCAACAGTTGCAGCAATGACGTACGACCCGCCAGAGATTGCGTGATCGACTCCAGCAGTTGGAACTGGGCGCTACCCGTCAATATGAACAATCCGTTCCGCCCCAACTCATCCCCCATCACCTGCAGGTACGAAAACAACATCGGGACACGTTGTATCTCGTCTAAGATTGCGCCGTTCCCGAACTGTGCGAGAAAACCGCGCGGATCCATTTCTGCAAACTCGCGATTGTCCGGCGCCTCCATGTTGACGTACTGCAGATCCGGGAATGCCGTGCGACACAGCGTCGTCTTGCCGGACTGGCGCGGGCCAGTAACGGTCACGAACGGGTACTGCTTGAACAGCGAGACGAGATGTGATGTGATGTCGCGCTTAATCATGACCTTCAGCATAGCCTAGATTTGTGCAATCTGCAAGTACTACTTTCATTTTGCATGTTTGATCACCGATAATGTACTGCATATTGCAAGTTGTATATTCAATCCGCGCAACATCACCCCAGTGATCATCACGTGGCCAAGCGAGCGAATTACATGCATCTAGCCGATTGCCGCGTGCAATCTGAAAGTGCTACTTTCAATTTGCACGGCTCTCTTTCCCTCACCCCTCTTCAACACCCAAAAAACGCTCCAAAATCCCACGCGCCTCCTCAACACGCTCCTCAGGTGCCATCAACCTGACCGGCAGCGCCGAAATTCCCAGGAAAGGTATCCCGTCCGACTTCACCGCGCACGGACAGCCCTCGTTCCGAACCAACCCCGCCCAAGTCTCCGCCGTCAACTGGTCCGGCGCTGTCGCGAACTCGACCCAGCGGTCTCGCATATCAGGTAGATGCGCTAGCGTGCATCTCGACGTTTGCGTCGCCAACGATAGCGGCGAGTTCGGATTGCAACTCTTCTGTAGGCTCGACGCTGAAGAATGGGAAGTCCATCGAGACCGTCTTGCCCGAAATCACAACCTTGGCAAGTACCTTTCCATCGCCCTTGTGCTCGCCCAAAGTCAAGAGCACCTGATGGATCACCTCGCGTGATGGCGAAGCGTCGCCATCGCAATCGAACAACAGCGTGACTACAGGTTCATCCGGAGATTCGTGATCAATTGTTGCCATGTGACTACCGTTAGTCTGCACCTCAATCGGACGCGACGAGGTGACATCATGATACGCCGCTCCGTTCGAGTGCCCGTTGGTGGTTCCATTCGCATTGCCATTTGCCGCAGCGGCGGCCGACGGCATGTAAGCTTCCGCGTCGTTGACTGTAACCGAAACCCCGCCGTTGAACATCCTGATCGAACCAGATGCCACGGCAAACACATCCTCGAACCAGATGCCGCGTGTCCGCTCGAGCGTGTTCGACCACACAGTCAACTCGACCTCATCATCGAGCAACGCCAACTTCGCCGTCACGAACGGATCGCCGTTCCGCGTAAACCGGTTGTCTATCGATACGATCTTCCCGACGACCTTCACACGGGCGCCTTCTCTGGACAATCTCTCATCGCTCGCAAGCTTGACGAAATCTGAACCCTCGTTCTCGATCGCGGCACGCTTTTCGATCTCTTCCTGGCTCTCTGTAATCACCAACCCGAACAGCTCCTTCTCCCATTCGCGCTGCGTCTTCTGATCGACCCCACCATTCTCCTCAGGCGGGTTGAACTCTATGCCCCAAAAAGATTCGTTGGAGTCATCGCCACCGAACATCGAATGCTGTCCAGACGAACGCGCCGCGCCAGTCTTCCGCATGTGAGTTATCAGTTGACCGGCGTGGTCGAGCAACTGTTGACGCGGTGCCATCGAATCGAACGCACCCGCCATGATCAGCGACCGGAGCGAAGACTCGGGCGGCGTATTCTCGGCAAGTCGGTCGCAGAAGTCGGATACATCAGCAAACTGCCCCTTCCCATCGCCTTCGCGGATCTCCACGATCTCCGCCACCGTCGACGGTCCAACCCCACGAATCGACGAAAGCCCATAGCGAATACCCCCATGCTCCCCGACGTTCTCGTCCACCGTGAAAGAAGTCCTCGACACATTGACATCCGGCGGCAAAACCTCAATTCCCCGCTTCTTAGCCTCCGAAACGCATCGCTGGACGCGCTCCGGCGAACCAGCAGCAGAATCGAGCATCGCAACAAAATACTCGATCGGGTAGTTCGCCTTGAAGTAAGTCGTCCAGTAAGTGATGTAGGCATACGACACCGCGTGCGCCTTGTTGAAGCCGTATCCTGCGAAGGGGAGGATATACGTAAACAGATCGCGAGCTTCCTGTTCCGAGTGCCCTTTCTTGATCGCACCCTCAACAAACTTCCGCTCCTCCTCGCGCATGATCGCTGGCACTTTCTTGCCCATCGCTTTACGCAAGATGTCCGCCTCACCCAACGTGTATCCGGCGAAGTCTTGCGCCGTCAGCATCACCTGATCCTGGTAGACGATCACTCCGTACGTCGTATCCAGGAGATGTGCGATATCAGGGTGGGGATACTCGATCGGTTGATGTCCATGCTTGCGTGCAATCAAGCTATCGATGTGCTGCATCGGCCCGGGCCGATATAGTGCGATCATCGCAGCGATGTCATCAATCGAAGTCGGTTTCAAGTCCTTGATATACCGCGTCATCCCGGCACCCTCGAGTTGGAACGACCCGAACGTGTCACCTTCTGCCATTAGCTTGAACGTCGCCTCATCATCCAGCGGTACCTGCTCCTCGTCGTACAGATCGATCTCCTCGCCGCGGTGCTCGGCGATGATCTTCAGGCAACGGTCGAGGACAGCCAGGTTGGTTAGCCCCAGGAAGTCCCACTTGAGCAATCCGGCGAATTCGATCGGGTACATCGAATACTGCGTCGCGGCGAGCCCGGTGTCGTTACCTTTCTGTGGACGTTGGAGCGCCGTGTATTGCACGAGCGGATCATCCGAAATCACCACCCCCGCCGCGTGCGTGCTCACATTACGAACCCGACCTTCGACACCCATCGCCTTCTCGAGGACTTCGGCAGCAACCGAATTCTGCCTGATCAGCTGCTGGAGTTCCACGCTGTCGTCTTTGACGGTTCGCAGATTGAACTCCTTAGGCGGAGCCTCATCCTCGTCATCGTTCGACATCGGCGAGTAATTCGCCACGACTCGGACGAGATTGTTGCTAGCGGCGTTGATATCCGCGTTCTCGATTGCTCCGTCTTCCATCACCCGCGCCGCATCCCGGATCGCCGCACGAGCCTTCATCGTTCCGAACGTCGTTATCTGGGCGACCCGATCCGGCCCGTACCGCTCCAAGCAATACTGGATCACCTCCCCACGACGGTCATCCGCAAACTCCATATCGATATCGGGCATCTCCCGACGTTCGACATTCAGGAACCGCTCGAAGAAAAGCCCGTAAGGCAGTGGATCAAAGTCCGTAACCTGCAGGCAGTACAACACCAGGCTCGACGCCGCCGAACCCCTCACTGTCGACAGTATCCCCTCCCGTTTGACGAACTTGAAGATGTCCCACACCACGAGGAAATAGTCCGCAAAATCAGTCTCGGTGATGATGTAGAGCTCTTTTTCCAACCGCTCCTTCACCGCATCCGAAATCCCTCCGAAACGATCCATCGCCCCCTCGTAGCAGATCTGCCTCAGATAGTCCGCCGAGGACATCCCGTTTGGCGTCGGATACTGCGGCAACTTCGTCCGGCGTTGCGTCAGTTCGAGATTGCATCGCTCAGCGACAACCAGCGAATTCCGCAACGCTTCGGGGTGCTCAGGGAACACCTGAGTCATCTCCGCCGCCGACTTCACGTAGTAGCTGTGATCCTCCATCCTCAGGCGTCGCTCATCCGCCAACTTGCTCGATGTGACAATCGCCGTCAGCGTATCCTGATGCGGCGCGTCCTCCGGATAGACGTAGTGACAGTCATTCGTCACCACCAAATCGATCCCCATCTCATCCGACAACTCGCAGACAGCCCTGTTCACCACGTCCTGACCCGGCACATTCTCGTGGTGCATCAACTCAAGGTAGTACCGGTCCCCAAAAACCTCCTTGTACCAACCCGCCGTACCACGCGCCGCCGTCAAATCTCCGCCCGTCCTGAGCACATCACGAGCCAACTCTCCCGAAAGACACCCCGACAGAACAACCAACCCCTCAGAATGTTCCTCCAACAGATCCCGATCCACACGCGGCCGATAGTAAAAACCCTCCAAATGAGCCTTCGTTGCCAGCTGCAGAAGGTTTCTGTAACCCGTCAGATCCTCCGCAAGCAGCGTGATATGCGGCTGCGATCCGCCGCTAGCTCCCTCCGCCGCCGTCCGCTCATGCCTCGACCCAAAAGCGACATACCCCTCCATCCCGATGATCGGCTTTATCTCCGCCGACTTGGCTGCCTTGTAGAAATCGATCGCCGCGTAGACGTTACCGTGGTCCGTCAACGCCATCGCCGGCTGACCCAACTCCGCCGCACGCTTCACCATGTCCTCGACGTGCCCGTACCCGTCAAGCAAGGAATACTCAGAGTGGTTGTGCAGGTGAACGAACTGGTCAGACAACGGTTACCTGCACCTCCGGGTGAGTTGGGAAAATCGGGCGGTCATCACCCCCAAAATCGATCAATAAAGTATAGCCCCAACCCTACTCGTACGCGTGGCACAACGTGTATCCTAGCGGCAGTGAAATCCGACCTCAGGTGAGACGAAATGACGCTTCCATCTCTCGAAGAACTCGAACTAGATCCTTACGGCGCGCTAGGCGTTCGAAAGTTCATCAACGCAACCTGCCACCACACGAACATGGGCGGTACCCTGATACCCGAAACGACGTTGAAGGCTATGCGCACCGCCGCCGAAAATTACGTCGACCTGAGGGAACTCCAAAAATCCGCCGGTCGCATCATATCCGACGTCACTCATGCTGATGACGGCTACATCGTCTCGGGCTGCGCCGCCGGTCTTATGGTCTCCGCTGCCGCAATCATCACCGGAACCGACGAAGCACTGATCGAGCAACTCCCATACGTCCAAGGCGGGCAAGTCCCCTGCGTCGCCAAACGCTTCGCCCGAGCCAAGAACTACAAGGGCGAAGAATACGTGAACCACGGCTACGCGATGGCCGTCAAAACCGCCGGAGTCAAATTCATCGAAATCGGCGAACCCGACCCGGATGGACGACCCACCAAAGTCGTCTCAGCCGAAGAGTACGAGCAGGCCTTCATCGACAACCCCGACGCCAAAATGGTCTACTGGGTCGGATACGCACCCCCAGAAGACATCGCCCTAGAAGACGTCATCGACATCGCACACGCACACGGCGCACGCGTGATCATCGACGCATCCAACTGCCTACCACCACGCGAAAACCTCTACCGCTTCATCGACATCGGGGCCGACGTCGTTAATTTCAGCGGCGGCAAGGGCATCCAAGGCCCTCAAGGCGCAGGCATCATCGCCGGCAGCCAAGACATCATCGACGCCATCGCCATGCAGTCCGCACCGTCACACGGCATCGGACGCGTCGCCAAAGTCTCCAAAGAAGAGGTAGTAGGCCAGATCGCGTCCTTCATCTGGTGGGTTCAACAAGACGACGAGGAGCGCATGACGGAGCACCACCGCAAGACTGGGATGCTCCACAACAGTGTCGCTGGCCTCGCAGGGTTGTCCGACTCCTACATCGAGTTCCCCGACGAAGACAACCGCCCGATGCCGAACGTGCACGTCAAAGTCGACCCTGCGACGGGCAAAGACGCCGAATGGCTCATCGGCGAACTCCGAGACGGCGACCCTGCAATCGCCGTAGTCGGACACGCCAGAGACCCCCAAATCGTCCGCATCGACGTCCGCCTACTTAGAGACGATGAGATCATGGAGATCTCTAGGCGCTTGCACGAAACCCTCGGATGATCCTGCCACATCCAGACTCCCAAGGAATGGCTAAGCCAGCCTCGGATTTCGACCCCTACGCGCACTACCAGGAGGCAATGATCCCCATGCGCGACGGAGTCCGTCTAGCTACGGACATCCACTTCCCGGTTGACGAAAACGGCGATGCCATCACCGATCCCGCGCCCGTCCTCCTCGTCCGCACCTCGTACGACAAATCCAAAGAGGAGTGGGAAACCGTTCGCGACTACTACCCCCAGCACGGCTACGTATTCGTCAACCAAGACCTCCGCTCCCGCTTCCGCTCGGAAGGCGACGGCCGCTACTACCACACCTGCAACCCTTGGGAGGGCGAAGACGGATTCGACACCATCGAGTGGATAGCCGAACAACCCTGGTGCAACGGAAAGATCGGCACCTTAGGAAGCTCACACCGCGGAATCGTCCAGACCGTCGCGGCTCTCCATCGACCTCCTCACCTCGTCGCCCAGTGGGTTGAACAGGCACCGACCAACATCTACGCCCACGAAGCCCGGGAGGGCGGCGCGATGTGCTTCCACATGGCCGCGGCGATCCACAACCACGCTCTCGACTCTCACGAACTCCGCGACAACCCTGAAGGCGTCCTAGCCGTCGCCGAAACCTTCCAAAATATGCGGGAGTTCCTCTCCAACACTCCTTGGAAGCGAGGCGAAATCGCGCTGGCCGCTGCGCCGTGCATGGAAAAGACTCTCTTCAACTACTACACCAGAGGCGACTACGACGAGTGGTGGGCTAACGAGAACCTCGACCAAACGCCATACCTCGACCGCCATGCCGACATCCCCGTCATCCTCACGGGCGGATGGTGGGACCCCTTCGCCGGAGGCACCGCCGACCTCTTCGTCGACCTCACCCAACGCAACAAAAATTCTACCCACTTGGTCTTCGGACCTTGGGCACACGGCACACAACGCACAGATGCAACCCACGAGGGCGAAGTCGATTTCGGTCCCGACGCCCGATGGGGCATGGCCAAATTCAACCCCATACGCCGCAGATGGTTCGACCGCTGGTTGAAAGACGAACAAAACGGCGTCGATGACGACGCCCCGATCCTCCTCTTCGTAATGGGCGGTGGTGAGGGCACAAAGAACGCCGACGGCCGCTTGAACCACGGCGGATACTGGCGAACCGAGCAAGAGTGGCCACTCGCCAGAACGCACTTTACCAACTTCTACCTCCACGCCGATGGCAACCTGTCCACCGAACACCCCCAACCCGACGCAGCGTCCATCACCTACACCTTCGATCCCAACAACCCCGTCCCCACCCTCGGAGGAAGCGTCGCCGGCTTCAGCGCGATGGACAAACACGAAGAAGGCGGACCAACATTCACCGAGGCCCCGCCACCGGGACAACAGGCCGACACCATCCTTCAACACGCCTACTCCCTAGTCACTCCCGGCCCGATGCACCAAACCGAGCGCCCCGGACTCTTGGCATGCAATTCGCCATACGGACCGCTCGCCGACCGTCCAGACGTCTTGGTTTTCCAGACCCCGCCGCTAGAGCAAGACGTCGAGATAACAGGCCCAATCGAACTCAACCTCTGGGTCTCGTCAACCGCACCAGACACCGACTTCACCGCCAAACTGCTAGACATCTACCCGCCCAGCGACGACTATCCCGACGGTTTCCACATGAACCTAGTCGACTCCATCCTCCGCTGCCGCTACCGCAACTCTTGGACCGAACCCGAGCTGATGTCGCCCACGGAGAAGTACCTGATCAAAATCCCGCTTCCACCGACGAGCAACCTTTTCAAGACCGGCCACCGCATCCGTGTCGACATCTCCAGCAGCAACTTCCCACGCTTCGACATAAACCCCAACACTGGCGAACCCATGGGACGTCACACCCTGACGCAAACCGCACGAAACACGCTCTATCTCGGCAAACCTCATCTGTCGCACATTGTTCTCCCAGTCATCCCCTCTTTTTAGGGTTGCCACAAAACCAATTGTGCGAAGCCGAGGATGGATGAATTCACGCCGAGGCGGGATCACCCAAACCACCTTCAACCCTAAACCGTAGGGTTTTAGTAATGGTTGCTGCCCACAACGTAGCTCGCGCACCACAAGCCAAAGGACAAGAAACCATTGCAGACCTCAGCACGCTGGACCGTTGCCGATATACCCGACTTAACGGGCCAAACCGCGATCGTCACAGGCGGCAACAGTGGTGTGGGCTTCGAAACCGCGATCGAACTGGCACGGCATGGTGCGACCACCATCATCGCTTGTCGCTCAGCCTCGCGCGCCGAAGCAGCTCTAAGCAAGATCGAAGAAGCTGCCCCATCTTCTCAGACTAGGTCTATGCTCCTAGATTTGGGTGACTTGGCCTCGGTCGACGCATTCTCGAAGAGCTTTACAACCGAATACGAAACACTGGACCTGCTGATCAACAACGCCGGCATCATGGCGACCCCGTACCGCACCACCAAAGACGGCTTCGAATCGCAGGTCGGCACAAATCACCTCGGGCACTTCGCCCTCACCGCCAAGCTGATGCCAGCGCTCACCGCCGCGCAATCTTCGCGTCTCGTAAACGTCAGCAGCATAGGACATCGCAGCGGCGACATGGACACCGACGATCTGCTGCTGGACCGCTCCAACTACAAGCGCTGGCGCGCCTACTACCGATCGAAGCTCGCCAACCTCCTTTTCACCTATGAAATGCATCGACGCTTGCAAACCGCGGGAATCGAAAACCTCTCGTCTCTGGCAGCCCATCCCGGAGTGGCGCGCACCAATCTCGCACAAGGAATGGGATTCATCGGCACCCTTCTCAAACCAATCGCGTTCCTCTTCATCCAGAGCGCCCAAATGGGAGCGCTGCCGATCTTGAGAGCGACCACCGATCCGAACGCCCATGGTGGCCAATACTACGGACCAGACAAACCCCACGAGCGAAGCGGCTACCCGCAAGTCGTGTCGTCATCTCCCGATTCACACAACGAGCAAGACGCGCGCCGGCTATGGGAACAATCCGAGGAACTGACTGGTATCAAGTTCACCATCTGACCCAAGGCAAAGGCGAGATCGGAGAGGTCATTTCCCTTTCACGGAGCCCAAAACATCCACCTCTTCCCCTTCACGCGTAACTCGCAACCTCCCGCGGAACAACCCGTATCGCCTCCCGTTTCAACTCTCGGTGCTCCTTCATCTTCAAGTCGAAATCCCGATCCAACAACTCCTCAGCAACCCCACGCGCCTTCCCTAGCATCTCCAGATCATCAAACCGCGCAAACCGCCAACCCGACCAACCGCTCTGCACCTCCGCCAAGTTCCGACCAGGCCCTCGTAGCTCCAAATCCTTCTGAGCCAAATCAAACCCGTCGATATTCTCGACGACCGCCTGCAGCCGGGCCTGCGCCAACTCGCCCTCAGCATCCGAGACCAAAACGCAAGTTCCGCCAAACTCTCCACGCCCGACACGCCCCCTTATCTGATGCAGCTGCGACAGTCCGAAGTGGTCCGCAGTCATGATCACCATCACAGTCGCATTCGGAATATCCACTCCAACCTCGATCACCGGCGTCGCCACCAACACATCCATCTCGCGCCCCCTGAACGACTCCATCACCGACTGCTTCTCCGCCAGACTCATCCGTCCATGCAACAACCCAACCCTGAGATCCGCGAAAACATCCCCGTTCAACTTCTCAAACTCAACCACTGCAGAAGCACCTGACACATTCTCCGAGGGATCGATCAACGGGCAGACCACAAACGCCTGTCGTCCCTCCCTAACCTCGCTCCGCACTTTTCCGTAAGCCTCTACAACCTCGAAAGGCGTTTGAGCCCATATAGTCTCGATCTTCTGCCTGCCCCGCGGCATCGCCCTTAGCGTCGACAACTCCATCTCCCCGTACATCGTCATGTGCAACGTCCGAGGTATCGGAGTAGCCGACATCGCCAGCAAATGCGGACGCGGCGACCGATTGGTCAAGACCGCCCTCTGCTCCGTCCCAAACCGCTGCTGTTCATCCACCACTACCAGCGCCAACTCCTCAAAATCTACACCTTCCTGCAACAGGGCGTGAGTCCCAACCACAAGATCCACCTCACCGTCCGCGCACATCTTCTGCATCGTCTGCTTCTCGCGCTGAGACAGACTTCCAGTCAACAGCCCGACACGCAGATTCCGCCCCCTCTTCTCAACTCGATACAGCGGCGACTCGTAAACCGGCCCATACCCGCTCAACCCTTCCCGACACTCCAGCTGCTCCAACATGCTCAGGAAGTGCTGTTCCGCCAAAACCTCCGTCGGAGCCATCATCGCCGCCTGCATACCATTCGAACCCGATACCGAGAGCATCGCCGCAATCGCAACCACCGTCTTACCGCTTCCCACCTCGCCCTGCAACAGCCTTGCCATGGGAAACCCTGACGCCATATCCGCCAAGATCGTCGCAACTCCTTCACTCTGATCGCCCGTCAACTCAAACCCCAACGACGAAACGAACTCCTTCACGATCCCCCGATCCGGTGAAAGCTCCACCGCCTCTACCGTCCTCCGCCACCGAGCGCGCCGCCGTATCGCAGCGATCTGGTTATACAAAAACTCATCAAACGCGAACCGTCGTATTGCCGACCATCGTTGCAGCGTCGCCAGCGGCCGATGCATCGCCTCAAACGCATCCGTCAGTCCCATCAAACCATGCTCATCAAGAACCCACTTAGGCAGCGTCTCGTCCACCAAAGGCAACCCTTTATCCAAACACTGCATCACTGCATTCCGCACCGTGCGTTGATTCAAACCCGCACTCAACGGATACACCGGAACAATCGCCCCCGCATGAACAAATCCCTTCTGGTTCTCCCGGCCTCCACGAGTTATGTCGTCGTACTCCGGGTTCTCCATCGTCGGACGCCCTCGAAACTCTCCGACCCTTCCGCTCACAACGATCTGATCTCCGTGCTCCCACCTCGAAGCCATATACGGCATGTTGAACCAGGTGATCGTCAGATTGCCCGTCCCGTCCCGGATCCGAACCCGCGCCGATCCCCTCGGACCACCAAACCGATTGAATTCCGATGTAACCACATGCCCCTCGACCGTAGCCTCCTCACCAGCCGCCAGATCCACGATATTCGACCGCATCGAGTAATCAACCATCCGCAACGGGAAGTGCCATAAAACGTCCCTCAACGTCGACAACCCCAAAGCCGCCAACGCCTTCCTGTGCGAAACATGGAGGTATCGCAACGATGCCACCGGAGCATCAAGCCCTGTCTTCGGCGCCTGCGCCGCCGAAACCCGACTGCGCGCTTTCGCCTTCGGAGGCGCGTCAACATTGGCATCCGCCATAGGCGAAATCTCTCCCGATTTCCCCTTCGACCGCCTAGCAGTCGTCCCTTCAGGTCGTCGGGAATTCGACCCATGCAACCGCCGGTACGCCGCCGCAGCCCAAGACCGTCTTTCAGCAGCCGTCATCAACGCGTACCGCCGACCATCCATCGGCGCCAATCCTCGGATCGCTCCCGCAATCCGATCAAATCGCGGCCACAACGTATCCAACCCACCACCAATCACAGCACTGTTGTCAAAGCCGTTCTTGGCCTCGACCTTAAGCACACTCACCAGAAGCTCAGTCTGGCGCTCAACAACGGGATCAGCCATCCATCAAATTCAACGAATCTCTAACAACGACGTAAACAACCTTACGTCAGACAACGCCTACCTCCGACCAAAAGCTAACGCGTCAACCCGCGACCGGATGCGGATCGATGTAAACAACAGCCTCCCCGTTCATCACTTCGGCGTCCGACTGATTCGTGCACGAAACACCAAGCTTCACGATAGGTTTGTCATCCCGCACTGAAGTCACGGTGCAAGTCGCTGTGATTTCGTCAGCGATATAGACCGGATTGACGAAATTGGTCGTCAAGCCAAGGAAGATGATCGTCGCATCCTGCCCAGCCATCTTCACCCCCAAAACGGCCGAAACCATACCCACAAGGAGAGCGCCATGCGCGATGCGTTTGCCGAACCTGGTCTGTGCGGCGTAATCGTCCTCAAGATGCAGCGGCTGGGTATCGCCGCTCAGAACCGCAAACTCACGGACAATCTCGTCGGTGATCGTACGGGTCACCGAGGCTGAGGAACCAAGGGTGAAATTGGAGGGGATGGTGGTCATGGAGGGAGGAGTTTCTTCGGTACGAGATCATTTGGCCTGATCCGCGAGAGCATCACAGCGATTCGATCGTGACACCTTCGATCCGTTCAAAGTCCTTGCGATTGTTCGTCAATATCTTCAAGTCGTGGTGAACTGCGGTGCAACCGATCAGCAAGTCGAAATCGCCTATGGGCGTTCCTAGAGTTTGAAGGCGCGCCCGCTGCTCACCAAACAGTCGGCATATCTCTTCGTTCAGACCGATGATCGCGAAATCGCTCAAAAATTCCAATAGGACAACCTCGGCGTTGGCAGGCTCCGATGACCTGAATACGCCATGGTAAAGTTCAGCAACTGAAATCTCGCTGATGGCGATACCATCTGGCGCTCTTAGTGCCAACCGGTCCGCGACGGATCGTGACCCTCTAAGGACGTGAATCGCCCAATCGGAATCGACGAGGTATTTCACTTCAACTCTGGTAATGGTCGGCTGCGGGACGCCGCAGCCCGATATGCGTAGATCTCCTCGATCAATTGATCGCAGTCCACGATACCTTTCCAACCACCAAAACTCGATCGCAATCCCTCAAATTCGGGATGCGCGTCTTCGCGCTCTGACACGTTGATGACCACTTCGGCGCCGTCGTCAAGATCAACCGGATTTGCTGGTTTAAATACGCCGTTCGAGTATGTTGCTTTGAGGTTTTCGATCATGGTCGGTGCGGCAACAAGTTGATGTCAATCTCGTGTCTCCAGTATACGGAGATCACCTACGGCAATTCGAGACGGAATCTACGAGAGATAATGCGATTCAGCTCCTTCCCTAAGGGCCGCCGCGCCAGTTCATCCTACTGCCTCTGCGCAACATATGACCCAATAATCACCAGAACCGCACCAGCCCACAACTCTGGCCCAATCGCCTCGCCCAGTATCAACCAAGCAAGAATCGCGGTCGTGATAGGCGATGAAAGTGAAATCAGCGTAACTCGACTGGGCAAATAGTTGCTCAGCAACCATGTCTGAGCCAGGAACGCGAACCCTGCGATTATCACCCCCTGGTAGAACAGCGACACTCCCAGAACAAGCGTGTAACGCATCGGATCGGGTTCGAAAATCAGCGAACCGACTAGAAAAGTCGCCGATCCGAAGATGCCTTGGGCCATCAGCATCTTCAACAACGAAATGTTCTGCCCAAGCTGCGACAGATAGACCTGTCTCAACCCGAGCAAGACCGCCGAACACATGATCAACAGGTCCCCGAGCCAAGGGTTGATCGCATCGATCCCTTCCGTGCCTGCCATGACGCTACGCACGAAAACCGTCGCCGCCCCCATGTAGGCAATCATTGCACCGACAACTCGACGCTTCGAAAGCCGATCGCTAGGTATCAAAAAGTGCGAAAACACTCCTGCCCAAAGCGGGAATGTGGTGATGAATATCCCGGTGTGACCAGCCGTCGTGAAATACTGACCCAGGTTCATGAACGCCGTCTGAACGGAGAACAGAATCCCAAGAATAAAGAGCGGGAAATACTCAGTTCGCTCAACCCTGAAACTCTGGCGCGTCACGATCGCCCAGACGAGCACGACCACCATGCCCAAGATGAAGCGCATGAAGCCGAGCCGCAACGGCGGCGAATCTTCCAAACCCGCCTTTACTGCGATCGGGAGTCCCGCCCACAGCGATGCCAGCGTGAAAGCGAGACTGCCCGCGCTCAGGTTGAGCGGCTTACGACGATCTACTGGCGCCGATCTCGAAGATTTGGTCTCGAGGGGCTCGGGTTCCGGTCGAGTGGTCAGCCTTCTAACCGTTTCAGATATTGCCCGACCCAGTCGAAGTCGACGAGGTCAACGTACGCATCCATCAAGGCCTTAGTCACCGGTCCGGGCACATCACCATCACCGACGCTAGAGCCTTGAACAGTTCGCACGGGGCAGATGCAAAGAGATGTCGATGTCAGGAATACCTCGTCGGATGTCGTCGCATCGAACATATCCAAGTCGGTCTCGACGACGTCGAGATCAATCTCCCCGGCAAGTTCGATCGCCGTCTCCCGAGATATACCGCCAAGGACAAACTGGGCTTTAGGGGTGTACGCCACGCCGTCCTTCACGACGAAGATGTTCGATCCGATCCCCTCGGTAAGAAATCCCCGGTTATCGAGCAGAACCGCCCACGCCTCAGCATCAAACTCCTTGGCCTCGAGGTCGGCCATGATGAGATTCAGGTAGTTATGCGATTTGGCTCTCGGGCTTAACGATTCAGGGCTAACCCGGCGAGTCGACGGTACCCACACGTCAATCCCGTCTCGATATAGACGCGCTCGGGGCTCCAATGGAAGCGGCGTGCACTCGATTATGACCGTCGGCCCTCCATCGGTGGCCCACATATCTCCGCCGACGAGGTCTATCCCTCGGGAAACGCGCTGACCAACCCAATAGTCGTCGTCGTCTCCGAGGAGCTTCAAGTTCTCCTCGACCACCTGCATCGTGGCATCCCGCATCTCCTGTTTGGATATCCCGGGATCAATGCGAACGTAGGAGAGCGAGTTGTAGAAACGGTCGAGGTGTTCGTCGAGTTTGAAAATCCGGTGGCCGAATGTTCGCGTCATATCGAACACCGCATCGCCATACTTGAAGCCGCGATCCCTAAACGGGACCAACGCTTGGCTTTCTGGCACGATCTCGCCGTTAAAGTAGGCGACGCGCTCGTTCGTTCGGGTGACTTTGGCGTTAGACACCATCGCGGCAATCCTTTGCGACTTTTCAATCGTCTAGAGTTATGTTACAGCCCGTGTGAAGCGAAGGGTCGGTTCTGCGCGTCGCGCCGCTCAGAACCGCCACTTTACGTATGGAAGCACAATCTGCCCGTTCCAAGATCGACACCACGGAAGAGCTTGTGTCGGACGATTCTCCGCGAAACGTAGATGACGTTGACTCGGGTGACGAGAACGCGTTCGAGATCCCAGAGTGGAATCCCCAAATCACGATCCGATTAGGCCCGATAGGTGACGCCACCGAGGACGCCAAGGCGAGCGAGGACCACCCCCAGACGCCCGTCAACGACGGATCAAAAAATCGCGCGGCAAAACCCAAGCGCATCGATCTTATAAACGTCCTGCTCGCGTTGATCCTGATACTGTCGCTAGGGTTGCGGGTCATCGGCACCGATTGGGACCAGGGCGGGTTGTACCACCCGGACGAGCGAGACTTTTTGGGCCGTGCGGAGCGCCTGGACTTCGGGCAGTTGACCGAACCGGGCCTTCTGACCGTCGAATCGCGCCTCAACCCCCAGTGGTTCAACTACGGCAGTCTGCCCCTGTACGCGTTGGCTGGTGTCAGGGCATTGTCGCTGCCCTTTACGGACAGCGATTGGAACCTGTTCGACCTCCGATTCCCCGGTAGGAACCTTGCGGCGTTGGCCGACACGGTCACGGTTCTGTTCGTTTTCCTATTGGCTACGCGATTGGTCGGCGATCGACGCGCCGGATTGATCGCCGCGTTGATCGCCGCGTTGGCGGTGATCCACATCCAAAACGCACACTACACCGCTGTCGACGCGCCGATGACGATGTTCATTATCGCCACTATCTACTTCTCGGTGAGGATGCTGCAGGAACGGCAGCAGAAAGATGCGATGCTAGCCGGAGCGATGCTGGGTTTCGCGATCGCAACAAAGGTTACCGCCGCACCAGTCGCCGTCGTCGTGGCCACAGCACACGTCCTCATGCTCGTCGGCCCAAGCATCATCGCGGGCAAGGCGAGGGAGGTCACTCCTGATGATGTGAAATCAGTCTTGAGATTCGGCGTGTTGTCGGGAGCCACAGCCGTGATCGCCCTATTGATCACCCAGCCGTACATGGTGATCGACTGGGACACCTATTTCGGACATATCTACAGGCAGTCGGAAATGGTGCGCCGAATAGTCGATTTTCCCTTCACGCGGCAGTACATCGACACGCCAGCGTATTGGTACCAGATCCGACAGCTCTCCACTTGGGGTTTAGGCATTTCGTTGGGGATCGCCGTCTGGTTAGGCTTGATCTGGGCGTTGGCGCGGACTGTTTGGAAGCGAGACTTGGCGTTTCTGGTGGTCCTATCGTTCTTGCTGCCTTATCTGCTGTTAAACGGACAGCTCGAGGTCAAGTTCCTGCGCTACATGCTCCCGGCGACGCCATTGTTGATCGTTTTCACAGGGTGCGCGATCTGGTGGGTCTACAGTTGGGTATTCCCAAGAATCCGCTGGCTGGCCAGGATTCCGATCTATGCGGCAGGCGCGGTGGCGTTCCTGCTGCTGGCCCACTACACCATCGCGTATCTGAACGTCTTCACGGGACCCCATCCTGCTCAAGAAGTCTCAAGCTATCTGAGGCAAAACGCCGAGGCCGGGACGATGGTCATACAGGAGCACTGGGAAGAAGGTATCCCAAACATCCCCTCGTTCAACATGCACCAAAAGTTGAATATGTACGAGAACGACACCAATTCGAAGTTCTCATCCGTGGCAAGGTTGATGTCTGAAGCGGACTACTTTGTGCTCTTCAGCAATCGTCTAGCGGCTACGATTCCACGATTGCCCGAAAGATACCCAGTCTCATCTCGGTTCTACGAGATGCTCTTCAACGGAGAACTCGGATACGAGGTTGTCTACTCCTCCGTCAGGGTCCCGGAATTCCTAGGCATCGTCTACTGGGACGATCCCTATGCCCGAGTGCCCTTCGATGTCCCAGAAGGCTACGAAAAACCCCGAGGGTCTCTTTACAACTGGGACTGGTTCGGATGGGCGGACGAGAGTTTCACCGTTTACGAACACCCCCACGCAATCGTCTTCAAAAACGTCGAGGAGCTGAGCCAGATCAGACTCCTCGGCAGAATCTACGAGGACGGTCGCCCCGATGACTTGAACCGAGTCTTGACCGAAAGCGTCGGCCTGGTCTATGACGACACCCAACTGAACACTCAGCAATCAGGCGGAAGTTGGGACGGCGTCTATTTCCTGCGAAACCTGCCCAACGAGTACGCGTGGCTCGTCTGGCTGTTGGCAGTTCAATTGATCGCGCTGGCGGCGTGGCCCTTGACCTACATGGTTTTCAGACCATTGACCGACAGAGGGTATCTCTTCAGCAAACCACTGGGACTGTTGATCGTGGCAACCATCGCTTGGTTGCTCGCGAGCTTCGGAATCTTGGGTTTCAGCGCTCTCAGCGTCGCCGTCTCGATTTTGGCGTTGGCGTTGGTCTCGTTGGTCGTGTTGTCTCGGATAGGGGAGGAAATCTGGTACTTCGTCAAGGCCAATCTGAAAACCATCGCGATCGCAGAGGCCATCTTTTTGGTCGCGTTCCTCGCCTTCCTCGCCATACGGTTGGCAAACCCAGATCTATGGCACGCGTGGCGAGGCGGCGAAAAACCGATGGACTTCGCGTACCTCAACGCGATCACACGATCCACGATCATGCCGCCCTACGATCCATGGTTCGCAGGCGGGTACCTCAACTACTACTACTACGGCCAGTTCATCATCGCATCGTTGATACGGATCACGGGCATCGTCCCGACCGTCGCGTACAACTTGGCGGTGCCATTGATCTTTGCGCTGTCGGCGACGACGATCTACTCGGTCGGTTACAACCTGATTGCGATGGCGATGCGATCCCGAGGCGAGATCCGGTTGGGCAAGGTCCCGATCCTGTTCGGATTGTTGGCTGCCGCATTGGCAGTACTAGCGGCGAATATCGACGGGCTCGCTCAGGTCCTAAGCGGGTTATACGAGTCGTACATCCAAGGCGGCGAATTCCCGCGGTTCGACTACTGGCGGAGTACCCGCGTCTTCGAGCATGGAACCGGCGGTAACGAAATCACCGAGTTCCCATTCTTCACATTCCTCTACGCCGACCTTCATGCTCACATGATCGCGATTCCGTTCGCAGTCTTGGCGTTGGGACTGTCGGTCGTCGCATTCCTCAGAGTCGGCATGGTGCGGTTGTCGAGGTTTGAGACACTGCTGTCGCTGGTGATACTCGGTGTTTCCGTCGGTTCCTTGCGATTGATCAACTCATGGGACTATCCGACCCAGCTAATCTTGGCAGCCGGATTCATTTTCGCCGGGGAGTTCTTGTACGGGCACAAAGGCAAGATCGTCGGCTTTGGACAGGCGCTGGTAAAGATCGCGCTCGTCGGCATCGTCGGCTACGTCGTCTACTTGCCATTCCACTCAAACTTCGAGCTGTTCAACAGTGGAGTCCAACCAAGTCAGTTCCAGACGGCCTTTTGGCGCTTCTTATTGATACACGCTCTCTTCGTATTCGCAGTCGGCTCTTGGTTAGTGATCGAGTGGCAACGCGGCACATTCAGATACGGCGAGATCATCGGCAAGTTCCGCGATGACTACGGATACCCGAACTGGGCATCGTCGGTGATCGTCGGAGCATTCGTGCTGGTCTGGTTGGCCATGGTCGTCTCCTACCCGCACTACATCACCGTGGTTGCAACCCTCACAGCATCGCTGATTCTCGGCCTCACCGGCTTGATGGCGTATCTGAGACGACATCCAGGTCAGCGATACATCATCATCACGGTGGCATTGGTAATCATGTCGTTGCTCATGATTGCCGGCGTCGACGTCGTCACAGTCACAAACGACATCGGACGCCAGAACACGATCTTCAAGTTCTACATCCAAGCATGGTGGCTCCTGGCGATAGCGTCCACCTACGCGATCTGGCGCATCTGGGACGTCGGCGCCTTCGTCGTCAAACAGTGGACCGCGGTAAAGGCCGCCTGGGTGGGCACCTTCGCCCTCTTGATGGTAGGCGTCTTCATCTATCCCGTCATGGCAACCGACGTCAGGTTGGACGACCGATTCAACGACATCGGTCCCGGCGTCGATGGTGAGGCCTACATGGACACCGCTGTCTACTCGCGCAGAGGCATCGAGTTGGAGTTCGCGACCGACCGCCACGGCATCGAGTGGTTGCGCGAAAACGTCCAAGGCTCACCCGTCGTAGTTGAAGCCCAGTGGGACCTCTACACCTGGGCCAACAGAATCTCGATCTACACTGGCATGCCCACAGTCCTCGGCTGGGACTGGCACCAAACCCAGCAACGGCACGATTATCGCTGGGAGGTTCAACGTCGCCGCCAAGCCATCAACGACTTCTACACAACGAGAAACATCGAAGATGCGCGCGGCTTTTTAGATGAATTCAACGTCAAATACGTATACGTCGGCGAGTTGGAACGCGGAGCCTATCCGACGAGCGGCATCGCTAAATTCGATAACATGCCAGAACTCAACCTTCACCCAGTCTTCGAGAGGGGACCGGTCAAAATTTACGAATACCGCGGATGAGGTTGGTACGATTTAGGTAGCGATGGCCCCTCAAATCTCAGATACCGTTTCGGACGCCTTCAAAGCAGCAGTCGATTTCGTATTGCCCTTGATCTGCGTCCATTGCGGGGACGAAGGCTCGCTGTTGTGCGTCGCCTGCATATCCAATGCCCCCAATGTGCCTCGCGATGCCTGCGTGAAATGCGCCGAACCGACCCGAGAGTTTCTGAGGATGTGCGGGAGTTGCGTCGCATTACCGCCGCCTTTGGATCGACTGATCACAAGATTCCGATACGGCGGTCCGGTCCGCGACGCCGTACACGCATTGAAATACCGGGGCATCACGGCAATCGCCCCAGCGATGGCAGAGGAGATGTCTCGAAACACATTCTTCACGCGGACGAATATCGATTGTGTCGTCCCAGTGCCGATGCACCGGGACCGACTAAACGAACGTGGCTACAACCAAGCGGCAATTCTGGCCCAAAAGTTAGCTGAAAGCCAAGATTTCCCGTACATCGAAGACGCGTTGACCAAGGTGCGCTCAACGGTCTCACAGGTCGAGCTCACCAAGCACGAACGAGCGTTATCTCTCCGCAACGCATTCGAAGCCAAATACGATTTCGGTGGCGCCCACGTATTACTTATTGACGATGTCTGCACCACCGGCAACACCCTCATGAACTGCGCCGCGACATTGAAGCGAGCCGGAGCGCGACGAGTATCAGCCGTCGTGTTCGCCAAGGAGATGCTTGCGGAAGGTCCCGAGATTCCGGCAATATGATACGCAATATCAAAACCGTGTTGTTTGACGTCTACGGGACTCTGGCCACCTGGTACCCGGATCGCTACGTACTGCACGCGAACGCAGCAGGCAAGTTCGGAATCGAGGTAACCAAATCAGGTATCGACGCCGGTTACGCCGTCGCCGAGGCATATATGACGCGCCAGAACTCCGATACACCCATCCGACTCATGTCGTTCGACGAGCGCAACCAGTTCTTCGCCCGGTTCGAGCAGATGGTCCTCGCAGGATGCGGCATCGAGGTCGACATCGATCTGGCGAACCGCATCTGGCAAGAGGTGGCGAAACAGGAATACGAGATGGTCCTCTTCGACGACGTCCTAGGCAACCTTGACGCCTTGCGCGAACGCGGCTACATCGTCGGGATCGTCTCCAACGTTCCCAGCGCGGGCGACCAACTCGCCGATGAACTGGGATTATCCAGCAGCATCGACTTCGCAGTCACGAGCAGCGAAGTCGGAGTTGAAAAACCAAATCGCCGCATTTTCGACGAAGCACTGCGCCGCGCTGACGACACACCGCCGGGCAAAGCAGTAATGGTCGGCGACCAAATCGATTCCGACGTCAAAGGCGCAGTAGGAGCTGGAATCCAACCAATCCTCCTCGACCGAAACGACAATCACATTGACTTCTTGGAACACCCCCGCATCAAGTGCCTCGAACAGCTTCAAGAGCTGCTGGCGCACAATTGACAGGGAGTTTTCCAACCTACCCTAGACAGCGAACCCAGAAACACATGACGATGAACAAAACCCAACGCCTGCAACGCTGGTACGACGACAACGCCACCGCCGACAGTCTCCTATTCGGCGAGTTCATGCACCTCGGCGCAAACCAGACGATCTTGAAAGTAGGACTGCACGGAATCGAACCTGGCCAAAGCTCTGTAGTGCTCGACATGGCCTGCGCCGTCGGTGGAAACGCTCGTTGGTTGGCATCGCTCTACGGTTGCACCGTCTATGGCAACGACATTGACGAAGACGCAATCGCCACTGCAAATGATCTGGCGCAAATCGAAAACGTCTCCGACCAATGCAACTTCATCGTCGCCCCGGTCGAGCAAACCGGACTAGAACCAAACTCCGTGGATTTGGTGGTCTCCACCGACGTCTACGACATCGAAGAAGTCGCCAGGGTCCTAAAACCCGGCGGCCGTTTCCTCCTAAGCGCCCTCTTCAGACTTGACGCCCCCGATCCCGACGAAATCGCCACCAAACACGGCCTCGCAATCGAACTGAGGCGCGATGTCACCGAACTCGCCCAGACATTTCTCCACTCAAAAGAGGAAGAAGCAAGGCTCCTCCAAAAATCCGGCATCATCTCAGACCGCCAACTGATACAAGTTATCAACGACGCGTTGAGGCGACGAGGCGGCCACCATCTGCTAGTTAGGTGGCGAAAAGAGTAGCAATTGAAGGTAAGCGCTACGCAGACCAGAAACTTGGTGAACGGGGCCCTTTGGGCCGCCCCCTACGGATAAATCGCCAACCCCTCCAAACCCGTAGCCTCCGGCAACCCAAGCATCAGATTCATATTCTGAACTCCCGCCCCTGCGGCTCCCTTCACCAGATTGTCCAGCGCTGTCACCACGATCAACCGGCCACTGTACGCATCTACATTCACGTTGATCAGAATGTGATTCGAACCCCAAGTCTCCTTGGTCGATGGCGCCGAACCGACAACCCGCACAAACGGCTCGTCAGCATAGAACTCCCGATATAGATCCGTAGTCTCCTGCTGACTGATCCCGTTCGTCAGTGTGGCGTAGTGCGTGCCCAAAATTCCCCGTGTCATCGGTGCCAGATGCGGCACGAACGTCACCTTGACCTCGCCGTGCCTCGAGAGGTTGCTCAACTCCTGCGACATCTCGGGCATGTGACGGTGACCGCTGAGACCGTACGCCGACATGCTGTCGTTGATCTCGTTGAAGTTGTAGAGCACATCACCTTTGCGACCTGCACCAGAAACACCAGATTTCGAATCGCTGATCACGTCGGTCTCAACGATGTCGGCGTCGAATGCCGGAGCAAGCCCCAGAATCGTACCCGTCGGATAGCAACCAGGATTGGCAATCAAACGACTGCGCTTGACATCTTCGCGGTGCAACTCGGGAAGCCCATAAACCGCGTTCTCGATGTATTCAGGACACGGATGAGCCGTCTTGTACCACGTCTCAAAGACATTCACGTCCTTCAAACGAAAGTCGGCGCTGATGTCGACGCACCTAACATCCTCTTCGATGAACGGGCTGAGCGCCTCGGCACTCGCCGCATGGGGCAGCGCTGAGAAGACAAAATCGACCGAATCATCCAACGACGGCGATATCTCCATATCGGCATCCAGCAGATGCGGGAACACCTCGCTCAACTGCTTCCCCGCCGCACTGCGACCGGTGACCTGCGCTATCTCAACATCGGGATGTCGGTGCAGGATGCGCGCCAGTTCGGAACCGGCATATCCGGTTACGTTGATGATGCCGACACGCGTCTTGGACATCGGAAAGCCTCTCTCGCAGTTGAGATTTTGTGATTAGGGACTCTTCAGATTCTATTCCGCAGGCCGTCTCCGCTGCTTCACATACTCAACCACAGCATGGATCCCATCCGGCGGCGCGCCTAATTCGATCGCACGCCTGATGTCCTCCTCGGCCAACTCATCCTGAAAAAGTGCCGTCCGAGCCACTGCACGATTGCCCAGTGCGTCGGAACTGTCAGGGTTCAACTCGACCGCCCGATCAAGATTGACCACCGCCTGCTCAAAGAAGCCGATGCTCAGATAAGCGGTGCCCAAATTGAACTGAATTGTCGCGTTGTCGGGATCCAACCAAGCCGCCTCCTCGAAGTCCCTCGCCGCCGCGTCCGGCTGACCCAACTGAGCCGATTTCAGACCACGAGCGAAAAACTCGTCTGCCGTAGTAGGTTCGGGGGTTGCAGCTTCGTCAGCCATGAACATAAGCCGATGATTACACTTTCATCGACGCAGATTCAAGGATAAGCCTCCACCCATGAAAATCGCACTCATTGGCCAATCGGCGTTCGGCAAAGCCGTCCTCGAAGCGCTCGCAGCCCGCGCCGAACACGAAATCGTCGGCATATTCGCCGCTCCCGACCGCAGCCGAAGCCGAGAACCACTCGCAACGGCGGCCGAAGACATGAATTTCCCCGTCTGGCAATTCAAGCGGATGCGAGACCAAGAATGCATCGACGTCTTCCAGTCCCTCAACGCCGACCTTTGCGTCATGGCATACGTCACCGACATCGTCCCAAACGAAATAATCAACTCCCCAACCCAAGGCACGATCCAATACCACCCATCGCTGCTCCCTCTCCATCGAGGGCCAAGCTCCATCAACTGGGCAATCATCCAAGGCGACACCGAAACAGGACTCTCCATCTTCTGGCCCGACGAAGGCTTGGACACCGGACCCATCCTCCTCCAGAAAAAGGTCGATATCGCCTCCGAAGACTCCGTCGGTTCCCTCTACTTCAACCACCTGTTCCCGATGGGCGTCGAAGCAATCATCGAGTCTGTCGACCTAGTCGCGGCCAGCAACGCACCCAAAACCATCCAAGACGAATCAGCCGCAACCTACGAGGGATGGTGCGGCGCAAAGGAAGCCCACATCGATTGGTCGAAAGGCGCCACCGAAGTCCACAACCTCATACGCGGCTGCGACCCACAACCAGGAGCTTGGTCGACACTCAACGACCAAAAAGTCGCCTTCTTCGGCAGCAAAATCGCTTCTCTCGACAAATCCGACACCCAGCCCGGCACAATCTCCGACATCGACGACGCCGGTATGACCATCGCATGTGGAGTAGGTTCCGTGAAAATCCGGCGCGGACGCATCGAGCGAGGCCCCAAATCAAACGCCGCCGATCTTGGCCTGTCCCTCGGAAACCGCTTCAGCTAACCCCAAACCAATCCACAACCAGCTCCGTCACCCGCTCTCCTGCCTCCAACTGCACAACGTGACCGCAGTCCTCGATCACTTCGAGACGCGCATCTGGTATCGTCGCAACGGCCTTCCGACTATGACGCGTCGGCACAATCAGGTCCGAATCCCCCCAGATCAACAACACCGACGCCCGAATTTTCGAAAGATCATCGTCTTCCAAAATCTCACGCTGCCCCCAAAAGCCCGCAAAACTCCGCAATCCCTCATGAAACGACGCCGTCGCACCATTCCTGCAACCCACCTGGAAGTGCATCTCCTTGAACGCCTCGCGCTCATCCGACGGTCCTGATTTCTGCGCCTCGAACCGATCAAAGAAGAAGTAGCGATCGCTGCGCGACCCGTATCGCACCAACGGCCGCATTATCGGCACCGACGCCAACCTCAGCAACCAGTTGAGACCACGTCCAAACCCTGGCGACGACATCAACACCGCACGCCGAAACCTCTCTGGCTCTCTGATCAGAGCACCTAAAGACCCAACCGCACCCATCGAGTGACCCGCGATATCAGCCTCTTCGATCTCCAACTGATCCATCACGCCCAAAATCACGTCTGCAATCTGCTCCCTGGGCGCATAGATCCGCGCCGGCATGTCCGACAGCCCAAACATCGGCACATCAGGCACGATCACTCTGTGGTCTTCGGCCAAAGCCGCGATCTGTCGATGCCATGCCGGTCCCCCACTACCTGCGCCGTGCACCAGCAACACCGGCGGACCATCCCCAAACTCCATCACATGCACCCGCTCAAACTCGCCTGCCGTGACATACCGCCCCTCGTACCGCAAGCCGGAAAACGACATCAACCGATCCCCAGCATCTCGGATCCCGGCCAGACTCGCATCCCAAGCCTTCGATGATTCTTCAACGGTGATTCCCAAAACGCAACTACCTGACCAACAACTCTGACGATAGATACGCCAAGTCTAGAATTGGGGTTGCATGTCATTATCTCCCAAAGAAACGCCAATCAATCCCGTGCCGGATCAACACGATGCACCCCCACCTGACGCTCGCGACGCCATGCTCCTCGAGGCCGAAGAGCTGCTGGAATTCGACCGCGTCCGAGAGATGTTGGCCCATGAAGCGCGCTTCTTCATGTCGCGCGAAATCATCCGGGATTCTCGCCCGGCACGTCACCCCGAGGACGTCGCTAGACTCCAAGACGAAACATCCGAAGCGACCCACCTCCTCAACACAAAAGGCGACATCGGACTCGCCGGAATGCGAGACCCGCGCGAACCCCTGCGCCGCGCCATGCTCGGAGGCGTCCTCAGCGGCTCGGAACTCCTCATCCTATGCAGCATCTACCAGTCGATGTGGATCGCTAGAAACACCGTCTTCGCCATCGAAGACGACGTCCCGATACTCGCTGACGTGGCTTCTCTCATCCACGACCTCAGACCCATCCGAGCAGAAATCGTAAAGGCCCTATCTGACTCCGGCGACATCCTAGATTCAGCCACACCACGACTAGCACAACTACGCGAACGTTCCCGCAACGCTTACCAGAGAGCCATGCGGATGATGGAGCGAATCGTCGCGCGAGACAACTCCCGCTCTTCCCTCCAGTCCAACGTCATCGCCTCACGCAACGACCGCCTCGTCTTGGAGGTCAAATCCTCAGAACGCAGCTCGCTGCCGGGGATAATCCACGACATTTCCGCCAGCGGACAGACCGCCTTCATCGAACCCTTCCAAGTCGTCGGCGCGACCAACGAATGGCGGCAAATGGCACTCGAAGCCGAGAAGGAAGAAGAACGCCTGCTCCGCAAATTCTCCCGCGCCATCGCCGCGCAAGGCGAGGACGCGATGGCTTCCATGCAAGCCGCCGCAACCCTCGACGCAATCGTAGCCAGAGGCCGTTTGTCGTTAAAAATAGCTGGAATACGACCTATCTCATCTTCTGAATCCGAGGCTCAAGATCTAAACCGTCTGTTCCTAATCGAAGCAAGGCACCCCTTGCTTGGCGAAGATGCAGTCCCAATCACCATAAACCTCGATTCCAAACGCCGCGGCCTAGTCATAACCGGCCCAAACACCGGCGGAAAGACCGTCGCCATCAAAACCCTCGGCCTCATGGCCCTGATGCACCAAACCGGCATCCGAATACCCGCACGCGAATCCTCGGAACTCCCCGTATTCGACGGCATCTACGCTGACATCGGAGACGCCCAGAGCATCGATCGCTCGGTCTCCACCTTTTCTTCTCACATGGAACGTGTGATCAACATCATCGACCGCGCATCAAACCACTCCCTAGTACTACTCGACGAACTTGGCACCGGTACCGACCCCGAAGAAGGCTCCGCGCTCGCCCGCGCAATCCTCGATTCACTCGTCCAACGCGGCGCTTGGACATGCATCACAACCCATCACCGTCAGGTCTCTGAACACGCGGCAAGACACGAGAATCTCAACAACGCATCGGTCGAACTCGACCCTGAAACCATGCTCCCAAACTACCGCGTGATCATGGACCTCCCCGGCCAGAGTTACGCCATGCAAGTCGCCCAAAGACTTGGCCTCGAACAACCAATCCTCGACCACGCCGAAACCCTCCTGGACCCCCTGAGATCCCAGACTGAATCCTTGCTGAAATCCCTCCAACGCGAACGCGACGCAGTCCGAGAAATCCAGGAACAAATCGCCATCGACCGCGCAGAAGCCGAAAAACTCCGAGCCCAAGCCGAGGCCAATCTCGCAACATCCGAAACCGAGCGAGACAAGTCGATCGAGCAGACCCGCGACCAGCTTAAACAAGAGGCCCAACGCGTCCGCCGACAGCTCCGACGCTTAATGCGCGAAGCCGAACGCAACCAAGGATGGCAGGAAGCCCGGCAATCCGCCTCCGAAATCGTCACCAATGTAAACCGCGCCGACTGGATGAGTGAAGACGGCACCGACGCCAAACCATCCCGCCGCCAACGCCCTAATCAACCACCCGCTGACGAATCCCCACAGTTCTCCGTCGGTGACACCGTCCGCGTTGAAAGCCTAGGCCTATCTGGCGAAATCGTCGAGATCGACCGCGACAACCGCGCAGTCATTCTAGCCGGAACCATGCGATTCCAAGCGCGTCCCCACATGATGACACTAGTCAAACAAGCCTCGGCTCAACCTGACACCGACACCTTCCAACCCCGACGTGACGGAACCCCCAGAATCAGTTCCGTTGCCGACGCGGCCGGAGATCTCGACGTCCGCGGCTCCCGCGTCCACATGGTCGAGTCCATGATCCCTCAGTTCATCGACCGCGCCTTCATGCAAGGCCTCACCAGCGTCCGCATCATCCACGGCGAAGGCACCGGCGCACTCCGCCAAGCCGTCCGAGACATCCTAGCCCGAGAACCACACGTCGAAACCTTCCAGCCAGCGCCAAGAAACGCCGGAGGCAACGGCGTCACCATCGCCATGCTCGGATAATTCGACACCCTTGACCAACGCCTCCCCATCAAAACTCCGTCCCAACACATCAAGCAAAACCAGCCCCCCTTCGCAAAGCGAAAAGGGCGCGAAGACGACGCCTGACGATTAACCATTTATTCTCATCCCCTCACAACCTCACATTACAAACCACCGGCTCTGAAGCCAACAACACCCGCAACCCCCGCAAATCCGGCAATCCCAGAATCTCCGACACCCCCTCATCCAACGCCGACCGCGCAGCACAATCCGCCATCCCCGGCAACCGTTCAAATTCCGCATCCGCCAACTCATCGAAAAGGTCTGACAACCCGCTGAGTTGCGACGTAGTAATCTGACTAGGATCCAATACAGGCAGGATTCTAAGTTCTGATTTCTTGAACTTAACCCAAGGTCCCCGTGTGGTCGTACGGATTCCGAGCAACGCAAGAATTCCCAAGCTCGAGTTCATCCATACCGCGACCGCCTTTTCATGATCAGGGTCGTTAAGTCTTAACGGCCACCATACGTTTGACAGAACATTCTCGGAAGAGCGCATCGTCACAACCCTTACGGTTTCTAACCAAATACGTTCGCAAATCAAAATCCGTCCAGCCTTCGGCCACAGAGTATCAATCGGTTTTAGCCGTCTACCCGGTCGAGGTGACGCCAAAGGTGCGAGATATTTGTCCGGGATTGTTGAAATAGTGCGGCGTACATCCGTGTTGTGGTTTTCGACCATACGGTAAGCAGTTACAGTATTTGTAGGTTCGAAGCCGTCACGAACGTCTCGAATGTCCGGACCAATCTCACTTATCTGATCCAAACGACACATCGGCACACTGCCAACCGAAGCTTCGCCAGGCACCCAAACCTCGCCATCTTCCAAAAGCCTCAACGCGCTTCGCACAACATCAGCCCGAGCGAACTGTACACCCGACCACTGCTTACCCTTGAGCTTCGATTCCGGAACCGAAAACACCTCGCCTACATGCTGGGCATCAACCTCTAGCAGGGCAGTGCCCGTATCCTCAATCCTCGCCGGCTCAGTTGTGTTGATCGCTTCAGCTACACGATGGGCGTCTAATATCCCTTTGGGGTTCTCCCAAAGGTTGACGAATGTGGTCCGATGTTCCTCTCCATCCCCGTTATCAGGACGCCGAGTCGCGATCAATAACGCTTCGGACAATTCCGTGCTGTCCGAAAAGTTCCAACGCGAAGGATCATGCGACGCCACTACCACGTCCAACATATAGTCGTTCTCTATCAACGCCCGCGTCTGCGACCACGAAGGACCTGTGCAAACTGTCAACGGCAAAACCAACGCCAAACGCCCTTCGCCAGGCCGCAATTTCGGCGATGCTGCCGCTACGAACGCAGCACCAAGCCCCGCGGTCGACGACGCCTGCATCGACCGCAAGCGACGCGACAACTCCCGTTGAAGCCTCGTTCTTTCCGCTCTCGGTAAACTCCCAAATAGTAGGTTCCCGCCAACTGACCTAGTAAACGGCGGATTCATTATCGCCAGATCCAACTCCGGCAGTCTCGCCGTTTCTCCTTCTTTTACCCCGCGCGAGCCTCTCCCAGATACTCGCCTAGCATCTCGCGTCGTGATGCCAGTCTGTTCAGGCGACATTGCATACTGCACAGCAGCTTCGTTTGAGTTCAGGAACTCTAACGACCCCAGCAGGACATTCGAACCCTCGACCCCAAGTGCCATCTCGTAAAGCCTCATGTGCTCGAATTTGATGTCAGGGTTGAGCATTGCAAGGCTCGTCGCTGCGAAATGCACCGCCGATAGCTGTACGTCGTAGCCGTACAAAGCTCTTTCAACCATCTCTTTGTGAAGAGCCGCAGCTTCAGTTCCTCCCGCATCCGTGTGTTTCCGCTCCACCTCGGCAGCCACTGCCATCAGCAACGTCCCAGTGCCGCACGCTAGATCCGCGATATTGAGTGATGCCGGATACTCGTGGTCGGACCAGTCGACACCCTCAGGCCAGTCATCGAATACCAATCTTGACAGCATTGTCGCCGCGGGAACAGATGTATAGTACGCCCCAGTGAACTTGGCATCCGTTAGGAGCGTGTGAAACAACCGCCCTGCAAGATCATGCCCTTCTAGGGTCCGCGTGTCCTTTACAGCCTTTACCAAAGGTTCGATGACCGGAAGTTGCACTTCTGGAGGACCGTCCTTGAGCACATCCACGATGTTCCCGGCCAACTCAAAAACTGGCACGTAGTCGATTTTGTCCATGACGTAGGTCCACGCGTCGTGCAACCCGTCGAGGTCTTTTCTCAATGCTTCGTTTACGGTGGCTACATCATCGTCTACCGCAGCGAGACGATCTTGAAACGCCAACGCGTTGAAAAGCACCAGACACCCGATACGTAGAGCTGCCGCGCGATCCTTTTCCTTGTCAGATTTGGCGATAATATCCGAAGTCCGCCGCGCGATTCTGGCGTGTCCAGCAATCTTCTGAGCCGACTCTTCAAGCGCGTAACCCACGACACCGGCCGCAGCCTGAACACGGTCAACACCCTCAATCTCCAATGGAAGAACTCGCAAGTGATCCGCGAGGTCAACAACAGACCCGGTCCGTACACGATGCTCGTTTTCTACATCCCCGCGAACCCCGTGTAGCCACCATTCAATGTCACCGGCATTCTCCAAACACGAAAACACGTCTGCTGCTTGACGAAACTCCTCGGGATATACAACGCCCAATATCCCTAACTCATCTGGAAAAGCATCCAATCTCTCGTTTAGCTGTGACTCCAAATCATTGCGCGAACCGCCGTACTTGCATTCCATCAAAACGTTGTCGCCGGTTCTCAACTCAACACGAATGTCCGGGACACCTTGCCGACTACGTCGCTCAGCGCGTGCGTCGATTCCGCGATCCTTCAGCATGCGAGCCAAGGCGACGTTAAACGCCTCCTCGCGATTAGTTTCCGATCTGTCTCTTCTAGGCATGTCCAGCTGTGGCACTTCCCGCCCCATCAGGGCTAAAATCCGTAATTGAATTCACTACATCGAAACATGATTCTACGCTGAAGCCCCGTTACCTTTTCCCCAAATGGCAGAGATATCCCCACCACCTCCACAACCCAGCGCAATTCAAACAACACACAAATCCAAAACCCCGAAAATCATCCCAGAATCCTCAAACCCAGACCAACACGACTTCCAAAAATCAACACGAACCCAACGAATCCCGCAACTCACATCCATACAACAAACGAATCAAAACCATCTAACCCCACATACACAACGAATCCCGCAAATTCCCAACAACATCCCAAAACAACTTGACAACCACCACAACCGTGCTGTTACACTGAGAATCAGTCAGATCGAGATATGACATGCGTCGTGGCGACGGTCGCGGCAACCCCAGCCCTCGAGGCCATCGGGATCGTGTTGGAAGTCGGAAGAAACCCGCAACGCGGGAGGAGGACCAGCTTCCTTGGCGTCACCCCGCAGCTCCTGACGAGCGAGCTGAAAGGCCTTGCTGAGACGCCTCAGTCGAAAGACTGTGGAGGGATCCGACATATGAAGCGTGCCCGGGACTGGTTCACGGACGCGGCCGACGGTTA
>JAJEAU010000017.1 GCA_022824185.1 Dehalococcoidia bacterium
GAGCGCCTGATCGCCCCTGCGTCCGAGGAGAGCGGAGCGGATCTGCTTATGCCCGACAAGGCCCTTTTCGAAGGTGCTGGCTAATGACCGGGTAGGGGGAGAGATGCACCGTGGCCGGCGAGTAGGTGCAAGGGACCGGAAACGGACGCGCAGATGGAGGAAGACGTCGAGAGCCTGTTCGCCACAGGCCCGGCTACAGACCCAGGAAGCCGCGAAGAGCGGCGACCGAAGGGACGCAGTGCTCGTTGCAGTCCTGCTTCCCCACAGGGGCCAATCGCGAACGGCCCCTGCGGGGAAGGAAAAGGACGCAAGCTGCTCCCCGGCCCGAGCGAAGGCAGCTCGGGCGGAGATCTGGAACATAGGGAAGGGCTCAAAGCCCGTGACCAGATACACGACGCATGTCGACCGTGAAACGAAGGCGCAGGATGCGCAAGACCTGAGCCTTCGGGAAGCGGCAAAGGTCGAAAGTCCGAAGCGGACAAGCCGGTAAGGCAGCCTCCACTTCGAACCGTCCGACCGATAAGACCGGAAGGGCCAAGCAAGGCGATCGCGGCAGGGAGAGACCCGAGCGAGGCCCCCGGCAAAATCAGAAATCCGAAAAATTTCGGAAAAACAAAAAGGGGTCAAAACCCCCGACTAAACGCGTCCGCAACAATCCACCCTCTACCAATAGGGCTAAACATCCAAGTTCCCCTCTCACCTCGAGGAAGCCGGCCAAGGCGGAAAAGGGGCACCCACCCATCAAAAACCAACTTCGCCAAAACTCTCTTGCACACTCACCGTGCATGCCTTACAATTAACGGTTACCGAGAAACGGAATCTGGCCTGAAGGCCCCGGGTTTCGGTAAGCATCTTGACAACTGAAGAGCGGAACGAACAGACGTCAGTTCAGAATAAGAGTTTGATCCTGGCTCAGGATGAACGCTGGCGGCGTGCTTAATGCATGCAAGTCGAACGAGGTCGGTCCTTCGGGGACCAAACCTAGTGGCAGACGGCTGAGTAACGCGTGGGTGACCTGCCCCCGAGAACGGGATAACTGCGGGAAACTGCAGCTAATACCGTATACATTCCCTTGCTTCAACGCGGGGGAAGAAAGATTTATCGCTCGGGGATGGGCCCGCGTCCTATCAGGTAGTTGGTGCGGTAACGGCGCACCAAGCCGAAAACGGGTATCTGGTGTGAGAGCATGACCAGACAGAGGGGGACTGAGACACGGCCCCCACTCCTCCGGGAGGCAGCAGCAAGGAATCGTGCACAATGGGCGAAAGCCTGATGCCGCGACGCCGCGTGAGGGATGACGGCTTTCGAGTTGTAAACCTCTTTTCTCAGGGAAGAGAGAGGACGTCACCTGAGGAATAAGTCACGGCTAACTACGTGCCAGCAGCCGCGGTAATACGTAGGTGGCAAGCGTTGTCCGGAATTACTGGGCGTAAAGGGTCCGTAGGCTGTTCGGTCAGTCTTCTGTGAAAGCTCCAGGCTCAACTTGGAGTAGTCGGGAGAAACTGCCGAACTAGAGACTGTCAGAGGCAGGTGGAATTCCCGGTGTAGTGGTGAAATACGTAGATATCGGGAGGAACACCAGTGGCGAAAGCGGCCTGCTGGGGCAGTTCTGACGCTAAGGGACTAAAGCGTGGGGAGCGAACCGGATTAGATACCCGGGTAGTCCACGCCCTAAACGATGAATGCTAGGTCTTCGGGGTGTTAATTCCCTGTGGGCCGAAGGTAACCCATTAAGCATTTCGCCTGGGGACTACGGCCGCAAGGCTAAAACTCAAAGGAATTGACGGGGGCCCGCACAAGCAGCGGAGCGTGTGGTTTAATTCGATGGTAAGCGAAGAACCTTACCTAGGCTTGACATGTTTGGTGGTACCGAACCGAAAGGGGAGGGACCCTTCGGGGAGCCTTACACAGGTGTTGCATGGCCGTCGTCAGCTCGTGCCGTGAGGTGTTGGGTTAAGTCCCGCAACGAGCGCAACCCCTATCGTCTGTTACTCTCTCTGACGAGACAGTCCTTAAACGGAAGGAAGGTGGGGACGACGTCAGGTCATCATGACCCTTACGCCTAGGGCTACACACACGCTACAATGGCCGGAACAAACGGCTGCGATACCGCGAGGTTGAGCTAATCCGATAAATCCGGTCCCAGTTGGGATTGCAGGCTGAAACTCGCCTGCATGAACGTGGAGTTGCTAGTAACCGCAGGTCAGCACACTGCGGTGAATACGTTCCCGGGGATTGTACACACTGCCCGTCAAGTCATGGAAGTTGGAGACACTTGAAGTCGCTGGGCTAACCCGCAAGGGAGGCAGGCGCCGAGGGTGGAGCCAATGACTGGGACTAAGTCGTAACAAGGTAGCTGTACCGGAAGGTGCGGCTGGATCACCTCCTTTCTAAGGAGTGCTAGCCCACTTTTCATTACGACAGGAAAGTGGCAACAGTACTACCCAAATTAACCGTTCAACCGCATCCAAAATCGAAACCGATTCGAGCGAGATTCCCAATCCCGATTGTCAGCTTCCGACTTCCAAGTCCGAGCCTGATCAAAAACGATACGGGGGAGTGGCAAGGGGCTCGTCGGAGACGACGAAGATGCCGCCTAGACCATGGTTGAACGATCCTAACGGCCTTTCCCGGATCAGGCCGAAAAAACAAATCTGGAACCAAACCAAGAATCTCGACGTCTGTTCAATCCGCTCCTCAGCTGTCAAGAAAAAATTAGCGTGAGCCAACCGGCTCACGCTTTTTTGTATCTAGCCCAATCTCCAAGTAGACACGATTTATGACTAGCCACATATAATAACCACATTAGGAGATTGAAGTATGAAAACCATCGGAGCCGCCAAATTCAAAGAACAATGCTTGGCATTGATGGATCAACTCGACCACGAAGGTCTGGTCATCACGAAACGAGGAAAACCCGTAGCCAGGCTAGTCCGCTATGAAAAAAATCATGGCCACCTTATCGGAAGCCTGAAGCACAAGGTTGAGGTTTACGGAGACACGTTCAGCACTGGAGCCCGGTGGGAAGCTAGCGATTGGGATCCAGATGCTTAATCTTGATACTCACGTGTTGATCGATGCGGTGAGGAATACCTTGCCGCCGTCCGAAAGCGCACTCCTGCTGGACGACGAATGGTCGATTTCCTCGATAGTTTTCTGGGAGATCGCCAAACTCGTGCAACTTGAAAGAATCGCATTCGATTTCGACGATCGCGATGTCGCTAGGGTTATTGATCAGGTGCATGTTTGGCCAATCAATCGCGACGTAGCCCGAACCTCAACCCAACTAGATTTCCGCAGCGACCCAGCCGACGAATTGATCGCCGCGACCAGCATCGTCTACGGAATCCCTCTACTTACGCGTGACCGCGTAATTCGACAATCAAAGCTGGTCCCCCTAGCAACGTGACGTACCGCCGCGCTCCCATCTCCCTGTTCTTCGCACTTTCGATAGTTTCAGTTTCGATAATCACGATGCTGATTGCCGGATGCACCACTACCGCCGTACCCACAGCGACCCAATCAACAACGGCGATTGATCGCGGACCGACTGTCTACGATGGCGAAGGATCATTCCAAAACCGCTGCGCCGTCTGCCACGGCCAACTCGCCGACGGTACCGCCACCGGCCCACCCTTGGTCAACCGCCTCTACGAAATCGGACACCACCCCAACTTCTCCTTCCACAACGCCGTCAACAACGGTGTCACCGCCCACCACTGGAATTTCGGCGATATGCCACCAATACCCAACGTCGACTCGGCCGAGATCGACGCCATCATCTGCCACGTCCGAGACCTACAACGCGCCGAGGGCGTCCAAGCTGGCGAACCATGTTGAATTAAGTCATCTCAGACTGCATCTGAGTTACCGCATGAACAGCAACCGCCAACCACAACGACCACACGTCAGACCGCCACAAGCTCAACATCAGAGGCGCGTCACCGACATCCGAGAAACCTCAGGACGTCACGCTGCCGAGGTCAGCCAAACAGCCGGCGGAGGTTACCTAACCGACATGCAGGGCTTCGCTTTGCCTCTGATCTTCGTGATGATCGTATTGATGGTCACCGCATTCAAGATCCTATTGTCAGAACCCTTCCCGCCCCCGCTAGCGATCTTTGGTCTGATCGGAGCGATTGGCGCGCTAGGCAGCGGCGTTTTTCTCTCTTATCTCGGTCTACGCCGAGCCCAAACAGTCGACTATATCGACGTAATGAAGCTGAAGCGAACTTCAGTTGCCATGCACATCGTTGAGCTGGTACTGATCGTCGTTTGGCTGAACTGGTTAACCAACGCCATCACATTGAACGGGGCGATTTCGGCGCCAGTTTTCTTGGTTACGTTGGTCTTGGCGTTAGCCCTGAGGATCCGCAGAGGGCGGTTGACTCGCCGCCGACATCTTTGGGAACGCTGATCCTCAATCGAACATTGCTCGCCACGCCGAGTCATCGTGATGATGTTTGCTCGCGTAGTCGAAAAAGTAGTACTGCTGACGAGACGGCACTGTTGGATCGGGTGCAAATCGATGTCGCCATTTGGGCAACTCATTCGCATAGCGTTCCTCGGCTCGGGAAATCGCATCCTCATCGATCTCAACGCCCAAACCCGGACCTGACGGTGGCGTCAATGCACCGTCTTCGTAGGTGAAAGGTTCGGTGATGATGTCTTCGGAAGGCGGGAGAAGCTTCGTGTAGGCGGAGTCGACGGGCCAGATGAAGTTAGGATTCGCGGTCACCAGATGAAGTTGGGCAGCGGTCGCGATGCCAGTCTCACCGGGTGATGAATGGCACGAGACCTTGAGTCCGCCGGCTTCGGCGATGGCAGCACATCGTTGGGTCTCCAAAAATCCGCCGTTGATTACGACGTCGAGGTGGATCGCATCGCAGGCGCGGTGCATCACGAGTTCAAGAATCTGCTCTTTGGTGGTCCGGGCGGGACCGTCGCAAAGAATCGGTATGTCAGTGTGCCGACTGACTTCCGCGAGCGCTCGGACGCTCGTGGAGTCTACGGGTTCCTCTACGTGAGAAGGATCGTACGGCTCCATCTTGCGGAGCATTCGGATCGCTTCAAGCTGGGAGTAGGAACCGTTGCAGTCATAGCCAAGTTCAATGCGAGGACCGGCGGCCTCGCGGGCGGCGGCTGCGCATTCGATGTCGAATTCGGGGTTGAGTCCGATCTTGATTTTGAAGGACTTGAAACCCAGGGCTACAGCGCGTTTGACTTCATCGGCGACCTTGTCCGGTGGTTTGGCGCCCATCCAATATCGAGCCTCAACCTGATCGCGGTACTTGCCACCGATGAGGTTGTAGATGGGTTGGTTTGCTGCTTTTCCAACTATGTCCCAAAGGGCCTGATCGATCGATCCGGTGATGTTCAGTGCGGACGATGCGCTGGTGTCAAGGAGATGGCCGAGTTTCGTGGTGACTTGGCCGGTGAGGTTCATCCCTCGTTCGATCGAGTTGATGTCATGCGGATCGCGGCCTATCAGTCGGGACTTGATCTGTTCAAAGAGGCGTTGGTCACCACCGGCTCCGATACTAGTTTCGCCCAGCCCCGTGATGCCTTCGTCGGTATCTATGAAGATGATCGTCTTGATGGCGGCGAAGCGAGACCCGTACCACATCGTTACAGGCTCATGCTTGCCGAGCGTGGAAAGAGGAATGCAGATATTGCGCGTGCGGATGTCGGTGATTTTCATTGGGAATGGTCCCATGGGTTAATCACCTCGACACCCGCATCCTCGAAGTCTTCGACATTGCGCGTTGCGACTACGGCGCCCAAGGAATGGGCAATCCCCAAAATCATTGTGTCTTCAACACCGACTGATCGTCCTGACTTTTGCCGACTTGCCCGAACTGACGCGTATATGCCGGCCGCATTGCTGTCAAAGGGCAGAATTCGTCCTTCGAAACATTCTGTCAGAATGCTGTCTACTCTCGTTTCGAGGTCTCTGCGCCGACGGCCCTGCGGTAGCAGTTCGGCACCATAGCGTAGTTCCGCTTTAGTGATCACGGTAATGTACAGGTCGGTTTCGACTTGGTTTCCGAGCCAACGGGCGACGTTAGGATCTGGCCGTGGTGCCATGACTTCTGACACAACATTGGTGTCAAGAATTATCAACTTCGTCTTCCCAGCCTAGAAACGGAATTGGTCGTACTCCTGATCGTGTTGGCAACTTCAGCTCGATGCCGCCAACCGGTTCCACGATGGCACGGATCTTGGTGTACATGTTCTCGCGGGCATTTTCCGATGATTGACCGAGCGCGTCGTCGAGTATTTTGGTTGCTTCCTCTTCCAACGAACCGCGATTCTCAGCAGCGCGTTTGGCGAGTTCTCGCTCTGTGTTCGGATCCAGGTTGTGTAGCGTGATGTTGGCGAAGACGACACCTCCGTATGAAAATTCGAGACTAACTCGTTCGGTGTTTTCGATTCTAACCAGCTCGGGTTTGCGCTTCTAAACTCCGTCTTGCGTCGGAAGGATGTTCAAGACCCATTGAAATGCGGCATCACCCCCTCCGCAAAACGGTGCATCTGCTCAAGCGTTGCGGATTCGGGCATACCCATGCCGGTAATGCCGATGTTGACCTCTTCGAGGCCGGGATACCGGTCTTGGACTTCGAGGAGTTTTTCTGTTACGAAATCGGCAGGCCCTGCGAAAAATCCTCCGGAAGCGACGTCTTGGTCGATGGTCGGGAGGTCGGCAGTCAGAAGTTGAGCGGGATCGTTGGAGTTGATGGCCGCGACTTGTTCGTCGGAGAGGCCGCGCACGAAACCCAAAGGTCCGAACATCTTGACACGTTCTTCGGCCCAGAGTCTGGATTCTTCTATAGCCTGTTCGGCGGAGTCGGCGATATAGACGGAAAAGGAGATGATGAGGTCGCCGCCGAGATCGAGTTCGCGTCCGTGTTGGGCTTGGACCTCCTGCCATCTTTGGACGACCAGATCGGAAGCTCCTCCGGGCGCCGCACCCCCACCGATCATTCCCTTGATTCCTTACTTGGCCATGAAGTTGAGACCGCGCTCGGAGGCGGAGACGACGGGTTGCCACCATTCGACCGGGTATTTCGGTCGGGGCACGAGGGTTATCTCCTCTAGTTCGTAGCCGCGATAGGGGACGGCTGGCGGTATGTCGTAATGTTTGCCGTGATGCGAGAAGGAGCGTTCGTTGAAGGCTTTGTACATCACCTCGACTTGCTCTTCGAAGAGTTCGCGGTTGGCGTCTTGGTCGATGATGGGGTTGCCGAAGACCTCGACTTCCCGGGAGTGGTAGCCCCGGCCGATGCCGAAGCGGACACGTCCGTCGGTGAGGATGTCGGCGGTGGCGTAGTCTTCAGCAAGGCGAAGGGGGTGCCACATCGGATTGATGTTGAAGCCGCAACCGAAGCGCAGATCCTTGGTGAGGTGGGCGAGGTGGACGAAGAGCATCAAGAGGTTTGGGATGCACTCGTAGCCTTCTCGCTGAAAATGATGTTCGGCACCCCAAAACGTGTCGAAACCGAGTTCGTCCATCGTTTTTGCGAAGGACGCAGACTTCCCGAAGACGGAGGCTAACTGTTCATCAGGCAACCACCGTTCGTTTGCCGGGATGCCAGCATAGCCGATGTCATCCATGTCGACGCAACCAGCGTATAGGACTCCAAATTTCGTGATCATGATGTTGGGATTATCGCATAGGCATTTGGAAATATGACGCGGTTGACGAGGGAGGAATCCGATGGCGAAGAAGCCGATTGACTGAGAGGCCGTCTCGGGTTGTCATTGTCCCGCAAACACCGCCGTGGCGCTTAGCCCAACGGTCAGCGAGGCGGCTCGTGAATCGCAGTTCGGTAAAGGGGGTTGCGGTTAAGATTATGGGTTGCGGTGTCGAGGTCGGGGCGGTTTGCGACTTCAGGTCAGGATATCGAGGTTACGTTGACGATAACGGCAGAAAATGTGAACGGTGGGGCGGAATCCGTTGTGGATGCGGAGTTCGTTCGAGACTTTGCCCGGAAGGTCAGAGAAAATGTGCAGCGGGTGTTCGTGGGCAAAGACGAGGCCATCGAGCTCGCGATAATCGCAATGCTGGGTCGTGGACACGTGCTGTTGGAGGACGTGCCCGGCACCGGAAAGACGACGTTGGCGAAAACGATTGCGGCGTCGTTGGGTCTGGATTTCAAACGGGTGCAGTTCACCCCAGATTTGGTGCCTTCCGACGTGCTCGGAGTGAACATCTACAACGCGGGTTCGGGAAACTTCGAATTCAAATCGGGCCCAATTTTCACGCAGATCCTGTTGGCTGACGAGATTAACCGCGCGACGCCCAGAACACAGTCGGCGTTACTAGAAGCTATGCAAGAGCAGCAGGTGTCGATCGACGGCGTGACCATGGCCCTGGGTTCGCCGTTCCTCGTTTTGGCGACGCTAAACCCGGTGGAGATGGAAGGCACGTTCATGCTGCCGGAGGCACAACTGGACCGGTTCTTGTTGAAGTTGACCATCGGCTACCCTTCGGACGAGGAGGAATCGAGGATGCTTCGCCGATTCCAGACGGGGGACGGTGCAGTGACGGTAGAGGTCTGCGCCGAGGCGGAGGACGTCGAGAAAGCCCGCGACATCGTGGAACACATTCAGATTGCGGACCATGTCAGGGAGTATCTGGTCGCTGTCGTCAGGGCGACGAGGAACAACGCTCAGATCAGGTTGGGAGCGAGCCCGCGAGCGTCGCTTGCATTGCAACACGCGGCGCAAGCCAAGGCCGCCATTAATGGCCGCGAATACGTGATGCCGGATGACATTAAGAGTATGGCGTCGGCGGTGTTGTCGCACCGCGTTGTCTTGGAATCCAGCATGCAGATGAGGCGTCGAGACGCCGGGCAGGTTGTGGACGATGTTGTCGCACAGATTCCGGTGCCGATAGAGCGGTGAGGCATGGGGTCGGGTAAACCGTTCTTTCGCGTCGATGAAACGGAATTGACCGCCGGATCTGCGGGTAACGGCAATAGTTATCTGAGGTGCGCGGGTGATTGGCCCGTTTCGGTCGCACCTCGTCTCGCCCTTCGTGACCTGAAGAGAGAACGACGCGACCATACGACCGTGCGCGCCAAAGGGTTGAAGATCGATGATTAATCCGATGATGCGGACGTTTCGAGAGAAGCGGACACGGGATTTGCGAGCGCCGGACGTAATCGGCGAGCTCTTCATGTTGTTGATGGTCGTGGTGATAGGGGTCGGGGCCGCGACGGGCTCTGCGTTGGTAGTCGCGCTTGGTGCTACCGCCTTCGTGATTTCCGCAGGCGGGACGTTGTGGTCGAAGATGTCCTTATCGGAGGTGGCGTACGACGCACAGCCTTCAGATACCCACGCGTTCGTGGGCGATGAGGTCGAGATCGTGATGACGATCGAGAATCGGAAGCCGTTGCCGATTCCGTGGGTTCAGGTAATCGAGTTTTTGCCGACGGGATTGACGCCGTTGAGCGACGAGAACGTGAAGCGACGGGCGTACGCGGGTGGAAGCGAAATCATCGAGACGACAAGCCTCGCTAGTTACGAAAGGGTGAGGTTCCGGCACAAGGTGAGGGCGCACCACCGCGGGCACTACTCGATCGGGCCGACGGAGTTGAGGAGCGGTGATCTGTTCGGGCTGTTCGGGACGGTGAGGAGGGACTCGAGGTCGCCGCATGGAGTGACGGTCTATCCCCGCATCGTGCCGTTGGAGGGATGGGAGTTGCCGGCGGCGAAACCCATGGGCGACATTCTCGCTCGCAACATGTTGATCGATGATCCGTCAAGGCCGAGAAGCGTCCGCGAATATCGCCCCGGCGATCCCATGAAACGGATCGACTGGAAGTTGAGCGCGAAACGGGACGATTTGACCGTGCGGACTTTTGACCAGAGCGTGAGCAACGATGTCGTGGTGATGCTGGAATCGAGGACGGTGGACTACGCGTGGCACGGTTACCGGTACGATGTCTTGGAGTCCGCGGTAACGGGCGCGGCTTCGATCGCGGTGAGATGTGCTGACCTCGGTTACCGAGTGGGCTTGGTTGCGAATGGCGTGCGACCGACGCGCGGAGTGTTGTCGGTGGTACCACCCGGAGACGGCCCGCACCACGTGAGGTCGATTCTGGAGGGATTGGCGTTCGTTCAACCGCTTTCCTTTACGGCGTTGGAGACGCACGCGATGGATCGCGGGGCCGCCGCAATCTCGAGCGGGGCGACGATCATTTTGGTCGCCGGGTATCTGACCGAAGGGGTTGTCGCGTATCTGCACCACGAGCAACAACAGGGACACCGAGTCTCTGTCTCATGGGTCGGCCGCGACGAACCGCCGCACGTGACGGGAATCCAAGTCCGAGACTGTCGGGAGTTGTTCAAGATTGACGAGGACGCTGAAGATCTGATCATGTCGATCGCGGACGAACAGTTCGAAATCCATTCTCGGATGAACCAGCCGACACGGGAATACGACCATGTCTGATTGGCGAAACCAGGTGGTCTTCGCCGCGATCGCGGTTGCGGAAGGGATCGTAATCTACTCGATCCTCGCGATCATCGGTGCCGGGTTGGGCCTCGACCAGACACCTCTGCACTGGGCGACGCTGGTGGTGTTGTATCTGGCAGGGATGGTCGCGGCATGGGTAGTTGGTGGTTTACGAGGGAGTGCGGTGTCGATAGCGTTGTGGTACGGGACAGCAGGATTGGCGGGGATTTATCTGATTGTCGCAACAACGCGGTTTAGCAACTCGTTTGAATTCGACCTGGCGTGGGTGTACCACCTATTCAACCGCGATTTGACGGGCGAGGGCGTCGCTGCGCTGGTGATGGCGCTGATCACGGCGGTCGTCATTTGGCGGCGGACGTCCGGGATCGTGCGTGATGACAGGGACGCGCCTGACTATTTGAAGCGCATATTCAAGCGCGGTTTGGTGATCATGGCCGTGGGGTTGATCATTGACGAGTTTGTCGACGCTGAGTTGAATTTGGCAGAGCTGTTGATTCCCTATTTCGTGGCGACTCTCGGAGGAATGGCGGTGGCGCGATTGCCAGCCGATTCGCCAGTGGCGGGCCGATGGACGCGGATCATACTAGTGGCGTTGGGGGCATTTCTCGGGACCGGGTTAATTGCAGGTTTGTTGGGCGGTCGGTACGGGTATCTTGGGTTGAACGCGCTGTGGGTTGCGTGGGGATGGACAGTCGACGCGATTCTGTGGATTCTGTATTGGCCGTTGACCGCGGTCGGATGGATTATCGCCAAGATCATCGAATTGCTACAGTCGCTGTTCGGCGGGGAGCCGGTGGAGCAGGAACAGGAGCAGGGCGAAGGGCAGCGACCGTTGTTCGAAGAGCGGGAAGGTCAAGCGGCGGCCAATAACGATTGGGTCGAGGCGGTGTTGGACGCGTTGCAGTGGCCGTTGACGTTCTTGATGTTGTTCGCCGTGTTGATCGTGGCGGCTTTGGCGTACCGCCGAATCGTCAGGCGGTTGTCTCGCGACGATGGCGTTGAGCGCGAGACGATCAAGGATGAAGTTGAAGAGGTGAGCTACTGGGATCTGCTGAAGGGATTGCTGCCGGAGTGGATGACAAGAAGGGGAGTGCCGCGACACCTTTGGAAATACCCGGATCAGCCGGGTATCAGGGAGGTGTTCATGCTGTATTTCGAGACGATTGAGATGGCGTTGGAACGAGGTATGGAGTTCAATTCGCACCATACTCCCAGCGAACGGCAACCAGTGATGTCCGGGGTTTTGGATGGTGCGCCGATAGGTGACATCACGACGCGGTTCAATGCCGCCTGCTATGGGAACGTGCCGACCGATCCTTCTCAGGTTGAAGGGCTGAAATCGAGGTTGATTTCGGCGGTGGAGGCGTTAGATGCTCGACGCAAGGAAGAAGCGGAAGAGCCAGGTTAACTTCAGCTAGGCGCTTCCACGGTCATCGTAGCCCACGGTGATGACGCGCAAGAGGTTGGTGCTTCCGGTCTGTCCGATGGGCACGCCGGCGACTAGGACGATGGTGTCGTTTTCTTTAGCCACGCCGGCGGCGAGGGCGATTTCGGGTGCGTAGTCAAACATCTGATCGAGTTCGGTGAGACGCTCGACGAGGATGGGAATGACTCCCCAGCGCATCGATAGGTTGTTGAGGGTTCGTGTCTGAGGAGACAAGGCAATGATCTGGGTTCTCGGTCGGAACGCAGCGACACGATCGGCAGTCGTCCCGGACTCCGTAAAGGTAATGATCGCCTTGGATCGGAGAATGTCAGCGGTTCGTGCGGCGTCGAATGCGATGATCGAGTTGATCTGTGCGCGTCGCCCTTCTTTGTCGATGATGGCCATGCGGCGGTTGCGCAGCATGTCGTTGTCGAGGTACCGTTCGGCGATTTTGGATACCCGGGCCATGAATTTGACAGCCGCGACGGGGTGCTGCCCGACGGAGGTTTCGGCGGAGAGCATTACGGCGTCGGTTCCGTCTCTCACGGCGTTGTAGACGTCGGTCGATTCGGCTCGAGTGGGATAGGCGTTGTCGCGCATCGACTCGAGCATCTGAGTCGCGGTGATCACGGGTTTGCCGACCTCGTTTGCGAGGCGGATCATGCGCTTCTGAACCATGGGCACGAGATGAAGCGGCATCTCCACGCCGAGATCGCCACGTGCGACCATGATGGCGTCAGTCTCGTCGAGGATTTCGGCTAGGTTGTCGACGGCTTGTTTGTTCTCGATCTTCGAGACCAATGAGGGATTGCGACCCGCGTCGGTAAAGTGTTTTCTTACCGATTTGAGATCCTCTCGATTGCGAATATACGAGAGTCCGACGAAGTCGACGTTGGCTTCGATTGCGAAATTGATGGCGTCGACCGTCTCGTCCGTGAAGTAGTCGAGGGTTGAAGTGTTGCCGGGAGCGGTGACGGCTTTGTCGCTTTGGATGAAACCCCCGCGGCGGACTGTGCAGTGGATCTCGACTCCATCGATCTTGTCTACCCGAAGCTCGACAGCGCCTTCGTCGATCAAGATGCTGGCCCTAGGCCGAATGTCGTGGTGAAGGCCAGCGGGCCATACGGTGCCGCGTTCGGGAGTGGTGTGGACTCGCTCGGCGGTCAGGACGAATTTGTCCCGTTGATTGACCGTGATGCCAGTTCTGCCGCTTTCGGTTATCGCCAGGTCGGGATCGACGGTCCCGATGCGGTACTTTGGGCCAGGCAAATCGGCGAGAATTCCAACGTGGACGCCGACCTCTTTAGCGGCGGCTCGAATGGCCTCGACGTATTCGAAGTGTTCGTCGCGATTGCCGTGGGACAGATTGAGTCTGGCGACTGACATTCCGGCTCGAATCAACTGTCGAGCTTTTACGACGTTTCCTGTGGCTGGACCGATCGTGCAGACGATCCGGGTCCGCGGCAGATTCTTGACGAATGGAGGGATTAATTGCATGGGGCGAGGGCGATATTCAGATGCTAACGGCATCATCGTCTAATCTAAATCGTTGCACGTCAAGCAACGCGGGAAAATTGCGGCACGTTGGGGCGAAGTTCGGGAAGCGGCTTCACGAGGTCGGCGGTGACATTTGATATGATTAAGTTAGATGTGTACGTAACATCGTGTGCCGACTGGGAAACACTGGGGGAGCCCGAATTTGAACACGTTTGAAGCCCTGCTCGCTTTGCAAGAGATGGACCAAGACCTCTTACGTCGAAGGAAGTCTTACTCTCAAATCTCACTGGATCTTCAGGATAGAGCCCAGCGGTTGAGGGATTTGCGGGAAAAATGCGAGCAAGCTAAACGATCCCAGATGCAGGCCGAGGTGACGATGAAGCGCATGGAGCTTGAACGCGCATCTGAGAATCAGAGCAGGGCGGAGGTTGAAGAGTTTCTCTACAGCGGCTCGGAAGTCACGAATCCGCGTGACTACTACCGAATGGAGTTGAGGGTGCAGGAGCACTCAAACCGCATCGACTCGATCGATCAGCAGATGGAGCCGATTCGAGAGGCGGCGAACGAGGCGAGGCGAGTGCATTCCGAACTGCAGTCGAAACTCGACCAGATGGAAATTGATTGGGTTGAGCAGAAGCAGCAAGGCACGGACGAACAGGCGCGGATATCCGAGGAATACAACGAGGCTCTAAAGGACCGTAACGTGACGGCCGAGGAGATCCCGTCTGATCACTTGGGCGAGTACACGCGGCTGTTCAAGAGCAACGGCGGTATGGCGGTAACGGTCGTGGAGCGCGACATCTGTGCGGGATGTTCGGAACGGGTTTCGATGGGCGAACTGAACGCTCTGAAACTGGCCACGGATCCGATCCTTTGTCACTGTGGGAAGTACCTCATCACCCTTAGCACGGACTAACTGCGATGCGTGCCATCGGATACGTCCGGCTGCGCGACGCTGAAGATGAAGACCCGCTGTCGGACGCTAAATCGTCGTTAGATTGGCGCGGTTCCCTCGAGGACAACGCCGGGACTTGGGGGCAGATCTCCGAGATCGAAAGCAGGTTGAGAAACACGACTTCCGACCCCGTCCAGCAAGTGATGGAGTTTTGCCGGGGCGGAGGGCACAATCTGACTTCGGTGCTATGCAGTTCGGGATTCGACGAGTTTTTCGAGGCCGTCGAAACCGAGTTGAACGAGAGTGTGGGAACTGCGTTTCACAAGCAGATCCCCGAGGAATTTGGTGACCGCCAATTTGCGGAGTTGATGGAGCGCTTGGAGGGGCCGAACGGAATGCCGTCGTTGGTGGTGATACCTGACGCGACGCATCTGGCGGATGACCTCGAGACTCTGGTTGAGCGGTTGCTCTACATTCGGCGGTCGGGATCAGACGCAATTTGCACCGATATTGATTTCCCTGACCCGTTGCAGAACGGCGAAGAGTTGCTCGGATTGCGGGGCGAGCCGGATTGGCTCAGGAAGCGGATACGGAGCACCATCAGGCAAAAGGCTTCGAGGGGCCAGGTGTTGGGCCGGACGCCATACGGATACCGTTGCGGCGCCGACGGGACGCTGAAACCCGTGGCAGAAGAGGCAAAGGTGGTGAAGCAGATTTACGAATGGTACGTTGGCAGGGAACCAACCGAGGATGGCGGTGACGGAGCAAAAGGGATGGGCATGAGGCTGATCGCGCAGAGGTTGGCGGCGGATGGCGTGCCGACACGGTCTGGGAAGCCGTGGTCCACCGCGACGGTCTCGATCATCTTGAAGAACCGGGTTTATGTCGGGACTTACACGCGTTACGGATTCTTGGTTTCAGGAAACCACGAACCGATCGTGAGCAGATCATTGTTCCGCAAGGCGCAGGATGCGTTGATGGTCAAACAGCGGCAACGTCGATTGTCAAAGTCTGAGGATCCGTTTTTGCTCGGAGGATTGCTGCGTTGCGGAGAGTGCGGACACGGTGTGCCGGGGCTGACGCGCCGCAGGACTTGGCGTCGTCAGGATGACACAACCGCGACGAGAACCTATCGGTATTACGAGTTCTATGAGTGCCAATATCGACGTTCGTCGTCAGAAGGCAACGGGATCGGCAAGTGTCCAAAATGGCGCGCAGATGATTTGGACGGAGAGGTGCGGAAGGCAGTCGGGAGCTGGATGCCGGACATGGTGAAGAGGATCAAACCGATCGACACGAAGGTGTCGTTGGATGAGCAGCTGGAGAATGCGGAGAAGACATTTTTGGGCGAGGCGCGTGTGGTCTCGACCGGCCGCGGGGACTTGGAGAACTTGGAACCGTTTATCTCGGAAATCAAGCGGATCCGCCGATTGATCGAGGAAGAGAAGCAAAAAGAAGCGATCGGCGCGTCGTCAGTCAACGGCAAGGTTTCCCGAGAGCGGTTGACTCGCGATTTGGTTGCGGATGTGGTCGGAACGGGTGACGTTTTGAAGGCCCGGGAGGCTTTGACGGCCTTGGTCGATGATGTCGTGGTGACAGACAAATCGGTGACGGTAAAACCAAGGATGACTTAGAGCGAGTTTCCTCGGTGTTACTCTGAAATCATCGCGAGGCGGACGGGCGACCGCTGTGAATGTGACGGAAGTCATGTTCGTGGAGGAAAGTCCGAGCACCAACGGGCAGGGGCGCCTGCTAACGGCAGGGCGGAGCGATCCGACGGAAAGTGCAACAGAAAACATACCGCTTTCGATGGGCTTCGCGCCCGTTTTATCGGAAGTAAGGGCGAACCGGTGCGGTAAGAGCGCACCGCGTCGGCGGTAACGTCGGCGGCATTGCAAACCCCGCTCGGTGCAAGGCCAAATAGGGGAGCGTCAAGATGGATGCCCGCATCGGCTCCCGGGTAGGCCGCTAAAGGTCACGGGCGACCGTGATCGAAGATGGATGGTCGCACAGGGTTTGACAGCAGAGGGATGAATGCCTAAGGGCTGTAAACCTCGCTGGAACCCGGACAGGACTCGGCTTACAGTCCGCCTCGCCGAGGATTGTGGTTTTCGACCTGGTTTTTCTTAATCACCACAGCCGCCGGACGCCGTAGCGATCGAACACGGTTTCGTTGGAGACTAGAACTAGGTCGTCTGAGATGGCCTGCGCTATTAGCATCCGGTCGAAGGGGTCGCGATGCGGGCCGGGCAAGGATCCGGCGCGGAGGGCGTGGTGACTCGTTATCGGCAGTTCGTTGAAACCATCACCTGCGACCCTGTTTCGAAAGTCGTTTACCAACGGGGCAACGCTTGGCATTTTGCCCAGGTGGCACTTTAAAGCGATTTCAAATGCGGAGGCTGCACTCACGAATATGTCGTTAGACGGGTTTTCAATTGCTCTCCGGCTCCTTGTGGACAGTCGTTGGTTTCCTGCGAACCACCACGCGACTGCGTGAGTGTCTAACAGCAGTTGCGAGGATTAACCGCCTTCCCACAACTTCAATTCTTCTTCGGGCAACGGGTCGAAGAAACTGTCATCCAATTCGATCAACCCTTTCAACGTACCGAACTGCCGTTTACCTTTTGGAGCGTATGGCACCAATTTCGCCACGGGTTTACCGTCCCGGGTAATCACCACATCTTCGCCAGCCTCGGCTTCCGCCAATAGGCGCGAGAGGTGGGTCTTCGCTTCATGCACATTGACTGTTACCATCACCGAACTCATTGACGATTGGTTAGCTAATCATGTGACTAACCGGGAAACAGCGGTCAGGTTTTCCATGGTTAGCGGATTCTCTCCTGGCGACCTCAATCCGTCTTGAAACGATTCGCGAGAGAAAGAAAGAGGTGTTGATTGAAGTGGCAGGGCAACCAAGGACGTTGTCCCTACGGATCGGATCAGTCGATGACTTCGAGCGTAGCGATGCGGGGTGCGTGGATGTTTAGGGATGCGCGCATGAACTGGTAGACGGCGTCTGTCATGGGGACGCATTCGGGGCAGTCCTCGTTGGTTCCGGCGTAGTATTTGACCTTCATGTAGTCGTCCGTGAGTTCGAGGAGCTCGAGAGAGCCGCCTTCGGATGCGACCATGACACCGATGTTGTCGATGACCATGTTGATTGCGGGGTCGGCGGTTTTCATCTTGGGATTCCTTGGGGTTTGGTGTGTGTTGTGATTCTAATGTCGAGTGTTTTGCGTTCAGTCGTCGACGTGGAGGTTGACGTTTGAGATTTCCTGTTGAATCTCGCCAACCACCTCGTTGCGTTTCTTGCCCCAGCCTCGGTTGAGGGCTTCGATCAATCTGGCTTCGGTGAGGTTGGCTAGCGGTTGAGGGACGCGGAGTGAACGGCCGATTTCGTTTGCGAGGCGGACGTCTTTGGCTCCGAGTTCCAGATAGAAGGTGAATTCGGTGTCGTCGTAGTCTTCAGGAGGTCGCTCGAAACCGTCGAATGGGCGGCGTTTGCCTCCGGACCCTTCGTGGATTGCCTTGACCAGAACGTCGAAATCGACGCCGGCCTTGACGCCCGCTGTGACCACCTCCATTGTTGCCATGCGAACGATTGCGCCGAATAGCTGGTTCATGAGTTTGCAGATGGTGCCAGTGCCGATGTCGCCGCAGTATTGAACCTTGTCGCCCATGGCGTCGAGCGTGGGTTTGATTGTGAGATATGTGTCGTGGTCGCCGCCTACGTAAACGGCTAAGTCGCGTTCCATGGCACCGATGACTCCGCCGCTGACGGGCGTGTCGAGAAACGTTACGCCTTGGTCTGCATATCGGGCATGGAGGGATCTTACAGCTTCGAGTGAGTTGGATGTGCAATCGATGACGACTGTCCCTTCGTCCACACCGTCGGCGATACCGTCGTCGCCGAAGCTGACCGCTTCGACGTGTTGGGGCATCGGTAAGCATGTCACGACGAGGTCTTTACCCGCGGCGGCTTCGGCTGGGGTGTCGGCCCAGTGTGCGCCGTCTTCGAGCATGTCGGTGGAGGCTTCGGGTCGGAGGTCGTGGACGGTGAACTCCTCAGCCGCAGCCATCATGTGCTTCGCCATGGGCTTGCCCATGTGTCCGATGCCGATCCATGCGATTTTCATGTTGGTTCTTTTCCGGATTGCTTTGGTGGTCCCGCTTCCAATGGCCGTAGTGAAAGTAGGTAAAGGAAGATGTGCAAGGTGTCGTTGGCCAATGTGGCAGATGATACCCCCTCAAAGTCGGTAAGGGATTGTCGCGCGAACAGTCCATGAAACTGCGTTCGGCGGGCGGTTTTGCGCCTTCCGTTATGGTTGAGTGTTGGACGGCTGGTTGCGTTCGGCGCTGGCTTTGATTGGATTCAAGTAGGAGATTGAGGAACTGGTTTGACTTTAATGCAAGAAACTCGAGACGAGGAACGCGGGTCGGACGTCGCAGTCTCGGTACGAGGCGTGTGGAAACTGTTCGGGGGGGATACCGATGAGGGGATAGAGATGGCGAAGGGTGGTGCGACAAAGGATGAGATTCAGGAAGCCACCGGTGCGGTGTTGGCGTTGTCGGACGTGTCGTTCGAAGCGGCGCAGGGCGAGATATTCGTGGTTATGGGGCTGTCTGGATGCGGGAAATCGACGCTGATCCGGTGCATTAATCGATTAATCGAGGCGGATCGCGGGGAGATTTGGATCGGCGATGACGAGGTCAGGGGGATGAGCGACGAGGATCTCTTGCAGATGCGTCGCACAAAGCTGGCGATGGTGTTTCAACACTTCGGGTTGATGCCGCATCGCAACGTAATAGATAACGTTTCGTGGGGATTGGAGTTAGCTGGCGTAGACCGACGTGAGCGCCGCGATCGGGCGGTTGAGTCTCTCGAAGCGGTTGGTTTGGGAGGATGGGAACGCAACATGCCCGACGAGTTGAGCGGCGGGATGAAGCAACGCGTTGGGTTGGCGCGTGCATTCGCGATGGATGCGCCGGTGATGTTGATGGACGAACCGTTCAGCGCACTCGACCCGGTCATACGTCGTGATCTGCAGGAAGAATTGGTGCGGACCCAGGCGTTGATGCACAAAACCATCATCTTCATCACGCACGACCTTAGCGAGGCGGCAAATATCGGTGACCGGATCGCAATCATGCGTGATGGCGCCATCATCCAGTCAGGCACGCCGACGGACGTCGTCTTACATCCTCGCAACGCCTTCGTGAAAGATTTCACCAAAGATGTTCGGCAGTATTCCTTGATGACCGCCGCGTCTGTGATGGGAGAGGCAGTTCACGTAGTTTCGCAAGACATTGCAGCTTCTGATGTCTTGGAGAAGCTGATCGAGGATGACCTGGGTTACGCCATGGTCGTTGACGACGAAAAACGTTACATCGGAACCGCTCGGCTTCAACGCATTAACTCGGCGATCCGTAGGGGCGTCGAGAGCATCGGTGATGTCCCTTTGACCGTCGACGAAGCCGTCTCCAGCGACACGGTATTGGACGAGTTGGTGCCTTTTGGGCTACGAGCAGACCACTCAGTGCCCGTGCTAGATGACAACGGCGTGCTCATCGGTGAGGTCGAACTGGAGATGCTGGCAGAGGTAATGGATCCGTCGACGGACACTGACGAAAACGGCTCGTAGAGTCGGTTCGTCAACAATCCCAACAGGGAGAGATCGAGATGGAAAGCGAATCAACAGAAAACACCGTTGGTGCACAGAGCGCGAGCCCTTTCAGAGATTTAGTCGATCGCATTCCGTATTGGTTGCGATGGGCTGCGATCCCAGCTATGCTCACCGTGGTGATCATGGCGATAGGTTGGGAAGACGGTCGAGAGTTCCCGATAGATTACGGGCGCGAAATCGGACTGCGAATCGACCAGATCATCGATTGGATGAACGTCAATCTGGATTTCATATTCAGTTTCATCAAGACAGTACTTTTGAAAGCGTTGGTCTGGCTTGAAGACGTAATGATCTGGATCCCTTGGCCAGCGTTCATCATCGGTGTCGGCGTTTTGGGTTGGCGAATGGCTGGAGTTCGTGTGGGAGTGTTTTCGGTCGCGTCGCTTCTTACGATCGCGGTGTTCGGGCTGTGGGAGAGCGCGATGGAAACAGCGGCATTGATCATCGTGACGGTTACGCTTTCCATTGTGATCGCGGTTCCCGTAGGGGTTTGGGCGTCGCAAAGCGACCGATTAGACCAGATTCTCCGTCCGATCTTGGACGGTATGCAGACGATGCCGAGTTTCGTGTACCTTGTCCCGGCGATCGCATTCTTTAGTCTCGGCAACGTCCCGGCGGTAATTGCGACGCTGATCTATGCAGTGCCGCCTGCTGTCAGGCTTACGAATCTGGGCATCAGACAGGTGCCTGAAGAGACGATTGAGGCGGCGACATCATTCGGCGCGACTAATCTGCAGTTGTTGTTGCGCGTCAAGATTCCGTTGGCAATTCCCACAATCATGGCAGGGGTCAACCAGACCACATTGATGGCGCTTGCGATGGTTGTGATAGCATCTCTGGTAGGTGCGGGTGGACTGGGTGAAGATGTAAATCGAGCTTTGGGACGGATCGAGCCCGGGAACGCCTTCTTGGCGGGACTTGGGATCGTATTTCTCGCCATCATCATCGATCGCATCACGCAGGCGTTTGCTAAACGCCAACGGGACGCGATGGGTATCTCGGACGTGGGAGGAACTACGGCTGGGTGATGGGTGGGGTTCAATTCCTGTGTTTGAAGCGACGCGTCTTCGCGCATTCGCTCTTGTCTAACGTGAAACAAATACAAGGAGAGAAACATTGCTCTTGAAAGCGAAAAAACAGATTACGAACTCCGGCTTGCTGGGACTCGTGCTGTTGCTTGCGGGCATGAGTATCGTAGCGATTGCGTGCGGTACCGAAACTGTCGAAGTCGAAAAGGTGGTTGAGGTCGAGGTCACTCGCGAAGTGGAGGTCGAGAAACAGGTCGAAGTCATTCGTGAGGTCGAGAAAGAAGTGGTGGTTGAGAAGGAAGTGGTTGTAGAGAAAGAGGTCCTGGTTGAGGTCACCGTGGAGAAAGAGAAGGAACCGATAATCTTCTCTGACTTGAACTGGACCTCGTCAGAGCTCCAGGTTCGAATCGCCAGATTCATCGTGGAACACGGCTACGGCTACCCGACCGACGCGGTCGCGGGCGACACGATATCGCTGTTCGAAGGCCTGAAAAACAACGACACCGACGTAACGATGGAGATCTGGCTCCCGAACCAACAAGAAGTTTGGGACGCAGCTCTCGAGAGTGGCGTCGTAGTTGACGTTGGCAAGAGTCTAGAAGACAACTGGCAGGGTTTCGTGATCCCTCAGTACTTGAAGGACGAAAATCCCGGGTTGGTATCCGTCACGGATCTGCCGGAATACATGGACCTGTTCGTCACGCCTGACTCCAATGGAAAAGCTCGACTAGTCACCTGCATCCCCGGCTGGGCGTGCGAGGTTGTCAATGCCGAGAAGGTCGTGACCTATGGTCTCGAAGACACGGTCGAGCTGGTTAACCCCGGTTCGGGCGCCGGCCTGTTCGCGGATCTCGAAGCCGCTTACGGTCGAGGTGAACCATGGGTTGGCTACCTCTGGGGCCCAACAAAGCCCTCAGCAGAGCTTGACCTTTACATCTTGGAAGAGCCACCCTACTCCGATGCCTGCTGGGAATCAGGAAAAGGCTGTGCGTACCCAACCGCGCAGATCAAGATTGCGGTCCACGAGACGCTCATCGACCGCGCACCCGAGCTGGTTCAGTTCTTCCGACGCTGGGACTTCACGGCAGCCAGCCACATCGAAACTGAGGCTTGGATGACCGAGAACAACGAGACTAGCGACACCGCTGCGCTCTACTACCTCGAGAACTTCTCCGACATCTGGGAACAGTACGTTCCCGATGACGTTGCGGCTCGAGTCCACGAGGCACTGGCTGAAGCGGGTTAATAAACCACTCGCGTCTAGTAAACGCCGCTAGCGAAAAAACAATCGGCCCTGTCTTCCAATCGAGGACGGGGCCGATTTTTGTTGGGCAATAGCCCGTGGTCAACGTCGTTTGCGCATTGCATGCCTGCCGCCGCCGCCACTGTTCTTGTTGTCACGCGGTCTGTAAATCGCGATGAGATCCCGTTCGATTTTCTTGCGCGAGTTGCTCGTGCTTCGCCCATCTGCGCGTTGCCAAAGAAAGACGTGAGTTTTGGCAGAGTAGTTGCCGTTGATGCCGAAATGTGTGCCTTTCCGCGCGGCGAGGTCACTGGTTTCGCCGATGTAGACGGGTTCAGTGCCGCGCCCCCTTTCTCGTATTCGGTATATTCCGGGAGAATGGTCTGGTTTTCGGTCGCTTGGTCTCTTCGGCTTCAATGTCCGGGTGGCAAAGATGGCCCTACTTGCACGCTCATCGTGTTTGTATTGACCGCGATCGAGGATCTTTCTAATCGGCGGCGGTAACTTCTCGACCCAACGTGGGATTTTCACCTTCACAATTCCTGCTGTCACGTTGTTCAAAGAGCGCGGTTGAATTCTTGGCAAGCACTGAAATCACAAAAGCCAACGCAGATTGAACCAACGGCGATTTCCCGGCGTTCAGTCAAGCAACGGGTAACTCCTTGCAGGCCGGTTCACCCCCTTTGACCCGTTGACGAACAAACTGAATGTCATGCAAACATCCGCTAGTCGTAGATGCTGAAGTTCAGCTCTTGCTGGGTGTGAACGTCGATTAGGGCTGAGCGGCCGTTCTCGAAATTCTCACGGTGCGCTTCGCGGACCGCAGGCCCGATCTCTTCCGGCTGGGTCACGGTGATTCCCCGGGCACCCATTCCTTCGGCGATCATGGCGTAGTCGCCGGTCATGTTGCCAGCGTTGTACTTCTCCATTGCCACCGGGAGGGAACGGTTGTAGCCACCCATCGTGCCGTTGTTGAGGACGATGGTTGTGATCGGGTTGCCGGAGCGAACCGACGTTTCGATGTCGAGTCCCGACATGCCGAACGCGGCGTCACCCATGAAGTTGACGCAGAAGCGTTCGGGCATTGCCATCTTGGCGCCAATCATCAGACCGATGCCGTAACCAAGGTGCGTGCTCTTGCCCCAACCTATGTAGGTGTGCGGCTTCGTGGCGGTGTAGAACGGCATCATCTGGTCACGCGGGTGACCGGCGTCGTGCGTCATTACCGTGTTCTCATGATCGACCGCGTCGCCGATCTCCTTGAGCAGGCGATAGGGGTTGATCGGGTTCATGTCCGAGTTGAGCAGGCCGTTCCAGTCGGCTTCCCACTCAGCGCGCACCTGGGCGATCGATTCACGCACCGAGGAGTCTCCACTCCGACCTTCCTCGCCGATACGCCCCTTGATTTCGTCGATTAGCACGCGAAGCGTTTCGCCGGCGTCGCCCACCAAACCGATGTCAGTTGCGTATTCCTTAGAGATGTCAGTCGGGTTGTTGGTGCAGTGAATCAGGAACTTGCCGCCGGGAAGATCGATCCCGTAGTTGGTGACGGTCAAACTCGCGCCGATTGCGAAAAGAACGTCAGACTCTTTCAGCCAAGTCCAGACCGGCTTGGGCGCTGTGCGGTTGGCTGCACCGAGAGCGAGCGGGTGGCGTTCGTCGATAGCACTCTTGCCGGGCATCGTCGTCATCACCGGGATCTGCGTAAGTTCCGCGAGTTCTTGTAGCTCTTCAGTTGCGCCGGCGTGTAGGACTCCTTGTCCAGCCCAGATGACTGGCATTCGGGCGTTGAGGAGTTTGTCTGCTACGTCCTTGATATCGCTTGCAGACGGCGCGGAGATATGCCTTGACGTCGGGCGATAAGCCTCAACGGCGGCATCCGGCACGTCGTCGCCCATCGCGTCGCGTTGCATTTCGACCATGACCGGCCCGGGTCGACCATTCTTGAGCGCTTCCGTCGCACGGCGCATGAGGTCAGGGATTGCTGCTGTCGACGTGACCGCGAGCGCGAGCTTCGTTATGTGCTCGAAGTTGAGAGGGCCGCTGAAGTTCGGCGATACGCCGGTCTTGTAGTTGCCAGGGCCGTCGGGAATGAACAGAATCGGCACCGCATCGGCCCAAGCCTGCGCGAATCCTCCAAAGGAGTTTTCCGAACCGGGGCCACCTTGGCAGGCGAAGAGTCCGTACTTGCCCTTCGAAGACATGAGGCGTGAATAGCCGTCAGCCGCCATAATCCCGCCACGTTCCTGTCGGAATACGATCGGGCGAATGCCTTCCTTGGCGACCGCTTCGATGATCGGGTTGGAGGGGAAGCAGGCGAGCCACTCGAACCCTTCTTTTTTGAGTATTTTGGCAACAGCTTCGTAGCCGTTCATGGATCAACGTCCCTTTCCGTGGGTTATGTCTCGAATGGTTGCTCCGGGGGATCGGTTGCGCTCCCCAACTACCCAAGTCTAAGTCGGAATGTGCCACGACGCGAGATCGATCGAACGATCCTACCAATAGAATCGAGTCAAACGTTTCCGCTTAGCTGCTTCCGTCCCCATCGACGGGAGCGAAAACGAAAAACATCGAACGAAGTAACTGCGCGTTGTTGTATTGCATCACGGTGTTCGGATTGCTTAGCTTAGTAATCACTCAGGGACGTTACGCGCGTTGCGGCGTCGAATCTGAACGTTGGGAAACAGCGATCTGTGGTTCGGTGATACGTGCCGGTTACTGACGAGACCATGGTTTCTAAGAAATCGTGAAGGACAAGACAATGTTGCGTGAAATACACGACGAATTCGAGTACCGACCGCAGGGCAGACAGCCTCTCGGCATAGGGAAGGTCAACATCAAGGTTGTTGGCGTCGGCGGCGGCGGATCTAACGCCGTTAACCGTATGTTTGGCGACCCGATCGACACGGTCGATTACATGGTGATGAACACCGACGCCCAAGCCTTGGAGCTGGCGGCTGTGCCAACTGCGCTCCGGGTCGGTGACACAACCGCCCGAGGCATGGGCGTGGGTGGCGATCCCACGCAAGGCCGTATCTGCCACGAAGAAAACCGTGAGGAGATCGCAGAGGCGTTGGACGGCGCAGACCTCGTTTTCGTCACTGCAGGCATGGGAGGTGGCACGGGTACGGGCGGTGCGCCGGTAGTCGCACAGATTGCGAAGCAGCAAGGCGCGCTCACGATCGGCGTGTGCACGATGCCATTCAGTTTTGAAGGCACGCATCGCATGGCAAAAGCCGAAGAGGGCATCGACGATCTGCAAAAATACGTCGATACGTTGATTCGCATTCCGAATGATCGTCTGTTGGACGCCGCGGCTCCTGACACGACTACTCAAGAGGCATGGCGAATGGCCGACAAGGTCCTGAAAGACGGGGTTGAGGGGATTGCCCGCGTGATCATCGAACCGGGAGAGGTCAACTTGGACTTCGCCGACGTTCGCGCAGTTATGACTAATGCAGGCCCAGCGTGGATGGGCGTCGGCCAAGCTTCTGACATCCAACCTGGAGGCGCGCTCGAGGCGGTCCATCAGGCCCTCGAGAGTCCGCTTTTGGACGTCGACATCACTGGCGCACAACGGGCTTTGGTGAATATCACCGGCGGCCCCGCGATGCGGATGTACAGCGTGCAGGAGATCTCGAGTATCGTCCAGAGTAAGATGACGGCGCAGTCCAACATCATCTTGGGAACTGCCCGCCAGGCCAACATGGGGCACGACATTCGAGTCATCGTCATCGCAACTGGCTTCCCGTCAGACGAGGAGCAGCGAGTGATGGACACTCAGATGATCGAGCAAGCCATCGAAGACCCGGATTCGATGAAGATCCCGCCGTTCCTACGCAACCACATGATGCAGCTACAGAAGAAAGGCCGCCAGTTCTAACCGAAATTCGGAACTTACGATGGCATCGTCAACCGTGCCGTCACAACCGCAACGCGCTCAACCGCGTCGTCTGAAACTCAGGCGACGCGGTTGTCGTCTATATAGTCCCAGTTGAAGTCCATTCCTAGTCCGTGCCCTTGCGGAAGAAGGACGTTTCCTTCTTCATCCATCGGATCGCAAGGCGAGTTTAGGAACGGAGGCGTTGCCTCGTAATCGAAATCAGGCCTCAATAGGCCGCGCTCATAAAAGAGGCAAGTCTCGGCTGTGGTGGCGCCCAAGATCGCCGAATTCCCAAACCAACCGCCGTGCATCTCGCATGGGATACCGAATGCCTCGTATACGTCGACAGCTTTCTTGCATGCAGTTAATCCGCCGAAGTTGATATCGATCCGACCAATGTCAGAGGCGCCCTGCAAGACCCATTCTGCGCGGGAGTAGTGCATCCACGTAGCGTGTTCGGGAGCGCACACCGCGATGTCCAGTTCGTTGCACAGGCGACGATAGGGCTCGACTCGGAACTCGTGCATCGGATGCTCGAGGAAGTAGTATCCGAGCCGCTCAAGTTCACGCCCGACGTAGATCGATTCGTCGAGAGTGTAGATGCCCCACGGATCGAGCATCAGCGTCATCTCATCGCCGACGGCGTCTTTCACTGCTTCACATACCTCCACGTCTTGTTTCGGGAACGCCGGGCGACGCGGTGCCGGTTGGTTCGTGATCGGGTTCCAATAGATGTAGGCATGGACTTTGAACGCGGTGTACCCCTGCGCTTTGCATTCCAGAGCGAACTTCGCGTAGTCCTCCGGGCTACCCATGTTCGGGAACGTGCTGGCATAGGCACGAACCTTGTCTCGTGCTTTGCCCATGAGCTGCGAAACTGACATCCCGGCGTATCTGCCGGCGAGGTCCCAAAGGGCACAGTCAAGATTCCCAATCAACGATTCGTGGAAATTGTTGTTGTCACGCATCAGATTCCACAAGTGTTCACGACTCAGCGGATCTTCGCCGACTAGAAGGTCTTTGACCATTTTGGCAACCTCGGAAGGAAATACTCCCCCGAAGTAGCCGCCCATCCCGCCAGTGTTGTAGCCACAAACCCCTTCGTCGGTTGAGATCTTGGTGATCGCATTAGTCGAGGGTTGGGGCTCGTCGAGCCATTGTCCATACCCCCACTTCGTGCCGACGCTGTTGGATTGGCTCTTGAAGGTGATTACTTCGATATCGGTGATGCGCATGGCGAGAACGATCCTCCGTCAGTCTCAGCTAATGATGCCGCTACCAACTTTAACGCGCGGAGCGCCGTTTCATTGCTTCGCGAACCCGATTCTCTGCCGCTGGCTAGTGTCATCGAATCAAGAACCAGCTAGGGATCTATGACGTTAACTTACGTGAGAGCGGATGAACGTACCCAGCGCCAACTGGCAAAGAGTACGCGCCGGTTCGCGACCTGCCGGGCGGTCAGCTACGTGACGTCAACGGCGTCTATACGGCACCCGGGATTGAGCATCAACCCGATCGGGTTGATGCTTGGTGGGGCGTGCAGTTCCCAACAGAGCGTCTACGCGAAAGGGCTGTTAGGAGAAACGCAACTGATTTCGACCCGCGGTGTTGGACCGCGGGATACCGTCAAGGTTCGCGATTCTGCAGAACGTTGATGAAGCCGCCAACTATCAGCAGTCCATTGCCCATCAGTACCGCGCCGAAATAGGCCCCTGCGACGCTATTGGCGTTTGTCACGAAATCAGCGGCGAACGTTGCGTCTTTGAACAGATTGAAACCGATCAAGCCGCCGATGATTCCCAAAACTAACGAAATCCCGACTTCCTTGAGGTGGAGCTGGTTTTCAGAGGTGCCGTACCTTTTGATGATTGCGAACCCAATCGTCGCACCTATGGCCTGCGACGCGACAGCGTTGAACATCAGGAATTCCTCGCTTCCCCTGAAGATCACCGTCGTCACCATGACCACTGACATCGCATACAGGGCGAATCCGAAAGCCGAAGACAGGAAGAGCGCGACTGCGACTTGAACTACGTAGGCACCGACTTTGTAGTTTCCTCGCCAGATGAGGATAGCCAGAGCCCCCACGAAGACGATCAAGGCCGCGAGCGGGATGTATTCAGAGAAATGGGTCTGCATCGGATCTAATGGGTCGAGCGACGTTTCAGCTCAACTGGGTAATGAATCCAGTATCGCATTTGCCTCGGCGGTTGGGCCGTTGAGGCGCGGATCTGCCACCACCGTGAACGCCGCAGCCAATCGCTCAGACAATGCGTCGGTTGCCGGCACCGCGGCGAACCTGTATTGCGGCAGCAGTCGGTTGATGCGATCAGCCAACGGTCCCTTCCGAGACCTTTCGAGTGCAGTTCGCGGCGACGCTCCTAACTCCACGATACCTAACTTCGCTCGAAAGTCGCAGTTGGCACCGCCGCTGAGATACTCGCCGATCGTCCTACCGATGTCTTTGGATGCTTCGATGTAAATCGGTTCGTCTTCGTGCATCACAGCGATCACGCCGGTTTTCCTTCCTAGCATCCAAGCCCCATCCTCCGTCAACGGCATCGTTTCACCCTCGAGCAATCGTCGGTAAAGCGGTTCCCACTTCCCGAGATGGGTTGGTGTGAAGACGGACATTTTGGTTGGCGGTTCAGAATTCGGGCAAAAAGTTTTGTACCCCGCTGGTTGGGAACATGGTATCAATGGTTCGAACCGCGCCGGGTCGATGCTCTTCGACGCGGCCCGCGCGTTGGAGGTCGGCGAGGTAGAACGAACCCATGTAGATCGTTCCCAGCGCCGATGCCGAGAGTGTGACATCAGGCCCGCGATCCGTCTCTTCGCAGTTAGCGGAACCGTCGCGTCCGGCCGTCAAACGGTAAACCCCATCCACCCACGGGCAAAAATCGTCGACGATCCTAATCACGACATCGCCCTCCGCTGAGTATGTCCGACTAGCAAGCGCTTCGACTGGATCGAGGAGCCGTACCCAAAAAGAGTCATACGGCTCTAGCGAGAGTTTCCGAGGGTCATCGAGGAGCCATAGAAGGTTCGACTTCTTGGGATGCAGATTGTGATGGACCTCATTAACCAGATCGATGTCGAGAATATACCGCCAAAGAGTGGTCTCCGCCGAAGTAGTCGCAGCGACGAGTTCGTGCACTCTCAACACGCTAGGAAGGTGCATCAGATGCTGTTCCTCAACCGAATACTCGGCGTACCCAGCCGGAGTTTCGTCTTCGTAGCAGACCACGAAGAAGGGTTTCTGTTTCTGGATATTTGCTATGCGTCCAGGGTTATATCGCCAGTCCCATTCGCCGCTGCGTCGATAAATCATGCCCGGCGTATGGATCGTGGCGGCTTCGAAGACTTTGGGGGCAATCTCACGCATCTTTTCGGGGCCAGCGAATCGAACCCGTCCCCGAGATTCGGGTATCGCGCGGAATCGGCCGAAACGTGTATCGATTTTTGCGACATGGGTTTCGCCCGAAATCCCGAAACCGAATCGTCGGTAGATGTTTGATTCGCTCGCCCACAACCCGGCGATGTGATGTCCCTCGTCACGACCTTTGGCGAGAAGCTGTCGCATCATCGAGCGCAAAATGCCGCGTCGCCTATGCGTGGCGGCGACGGTGACTTCCGTAACGCCGAACAACTTCGTCAGGCCGCCGGGCACCGCCATTCGGAAATCGTAACCCGCCGTCGTGCCGACCATCTCGTCGCCATCAAACGCCAAAACGGCCGACGACATCGGATCCCAGGCCGCTTTTTCGTACTCGAGCTCGCCGACTTGAGGGCGGAAATGGCCGCCGAAACCGCGGTGCATAGCTCGATTGAAAGCGATGCGTTCGTGCTCTCGTCCTACTCGAAACTCGATCCCCTCGAGTCTGTCTGAATTTGTCATCGGTGTTTCTAAGGCGGGGTTCGGATTAGTAGTGGTATGGGTTCCAACCAGCAGGCGAAGTGCGGAACATCGCATCGGCGCGTTTCGCGGCATCCGGTTTGCGAGGCGTTACCTCCACCATCCTCAAATTCGCAAGCATCGAACATTCCACCGCGCCCATGTAGATGGCCGCCAACTCGCCTTCACTCATCACGAGGTCAGGGGATTTGGCAGTAGTCACGCACCTACCGCCGTCTAAACCGCTTTCCAGCGACCACGTATTCCCAGTGTCGGCACCGGCATCTACCACTCGTATCACTAAGGAATCCTCGACCGGATAGCTTCGTGCCTCCAACATCGCAGGCACGTTGAGGAACTTCAACCAAACCGCATCGATCAGGCTTCGACGCAACCTGCGCGGCTCAGCCAGCATCCACACCAGCGGATCATCAATTGGCCGGACATGCGCCTTGAGATCGTCGACGAGTTCCAAATCGAGAAGGTATCGCCAAAGCGCGGCGTGAGCCGCATCGGTCGCAGCGACAGCCTCCACCACGTGCATCGTGCCCCTAAACTCATCCTCCGGATTCTTCTCGATCGTGTACCTTGCGTACGCTAACGGATCATCGCCCTCGACGTAGATGACGAAAAACTCGTCCTTTGTGTGGACGGGATGGATCTCATACTCCCACCTTTTGGGAGTCCGGGTGATCATCCCCGGACGAACGGCCCGTGCACGGTCGTAGGCCTTCGACATCAACGGAATCGCCTCATCGCGCTGAGGCTCCAAGAACTCGCCTGACCACGCTGGAGCATGCGCATACGCAGTGTGGCGCATGTCGATGTGCCAGTTGTAGGCAGGCATCGAGTTTCCATATCCGTACCGACCATACAGGTTGCTTTGACTCGCCCACAGCGTCGAGGCAATGTCACCACGATCCCGAGCGTCGTCGTGAATGCGGTTCATAATTTTCCGGTAGATTCCCCTCCGCCGATGGCTGGGAGAGGTACCAACATATCCGACACCTGCTATCGGCACCTGCGCGCCACCGGGCAGCGTCATGTCAAATGAATCGACCCCTCCGCAACCGACGATCCTGTCCCCGTCGACGCAGGCCAACAACCGGTCGATCTCCACCCGGTGTTCGCGCATAAAGACCGTATCGTCAGGCGTCGTGTGAAAACCCTGACTAGCCCTGACGGCGATACGCCATTTCAGGAACTCTTCGTCTCTTACCGTTCGAATTTCCACCGAAAATCGTCTGTAGGGGATTGCCCTAAACGGGTTCGCGCCCGAGAATCAACGATATAACTGGCTCTTTAACCTCATGCCCGACCAAACCCCAGATTCATCCGATTTCGCGTCCTTGGAAAACGACTTCCAAGGACAGATCGGCGCTCGAATCATCCACTTACGACGCACGACCTCCACGATGGAAGTTGCTCGTGAATTAATCAGCAATTGCGGAAACCAATCCGAACTCCACGGTACCGCGATATTCGCCGACGAACAGTCACACGGGCGAGGGCGTTTCGACAGAAGCTGGGATTCCGAACCCGGTCAAGACATATTGGTCTCTGTGATCGTGTGCCCCAGACCCTCGATCGCTGGTCGCCTGACCACCATGGCCTCGCTCGCCTCAGCGATGACCGTCGACCAATTAATCTCCCAACCCTCATCGATCAAGTGGCCAAACGACGTCCTCATCGGACGCAAGAAGATCTGCGGGGTAATCGCCGAGAGCGTCACAACCGGCGCTTCCTTCGTCGGCATCCTAGGGATCGGGCTAAACGTGAATCGACGAATCGACCCGAGCAACTCACCCGGCTACGAAGCGACGAGTATCCGCGACCTCGCTGCGCCGTCCGCTGAAATCGACCGTCGAGAAGTCGCCAAAATCCTACTTTCAATCCTCAACGAGTTGTACGACGCGCTCGACCGTGGCGAAACCATCATGCCCGAATGGCGTGCGAGGCTGATCGGACTCGGATCACAAGTCTCGGTGTCGATCCATTCAGACGAAAACGACGAAGTAATCTCTGGGATCGCCGAGGACGTCGACGAATTCGGTAGGCTGTTGATCCGAGAGCAGGGCGGCTCCCTGCGCGCCGTCGCCGCCGGCGAAGTCACGACGAGGATTTAAAACGTTGACCGATAGCTTCCGGATCAACGTCCGCGTCAAACCGCGTTCTTCGAAAAATGAGGTCGTCTCGTGGGAACCAGAACTCCGACGCCTAACCATTCGCGTCCAAGCGCCACCAGTAGACAACGCGGCGAACGAAGCCGTTGTAAACCTGATCTCGAAGACGATCCGCGTGCCTAAATCGAAGATTCGCGTCTCGATCGGCTCAAAGTCACGCGATAAGTTCGTGGACATCGACGCCGACGAATCGGTGTTGAAGTCGCTGCGCCCGAATTAACCCTGATTCTCTTCAGAAGGCGAAGGGCCCCAGCCCTGCATCAAATCTGGCCGTCGCTCCAACGTTCGTTCGGCTGCGACGCGTTTCCGGTGTCGCTCGACTTCACGTCGATTGCCCGTCAGGAAAACCTCTGGCACCCGCTTGCCGCGAAACTCGACAGGCCGGGTATAAACAGGCCCTTCGAGTATCCCGCCGCTTTCGGACGAGAACGATTCCTCGCGAACCGATTCGGCATCTCCCAAAACCCCAGGCACAAGACGCGTCACCGAATCGATCACGGCCATTGCTGGAATCTCTCCGCCCGTCATCACAAAGTCGCCGACGCTGATCTCAAGATCGACATATTCCTCGATGAACCTCTCATCCACTCCCTCATAGTGACCGCACACCAAAGTCACGGCCTCAAGTTTCGATAACGCAACCGCGAGCTGATGGCTCATCGGTCGTCCTTGCGGCGACATCAACACGGTCGTCGGTCGCTGATCCGGCGGATACCCGTCGTGGATTGCATCGACCGCCCGCGCCAACGGTTGCGCCATCATCACCATTCCCGGCCCGCCACCATATGGTGGCGCGTCGACGCTCCGATGCCGATCCTGCGTGAAATCACGCGGATCGACGTACTCGATCTCAATCTTCCCCTCAGTTATCGCTCGTCCGATGATGCTCGCAGTCATTGGGCCTGCAAACATCCCGGGGAAAAGCGTTACGACATGAAACTTCACAGTCTTTCCGCTACGTCAATGATTGTGACCATGGCGCTCGATAGGGTGATCGCCTCGATGCGTGTCTCGCATAATCTCGACGGCATGGGCCAACACGGGCATAACCACTTCGAGCGTTTCGACTGCGCCTTTTGGACTGCCGGGTAGATTGATGATCAACGTCTGATTAACAACCCCCGCCAACCCTCGGGATAGCATCGCCGTCTTGGTAATCGCCAACGATGCCGAACGCATCGCTTCGGCAATCCCGGGAACCTCGTATTCGATCACGCTACGCGTCGCTTCGGGCATCACATCACGAGGCGCGAGTCCGGTTCCGCCCGTCGTCAACACGATCTCGACATCAGACCTTTTGGCCCAAGAGCGCAATCGTTCGCTCAACCTTGATTGATCGTCGGGTTCCAACGCTCTGTCGATCAGTTCGTGACCGTGTTCCGCCATCAAGCCAGCTACCGCGTCCCCGCCGATATCTTGCCGTTCTCCTTTGTGACCGGAGTCACTGCTGGTCAAAACGGCAAATTTGATGCATTGTGACATTTGAAGTGTCTTTAATCGTCATGGCACTCGGCGATCTCTTGATGATAATGCCGCCTGAACGCGCTTCACGGTATGGAATGAACGGTTCGAGTGTTCCTAAAATTCTGATTCATAGCCCAACTTTTGCGTGTTGGGAAACGCAAATGAGCGATGTTTGATCGTTGCGGCGAAGTCTTGGGCCATAGCGGTAACGTTCGTCGCGGCGTCGAACCGTCGTATCTGATCGTAAGTCGGCCGTGACGAACACGACATCAAAAGTAGCCGGAAGCGCAACGGACTTCCACGAACCCGTGATGCTCTCCGAGGTTGTCGACGCTCTCCAGGTCACGCCGGGCGGGCGTTACATCGACGCCACGGTAGGCGAAGGAGGACATGCTCGAGCCATCCTCAGAGCAGCTTCCCCAGGCGGCCAACTGATCGGATTCGACGCAGACCCAGAGGCGATAGCCTCCGCAAGCGAGCGATTAACCGACTTCGGATCATCCGTGAGGCTAGTAAACGAGAACTTCGTCGAGATGCAGGCAGTGGCCACAAGATACGGATTTGCACCAGTACACGGTGTGTTGATGGATCTAGGCGTCTCGTCTCTGCAACTCGATCGCGAGGCCAGGGGATTCTCTTTCCGACGTTCCGATCCGCTTGACATGAGGTTCTCCGGGGATGGCGTCATCGATGCAAGCACTATCGTGAACAACTATCCCGATCGAGACTTGGCCGATCTCATCTTCCGTTTTGGCGACGAGCGCGCTTCGCGCAGAATCGCAACCGCAATCGTGCGAAACCGCCCGATCCGAGATGCTGCGCAACTTGCCGAGGTCATCGCCTCTGTGAAACCCCGTGGCCGAAGCACGATCCATCCAGCCACCAAAACTTTCCAAGCGCTGAGGATCGCCGTCAACGATGAAATGACCGCCTTGCAGATTGGTCTGGAACAGGCAGTGAATGTCTCAGGAATAGGCGGACGAATAGTTGTGATTTCTTACCATTCATTGGAAGACAGGATTGTGAAGAACTTCATTCGTGAAGCCGCATCTGATTGTGTCTGCGATGCCGAGGGTCGTCGATTGCCCGTCTGCGCGTGCAACCACGTGCCGACTTTGGAGCCCGTCATCAGAGGGGCGTTGACGCCGTCAACATCGGAAGTGGCTGCCAACCCACGCAGCCGCAGCGCCAAGATGAGGGTAGCTAGGCGGATCTGATTGCAGAACTGTCGCGATCTGTCAAAACTGAAGGAGCATCGGACCATATGTATAACGAAGACATTCGATTGGCTATCGACGTCGGTAGCAGTAAGGTTTGTAGCGCAGTCATCCGCCGAGACAACTTTAACGAGCCCGAAATCCTGGCGATCAACATACTGCCCAGCGAATCGATCCACGACGGCGAAGTGATGAATCGCAGCGAGGCCACTGCGGCGGTCCGCGCGTCAGTCAGCGAAGTTTCCAACCAGTGCTCGCTCGCATTCAACAAGGCTTACGTCGGTTTCGGCGGTAAGCACGTTTCATCCTACGCAGGTTGGGGCAAGGTGACCGGTTTCGATTTCGCTACCGGCATCACCGAAGAGGACATCGTCGAAGCAGTTAGGTTAGCTGCATCGGAACGGGTCGAGCCGACTGATCATCTCCTCTACGCCACTCCTACAGCGTACCGAGTCGACAGCGACACCGAATTCCGTAAGCCTCCTGTCGGTATGCACCCCGACAGTCTCGAAGTCCAGGCGTTATTAGTGGTCTCAGACATGGCGCACTACAGGACTGTTTTCGATGCGGTCACCAGCGCCGGGGTCGAGCCGATCCACGGTGGTTCCACGTTGGTCGCCGAATCTGAGTACCTGCTGAGCCAATACGAACGCGATGCAGGCGTGGTGTTGATCGACATCGGCGGTAGCGATACTGAGATCGCCGTTTACAACCATGGTCGAGCAGTCCTCTTCACTTCTCTACCCATCGGCGGCTTCCACTTCACAAACGACATCGCATATGCCTACGAACTGCCTTATGAGAATGCCGAGGCCGTGAAACTCGCCGCAGGCACGCTCGTCGGCGACGCGTTGGGTATCGACGACGAGATCGATCCGACGTCGCTGTCAGGTTCCGAAAGGGTCCTGGATGTCGAGCGATCGCTCACTCGCGTATCCGTCTCCAACCTCCTCAAAGAACGAGCCGAGGAGACGATGAAGATGTACCGCTCCCGCATAACTCAGGTTGATGGCCTTCCCGACGCAGATTTCCTCACGGTGGTCTTCACCGGCGGCGGCGCAAAGCTCAACGGCATTACTACGTTCGCAAAACTGTCGATGGGACTACGCGGTCGAGTCGAGGTCCGCAAACCCACCAACATCAAGAGCCTTCCGGAAGACGTCAGCGATCCGGCGATGTCCGGCGCGATATGCATGGCGCTAAGGGCATTGGATCGAATCGACCGAGACAACCACGTCGAACGCAAACCAATCACAGTAGTCCACTCCACCGAGCCCGACGAGCCCGAACCCGTTGCTGTCGGAGCAAGCTCTGGCGTCGGTGCCCGACTACGCTCGCTATTGGGTCGCCGCTGATTTCCCAACTTCAACACCAAAACGACATCGACTGACGTTCGATGTTCGAAGTTGGATCGAACCTCTTTGCATCGAATCACACGAGCATCGGAATGCCGTTTATCGACGTATCTCGATACGTGTAAAGTTAGATTGAGCGGCAAAAAACCGTGTTGCCGCCAAGTTGTGGCGTGGTTTGAAGTATCAGATGACGGCATGCACGCCTTAGAACGCATCGGCTCGCATTGACAACTTCGTTTTCAACGTCGATAAGGCGTAGACGACTCCCCTCGGTCAACATCAAAGTAGTTGGTGTTGGCGGTGGCGGAGCTAACGCGCTGACGCGCATGTACCGGAGTCGCATCCCCAGCGTCGAATACGTTGCCGCAAACACCGATGCCCAAGCGCTCGCCCATACCGAGGCATCGATACGGCTTCGCGTCGGCGACCGCATCGCCGGCGGACTTGGTGTCGGCGGTAATCCCCAACTCGGTCGCGAATGTTTTCTCGACAGCCGAGAGGAGATCCGAGAGGTCCTGACAGGCGCAGACCTGGTCTTCGTCGCCGCCGGCATGGGTGGTGGCACCGGAACCGGTGGTGCACCTGTCGTCGCCAATATCGCCAAGCGCGAATTGGGATGTCTGACTATCGGCGTCGTAACTAAACCTTTCCCTTTCGAGGGTTATCAGCGTGAGCGTCAGGCGCTCGACGGACTGGAACGTCTCGCCGAGGAAGTCGACACGATGATCGTCATACCCAACGAGCGCCTGCTCTTGGTGTCTTCACCAGACACCTCGGTCGAAGTCGCGTTCCGCATGGCCGACGAAGTTCTCCGCCAAGGCATCCAATCGATCACCGAGTTGCTCCTCCTGCCGGGCGAAATCAACCTCGACTTCGCCGATCTCCGAACTGTCATGCGAGACAAAGGCGCAGCATGGATGGCGATCGGTAAAGGTAACGGTATTGATCGCGCCGATGCCGCAATTTCCTCGGTTCTCCGCTCGCCGTTACTCGAGGTGAGCATCGACGGCGCCAAAGGCGTCCTGCTAAACATCACCAGCGGACCCGACCTGATGATGGCCGAGGTGCGCAAAATATCCGAAACCGTCAAACAGCAAGTCCACCCCGACGCCGAAATCATCTTCGGGACAACTCAAGACCTCCGTATGGAGAACGAGTTGAAGATCACCATCATCGCCACGGGTTTCGAAGAAATCCCTGAACCAGAAGAACTCGTCGATCAACCCGTCGAAATTGAAGATGAAGAATCGGAAGATCCGAACGATCAACCCGCGTTGATACCCGATCCTGCGGTAGAACGAGAGTATCAGCGCTTCCTGCGAGACAGTTAGCTCTCGCTCAGGGCGTTACGAATCCAGTCCCTAAGCCCTGCTTTAGGGCGTCAAATCGTAACGTCGGTCCGTCGCGAATTTCGATTCCCGTAGCTCCGCTTTCAAATATTCTGACCAAATTTCAAGGGAAATTCCACCCGAATCCCTGTGCACTAACGAACTGATATGTAGTATATTTTTGCCCACCACTACTATATGTAGTAGTCGCAAAGCGAAGGTTCGTGAACAAACCACCATACGACGAGAGCGTTAAGCAACCTTAACGATGCATTGCCCGGACTGCTGACATCCAGACACCAGAGTGCTCGACACTCGAGTCAGAGACGAGTCGGTTCGGCGTAGGCGCGAATGCAACGAGTGCGCATTCCGCTTCACGACGCTAGAACGTGTGTACAATTCGAAATTGATGGTGGAAAAACGAAACGGAAAGCTCGAAGAGTTCTCAGCGGAGAAACTGACACGGAGCATTGAAATCGCTTGTGCCAAGCGTTACTTGCCGGTACGAGCTATCGAACACATCGTGGAAGAGATCCGGGCGAGAGCCATCGGAGACGGACGTGAACGCATCGAATCCGGCATCATCGGCGAGATGGTCCTGCATCGACTCCGTTCTCTTGACCACGTCGCGTACATGAGATACGCATCGGTCTACAAGGACTTTGACGATCTGGAGATGTTCACACTCGAAGCAACGAGTTTGGAACAGGCCGAATCACCGGAATCACGACTCCAGGGCACGTTGCTCCCGAACAGCATTTCGCCAATCGAACTCGAACCGGCGCACCGCAACTGAAAAGGGATTGGAAGACTTTTTCGCATTAACCAGATCATCCGCAGCATCTGACTAACACGAGGAACGAACATGGCTCAAACAACTGCAGGCAAGTGGACCTTCGATGTCCCTCATGATGGGTTCACTCCCGCCGAGATTTCCGAAAACGCAAAGGTAATCTTGGAAAAGCGCTACTTCACGCGCGACGAGAAAGGGAACATTTCCGAAGATGCTCAGGGAATGTTCCGACGCGTCGCGTACGCCATCGCAAAAGGCGACACTCTTTACGGCGCAACGCCCGACCGCATCGACCACGTGGCCGATCGGTTCTATGAAATGATGGCCAGTTTGGACTTTCTCCCCAACTCGCCAACTTTGATGAATGCCGGCACCGGCCAAGGCACACTTTCCGCGTGCTTCGTCTTGCCCCTCACCGACACAATGGAGGGCATCACCCAGGCGTCGCACGACCAAGCAATGGTCCAGAAATTCGGCGGCGGCACCGGCTTCGCCCTCTCTGAACTGCGACCCAAAGGCTGGTCCATCTCGACCACTCACGGCAAAGCATGTGGCCCGGTCGAAACTCTCCGCTACCTGTCCGCCACCTCGAAACTCGTGACTCAAGGCGGCAAACGCGACGGCGCAAATATGGCCGTTATGGATGTCCACCACCCCGACATCCTCGAGTTCATCGAATGCAAAACCGTTGAAGGCGACATCCACAACTTCAACATCTCCGTTGGCGTCACCGACGAATTCATGCAGGCCGTCATGGCCAACGAAGACTACGCGCTCTACTTCCGCGACAACCCGGCAGATCCAGACAGCCCGAGAGTCGCGGTAGACCACCTAAACGCGCGGGACGTCTTCGACAAAATCATCGACGGCGCATGGCGCAACGGCGAACCTGGGATGATCTTCCTCGACGAAGTCAACCGCAACAGCCCAGTCAAAGACATCGGACTGATCACCGCCACCAACCCATGTGGCGAACAACCGCTCCTGCCATACGAATCCTGCAACCTCGGATCCATCAACCTCGCAAGATTCGTCATCGGCCAACTCGCCACCGGCGTTATCGAGCGTAGCCCGTCGCAACTCGACCTGCTCCGACCCGAGTATGCCGGGGTCCAAGCCCACACCCTCCGAAAACTACCCGGCATCGATTGGGACCGTCTCGGAAGAACCGTCAGATTGGCCGTCCACTTCCTCGACAACACCATCGACGTCAACGAATATGCCATCCCGGAAATCCGGGCCATGAACCTCCAAACCCGAAAGATCGGGTTGGGAGTCATGGGCTTTGCCGACATGCTCGTCAGTTTGGGCATCCCATACGACTCCGCAGAAGCCGTCGCCGTCGGTCGCGACGTGATGCGATTCATCAAAGAACAAGCTGACATTGCCTCCGCCGACCTCGCAGAAATCCGCGGACCGTACGGCGCATGGCACGAAAATGGCACCACCCATCCGCGCGTTCGCAACGCCTGCCGCCTCACGGTCGCACCCACCGGCACAATCTCGATGATTGCCGGGTGCTCCAGCGGCATCGAGCCGATATTCTCGCTCGCATACCGAAAGCACAACATCCTCGGCGGTGACACAACTCTGGTCTACGCCGACGCCAACCTCGACCGTGTGGTCCGAGAACGCAGCTGTTACAGCGATGACCTGCTCGACGCCCTGGCCGGCGGAGAGTCCCTGCAAGAACGCGATGACGTCCCCGGTGAAATCAAGGACCTCTTCCACGTCGCCTCGGACATCGCGCCGAGCGACCACGTCTTGATGCAGGCGGCGTTCCAAGAGAGCGTAGATGCTGGCATCTCCAAGACCATCAACTTCCCTAACGAGGCGACCAAAGGCGATGTCGAGGAAGCTTACAAACTTGCGTGGGAAACCCGCTGCAAAGGCATCACCGTCTACCGCGCGGGCAGCCGCGAAAAAGAGGTTTTGACCGCCGGCACCTCTGAAGAAGCCGATGCCAAATCCGGAAACACCAACGGTCACAGCGAAACCGCCGTCGCAACCGCCGAACCAACCGCAATCGCGTACACCAACCGAATGCCGCGACCGGCAGTCCTCGAATCGAAAACCGTCCTTGTTGAAACCGGACGAGGCAAAATCTACATCACCCTCTCATTCACGAGTGACGGTCACGTCTTCGAGGTGTTTACCAACCACGGCAAAGCGGGAGGAAACGACAGCGCAATGGCCGAGGCCCTGTCGCGGATGATCTCCTTGTCGCTACGATCCGGCGTTTCGCCCGACGACATCATCGACCAGCTGATCAACATCGTCGATAACCCGATCATCAGCCGCGGCCAGCACATCTTCTCAGTGCCCGACGCCATCGCCAAGGTGCTGCACGAGCACGCTTACTCGCCGCCCCTCGGCATCGCATCAGGCGATCGAACCGAAGACGATTCCGAGCCGGTGCAGATCGCATTGCTGAATCCGCCGAACTCCAACGAAGTCGGCATGCCTCAAGCTAAGCCAAGCGGAGCCAAGCAAAACGGTTACAACGGCAACGTCGCCAGCGATACCTGCCCCGAATGCTTCGCTTCCATGGCATTCGAAGAAGGTTGCATGAAGTGCTACGTCTGCGGCTACAGCAAGTGCTGACCTCCTGCTGATCCAAAAGTCCCCTACAGTCCCCTATGGAGGGCCAACAAGTGACCACGATGAAGAAACCTCTGTTGGCCCTCACTCTCGGCGACCCCTCCGGCATCGGGCCCGAAGTCGTCGTCAAAGCTCTCGCCAATAGTGAGATCAACGCCGCCGCACGCATGTTCGTCGTCGGAACCGAAAAGGCTGTAACCCAAGCGATTGCTGAGACCGGTATAAACATCCCGGTCGAAACTATCGACGACCCCGCCGACACGCCAGACACCACCAGCATCATCCCAGTCCTCAGCGTCGGGAACTACGAAGAGGTCGAGTTCCCGCAGGGAAGACACTCCGAAGACTCCGGCCGCGCGTCTCATTTGTGGGTCGAGACGTCCGCCAAGATGTGTCTCGCCGGCGACATTGATGGAATGGTCACGGCTCCCGTGAACAAAGAGGCATGGGAAATGTCCGGCGCTTCGGACCTCGGTCATCAAGAAGTCTTCAAGCGCCTGACTAACAGCGCAACCGTCTACACCATGCTCGTCAGTGGCATTCTGCGCTGCATGCACCTCTCGACCCACAAATCCCTGCCAGAAGCCTGCAAATTCGTTACCACCGAGAATATCCTCACCGCCGTCCGCATAACTGACGAGCACTTCAAACGATGGGGTTTCATCAACCCACGCATCGCCGTAGCCGCCTTAAATCCCCACGCCTCCGACAACGGTCTCATAGGCGACACCGAGGCCAAAGAGATCACCCCAGCCATCGACGCCGCAAGATTGGAAGGCATCAACGCCACCGGCCCTCATCCCGCCGACTCCGTCTTCAACCAGGCAATCGACGGGATGTATGACGTCGTCGTAGTCATGTATCACGACCAAGGCCACATCCCCATCAAAGTCCACGGCTTCGAAGAATCCGTCTCCGTAAATCTCGGCATACCCTTCATCCGCACCTCCGTAGACCACGGCACCGCCTTCGACATCGCAGGCCAAAACAAAGCCCAATCAACCAGCATGGTAGAAGCCATCAAACTCGCGGTGGCATTGGCGTCGCGGCGTGGGATTGCCTAACTCCCCGTAGACATATACCGCCGAACCCCAAACCGCCAGACCTGCAACGACGCCAACAAAAACCCAATCCCAATCAGCGGCGCCAGATATTGAAACCACAACGGCGTCCCTAACGGATCTGGCACCCCCATGATCGCCAGTGACGGGAAGTAACTCACCGTCGCCAGCGGCACCCCGAACGTGAAGAAGTTGCGGAACCAAGGTCGGTAGATGTTGATCGGATACTGCGTGGTCTCCACACCGCCGTACGTCAACGCGTTCATCAACTCCAGCGTCTCGGTAGTCCAAAACGCCAACGTCGCCTGCAGCACGATCAATCCAGCAAACAACGCAGCACCGCCAGCGACCGAAAGTAACAGTAGTCCGGAGTTGGCCAGCGACCAGTCCAATTCCAAATTCATCGCGGCAAACACCAACGCGGCAATACCCGGCGTCAACCGACTGATACGCCTCAAAGTCAACTCCTGTCCTCCCAACTGCAAAACCGTAGACCTCGGACGCGTCAGTATCCGGTCAAAATCACCTGATTTCACCATGTCCCCGAACAGGTCGAAACCCGTGCTCATCGCGTCCGCAACCGCGAAAGAAACGTTCACGATTCCGTAAAGAAACGCCACTTGATACACGTTCCAACCGCCGATCGAACCAAACCGATCGAACAGCACGAAAATCGCAATCAACTCCCCGCTATTGACCAACAGGCGACCAGCCAACTGCATCAGAAACGAGGCCTTGTATTGCATCTGAGAACGCAGCGAAACCCCGAGAAACCGCCGATAAACATACAGACTGTCCAACACGCCGCTCATCCCCCTTGCACCACGACCTTCCTCAACGCGCTAGCCATCGCAATCCGCCCAGCAATCAAAAATGCCATGATCCAAAATAGTTGATGAGCCAAAACCCCCGCAAACTCTGACAACGGAATGTGCCCCAGATACAACCTGTAAGGTGTATCCACCAAACCCCGGAAAGGCATCGCATTGATCACCGGTTGCGACCAATCAGGAAACAGCGGCAACGGCACCAGCATCCCCGAGAAGATCATTATCAGTCCGAAAGTCAACTGCATCACACCATCCCCGGCGATCGTCCACAGCATCGTCACATTCAAAAACGTCGTCATCGCAGCGCTCAACATAATTGCCGCACACATCGAAACCGCGAAGGCTAGTCCTGCACCTAACGAAACTGGCGGCGACATTCCCATCAACACAAACGCAAACACCAACAACGGCACCGCACGCATCAGCATCGGCGCGGTACGCCAAGCCAACGCCCGGCTAAACCAATAGCTGTAAAGATCCACCGGTCGCACCAACTCGTACCCGATCCCGCCCGTCCGGATCATCGCCCGCAGGTCAGTGTCGACATTCCAAGGCAGCGCCGCCAGAAACGCCTGACCAAGCCAGATATACGTCTCCACATCACTCCCGCTCATTGGCTGCTCGGCATTCGAAGACCGGTAAAACGCCTGAAAGATCATCACCCGTATCAATCCCCAGAAAACCTGCGTCATCAACCCCGCTAGAGCCGCGGCCCGATACTGCAGCAGACTCCGAAACCGAGCACTCAGTATCGCCCAGTAGCTGCTCAACGCCCTTGACCCTCATAGATTCGGGCGATCAACTCCTCAATCGGCGGATTTTCCACGAAGATGTCTCGCACCCTGTTCCGAGAAGTCACATCCGATATCAACTCCGTCGCCGAAACAACGTCAGGATCGAACCGAATATCCACGCGGCCCCGTTCCGAACCCGCGATCACCGCTCTAGGATGAACCGCTGGAACCGCACCGTCCTCCAGTTCGACGACCAAGCGACGCTCTATCGAAACCTTCTTACGCAAATCCTCCAACTTCCCATCCGAAATGATCATGCCATCGCTAATCACCATCACCCGATCGCAAATCACCTCGATGTCATCCATGTCATGCGTTGTCAAAATCACCGTCGTCCCACGCTCCTCGTTGAAACGCTTGATGAACTCCCGAAAAGCGATCTTTGAGACCGCATCCATCCCGATAGTCGGCTCATCCAAAAACAGAATGGCAGGGGAGTGCAGAAGCGCCGCCGCCAGATCGCACCGCATCCGCTGACCCAGACTCAACTGCCGCACTGGCACATCCAAACAAGCCTCGATGCCCAAAACCTCCACAAACTCATCCCGATTGGCAACATACTCAACCCGCGGTATCCGATAGATATCCCGCAGCAGATCAAACGACTCAATCACCGGCAAATCCCACCAGAGCTGCGTCCGCTGACCAAAAACTACCCCCAACTCCTTCACATGCTCATTGCGGCGCCGCCAAGGAACCCGCCCCAAAATCTCACACCGACCCGAATCCGGAACCAATATCCCCGACATCACCTTCACTGTCGTCGACTTTCCCGCACCATTCGGCCCGATATAACCGACCAACTCACTAGGCTCGATGGAAAAACTCACTCCATCCAACGCATCGACCGTCTGATACCGACGCCGAAACAACCCACGAACCGCGCCCATCATCCCCGGGTCCCGTTCCGAAATCCGAAAGCGCTTGACAAGGTCTTCGACGACTATCTGAGACATCCTGTAAACCCTAATCCCAAACAAAACCACGAATTCCGAACTTTATAATCGCAAACACGCCACCGCCAACGATTGTCAAAGCGCGAAGCGGACTTAGACCCCAAATCACCAAGAGAACACGACCTTGAAAGTCTCATTCATCGGCGGAGGCGTAATGGCCGAGGCCATCATCTCAGGCATGAGAAAAGCCGATCTCGACGCCACCATCACGGTTAGCGAGCCGATAGCCGACCGCGCCGAATTTCTCACGAACACTTACGGCGTGTTCATCGCCTGCAGCAACGCCAACGCCGTTATCGGTGCCGACTTAGCCGTCCTTTCCGTCAAACCTCAACAGTTAGCCGACGTCGCCGATGACATCACGGAAACCGTCGCCAAATTAAGCGACATCACCTTCATGTCCATAATGGCCGGCGTCCAATCTCAAACCATCATCGACCAAATCGGCTGCGACCGTCTCATCCGCATCATGGCCAACACGCCCTCCCAAGTCGGACTAGGCGCAACAGCATGGACTACGACCCCCACTGTCTCCGACGAAATGCGTGACTTCGCCGCCAAAATGCTCTCATCATTCGGTGAGCAGATCTACTTCGAAGACGAAAAACTCGTCGACATCGCAACCGCCCTCAGCGCATCCGGCCCCGCCTACGTGTTCGTCTTCATCGAAGCCCTCATCGACGCCGCCGTCCAACTCGGAATGACAAACGCCGACGCCAAATCCCTCGCCATCCAAATGGTCCTCGGCAGCGCAGCACTAGCCAAAGAGACCGGACAACACCCCGCCGAACTCCGCAACATGGTCACCTCACCTGGCGGAACAACTGCCGCCGCCCTTAGCGCCCTCGAAAACGCAAACTTCCGTAAAGCAACCATCGATGCCGTCCTAGCCGCCCACCAACGCGGCGAAGAATTGGCAAAGCTGACCGACGGCTGAAATATACTTAAATGTTTGTCACCAATGCGGGTGTCATTACCCCCGTCGCCGCAGGAATCGTAACGCCATGAACCCGACCGAAATCCTAAAAACTCGCCCAACGGCGCAGATCGACGAATTCCAACCCGGCGACACCGTCACTGTAAACATGGTCATCCGTGAAGGCGACCGCGAGCGCGTTCAGGCATTCCAGGGAAACGTCATCGTTGGACGATACCGCGACGACAAAATCCCAAACCCCGGGGCAACCTTCAAAGTCCGACGCGTATCTTACGGCATCGGCGTCGAGCGCATCGTCCCATTCCACAGCCCCACACTCGAATCCGTCAAAGTCACCCGACGCGGCAAAGTCCGACGTTCCCGCCTCCACTACCTCCGAGGCCTGACCGGACGCCACGCCCGCATCAAAGAACGACGCTGATCGCACCCCCAATCCGGCGATTGCCGGAATCCAAAAGCTCAGGCGAAAACCAATCTTCGCCACCTGAACTAATATTCAGCGCGCCTCTTGGCGACATACTGACATCGGTTTTTGCGCGTAGAGTGAGGAAATATACATGGCGGCCACAGAGGAAAGAGCTTCGAGACTCGAAGGAGCATACGACCACCTAGCGACCAAGTCAGTCGTCGGAAAGCTCGAAACCAAGACGGGTGAATCGGAGAGCAAACTGAGTTGGCGCCTGTTGAGCGGTCTTTTCTTACAAGCAGGTCTGGTCGTCGCACTCGTAAAACTTCTTCCGTAGACGGCATTATCCTATCCGTCTGCCCCTGTGCCTCCAAGGCAAATCGCCTCCGCATTTATGAGCAATCCATCTGCAAGTAAAGCAGAATCGGAGTCACGCGCAGCAATCCCGCCAACGTCTCCCGACGCCCCTACCATTCCCATGTTCACTGAAGTCGCAGTCGACTTCTCCGACAAAGACCGACTCCGAACATACACCTACGCCGTACCCGAAGGCGTAACCGTCCAACCCGGCGATCTCCTGTGGGTACCGTTCGCATACCGACCCATCCAAGGCATCGCAATATCCACCTCGGAATCCACCGAAACCGAAAAAACCCGCGAGATCGACAGCGTAATCCCCGATGGCCCATTCATAAACCCGTCTCTCCTCAAGACCGCCGTCTGGATCGCTGACCACTACCGCACCAACATATTTCGAGCGTGCGTCGCCATGCTCCCTCCAGGCGCTAACCAACAGCTCCACATCTGGGTCAGCCGCAGCGACATCGCCCATCGCGCTGACACCGCCCTCACCGGCTTCTCAATCTCAGCCGGCCAACACGAAGTCCTCAATGAAATCCCCCTCGAAGGACGCATCCGTCGAGACCGTCTAGTCCGCAAGATCGGACGCAAACGTGAACGCCACTTAGAAGCTCTAGTCCGAGCCGGCATCGCCCTCGAAGAATCCATCTGGGAACGACCTCGTGTCAGCGCCGTCTTCAAACCCCACATCAAACTCCCTGACCGACTCGACGCAGACCAAACGATCGCGAGATACACCGATCGTCGCGCGAACAGAAGGGCAGACCTGATCCGCTACCTCGCTGATTCCTCCGATCCCATCCCCCGTTCCAACCTCTCGAAAACCTTTACACCGAGCCTCATCAAATCCGTAATCGACGATGGCAATGCCGAGGTCGAGCAAGTCCGTATCGAACGCGACCCCCTCGCCGACTACGCCGTCCAAGAACCGATATCGGTCGACCTGATTCCGGAACAACGCGCGGCAGTCGATGCGATCTCCCACAACATCGCCTCCAAAACCCACGCCGAATTCCTCCTCTTCGGCGTAACCGGCAGCGGAAAGACCGAGGTTTACCTCCGGGCCGTCGAAAAATGCATCGAATCCGGACGTCGCGCAATAATCATGGTTCCAGAAATCGCCATGACCCCTCAGACCCTGCAGCGATTCGCCAGCAGATTCCCAGGCCAAATCGCTCTCCAACATTCTGGCTTGACGCTCGGACAGCGATTCGACCAGTGGCATCAAATCAATTCAGGACGCTACAACGTCGTCATCGGCTCGCGATCCAGCATCTTCGCACCCATCCAAAATCTCGGCCTCGTCGTCATCGACGAAGAGCACGAATGGACCTTCAAACAGTCCGACCGCGCCCCCCGCTACCACGCCCGAGACGTCGCTGAAAACCTCTGCCAACAATCCAACGCAACCCTAGTCCTAGGCAGCGCAACCCCCGACATCGGCACATACCGAAGGTCAATCGATCCCACGGCACCTAACCCCATCACCCTCCTAGAACTTCCTAGACGCATCAACGAAGCACTACGTACCGGCAGCACGCCTACTCCCCTCTCCCGCTCAGCGATAAACAACCCCGCCCGATCCAACGGCCACGCCGTATCCCAAATCGTAGACATGCGTCTCGAAATCCAAGACGGCCACCGCGAAATGCTCAGCCGACCCCTCTTGAACGCTCTCCGCGAAAACGTCGATCAAGGCGGCAAATCCATCCTCTTCATCAATCGTCGAGGCAGCGCATCCTTCGTCCAATGCCTCTCCTGCGGAACCATCCGGCACTGCCCAAACTGCCAAACACCGCTCTCACTCCATCGGCGTCCCCGACGCGGCGGCGGGTCACGCCTGCAATGCCACTACTGCAGCTACTCCGTAGGTGCCGCTCGCCAGTGCCGAGAATGCAACGGAAGCGGCATCGCTCGACGTGCAGCAGGTACCGAAGGGGTCGAGGAAACCGTCCGAGGTTTCTTCCCCAACACCCCAATCCTCCGTTGGGACTCCGACACTGCGCGCAACGCCAACGATCACGCCAAACTCCTCGAAGAGTTCCAAAGCCGAGGCAATCACATCCTAGTCGGCACCCAGATGGTCGCGAAAGGACTCGACATCCCCGACGTCTCGCTCGTCGGTGTCGTCGCCGCCGACATCGGCCTCGCGGTCCCTAGTTTCAGATCCTCAGAGCGGACCTTCCAGATCCTCGCCCAAGTCACCGGCAGAGCCGGCCGTGCCGACACCCCCGGAAAAGCCATCATCCAGACCTTCCAACCCAATCACTTCGCAATCGCCGCCGCCGCCGAACAAGACTACCAATCCTTCTACCAACATGAAATCGAAACTCGCCAACACTACGACCTCCCGCCCTTCACCTCCTATGCGCGCCTATCCTATGGCTCTTACGAACCAAATGAAGCTCAACTGGAAGCTCAATCCCTAAAAACCCGCCTAGAGCAACACCTTCAACACGCAGAAATCCCCATCGATATTTCGGGCCCATCCCCGGCCTACCCAGCACGCAGGGCGGGACGTTACCGCTGGCAAATACTCCTAAAGTCCAACTCACAAAACCCCGCCGAAATACTCGAACAAATCCCCCTAGGCCCCGGCTGGATCGCCGACATAGACCCAATAGAAATGAACTAGCGATAAAACCGTTCACCACCGCGCTGCACAGTGTCGTGGCATTCCCCGTAGGGCAGATAGAAACGCGCCATCCACCAACCCCGCAACCTTCCACCCAACGGCGAAATTCGTCCAGATCGTGCACGATCAACTGCATCGGGGTTCTCGAGTCATTAAAATCATTCACCATCATTCGCATCACAGTTCCTCGGAGCACCCAATGAAGGTCACCAAAGTCCAAAGCCTCCCCATCAGCGCAGGAAACGGACGCAACGCCCTCTTCGTCCGCATCGATACCGACGCCGGATTTCACGGCCTCGGCGAAGTCGGAACCGCCAGCATGGGGCGCGCAATCATGGAAGCCATCGACCACCTCGCCGAAGTCGTCGTCGGTTCCGACCCCTGGGAAACCGAACGTCTCTGGCAGCTAATGTTCCGCGGCAACTTCTTCCCCGCCGACCGCGTCTACGGATGCGCAATCTCCGCCATCGACATCGCACTATGGGACATCAAAGGCAAGTCCGTCGACATGCCCGTCTACAAACTCCTCGGCGGTCCCGTCCGAGACAAAGTCGTCTGCTACCCACACACCCAAGGCGCAACAACCGAAGACCTCGTCCAGAACTGCCTAGACCGCGTCGAAGAGGGATGGAAATTCGTCCGATGGGGACAGCCAGAAACATCCGGCGTCTTCGAAGCACCCGGAACCTCCCGCCTCGAACCCACCGAATCCATGCGACTAGCCGTAGACCAAATGGCACGAGTCCGTGAAGCAGTCGGACCCGACATCCAGCTCTGCCTCGACGCCCACACCCGACTCGACCCCGCACACCTCGTCCAGATGTGCAAGGACCTCGAAGAGTTCAAACCATATTTCGTCGAAGACCCCATCCGCTCCGAGAATCCGGGCTCCTACCGAAACATCCGCAACCAAGTCCGCGTTCCCCTCGCCGTCGGCGAGCAGTGGGTATCCAAGTGGTCGTTCCGACAGGTCATCGAAGAAGAACTCATCGACTACGCCCGCATCGACCTCTGCATCGTCGGCGGCCTCACCGAAGCCGCCAAGATCACCCATTGGGCCGAAACCCACTACATCGACATCGTCCCTCACAACCCCCTCGGCCCCGTCTCCGCCGCCGCCTGCGTCTCCCTCTGCATGGCATCCACAAACGTCGGCGTTCAAGAGATGCCACGTCAACCCGGCACCGACAACACCGACCTCTTCCCCGTCCAGATCGGCTGGGAAGACGGCTACGCATTCTGCCACGACGCCCCAGGACTAGGCATCGAAATCGACATGGACGTCGCCGAATCCCTGGCCGGCGACCCCCACGGCTGGCCACCCCAGCTACGCCGCAACGACGGAGCGTTTACGAACTGGTAAACCCAACAAGTGCGCAATCCCTCGGTATGGGCAGGTCTGTGACCCTTCCGTGCACGCCGCCAATGGATCGCCTGCACAGCACACACACCTCAACAAGTTGAAAGTCACCAAAGTCCAGTCCCTCCCCCTCCGCGACGACCACGGACGCGTCTACTTCTTCGTCCGCGTCGACACCGACGCCGGCATCTACGGCCTCGGAGAAGTCGGCACCCTGGGCATGGGACGTGCCATTATGGAGGCCGTCGACCACCTCGCCGAAGTCGTCGTCGGATCCGATCCGTGGGAGACCGAACGCCTCTGGCAACTCATGTTCCGAGGCAACTTCTTCCCCGCCGACCGAACCTACGGCTGTGCAATCTCCGCCATCGACATCGCCCTCTGGGACATCAAAGGCAAAGCGGCCGGACTCCCTGTCTACAAACTCATGGGCGGACCCACCCGCGAAAAAGTCGTCTGCTACGCCCACATCCAAGGCCAGACCAACCAAATCCTCGTCGAAAACGCTTTGGAACACGTCGAAAATGGTTGGAAATTCCTCCGCTGGCACCAGCCCGAAACATCCGAAACCGACATCGTCGAAAACACCACGCGCCTCGAACCCGTCGAATCGATGCAAACCTGCGTCGAGCAGATGACCATGGTCCGCGAAGCCGTCGGCCCCGACATCCAGATCTGCCTCGACGTCCACACCCGCCTCGACCCGACACACGTCATCCAGATGTGCAAGGACCTCGAGCCGCTGAAGCCATATTTCATCGAAGACCCCATCCGATCCGAGAACTTCGGCTCCTACCGCAACCTCCGCCGCCAGATCAACCTCCCGATCGCCGCTGGAGAGCAATGGGTCTCCAAATGGTCCTTCCGCCAAGTCATCGAGGAGGAACTCATCGACTACGCCCGCATCGACCTCTGCATCGTCGGTGGCCTCACCGAAACCCTCAAGATCACCCACTGGGCCGAGACCCACTTCATCGACCTCGTACCCCACAACCCTCTCGGCCCCGTCTCCACCGCCGCATGCGTCGCCCTCTGCATGGCATCCACAAACGTCGGCGTCCAAGAGATGCCACGCGAACCCGGCACATACATCACCGACCTCTTCACCGTCCAAATCGGCTTCGAAGACGGATACGCCTTCTGCCACGACACCCCCGGCCTAGGCGTCGAAATCGACATGGACGTCGCCGAATCAAGAGCCGCCGACCCCCACGGCTGGCTACCCCAACTAAAACGCAACGACGGAGCATTCACCAATTGGTAGGGCGGCGTCGCACACCCAAAGCCCCGTTCAGGTAAAGGTCGGCATCAGAATGTAGTCCGGTTATGAACCCCTTGCCCTAACTTGATCCAACAAGGGCGCCGGAGTGGATAAATCGTTTTCGTTTAGTCGTATTCGACCCATGCAAGTCAGTTTTCGCAATCGAACGTTGCAAGAGCGTTATGAGGACGCAAACAAAGGCACGCGGGCATGGGGCCCTCAAGTCGCACGCCGTTACATTCAAAGGATCAACCAGATCGAAGCCATGCCCACTTTTGACAGTCTGTTTTCATTACGCAGCTTAAGATTCCACCCACTCAAAGGGAATCGACAAGGCCAATACGCTCTCACGATTGTCGGTCGCTACCGGCTCATCGTCGAACAGACCGACGAATCTGACACTGTGTTAGTGTCGGAGGTATCAAATCACTATGGCGACTGAAGAAAAACTCGTTTGGTCAAACTTGGCCGTCCATCCCGGAGAAACGCTTGCGGAAGAGATCGGATTCCGAGGCATCCTAGCGGGCGAACTCGCCGCGCAATCCGGATTGCCAGAACAACTCGTTAGCCAGATCCTTGGGGGCGAAAAACCGATCACTCCCGACGTTGCGGACGGACTTGCTACATCATTGGAAATCCCCGCAGATTTTTGGATGAACCTCCAAAGCAAATACGACGCCACCATTTCTCGAACCAGATCCACTGCAGGTGTATTGCGGGACCCCGGTTCCGAATGGGACGAGTGATCTCTCAGGCCGGTTTACTCAACTCCTAGATCGTCCACTCGTTAACCACGGTCGTATACGTCCCGAAACGTCTTCCCCAAAACGCCGATTCGTGCGAACATGTTATAGGCACAAAAACATCAACCCCGACAACGATTGACTCCCCAAACATGAAAGTCACCCAAATCCGATCATTCCCCGTCCGTGACGACGACGGCAAGCTCTACTTCATCGTCCGCGTCGACACCGACGCTGGCATATACGGCCTCGGCGAAGTCGGCGTGGCACGCCTCGGACGCTCCATCGCACTAGCCATCGACCACCTCTCCGAGATCGTCATCGGCTCCGACCCGTGGGAAACCGAGCGCCTTTGGCAGCACATGTTCCGCGGCCTCTTCTTCCCCGCAGAACGCGTCTACGCATGCGCCATCAGCGGCATCGACATCGCACTTTGGGACATCAAAGCCAAATCCGTCGGCATGCCCTTGTATAAGCTCCTCGGCGGACCGACCCGAGAAAAAGTCATCTGCTACCCGCACATCGGCGGCGAGACCACCCAAGAGATCGTCGACGACGCACTCCGACACGTCGATGCGGGATGGAAATTTGCCCGCACCGGCCAACCAACCACAACTCCGCTGGTCGGCACCTACGGCGGATCCAAACCCGCAACCGCCGAACTCGATCCAATGAAATCGATCAGCTTGGCAGTAGAACAATTCGGAGCCATTCGCGAAGCTGTCGGCCCAGACATCCAAATCTGCACCGACTTCCACACCAGACTCGACCCCACGTACTCCATCCAGCTCTGCCGCCAGCTCGAAGAGTTCAAGCCATTCTTCATCGAAGACGCCGTCCGATCCGAAAATCCCGCCTCCTACAAAAACGTCCGACGCCAAACGAGCGTCCCACTAGCCGCCGGTGAACACTGGTGGTCCAAGTGGCCCTTCCGAGAAGTCATCGAAGACGAGAGCATCGACTACTGCCGCACCGACCTCTGCATCGTCGGAGGCATCACCGAAACCCTCAAGATCGCCCACTGGGCCGAAACCCACTACATCGACATGGTCCCCCACAACCCCCTCGGCCCCGTCTCTGCCGCCGCCTGCGTATCGGTCTGCATGGCCATCACCAACGTCGGCGTCCAAGAGATGCCACGTCGCCCCGGCACCTTCGCAACCGACCTCTTCCCCCAGCAGATCGAGTGGGAAGACGGCTACGCATGGTGCCCCGACACCCCCGGAATGGGCGTCGACTTCGATATCGAAGTAGCCGAACAACGCCGAACCGACCCCCGAGGCTGGTCCCCCCACCTCCGCCGGCCGGATGGGGCGTTTACGAATAACTAACGACCACGCCGCCTTGCCAATTTCTGGTCGAGTATTCGACGCGCCCGTCTAAAACTGGGAAGATATTGCTCGAGGGTGCCAGGATTCAGTTCGCCCAACACCTTGAACGATTCTTCGCCTTTCTGGTACTGGCGGTTCGTTGCACGTTCTAGTTGGCTTTGGACATCGTTACGACTACGCGCCTCTAAATTCTGCAACGGCGGCAGACTATTCTCGTTTAGCCCTCGGCGGGCGTACCGATTGCGTAGCGCATCTCGATCCGCCACGATCCACGTCTCCATACATGTCGTCATCAGCATCGCCTGTTCGTCGCTTACACCATCAGGTTTTGCCCACTGATCTCGGTGACCCAAATGATCCCAGGGACGTTCAATGTTCGTAACCGTATCCTCGCTGTCAACGAGCAGACCGACGAACTCTTGATCGTTAGCCACGCTAACATGGTTTTTGAAATCTTGATACGCAGAATCCCTGCCACCACTTGGGAACATGCGCGGCAATCTACCTTCAAATCCGCATCTCTCCCACAGTCGCTTAAACCCTTTGCGCAACTCAATGTCGACTGACTTTGAACCTCCCCCCTCCGCATAGATCGTCGCGCTCACCAGCGCGTACCGCCAATCGCCCCTTTTGTCCACAATTCACCCAACCGATATTTCTCAACCCACTGTTTCAAATCAGCGCGATCAAGCCGCTTGAACTCAGTCTGCCCCTCGTGCTTTTCGCACACAACTACGGCTTCTGGCCGATCATTCAACGCATCCACAATCGTGTCACTGTGCGTTGTCACGACAAGCTGTGTCCGCTTGGAAGCTTCACCCAACATGTCAACGATTTGCGGCATAAGGTCCGGATGAATTCCCAGTTCGGGCTCTTCGATCACGATAAACGGCGGCGGCGCAGGATCCAACAGAATTGCGAGCAAACCAAGATATCGTAAGCTTCCATCAGACAGTCGCGTTGCAGGAATTGTGTAATCTCCCTCGGCGAAAAATACCTGCACGGTCCCGCCGTCGAAATTCAATGAGAAATTCGTCAATCCGTCATACAAATCCCTTAATCTGCGAACCAGTGCGTCGCTAGCCTTAGGATTCTGTTGCATTTTGTTCAGGAATACCCCAAGGTTGGCAAAATCTTCGCGGAGAGGGCTACGCGGGATATCCGTCCGTTGGGGTTGACGAAAAAACGCATTTCCACCGAAACTCCAATCTCTGTAGAAACACATCCAAGTATACGCCCAACCCAAATTCGTGAGTTCTGGGTACTGGACGGGATCTTTACGTTGTGAAAGGATCGAATGGTCGCGTTTTAATTCCGCAATGGGGATGTTAGTCTGGGTCGCTGGATTTCGCGAGGTCAGAACTGCCTGACCGTTTGCAAGCCAGTACGCATAGCGAACCGGCGATGTTTCCGCTATGCTATCTCGCGTCCAGATTCGTTCGTCCAACATCCAAAACATCTGGTCATAACCACCGAAGGACATTGAATGATGCACAGGTTCGTGCTTCGAGCCATAGGGCACAGGAAATGTAGAACCTAGGTATACCTCAGACTCGACACACGGATGCGCAGTTTGGTTTCCCTTCCATATCCACTCCCGTGTTCCCCCGCGACTGCGAACTGGTGCGGAAACATCGCTCGGTGACGCGCGAAATAGGCCGAACAACTCGACAAGATTCGACTTCCCCGAACCATTCGGCCCAATCAACACATTCAACGGCCCCAACTCCAAATCAATCCCATCAGGCCCGAATGAAAGCACATTCTGGGCCTTGATCCGCTGGAAAAGCGGCGGTCTCACCTGGTCTTGACCGTTGGTTGCCATCTCTACCCGCGAATTATCGCACAGCGACCATCGCGACCCGCAACCTACCCAATACTCATCCCCCCATCCACAACCACGTGCTCACCGGTCATATACGAAGCATCATCCGAAGCCAAAAACGCGACAACCCCAGCAATCTCTCGAGGCTCGCCCATCCGTCTCATCAGCGCGCCCTGACCAAACTCGACGTACGACTCCTCGCGGTCTAACCCAAGCGAGTCGATGTGCTTGTCAGTGGCCCGCGTCTTAATCGACCCAGGACAGACCGCATTCACCCGAATGTTGTCTGGTGCAAGATCCATCGCCAAACACCGCGTCAGCTGCGCAACCGCACCTTTCGACGAGTTGTACGGAATGAACTCTGGCTGAGCGATAAACGAACTCACGGAAGCAATATTCACAACCGCGCCACCGCCAGCCGCCCTAAACGTCGGCAACACCTCTCGCACACAGTTCGCATACCCGATCACATTTACACCAAACACCCGCGCCCAGTCCGCATCAGTCAGATCCTCAACCTTCCCGAAAACAAACGCCGCCGCGTTGTTGACGAGAATGTCGATCGTCCCGAACTGGCCGACCGCACAAGCAATCATCGACTTCACCGAATCCGAGTTTGAAGTGTCAGTCTGGCAGAACAACGCTGTCCCGCCGTTGCCGTTTATATCCGCCGCCGTGCCCTCACCATTCTCAACCTCCAACTCCGCAATCACGATGTTTGCACCTTCATCCGCGAACCGATGACATATCGCTTCACCGATTCCCGTGCCACCACCAGTAACGATCACAGTCTTGCCTTCGAATCGCCTCATATCTCTCTACCTTTCTGAATGAGTTGCCACTGAACGTTCAGCAAGCGAAACTCTCGGATTGTCCGCTGCGTATAAGATTATGCGCAGATTTTGCGGCAAGGGAATAGTTGACAGTACGGGAGCGAACTAATGGGTATCATCACTCGAGGATTTTTCGGCAATCGACGCCAGAAAGATGACGAGAACGCCTGGAGAATTCCACCAGGCCAATACCTCGAACGCGGCTTCCCAGTCCTATCCGCCGGACCAACTCCCAACGTCGATACCGCAACTTGGACCTTCCGAATCGACTACAACGGTGAAGACCTCGGCGTCTGGGATTGGGACCAGATGATGGCCCTCCCACAGACCGACGTCCACACCGACATCCACTGCGTCACCAAGTGGAGCAAGCTCGATACCGACTGGCGAGGCGTCCTAATCGACGACTTCCTCGCCGACGCCGGCATTGACGAACCGCCCGAGTTCATGATGGCCTACAGCGATGGCGGCTACACCACCAACCTGCCAACCGCCGACGTCATCGACGGCAAGGGCATGCTCGCCCACACCTTCGACGGCGCACCCCTAGAACCATCCCACGGCGGCCCGATCCGAATGGTCGTCCCGCACCTCTACTTCTGGAAATCCGCCAAGTGGATCCGCGGCATCCGCTTCATGGACGCCGACTCCCCCGGCTTCTGGGAAGCCTACGGCTACCACATGTACGGCGACCCCTGGCGAGAGCAGCGCTACTACTACGACTAGCTAACGGGCTTGCGTTCCCAACGCTGGATCGATTCGTAGTTCTGTGTGCTTGGCAAGCACTTCGAAATCTCGATCGAGATGAAGAATCGGGACGCCTTCACGGACGGCTACCGCAGCGATCAGGCAATCCATTACCTTCCTGACCGTCTCGCCTCGACTACGACAACGGCGATAGAACGACGCTGCACTCTCGTAATCGGAGCGTCGAGTCTGGATCAGGGTCCCACGCGCCAGCAACCGACGAAGGCTCCCGAGATGCCCCTCATCGCGCGCTCCCGAAAGCACCTCCATCCTCACAACGTCGCAGACCGCGAACTCCTCGGACAACAAATCGTCAACGCGCACGCAAACCTCAGAACCGGTATCCCTAAGAAACTCAACCCACGCCGACGTATCGACCAGTATCACAGCGGACCGTCAGAGCGCATCGCATCAAGATCACCTTCCCAGCCGCTGCCTCTGAGTGAACGGGCTTCATCAACCGACAACGCTTCGCTGGCGACCATCTGCAGGGCGAAATTAACCGCCTCACGCTTAGTCGTGAAGTCATATCGCCGCATCACCTCAGCGCAGGCATCGTCATCAATCTCGATATTCGTGCGCGTCATACACCAATCATACACCAAAATTCGACCGACAATTCAAAACCAATCGACCGGGGCTGGCCAAGATGCGGACGGATTTCAAAACACCACCGTAACCTACTTGATCGGCATCGACGACCCGCCCGAGTTCATGATGGCCTACAGCTACCACATGTACGGCGACCTCTGGCGAGAAAACGCTGCTACTACGACTAAGGCTCAACCGACAAAGCGGTCGTAATCTGAGTGCGAGCCGATCCATACCCAGATGAGATCGTTGCCGTCTTCAACCGCAACAGCACGATACGCCAAACCGACGCGCGCCGACCAGAACTTACCAACCTTTTTGAATCGGAGTGATGGGTGCCTAGGGTTCTCGGTCAGCAGTTGGAAGTTGCGCCTCGCGGTCCTCTGTACCGATGGCGGAAGACCGTCCAAGATTCGCCTAAACTGTGGCGTCGTCCGATGCACCTAAAGCTCTGCGAGAGTACCGTCAGCCTTAGCTTGTTGCGCTTGTGCTACCAGGACATCGAGTTTACCGGCGGAAGAATCTGCTTCGATCTGCTCGTCCCATTGCTGCCATTGATCGTCCTCGTCCAACCCAGCTAACCACTGCTTCAATTCGAGTAGTTCAGGTTGGCGCAGATCCAATATGGCATCTTGAATTTCGCTTAACGTAGTCATACGCGGTTCCTACCGCCAATGATACTCTCGTTCGATCACATTCGACGGTCGGCACGACGGACAAGGGCTGATCAAGCCGTTCATTCAATCCCCATCAAAACGTCAACGCAACCTTAACAACCCCATCCCCACGCGATTCCGACAACTCAAAAGCCTCCGCAACCTCCTCGATCGGCATCAAATGCGTCACGATCGGCGCCATATCGATCTCACCCTCCACGATCCAAGACAGCGCACGCCGAAAAGTCTTCAACCCCGGCTCCTCCTGAGCACCCAAGATCGAATACGCATTCGCCCGTTTCTTGAACATCTCGGTATAGTCGAACGGCTGCAGATCATTGCTGTCCGGCAAACCGAACAATACGCAGGTGCCTTCGTCTGCCACCAAGTGGAAGGCGTTGCTCAACGTCGGCGTCGATCCCACCGCCTCGATCACAATATCCGCGCCTTTGCCATCCGTAAGGTCATACACCGCATCCCTCGCCGCATCACCCGTCACATCCACAGTCTCATCCGCACCGTACCTCGCCGAGAGCGCCCTACGACTATCCACCGGCTCAATCGAAATAACCCGCGAAGCCCCCCGGCGCTTTAGCACATAATCCCAAAACAGACCAGCGCTACCCTGTCCGAGCACCGCACAAGTCAATCCCTCGAGCGACTCCGGCAACCTCTGAGTGGCAAAGATCACCGTCCCTAGCTGCTGGGTCATCAGGACATGCTCGACTGGCGGACCAGCCGGCAACTTCAACAGATGCGCCGCATCCACAGCCTGATACTCCGCAAAACACTTCGCGTACCAGATGTGCGGAACCGTCAAAACCAAATCACCCGGTGCCAACTCATCGATCCCCTCGCCCTCCGGATACCTCATCGGCGGCTCAACAACTACTCCAACGCCCTCATGCCCAGGATGTCCCGGAGGGGTTGGATACTCCGGCATCTGCCAACCCTTGCCCACCATGTGCAAGTCCGACCCACACAACGACGCCATCTCCGTCTTCACAACCGCATCGGTCTCAAGCGGTTCGGGATCGGGCGCATCGGCGACAAACCGAATATCGTCAACACCAAACGATTGGGCTGCTCTCATCAACGCTTCCTTCTGTGATCAATGAGTGAACGCGTATCCGCGATACTCACCTGTATTCCGCCAACTCATCCCCATGCGCTTCCCACATCTCGTCAAACATCGACCGAATCTCGTCCAATGAAAGAACCGCACTGGTCAACGGATCCAGCGCAACCGCATGAAACGCCGCCTCGCGGGACCTCTCCAGAATCGCAACCACGCCCATCTCCTGTACCGCAACATTCGCCCTCGACAACGAAGCGCACTGCGGCGGCAACTCCCCAACTGGCATCGGATGGAATCCCAACTCGTCGATCAATATCGGCACCTCCACACACGACCCGAAAGGCAGATTATCGATCAGACCATCATTCGGAACATTCCCGTTGATCACGATCTTGTCGCCCGTCTCCATCGCCTCCATGATCCGACACGCATACTCATCAGACCGCCTCGCCCCTATCGGATCATCACCGTAAGCATCGTGTTCCAACTGCGTCATGTGATCATCAACCCGCTTCACCCGACGCTGCAAATCCTGCCTGATCTCGTTCAAACGGAACTGGTCCATCACCGCTTCGTCCGTCCTGAAATATGGCACGTACTCAGACATATGCCGCGTCGACTCGGTGACGAAATACCCAAAATGCTTCATCACCTCGAAACGCACAGTATCCAACGCAAAGATCTCAGGATTATTCATCGCCTCACGCAACGCCGGATACGCATCCTCCCCATTCACCTCGAACCGCATAAACCAAGCCAGATGGTTTATCCCCGCAACCCAAGCCGACACCCCATCACGCGGCGCCCCGATATAGTCCGCCAAATCCTGCGTCGTCCGCTGAACGCTATGGCACAACCCAATCGTCGGCACATCCGTCTCCGTCGTTATACCCCAACACGCCATCGCCATCGGATTCGTGTAGTTCAGCAACGTAGCATTCGGCGCAACATCATCGATATCTCGAGCCATATCAATCAGCACCGGAACCGTACGCAACGCCTTGAACACTCCGCCGGGCCCAACGGTATCTCCCACGGCCTGATCGATCCCGTACTTCCGCGGAATGTCGATATCCCGCTCGAACGAATCGCCAACACGAATCGTCGTCAAAACATAATCCGCATCCGCCAAAGATTCCCGCCGATCAGTCGTCGTTTCAACCTTGGCATCCGACCCGACCTCAGCGAACAGCTTGTTCGCAAAATCTCCGATCACCTGCAACCGTTCCTCGTCAACATCCATCAAAGAGATGTGTGAATCCTTAAGCGACGGCGTGCACGCGACATCCTGCAGCAATCGCCGCGCAAACACCACGCTCCCGGCGCCGATTAGCGATATTTTCGGAGGCATGATACGGCTCCCGGTACGATCTTGAACGCTCTCCTTTCGAGCGTCGTCGCAATGTTAATTCAACCGCAAACAGCCGGAGACGCGCGGATTCCAACCCGCGCCAAGGACATCGGCGACCGTCGCCGATGTTACTCCGCGATGCAGGAGGCCCCGACCAGGATCGCCTCAACATCCGCTGACAACTCACCAATGGCCGCTTCAACGGCTTGGAACAGAGGGATCAACGCGAAGAGCTTCGATTGATCGAGTGGTTCATCAGCCGGTTCCGCATCGGCGAGCTCTTTCACACCTTCGAACATCGCCAACTGTGCCGTGTGCCAGTCCAACAGAACCGCGGGCGGCTCCAACGCGCCCAACACTCCGATAATCAGCCCCACGCCCTCGGACGTCTCGCCGTAAGTGGCACCCGGCTGCGGTCCCGAGCTTAGTTGCGCAAGACCGGCGCATCCAGCGGCGAACTCTTCAACTTCGGCTAAAACATCGGCCGAGGTCTCAGCCATCGGTTCTGAAACCACCGGTGGTTCTTCCATCGTCAACTCTTCCAGATCGACGAAATTACCAGTACATCCAGCGGCGTTCAAACGATCCACCAACTCAGGATCTATCTGCACGCTCATCAGCGTTCCGAAATTGGCGAAGAGCGGCTCGATTAACAAGATCGGGTCGAACGGATTGTCCGCCGGTTGATCGTCCAGCGCCTCTCGCATCGCCACCCAGAGGTCCAGTTGAACATCGTGCCATTCCGCGATCTCCGGCGGCGGATTCAAATCGCTGAAGAGCATGTGGAAGTTGCCGATTATCTCGGACAGCGCAGCGTTCGATATGCCAGGCGGCACTCCTGCGGATGCGAACGGTCCTACAAACGAAGAACAAACTTCGATGTATTCGTCGACCGTCAACGCAGTTTCCTCAGGCATGGGCGCAGGTTCAGGTGCGGTTGTCGCCGTCGGTTCCGGCGCAAGAGTCGGAGGCGGAACTGGAGTGTTCGTCGGGTCTGGCGTCGGCGTGTCAGTCGGTTCCGGTTCGGGTGTATCCGTCGGCGCCGGGACTGGGGTATCCGTAGGGACAGGAACAGGAGTGTCGGTCGGAACCGGAACAGGAGTATCCGTCGGAACCGGGACGGGAGTGTTCGTCGGAACTGGTTCAGGCGTGTCGGTCGGCACCGGCATCGGAGTATTGGTCGCCGAAGGAGCCTCAACCGGGACAGGAGTTGACGTCGGTTCAGGATCGTCCGCGCAGGCTTGCACAGCCATCAAGGCCAAAACTGCAATCAACAGCGCAACTGACGCAATGTTTTTGCGAATCAAAACGTTACCCGCCTTTCAAACTTTTGCATACCGACGCCGAAACGTAAATCTTCGCGCCGAAATTCCGCCCCACCTCAATTTCGAAGTCTACGGTTTCGGATCACGCGAAATCTGTACGACACGACGCACGTTTCGCCGTAATTTGACCGATGCGAATCGATACCGAGACCGGCATCAGACGCGGGTTATCGATACGGCCGAATCGCAGTTAGACCGTAGCCTGTGCCACCATCGTCGCTTAGTGAAAAACCACCATCTTCAACTCCGTCATCTCATCAATCGCGTACGTCGGGCCTTCCTTCCCGAACCCGCTGTCCTTCAATCCGCCGTAAGGCATCAAGTCGGCCCGGAACTGTGTGCCCGAGTTGATGTTCAGGTTGCCGGAATCGACCTCCAACGCAAACCGCATCGCATGATCGACGTTCTGAGTGAAGATCGCAGCCGCCAAACCAAAGTTGGTGTCGTTCGCAAGCTCGATGGCTTCGTCTATGTCCGAGGCAGGCGTGACCGCGACCGTGGGACCAAAAACCTCTTCCCTCGATACGCGCATATCGGGGTCAACGTCCGCCAAGATCGTTGGCGTCATGATCGCCCCATCCCGCGTACCACCCGCAACGACTCGTGCTCCGCCGTCGACCGCTTCGTTGACCCATGTCTCCACGCGTGCGGCGTCAGATTCTCTCACCAACGGACCCATGTTGGTCGCATCCTTCTTGGGATCGCCGTACGAAAGCGCTTCGACCGCCGGTTTCAACGCATCGAGGTAGTCCCCGTATGCCGATTCCTGCACGATTACCCGCTGCGTCGAGATGCATACCTGACCTGCGTTGGCGTAACCGCTCTGCGCCGTCGCCGCCGCAACCTTGTCCATATCCGCATCCGGCATAACGATCAACGGCGAGTTCGAACCAAGCTCCATCGTCACCTTCTTCAACCCGGCCATCCGAGTGATGTGCTCGCCAACTTCCCGTGATCCCGTGAACGTCACTTTTCGGACATTCGGTTGAGACACCAACGCATCGCCGATGGTTCGACCCGATCCAGTGATGCACTGAACCGCCATGTCGGGAATCCCGGCGTCGAGCAGTATCTCCGTGAGTTTGAGCGCCGACAACGGCGTGTCAGACGCCGGCTTGATGATCACTGCATTACCTGCTGCTAGGGCAGGACCAACCTTGTGAGCAACCAAATTCAACGGGAAGTTGAATGGCGCAATCGCCGCCACAATCCCGACCGGCACTCGCACCGTGAACCCGAACTTCCCAGCATTCCCAGGAGACGCATCCAGCGGAATCGTCTCACCCCGCAACCGTTTGGCCTCCTCTGCAGACCAAGTCATCGTCTGAACTGCCCTGTCGACCTCTAACCGACCCTCCGAGATCACCTTCCCTTCCTCGCGAGTGATCGTCTGACCCAGCTCCTCTTTCCGCGCCTCGATCAACGAAACCGCCCGCATCAGAATTTCATACCGATCCATCCCCGTCAGACGCGACATCTGTTCTCGCCCGTCCTCGGCAGCCTTAGCCGCCAACACCACATCCTCAACCGATGCGCCCGGCACCGTATCAAACGCCTCACCCGAAAAAGGATCAATCACATCCATGCGATCGTCCCTCTCGACCCACTCTCCAGCCACGTACATCTTCATGTTCAATCTCTCCGTTAGGCTCGCTGACCTTAGCGTCCAGACCTCATCCATCTAAGACCAAGCCCGAACCCACAACAGCAAAACCCCATATTCATCACAGAACGTGACAACATTCTATCCACTCAACCAAAATCACCACACAAACCCGAAAACCACAACACCACGCCCCAGCTAACCAGCCCACCACTCATTGCCAACCCCACATCCACCAACTACAACCCTCATCCCGCAGTACCGTGTCCCCTCTCCCGCTGGGCGGGAGAGGGCTAGGGTGAGGGCCGGGGAGGTGCGGGGCCAGCAGGACTCCCCAACTACTACTCTCCCCAGCCCACCCCACACATCACCCAAAACAACAAAATCCCAAAAATCCCAGTTCAGACAATATTTGACACACACGCACCACAACTGTTAATATCAACAACAAGCGTTCCACCCGCTTCGCGAGGGAAACAACGCCCAGAGGATCGCCGCCGCCAAGGATCGCGACTTGGCAGCAGTTGTCGTCGATTGAAGTGACATGAAACCGCGAGACGGAAAGCACATGAGAAGCATGCAAGTGCACAAAGAGCCCCGAGGCCGGAGGTTTAGAACCCCGAGGCGCAAGGCCCGATGTACAACTGCGCGCCCATCGCGACGGTGCCCGTCTAAGACTCTTGGAGCATGGAGCAACGCGGTCACAAACCCGGTTATGGAGAAGGACGTAGCTGCAAGGTTCAGGCGCGGCGATATACTGCTTAAGCCGCAACACGAGCCAGACGCCGGAAACGGCGTTCAAGGCCTGGACGAGGTCTTCTCTTATCCAAAACAGATCGAAACCGCTTCGTCGTGCGGCAAGATCAGAGCGTCAACGAGGGGCGGGAACCAAGTGATGGCGTGCGGGATGTTTCCAATATCCGCACGCCGGGCCGTCGGTCTGGCGACGTCGGCAACGCTCGAATTATTCAATGAGTTAACTATTTTTCGCCCGAAGGACCAAGGTCCAGACAACAGTCAAGACCAAAGTCCACCGGTTTTTACACCGCGGCGAATCCTCAAAAACCCCGACGCCATGGGCGGACCTAAAACCCGCCCATGCACGTCAACCGGGACCAAGTCCCAAACCTCTGCAACCAAATAAGCAAAACCTAGAACAACAAAAAAGATCGACAAGCCCGACGCCCCAAGGCGCCCACGTCCGGCAACCCCGGACGTTTCAACGCGTCTAAAAAGAACCCATCCTTCCCCCTCCTACTTAAAAAGAAAAGCCGCCACGCGGCATTAAAATCATTCCCCATCATTCACATCAAAGTTCCCCGGAGCCCCCATGAAGAAAGCCCTCATCACCGACTACGTCTGGCCAAACATCGACGTCGAATCCGAAATCCTCCAAGCCGCCGGCGTCGAACCCATCGTCGCACCCGACACCTCCGAAGCCACACTCTCCGAACTAGCAGCAGACGCCGACATAATCATGTTCTGCTTCGCCCAAGTCACCGGCAACGTCCTCCAAACCGCCGAAAAATGCATGGTCGCATCCCGATACGGCATCGGCGTCGACAACATCGACATCCCAACCGCCACCGAACTCGGCATCGTCGTCACAAACGTCCCCGACTACTGCATGGACGAAGTCACCGACCACGCCATCGGCATGATCCTAGCCCTCAACCGACGCCTCCTACCCCACGACGCCCAAGTCAAACAAGGCGGATGGCACGACGTAGTCCTCAACCAACCCATGCACCGCACCCGCGGCGCCACCCTCGGCATCCTAGGCTACGGACGCATCGGACGATCCATCGCAGCCAAAGCCGCCAGCTTCGGCATGAACCTGATCGCCTACGACCCCATGATCGAACCCGGCCAAACCATAGACAACACCGAAATCACAACCTTCGAAGACGTCCTACGCCGATCCCACTTCATCACCGTCCACACCCCCCTAACCCCCGAAACCGAGGGCATGATCGGCCCCGACGAACTCGCCATGATGATGCCCGGCTCAATCATCGTCAACTGCGCCCGAGGCGGCATCATCCAAGAGCAGGCCCTAGCCGACGCCCTCCACTCAGGCCACCTAGCAGGAGCCGGCCTAGACGTACTAGAACCCGCTCCCCCACCAAACGACCACCCCCTCCTCACGGCTCCCAACATCATCATCACCCCCCACACCGCCTTCTTCTCCCAAGCCTCCACCATCGAACTAGAACGCCGAACCGCCCAAGAAGCCCTCCGCGTCCTAAACGGCAACCCACCAGAAAACCTAATCAACCCCGACGTCCTAGGCAACTCCCGAGTAGGCATCTAGCATCTAGCCATGAAAATCACCAACGTAAAAGCCATCCCCGCCTCCTCATCCCCACGAGGCCAAGCCCGCAACTACGTCTTCGTAAAAATCGAAACCGACGAAGGCATCACCGGATGGGGCGAAGCCACCGCCGGTCCCCTAGCCGTCGCCACCATGGTCGACGAATTCGGCGAACTCCTCATCGGCAAAGATCCCGGACGCATCGAGCAGCACTGGCAGACCCTCTACCACCACTTCCACGTCCGAGGCGGCGTAGTCCAACTCTCCGCAATCTCCGGCATCGAAATCGCCCTATGGGACATCAAAGGCCAAGCCCTCGGCGTCCCCGTATACGAACTCCTAGGCGGCAAGATGCGAGAGAAAATCTGGTGCTACGGACGCTGGGACGGCCTAACCCCCGAACTCGCCGTCGAAAACGCCCTCCGCCACACCGAGCAAGGCCTAACCGCACTCAAAGGCGACCCCTTCGACCACCGCGGCCTATTCATTCCCATCGAAGCCGAACGCATCGCCATCCAGAAACTCGCCGCAGTCCGAGAAGCCGTCGGCGACGACGTCGAACTCCTCGTCGAAGTCCACGGACGCCTCGCCCCCGCCGACGCCATCCGCATCGGCAACGCAATGGAGCCATACCGACCCTTCGTCTACGAAGAACCGGTCCCACCCCAAAACCTCGACGCCCTAGCCCGCGTCGCCGAACAGGTCAACATCCCCCTAGCCACAGGCGAACGCCACCTCACCAAGTGGGACTACACCGACCTCCTCGCCCGCCAAATCGTCAAGATGATCCAACCCGACATCGTCCAAGCCGGCGGCATCCTCGAACTCAAAAAGATCGCCGCAATGGCCGAGGCCCACTACGTCGGCTTCCAACCCCACAACCCATACGGCCCCTTCTGCACCATCGCATCCATCCACGTCGACGCCTGCACCCCCAACTTCATGATCCAAGAAGGCGGCATCCACCCCTGGTTCCAAGACGCCACAATAGGCGACCTCCCAACCCAAAAAGACGGCTACCTGCCGCTCCCAACCGAACCCGGCCTAGGAGTAGCCATGAACGAAGACTGGCTCAAATCCAACCCCTGGCGCACCGACGCCGCCCCCTGGCGAGCCCCCGACGGAACCATCGCCTCATTGCAGGAGACGAACTGGTCATAGCTCTCGAAAGGACAACGCAATGAGTGCAAAACGAATACAAACGACAATCAGCATCGACGACGAACTCTACGACGATGCTCGCCGATACACAGGCATCGAAAGTCTGTCAACTTTGTTCGAAGAAGGACTTCGAGCCCTTATCCAACGAGAAGCAGCGAACCCGTCCCGCAAGATCCCAAATACGCCAGAGGAACGCCTTAGAAGGCTCTCCGGACAGAGGATTCATTTGCCAAAAACCAACCCTGACTAATCCGTCTGCCTGTAAAGCATCTCAGCTGTCAAACCCCCAAACCCCCGCCGCACACCTACCCATCACCCACTCCAACTCACCCTCACCCGAAAACGCCGGGTGCTCCATCACTCCTCGTAACGCGTTCCCATAACCCTCACGACCTGCCGCTGGCGGAGAATCACTCCCCCACATCATCCGCTCGACGCCCACTACACTCGATCCGAATCCAGCTGCAGACGCTGCAGACCCTTTGAGGATGAACTTGGGTGTTACCGTTTAGATGAAGGAACACAATCGACCCGCTTGGAAGATGGTATTGCCGAAGCACTGAACAATGGAGAAACAGAATGTCGAAGATCGTGAGCTTTATCAACTACAAAGGCGGCGTCGGGAAAACCACCTTGGCTGTAGAAACCGCAGTTACATTAGCCAAGGAGCATGGTTTCAAGGTTTTGGTCATTGATCTCGATCCTCAAACCAACGCAACCTTTTACTTGGTCGACGAAAAGCATTGGGAACAATGGGCTGAAGAACGAGGTTCACTCAAGGATATTTTCGACGCAGCAATCGCTGAAGAAACCCTCGACATCGGGAATCTCATTATGGAAAACCGCTTCGATTGCGTTGACCTTTTGCCGTCCCATCTCGAATTGTTGCCGGTGGATTTGAAACTTGCCGGAAAATGGGGAGCAGAATCCTCCGAAGCTAAGATGATCATTAAAGACAATCTCGGGCCGGTCATCGACGAGCGCGACTACGATTTGTAGTGATCGACTGCCCCCCAAATTTGAATTTGGTGACGCAAAACGCTCTTATGCTAAGTGACGCCTACGTGGTCGTCTGCCTGCCCGAGTATTTTTCGATCCGCGGAATCGGACTGATCGAAACTCAAATACGCAACATGATGGGGCAGATCAACAAGAATCTTGTGAGGTTTGGCGCGGATCCAATCGCAGGACCCGTGATGCGCGGGATTATCTTCAACAGGATCAAGTACGTGACGGGAGGGACAATCGATCAACAAAACTGGATAACGCAAGTCAGGCGTCTTTATCCCAACGTGACGTTCGATAAATTCGTTGCGGAATCGGTGAAAGTTGCGGAGGCGTCTTACCGAGGTCCGATCTCATTGTCCGGTCGGTCGATCGACCAAGCATACGTCGATCAGCTGCTCGGCGTAGCGGAAGAATTCTTCGACAAAGTCGTAGTGGCATAGGAGTTACCCCATGCGAAATGACGGCATCAAGACGTCTCACGATCTAGCGGAAATCTTGGAAAACGCGGCACGGGCATTGCGAATGATGCCGCCGATAAAAATGACAGAGGACGAGGCACTCCGCGACTCGCGCGGTATCGGTAAGAAGCGCCGAGGCAAGCAAGCACCGAAAAAACTGTCCGACAACGAATTGATTGATTTGGCGGGAGAGATCAGTCGAGTTGATCGATCATCCGCTGAGAATCGCCTAGCCTCGCAGACAATAAGCGATATTCGGCAGATTGCTGACACGCTTGGTATCCGAACGCCTAGCAAGGCGACAAAATCCGAGTATATCCGCCTTTTGCTAATGCAATTGTTCGACGCACCAGCAGGTCAAGAATTGATCAGGACGTTTCACGAACGGAACCAGCGAAATCGATCTCCGAAATCTTAGAGCGCGGGTAGACGCGCAACCCATTGTGAGCAGAATCCTAGAATCGTCGGGACCACGTCGATGAAACAAACCTCCACGTAGACAAAACGCCCCAAACCACTAACCCCACCCCCAAACCCCAGCCGCACACCGACCCATAACCCACTCCAACTCGCCATCACCCGCAAACGCCGGATGCTCCATCACGCCCCGTAACGCATTCCCATATCCCTCACGACCTGCTGCCGGTGGAAAATCGCTCCCCCACATCATCCGCTCGACTCCGAACGCATCCTTCGCCATCTCAAACACCGGCGGGACATCCTCGAACCGAAACTCCGGCAACAACCGAGCCGGTCGCTTGGCAACCTCCCCCAATCCCGGAACCTTGATCGTCGTGTTCCCGCGCTCCGCAAGCCTCAACGCACTCTCATAGTCTTCCTCCCACGCCTCTTTGGCAGCGGCAATCCCGGCAAGATGCTCGATAACCACCTGAGTATCGGGACACGAATCCATCACGCGAGAAAACTCATCCGACGCGAACCTCGCTGGGTCGCCCTGACAGGAAACAACCAACCCCAACTCGCCAGCCCGTTTCCACATATCAAACGGACCCGCATTCACAAACTCTCCATCCGGTGCCAACCTCACGCCGGCTGCACCGCGCTCTGATTCTCGCGTCAAATCTCCCAGCGGATCGTCCGACTCCGGATCGATCAAAACCACGACCTTGAATCGATCACCCCGCTTCGCCGCAGCATCGAGTAGGTAACCGCTGTCGTAAGTTCCGCCGTGCTGGATCAGCACCGCCCTATCCACCCCGTTCCGGTCCATCTGGAACTCAAGCACCTCAATCGGCTCGAACCAGTTCTCACCCGCGTGAGTATGCGTATCAACGATCAACATGATCCTGCCTCCTGTATCGACCTGCCGCCGGAACGGTAAGTTCTCGTCATTCCGGCGAAGGCCGGAATCCAGCGCGCCGCAAACTCTTTAGGTCGCAATCGCCATGTCATGAGTACCGACACCGGCTCCCTCGGCCATCACGAGACTGTCAATCTCCTGCTTAACCTCAGCTGGCATCTCCCAATCACCGCCGATGTTGTCCTCGACCTCCGACTCCTTAACCATCCCGCACAACGCGACGGTTACCGTGAGATTCGCCAGAACCCATGCGATCGCCAACTGAGCCACCGTCTTCCCATGGTCACCGGCAATCGCCTTCAACTTCTCAACCACCGCGATATTCTTAGCCAAATTGTCCGGCCCAAACGAAGCCAGTCCGAAGTTGGCACCATTGGCGCGCCAGTCATCCTCGCCGAAAGAGTGATCCGACGACCACGCACCGGTCAACAAACCATGCGCCAATGTCCCGTAGGCCATGATCCCCATCCCGTTCGACTCGACGAACGGCATAACCTCGGCCTCCGGTCGGCGGTCGAAGATGTGGTACCCGATCTGATTCGTAACGATCGGGCTAGTCTCACGGCAAGCAGCCATCATCGTCGTGTCGAAGTTCGAAACACCCGTGTGCAGTAGCTTTCCTGCCGCCTTCGCATCCTCCAACGCACGCATCGGCTCCTCGAACGACCGAGTGTGGTCCGGCCAATGGATCAGAAACAGATCGATGTAGTCCGTATTCAGACGCTCCAGGCTCTCGTCGATGCTCCGCAACAGAGTTTCACGGTCGCTGATCGAAACCGTCGCCGCGCGTCGATCCGGATTATCACGCACCCATTCACGACCGCCCTTGGTCACCAACACGATGTCATTCCTGAAAGGCGCAATCGCCTTCCCCATCAGCTTCTCGCCATATCCCCACCCGTAGACAGCCGCCGTGTCGAACAAATTGATTCCAGATTCGTACGACTTCCGAGCCGCCGCAATCGCCTCATCGTCGTCAAAATCGCCGTACTGACCGCGACCCATTGGCCAGCCGCCATAGCCGATCACCGATGATGCCAGTCCTGAATCACCAAACGTTCGTCTGCGCATGATCTCCTCCGATCACATCGATTTAATTTCCAATAGAAAGATTAACCGAATACCACGTCACCAGTCGGCGAAACCCGATCTACTTCCCCTTCGCCAACGAACGCAGATGCGGTGATTTCTACCGTCAATCGTTCCCCCGCTGCCAGAGGTCGCGCCGACCCGTTCTCCATCGAATGCTTCAATCCCCGGTTGTCCCAGCTAGTGCACGGTTCAAGCCCCACGTTGTAGCACCGGCCATACCACGGGTATCCCCATCCCCCACCAAGGTTCCGCCAGTACCAGAGATACTCGAAAACATCCGACGGGAACGCAACCGCAAACCCGACATTCGGCTCCTTGTTGTGCACCGCGTACCAACCCTCCTCCATACCCGTCATATACGCCATATCAAGCGACCGATCATCCTTCGGCGGCATCTCACGGAAATCGATCTCACCACCGTCCACTGATGGCACCATCGGCCAATCCCCTGCCCATCCAAGCACCAGCTTCTGCGTGTCGACAAACTCCTCGGGATGCGTCAGAACCTTGCACTCCGGAACATACAGCCGGCACTTGTCCGAAAGAAACGGCGGCCCAATCGCAATATGTTCTAACCAAACCATATGCACATCCTCCTCGCCCTCATTGATCGCCGTCTTGGACAACTGCAACGTCGACGAGCCCTCCTCCAGCGTCATCGTCATATCAACCGCCACCGGCATCCTCACTCCGCGCGTCTTGAAGTTCACCGAAACCCGCTCAGCCGAATCCTCAACTATCGTCGCATCCCAAGGCAGATTGTTCAGCTCAGCGTGAAGACCAAATTCAGCACCGTACACCTCATCCGGGTACCCACCATGCGGCAACGCCGTCTGCCAGCCACCCTCGTAGTAGTCGAGCCACATCCCTTGCGACGAACCTGTAGAAGGCACGAACTTCCTCGGATCGCGTACGCCCCAAGGCGACCGCCACATGAACTCCGTATCCGTCGGTTTGTGCACGAACGAGTAGACATCCGCACCCTTGTCCGCCAGAACTAACACCCGGACCTCCGAATTCTCAATCACGACGGTCTTCAATCCCCGATACGTCCACGCGTCCGAGATCCTGCATCCTTGAGTTCGTTCATCTCCGTAGTGCATTACGGTTCACCTCTGAAATCCTTCACCGATCCGCGGAAAAACACACCGCATTACAGCAATATACATTCAACTTACGCAGCACCCGATCCAATCAGAATGATCGAATTCACCTCACTACGCCCCATCCGTTGGTTTGCCCTAATCGCTGCCCTCTCTTTGGCGCTCGCCATCTCCTGCGGATCAACCGACAACGCAGACGCGCCTTCGAACCCATCCGACCAAACCGACCGCGGCCAACGACTCTACACCGCAAATTGCGCGGTCTGCCACGGCGACAACGGCGAAGGCCAACCGTTCTGGAACACCAAAAAACCCGACGGCACACTTCCGCCACCGCCCCTCAACGGCTCCGGCCACACATGGCATCACGGCGACGGAACCCTCTACAAACAGGTCGCGCTCGGCGGAGGCTACTTGGACCTTCCGGGGTTCAAATCAGGAATGCCAGCATTCGAAGACATCTTGACCCATCAAGAGATCATCGACATCTTGGCATACGTCAAGAGCCTCTGGATCGGCCAAGAAATCCGAGGCGTCAGCATCCTCGACGCCCAATCACGAGTAAGCGAAAACGATCCATTCCCGCCGAAGCAGTAAACCAAACACCAAGTACGACGCCGTTTTTAATCGCTACATATTCGGCGAAACCATGATCCGATAAACGTCCTTCTCCGGCCTCAACATACGCTCGAAACCGTCCTTCATCACCCGATCCAGCGAGATCGCCTCCGAAACCAGATCGCTCAACCGCACCCGACCATCCGCAACCATCTCGATCCCCTTCTCCATATCGCCAGGTTCTGCGGCGACCGATCCAATCACCGTCTTTTCCGTACCGACGATCTCGTTGAAATCGAAACTCGCCGACGAAGAGTGGATCCCAACCAGCGTCGTGCGACCTCCCGGGCGCGTCCAGTTGATCGCAACCCGTGGCGTCACAACCGCACCGGCGGTCTCAACCACTACATCTGCACCCACACCGTCCGTCAAGTCAAGGACTTGCTCGACAGCATCCTCATCGCCGGTATTGACTGCATGATCCGCTCCTAACTTCGCCGCCAAGTCAAGACTCTGCTCCCGCAAATCTCCCGCGATGACACTGGCACCCGATGCACGCAGCACCTGCAACGTCAACAACCCCACCGTTCCGCACCCAATCACCGCCGCCGTGTCACCGGACCTCAACCCTGACCTCCGCACCGCATGAACAGCGACCGACAACGGCTCGATCAACGGCGCTTGAATGTCGGGAATCGATTCCGGCAACACGATTAGATGGCTTTCCGGCCAAACCATGAACTCCGCCAATCCGCCATCCAATGAGAATCCCGAGTTGAACGAGTTCCGACAGTTTGACTGCGCACCGCGAATGCACCAGTAACAATCCCCGCAATGCCTGATGTTGTTCACCATCACCCGATCACCCTCAACCAAACCCATTACGTTCGTCCCGACAGATTCAACTATCCCCGCCGACTCATGTCCCACAGTCTTCGGTTCCGTGACCCTACCGCCGATACTCGGTCGATGCCACCAACGCTCGACATCAGTCTGGCAGATCGAGGCATACGAGATTCGCAGGCGCGCCTCGTCCGATCCTGGTTCAGGAACCGGCACATCCTCCAACCGCATGTCCCTGTGACCGTAGAAACGTAACGCTTTCATATCTTGTGCCTCCACCCGCGATCGCGGCAACTCATTTACCTCGAAAGAGTAACTGCCAATCCGGGAAATCGATCAGACCGCATCGAACTTCGATACCATGCAAGTCAATCCCACCAACGCTCGGAGGCATCTCTGTGACGGATTACGAACCCATTGACATTTCCGCCCTTTGCAACAACGGAGCCGAGTTGCTACCCGGAGAAAACCTCTCATTGGGTCAACAAACCATGCGGGGTCTCCCGTTCATCGTCGGATCCCCAGAGGATCACCCAATCGGTGACTGCCTCATCTCGCTGACTGACGGCGATGCCCCGATAGAGATCTCGATCGGCAAAACCGCCCACAATGTCATTTTCGCCCACCGACAACTTGCAACCCGCCAAGACAAACACGGTCCCATCGGCGAAACCGTCGCCGACTACGTCGTTAAGTTCAGCGACGGCGAGAGCGTTACGATCCCAATACGCGAGCGTTACGAAATCAGCCCTGTCGGTGGTCGACAGGGGATCGAAGTGCGGGGAATCAGTTGGCCGTTTCTCGCCGTCGCGGACATAGCCGACGAGTTGATCCCTCGTTATGAAGGTCCGTGGGAGCAGACGGGACGACGGCAAACCGAAGTCTCTCCCGCCCAGACGGGATGGATATGGCTCTGGGCATGGCGAAACCCGAAACCCGACACCGCCATCGAGTCCGTGACACTAATCCCCCGCGGCCCGCATTTCATCGTTGCCGCAATCACGCTAGGACACGTCGACGAGCATCCATTCTCTCGACAAGCGCGCCGTCCAGTCAGGATCGACCTCAAAGACCCCGAGCAAGCGGAAAAACCGTTCGATCTAAACGTAAGCATCGACCGCGGCGAAGAGACGTACACCCATCCCCTGCCCGAACAGCCAGCAGACGATTTTCTCGCCGACGACTATCGAGGTTTCGGCGAATCCCAAAACCCTAAATCGAGTCCCGCTTACGTAGAGCTTTCCGGCATCCCATCCGCGACTGTCGATGTCTCCCAATCCGGCGAGAACATTGACAGCGTCAAGTGGGGCGAGGTCGAGGAGAGCGGCGCCGTAGAGACCGACAAAATTCGCATCTCGATGACCGAACCCGGCAAGAACTGGGTCCGGGTCAAAGTAGTGGATGACGACACGGGCCAGATCGTCCCATGCCGCGTCCACTTCAGATCGCCCGACGGCGTACCTTACCAACCGCACGGTCACCACAACCAAGTCAACTCCAACCTCGACACGTGGCACATCGACGTCGGCGGTGACATGCGTCTAGGCCAAATCAGCTACGCATACATCGATGGAACCGCGCAGGGTTGGCTTCCTCGAGGCGATGCGATCGTAGATGTCGCCCGCGGCTTCGAATACGAACCTCTCCGCACGAGAGTCAATATCGCTCCCGGACAACAAGAGCTTGAACTGAGAATCAAGCGCTGGATCGACATGAACGACCGCGGATGGTATTCCGGCGATTCCCATGTCCACTTCCTCTCGACGCAAGGCAGTCACTTTGAATCGCAAGGAGAAGACCTGAATGTAGTCAATCTCCTGCAATCCCAATGGGGCAGTCTATTCACCAACGTCGAAGACTTCACCGGCCGCCCAAGCATCACCCGACAAGGCAACAACATCGTCTACACATCGCAGGAGAACCGCCAACACTTCATGGGCCACATGATCTTGTGGGGCCTCAAGGAACCGGTCATGCCATTCTGCTCCGACGGTCCCTCCGAGGCCGAGATTGGCGGATCTATGGAGACGACGTTGAGCCATTGGGCAGACGAAGCTCACGCTCAAGGCGGCTACGTGATCAATCCACACTTCCCATTCCCCAACGGCGAACCTGCTGCGCTGATCGCCACGGGACGCTTAGACGCAGTGGAAATGATCATGCAACACGAGTTCCTCCACAACGAGTGGTACCGCTATCTCAACTGCGGATACCGTCTCCCGCTCGTCGGCGGAACGGACAAGATGTCCAGCGACGTGCCTGTTGGGATGTACCGAACTTACGTGCGCATCCCCGAAGACGAGGAGTTCACCTACGAAAACTGGTGCCGCAACGTCGCCAAAGGCCGGACCATCTTGAGTGGCGGACCCATCATCCACTTCACGGTTGACGGCCAAGAAGTCGGAGACACGATTGAACTTTCCGGACCTGGAACAGTCGAAGTGTCTGCTTGGGCCGAAAGCGTGGTACCGATGTCGCGCCTCGAGATCATCCAAGAGGGCAAGGTCGTCGCTTCGACCGAAGTTGACACGCCCACTCGCAGACTGACCATCCAAGACAGAATCAAAATCGACAGCAACTCTTGGCTCGCCGCGAGGGCAGGCGGACCGGAATACTTTGAGGGCTACAAGTACTACGACGTCTGGGAGCGAGGCATCTTCTCGCATACATCGCCGATCTACGTCTCGGTCGGCGGACCGTGGCAGATGTTCGACGTGGCGACAGCCAACTACATGCTCACGCTGATCCACGGCTCGATGGACTACATCGACCACAGCTCACGGCAACACTCGCATGGATCCGTCACCCACCATCACGGAGAGGACGATCACATCGCATTCCTCAAACGCCCCTTCCGAGAAGCGCTAGAAGCAGTCCATCAGCGCATGCACGACCACGGCGTCAACCACTAGGCGAAATCAAAATCCTGAACACGTCCTTCTCAGGACGCAGCATACGCTCGAACCCGTCTTTGATGGCGTTGTCCAGCGGCACCACCGCGGAAATCAGTTCCTTCACCGACATCTTGCCGTCCGCGATTAGCTGCACAGTGGCAGCCATATCGCCCGGCGACGCCGCGACCGATCCGATCACAGTCTTCTCGGGTCCCACGATCTCGTTGAAATCGAACTTGGGTGTTGCCGAGTAGATTCCGACTAACACCGTAGTGCCGCCGGGTCGAGTCCATTGGATCGCCATCTTTGGCGTCTCGGCAGCACCGGCGGTTTCGGCCACGATGTCGGGTCCGATTCCGTCTGTTAAATCCAGCAACTGGTCGTGAGCACCGGCGTCGGACGCGTTGATCGTCTCATCTGCACCGAGAGATTTCGCCAGAGTAATGCTCTGCTCTCGTACGTCTACAGCAATCACGCGCGCGCCTGCGGCTCGAAATGCCTGCATCGTCAATAGTCCTACCGTCCCGCACCCGATGACAGTCACGTTGTCGCCAACCTTGACTCCAGACCTCCGAACTGCATGGACTGCGACGGTCGCAGGCTCGATCAACGGCGCTTCACGATCGGAAATGCTGTCCGGGAGTTTAATCAGATGACTCGAAGGCCAAGTCATGTATTCAGCCAAACCGCCATCGGCAGACAGTCCCGCGACACACATGCTGTTACAGGTGGCTTGCGACCCGCGACGACACCAAAAGCAGCGCCCACACGTTCGGACGTTGTTGACCACGACGCGATCCCCAATCGACACTCCGGTCGAGCTACTCCCCACAGATTCGACATGGCCAGAAATCTCGTGCCCGAGCACCAACGGCATCTCCTGTCCGCTGATCGGATTGGGGCCATCGTGCTGCGTCCAAAGCGGACCGAACTGCCATTCCTCGATATCGGTGGCGCAGATCGAGGTGTTTGTAATCCGTAATCGCGCCTCGTCGTCGCCGGGAACCGGTTCGGGGATGTCTTCGAGACGAATGTCTTTGTTGCCGTGGATTCTGAGTGCTTTCATGATGCGGAAATTGTCGCACATCCCGAATCCTGTGGCAATCGCTACGTAAAATAAGCGCTGTACATCACGATGCCATCAAGGAGCTCCGAACCGTGAGACCTGCCGCGAAGATCACTCGAATCGAAGTAACGACGTTCCAACACGAACTCGAGAACGTCAGCAAGGACTACAACACCTTCAACATGGTGTACGAGAAGGACGCGACGCTCAAAGCGGGCGGCGGGATCCTCTCGATCTACACCGATCAAGGCGTGGTCGGCGAGTATCCCGGCGCGGGTGGCAATGCGTTAGCGGACATCCAGACGGTCGCACCATACCTGATCGGCAAGGACGCGATGAAGCGCGAGGTGCACTACAACGCGATGAAACGCGGGTTGCGCCACAGCGCAGCGCTCGGCCTCGGAATTGTCGATATATGCCTATGGGACATCGCCGGCAAGATTTACGAAGAGCCACTGTTTCAACTCCTCGGCGGAGAACGAAAACCGCTCCCGGCATACGCCTCTACTCTTCACGGCGATGAAAACGGCGGCTTGACAACTCCTCAAGACTTCGCCGACTTCGCTGTCACCTGCCGAGACATGGGATACCCGGCATTCAAAATCCACGGCTGGGGTCTCGCCGGCGAGAATATCCAGCGAGAAGTTGACAACGTTCTTGCAGTTCGTGACGCCGTCGGACCGGATATGGATCTCATGATCGACCCGGCTAACGAGGTCAAGAACTTCGGCGACGCTCTCAAACTCGGCAAAGCTTGTGACGAGGCGGAGTTCTTCTGGTGGGAAGACGTATTCATGGATGGCGGAGTCTCGACATTCGCGCACCGCAAATTGCGGCAGTTGATCAAGACCCCACTTTTGCAGACCGAGCACATACGGCTGCCCGAGCAACACATGAACTTCGTGATCGCGGACGGCACGGACTACGTTCGAGTCGGCGCGCACGAGGACGGCGGTATCACCGGCGCGATGAAGATCTTCCACGCCTGCGAAAGCGTCGGGCTTGACGTCGAGACCCACGGTCCCGATCCGGCGCACCGGCACATCATGTCAGCGGTTCGCAACACCAACTACTACGAGCTGGGCCTCGTACATCCAAACGTACGCACCACCAAAGCACCGATCTGGGTCAACTACTCCGACGACCTCGACGCGGTCGATGAAAACGGCTGCGTCCTAGCCCCAACCGGACCAGGCATCGGCGTACCGTTGGACTGGGACTGGATCAACGCCCACAAGACGGAAACGCGAGTGATTGCGGAGCTGTGAAACCGTCGATAAACACATCGGTCATTCCCGCTCACATTAGTCATTCCCGCGCAGGCGGGAATCCATGGCGCACAGGATGGGCAGTCGAATCACCTCGTTGAAAATGATGACCAACACCGGCAATAAAGCGTGGTGCGATAGCCGATGATCCTGATAGGGGTCATTCTGCTCGCAGCCTTAATCTGGACCGTAATCGACTATCGCAGATACTTGAGCCGGTACCGCGTTGAGATGACCTACGGCCAGTTCCTCAAGTCTTACTGGAACCGGATTTGGCGGTCGTGAACGTCAACCCGTGTAATTCCTAGCTTCGTTCGGGTTTGATCCCCGTAAAGTCAACTCGCCATCCTCGTCGATCCCCGTAACCCCTGTCGTCCCCTCGTAGATCACAGCCCGAACAGTCGAACTGCGAGTCTCGCCCGGTTCGAAGATCAGCGAAGTCGACTGATCGCTCCCGGGTTCCGACATCCCGCTCGGCAAGCTGGTGAAGGGTTCAAGACCCACGTTGTAGGTGCGCTTGTACCACGGGTAACCGCTATGGCCGCCGAAGACCTGCCAATACCAGAGGTACTTGAACACGTCGCTGTCCCATCGTAGGCCGAAGCCGACACCGCGTTCGGGGTTGGTCACGGCATACCATCCGTCTACCAAGTTGTTGAACGAGAGGTAATCGACCAATCGATCGGATTTCGGAGGAAACGATGTCAGGTCGACATCGCCGCCATGTGGAGCCTCGGCCACTGGCCATCTCCCGGTTCGGTCCGGCATCAGACGCGAACCATCCGGTATCTCACCGTCCGGGGATTCCAGGACGATGAAATCGCCACCAGCAAAGTCCAAGATGCAGTCCGGAGTCAGGAACGGGTCGCCAAGCGCTACATGCTGACCCCATTGCGCGGGTGCGGGTTCCTCGGCTTCGTTGGTCAGGGAATCCGTCACCGTCACGATGGGTGAACCCGATTCAAGCGTGACGACCTTGTCTATCCAAAAAGGCGTTCGCACCGCACGAACGGAGAACTTCGCCGAAACCCGATCCACGGAGTCTTCAACGATGCGCACATCCCAAGGCATCATGTTCGTCTCGTTGTGCTGCCCTATCTCGGCCCCCATGTAGTCTTGGGCGAATCCTCCGGTCGGCGCAATCGTGTTCCAACCGCCGATGTACAGATCGTGGAAAATACCCTCGCCCCAACCTGTCGACGGTACCCACAACGCTTGATTTCGAACGCTCCAAGGCGTTCGCCACATGAAATCCGTGTCGCTTGGTTTGTGCACGATCTCAAAGATGTCGGCGCCTTTGTCGGCGATGATGCTCAGACGCAGAAGCTCGTTCTCCATGACCACCGTCTTCAGGCCGCGGTATGTCCAAGCGTCCGAAACCCTGCAACCACTATTGCGTTCATCCTGGTAGTGCATTTGCGACAACTCCTTACGCCGTCGAAGAATCAGATATGACCGCGCATTGTAGCCTATCGCCATCCAACGACATTCGATCTCCGAGTATTTCCATTGTCAGCCCTCGCGATCATGCTGGTCGTAACGTCAGCATTCGCTCACGCCTCTTGGAACCTGATGGTTCGCCGCGCCACGCGCCCGGCTGTCACCACGGCATTGATGGCGGTCGCGTCGGCGATCCTCGTGTTGCCGTACGCGGTCTATTTGTTGATCGTCGACATACCGAGCATGGTCGGATGGCTGTTCATCCTTGCGACTATCGTCCTCCACATCTGGTATTTCGCGACGCTGGGATACGCGTACAACACGGGCGAATTGTCGATCGTCTACCCAGTCGCCAGAGGATTGGGCTTGGCGATAATCCCGATCCTTGGCGTTTACGTAGTGGGCGAATCGATGTCGTGGCCGGCGGTCTTGGGAGCGATAGCTATCGTGTCAGGCATCGGTCTCATCGCTCAATCGGATATGGGGAGTACCAATATCCGACGAGTCGTTGCGATCGCCCCGAATTGGGCCTTGTTCAGACGAGTCGTTGGGAAAACCCGCTTCAAACTTCGGCGCGCATGGCTGCTCGCCATGGCAACTGGGCTGGTAATCGGGATTTACTCGGTGGTGGACGCACAAGGCGTGCAACACGTCCGCCCTATCGTCTACATGTTTTTCTTGCAGCTTGGAGGTGGCTTGGGAATGATGGTGATCCAATCCCGCATCGAAACCCGTGAGGCATTCATCGACGAAGCCAAGCGCCATTGGAAGATCCTCATCGCGGGCGGACTCTTGCAGTTTGCGGCGTATACCCTCGTGCTGACCGCGCTCACGTTTTCCCCGGTGAGTTACGTTGGTCCCTTCCGAGAGATATCAATCCTGATTGCCGTCACCTACGGTTCGTTGGTGTTGAAAGAACGAGTAACGAAAGTTCGCCTCTCAGGAGCAATCCTGATAGCGATCGGAGGGATCGCTATCGCGCTCGCTCCCTGATCCGAGACAACGTCTGCCGCTAATCCAGCTTCAAAATCTCCTGTTGTGCTTCTATCCGTCGCCGCAACTCGCGATGCGCGGGCAGAACGCTTGCCACCACATCCCAAAACGCCGAAGAGTGGTTCAACTCGATAAGATGAGCCAGTTCGTGCACGACAACGTAATCGATCAACTCTTCGTCGAGCATGATCAATCGCCAATTCAGATTTATCGATTGTTTGCCGCTGCAACTACCCCACCGTTTTCTGGCGGTGCTTAGCTTCAACTGCCTGGGCTGGACACCCATGATTTTTCCGAACTCGTCAACTCGAGATTTCAGATGGTCCCACGCTTCCTGGTGGTACCAATCCAACAAGCAATCGCGCGTGACATCAGACTTCCGCTCCTCGTCCATTCCTGGCGGGACAGTCACGGTCACCACGTCACCTTCGAGCGACTTCGACACAGTCCTAGACAGATCCCTACCTGACTTCTCCGATCTCCCTTCCCCGACCACGATTGTCAGATCACGTCCCAAGAACCTCGCCACCCCACCGTCGCGCCAGTCGAATTTGTCAGCCCCTTGAGTCGACCGCGCATAGTGCTTTTGGATCCAGTCGCTACGATTTCGCAAGAAGTGCTCAATCTCGTAATCACCCAATGTGTGAGGTACCAACACCTTAAGACCAGAATTGGCATCGACTTGGAGTTGTATAGTCCGACGGCGGCGGGAGCTGCGTTGCACCGTATAGGTGATCTCCTCGCCATCCAGTTCGATTGAACGGACTTCTCTCGACAGTTGGGATCGTTTAGGGAATCGGAACCGCATTGAGGACTGGTTGCCATTCGCCGCAAACGCTTTGCCCGCGCTTCGATCGCCGCGGGCATGATCAGGTGGTGGAGACGGGGGAGAGTCGAACTCCCCGTCCAGAAAGTTTCCCGTCAAAGCTTCTACGTGTGTAGCCGTTGGTTACATTAACCGCTTCCGGACGATGCCAACGGCGGCCGTCCAAGGTCGCGGTTGCCGGGAACCTTTGGACATGCTACCGGCGTTGCACATCCGCACCTCAGGAGTTCGGCGCCCGATAGGTGCTGCTGAGGACAACTCCTACCGGACGTCGCATCTGACTAAGCAGCTGCGAGGGCGACTTCTCGTTCGCCGTTTGTGTTTTTGCCCGTTTTAACGTGGGCAGGCGCCACGACACGCAACCTTGCGGTACGCTCCCTGTCGAATCCACTCGTCCCCACATACTTACTGATTATACCCAATCGCAGTGTCGTCATACGGGTCGTAAAATCGGCGAAGTGTCAGAATCCCAGTGCTTGTAAGTAGCATTCTCCTCACCTGATGGACGTCCGCATAGAAACAAATCGCCGAAACTGGAACGACCGCACTCCGATCCACGTCGCGTCGGATTTTTACGACGTCGAGAGTTTCAAATCCGGCCGCATCACGCTACCCGATCTCGAGGTCGAGGAAGTCGGCGACGTTGACGGGTTGTCGCTGCTTCATCTTCAGTGCCATTTCGGCATGGACACGATTTCATGGGCAAGGATCGGCGCAAAAGCGACAGGCGTGGACATCTCGGATCACGCGATCGAAACTGCGCGGGAATTGAACCACGAACTGGGAATGGACGTTCGTTTCATCAGATCCAACGTGTACGACGTCCCATCGATCTTGGATCAGCAGTTTGACATCGTATACACCGCTGTCGGCGTGCTGTGTTGGTTGCCGGATCTGACAGCGTGGGCGCGTGTAATCGCTCGCCAATTGAAACCAGGCGGCACTTTCTATCTTCTCGACAGCCACCCTTCCTCGCACGTTTTCGAGGAGGTCGAAATCTCAGGCGACAGTTCGGACTTGAAACCGTTGAACTCGTATTTCCCAGACGGAAAGGGGATTCGATATCCGGGCGGAGGCTACACCTACACAGGGCCTCAAAGAATCCAGACACCCAACTACGAATGGCAACACAGCATGTCAGAGATTCTCAACGCCATTATCGCTGCCGGACTGAAGGTCGAGTTTTTGCACGAGTATCCGTTCGCATTCTTCAAGGCGTTTCCCCAGATGCAACAACGTGCCGACGGTTGGTGGTACTTAGACAATTATGACGGGAATATACCGTTGATATTTTCATTAAAAGCAACCAAATGACATTCATCTGGTTGTTAATTCGTAAAACCCGTATATCGCCATCGTTGCCGGATCGTAATCGATTGCATTTGAAACCCACCATGTAATCGCTGTTGCGACGACCAACCCTAGACTTGCACAAAGAACGACCTTCAACATGGATGCCCTTTGGAATCGAGTTTTCACCAGAGGCGCGCCAAATAGAAAGAAATCATCCTCGATCGTCACCACTCTTCCCGGACTCAATACCCATCCAATTGCCACACCCGCGATCAATCCTCCAACGTGCGCTCCTTGATCGATCCCGGGTATCAACAACCCGAAGATGATGTTGATCACCAGTACTATCGCCAAATTCGTTAGCACCGGATTTACGGATACGCCGAATTCCTTCCGGTTCCGCAAAAGATAGATCCCGTACGCCCCTACGATGCCGAAGATGGCGCCACTCGCACCGACGCTCAAGGCTGGTGACACGAGATAGCTGGCCGCTACCCCGCATACTCCAGAAACCAAGTATGTAGCCAGAAATGCGTGCCAGCCAAAGTCGTGTTCAAGGCGAGGCCCGAAAATCACGAGGGCAAAGGTGTTCGCCGCCAGGTGCATCCATCCTGCATGCAACACGATTGGCGTGAATAACCGAAACCAATCGCCATTTTGAATCGCCGGGCCGAACTTCGCTCCCCATCGATAAAGGTTCGTAGTATCGTTCGGTCCGTCGGTGACCAAGAGCACGCCAAACATCGCGAAATTGATCGCGACTAACAACGCGGTTACGGGATTCTCGACCAAGGCGGCAAAGAATCGCTTAGGTACTTGCGATAGTTCCCGATCTCGCTCTAACATTTCGACCGTTCGAATCCGAATTGAGTGACGATTCACAAGGTGTTACAGAATCCAGCACACTACGATTCTATCGCCCAATCGTCGCGATATGGTCCGGGAAACGTCTTAGAGATACTATGTTTCACTCGGAGTTCACATGTGCAACTCCGGGTTCGGCTATGTTAATGCAGGAAACTTGGTGATTTTCCCGAAAGACTCTCAGGCGTAAGCGTGTAAAATAGAGGCCATAGAAGATATGAAGTACTGGTGCCGAAAACTTTAATGCCGTTTCTTAAACGAAGCTCCAAGCGAGCGCCAACGGTCAGGTGACCAAAAGATTTGATGGAGATGCGACGATGCCGATAGAAATTGTCGAGGTGGATCTCGCTGAGATGCACCGCACTGCTCTTCTAAGTAGGGCCAAGAGCCCTCACGTGCGGGCGTTGTACGAGGCTATGTTTTCTTTGAAACCGGGCGAAGCGATGGCTGTGATCGCCGATCCGGGCGAAGATTTGTCTCAGATGCGTAACTTGGTAACGCAGTGTGCAACAAGGGCCAACCTCGATCTGCAGATTGTCGTCGACAGAATCTCAGGAAGGATCTTGTTCACCCACAAACCGAACAAACCCTCTCCTACAGACGCCTTTCCTGGGCCTTCATCGACTGGACGTAGTCCGGAAGATCAAGCGGCGCTCGTCGAACGTCGAATGAAAATCCGAGAAGCCGCGCTGGCACTCGGCGCTGAACGCCCACAGATTAGTGCGCAAGAGGTCGTCGATTACCTTCGCGACACTGGGGAAGGGCTCGACCTCCCGCGACCGACTACCGCCGTCAGCGCAGTGATGCGCAATATGGCGGAATTCGACCGCATCGGTCGGAGCCGTTTCGCATTTCGCGGTTAAGACGTTGCTCGAGGTTTCCGACGCCCTTTGGGATCGGCAATACGCGTCATTACGCGTGGACAATATCTAGCGGGGGAATCTCCTTCAAGATCCCTCTATCCACGGCTTTTCCAAACAATGTTTTGAGTGCCGCGGTCCCCTCGTCCCCCAAATCGACGGTGTCCTCGTTTACGTACATCCGGATAAATCGGCGACCATCTTCACGACCAATTCCGCGACCGAATCCGAGAGCGTAATCCAACGCTTCGTCCTCGTGGGAATGTGCGTATTGGATCGAGCTCTTCAACGCGTTCGCAACCGTGCGACACATCGATTCGCCTAGGGATCGATTGACCACGTCCAACCCCAATGGGATGGGTAGACCAGTCTCGCGGAACCAGATTTCACCTAAATCCATCAACGACCGGAAACCCCGCTCTTGGTACAGGATTTGGCCTTCGTGGAGGAGTATCCCGGCATCAGCGTCGCCCGATTTCACAGCATCTTCAACGTCGTCAAAATCCAGAAACAACGGTTCAACGTCGGGCGGACCGAATATCTGAAACAGCATCCACGAAGTCGTGTGTGCCCCCGGGACGGCAATTTTGCAGCCCGTCAATGTCTCGATGCTTATGTCTGGGCGGGTGGCGACCACAACAGGACCGTAGTTGCGTCCGACAGACGCGCCGCAAGACATGATGCGATATTTGTCGGCTACGTTTGGGTATTGGGCAGCGGAGATCGCAGTGACTGGCAAATCACCCGTTACGGCCAGAGCATTCAACGACTGGATGTCCGCCATGTGATGGTCGATCTCGTAACCGTCGATGCTGACAGCCCCATTTGCTAGTCCATAAAACATGAACGCATCATCTGCATCCGGGCTATGGCCGAAAACAATTGTTCCGTCGTTAGACAATTTCAAGCTCCCGTTCTTCTCGCAAATCCAGCGATTTAAGCATGTATTGGCACTCCTCACTCCAAAATCGGGTGTCGCCGTTCGCCATCGAAACCATTCCCGACAGAGTGAATATCGGGATCCGCGTCCGGGCAAATCCCAACCTTTCATAAAGTTCGATTGCCCGGTGATTGTCGACCCCAACCGACAGTGACAGCGAACGGTAGCCTTGGGCGATCGTCATCATCGCCATCTCGGCGATCAATCGGGCACCGACACCCCGCGACCGTAGATTCTGCCGAACCCACAGGTCTTCGACGTATGGGCACACCCTGTCGATGTGCTGTTTCGGGGAACCGGTGGGCCCTTCCCACAGCAACATCGCGTGCCCAACCGGCTTGTCTGCCAACCAGGCGATCAGGTACACCAACATCCCGTCCTCCTGCAGTCGCAGTCTGCCTCTGTGCGTTGCGACGTTTCTTGCGGGATTCAATTCGTCGGCGACGATATTGATCTCGCTTTGATGCAGGGGGCGGACTTCGATCAAATGCGACAAGTCCCCCGGGGACGGGGTGAACTTATCCAGAAGTTTCGCAATGGCTCTGGTGTTAACTCGGATCATGCGGCCGTGCCGACTGGGATGGAAACTTCCCTCTCGAATTCGCGTACGATCTCATAATTCGTCAACCGCTGGGCGGGTCTAAATCCCGCATCCGAAATCAACTCTCGCACTTCATCCTCGGTCGTGCGGTTGTAAAACCCTGCTGCGAGCATCACATTTTCGTCGAACAATGTGCCGCCGAAGTCGTCAGCGCCAAAATGCAATGCCATTTGCCCCGTCTTCCGGCCTTCCGAAAACCAAGAAGCCTGAATGTGCGGGACGTTATCGAGGTAGATCCTGCTCAACGCGATAATCCGCAAGTATCGATTGGGACCAGCTTCCTCTGCCACTTGTTTACCGAGTGCCGTGTTTTCTTTTTTGTAAGACCAAGGAATGAACGCAGTGAAACCACCGTCATTGCCGGTGTTCCTGTCCGCCGCATCTTGCACATCCCGAATGTGCTGAAGCGTCTCGACAATGTCTTCGTCTGTCTCCACGTGGCCGTACATCATCGTCGCAGTGGTTTTGAAACCGACTTCGTGGGCCGCTTCGTGAATCTCCGTCCACTGCGCCCATGTGTCCTTGGGAGCAAAACGCGACACAATTTCCTTCACGCGGTTGTTCAAGATCTCAGAACCGCCACCCGGCATCGTCCTCTGCCCTACGTCCCAAAGGTCCTGCATCACCTCGAGCGGAGTTTTACCCGAGACATCACACATCTGCCAAATCTCGGGAGCCGACCAATAGTGAGGCATTACGGACGGATAACGTCGGACAGTCTCGCTGACCATTTCCAAGTAATACTCGTATGGAAGTTCGTCGTTCAACCCGCCCTGCATCAGTACGGTGGTTACCCCTTTTTCCGCCGCTCGCCCAACCTTGTCCATAATCTGCTCGACTGAGTAGGTATAAGCCGATGGATCGGTAGGGTCGGTTCGATAGAACGCGCAAAACGAACAGTATGCGTCGCAAAGATTCGTGTAATTCAAATTCGTGTCGATGACGTAGGTAACCCGATCCGGGACGTTGAAACGGTTTTTCACCTGCGTCGCAAGAGGCGCCAATTGAAGCAGGTCCGCATCCCTCAACAAATGCAACCCTTCATCAAAGTCGATACGCTCATCGCGCGACACTTTCTGTCGGATTTCGTTGATCATCGTGAGAACTCTCAGGTTACGTACTTCTTGTCGCGTTGTACGGGATCACACTCGGCCGCCAATCGGGCAATCTCGCCAATCGAGACTGAAACTCGTCGATCGCCTCGTTTTCGGCTTGGCCCAACTCGTAGATGAATCCTCGGACGTATGACGTGACCTCGTGTGACGACATGCCCGGCACATTCGCATGTCCAACTACTTCATTTATATGCGAGATACCGTACGCGAATGATCGATGGAGAGTTTCCGCAAATCGACCGAGTTCAGATTCGGTTGCGTCGCCACGGGCGACCCATCGCGCAAATACGAATGGAAGCCCGGTAAGCTGTTTCCACTCATATGAAAGGTCATAGGTAAATCGACGTTGTTGGCCTCCGTGTACCGCTTTCAGCGCGGCATCGCCGATGAGCAGTTCTGCAGCGCATTCTTGATCCGGTCCGAGCAACTCGACATTCTCTACCGCCCAGTGGTCTGCAAAGAGAATCCTCAACAACTGAACTGAAGTCGCCGTCTCGCCCGTGACCGAGACTTTTTGGCCTGCCAAATCTTCGGCTGGCACGTCGCTAAACAAATACACGCTGCGTGAATTTCCGTCGACCGCGACTCCGAGTGATCCCTCGACAACGCTGCCCCGCATCCGCAGGACTTCCGCGATGGGCAACGGGCCCGCGTCCAACTCCCCTTTCCGCATCGCATCGGCCATATTCCTTGGCGGCAGCTCCACCAAATCAAACCAGTCCCCTTCCAAGCGGGAATAGAAGACGGCAGAGTTCAAATATGGCATGAAACCGATGCGCCAGCGCGTGTCACCTTCGTTGGGCATCGTCCAGAGATCGATCTCAGTTATGGACCGCGATTTCGTTGTAGAGAGCGTCGCGTTCCACCGGTAATCGTCCGGCGTCTTTGATCGAAGCGATCATGCTCTTCCGAGCCAATCCCGCTGGCGAATCTGCGAGGGCGGCATGTGCGATCCGCTCCTTCCCAATCGTCCCGTCGAGATCGTTGGCTCCGAAGTTCAGACCCATCCCAGCCGTCGCCTCGCCAAGCATCACCCAGTACGCCTTGATCGCCATTACGTTGTCGAGTATCAAACGAGATGCCGCGATCATCTTTACGTCATCCATCGGAGGAGTGTGGCGCGGACGCAACATGGTGTATCCAACTTGATACTCCAACGGGATGAGTGCCAAGAATCCGTTCGTTTCGTCCTGGAGTTCGCGCAACAGAATCAGGTGATCAATGCGTTCCCTGAACGTTTCCACGTGACCGTACAAGATCGTGCAGTTGCTCTTAATGCCCATACCGTGCGCGATGCGGTGGATCTCAAGCCATCTGTCCGCCTTCGCCTTGCCGGGAAGCAACAGTTTGTGGATCCTGTCGGAAAACACTTCCGCACCGCCACCGGGCATCGAAGACAACCCCGCTTCTTTGAATATCGCTAGAGATTCCTCGGGAGGAACCTTCCATCGACGCCAAAAATAGTCGATTTCGGACGCCGTAAATGCCTTGATCTGAACATCGGGACGAGCGTTATGCAACTCCCGGATCATGTCTACGTAGAACTCGAAGGGCCACGTCGGGTGATGGCCACCAACGACGTGGAGCTCCTTGATGTCGCCGTCGAGATGGTCCAGCATCTGGTCCATCGTCATTTCGTACGCGTCTTCTTCGCCAGGCTTCTTCGCGTAGTCGCAGAACTTGCACGCCAGAACGCAGATGTTGGTCGGGTTCAGATGTCGGTTGAGAACGAAATAGACTTTTTCGCCCGAGACTTTCCGCTTGGCGTAATCGGCCATCAACCCGACCGCAGAAAAGTCCTCCGTTTCGAGGATTTTCACACCGTCTTCAGCAGACAGCCGTTCACCGGCCATCACCTTTTCCCAAACCGGCTCGAGATGAGGATCGGATATCAGGATGTCCGGCAGCTCGACCTCGTGGTTGCTTCCGTTCAACGGAGGCGCGGATTTCGTTTCTGTGGACGCTGATTTTGTTGCCATCACCATGCGGTGACCACCTTTTCGACCGATTCGGTTACGCCTTATTTTTATCATCGCGCCGTTTCGACAACTGTGAATGGCATCGTCGTTTCCACCCTGATTTGAATCCGGTTCAGAAATCGAGACCTGAGACGTCTCGATTACCATCGAAACTAGATGGTCCTCGCACAGAGTCATTCCGACATGATCAGAGCATTCTTACCGACGGCAAGTTCGTCCTCCCACATCGAGAAATCCACAGATGTCTGAACTCCCGTACGACGTGGATCGTCGGCTCGACGATCTGTTTGGACGATTGGACGAGTTGTCTTTTGACCAACTCGGCTATCCGACGAATCAGTGTTTCGATTATTCATCGCTGTTCCGATTCTTCAAGTTCAGCGCCAACAACGTCGGCGACCCTTTTCACGAAAGCAACTACCGCGTCAACTCACACGAGATCGAACGCGACGTGATCGCGACATTTGCCCAGTTGATGCGCCTTGATCCGAATGAAGCATGGGGATACGTGACTTCCGGCGGAACCGAGGGAAACATGTACGGCCTGTATTTGGCCCGCGAGATCTTCCCGAACGGCGTCGTCTATTTTTCGCAAGACACCCATTACAGCGTTTTGAAGAATCTGCGCGTATTGAATTACCGCAACATCATGATCAAGAGCCAAGACAACGGCGAGATCGATTACGACGACTTGCGCGAGACGATTCGCGTCAACCGTGACGTGCCAGTGGTGATCCTCGCCAACATCGGCACGACCATGAAGGGCGCGGTTGACGACCTCCACAAGATCAGGGGAATTTTGGAAGACTTGGCGATTCCCCATAGCTACATCCATGCCGACGCTGCTCTTAGTGGGATGATCTTGCCGTTCGTCGATGACCCGCAGCCGTACGGTTTCGATGCTGGGATTGATAGTGTCGCAATCAGCGGCCACAAAGTGATTGGTTCGCCGATCCCTTGCGGTGTTGTGGTGACCAAATCCGAATACGTAGCGCGGGTAGCGCGCTCGATCGAATACGTCGGGGCCATGGACACCACCTTGTCCGGATCCCGCAACGCCATCACGCCTTTGTTCCTCTGGTACGCCCTACAGAAACAGGGATTAGAGGGATTCCGCGGTCAGGCAACCGAAATGCTCAACACCGCGGCGTACGCCGTCGAGAGATTCAATGAGTCTGGTCTTGCCGCGTGGCGCAACCGAAACTCCGTCACTGTAGTCTTCCCGAGACCTGCCGATCACGTTGTGAGCAAATGGCAGATGGCGCCGTATGAAGACTTCGCGCACATCATCACGGTGCCGAACGTCACTCGCGACAAGATCGACGCGGCGATCGCTGACTGTGTCGCCAACCCCAGAGCGTAAAACGCGTGAACCGCAAAATCCAAGGAATGAAATGCAACGAGTAATGGTAAGCGTCCAGAACCAGATCGGTGACATCGCCAAAGTGGCGAAACTCATGGCCGACGCGGGCATCAACATCGTCAGCATCAACTCTGAAGAGCGAGACGAATCCGGTTTAATCATCATCACCACCGCTGATGAGGACCATCATCGAACGCTACGAGTATTCGCTGACGCTGGTTACAAAGCGGTCTCCGACGAGTACCTGGTGGTGCGTATCAAGGACGAACCCGGCGCTTTGGCGAAGATTGCGGGTAAATTCCGGCAAAGCAACATCAACATCCTGAGCATTCACATCGTCAACACCGCATCGGGTTACACGACGGTTGCGCTAAGTGCCGACGACAACGAGAAAGCCCGAGCCGTGATCGCCGGAGACCACGGGATGACTGACGTCGCTGGTTAGGCGGACAACCAGCAGATCAACCCCAGTATTCGTCCCAACGCCGATCGACCAATCGCACGATATCGGGATCCATCACCAGCGGCTTCTGGTATCCCGGTTTCCAAGTCGCGTCGATCCCCATCACGCCACGGTAGACCGGCGTGATGCCGTCGAATTGCTGATCTGTGAAGACTACATCCTTGGCGCAGTCGAAACGCGTGAAAATGCCCCAGATCAGCTCAACGTCGTCGCCGATATCCACATCCTCGGACACCAAAACCACCGACTTCAAAGATTGATTTCTTGGATCGCGTACCGCACGTTCGAGCAATTCGCGATGACTGGCGAATCCTGCTTTCAGTTGCATCACCAGTATGTTGTCGCAGATCAGACGATGATCCAGCACTGCTGTCGACAACGATCTCGGGTCAATCTGCGGTGACCTAACTTCGTGATCACTTGGTTCGTGACCGAATCCCGTCGCGTCCAGAATCATCTTCGATCCTTGTTCAAACGCGTCGCCTGTGAAATCGAGGGTGTCCTGTGCAGTGCGCGCCAGAAGGCGGAAGTCGGTCTCTGCCCTGAAGTTGCGAGAGACAGCGCGCGCGACGGCTTTGATGTCGGAGGGATCGGTCTGCCCGTCGACCAGAATCATAACTTTGGTGAGTGAAAGCTGCCCCTCGCCCAATATCCCGAACGCCGTCTTCATCTGTTCACGCGAGTACCTACCGTCGACCGACACCACGAGCAGATTATGGAAACCTGACTCGTAGTACGACCACATGTCGCGAACCTCTTTGCGCATAAGGCGGATCAGAGGCTTGGTCGCCAACTGCGCCGCATCACCCATGGCTCGGTCTTCTTGAGGCGGTTTCCCGACAACGGTGGCCGGATAGATCGCGTTTCTTCGTCTCGTGATCGTTTTGATCCGAAAAACCGGAAAATCAGCCGCTTCCGAGTAATGCCCGAAGTGATCGCCGAATGGCCCTTCTAGACGTCGTTCGCCCGGAATCAGTTGACCCTCAAGTACGAATTCGGCGCGAGCCGGCACCCGAACATCCATGGTCTTGGCACGAACCATCGGGGTGGGTTTACCGCGCATCACTCCCGCGAAACCGGCTTCGTCGATCCCTTCCGGGAGCGGGATGATCGCTGCGAGGATTAGAGCCGGGTCGCCTCCCAATGCAACCGCAACATCAAGCGGCTGCTCACCGCGTTCGGCTTCGACATGATGAAAAGCCCCGCCTTTTTGCAGCTGCATGTGCATGCCGGTAGTCTCACCGTCGTAAACCTGCATCCGATAGATGCCCATGTTGTGTGCACCGGTCACCGGATCGCGCGTCCTGACCAGCGGCAACGTCACGAAACGTCCACCATCCTCGGGCCAACATTTGACGATCGGCATTCGTGACAAGTCGGGAGAAGTCTCAACAACCTGCTGCGCTACCGGAGCCATAGTCCGGCCGGGCCGAACGTTGAGGAGATTGAGCGCCGAACCACGATTGCGCCAAATCGAGGTCAAGGATGGCGGATTCACGTCTTCCAAGAAACTCAGCAAACCCTCCCCTATCTCTTCGGGGTGTCGTCCCAACCCAATCTCTATCCGCCCCATCGTGCCAAGGAGGTTCACCGCCAAGGGGTAGTCAGCACCGACAACGTTCTCGAACAGCACCGCGGGTCCGTCTTCCCGGACCAGCCTTGTCGCAATCTCCGTCACCTCCAATTCAGCGTTGACGGGGACGGTTACACGCTTGAGCAGACCACGCGTTTCGAGTTCGCGTACGAATGACTGGAGATCAGTGAAAGCCAACAGCAGATACCCTACCGACCGCGCCAAACCTGTAGAAGCTCATCACCAGCGCCAAGATGATGAAGAATCCTGCCGGCGATCATGTCTACTAAGTCGTCTATCTCAGTCGGATTGTGGTAGAAGCCCGGGGAAGCAGGCAGGATCGTGGCACCGGCTTCGGTCGCTGCGACCATGTTTCGCAGATGGACAAGGCTCAGAGGCGTTTCGCGAGTCACCAAAATCAGTCTACGACGCTCTTTGAGTGTCACGTCCGCCGCACGTTCCAGAAGGTTCTGCGACATTCCGTTAGCGATTCGGGCCAAGGTGCCCCCGCTGCACGGTACGACAACCATGCCGTCTACATGGCAAGAGCCGCTGGCTATATCAGCGCCGACATTCTTTGAGTGGTGCCACGTGAACCTGGGACGATCTGTGATGTCATGATCCAACCATCTCGACATTTCCGCGAAATCAGCCTCAACGTCGCCGGTCAAATTCACGCCCTCCTCCACACCCAACACCTTCGCTCCGGAATCGGTGACAACAAGATCCAGTTCGTGGTCAGTGCCAGCCAGAACCTGCAACACGCGTCTGGCGTACGGTGCGCCGCTGGCACCCGACACTCCTATGATGAATCGAGACAACGAGCTACCAGTTCAACAACTCATCGAGGACGACGAAAACCGCGAACACAACGGCGATGATCCCATTCATGGTGAAGAACGCCAAGTTGAGTTTCGAGAGGTCGTCTTTCCTAACAAGCGAATGTTCGTACGCCAACAAAATCCCCACTGCAACCACTCCCAATGCCGCGAAAATGCCGCCGCTTGCAACTACCATCGATGCCGCCAACACCACCAATGTGACTGCATGCATAGCCCGCGAGATCGTGATCGACGGCCCAATCCCGAATCTCGCAGGGATCGAATGAAGACCTTCTTTCCGATCGAATTCGAAGTCCGCGATGGCGTACAGAACGTCGAAACCGGAAACCCAGAACAGTGCCGCTACTCCCAGCAACACGAACTCCATTGGCATCGACCCCGTCAGCGCGATCGAAACCGCGGGTGGAATGATGACGTACACCGCGCCGATGCCAAAGTGCGCCAACCAAGTGAACCTCTTCAGGTACGGGTAAACGAAAGCAACCACCAACGGAATCGGCGACAGGAATAGCGCCAATCGGTCAAGTTGCCAAGCCGCCACAACGAAGATCACACCGGAAACGACCATGTATCCGATAACTTCAGATTTGCCGATTGTCCCTTGAGCCAACGCTCTGTCAGCCGTCCTAGGATTTCGACGGTCGATCTCCGCATCCAACAAGCGATTCGCCGCCATCGCGAATGTTCGCAGGGTCACCATAGCGACTATCACCCAAGCAAACATCACCCAGTCGGGCCAACCTTCGGCCACAATGAACGCAGCAGCCACCGCAAAAGGCAAGGCGAAGATCGAGTGTTCGAACTTGATGGTTTCGAGGAAAACCCGCAGACGACGGAACGGCGTCAATCGCGGTTCCGATTCGCCTCCGCTGTCAGCGTGAATGTTCAACGTGCGCGTTACCAAATTCCTGTTCGAAACTAACTTGGTTCGATTCTATCGGTTTAACGACGGCACACACTCACCACACACCGATCACATCTCGAAGCCACACCGACGTCAACGCCTTCCGAACTCTCGTTCCAGCGCCTCGCCAGTCAATAGCAACATCGTTGGCCTGCCATGAGGGCACGCTTGCGGATGTTCGCAGTCTTGGAGGAGTCGCACAATCTCCTCACAACTTTCGATAGTCAATGTGTCGCCTGCTCTCACAGCGGCGTGACAGGCCATCGTCGCCAACAATCGTTCCGACCAAGGCATCTGATCTGGTAACCCGCTCTGGGAATCCGGCAAAGATATGTCGTCCAGGATGTGTAAAAGTGCCTTTTCCGCGCCGTTTGCGTCTATGGCTGCTTTTGCAGCCAATACTTGCGGAACCGCACGGATCATCAACGAGTTGCCGCCGAATGGTTCGATATCCCACCCTGCGTCCTTGAACCACTGAGATCCTTCGCTGAAAACGACCTGTCGTTGCGGCGACAACTCCACGACCCGAGGATCCAATAGCAACTGCGATTCGCTCGATTTTGCGGATTGTTTGGCTCTGATCTCCTCGAACTTTATCCGTTCGTGGGCAGCGTGTTGATCGATTAAGAAAACGCCACTGGGATCTTCTGCGACGATGTACGTTTGCTGAGCTTGCCCCAAGACTCTCAATTGGGGCAACACTTCACGGTGCCCTGCCGACGCTGTGTTGTTCGAGGTTCGCTGAGATCCTGCTTTCCGTTCGGTCGTTCGCCGCGGAGGTGCTTCAGCGTCGCCAGATCGAGATTCCGCCGGTTGACCGGAATCTCCGCCAACCGAATCACCAGCAGAACCCTCCTCAGATTCATCGATCTGAGGCATGACGTCAAGGCTGCGTCTCCGGGCGAATGCACCTTCCAAAGACGTCGTCAACGAAGACGCGACTCGCTCCTCCGAGAACTGCCTCACCGGTGCGTGACTAGCAAGGACTGAGCGAACGGTGTTCTCGATGACCGAAAACGCCAGTCCCTCGCGACGAAATCGGACCTCGGTCTTTTGCGGGTGGACGTTCACGTCGACGTCGTCCAACGGGACGATCACGTTGATCACCGCCATCGGAAATCGTCTGTCTGGCAAGTAGCCTTGGAACCCGCGCTCGACGGCGTACCCCAACCGATATGAATGCACCAATCTGCCGTTGACGGCAATCGTGATATGACTTCTACGGCCGAAATGCGAACTTGGCAAAGCGATCGCTCCGCTTACATTGAATGCAGCATCTCGGTCGGGAGTTAGATTGATCAGCGTGGAAATGTCGCGAACTCGATAGACGGACGCCAATGCTGCCGCGTGGTCGAAGTCGCCGGGCGTATTCAGACGAACGACTCCATCAACAGTCAGGCGGAACTTGACGTCGCTCCGAATCAACGACATCTGTCCAACCAACGTCGACACGCGCGCCGATTCCGCGGTCGGGCTGCTCAAGAACTTCAACCTCGCCGGGACGTTGCGGAAGAGTTGCCTCACAGATACGGATGTACCTGTCGGTGCCCCAGCAGCGATCACCTGCGGTGTAGATCCGAAAGCGACGTTACATTCCGCGCCATCTTGTGCTTCAACGTGGCGAGACACGGCGGTTATGTCTGACACGGCCGCGATGGACGGCAAGGCTTCCCCCCGGAACCCCAATGTTGGGATGGCGACCAGATCGCTCGATTCATCCACCTTGCTCGTCGCGAACCGTTCGAATGCTAAGGCAAGCTCATCCGCCTGTATCCCATGACCATCATCGATGACTCGGATCAGGTTCCGGCCACCGTGTTCCAACTCAACATCGATACGACTCGCGCCCGCGTCAAGCGAATTGTCGATCAACTCTTTGACGACCGACGCCGGGCGTTCAACGACCTCACCAGCGGCAACGCGCGACGCAAGTGCGTCTGGCATTACTTTGATTGGCATGAATGAGGGGGTTTCGATTTGAAGACGGCGTATGAATCTAGATTAAACGTCGGCGGTGCTCAGGAATCAAAGGTTCCGAACCCGAGGCGCGAACAACCAAACCAACGCGACGCTGGCGAACAACACGCTGCTCGCAACTGCGAAAGAAGCTTGCAGACTTGTCTGCTCGGCCAGAAAGCCTAGAGGGATCGCCCCGATCGGCCGCAAACCAAAATTCAGCATGTAAATCCCCATCACTCGCCCTCGATGTTCCGCGTCCGTTTGCTCCAAAATCAACGCCGAATTAAGGGCCCTGCGACCTGAGTCTCCGATCCCCAGCACAAACATCGCCAACGTTCCGATTAGAAAGATCGATACGAATGCCGAGACGAAGATTGCAGCCGCCGATATCGTTCCCGTTGCCAACAACACGATGCCACGCTTGACGTTTTCGGTAAGACCCGCGATGAACAGCGAGCCGACCAACGCGCCGACGCCAATCGTGCTCATGAGAATGCCCAACTGCGTCGGACCTCCCTCGAAGACCAGGTCGACCTGCGCAGGCATCAACGATCGGAAAGACTGAGAAGTCATCGTCGTCGCCAAGGTCAGCAACAGCAGCACCGATATCGTCTTGTTGCGATAGGAGTAGCGAAGTCCGTCCCATATCGAATTGAAGATGTTCTCGCGGTCCTTACGCGATCTTCCGGCATCGGGCCGGGCGACAGAGACGCGTGTCATCATCACGAACGCGAGAAACATCATCGCGGACATCAGGAAGTACGTCGCTTCAGGTCCGAGCAGAGCGTAGGCGACTCCGCCTATGCCGGGGCCAGCAAGGGTCATGAGCGCCATGCCAGAGGCGTTCAACGCCACCGCGTTGGTCAGCTCGCGTTCGGCTACTAGTTGCGGGATTATCGCTTGACGGGCCGGCATCATGAACGACCAGCAAAAACCCTGTGTCAACGCGGCTCCAAATAGGACCCAAATCGATACCCAGCCTGTCACGATCGAAACACCAACGACTAACGCGACCAAGCTGACGATCAACTGAGCGTATTGAATGATCCTCCTGCGATTCCAGCGATCGGCGAGCGAACCGCCGAACAGTCCGAAGATCAAAATCGGCGGGGCAAATCCTGCACCAACTAACGCCACCATGAATACGTCGCCGGTCAGATCCCACGCCAGCTGCCCACGCGCTAGCTGCTGCATGTTGATGCCAGCCATCAACAAGATGAGGCTGATCCAGAACTTGCGGTAGTTGGGGTTGGAAAGCGAGTGGAATGTGCGGCGCGCGTAGTTCCGTCCGCTACTTCTGATTCCGGATGTTCCTAGGCTCAAACTAGAGGTTTCTGATCCTCGGCGTCAATATCCAAGTCAAAATCACGGAGGCAGCAAGGACGATTCCCGCCACGGCAAACGCCACTCTGATATCTGTTGCCTCCGCCAAAATCCCCAACGGAATTGCTCCGATCGGCGTCAAACCGAAGTTCAACATGTAGATGCCCATAACGCGTCCACGGTGCTCCTCATCGGATTGTTCCATCAACAGGGACGCGTTGAGCGACCGGCGGCCGGCGTCGCCCAGTCCCAAAAACGCCATCGCCGCCATCGCGACCAAGAAGATGCTCACGAAAGTTGAAACCAAGATCGCCATAGCGGACAGTCCAGTGGCGGCCAGAAGAATCACGCCTCGACGGACGTTCTCCGTCAAACCGGCGATGAACAGGGAACCTAGCAACGCGCCGACACCGATCATGCTCATCAAGATTCCCAACTGAGTCGGACCTCCATCGAAGATCAAGTCGACTTGTGCCGGCATCAATGATCGGAACGACATCGATGTCATGGTCGTTGACAGTAGAAGAACGAAGAGGATCAGAATCGTCTTGTTGCGTGCCGAGTACTGCATTCCCTCCCACACGGATCTGAGAACGTTTTCTTGTCGTCGCCTTAAGGAGGTTGCGGCTCCTGACACCGTGACCGTGCTCATCATGATGAAGGCCAAGAACATCAATCCGGATATCAGGAAATAGGTTTTGTCTGGTCCTATCCACGCATACGCGAGCCCTCCTAGACCCGGGCCCGAAAGCGTCATCAGTGCCATGCCCGACGCGCTCAATGCGATCGCGTTTGTGATTTCGCTTTTCGACACCAACTGCGGGATGATGGACTGTCGAGCCGGCATCATGAACGACCAACATATTCCTTGAAGGAACGCGGCCACCAACAATATCCAGACGGAAACCCATCCGTGCCAGATCGTGACCCCGACCGCCGCCGCGATGATGCAGATGACAAATTGGCTCCACTGGATCATCTTCTTTCGATCCCAACGGTCCGCGAACGCACCGCCAAACATCGAAAACAGAAGAATGGGTGGGGCAAAACCCGAGCCAACCAATGCGACTTGGAACGTGTCGTTAGTCAGTTCCCAAGCCAGTTGGCCTCGCGCCAGCATCTGCATGTTGACGCCGGCCATAAGCACGATGAGGCTGACCCAGAATCGGCGATACTCGGAGTTTCCTAAAGAATGGAAGGTGCGACGAGCTACGCTACGGCCGCGAACCCGCATTTGGGTCGTTACTGCGTGTGGTCTGAGATGACGTGAACCAGGCCGTGGGTTTTTGACTGCCATGTAGAACTTTGCCGATTATCAAGCGAAGTTTACACCAGCACGCTCGAGACTCTCATTGCACCTGCGTGCAAAAAGGCGCAAACCTGGTAATCCCATCGCAACCGTGATGGTTGCCGAATCTTCAGTTACTTCAGATTCCTGACCGAAGGACTGAACACCACGAACACCAACCCGGCCGCGAACAATGCGACGCCCATGCCCATGACGGTTTCTACCACGCCCACGTTGTCCACCAACCAACCTATCGGGAACGCTGCCAACGGAATCAGACCATAGGTCATCATTGTGAGGCTAGTCATTCGGGCTCGGTATCTCGGGTTGGAGTGTTCGACTACGAGGGCTTGACCTAACGCCCAACGAATCGATTCTCCGAAACCGACGCCGATGAACATGATCATGCCCATGAGATACCAAGGGAATGAAGCGATAAGGAATATCGATATCGCGGAGATTATCGGGGACATCAAGATGACCCAACCTCGGCTTTGTCCGGCTCTGAGGCTCGCGACGCCTATAGACGCAGCGATGCCACCGATGCCAGCCATAGTCGCCAGCCAACCGACTTCGCTTGGAACCGATCCGTACAGATCTTTCGCAAACACCGGGATGAGCATTCGGAACGGCATAGACAGCATCGCTATCACTACCGATTGCAGGAGAAGGACCCTGACCAGACGATTCCGCAACGCATAGCGGATGCCACGTTTGATATTCAACAGTGGCGACTCTTTGACCCTCGCGAGGTTTTGGTCCGGGTGCATCTTGGGCAACAAGGTCGTGAAACCCATCGCGAAGACCATCATCACGGTCACCACGAAGTAAACGCCTTCGGGCTGTATCAGTTCGTACAGCAAGCCTCCGACGGCAGGAGCGGCCACGCTCATGAGCGTCATAGCCGTCGAGTTCAACGCCATCGCGTTACCGATCAACTGCTTGGGAACGAGTTGTGACATCGCCGCCGTTCGGGCCGGGATCTGCAACGCGAAGACGCAGCCCTGCAGCGTCGAGACGATCATCAGATGCCACCATTCGATGAAGTTGGTGAGGATCATGAATCCGACGATGACCGCGAATGTGGCGTTTGCGAATTGGGACACTTGGATGAGCATCCGTCGTTCGACTCTGTCTCCCAAAACACCGCCGAACAGCGACATGATCAGGAGTCCGGGTGCCCATCCGATCGAAACTAGAGCTGTCTTCTGGGCGTCGCCGGTGAGATCGTAGATCAGGATGCCGCGTGCCAGCATCAGCATGTTGAACCCGCCCATCGACAGGAACATGCTCACCCACATCATCCGATAATCGCGATGCCCAAGCGACTCGAATGTGCGTCCGCTCCAACTACGTCGAACAGCGGGGGCGGGCGCGCCGGCAGCTGCAGGTTGTTCGATTGTCTCGGCGCTCGAAGGCGTTAGCCTAGTCGTACCGTCGGTGGTATCCGTCGTGGCCAACTGAAGTGATCTTGAACTGGGGATGTTGGCGCGATGATTCGCGTCAACAGTTGGATTTCAGTATAAGCTAGCCAGCTTTAGAATCTAAGCATGTATCGAAACAATTCGATCAGGAGTACCGATGTCTGATCACCCGTTGAATGAACCCACGATCCAAGACGTTTACGACGCTCGGAGGGTAATCGCGGGGCACGTACATCGCACCCCTTTGCGCAGGGTTCCAGGACTGTGCGACATGCTCGAGGCGGATGTCTGGGTCAAGCACGAAAACATGCAGATGCTTGGTGCCTTCAAGGTGCGGGGCGGTATCAACCTCGTGTCACGGACATCGGACGAAGAGCGATCTCGTGGTTTCGTGACAGCTAGCACGGGCAACCATGGCCAGTCGATCGCATTTGCGGCGCAGCAGTTTGGGGCAAATTGCACGATTGTCGTGCCGGTCGGTGCCAATCCTGTGAAGATGGCGTCAATGCGAAGTCTTGGCGCGAATGTCGTTGAGCACGGCCCGACGTTCGATGAGGCACGATTGCATTCGGAGAGTTTGGCACGCGAAGAAGGGATGCGGTACGTGCATCCGGCAAATGAGCCGCTGTTGGTGGCTGGTGTGGGAACTTACACCCTAGAGGTCCATGAGGATCTGGGCGACATCGACTACATCATCGTGCCCGTAGGCGCCGGTAGCGGTGCGTGTGGTGCGAGCATCGTCACTCGGATTCTGTCCCCAGAGACGAAGATTGTGGGTGTGCAGTCGGAAGCCGCGCCATCGGTGCAACTGTCTTGGAAAAAGATGGAAGGGCCGACTGTGGACGCGAAGATGGAGACTGTGGCAGAAGGTATCGCAACCGGCTCGTCGTATGACTACCCGGTCGGGATGTTGCGGAAATACCTACATGACTTTGTGCTCGTCTCGGAAGATGCGATCCTTCAGGCGATCGTCACCATGATCGCAACGACGCGCACGTTGGTGGAACATGCTGGTGCGACACCCTTGGCGGCGGCTGAATCTATGCGTGAGAAGATCCGCGGCAAGCGAGTTGTATTGATTGCCAGCGGAGCAAATCTGACCGTCGAGCAGTTGAAGACCACACTCGCCCGTTGACGTCTTCGGTCACCTAATCGTCCGCGTTGATGCCAGCGATGTCTTCTTCGATCTTCTTGAGGCGCAGGTAGTCTTCGCGGTATAGGCAGTAGGCACGATCCACGTAGAGCTGCACGAGTTGGGAAGCTCTTGGCGAGGTGGAAGTGGCGACGGCGACGATCTTCGAGACTTCGCGGTTCGAAGGCAGGAATCTTCCGATGGCGCGTATCTTGGCCTCGGTTTCCGACGCGGTTGAGCTATCACCACCTTCGACGGAGAAACGCAAGCGGCCAATTTGAGTTGACAACTCGGTGAGAAGGTCGGCTTCTTCCATGCCTCCGTACATGAGATCGTAAACGTCATCCTCTTCGAAGTCGGCGTCTCCGCCCAAAAAACCCTCAATCGCGGCATCCAACTCCGCGTCGTCGCCGTGGGCCTCGGAATACATTCGGCCGTATTCGGTGCTTGCCTCATTGACGCGTTCCATCATCTCGAACGCATCGTTGAAGTCGAGAAGTCCGGCATATACCAAATCGTCGCCGCGGGCCGTGGCGACGCGTTCAGCCTCGTCGATGCTGTCGAATGGCTCAGGAGCAGGAGGGAATGCGAACGACGAAATCACATTTGCCGACATTTCGGCGACTTGCCCTGCGAGGAATGGGGGCATGTACTTCCCAATGTCGAGGGGGACGGGCAGGATTACGACGTAGGTCACCCCAACTTTTTCGTTGTCAGTTGAGTCTCGGAAGTAGACGATTGCATGACCACATGGGCGGTCGGCGTCGCCGCGTTCGAAATCGAGTTGCATGAGACTGGGTTTCTCGGGATTGATTGCGTTTCGCTTAGAACGTCGAAGGTTCGAATTGATGGGCTCGCGAGACAGGTATGAGAAAATGATCTTCGCGAGGCAACGACTCGATTCTACGCTGTCTCCTCGGTTTCGGTTCAACCATCGAAAGCTCACTCGATTTGTATAAGCGTCTAGTCCGGCCAGCACTCTTCTCCTTCGACGAGGAGCAGAGCCATGCGTTGTCGGAGTATGCACTGCGAGTGCCGTGGGTCTGGAGATCTCTGGGATTACAGTCCAAGATCGGCGATCCGCGTTTGGTCGCACAAGTAGCCGGAGTTTCGTTTCCGTCGCCCATCGGTTTGGCCGCCGGGTACGACAAGAACTGCCGAGTGCTGAAGTCGTTGGTCGACCTTGGTTTTGGATTCGTGTGCGGCGGCACCGTTACCCTCGCCGAACGTTCCGGCAATCCGCCTCGACGGATGGTTCGGATGCCGGAAGCCCTCGCCCTGCTCAATTCGCTGGGTTTCCCAGGGCAGGGACTGGAGAGGATCGAACCTCGAATCGCTCGGTTGGGAAGGTATCGGTCGCGAACGTTCGTGAGCATCTCCGGTTCGATCGAGGACGAGATCGCGGCGTGTTTCCGACATCTTGCGCCGTTGGTTGCCGGGATCGAGTTGAATATATCGAGTCCGAATACCGTGGGCTTGCGGTTGTTTCACGATCCGGCGAGATTGCGTACTCTGGTCGAATCGTTGCGGAAGGTGGACAATCTGCGAACGCCGCTACTTGTGAAGCTTCCGCCATGGTCCAATGACGCCGAGGGGCGCAGATCTTCGTTGGCACTTGCCGAGACTGCGGTGAGTGCAGGGGCGGATGGTCTTGTGATCGCCAACACGATCCCGATGGAAGATTCTCGGCTGAAGGTTGGCAACGGTGGGTTGAGCGGTTTGCCCTTGCTGGAGAACACGGTTCGGATGACGGCGGAAGTGGCGGCTCTGGTCGGCAAGGACGCGAGCGTTGTGTCTTGCGGGGGCGTTTCGACAGCAGAGGATGTTTGGCGAATGCTGGCATCTGGAGCCTCCGCGGTTCAGCTTTACACGGCGATGGTGTACGAGGGACCAGCGTTGCCGTCGAGACTGAATCGGGGCCTGCTCGAGCTCATGGATTACGTCGGCGCAAGAACGTTGTCTGATATCTCTGGCCCGCCACCGTACCGAAATTGATTTCAGTTCTGGTCGCTGACCATCGCCATCACCTCGGCACGGTTCGGCATTGCGGACTGTGTGCCGGGGCGTGATACGCAGAGTGCACCTGCGGCCATTGCGAGGCGGATGGCGAATTCTAGGTCGTGCCCTTCAGTGATGGCTTGACCGAGGACGCCGGCGAATGCGTCGCCTGCGGCGACGGTGGCGACGGCGTTGACTTCGAACGGTTCGATATGACCGTTGAGATTTTCGGATGTGACGAATACTCCATCGCCTGCCAAAGTGATGATTACGCAGTCGCATCCTAAGCGTTCGCGAATGATGTTCGCTGCCTTTTCGGCGGACGCGATGTCGCTGACAGGCATCCCCGCCAATGCTTCGGCTTCCCAGGCGTTTGGAGTGATGATGTCGACGTGCTGGTAGAAACCTTCGGGGATTTCGTCGGAGGATTTCGCGGGTGCGGGATCGAGGACGACAGGGACGTTTAATCGTTTTGCTTCGCGCATTGTCGCGAGGCTGCACGGCGTTGGGATTTCCTGTTGGACGAGTAGGACGCCGGCGTTGGTCAGGGACTCGATGGCTTTGGATGACTCGGCTTCGCCGCATTTTCCGTTACCACCGTAGATTGCGTGGACGTAGTTCTCGCCGGTGGGGTCGATGAAGATGATTGCGACACCCGTTTCGATTTCGGGATCGTTCGTGACGTCGTTCATGTTGACGCCTTGTTCGGACATGAAGGTTTGGAGTTCTTGACCGAAGGAGTCGCTCCCGACGCGTCCGATCATTTTGACTTCATTGATGCCGTCTGCGAAACGGGCAGCAGCGACGGCTTGGTTTCCTGCTTTTCCACCGCCGGATGTGTATAGGCGGTCGCAGACGAAGGTTTCGCCGGCGCGTGCAAGGCGTTCGGTCTCGACGATGAGGTCCATGTTGATGGCGCCGAGGAGGAGCGTGGTCTTGGGATTGTCGGCGGTTTGTATGCTGTTATCGGACATGTTTTCGGAGATCAGCGTCGGCGATTGGTTGATGGTTGCGGTGCGTTATGCGCACGCGGTTGCGGCGATTGCTTGGATTGGTGGGAGCATTTTCCACGCCCTCATCTTGCGCCCTCTCACAGTTGCTCATCCTGACAAGATGGATCAGGCGATGTCGTTGATCGGTCCGGCGTATCGGGAGATTATCGATATTGCGGTAGTGACTCTGGTGGTTTCAGGTTTGATATTGATGTTTTCAAGGATTCAGGGGAATGAGGCGACGGTTGCTTGGGCGATTGTGCTGGCGGTGAAGATTGGGTTGGCGTTGGGGATGTTCTTTATGGTGTGGCGACGTCGGAGGATTTCGGCATCAGATCGGGCGACGACGGGGATTGCGTCGAAGCTTCTTGGTTACAACGCGGTGCTCTTCTTGGGTCTGGTGATCTTCCTTCTGGCCAGCATCCTTGGCGAGCTTGTGGAGGCGTCGCTCAAGTGATAGAGCGACGCCTCGCGTTATCAATCGAAAACGGTCTGCGCTACGGCGACGGCTGACGCGACGGCGACGAACATTCCGACAATCATGCCGAACATTCGCCATGTGAGTTGCGTCATCAGGTCGGCTTTCGTCTCCGCCAAGTCTGCCTTGGTGGCTACGTGTTCCAAGTGAATTTCTACGCCTGCTAGCCGCGCTTCAACGGCGGCAAGACGTTCTTCAACTGTCGGCATAGTTTCTCCTATAGGTTGTTCGTCAGTTCTCATTGCGATTTTAAAGGGTTGTCGGTGTTTCCTCCAACGGTTGTGTCAGTCTAGGCTGGGGTTAGAGTTTTTGGAATTTGCGGACGCGTTGGCCTCTTTCCGGGGGTCCGATCTCTGCGACGTAGATGCTTCCTTCGGAGTCGGTCCAGATGCCGTGTGCGGCGCCTAGGATTTTGCCTTCGTCGTCGCCGTGCCAACGAGCGAGTAGTTCGCCGTCGAGCGTCCAGATGGAGACTGCACAACCTCCGCCCTGCTCTGCCACGTAGGCGATACCGTCTCGGAAGTGGATGTCTCCCGGGGCGTTAACGTCGGTCCATTCGGTGATGAAGTTACCGTCGCCGTCGAAGATTTGGATGCGGCTGTTTTCGCGGTCGCAGCCGTATACGCGTCCGTTTTCGTCTACGCCGACGTTGTGGACGAGTGCGAACTCTCCGGGTCCATCGCCCGGGACGCCCCATGACATTTCGAGGTCGCCCTCGGCGGAGAAGCGGTGGATGCGGCGGTTGCCGTATCCGTCGGAGACGTAGATTTTGCCGCTTGGTCCGATGGCGATGCCGGTTGGGGAGTTGAAGGGTTCGCCGTGGCGGCCGTCCCAGGTGTTTGTGACGGCTGCCCAGTCGCGTTGGCCGAGTTCCATGAGGATCTCGCCGGACTGGTTGTGTTTGGTAACGATGTGGCGTTGTTTTTCGGAGAGCCAGATGTTGTCATCGGAGTCGATGAAGATGCCGTGAGGTTCACGGAAGAAGAATTCTGGTGCGACGCCGAGGGTTAGGCCGTATCCCCAACTTCCGACGAGATCGCCGTCGGTGGTCCACCAGGTGACGGGGTGCTGTTCTCGGGCGAAGACCCATACGCGGTCTTTGGAGTCGACTGCGACGTCGGAGGCCATGCCGAATTTCCAGCTTTCGGGCATTTTGGGTGGCCATTGGGGTAGAACTTCGTATCTGAAATCTCCGTCGCCTACGGTGGTCATGTCATCGCTCCTCGCCTATGGGCTGTGAGTGCATCAGGTTTGAGATGCATGTTACGCCATTTGGGAACTAGGATGCACAGGAAGGAGCGGCATGGCCGGGCGGGCTGCATGGCCGCTTTTCTTTTTTGCCGCACGGCGGCATTTCTCTTTGTTTTAGACGCGTTGAAACGTCCGGGGTTGCCGGACGGGGCGATGGGGATCGTCTTGCTGGTCGGTCTTTTTTTCTTTGGTTCGGGGTTTTGTCATGTGTTTTCTTTGTTTTCCCCGTCGTCCGTTTGGACGTTCTGCCGTTTGGCGGCCAACCCTTGGGGGCCGGGTTGTTTGCGAAGCTTCGCCGCGCCGTCGATCAGAAGATCGGTGGGATGCGCGGTCGAAATCTATTGTTTCTCCACAAAAAGTTCCAGCGCGGGCGACGTCGCCAGACCGTCGTCCCTTCCGCGGAGTTTCAATTATGAGGTCATCCGCGACCTTTGCTCGGTTCCTGCCCCTTGCTACGCTGTGGTCATCGCCCGCCCAACGAAACGGACATGACGTGGTGTCGGAAAAGACGAGGCATCGTCCGGCCCTTGGACGGTCATCCCCCTCGAGGGAATGCGGGTGCTATCCCTCTGTCGGGCGCTCCTGGCTCTCGCTCTGGCTGAGCGGGGGGAGCGTCCGCGTCCTTTTCGCATCGCGTTGCGAAAGGTACGGTTTATCCCGTCTGGCTCGTGTTGCGGCTTAAGCAGTACATCACCGCGACCGGAACCTTGCAGCTACATCCTCGTCCGTTAACCGAAGTTCTTCGGCGTGCGTTTCACCTGTCCTCTCTAGGTAGTGACGGGCTCCGTCGGCGAGCGGTGAAAACCGCCCCGAGTGCCCCCGTCCGCAGACCATTCATCAATCAATTACTCACAACTTGCCAAAAGGTGCGCATCCTGCCGGCGCGGCGAGCTTCTGGGCGCTCTTGAGGTAAAAAGCCTGTTGAGCGCTTGGTTTTAGTTTTAACGTACGTTGTGTGGATTTGTCAAGTTGTTTGGTGGAGATTGTCTGGGAGGAACATTTGAGGTGGTGTGGGCTGTTCGGGATTGCGAGATGGTGGCGTGATTCTGGCCCCGCTCCACCCCGGCCCTCACCCTAGCCCTCTCCCGCCCAGCGGGAGAGGGGACACGGTACTGCGGAAGACACGGTACTGCGGGATTGGGGTGTGAGTCGGTTGGGTTACCCATCCGATGCTCGGTGCCTGCCTTCGCTTCCCGCTTTCGCGTGAAAGGCATTGAGTTCTCCGGTTGTATTGCTTACGACAATCATTGAATTGCAATATTAGGCTATATTGCAAAAATATGCGATGGTTCGGATTCACGAGAGATTGAGGGGTTTCGATTGCTTGGATAAGTTGAATTGAGCGTTTATGCGACGCGTGAACATCGACGACAAGTGCGGTGTTAACCCTAGTTGCAAGATTATGCAATGAGATGTAATATTGCAACTATGTTGATGTCCGAGCAAGAGATCATAGGATTGACCGTGGAGCGGTTGGTCGAGATGTTGGGAGTGCCGTCGGAAACTGTCCGAGTCGAGAATGGACCTTTCGACTCCGACGCGTTGATAGCGATCGGCCTTCATTCGTTTGTGGTGGAAGCGAAGACATCATCGACCTTGGGGCAGGTGGTTCCTGCGGTGGACCGAATCAAGGCGGCATCTGCCAGATTAGGCAACAGGTTGCTTCCTTTGTTGGTGGTGCCATACATGGGTAGATCAGGTCGTGAGTATTGTGAACGCGAGGGTGTGTCTTGGTTAGATCTTTCTGGCAATGCCAGAATCGTTGCTCCGGGCCTATTTGTGAACTCGGTCGGTCATCGGAACCGGTTTCTGCGGCCCGGCCGAGTGGAGAGTCCATTCAGTCCCCGCGGATCTCGGGTCGCCATGAGGTTCTTGCTGGAGCCGAAAAGGACGTTCAAACAGATCGAGATTGCAGAACTCACGGGGCTTCATCCTAGTCACGTTAGCCGCGTCGTGAGAAGGCTTTTGGAGTCAGATTTTGTGGAGATGGATTCTCGTGGAGTACGAGTTCGCGACGCGGGTTTGTTGTTGGATGCTTGGCGTGCTGACTATCGTTTCGAACGTCACAGGTTGATTCGGGGTCATGTGACGGCGTTGGCGGGTGATACGGTTGCTCGATTGGTTGGCGAAAAACTCGAGCAGATGAAAGTCAGATATGCATTGACGGGTTTGGCGGCGGCTTGGCTTTATACGACGCATGCGGGATATAGGTTGACCACGATCCACGTTGGTCAGGAACTTTCGGAAGACGATCTGCGTGCGATCAAATTCCGTGAGGAGTCAAGAGGGGCGAATACTTGGTTGGTATTGCCTCGCGACGACGGTGTATTCGAGGAATCGAGGAAAATCGACGGTCTGAACTGCGCGAACCCGTTACAGGTTTATCTGGATTTGAAGGCTCATCCTGAGCGTTCTGGAGAAGCGGCGCAGGAACTGCGGGATGAATTGCTGAGATTCTAGAGATGATTCTTAAACCGAAAACGATAGACGGTTACGGAGATTTTGACGTCAAAGCGATTACGTCAACGTGCCTCTACATTGCGACGATGTTGGGTGATCTGATGGATGACATCGTTGTCGTGGGTGGTCTCGTGCCTTCATTGTTGGTGGATCATTCCCAATCCGAGATCGAGACCGACGCACATGCGGGGACGATGGACGTCGATCTCGGTTTGTCGTTAGCGATTTTCGACGAACAGCGCTACTCAGATTTACACGAAAGATTGAAGGGTGCGAATCTTGAACCTGATGCCAACGACCGTGGGAACCGGACAAGCCAGCGATGGCGGACTACGTTCGACCCCCGGGTCACGGTCGATTTTCTAATCCCTCCAATCGCTTCGACGGATCTAGGTGGCAGGATGAGGAATATCGCAGAGGACTTTGGTGCGGTGACCGACGAGTGCTTGCATTTGGCGTTTGAGGATCGTAGGAAGGCGACTTTGTCGGGTTTCACGCCGCTGGGCGAACGAGCCGAACGCGAAGTATGGGTTTGTGGTCCCGGTGCTTTTACGGTGCTCAAGGCGAAAACGTTTGAGAATCGCGGTGAACCCAAGGATGCGTACGACGTAAGTTACGTGTGGAAACATTTGGGTTTGGACGACGCGGTTGAGTTCTTGAAGCAGCGGTGCGAAGATGCTTGTGTCCAATCTGCGCTAGGAATCATCCATCGAGAGTTCACTGAAATGGACAGAACGGGTCCGAGCCGCGCTGCGGCGTTTATTCACGGCTCGCGGGATCCGGTCAACCGAGATGAGTTTGATGCCAAACAGGCCGATGTGGTTGGGCTTGCGCGGGAATTGTTGACGAGATTAGGAGTTGACCCAGATTCCTGAACTGTCTGATGTGGGTTCGGCGATCATGGGAAGTTGTTTAGGACTGCTTGGCAGGCGGAGGTTATGTGTTCGGGGTTGTTGGGGTCGATTTGGTTGCCGGCGGATTCTAGGTAGGCTAGTGCCCATTCGGAGGCGGCTCTGGCGTTTTGGGGCGTAGGGTTGTCTAGGTAGGTTGTGCAGGGGTTGTCTTCGTCGTCGGTGAAGCCTTGGAACTGGGTTACGGTTGGTGCTTGTTTGAAGCCTTCGGCCTGGGTTACGGTGGGCGCTTGCTTGAAGCCCTCGAATTGCGTGGCTGTGGGTGCTTGTTCGAATCCTTCGAACTGGGTTGTTGTGGGAGCAGCGGCGATGGTCGGTGCTGATTGGACAGTTGGTGCGCGTTCGATAGTGGGTACGGGACGGAACTCGGAGTTGAAGTCGGCGACCTCGATGTCTTCGCAGGCGGTTGCGGCCAACGCGATTGACAGTCCGAGGCTTATGGGCAGGACGAGAACCGCGATTTTTGGGGCAAGTCGCACTCTAACGTTGTCGATTGCGGGCGTGCCCGTTTGTGTTCGCGAGCGGATTCGATTCGGGTTGTCTGACTAGTTTGACGGTCATGTGTTTGCTGCGTCGTCCGCGCACTTTGACGATGTCAGGGAATGATCTGAGCATTTTGCCGAATTTTGAGTATCCGAGAGCTTTGACGCTGAATTTGGGGTTGAGTCGCTTCATTCTGTCATAGAGTTTGCGCGGGGAGGCGACATCGTTCTCGTCTACAGAGTCGATCATGGCGTTGTATATTAGCTTTCCGATTTCGCCCCTGACGTTTTTGTCGACGCCGCGACGTGCGACCCTTACTCCTCCACGTCGGGATTTTCGTGCCTTTGGGTAGTAGGAGACGGCGACGACATTGTCTTGGGCGTCGCGGAGGGGGATGAACTTGTCGACGTGCTGTTCGATGCGTCGCGAGTTGGAGGAATGATCGCCGGCGACGATGACGTTTTTGCCCATTTCTCTCAGGCGGTCGTACAAGGGTAGGAAATCTTGGTCGGAGGATATGAAGGCGAAGGTATTTAGATCGTGATTTGGATCGTGAAGCAGTTCGACGGTTTCGATAACGAGTTTGGTGTCGGCGGAGTTGTGTCCGGGTGCGAGGTTTGGTTGGTTTATCAAGTCGAAGCCGAGGCCTTGAATGCCCTCTTTGACGACGCGAATGGATTTGCTCCAGTCGCCGATGGCGCGTTTGACGGTGACATCGCCGTCGGTTTGTAGCTGCATCATCAGTTTGTCGAGAGTTGCGACGTTGTTAATGTTTTCAACGTCAAGCAAGACGGCGATGTTTTGGTTGGTGGCCAATGTTGGGAGTTCTCCTGCTCGCTTTTCTTACGGATATTCGATGATGATATCACGTTGTGGCGGTTGCTTCATAGGGTTGTGTCACAGTTTGTAGGATGCGCGGAACTCGTGGCGCTTTGATGCCTTTGTGCCCGATTGGGCGCGATTGGGCGCGATCGGGGCCAAATGGTGCGCGATTGGGCGCGACAAACGTTGACCGTGATCGTGGTTATCGGCGTTAATATGGAGTCGCTTGAAGGCATAACCTGAAACACCATCCAGATCGGAGAACCCACCTTGTCCGCAGACGCTCGAATCAAAGAACTCGGCATCGACCTCACTGCCCCCTCAAACCCAATCGCGAACTATGTCCCCGCAGTTCGTGTTGGCAATTTGCTCTTCCTCTCTGGACATGGTCCTCGACGCGGCAGTTCGCCCGATATGATCACCGGCAAACTCGGCGCAGACCTCTCGGTTGAAGAGGGTTACGAAGCCGCACGACTCGTCGGCATCCAACTACTCGCTTCGATCCAGCGCGAGATCGGTTCGCTTGATGGCGTCGAACGATGTGTCAAAGCCCTAGGAATGGTTAACGGCACGGCCGAATTCGACCAGCAACCTGCCGTCATCAACGGCTTCTCCGACCTCATGGTCGAGGTCTTCGGCGAAAACGGCAAGCACGCCCGATCGGCAGTCGGAATGGGCAGCCTGCCCAACGGCATCGCAGTTGAAATCGAACTCATCGTGCAACTGAAAGAAGGTTCATAGCATCATGCCCCGCTTCAAAGTCGAAACGATCAATCACGTCGGTATCCCAACTGACGACCGCGGCGCCTCGATTGCCTTCTTCCGAGATCTAATCGGCCTTGAAGTCATCCCTCACGAGATCGAGGACAACCCTCTCGTGTGGACGCGTGCCGAAGACGGTAGCATGGTCCATCTCATCGAACCACGTAACGGAAACTCCGCGGGGTTCCACGTGGCTCTACAAGTCGACGATATTGACGCCGCACTAGAGACCGTCAAAGAGGCCGGCATCGAGATTACATCGGGTCCTGGTGAACGCGCCAACGGACAGCGCTACTTCTTCATCGAAGACCCCGACGGGAACCGTATCGAGCTCGCAACCGCTGGTTACACGAAAGATTCGGGCAGAAGCGTGGATGAAATGGGTTTCACCTACGACTCGGATGGGAACAAGCTGTAGCTGGCGGTTTCGTTTGATTTGGCCTAAGGTGTTTCGTGGCAACCGGCGATCAAAGTCGCGCCAAATGGCCCAAAGTGCGGGCGAAAATTTGCAGCTGGTAGGATCCGTGGTCCAACACGGATTGGTTTACGTCACCCCGAGTGAACCGCGCCGTTTGCGGGCGCAACAATAGGAGATTCCATAGGTGTGTTTTTCGGTGATGATCGAAAGCAGCGCGTTGATCACAGTCGTGGTGGCGGCGATATCCACGATGTTATCGGCGGTCGTCACGTGGTATTTCTCGAAACGTAGGTACGCCGTTCCCACTCAGTCGGTGACTCCAACCGATCTGGAGATGGAAAAACTAAGAATCACTGCCCGCTCAGATTTACTTGGATTTTGGTTCATGTTGGTGGTGTTTTTGGCGTTACTCTTCCCACTAATTCTCGTCATGGTCATTTCTGCGTTGCGAACGCCAAACTAACGGATGAATGGCTCAATGTGAGCAGATAACGCACGTTGATCTCCCCACAAAAAGCTTCAACGCTGCCCCGCGTGCTTCTCAACGTTCTTGAAAAAGGTCTGCATCATCTGCTTTGAGATGCCCGGCAGCATCCTCTGCCCTACCCGTGCGATCATTCCTCCGGTCTGAACCTCGCCGTCGGCTTTGACCAGCGTCGATTCCTCTGACGTTTCCTCAAGTTCGACGGAACCCGTCCCCTTCATCCAACCGTGGCGGGAATCACCCTCGATACTCAACCGGTAGGAACTAGGCTCGACCCGGTCTGAAATCTTCACCTTGCCGTTGAAACTGGTGCGGATTGGGCCTATCCCGAGGTCCATAGAAGCGGCGTACTCGTCGGGTCCGACCTCGCGTAGACCTTTTGCGCCGGGGATCATCGATCCCAGCGCTTCCACGTCGTTTAATGTTTCCCAAACCTTTTGTCTGGGCGCATTTACGGTGAATTCACCGCTAATATTCACGATTATTCCCCTCCGAAATCGCTTTTTTGCACTACGCGGCGATGAATTTTCGATACACTTTTCTACGTTCCCCAGTCCATCATACGCTAGGAATACGCTAGGAGCGGGCCAATGAATGTAGAAGTGACGATCACCGTCAACGGGACGGAGCACCGATTACAGGTGCAGCCCAGAACGTTGTTATCCACCCTCTTGCGCGATGAGTTGGACCTCACCGGAACGCACGTCGGGTGCGATACCAGCAGCTGCGGCGCATGCACCGTCTTAGTCGACGGCAACGCGACGAAATCTTGCACCATGTTCGCCGCACAGGCCGACGGTTCCTCGGTAACTACCGTGGAAGGTCTGGCATCTAATGGCGAGTTGCACCCGATCCAAGAGGCTTTCCGTGAGATGCACGGCCTGCAGTGCGGTTTCTGCACTCCAGGCATGATGATCACCGCGGTTCAGATTCTCGAACGCAATCCATCGCCGTCCGAAGCAGAGATTCGCAGTGGTTTGCGAGGCAACCTCTGCAGGTGCACCGGCTACCACAACATCGTTAGAGCTGTACAGCACGCAGCGTCGAGCGCGGGAGGTGCATAACAATGACCACTGAATCCCTCATCGGCCAGGAGGTCAAGCGCGTAGAAGACCAAGCGCTTATCACTGGTCGCGGCCGATACGTAGACGACCTGCGCCTTCCCGGGCTGCTCCATTTGGCGCTCGTCAGAAGTCCGTACGGACACGCAAAGATAAACCGGATCGACGTCTCGGCCGCGGCAAATGCGCCGGGCGTCGTCTCTGTCTTTACCGGGGCCGATCTTGCCGAGCAACTCGGCAGCCTGCCTGCTGGCTGGGTGCTTATCCCAGAACAGACCGGCGGCGAGCCGATGGCAACCCCCGAACATCCGCCCTTGGCGGTCGAGAAGGTTCGATACGTTGGTGACGCCGTTGCCGCTGTCGTTGCCGACTCCCCTGCTGCCGCATCTGACGCCGTCGCATTGGTCGACGTCGACTACGAACCGCTTCCGGCGGTCGTCGACGCTGAACAAGCGACGATGGATGGCGCGCCTGAGATCCACGAAGGCGTTGCGAACAACAAATCGTTCGACTGGACAGTCGCCGCCGGAGACTACGATGCCGCTGCTGCTGCTGCGGATGTCGTTGTCAGCGAGCGCATCGTCAACCAGCGACTGATCCCCAACCCGATGGAAACGCGCGGCATCATGGCCGACTACAACGGTGGGACGGAGCAACTGACGATCTGGACTTCCACCCAGATTCCGCACTTGGTCCGTCTGCTGTTCGCACTCGTCACGGGTCACCCGGAGCACAAAGTTCGGGTGGTCGCTCCTGACGTCGGCGGTGGATTCGGCTGCAAGCTCTATCTATACGCCGAGGAAGTAATCGTCGGCATGATTGCCAAGCAGCTCGAACGTCCCGTCAAGTGGATCGAGAGCCGAACCGAAAACTACGTGGCCACCACGCACGGTCGTGACCACATCGCCGATGCCGAAATCTGCGGCACGAGCGATGGCATCGTGACTGGCTTGAAGGTGCATGTCTACGCCAACCTCGGTGGATATCTTTCCACCTTTGCTCCTGCCATCCCGACGATCCTGTTCGGATTGATGCTTGGTGGGTGCTACAAGTTTGAGAACCTGTCGTGTACCGTCGCAGGGGTGTTTACGAACACCACGCCTGTCGATGCTTATCGAGGAGCGGGTCGTCCCGAGGCGACCTACGTTGTTGAGCGGATGATGGAGCGTTATGCCCACGAGATTGGGCGTGACGTGCTCGGAGTACGACGACGGAACTTCATTCGACCGTTCAGACGCGGGCATGACATGCCGATCGGTGTCACGTACGACTCTGGCAACTACCAAGGCGCATTGGCCGCCGCCCTCGACAAGTTCGACTACCAGGCTTTCCGTCAAGAGCAGCGTGATGCTCGACGTGAGGGCAAATTGCTGGGAGTTGGCTTCTCGACCTACATCGAGATCTGCGGCATGGCGCCATCTGCCGTCGCAGGTGCTCTTGGTGCAGGCGCGGGACTTTGGGAGTCGAGCACGGTACGGGTCCACCCGACCGGCACGGTGACCGTCTTCACCGGCACATCACCGCATGGTCAGGGCCATGAGACATCTCTGGCGCAGGTCACGGCGTCACGCCTTGGCATCCCGATGGAGAACATCGAGATCGTCCACGGCGACACGGAGCGTCACCAGTTCGGTACCGGAACCTTCGGAAGTCGGTCACTGGCCGTCGGCGGTGAAGCGCTGATGATGAGCTTGGACAAGGTGATCGAAAAAGCCAAGGAGATCGCCGCTCATGAGATGGGTGTCGACTCGAAACAGGTTTCGTTTGAGAATGGGACGTTCTACGTCGAGGACATTCAGGAACGCGAGATTCCTTGGGGCGATGTTGCCCTAGGTGCTTATCACGCCAAGAACCTGCCCGATGGGCTGGAACCCGGCCTCGAGGCTGTGAGTTTCTTTGACCCGCAGAACTTCACTTGGCCGTTTGGCACGCACATCGCGGTCATCGAAATCGACGAGATGACCGGCGAAACCAAACTCAACCGCTACGTTGCGATTGACGACGTCGGCAACGTCATCAACCCGATGATCGTCGATGGCATGGTCCACGGCGGCATTGCACAAGGCGTCGGTCAGGCGCTGCAGGAATGCGCAGTCTACTCCGACGATGGTCAGCTACTGACTGGAAGCATGATGGACTACGCGGTTCCGACCGCAGAGGATCTGCCGAGTTTTGAGACTGGTCGCACGGTTACGCCGACAACGGTCAACACGCTAGGTGCCAAAGGCGCAGGCGAGACCGGGACGATCGCCGCTTCGCCGGCAGTCGTCAACGCCGCGGTCGATGCTCTCAAGCATCTCGGCGTGACGCACCTGAACATGCCGTTGAGCGCAGAGAAGATGTGGCGGACCATCGAGGACGCCAAAGAGGCACGACGGGCACGACGCTCCGCCGCCGCTCGAGGGGGTAACTAAACATGACAACTGGAACTACGGATCCATTCGCATACCACGCCCCAACATCGGTGCGTGAGGCCTCGCAAGCGCTTTCGAGGTACCGAGGCGACGCTAAGTTGCTCGCCGGAGGTCACTCGTTGATCCCGATGATGAAGCTGCGCATCGCTTCGCCTCAGGCGATCATCGACTTGCGCAACGTCGAAGGACTGAGAGGTATCACCGAGAACGACGACGGTAGCATCACGATTGGTGCCATGACCACGTACCACGAGTTGGTCACGTCAGATGTGATCAACTCGAAAGCACCCGCGATTGCTCAGGCGGCATCACAGGTCGCCGACACCCAGGTCAGAAACTGGGGGACGATAGGCGGATCTTTGGCCCACGCCGACCCTGCAGGTGACCTTCCCGCCGTCGCTGTGGCGCTTGGGATGGAGATCAACTCCGCATCGGCCCGGTCTTCTCGCTCAATCTCGTGTGATCGCTTCTTCCGCGGTTACCTTGAGACCGCACTGAGGGCCAACGAGGTCCTGACCGGCGTGACGGTGCCAGCGCAAGCAGAAGGCAGCGGTAGCGCCTACGTTAAACTCGCCAACAAGGCTTCGCACTATGCGATCGTCGGAGTGGCCGCTTCGGTCACCATCGATGGCGGCGGGATCTGCACCGAAGCCCGAATCGGCATCACTGGCGCAGGCCCCCACGCGATCCGTTCCCGACGTGCCGAGCGAATCTTGGTCGGCAAAGAGTTGACCGAAAGCGTCATCAATCGTGCCGCCCAGCGTGGTGGCGCCGACATTGCTGGCATGTTCAACGACGACGTACACGCATCGGCAGAGTATCGTGAGGCGATGACCAAGGTCTACACCGCCCGCGCCGTGTCTGCCGCGGTAGCGTGTGCTGACGCGTAACAGAACACGCTACCTTTAAAAATCGCCCCGTTGTGCCGATGCCCGTAGGCGTACCGGTTCGGGCACACGGGGCGGTTTGTTTTGTTGGTCATTAATGACGGTTTTGTCGAACTGAGTTGAGGAATCCCTGATGAGTTCCCTAGGTTTATCTGGTCGATCTTTGGCAGGGATCATCCTTGCGGTTTTGGGTGGTCTCTTGCTCTTGACTGCGCTGGGGATCGGCGGTGAGGAAGGCATGATGCGATGGTTCCCGTCGCTGTTCATTCTCCTTGGGCTTTGGGGAGTCGTGCGCAACGGTTTCCGCAACGCGACGGCCGCATACATCATGCTCGGAGTGGGACTGGTCGTTCAGTTGGCGTTGGTGTTCGACGATTTCGACTCAGAGATAGTCTGGGCCATCGTCTTGATCGCCATCGGTGTCGCACTGTTAGCGGGCGGCACCCGATCACGTCGACGCCACAAGGGCCCGAAAGTGGAATTCGCACAGTTCGACACATCAACGACGACAGACTCGTTCATCAAAATCTCGAACGTCATGTCGTCGGGCAAGCAAACCGTCGAATCCCAAGAGTTCGGAGGCGGAGAGATCAACGCGGTGATGGGTTCGGTCGAACTCGACCTTCGAGACGCCCGGATAGCCATCAAACCCGCTCGCATGGAAATCGCTGCGGTCATGGGTTCGGTCAACCTGAAAGTCCCGTCAGATTGGAACATATCCATCGACAACTCGGTGCTCATGGGCTCAACAGAGGACAATCGTAGCCGTGGCGATTCTCGAACGGGCGAAGTCGATCTTTTGATCACCGGAAGCGTGGTGATGGGTGGCATCGAGATTGAAGACTGATTCCCGCGATCCGGATTGGGCGCATGTCTAAACGGGCTGATCGAAGGCGAGGATAGTGTCTCAAGTTGCCGAAGAGACTCGATCTCAGATCGTTGATCTGGTTCGCGATTTCGTTCGTCGCGATGTCGATCCGGTCGCGGCCCAGTACGACCACGACGACGTCTACCCTGCCGAGTTGGTCGAAACCATGCGGCAGATGGGGCTGTTCGGCATCACGATTCCCGAGGAGTACGGGGGTTTGGGTTTAGATCACGTTACCCTGGCCATAATCTTCGAGGAGCTGAGTAAAGGTTGGATGAGCGTCTGTGGACCCATCGGGACGCACCTGTTGATGGCATCGGTCATCACGGAGCATGGCACCGAAGAACAGAAACGTCGCATCCTGCCCGGCATGGCTAGTGGCGAGATCAAGGGTGGACTAGGTCTAACGGAGCCAGAGGCGGGTAGCGACGTTCAAGGTATTCGGACGACGGCTGTCAGGGATGGCGAGGAGTATGTGATCAATGGCCGCAAGATGTTCATCACCAACGCCGAGAATGGCAACGCGTATGCAGTGCTCGCCAAAACGGACGTTGATGCGGATCCGCCCTACCGGGGTATGAGCTGCTTCATCGTGCAGAAACCCAATCCCGGGTTGTCAGTCGGTCAGCACATCGACAAACTCGGGTATCGAGGCGTAGACACTGGTGAGTTGATCTTCGACGGCTGTAGGGTCGGCGAAGAGGATCTCATTGGCGGCATCGAGGGTCGCGGATTCCATCAGGTCATGAGCGGGTTGGAGTCGGGTCGGATCAACGTGGCGGCTCGGGCAGTCGGCGTAGCCACTGCGGCTTTCGAAGCCGCGATCTCCTACTCTCAACGTCGCAAAGCGTTTGGTGTACCCATCGCCGAGCATCAGGCAATTCAACTGTTGCTCGCCGAGATGGGCACAAAGATCGAGGCTGCCAGGTTGTTGACGATGTCGGCAGCCGAAAAGCGCGATGCAGGCGAGAGAGTGGATTTAGCCGCCGGAATGGCGAAACTCTATGCCAGCGAGATATGCGGCGAGGTGGCGATGGATGCGATGCGTATCCATGGTGGCGCCGGTTACACGAAGGACCTGTCGATCGAGCGTTTCTACCGTGACGCACCGCTGATGATCATCGGCGAAGGAACGAACGAGATGCAGAAACTGGTCATTGCTCGGCGATTGTTGGAGAGATATCGCGAGTGATGGAACGTCTCATCTGCCACATTGCGTGGAGGAATCGCAGTCGATGGGCGAGAATGTCTTAATGCGCTACTTGACGACTCGCCGGTTTTCCACTGATTGATGCTGGATCTGCTCAAACAGTATTTCGGTTACGACCGCTTTCGCCCTCTACAGGAAGAGATCATCTCGAACGTTCTGGCGAAAAACGATTCGCTGGTGATCATGCCTACTGGTGGCGGTAAATCCCTCTGCTATCAATTGCCAGCGCTTCAACTTCACGGACTCACGTTGGTTGTGTCACCGTTGATCGCCCTGATGAAGGATCAAGTCGACGGACTAAAAGCGATAGGCATCAGGGCCGAGTTCCTGAACAGTTCTCTGACCTTCGCGGAGATGGAGAGAGTTCGAGGCGCGGCTCTGCAGGGCGAGTTGAAGATTCTCTACGTTTCGCCGGAACGCCTGGCACTTGACAGTTTCAAGGCACTCCTGAACCACCTATCAGTGAGCCTTGTAGCGGTCGACGAGGCGCACTGCATATCCGAATGGGGACATGATTTTCGTCCCGACTACATGCACTTGGGCGAAGTTCGTCGCAGTATGCCGGACGTGCCTTTCATCGCCCTGACAGCAACGGCGACGCCAAAAGTTCGTGACGACATCGTCAATCAGTTGGGGTTGAAATCTCCACAGAGATTCGTGGCAAGCTTCAACCGCGAGAATCTGAACTACGAGGTTCGCGCCAAGCGAAACGCGTTCGGTCAGCTAGTCGAAATGCTGGAGAGTCGCCGGGGTCAATCCGCGATCATCTACTGCCAGTCTCGTAAAGAGACCGAGGAGATCGCGCAAGACCTGCGCCAGTACGACATCTCCGCGAACGCGTATCACGCTGGTATGGATGCAGACGATCGACGACGGACTCAAGAAGGTTTTATCGCCGGAGAATACCCTGTGGTCGTCGCAACGATCGCGTTTGGCATGGGCATCGACAAACCGGATGTCCGGCTCGTCGTTCACTACTCGATGCCCAAGACATTGGAGGGTTATTACCAGGAAACAGGTCGCGCTGGTCGTGACGGACTGCCTAGCGATTGTGTACTTCTGTTTTCATATGGCGATCGATCGCGTCAGGAATACTTCGTAAATCAGGTTGAAGACCAACTTGAACGACAAAAACTTAAGATCAAACTGGACCAGGTCGTTGCATTCTGTCAGTTGAGGTCATGTCGTCGGCGATATCTTCTAGAGTATTTTGGCGATGAAACGTTGGCCGACACGGATGATCAGAACAGTTGTCAAGGTTGTGATGTCTGCATTACGCCACTCGAAAAGTTCGACGCGACTGTCATCTCACAGAAGATAATGTCGGCGATTGTCCGGTGCGGGCAGAGGTTCGGGATAACTCATATTGGTGCCGTGCTTCTCGGGAGCAAGGGCAAAAAAGTCCTCGAACTCGGACACGACAAGCTTAAGGTCTATGGGATCGTCAACGACTATGACCGGACACAAATCCGAGAGATCTCGGAACTGTTGATTGACAGGGGATTGATCGCTCGATCCGACGACAGGTTCGCTACGCTGAGGGTGACGGATGAAGGTCGTAAGGTTTTGAAGCAACGTGACCGGATCTTCCTTTCACGGCCGAAGCAGGAGCCGACGCAACGGCGTCAACGACGGCAACCCGAAAGATCCCAGTCGTCCCCCGGCGAACTGTTCGAGCGGTTGCGCGAGTTGCGATTGACGATTGCGAGGGAGCAAGGTGTCCCCGCGTTCGTGGTGTTCACCGATGCCAGCCTCAAAGACATGGCCGCCAAAATGCCGCGTACCTTGCAGGAATTCGCACGGGTTTCTGGCGTAGGCAAAGTCAAGCTCGAGCAATATGGCGAACAGTTTCTGTCGGAGATAAGAGACTTCGTCGGCAGCGACGCGCCAACATCTGAGGCGAATGGTCGAACACATTCGATCAACCGAAGTGTCAGGCGCGAGGGTTCTACCTATGCTCAGACGAAGGAACTCCTGGCCCAAGGTCTATCGGTCCGGCAGGTTGCGTATCAACGCGGAGTTACCTTGGGGACAGTTGCTAGTCATGTAGAGATGATGGTCGCCAATGGGATGTCGGTGGAGTTGGAGTCTTCCCTGCCCGGCGGCGCGCATCTGGGCAAGATCGAGGCGGCGATCTACCAAGCAGGTGGCACTTCAGCGAAGCTCAGCGATGTGATGGATATCATCGGAGGGAACTACACCTATGAAGATGTCCGCATCGTCCGAGCGCATATCCTGCAGTTGAACGGGCCGAACGGGCAGAGTTGAAGACTCGACGAGCGATATGATGCTTCAGAATTTCCGAGCCGAAACAGGCAATGTGATGGTGCTGGTTGGAACGCGTAAAGGTGCGTTCGTCTTTTTGAGCGACGCTGATCGGAGGTCGTGGCAGATGTCTGGGCCGCATTGGGTCGGTTCGGACGTGTTTCACGTCATGTACGACGAACGCGGCGACGGGTGCCTGTATGTCGTGGAAAACAACCCGATTTTTGGAGCTCAAATCCACCGTTCCCTAGATTTCGGTGCTACGTGGGATACGACGAGCGAAGGGCCCAGCATCGATTCGAGCAGCAGCGAAACACTGAACCGCATTTGGCAGATCGTTACGGGTCCTCTCGATCAACCGGACGTGTTGTATCTCGGCGGCGAACCGGCGTGTTTGTTCGTGACCCGAGACGGCGGCGATACGTGGTCAGAGATCGAGTCGATCACTAAACACCCCACCAGAGAGGTCTGGGTCCCGGGGTTTGGAGGTATGTGTCTGCACAGCATCGTTATCGACAAGGACTCCCCAAAACGGATGTGGGTTGGCGTGTCGGCTGCGGGAGTCTTCAGGTCGGAAGACGGTGGTAACAGTTGGATTCCCGCGAACAACGGCACACGAGCGGACTTTCAACCGGATCGATTCCCTGAGGTCGGTCAGTGCCCACACAAGTTGGTCGCCGGTGGCACATCGACTCGCCTCTTTCAACAGAACCACTGCGGCGTTTATCGCAGCGACGACGGGGGGAAGCACTGGATCGACATCAGCGATGGTTTGCCGTCGCGATTCGGGCTGGCGGCTGCTGCCCATCCCCACGACGCAGAGACTTTCTACGTGTTGCCCGAGGACAACGCGCTTGGCGACGATGTAGGCGGCGAAAAACGATTCGTTTCCGATGCGAAGATGCGGGTGTTCCGGACCCGCAATGGTGGTGCGGATTGGGAGGCGATGACGGAAGGGTTGCCGCAAAATCACGCTTATCTCCACGCAATGCGAGACGGCATGGCTACTGATGCGCTTGATCCCTGCGGGGTGTACGTTGGCACATCAACTGGCCAGCTTTACCACAGTCGCGACGAGGGAGACAGTTGGGAGCTGTTGACAGATCTGCTTCCTCCCATCAACTCAGTCGAGACTGGGATTATCGTGTGATCGGATAGGACTGGTAAAACTATGTGCAGAAGTATCAAGGTTCTGAGAGAACGAGACGTTGCCGCCGATGACGATGAGATTGCGGCGGCGGCGTTGCAATACGTGAGGAAAATCAGTGGCTACCGCGCGCCGTCCAAAGCGAACGAGGAAGTTTTCAATGCCGCGGTGGACGAGATAGCGTTGGCGTCTAAGCGGTTGCTAACGACGTTGAGATACGGAGCGCGGGCCTAGTTCCGAGACTTGGCTCGTTGCCTCGCCTCGAAGGTGGTGATCTCAACCATCGCGGCTAGTCCTTCGCCTTTGCCCATCGAAAGCTGTCGTCCGAAGATACGGTGGACGATGTCAGGCGCTACGTTGGCTACTTGGTCTAATGGCTGATTCGAAAGGGTTTCGTCGAGGATCGTCCCCATCGCCCTGGCGGAGATGCCCAAGGGGTTTTCGACGGCGTAGTGAAACTTGAGCGTGCCGTCAGGTTGATCTTGTGCCCATACGAACGCTTCCGATTCACACTTGGGAACACGGCGGTTCTCGGGGAACGGGCGAGTCGCAATCGCCTCAGGCACTTCCTCGAACTCGTCCGACAGTTCTAGCAAATATTGGGCGCGCTCCACCCTATCGAGGGCGTCTAGTTCCTCGAGCATCTCCGAAAGTGGACTCGGGATATTTTCCATCGACGGTTATGGGTTCGGTCAGCAGCGTCGCGGGTACCGGTTCTCGGCACCCGCGACGTCAATCATGCAGTGGTGAGGCTATTTCGCGATCGGCACGCCGACGGAGTTGCCCCACTCAGTCCAGCTACCGTCGTAGTTGCGGACGTTTTCGTAGCCGAGGAGGTTGGCGAGGACGAACCAGGTGTGGCTAGACCTCTCTCCGATGCGGCAGTAAACGATCACGTCGTCGTCGGATGACAGACCTGCGTTGCCTTCGTAGATGTCACGAAGGGCCGCTGCGTCTTTGAACGTGCCGTCTTCGTTCGCTGCTGTCGCCCACGGGACATTCGCCGCACCGGGGACGTGTCCGCCTCGGAGGGCGCCTTCGTTCGGGTAGTCGGGCATGTGGAGGCGTTCACCGCTGAACTCCTCGGGGCTTCGGACGTCGATCAACTTGCCCGAAGAATCGATGTGGGCCAAGACATCGTCTCGGAAAGCGCGGATCTTCGAGTCGTCGCGCTCGGACGCGGAGTACGAGGCGGCAGAGACGGCAGCGGCGTCTCGAGTTAGTTCGCGGCCTTCGGCTTCCCACTTGATGCGGCCGCCATCCATGATCTTGGCGTTGGTGTGACCGAAGAGCTGGAAGATCCAGAGCGCGTAGCATGCCCACCAGTTGTTTCGGTCGCCGTAGAGCACGACAGTGGTGTCGTTCGAGATGCCCTTGGAAGACATGAGACTTTCAAATCCGCCGCGGTCGAGGTAGTCGCGTCGCAGCGGGTCGTTGAGGTCTGCCGCCCAGTCGATCTCGACGGCGCCGGGAATGTGGCCCGACGGGTAAAGCAGCGGGTCTTCGTTCGATTCGACGATACGAACGCCATCGTCGTTCGCGTGCTTGGCGACCCAGTCGGTCGACACGAGCGCGTCGGCGTTGGCGTATCCCCTAGAGTTGATGTCCGACATGTTTTTCTCCTGATTGATTCGTCTCGGGCACGTATCCTGCTCGCGTTCCCTTTTCCGGAAATCGATCACGCAATTGACCACGAACCCGATTGATTGTGGTTTCTGTTCAACCGATTCTATGCTAAAGGGGTTTGCGGAGATTACATAGACGCCTTGAACGTCCTCGGTATGGGCGGTGGAAAGCCATCGACCGATGGAAGCGGAAACGAAGTAAGTGACAACAGCCCGTAACGATCAACCTCAAACGAGAGTGCGAAGACGGCGCGGGTTTTCAATCGTTTCGTTGATCCCGACGGTCTATGCACCGGCCTTTTTGCTGTCGGTAGGCCAAGGCGTCCTGATTCCGGTCCTCCCCGTCTTTGCCAAGGATGAGTTCATGGCGACGGAGATCTTGATCGGTCTGGCCGTCGGAGCGAAGCACTTCGGAACGTTGGCGTTTGATGTTCCGGCGGGTATCTTGGTGTCGCGGTTCGGAATGTGGCGGACGATGTTGCTGGGCATCGCGCTGTTTGCGGTCGCTGCGGTCGCTGCGGCATTGAGCCCGAACTTCACGATGTTGTTCATCGCTCGATTTGCCGCCGGAGCGAGTTTCGCATTCTGGATGATCTCTCGCCACGCGTTCATCGCCGGCGCGGTTCCGACGAGGCATCGAGGGAAAGCGCTGTCGCTCTACGGCGGGATGAGTAGGTTGGCGGCGATCATCGGCCCGATCATCGGAGGCGTCCTGGCCGAATATGTCGATATCCGAATGCCGTTCTACGTGCAGGCTGTCATTGCGGTGATGACGGGCATATTGGTTCTGTATGCCATGAGGCGATCGGGAGGCGATACGGTCGATCCGCAGGGACACCGCAATGTGGTTGCGAGCATCGGATCGACGCTTGTTGCCCATCGGCACGATTTCATGACCGCTGGTTTGGTCGCGGTGATTCTGCAGTTCATGCGCGCGTCCCGCGAATTCTTGATCCCGGTTTGGGGTGACGAGATGGGTCTGGGGACTGATCAGATCGGATACGTGGCATCAGTGTCGTATGCGGTCGATTCGACGATGTTCCCGATAGTTGGCTGGGTAATGGACAAATTTGGGAGGAAGTACGTCGGGGTTCCCGCATTAATCATCATGGGTTTGGGATTATCCGTTTTGCCGTTTGCGGACGGGATCACGATGTTGATGTTGGCTGGAGTCTTGGCCGGTCTTGGCAATGGGCTTAGCAGCGGATTCGTGTTGACGTTGGGTTCGGATCTTGCGCCGTTAAAGGACCCTGGTGAGTTCTTAGGGGTTTGGCGATTCATATCGGACGTCGGAGGTGCCGCGGGACCGCCTTTGATCGGTGGGATAGCACAGGTCCTAGCTTTAGCGACCGCAACTTGGTTCGCTGGCGGAGTCGCCGGAATAGGCGCGATCGCGTTGATCACTCTGGTTAAAGAAACAGCATCCAGACGCCGGTTGTTGAGGCGAAGGAGATAGAGGCTGGCGAGGGGCGTTAACTAATCCCCTGCTCTGTCAGCAACGCGTGCAGGTCGCGGAGGCAGACTGAATCTGCTTCCAAGTCGCGGTTGTCCACCCACTCTTTGTTCTCTCCGCTCATCCCCTCGACAGCACCAATCGCGACGATATCTCGAACCATCTGCTTGGCGTCCTCCACGCTGGGAAGGAGGTTCACACCATGTTTCAGAGACAATGCTGCAATCAAGCCGTAGCCGCCCCAGTTTGAGCAGCTGGCGACGATGAGTTCGGTAGTAGTTGTGACGCACGGGTTCTTGGGAAGGAACTCGTGCTCGATAGTCGGGATCACGTTTTGCAGGTTGCCCATGCCGATCTCGTTGCCCCCGTCGCCGATACCCACGGAGTAGGGGTGCTGGTCAAATAGGTGGTCGATTTTGGCGTTGTACGGCGTGAAATCGATGCCTCGGAAGTTGCGGTAGGTGCCGTCGCCGACCAGTCCGGCCCGTTCGATGGCTACGAGTGCGCTTGGCGAGTGTTGCTGAACCAACTCGTTGGCGAATTTGGCAGATTCGAAATGGTTGGTAATCGGGAACTCGATGACCTCGTGTTGGGCGATCGATCTTACGACTTTCGCTGAAAGTTCGTCAGTGACGTAGGCGATCTCGTTTCCGAGCTTTGCCAGGGCGTTCCCGATGGCCACAGCGCCGGGAGGGCCATCGGTCTCGGTCGCCTCAGCGAGCATGATGTAAAAACCGGTGACGATGAAGATCTTTCCGGAGTTGTCGATAAGTAGGTCCGCGCACCGCTCCATGTAGTTTTCTCGCATGTGCGGTTTCAACGCCGTCATGCCTCGAATGTCTTCTTGCAGGACGATGTCTTCGATCTGTGAGATTGAATCGGTCATGGGTTCGAGATGGCTTTCGAGTTGATGGTCTACTGGGCGGTCGATTGGTCGATCTACATCACGGCGAGATCTTCGTCGTGCATGTCGGTGACGAACATGTATCCGGGCGCGTGAGTGATCATGAGTTCGGGTTTGGATGCCATAGCGACGGCCTGAGGAGTAACACCGCAGGCCCAGAACATCGAGACGTCGTCGTCAGATTCAGGGTTCCACGCATCTCCGAAATCCGGGGTAGCCAAATCTCGGATGCCGATATCTTCAGGATCGCCGATGTGCACAGGCGCGCCGTGGACGGCTGGGAAGCGAGAGGTGGCTTGCACTGCCCTGACGACTTTGCTGCGTGGTACCCATCGGTGGGTAACCACCATCGGACCGCCGAATGGACCGGCCGGTGCCGTTTCGATGCTCGTCTTGTACATGGCGACGTTTTTGTCCGTACCGTAATACGGGAGATTTACGCCATTTCGGATCAACGCGTGTTCAAAGGTGAAACTGCAACCGAGGAGGAACGTCACGAGGTCATCTCGCCAGTAATCGACTATGGCAGACGGCTCATCGACGAGTTCGCCGTGACGATACACACGGTATTTGGGGACATCGGTCCGAATGTCTGACTCAGGTGCGGACAGGACGGCTTCGGTCTGCCCTGCTTCAAAAACCTCAATTACGGGGCATGGTTTTGGGTTGCGTTGGCAAAAGACTAGGAAATCAAAAGCGAGGTCTTTTGGCAGGATGGCAACGTTTGTTTGGACGATGTCTGGTGCCGCGCCCGATGTCGGTTGGGCAAATTCCCCGGATCGCGACGCCATTCGGACATCGCGGCCGGACATGGTCGTTGGGTCAATCGCGGTTGCGATCATGTTTTGATCTCCGAGTGAGAATTCGGTCTGATTGGTCGAACTTGGGTAAAGTCTATTCGCGACACCGTAGGTAGTTCAAAATGCAAAGGGACGAGAATGTCGATAGATATCGGGATCGCAGGTTACGGTCGTAGAGCGCGTTGGCACGTCAACGCGATCAGTGAAATCGCTGATGCCGAGGTAACGGCCGTGGCCGACCCGGTGGAATCTAGCCGAATTGCGGCGAGTAGCGACATCGAGGGTGTGGCACTCCATCGCTCGGTTTCTGAGATGGTCGACTCTGGCAATGTTGATGCCGTAGTAGTCGCCGCGCCGGCGCACCTGAACTCAGAAGTTGCAGTCGAGGCAATCAGCCACGGCATCCCCGTGTTGGTGGAGAAACCGCCTGCGTTGTCCGTCGATGGCATCGATGCGATGCGAGAACTCGCACACATGGCGGGATCGAAGGTCATGGTGGCATTCAACCGACGATTCAATCCATTGATCCGTGCAGGGATCGACATCATCGCCGAGGCGGGGCCGTTACGACAGATCGTTGCCGAGTTTCACAAAGACATCCATGAATTCACTGAAAACGATCGCGTCTCTCCCATAATCTACGATCTGATGCTCTTGGAATCGCCGATCCATTCAGTCGATTTGGTAAGTCATCTTGCTGACGCGCCTGTTGCCGAAGTTGCTGCCGTCGTCAAGCGGACTTCTAGCGGCTACCGGGATGTTCACGCGGCGTTGATTGAGTTCGAGAACGAGGTTGTGTGTCAGTTAACCGCGGCTTACACCGCAGGCGGACGGTTGGAGAGATACGAAATGCACGGCGATTTCGTGTCCGTGTATCTCGAAGGGGTGCAGCGTGGTTGGGTCCTTAGGGATGGCGAACGGACGGAGATCACATTGCCAGACGGCACGGAAAACGACACTGTTTTGCAAGCCCGACACTTCGTGCGGAGTGTCGCTGAAGGCGTCGACTTTCCGCCACCTGCCGCGACGCTCGAAACGTCAGTCGAAACGCTGCGATTGTGTGAGAGTATCCTTGATAGCGTTCAATCTGACTAGAGGATGTCCCCCGATGAAAATCACTCGCGTAGATCAGTTCTCACCTCGACAACGAACCCGTTTGGTCCGAATAACGACTGACACCGGTATCGAAGGTTGGGGTGAAAGCACGCTAGAAGGCAAGCCCTATTCGGTGCCTGCGGCGATCGATGAGTTCGCCGGGTACCTGATTGGTAAGGACCCTCTGAGGATCGAGCACCTCTGGCAGCAGATGTATCGTTCGTCTTTCTTCCGCGGCGGTGCTCACAACATGACGGCAATCGCCGGCATCGACGCGGCATTGTGGGATATCGCTGGCAAGCACTACGGTGTCCCGAGTTACATGCTGCTTGGTGGAAACGTCCGCGATCGGATACGCGTCTACGCCCATTGGGGAATCCGAGACATGTCTGATGAGGCACTCGAACAGGCGCGGGATCGCTTGACGATGCTTCAGAAGATGGGCTACACCGCATACAAAGCCGGACCTCCAGGGTTCTGGCGGGCGCACGAGCCGCCATCCAGGATCGATGAGTTCGTCGAGATGGCCTTTACGATGCGGGAATGGGTGGGCAACGATGTCGAGCTTTGCTTCGACTTCCACGGGAAGATGGCTCCCGGTTTGGCGATTGAGGTCTGCAACGAACTCAAGGGAATGCGTCCGTTATTTGTCGAGGAACCCGTGCCCCAAGAGAACGAGGATGCGTTGAAGCTGGTTTCGGACCATGTGCCGTTCCCGATCGCGACCGGTGAGAGATTGCTTTCGCGGTGGGAGTTCCGTCGGGTGATCGAGCAGCAGTGCGTTGCGCTGCTGCAACCTGACGTGGCGCATTGTGGCGGTATCACGGAGTTGAAGAAGATTGCCAACTATGCCGAGGTCTATTACCAGCACATCATGCCGCACTGCGCGATCGGCCCGTTGGCTTTGGCTGCGTGTATGACCGTCGATGCCGTCGTGCCGAACTTTTTGGTGCAGGAACAAGTTGACGGCGCTTTGGGCAATGGGATCATCAAGCGTGACTGGCAAGTCAAAGATGGCCACATCGAGCTCTGGGACGAACCCGGTCTTGGAGTGGAAGTCGATGAGGCAGAGGCTACCAAGCCTTACACGGGCGAGGCGATTGGTTACCACCGCGAGTTGGGAGGCGAGACCTACTTTGAGGACGGCTCCGTCGCAGACTGGTAGGAAAATGTCGACAGAACTGGGGGCGTGGTGAGCGTCGACGTCGCCATGATCGGCGGACTCATGGGAACGATTGGCGCTGTGCTGTTCCTGCAGGTGTGGGAGGTGGCCCGGCCGTCCAATGACCACTTGAGGATCGTGTCGATGATTGGTTCGGCGTTCACTCCGAAACCTTTCGCCCAACAGTTCGTAGGACGCGCAGTTCTCTTTGTCGTTGGGATATGCTACGGCGTCTTCACGTCGGCGGTGATTTACGCGTTCGAAGTTGAAGCGATGGCGTGGTTCTACGGCATCGTGGTTGCTGTGCTTTTGTGGATTTTGACCGGGATTACATTGACCTACTTCAGGCTCCTACATCCGCTGATCCGACGAGGGGAGATGAAGGCCCCGGGTCCGTTTGGGCTTGGCTATTCTCGGCAGAGCGCCGCGTTGCTGCTGGTTGCACACCTGATTTTCGGGTTGGTGTGCGGATTGGTCTACGGAACCGCGGTTTGATTACGCGAAGACGTTGCCGCCATAGGCGGACTTGAGGAGATCGTCCTCTTCGAACCGAGAGAACCGGATCGGATGAAGGTCGAACGTGGTCTCTTTAGCACCAACGGCCAATTCCGCGAGGGAACGACCGATCGCCGGTGACATCTTGAAGCCGTGGCCTGAGAAACCTGCACCGACGACGAGGTTTTCGAATCCGGGAACTCGATCGATGATCGGATTCCAGTCCAAAGAAACTGTGAACAATCCGGACCATCCGTTGACGTATGTGGCGTCTTCATACGCAGGGATGATGTCGGCGAAGAGACCCATACCCTCGACGACGACTTCTGTATCGACGCCTTGGTTGTAGGTGTCGCGGTCGCAAGGATCTTCCCGGTAGCCAACTAGAGCGTAACCCGGCGTATCGGTTCTCGCAGACATTCCGCTCGGGGCGTGTACGACGATTGGGTGAAACGGTTCGGCTACCTTTTCGAAACCCTCTTGCTGCTTGAGCCGCATCACCTGATGTCTGACCGTGTGAATTGGCAGGGGTTCGGTCACTTGTTCGAGCAATACGTTCGTCCAAGGCCCGGTCGTCAGTACGATTCGGTCTGCAAATATGTCGCCTTGGTCGGTTCGCACACCTATCGCTACGCCGTTCTCGTGCAGGATCTCGTCGACCGAGACGCCCAGGCGAACTGATGCGCCCCGGCTTCGGGCTGAGCTCGCGAATCCGTTGGTGACGAGGTGCGAGTCGGCGAATCCCGCTTTACCCTCCCAGACGACGCACTCGTTCTCGCCGAACTGCATGTACGGCCAACGGCTAATCGCGTCGTCGATGCTGAGAACTTCGGTTTCGACGCCGACCGATTGGGCTAGTTTCACATTCGTGCTGGCCGCGTCCTCATTGCCAGGGCCGGGGACGAGCAACCAGTCGTTCTGCTGGTATCCACTGGGAGCGCCGACTTCGTCTTCGAAGTTGGCCATAACTCCCCTGCTCCACCAAGCCATCTCGGTGATGACACGGTTTGAGTAGTGCATCCTGAGAATCGTCATCGAACGACCCGTTGAACCAGATGCGAGGGTGTCGCGTTCCAACAATAGCGTCTTGGTGACCCCTAGCTCCGCGAGGTAGTGAAGCGTGGAACAACCCATCACCCCGCCGCCTATGACGATCGCTTCGTATTTTTCGGTCATCGTTGCGCCCGTTTATCGATTTACGACACCTTCGGACGTTTCGACGTCCAAGGTCGTGCCAACTCGTATGCCCTAGAGGCTCGGAAGACTATGGGATCGTCGTTGATTGGCCCGATAATCTGCAAACCAAGCGGCATGCCGCTGTCGCTGAATCCGCACGGTACCGACGCTGCGGGGTTCCAGAGGATGTTCCAAAGCGCGGTGAATGGGATCGCCGACGGGTTTGCGATACCCTCTTCGAGTTTGTGGCCACCGAGTTCCATGGGTGTCTGTCGGTGCGGCCAAGCCTCGATGGCCGTCGTCGGCGTGACCAACAGGTCGAAATCGTCGAACCACTGCCCTACTTGAATGCGATGAGCTTCGGCTTGCCGCAAAGCGGACGCGTATTCGGCGCCCGTCACGTTGTAACCGGCGTTAACCATTTCCATCGTGTAGTCGGTGAGTTGGATGTCAGGATCTTCTGCGAGATGACCGTACATAGCCACTTGGCCAGCGGTCCATACCGTCCACCAGTAGGTCGCAGGCACCGGGTCGAAGCTGATGTCTGCGTTTACGACGGTTGCGCCGGCATCTTCGAGCCCTTTCAACGCTTCCTCGGTCACTCGAGCCACGTCGTCGTTCACGTATGCGTAACCAAGGTCCATTGAAAACCCGATCTTCAGGCCTTCGATCCCGTCTTCCAGACCCGACACGCAGTCGGGAACAGGCGACTGCAACGAACCCGGATCACGTGGATCATGCCCCGATATTGCCATGTGCATGATCGCGGAGGATCGAACGTCTTGGGACATCGGCCCAGATGTGCTCGTGCAGTTGTACGAGGGCATGGAACGACCGCCGTAGCGGGGTGTTCTGCCTTGAGTTGGTTTGTGGCCGAAGATACCAACAAACGACGCGGGAAGTCGGACCGATCCGCCGCCGTCGGTGCCCGTGCCAAGCGAACACATTCCCGATGCAATGGCGGCGGAGGTACCGCCGCTCGAACCGCCGGGATGTCGTGTGACATCCCATGGGTTGTTCGCAGACGGAAAGATGTCGGTAAAAGTTTCGCCGCTGTTGCCGAACTCTGGCGTGTTTGTCTTGCCTAGAATCACCGCGTTTGATGCTCGCAAGCGTTCGACGACAGCAGAGTCGAAATCTGGGACCCAATCCTTGAATGCCGAAGACCCCAGCGTCGTCCGCAGCCCGTCAGTTAGCTCTAAGTCTTTGACGCAGATCGGGATGCCGTGCAGAGTGCCAAGATTTTCGCCGTTGGCAACCATCCGATCACACTCAGCGGCGGCCGCCAATGCCCCTTCCTCATCCAAAGTGACAAACGCGTTGAGTTGAGAATCCAGTTCTTCAACGCGCCGGAACGATGCCTCGGTCAGCTCTACGGAAGAAACCTTCCCATCCAAGATCATTTGGCGCTGTTCGTGCGCCGGGAGGAACATCAAATCACGGTCATTCATGGTTAGCCTCGCAGATTCATCGGTTTCGATCTAGATTCGCCTGAACTTTGGTACCTGCATTTCGATTACCGATTTCATCTTCACCAACTCAGCTTGGTTCTGCTTTCGCATCATAGGTTTGCTGATGAACCCGGTGATGGCGAACATGATCGAAGTGAAGGCGCTGTCCGAATACGCGGTTCTCGTCATCCGAAACAGGGTGCCGTCCCCGGAAGGTTGGCAAAGGTATTGGCTACGGATCGGGTAGTTCCCTTCGATGGTGTGGAACTCGAACGACCGATCTCTCGGGTCGCAGACGTCCACTTCCATCACGATCTCGTTTTCTTTGCCCGCGTACTCATAGAGCATGTCCCAAGTATCGTGAGGGCGCGCTGTACCGGCCTCTTGGCGCCTGAGCCAATCGGCGCGTCTCACCCCGTTCATCCAGTAAATCAGGTTTGCGGGTTCAATCAACCACGAAAATGCGTGGTCAGGTTGGACCTCGAGATAAATTTCGACTGTCGTTGAGATTTCAGCCATGTTGCGCTGATGATCCGAGATTGCTGTCAATCTGAAGCGAAGGCCAAAAGGCACATCGCTAGTTCATAATCGCTCCGCCGTTGACATTCAGTGCTTGCCCGGTGATCTCAGAAGCGTCATCAGACGCCAAAAAGGAAACGACTCTCCCAATGTCTTCCGGCGTTTGTTCCCTGCCTAGAGGCATCGTGCCTTTAATCTGCAACTCAAAGATGTCCCGAATCGACATGTCGGCAAGTTCAGGATTCAGTTCCTTGTGGTTTTGTGCGATTGCCTGCCACATTGGCGTCCAGAGGCGTCCCGGGCAAACGGCGTTGACGTTGATATTGAACTGACCCACGTTCATTGCCAACCAATGCGTCCACTGTATCGCCGCAGCTTTCGACACCATGTACGGCCCTTGGACGTTTCCGCGACCGGCGTCGGGTACGCCTCGGGGTTCGCGACCGCCGTGCGACGCGATGATGACGATCTTCCCGTACTTCCGCTCCGTCATGTGCCCAACTACGGCATCACAGGTGTTGACGACACCTCGCACGTTGACATCCCACGTCAAATCCCAATCCCGATCGTTGTAGTCCTTCCGCGACATGAAATCAGAGCCGCCTAGTACCCCAGCGTTTGGCACGCAGATATCTAGTTTCCCGAATTTGTCGATGGCATTTTGAGCGACCTCCGAGATCGATTCGAGGTCGGTGACGTTGCCTCCCGCGGCGAACGCATTTCCGCCGCCTTCATTGATCTCTGCCGCCACCTGCTCCGCGCCAGCCATGTCGATGTCCGAAACGCATACCTCTGCGCCCCTCGATGCAAGAATCATGCTAATGCCGCGCCCGATGCCTCTTCCCCCGCCCGTCACCAAGGCGCTCCTGCCATCGAGTTGCTGCGAAGTGGATGTTGCCATCGATTGTCTCCTGCCTATTGCAAATGTCGCTGTATCATTCAGTCTGCGTAAATGATACGGCAAGCCGAATATTGAATGAGGTGAAGATGGGTTCAGTTGCAACTGTTGCGAGGCAAAAGGCGACGGTTTTGGCCGATGCTTACGGGCGAATACTCGAGCGCCCGGTGGTTTATACACAAGGCGTCGCACTGACGGCGCGGCTTCAACTCGCCGAGATCGACGAATCTTACCCTGATCCAACATCAGACATCAAGATGATCACTGGGGAGTACGTCGATAACCCCGACGAAGTGTTCGGGGCGAGCGACGGGACAGCCAACTACGCGGGAGTCAACTGGGCATCGTTGCTCGCGGATGATCCGCGCTACCGATCGCTCTTGATAGCGACCGCCGATCGTTTCATGGCGCAGGATGATGACGGTTTCCCGAGTGTTTTGGATCGCGATTTCCGCGTCGAGGACATGTTCTTTGCCGGTACGGTGTTGCAACGAGCGACCCGATTGACGGGCGACAATAGACACGTCGGCGTTGCTGCAGAATTCGTTCTCGAATGTGCAGACAAGCTGTTGCAGCCAAACGGTCTGTACTGGCACTGTCTTTCCTCGCCGTATTACTGGGGACGTGGCAACGGATTTGCGTCCCTGGGATTTGCCGAAACGCTGGTCGGGTATCGCGGAGAGAATCGGCAAAATCTCATTGACCGGCATGTTGAGCATCTTTCTGGTCTCAAATCGTTCCAAGATCCGGTGTCAGGAATGTGGCGACAGGTTGTCGATATGCCCGATACCTACACAGAGCACAGTTCGACGAGCATGATCGGCATCTCGATAGCACTGGGGATCCAACACGGGTGGCTGTCCAAGGACGATTGGGGAGAAGTGCTGGTCAACGCCTGGCGTGGCGCATCCGACGGGATCACCGATGACGGAGGCGTTACGCGCGTCTGCGTGGGCACAGGCCCGTTGGCGAGTCTGGATGATTACGTAGTTCGTGACGCAGTAACTGGCCTGGATGATCGGGGTGGTGCCATGGCGCTTTGGTTCGCTGTTGAAATGATGAACTGCGATCTGTAAACGCCATCCTTCGTTCCGTTGCGCGAAATCTGAAACACTCGCTCTTTACACTGAAATCATGGGGCGTTCAACAACGCGCCGCCATATTGCACGAAACCTAAGAAACTGAAAGTCAACCACCACATTGAAACGCAACCTCGATAACGTCAGTTTGGATACCGTAGTGAGCCTTTGCAAACGGCGGGGATTCATCTTCCAGAGCAGCGAGATATACGGCGGAATCGGAAGCCTTTACGACTACGGTCCGGTCGGCGTTGAACTGAAGCGCAACGTCAAGGATCAGTGGTGGAAATCGATGGTTCGAGACCGCGAGGACGTCGTTGGCATTGACGCATCTATCCTGATGCACCCAAACGTATGGGTGGCGAGTGGTCACGTCGACAGCTTTACCGACCCGCTGGCGGAATGCGATGAGTGCCATCGTCGGTATCGTGCCGACTTGTTGGACACTAACGATTGCCCCGATTGCGATGGCATCCTCGGCTCGCCTCGCCACTTCAACCTCATGTTTCGGACGCATATCGGGCCAGTTGAAGGCGATGACAACATCGTCTACCTTCGCCCGGAGACCGCGCAAGCAATGTTTGTCGATTTCGACAACGTGGTCAACAGCAGCCGAGTACGTATCCCATTCGGAATCGCGCAACAAGGGAAATCTTTCCGTAATGAAATAACCCCGGGCAACTTCACATTTCGAACTCGTGAATTCGAGCAGATGGAGATGGAGTTCTTTTGCGAGCCAGGTACTGATGAGGAATGGCATCGGTATTGGATCAATTTCTCAATGGATTGGTACGCCGATTTGGGGTTGCGACGGTCGAAATTAAGGGTGCGAGAACATGGGGCAGATGAGTTGCCGCATTATTCCAAGGGGAGCGCAGACGTCGAGTTCCTTTTCCCATGGGGTTGGGGCGAACTCGAGACGATTTCGAATCGGACCGACTACGACTTGAAGGCCCACATCCAAAAATCGGGCAAAGACCTCTCTTATTACGACCAGCCGAACAATAAGCGCTACGTCCCGTATGTCGTCGAACCCGCGATGGGTGCTGACAGATCGGCTTTGGCGTTTTTGGTCGATGCGTACGACGAAGAAGAGGTCAAAGGCGACACTCGAGTGGTTCTGAGGTTCCATCCGAACATTGCGCCGTATCAGGTCGCCATTCTGCCGTTGAGTCGTAACGCCAAATTGACGCCCAAAGCGCGGGAAGTTTACGACCTGGTACGTTCGCGTTTCAACACTCAATACGACGAGACGCAGAGCATTGGTAGACGTTACCGCCGGCAGGACGAGATTGGCACGCCGTTGTGCATTACCGTCGATTTCGACACGGTCGAGTCCGACGATGCAGTGACCATTCGGCATCGGGATACGATGGAGCAAGTCCGAGTCCCCGTCGCCGGACTGACACATGCGATTCAACACCAACTGGACGGCATCGCGACTGAAGCTTTGGTGGAATGAACCGGTCGCGATCAGCGCTGGCCGTCGAAACCTGAGGCTTCGTCGGCACGTATCATCAAATAGAGACACCCGAAGCTTGATTGGCGGTGAGAAGATGAAAACGCGTCAGGGTCGATTGCCTTTTTCTGCGCTATTGGCAACTGCGACGGCGTTGATTGTCGCGGGTTTGGCACTGGCATGTGGCAGTGATGTTCAACCGACACCGGTTCCGCCAACCCCCGCACCTACCGTTGCCGTAGCAGCCGAAGTCCCAGCAGAAGAGTCTCAGCCCGTAGGATTACCCGAGTCGTTCGAATCGGCAACCGTGGACGGATTGGGCGACACGACAGGGTTCCAAGGCACCACGTTCGCTCATGGCGTTTTCGACACCCGAGAGCTCGCTGGCAAACCCATCGTAATCAACTTCTGGTTCCCGTCATGTCCGCCATGCCGCGCCGAACTCGAGCATTTCGAGGAGGTCTACCAGGAATTTGGTGCCCCAAGCGGCGGTGACGTCGAATTTGTAGGGATACAGCAGTTGGGGCTCGACTCTATCGAGGATGGCGCAGACCTTTTCGAAGAGATCGGCGTCACGTTCCCAGGTTTGCCTGACAACGGATCCGCGATCCAGATCGCGTACAACATCTTCTCCTACCCGACCACTGTCTTTCTCGACCGCAATCACAATGAACACCGGGTTTGGCAAGGCGCAATCGACAAGGAGAATCTCGCCGCTGTCGTGGAGGAGATCGCCGCGAGCACCGCGTCGTTATCCGACCAAGAGACACAACCTAATGCTGGGGAATCGGTCGCGGTCGAGTTGTCGGCGCAGGAGGACGAACTAGCGGAGCCCGAGATCGTGTATGCGAGTACGTCGGTTGCCACAGGTTTCGGCGATGCTCCCAGTTTCATCGGTGACACGTTCCATCATGGCCCGTTTGATTTGAGTGATCATGAAGGCAAACCGGTGGTGATCAATTTCTGGTTTCCTTCGTGCCCGCCTTGTAGAGCCGAAATCCCGAACTTCGAGCATGCCTATCAGACTTTTGGTCCACCCGGCACCGACCAAGTCGTCTTCATCGGCGTTCAAGCGGTTGGGTTCGATACTGCTGCTGATGGCGTCGAATTCTTGGGCAAGATGAAAGCCAATTACCCGGCTATCCCGGATATCGGAGGCAACATCCACGTTGCCTATCAGATCGTCGCAGCGCCTACCACGTTTTTCCTCGACAGAGACCACAACGTCTTGAGCGTCCACCAGGGCTACATCAAACACAACCAGCTCCAGGACATCCTCGATCAGTTGATCGCCGAGGTCTAGCATTCAATTCGCGGCGTCAATCCAGTTGCCGCAATCTCGGGTCCAATCGATCCCGGACCCAGTCGCCCAGGAAGTTAAACGCCAGAACCACGAGGAAGATCGCGGTACCTGGGAAAACGGTCTGCCACCATGCCGACTCGACGTATTCCCTGCCCTCCGCGATCATCACACCCCATGCAGGTGTCGGACCTGGGATTCCTGCGCCCAAGAAGCTAAGCGATGCCTCGGCCAGAATCAATTGGCCAACTCTTAAGCTCGCGATCACAAAGATCGTGTTGACCAAACCCGGCAGCAGATGCTTGAAGATGATCCTGAATGTCGATGCTCCAGCGACGCGAGCCGAAGCGACGAAGTCCCGTTCCTTGAGACTTAAGACCTCGCCTCGCAAGTTCCGGACATATCCGCTCCAAGCAAGCAGGATCAACAAAACCACGATTAAGTTCAAACTCGCTTCGAAGATGATCACAGCCACCATCGCGAGCAGCAGGAACGGCACCGCATACCAGATGTCCACCATTCGCATCAGGAACTCATCGACTATTCCGCCGTAGTAACCAGAGATCACACCGATCGTCACGCCAAGGATCAATCCTGAGAATAGCGCCACAGACGTCACGACCAACGAGATTCGAGCACCATGGATTATCCGGCTCAGAACGTCTCTGCCCACATGGTCTCCACCCAAAATGAACCGATTAGCCGGGTTTTTCCCTTCGCTGTCCGGTGCTCTGAACATCGCCTCAGAAAAGTCTTGACTCTCCCAGTATTCGACGTTTGAGTTGAAGATACGAGGTGGCGCGTTGCGGAACCGGATGTCCTGTTCAATGTCGTCATATGGTGCCAGTTGGTCGGCGAAAACGCCGGTGACCGCCAGAACCAGCATTATCAACCCGGGAATGATCGGCCATCTTCTCAACGCGTACCAAAGGGACGCCGGATTTATTCGAAACCTCTGAGCGACGGGAGGCCCAGTCGTGCCTTGCACGGTTGGGGTGTCTCGAGCTGTAGTTTCCGATGCCATGATTTGTGATCCTAGGCGTTCAGTAACGAATTCTCGGATCGATCAACGCGTACAAAATGTCAGTCAAGAAGTTGACGGTGACAAACACGGTAGCGAAGAAAAGAACTGTTGCAGTGAGGATCGGGAAATCGTTGTCTTGGACAGCCTGCACCGCCAAACGCCCCAGACCCGGCCAAGAAAACACCGACTCGACCACGACGCTGCCGGTGATCAACCCAGCCATCATCAATGAAGATACGGTCAACGGCGGGATCAGCGCGTTTCGGAATGCGTGTTTCCAGATGATCTTGGTTTGCCCTACCCCTTTTGAACGAGCCAGTTTGACGAATTCCGAGTCGAGGACTTCGAGCATCGCCGATCGGGTGAGTCTCAGGTAAATGGCTGCGGCTCCCCAGGCGACGGCGAACGCGGGTAGGACGAAGTAACGGAGATTGTCCCACGTGAAAAAGAACTCCTCGGCGGTTCCTCGTGTTCCGAACGGAAGCCAATCCAATCGCTTATTGAAGATCAGAATCAGCATCAATCCGAGCCAAAAAGTCGGAAGCGATTGACCTACCAAGGCAAACGCGCGGCCCATATAGTCCCATATGCTCGCCCTCGAAACCGCGGACAGCACCCCTAACGGAACGCCCATTATTGTCGCCAGCACCCAAGAAACGACGGCCAACTGAACTGTCGCACCCATCTTTTCGCCTACGACCCGCGTCACCTGCTGCTCTGCCAACAGCGTTTTGCCGAAATCACCACGTAAGAGATCCGTCAGCCACAAAAGGTATTGAACCACCAACGGGCGATCGAGCCGGAGTTTCTCTTTGAGTGCCTGCTCCTGTTCGGGAGTAACGCCATAACCACCAGGTTTGGCGTAAAGGAGCAATGGATCCCCGGCGGCTCGGGACAGACCGAAGACGATAGCAGTTGCGGCAAGCATGGAAAGGATGCCTGCGAAAAATCGTCTGATCAGGAATTTACGCACTTGGTGGGGGGATCAACATCAAGAATTGGGTCGGCCCTGCTGTGCCGATCCCGACGGACCGCGTAACACGTAGATTGTGACGCGGTCCGGCGTTTCGGCCACCGCCCGTCGCTCAGGGACACCGAGCGACAGAAGCGGCGGTTTGTTGCCGTCCCGTTTTAACGTCGGGCAGGAACGATCAACTCAGGTGAGGTGTGTGGCGCCTGTGGACCAGGCCGCATCGGCCATTCCGCGATTGAGTTCCGGTTGTAAGCCGAGACGAACGGGAGCGCAATGATCCCGATCTTCAACGCCTGCTCGTGCAGGTAGTCAGCCAACGCGATGTTGTACTGAGTTCGCTTAATGGGGTCGGGTTCAGCAGCCACGTTTTGGACCGTCTCCAAGATGAACGGGATTTCCATGTGGCAACCGAAGCCGCCGCGGGTGAGGCTCGTCTCCTCTTCTCCTGTAACCCAGTCGTATGGCTTCCACAAATCCGATCGGCACCATTGAGTGGCAGGTGTCGTCGTGCTACGTGCCACCAAGCTCGGGCGAACGATGGAGTACGCAACTTTGACGATGTTCGTCTCGATACCGAGTTGGTTTATGAAACCAGCGGCGGTGTCGGCGATTTCAGCCCAGTCGCGAACTGAAGTGAACGCGTAGATGGGCATGGCAAATCGCACGCCATCATCGTCTTTCGCGTATCCGGCTTGGTCGAGGTACTCGTTAGCCAATACAGGGTCGTATGGCACGCGCCATTTGTCATTCCAGTCGGTGTTATTGACGTGGAACATTCCGATGTGGTACTCGGACGCGTTCCCGCCGTAGAGCGACTCGTTGACCAACGGCCGGTTGATCGACAATGCGATCGCCCAACGGACCAACCTCGCCTGCTCCATGTCGTCCATGCCAGCGGGGTTGTTGCCGTCGTCGGGTCGGTGCGGGTTGCCGATCCAAGGGATGTCGTGGACGAATGTCACGTGGGAGATTTCTTCGCCGGTCTTGACCGCGGTCGTCTCCCAGTAGTTGCCAGCCATGTTGAGCGGCACGCCGCTCTGTCGACCGGTCGTCAATACTCCGAAACCGTCGCGAGTGAGGTCTTTCATCTCGCGCACTGGCAATACTGCCCAGTCCGCGCCGCCGGATCGTAGCGCTGAAATGCGCGCTACCGTTTCCGGTACGTCGATCAATCTCAACGTTCCGACTTCCGCCGTTCGGTCCCAGTGGGTGTCCTGTGCGATCAGCGTTGCACTGTCGGATTGCCTCCACTCTTGAACGGTGTAAGGGCCGGTGGCGATGATGTTTTCACGCATCCAATCGGCGCCCATTTCGTCGTACGCCTTCTTGGAGAAGACGCCGAACGCGTCACCTGCCTGGTTGAACAGCAACGTCGTCCAGCGAGGCTCGGGTGCATTGAAGTTCAGCACGAGCGTGCGGTCATCGGTGGCTGTAGCTTCGTCCATGAATGCGGCGAAGTCGCCTGCCTGACCGTGAATGCTCTCCGGGGTAATCGCGCCGTTGGTGTCGTTCAAGCTCCAGGCAAAGTCATGGGCAGTTAGTTCGCCCCAACCATCGTGGAACTCGACGCCGCTGCGGATCGTGACCGTAGCCTGCGACCCGTCAGGTGCGATTTCCCAACTTTCGGCAAGCCAAGGTCCGACAAGTGTGCCGTCGTCATTCGGACGGAACAGCTGTTCAGACACGCCCCAGTACATCAACGATTCTGGAGCTTGCGAACGGTTGATACCGACACCCGGGGCAACGCCTTCGGGGATCATGACCAAGGTGCCAACAGCAGACTCAGGTTCTGGCAGTTCTTGGCTTACGGGTTCAGGTGCTGCCGTAGGTTCAGCGTCTTCTTTCTCGACCATCACCTCCACCTCAACTACCTTCTCCACCTCAACAACCTTTTCAACCTCGACCACCTTCTCGACTTCTACCGTGACCTGCACCTCTCTCTCGACCTCGACCTGCACCTCTCTCTCGACCTCGACGACGACCGTCTCCCGGACCACAACAGTCTCGGGATCGCCTGCGCAGGCCCATGCGGTGACAGCGACTAACGCCGCCATCGCATAGAGCAAGTATCTGGGTTTCATACGTGATCTCACTTGGATGAGCTCCTCGTTGCCGTTTTATTTGTGAGTTGGAAGCGCCGTCACGACGGAACGGCAACCGAACGCCGACGAAATTCGTAGTACCTCTTCGCCGACGTTTCGATCTGCGTCCAATGTTGCGCGCAGTATACATCAGGTTCGTCCGAGACGTGCCACCTCATTCCGAGAATGCCCGGCGGAAACGGCAAAATGAACGATGAGATTTCGGGCTAACTCTGATGCGACTTCGACTGGCAAAAGCCAATCTGTTATCATCTTTTGAGCGAGCCGTTGCCGATTCGTCTAGTGGTAGGACACCAGACTCTGGATCTGGGAGCGCGGGTTCGAATCCTGCATCGGCAGCCAACATTTAGAGAGCGTGGACGTTAAAGTCCAGTTCAATCGCACAGCGGTGGCCCGTTCGTCTAGTGGCCCAGGACGTAGCCCTCTCAAGGCTAAAACAGGGGTTCGACTCCCCTACGGGCTACCAACTTAGTTTGGTAGGCTCTTGTGATGCGGCTGGGGATGATGTTGGGCGATGGGCGGGATAGGTTGATTTCCCCACGGATGAAACGCGTCGACTTCCTGGCGCGGAATCTCGGAGGTCCATATGCGAGGAGGAGGGATGCGGGGAGGAATGGGTGGCCCGGGCTTCAATATGATGCCCGAGCCTGCGAGAAATCGCCCGTTCCCACGAGACACGTTTAAGCGGGTCGTCAGACTCTACGCCGATTACAAATTGACGTTGGCAATCGTAGGACTTCTCGTCCTCATCACCTCCGCTCTTGGCGTGGTCACCCCACTGTTGATCCAACGGGTGATCGATGACGCGTTGCCCCAACAGGATATGGATCTGTTGGTGTGGCTGATCGGTGGCATGGTGTTCGTCGCAGCCGTCGCTGGTGTCCTCAACTTCATTCAATCTCGATTGAATGCGTCGGTTGGTTTCAAGGTGATGGAAGACATGCGACACACGGTGTACAACCATCTCCTCAAACAACCGATCTCGTTCTTTTCGTCCACGAAAACGGGTGATATTCAATCTCGATTGGCCAATGACGTATCAAGCACACAGCTTGTATTGACTGACACCGTCGTCAATATCCTGTCGAGCGTCACGATTGTCATTGCGGCTCTGGTGGCGATGTTGATCCTGTCTTGGGAGTTGACAATCGTCGCCGTTTGCACGATGCCGATTTTTGCGTACCTATCGCGAGTGGTTGGGCGGAGACGTCGAAGGTTGACCAGCCAGATGCAACGGACGCTGGCGGATCTGACTGCCAAGACGGGCGAGACATTGTTCGTGTCCGGCGTCATAGTCGCCAAGACATTCGGTCGCGAAGGCGAACAGCTAAGAGAGTTTCAAGACACCAACACCAAATTGACCGGTGTTTCGATCAGGCAATACATGACCGGGCGAGGTTTCTTCATCGTCGTCCAGGCATTCTTCACCATGGCGCCAGCGTTCATCTGGTTGATTGGCGGCATTCTCATTCTCGACGGCAACGACCGTGTAACCCTTGGTGACATAGTCGCATTTACGACTATCCAGGCGCGATTGCTCTTCCCTATGGCTAATCTTCTTCAGCGTGGGGTCGAAATCCATGGATCGCTTGCTCTGTTCGAGCGCATCTTCGAGTACATGGACATCAAACCATCGATCGTCGATCCGATCGATCCGACGCATGTCGATCCGAAATCAGCCAGAGGCGAGGTGGTTTTCGACAATGTGTCGTTTACTTACCAAGCCTCCGAACTGGAGCGCCTCGAGGCCAAACTAAAGGGACCAGTTCCACAGGCCCAGCCAAACGGCTTCGCTGGTGGTCAAAGTGATTCTCCCAACGGTGAAGGGCGAGGTGGCGGTGAGTTGGCGATGCCTTCAGTTACCGAGAGACGCGACGGGCGAGAAAATCGTTCGCCGGAGCTGAGTGCCCGAGGCGCGGACGCATCTGATGACGAATGGGCAATTGATGATCAACCGTTTTCGCTAGCTGACATCTCATTCACTGCTGGTGCGGGCGAGCTCACAGCCCTTGTCGGACCCAGCGGTTCCGGCAAGACAACAATCGGGTACCTTGCATCTCGCCTCTATGATGCCGACGCAGGGGCAGTGATGATCGATGGCGTGAACATCAAAAACATCACCCACAGCAATCTCACTCAATTGGTCGGCGTCGTATCTCAGAACCCATTCCTTTTCCATGCCTCCGCTCGGGAAAACCTTCTTTATGGCAAACCGGCTGCAAGCGAAGCCGAACTGATCGAAGCAGCGAAGGCAGCCCAGATTCACGACACAATCGCGGCGATGCCGGAAGGCTACGATTCCGTCGTCGGCGAACACGGTTACCGACTTTCGGGTGGCGAAAGGCAGAGACTGGCAATTGCCAGGGTAATCCTCGCTGATCCGAAGATTCTCCTTTTGGACGAGGCTACGAGCGCACTGGACACGTTGTCAGAGAGACTGATTCGCGAAGCCATTGCGCGACTCCGCGAAGGACGTACAACAATCGCGATCGCCCACCGACTGTCTACCGTGATCGCTGCTGATCAGATTCTGGTGATACAGAACGGCGAGATCCGCGCCCGTGGCGCGCACGCGGATCTGATTGGCGAGTCCGATCTCTATCGCAGGTTGTACGAAGAGCAGTTCACATTGGTGCCCGGCATACAGTCGTATGAGGTGCCGGAAATCTCACCAACCCCTTCGGCGGCTTAACGGCACCAGACTCCGTCGTCGTACCATTCATCGTGAAATTGGACGTACGCACCGCCGACGCGTATCGTCTCTGAGAACTCGCCGCCAATATAAAGGTCGTAGTTCATGTCGAACCGATCATCTCGACCTTTGGTTACCTCTGGGTCCCGTACATCCAAAACACCGGGGGCTGTGTCGAGACGGAGCAGGTAACGTTCCAAATCCTCTCGGAATCGGTCTGGGTCTCGCCGTGTCCGGTAACTCGGGCTGCACGATTGGAACGCCGTCTGCCAATCACCGTCTTTGATTGCTGTTGTCTGCTCGAGAAACAGACTTTCAATGGCCTCTTTTGATCTATCGGTGAAGGTTGGCGTCGCCGTGGCTTCAGTCACGGTCGCAACCGGGGTGGACGTTGCGAGACTGCCCACCGTGCCGCAGGATGTTGCAAAGACCGCCAAAGCCAAAGATAGAGGCAGGATTATGGATTTAGATTTCGAGGCTATTTCGAGGTCATTTCGGTTGGATTCGGTAGCGTGACGATGGTTTCTAGTTCTTCAGATTGGACACTGCTTAGAGCCCACCTGCGGTCCATCGTGAAGGCGACATCCAAAGACAGGTGCCGATACTCACGAGAAACGCGATCGTAGATTTTCTGCCTGATCTCGTCGTGTCTCCGAGTATCAAGGGACTGTCTCGTGTTGACTGCCGATATCACATAGACGTGAAGGTGTATGTACCGGCCGACGTCCACGATCCTCAGATGCGTTTCGACATGGGGAACGTCCGTCAACGCCTCCTCGACTAGACCTGCAACTTTGTCCTGCACACTCTTGGGCGGCGCTTTGCCGATGAGTTGGCGCATGTTGTCGCGGATTGTCTGGAAAGGTTGGGGTGCCGCGATTACCGTAATCGCGAGCATGATGACGGGGTCTGCATATGGCGCGAGACCCGACCACTCTGAGTTCTGAATCAGCAACGTCGCGACGAATGCGATACCGACGGCAGAGCTGATCAGTGTGTCGACGGTCCAGTTTTTGGCGTCGACATCAACAATTGGGGAACCCGACTGTTTGGCGTAGCGTTTGAGAACGACAACTACGACGGCACCTCCGACGACCGCGATCACGGCGTAGATGATGCCACCCTCCGCGGCGATGTCTTGACCTCCTTGGAGGATGGTGATCACGGAGGTCCAAACCGCCCAAATCAACGCGAAACCGATCAAAAGCCCTTTGAACAAATTGAGCATCGGCTCAAACGTTGCGTATCCAAAGGGGTACGACTCGTCCCTTGGCCGCGTTACCAATCTCGAGACGTAGAGCGTGAGAATGCCGACGACGCCAAATGTAAGCGAGAACAGTCCATCCAAGAACACCGCCCCCGAATGGCTCGCGATTGAGATCGCTATGCCGAGAAACCCGAAGAAACCGCTCGCCACCACTGTTATGACGATCGATCGTTTTTCTATTGCTTCGGGTGTCAACGCAGATCGTGGATAGAAGATTGGTTGGTGATGAGAGATTCTACGTTAACGCCCAACCCTTGGTTCATGAGACGCCATCCAACCGGTGCAAGTCAAAGGATGGTGCCGCTGCTACGACGGCTTGAATATTGAGACGGTAGACTTTCCGGAGTGATCCGAGAATGGAGTCACTACTCCTCTCGGATACACCGTTCGCAGATCGTTCAAGAGTTGCGACTGTTCTTGCTCATACGGGTGGGTGAAGATGATGCAGCCGAACGGATCCGCAGGATCGAAACCCCTGTTAAGCGCTTGTCGGTTGTTCATCAAGAGTGGCGAACCTGGTTGGAGCGCCGTGTCCTGCCGGTAAACGGCCGCACTGCCTCGCTCGTAACTGTTCAGGATCTTGCGGATTAGATGCTCTCCGTTTGATACGACAGCGATTCGTTCGAGCGGCAGGTGAGCGCAATGTTCCGACGAAATTGCGCCAATCGAGACAGCAATCGGCGAGTTGTGGAAAACCGAAGGTGTTTCAACTTTGGCTCGCTGGTAATTGGCGGACAAAGTGAATAATCCGACCGCGAGCAGAACAACAATGACAGTCAACTTGCTGTGGAATATGCCCTCGTTGCCAGATTTTAGGAATCTCAGGTCGATCGGCCAGATGAATCGGGACACGAACACCCCGATAAGCAGTGAGAACGGCAACACCATCGGGAACAAACGGGTCGTTGCAGTGTGCCAATCGTAGGGACTGATGGCTCCGGTTGCGCCGAACGCGAGTGCGAGCCATATCAAAAGAAAAGCTGAGGCCGGGTCGCGTAGCCTACCAAAAGCGAAGCCAGTGGCCACTACAGCCATCGCTGCGGTTAATGGGTCCATCAGCGTACCCGAGACGTAATGCGAACTGTGTTCGTTGTAGTTGAACGCGAAGAGATTGAGTTCGAAATTCCTCAGGATGCGGTCGTACAAAACTAGATTGGACGGTTCCGATTGACCGCCGAGAACCCGGCCAAACATTTGATCGATCAGGTCGGTGCCGTCAATCAGCAAAATCGGTCCAGCCGCAACCAATGCCCCTATCAGACACGGTATCGCCCATTTCACGACATTCCTGTCTTGTTTGAACACGAACCACCAAATAGCAAACATCGCAATGATCGGTGCGACGACCCGGGCTGCGACATTTGTATAGATGCAGGCACCCGCAAGGAACCCCGCCAAAAAGAAGAGCAACGGGCTTCGCGTGCGTATCGCAAGCAGGAAGAATGCGACTGCCCAGACTGTGGGTAAGAGGGAGTCGATGTGGTCGTAGCCGATATGCGCCATGCCACCGAGGTAGTGGCTGAATGCGACGATCGCTGCTGAAGCGGCACCAGCGACCCGACCGCCAATCAACACGCCAACGAGATATATACCTGGTATGGCCAATGCGTACATCAGGACCGAACTGAACTTCCAACCGAAGTTGTCGGCACCCACGATCTGCATGACAGTGGTTTTCATCAACATGCCGAGGCGAGGATGGTATTGGGCGACGCCTCGTTGACTGAACGGGGTTTCGATCCCACGATCGATGATCTCGACTGAGAGATCGTAGAAGCCAAACTCGTCCCCGATCGCGGCGTAGTACCAATCCGTTAGGTCTGGTGCATTGATGCCGATGACAATGGCTACCAGAACCACGACTACCACGATATCGATCGTCTTGACCGCTCGCCATGTTTTCCTGACGCCCAACGCCATTCTTGGGACCGACGGAGCAAACAGCGCTCCAATCCCAACTGATGCGATGAGCCAAATCCAGATATCGCTGCTGGCGGTCGATCCGCCCATTAGACGCAACGACAAGAACGCAAATGCGAATGCACCAAGACCGACGACCATGGTTCTGGTTCCACCGCGGTTGAATCGCAAAATACGCGGCGAGGAAACGGTAAGAGGATTCGTTCTCAATCGCAGGTCGAAAAAGTAGGACGCAAACGCGATGATGAGAAATCCCGATGTAAGAACGATGCGAGCGTTGCGGGGAATCGCGCCGTTTTCCGATTCGGCGTTTGAAAGCAACACGAACTGGGCGAAGAATACGACGGCGATGCCGACAAGCATCAACTTCCAGTCAAGGCCACGCAGGTAGACTGCCTCAAAGAAGGAACCGGTGCTTCGGTTCCGCAGCGTGGGGAGGTCGATCATGTCGATCTCGGCGTAAAACGACTACTCGTCGCCGCTTTGGCGCATGATCTCGATGAAGTCGTTGATGGGAATGGCGGAGTAGGTTGTGGTGTCGATGGTGCCGCGAGCGCCTAGTTCAATGGCGATGCGAGACATTTCACCGTTGTCGGGTGCTTCGATGATGGTCACAAAGTCGTAGTCACCCATCATGGCATATTGTGCCACGACGTGACAGCCGCGCATTTCCACTTCGTGGTTGACTTCCAAGATGCGCTCCGGGTGGGTACGAACGCGGTCTCGACCTCGTTCTGTGAGTTTGGAGAACATGATGTAAGTGTTGACTTTGAGGGTTGAGTCTTCCGCCATTGCTAACCGCCTTGGGAGCTTACTCCATTTTTGACCCGACGAACCTTGAGAGTGCTCTTGCGGTCGGATCGGTGTGTACGTTGACGATTGCTGGGACACCGGAATCGAAGGCACGTTCGAGCGCCGTTCGGATTTGAGACGGCTCGCGGACTTCTTCGCCGTGACCACCGAGCGCTTCAGCGATCGCGTCGAATCGGGTCCAGCCCAGTTCTCTGCCCGGTTTGCGGGTGCCCTCAACGCGAGCGGTCCATCCTTCGTTGTTAGATACGACGGTCACGACGGGGATGTTGTGGCGGACTGCGGTGTCGAAGTCTTGAATGTTCATGCCGAGGGAGCCATCGCCATGAAGAGCCACTGATTGCTTGTCGGGTTTGGCGAGTTTGGCCCCAATGGCAAATGGGAGGCCGACACCCATGCAGCCAGTTGCTCCAGAGTTCAAACGGTGACCGGGTTTGAAGGTAGGTATCGACTGCCGGCCGTAGTGGAGAATTTCGTTGCCGTCAACTGACAGAATAGCGTCGCGATCCATCACTTCGCGGAGCTCTTTGCAAAGGCGCAGGGGATGGATGGGGACTTGGTCAGAGTTTTCGAGTTGTTCGGAACGCTGGCGTCGGTCGAGTTCGATGTCGCGTAGGTAGTCGACCCAATGGCTCTCAGCTTTGGATTTCATGCCGATTCGCGAGATCTCGGCGTTGATTTGACGCATGGCGGATTTGGCATCGGCGACAATGCCGACGTCGACTGCCCTGTTATGTCCGATCTCGGCTCCGTGGATATCGATCTGGATGATTTCGGCCTGTTGCGAGATTCGGCGGCCGAACGTCATGATCCAGTTGAACCGCGTTCCGACGACGAGTACGGCGTCGGTTTCACGGAACGCGGTTGATCGAGCCGCTGGGAATGACACTGGATGATCTTCAGGGATGAGTCCGCGTGCGATTGGGGTTGTGTAGAACGGGATGCCGGTGCGGTCGACGAATTCTTGGAGTTCCTCCCAAGCACCTGACCACCATGGGCCGCTACCCGCGAGGAGGATTGGGCGTTCCGCTTCGGAAAGGATTTTGACAGCGCGTGTGATCTGGTCGGGATCGGCGCTTGGAGTAGATACGTCCGCAGCGCGAGTAGGTGGCGGAACGTCGGACTCGTCAACTTGGGCGTAGAGGATGTCTTCGTTGCATTCGACGTAGACGGGGCCCGGGCGGTCGTTGATGGCGGTGCGGAATGCGGCGGAGATGTGCTCTGGGAGGCGGTTGGTATAGGCGGGTCGGATAACGGACTTGGATACAGGTGAAAAGATGTTCGGGAGGTCGACTTCTTGGAATCCGTCGCGGTAGACGTCTCGAAGGGGGCCGGCGCCGCCGAGGGTGACCATCGGTGCCGCGTCGATGAATGCGTTGTAGATGCCGGTTAGGAGGTTGAGCGTGCCGGGGCCGGAGGCGGAGGTGGTGACGCCAGGAGTGCGTTTGACGCGGGCGTAGGCGTGAGCGGCCATCGCAGCGGCCTGCTCGTGGCGGAAGTCGATGGTGCGAATTCCTAAGTCTTCGGAGTCGTTGACGATCTCGTAGTTTGGTCCGCCCATTAGGTAGAAGAGGCAGTCGGCGCCCTCTTCTTTGAGCGTTCGGGCGATGAGATAACTTCCGTCGACTTTTGGCATAGGTAAAAGGGTATATCGGGGTGCGCAGCCGACGCGATGAGTTGGCAGATTTGGGGAATCCTGAATGGCCTCGCTCCGTCGCGGCCCCCTCACCGTTTTCCCACAGGGTACAGGGGGATCTGCGCTGGGAAAGAGAGGAGGATTTTGCCGTTGTGGATTGGGGATTGTTAGCGTAGGGTTTCTCGTAGGCGCATTGCTGCTGTTTCGGGAAAGGTTGCTAGTAGGCGTAGAGGGTCGTTATGTGGTGGTTTTGCGTTGTCGCGCATTGCTTCAGTGATTAGGGATACGCCGGACTGGAAATCCGATTGGTGGATGTACTCGGGAATGATTGAGCCATCATCCTCCGTGTTGTGCCAAGCTCCCAAAGGGAATGAGGTGCCGGTGACGCGGTACCCGTAGGCTTTGAAGGCGCTGGCTTCGCATCCTCCTGCTCCCATCAATGCGCGTTGGTAACTGAACTCGTTTGCGTTTTTGTGCTCAGATACGCGATGTGCCGCAGCGTGGAGAATCGCTTCTGCGTCATGATCGAACGTGGTGGCACGATCACCGACTCGGATGATGACACCACTGCCCAGTCTAGCGATCTCGCTCTTGAGGCTGGTTTCGACCGATACGACAATGGCGTTTTTCGGGATCGATTCGTCGCTAGCTGCGAGTGCGGCTCCGACGAGTCCAACTTCTTCGGCGCGCGTGAAGAGGCCGATGATCGGCCTGTGGTTGGATTTGTCGGCATTGACGTCGATCAAAGCTGACAAGATTGTTGCGCAACCCGCTAGGTCGTCGAGTTGTCTGCCACGAATTAAGTCGCCGTCGATTCGGAAGCTAGGTAGATCCAAAAGTACCGCCGCTGGATAGGTCAGTTGTGACGGTTTGGGTGCGTATTCGTTTTCGTCTGGACGGATCGTAACGTGGTCAGTCCTGGCAAACCGTCCGGCGTGACGCAGATGGCCATGAGATTCGATGGTTCCCAAGATTGTGTTTCCATTTTGGGCGATGACACGGACCGGAGTTCCGACGTCGTATGAGCGTGAACCCAGTCCGCCCCTCGGTTCGGCGCGGATGATCTCCTCGTCGTCATCGAGCTCGACAGCTTCGATTGCTTCGAAACCGGGGTGATCCATATGGGCGACGAAGACGAGAGGAGGCAAGTCAGAATCACCGTCGATCGAGGCAAAGATGTTTCCCCAGCGGTCGCGCCGATGGTTGATTGAGTTAGCGTCGAGGAGATTTGCGATGACTCGTGCGACCCGATGTTCGTGGTACGAGACGGTCGGTTGAATGCACAGAGTTTCGAGGATTTGAAGAGAATTCATGGGAGTGAATGGTACGCGACGATGGTTGGATAATCAGTTGAAACGGTTGCAGATGCACATAGTCGACAAATCCGCCTGTCCTGTGGGTTTTGGCGCGTGCTCGGCAACTAGGAATCCCAGCTGAAAGATACCCGGTTCAGTTCATTGCAGGAGCGTGCACCAGATTCAATTCCCTTGATGAAGAGGCTGAAACTCGTCGTTTATCGTTTCCCGACACTCGTATCGGCTGTCGTTTGGGTGGGATTACCGATTATCGCCGGTTTGCTCCTCGGTGGGTCGTTGGAAGAGATTTTCAAGCGGCCGCAATACACCGGGGTCGCGGTGGTGATCGGGGCCACAATTTCGGCGATTGCGTACTTCCACAGAGTTCCGCTTGTCAACGCACTGCCGTCGATGCCGAATCGGGCGTGGCATCTGGAATGGCAGTGGTTGATCGTGATTGCGGCCGTCGGACTGCGCTACGTGTTTTTGGGTGTGGTGCCACCGGAGTTTCCCGGTTTCGAAGATATGCAACAGGGAAAGATTGCGAATGACATCGTCAACGTCGGCGCGCACCTGCCGTTCCATTTCTTGTTTTCGAACTCGCTGGCGGCGATGGGATTGTGGCTGCGAGGCAACGAGATCGACGATCTGCGCTGGGCCTATGAAATCGCAGGCGCGGTATCGATTGTGCTGATGGCGATGAGTTTGCGGACGCTTGGAGTCAGATGGTCAGGGACGTTGGCGGCCGTTTTCATTATGGCCTCGTTGAGATGGGCGGTGATCGTCGGTGGATTGGCGGAGGAGACGTTCGGTCCGATGATGTTGTTGACCGGGATGTTGCTGACGCTGGTCCTCAGCGAGAAGTCAACGACAACCCGTAACTTTTGGGCAGCGATTTGCGGCGTGATTTGCGGAATGTTGATGTACGAGTACACCGCTTACCTGTTTTTTGTCCCGTTGCCAGCGGGATACTGGTTGATTTGCGCGTTGGTTGCTAAGGGGCCTTCGGCTCGAAGGTCGGCACTGGTGAAAGGGGCGTGGTTCATCGTTGCGTTTACTGCAATCGCGGCGCCGATGGTCGGGCAGTTGATCACTGAACCCGAGATTACTCATGCTGGCGACGCTCTGTTGAGACACAACATCTATGAGACGAAGTTCCAAAATGGCGCAACGGGCGCGATGCAGACTTTTCTACGAGATGGCGTTAGTTACTTCGGCCTGATTTTCGGTGTCGCATCTGATCAAGCTTCGGCGTATTTCCGCCCCGTCAACGACTCCGTAGTCCCTTGGATAGTGGGTGTAGTTTTCGCCGCCGGGATCCTAAACGCTCTGCTCAGACCGAAGGATTTGTTGCCGTTCGTGTTGGCGATCAGCGCGATTGGGTTCGTCGTGATCATAGCAGCGACTTCCAACACCTATTACGAAGCTCGAATGACGCCGTTGCTCCCGTTGCTTGTCGTGTTGTCAGGATTGATGTTTGAGAGGTGTGTGGCATCTGGGTCGGAACAGCGCGCTACGCGGTTTCTGAACGTAAATGCCGTAGCGGTGATATTCGTGATGGCGGTGGTGTGGATCAATTACAACGGCGCGGTTCGTCTGTCGGAAGACGAAACGGCGGTGGGTGAGTACGCTCGGAGTACCTATGCGGTGTGTGAACCTATCAGCGAGCAGCCGTATGTGTTTCGGAACGTTCTGGGTGTGACGGAGTTCGACTGCGAATTTGGCGACGAGATCTGGTTGTATCCCGATCTTGAGTTTGAATGGGATCGGGTCGATGGAATCCCGAATGCTGCCGATATCCAACCAAGGACGTTGGTTGTGGTGGGTGGGAGCCTTGGATTGCCGGAGGATTTGAAGGAGGGTGCGGAGGCTCTGGCTCAAGAGTTGGGAGATGAAGAGACTTTGCTAGGGTTCAAAACGATGTTCGACCGGATCGCGACCGTCACGTTCTGCCATCGTTGCGAAGTCGATCCTGGGTGAGCCAGTGGTGGGCGCACTATAGGTTCTAGAATCGCTTGAGGGTTTCGTCAGTCTCCTAAACCTTCGCCGTTTCACTGCTTCGCATTCGAGACGTAGAAAAACCACCAATGTTGGCATTAGCGCGTTTGCTCATCTATCGATACCCCGCATTTGCGTTGGTCGTTGTCTGTGGTGCATGGCCGTTGTTGGTCGGGTTGACGATCGGGGGATTCTTCACCGAGTTTTACCGGCGACCCTACTATTCGGGCATCATTCTCATGGTTGCGATGGTGGTTGGTGCGTTGTGTTTCCTCAATCGCGAGACGTTGATCCCAGCACTGAAACGGGCAAACGAGCAGGCAAGAACGCTCAGCCCATTTTGGTTGCTGGTACTCGTCGCAATCGGTTTGCGGTACGTTTTCCTGACGTTCGTACCGCCAGATTTTGCAGCATTCGAGGAGATCAACCAAGGGAGATTTGCGTGGAACATCGTCTACGCTGGGCAACCGTTAACGTTCCATCAGTTGTTCACGAATGCGATATCCGCAATCGGTTTCAGTTACTTCGGGACCGATCTGACTGGGCTCCGTGCCGGCTACGAGTTGGCGGGTGCGTTATCGATCCTACTCGTGGCGATCGGGTTGCGCCGATTGAAATTTGGTTGGGCAGTAACGCTTACGGTCATCTTCGCGTTGGCAACGATGCGATGGGCGGTAGTGGCAAGCGGATTCGCTGAAGAATCATTTGGCGGTCTTTTCCATTCAACGCTATTGCTGGTCGGGTTGATCCTTGCTGACACCTCACGAAAGAACTACGCGTTCTGGGCAGGAATCGTTGGGTTGGCGTGCGGATTTCTGCTCTACGAATACGTGCCGTTTTTCGTGCTCGCTCCCATCCCCGTAGCGTACTGGTTCTTGCGCGCATGTTTCGCGAAACGACCCGCTGAACGTCGCCGCGTCCTTCTGATGAGTGTCTGGTTCATCGCCGTGTTCACCGTGGTTGCCGCTCCCCTGTTGTCGCAGCTGATCTACGACACCGTTAACACGCACCCAGGCGACACGATGTTTCGGCACAGAATCGTCGAACGCGGAACAGAAACGTTCTCGCCCGGGTATTTCAGGCAATGGGCGACGGATGCTGTGGACTATGCAAGCGTGACGTTCGGTTTAGACGTACGGCGGCCGTCAGCATTGTTCAGGTCGAGCAACGACTCCATGGTGCCATTGATTTTGGGTGTCGTTTTTGTGGCCGCAGTGTTGGACGCCCTGAGGCGACCGAGAGCGATTTTTCCGTTTTTCCTTGCGTTGCTGTTCGGGGCCTATTGCGTGTTCATGGCGATACCGTCAGATCGTTTCTACGCAGGTAGGATGACGTCGTTGATACCGTTACTGTCGATCCTGTCAGGGATCATGTTGGATCGATTGATCGCCTATGTTCTAGAGAAACGACCTGAACTTGCCAAGTACGTTAATTCGGCTGCCGTTGGATTCATTGTGGTTGTTGTTTGGGTGAATTTCGTTGGCACGCGGGCAATGGCGGAGGATGAGGGGACTTTGATTGAGTACACGAACAACAACTACGTAGTGTGCAGGGCGATTGGAATGCAGCCTTACGGGTTTGATCGCGTAATTACGGTTGCGAATGTTCGCTGTGGTCACGGAGATGAGGTTTGGCTGTATCCCGAGTTGCAGTTCGAGGCGGTAAATCAGCCGGATCTCCCGGACGTGGGGGAGTTGGTGCCCGGGACTTTAGTTTTGGTTGGCAATAATCGTGGATTGGATGGTGAAAGAAAGGATGCGACTATCCAGCTAGCTCGAGACGCAGGTAGTGAAAGCACGTTGCGCGAGACGCCGACGTTGTTGGATCGCACGGGGACGGTGTCGTTCTGCTATCGGTGCGATTGAGTGGTGGTTGTTTGCGCGTCGTTATGTGATGTTGCGGTAGTAGAATTCGCAACGGTGATGTTGGGTCGTTGGACCTGGCTAGAACCGGAATTAGAGGTGCGAACGAAATGCCAAACGTGATGGTGCTGTCGGGCCCTGCCCTGCCGTTGTTGAAGATGGCCGAGGAGATGAAGCCCGAAGGATATGAGTTGACGGTCTGCACCGGGGACACCGACGACGGTGAGGTCGAACGGGTTGCATCGGGTGCCGATTTTGTGTTGGCGTTTGGGCATGGTGTTACGGATGACATTCTGCGAGCGGGGGAGAATTTGAAGCTCGTGCAGTTGTGTTCGGCGGGTTACGACGGGGTGAATCTGCGGTTGGCCGGGGAGTTGGGGATCCCTGTGGCGAACAATGGCGGTGCGAATGCGATTCCGGTGGCTGAGTTTGCGATGACATTGATCTTGTCGTGTTTCCGGCATCTGCCGATAGCGCACAACGATACGCGGGATGATGCATGGATGCGGCCGGAGATTGATGGGTATGACTCGTATGAGTTGTTGGGGAAGACGGTCGGGATCGTTGGTGCGGGTCGAATCGGTTCGACTTTGGCGAGGTTGTTGCGGGGGTTTGAGACTCGGACGCTGTATACCGATCTTGTGAGGTGCGAACGCGCTGAGAGTTTCGGAGCCGAACGCGTAGAGCTAGACGAGTTGTTGGCGGAGTCGGATGTTGTTTCGTTGCACACCAACCTGAATGCGGGTTCTCACAAGCTGATCGGTGCTCGGGAGCTTGGGTTGATGAAGAAGTCGGCGTTGCTGGTTAATACCTGTCGGGGCCCGGTTGTGGATGAGGCGGCACTGATCGAGGCGTTGAGGAATGGGGAGATCTGGGGTGCGGGCCTGGATGTGTTTGAGATCGAGCCGGTTGAGGCGGATAACCCGCTTCTCACAATGGACAATGTTGTGGTCGCGCCTCACGTCGCGGGCAAGAGTTGGGAATCGTATCCGAGGCGCGTCAGCTTCGCGTTTGAAAACATGCAACGCGTTTGGGGCGGGAATGCTCCTGATAGCGTCGTGACTGAGGATTGAAAGTTAAACTTCCCTGTTAGCAACTGAAAAAGCGAGGAGAAATCGTATGGCAGATGACGGAATCAGGATTCTCTATCTAGGGCCGCAAGGTGGCGATACGCACGATGCGAGCCAGACCGAGCAGCAGTCGCGGGCAGCGCGGCAGTATGGTGCGGAGTTCGTGCAGTATTCAGGTAACAGTGAAGGCGAGTTGATCGAGGCGTTGAAGGATGCCGACTGTGTGATCAACCAAGGCCATGGCTGGGATCCAGCGCTGTTCGTCCACATGGGCAACAATGGGCGATGCAAAGGGCTTGTTTCGTTCGGTCATGGGTATGACGGGATGGATTTGGAGACGGCAGCGGTCAACGGCGTGGTGTTGTCCAACACGGCGTCGTTCGGGACGGAGGAGGTCAGCAATCAGACCATGATGCACTTCCTGGTTTGCTCTCGGAAGTTTGTTTTGCACGACAAGCTCGTGAAAGCTGGTGAGTGGACACGACAATACCTGCCGCCAATGGGTCACATATTGGGCCAGACGTTTGGCATTGTCGGAATCGGGAACATCGGCCGAGCCGTTGCAAGGAAGGCACAGGCGTTTGGGTTGAATGTTATCGCGTATGACCCGTATCGGTCTTCTTGGGACGCTAAGGAGTACGGTGTCGAGATCGTGAGCACTCTCAAGGAGCTTGCGGAACGTTCCGACTACGTTTCGCCTCACGTTTACCTCGATGAAGGCACGTACCACATGTTCAGCGACGACTTCTTCAAGGCGATGAAATCGACGGCATACTTCATCAACTGCTCTCGAGGTCCTGTGGTTGACGAGGCGGCGTTGATTCGGGCTTTGCAGAACGGCGAGATCGCCGGTGCGGGTCTGGATGTGTTTGAGCAGGAGCCGGTCGATCCTGACAACCCGTTGCTCAAGATGGACAATGTTGCCGTCACCAACCACTACGCGTCGTATAGCGAAGTGGCTTGGGAGCGCGCGAATACGCAACTTGGCGAAGAGGCGGTCCGAATTGCAGATGGATATTGGCCGATGTCGCTGATCAATCCTGATGTGAAGCACCACGCGCCGCCTCGGAAGGATCCGATTTCTTGGGAAGTAATGATGGCTGGGCGTTAGGTCTCTGCGTGACGCAGGTTCACGAATTGCTTGTGTCCTGCAGATGACCGCTTGGCACATGCAACGTTTCGCCGCGCTCATTCCTGATTCGTTGAAGGAATGCTCGGGTAAGGTCTTTTACTCGGGCAAAAAGGCGTTTGAGAATCCTTCGGACATATACGTCCTGGGTATCAATCCGGGTGGCAAGCCGGAGGACCACAAGGACGAAACCGTCTGGAAACACACGGGAAAGGTACTCTATTGCAAATCATACGATTGGAGCGCGTATCGAGACGAAAAATGGAAAAGGGCCGCCGGTTCGACCCCTTTTCAAAGAAGGTTGCAATATCTGAGCGGCAGAATCGGCAAAGGCCTCGGCGAAGTCCCATCAAGCAACCTAATATTCAAACGGTCGACCGATTTTTCCAAGTTGCAGCGGGATGCAAAACAACTAGCTGACGAGTGTTGGCCGTTTCATCATGAAGTGATCAAGACTCTGGGCGTGAAGGTCGTCGTTTGCCTAGGCAGACCGGCTAGCGAGTACGTGGGCAAAAAGCTGAAAACGCAACGCTATATCGAAAAACGCATCGAAAACAACGGTCGTCGCTGGCGAAGTGAAACTCACGTTAGTGCCAAGGGCATTCAAGTAGTGAGGCTCACGCACCCAAGTAGAACGGATTGGACGAAACCTGCAACGGACCCTACATGCTTGGTCGTCCGAGCTTTGCACCGATCTTAGAGGAAATGTTTTTTTGAAGTGAGTATTGCTGAACACGACACTCGGCAGGATCAACGCCGTCCAGTCGAGAGCCTGACGAAAACCTTTTTTATGTCATATCTTGGTTAACGCCACCAGTGGCCGGAAGCTTGATTGGCCGTTTGGTGGGTTCGCAGTTTGACAAGTAAACTGACCTTCAGTCGAAACTCGAAAGGAATGGACAACCGATGGCTGAACACAAAGTCTTGATCATGGGGGTCGATGAAAACGATCCTCTTGACTATGAGCGTGCCGAGATGGCCGACCTCGATGTGGAGTTCGTGAAGGCGAATCCGCAATCTGAGGGAGAGGCGATAGAACTGGTGCGGGACGCCGATGCGCTAATGATGCGGTCTACGCCGTACCAAGGCGAGCAGGTCATACGCGCCGCCGAAAAGGCGCAGGTGCTGGCCGTCTACTCACACGGCTTCAACCAGATCGATACCGATGTCTGCAACGAGATGGGCATCATCATCACCAACGGCGCCGGGATGTGCATGGAAGAGGTCTCGAACCAGGCCGTGACGATGATCTTGTGCCTCAATCGGCAATTGATCCAGTTCAATGAACGCACGAAAGCCGGTGACTGGGGGCGTGCTGATGTTGTGATCGAGCCGATCGACCAGCAGGTGCTGGGATTGGTCGGACTTGGCAACATCGGGCGACAGGTTGCTCGGAAGATGTTCAACGGATGGCGGATGAAGGTCCTTGCGTATGACCCCTACTGCCCGCCTTGGATTGCTCAGGAGTACGCTGTCGAGCAAGTCTTCTCGCTCGAAGAGCTGTTTGAGCGATCTGATTACGTCTCTGTGCAGGTGCCGTTGAACAAAGAGACGCATCACATGATCCGTAAGGAACACTTCGACTGCATGAAGCCGACCGCTTACTTCGTCAATGTGTGCCGAGGTGCAGTCGTCCGAGAGGTCGACCTGATTGAAGCGTTGCGGGAGGGTAAGTTGAAAGGGGCTGGCTTGGACGTGTTCGAGCAGGAACCTGTAGATCCGAACAACCCGCTGTTGAAGATGGACAATGTGATCGTCGCCCCGCATTCGGCTGGTGCGTCGACGCGGTCTGCTTGGTTGAGCAGGCAACGGGCATCGCAACAGGTGGCAGCCGTTTTGCGTGGAAACTGGCCGTCCGCAGGTCAGAACCCAGAAGTTGCAAGCTCCTTGCAACGGCGAGACCGGATGCAGTCGCTGGAGCCCAAGTTGGAGGCTTCTCGGGAGATTCTGCCGATGGCGGTGTTGCCTGAGGGGAGGTAGGATGCCAGCCTTCTAAAGCGACTAACTAGCGCCGTGGACGTCGTGATGGGCGTCCACGGCGTTTCTTTTGGATGTTGGCGGTCGATTTAAAAGAGATCGGAACTTTCAGTGATCACCCGAGATGAGTGATCTCGACTCCTTCCCAACGATCTCGCAAGTACTCGGCCACTAATCGGCGGTGGCAGTGATGCGCTTCGTGTTCGCTGCACAGCAAACAACCGTCCTCAAATACTTCTCTGGGCACGGTTTCATCGATGCGCCTTTGATCCATGAGGTCGAGGAATCGCGATTCGTAGATGTGCCACGCGTTTGGTGCCTTGCTTTTCTTGTACTCGTCAAACATCTCCGGTTCAGGCGCGAGTTCCGGGACGTGTACGTAATCGATGCCGCAGATCTTCTTCAACAGATAACCTTGGTCGCTGCCCTTGGCAAAGCCTGCGAGTTGAGAGTTAGGCCTTAGTCTCACATCGACGATTCGTTTGGCACCTGACGCTTTCAGTGTTTCATAGAAGGTCTCGGCAGATTTCTTGGTGAAACCGATGGTGAGAAGCTTCAATGCTCATCTCCCGCGTACTCGAATTCGCCGTCGTCCATTAGCACGTCTTGAGCGATGGCGTATCTCTTGTCTTTGAACGCGAATCGTTCGATTTGTTCACCAATTGCGATTGCGATTTTTTCCTCGGCAGTGAGGAACATGTCGGCTTGGTCTGCCAAAACGTCGTGTTTGGCAATCCGATCGCGGAGCGTTTCGTGCATCAGGATCGCGCCGTCCGGCAACACGTGTTTGACACTGACATTTTGAAACTCGTTGCGTATCTCTTCGGCAATGAGTAGGCTGCGATGACATTCCTCTGGTCTGCCTTCGCTGCACATCAGCGCGATTCGGTTTGCCATCGCTCCGCGAACAACGCTTTCCAATGCGTCTTGGAACTTTCTTGCCTTGGCCAACTGGTCGTACTGAACTTGACCATCAGGATCGTAGTCACCGGGATCGTCTGAACGTCCGCCCAACCGCTGGCCCATGAAGTGGTAGGTGATGTCGTTCTCGCCGAGCCGTGACTTCAGGTTGTCGCGGTTGAACTGCGGCGTCCATTTGCTGTACGGCATTGATCGAACATCGACGACGGTGTCGATACCGTTTTGATTCAAAAGCCTTAGAAACGCTTCTTCGGAATGATCGGAATGGCCGATTGTGAATATTGTCTGGTGTTCGGTGGGAGGCATTGGCAAACGGCGTGTGTTCAGATTATCCCTGCGATGAGCTTGTAGCAGTACCTTTCAAATTCTCCGGCGAGGCTGATTGTGAGGTAGCAGTCTTCGGCGATATAGCTCCGCGGTTCTCGGTTCTGGCTCTCGTCTTCATATTCCACGTCCTTCACCTGCAACTTGTAGGTCGCTCCCATGTATTCAAAGGAACCAGTCAATCGGTTACGTTCGCGATCTTCGTCGTCGATCACTGTCAATCTGAGATGTTCGACATGGATCAATCGGAGTGAATCGTTCATTCCCGTCGCTTCGACGAAGCGGACTCGGTTGTTTCGACCTATTTGGGATTGTTGGCCGTTGTTCCACAAAGTTCCTCTGCCGTCGCACACGGTCTGCAATTTGCGGCGGTCGAATTGCCCGATCCGTAGGATTCGCGGAATGCGGTGCAACTCCCAATTCTCGCTTTGGTGGTCACGAGGTACCGGGTGACTAAGATCCATCTGCACGACGTCAAGCAATCGCATTTTCTCACCGTTGGGATACGTGGCGTAATCCACGAGGATTGCATCGTCGTTGTGGGAGACCACGGGTCGAATCCATTCGCCGATCCGATTCCCTTCGAGTTTGCGGCCGGCTAAACACAATCCTCCTGGCCGCCAAGACTTTGCGAGTAGGACCATTCTTGTCGTGACCATCGGTGCGTCTCTACTGGTTCATTTTGGTTGCGAATTCCCGATGTTTCATTGACTCGCAAAATCAGCCATTCTGTTGGGGTGACATAATTGTATCTCACCCGTACCAAACTATGAGCACAATGAGGCCGGTCGTGACTGTGAAGATGGCGAAGGGCCAGAGGGTGTAGGTTCCTAGGCGGCGGATTAGCCAGACGAAGAGGTTTACTGCGATGTAGGAGGCGATGAAGGAGATGGCGAAGCCGATGGCGAGTTCGTCGATGTCGGGGAGGGACTCGGATGGTGAGAGGATGACTTGGAACATGGATATGGCGGCGGCGATCGTGATGACCGGAACGGCGAGAAGGTAGGAGAAACGGACGGCGACGACCAGTGGCAAGCCTCGGGTGACGCCTGCGGTAATGGTTACGGCGGATCGGGAGATGCCGGGTATCAGAGCCGCCACTTGCGCCAATCCGATGATGAGTGCGTCGGCGTAGTCGATGACCTTCGGGCGGGTGCGTTGGTCTTTGCCGGTGAGTCTGAGGCCAGCGAAATGATGACCTAGCAGGAGCGTTGCGCCGGTGACGATGAACATGCCCGCGGCGACTTGGGGCGATCGGACTAGGTCGGAGGTGAATATCGTGTAGAACGCGGCTCCGATAACAATTGCTGGCAGGGAGGCTAGACCGACGGATTTGAGGAGGTTTTGGGGTCGCATGGACATGTGGGTCGAAAGTCGGCGTCTGGTGTCACCAACCGTTCGGTAACGTTCAAGAATCTGTTGCGACATCATGTCGTCGTCACCACCGAGCGGAATGTTGCGGTTGCGGCGAAGGGTCTTCACGATCAACCACCAATCCCGCCGGAAGAACAGTACGAGCGCAAGGAGAGAGCCGAGGTGGACGGTGGCATCGAAAGCAGCAGATGGCGGGTCCAATCCGAGAACCCAAGAAGAGATGACCATGTATCCGCTGCTGCTGATCGGGAGCAACTCGGTGAAGCCCTGCATGAATGACAGGACGGCGATTTGGACTAGGGTCATGGCGTTTCTGAGATCTTTCAGTCAACTTATTGTCTAATCGGATCAGTCGGTCGACTCCTGCCCTTCAGTCGCTTCGTTGATCGTGGTAAATTGGATGTTGCCTTGCGACCAACAGACACAAGTTGAAATGCCCAAGAAACCGCCGATTGTCACCCGCATCGAAACGCTGAGAAATCCCAACTTCTCGAAGATCTTCTGGGTGAGGATCTACACCGACGATGGGCGAGTTGGTTTGGGTGAGACTTCGTTCGGGCCCAAAACGGTCGAGGCATGGGCACACGAGGATGCTGCGGAATATCTCCTGGGGAAGGATGCCACTCAACTCGATCTTCATTGGAACGCGCTTAACGGGTACGGGGGCAAGATCATCGGGCGTGCAGCCGACATGAGCGGACTTTCTGCAGTCGACATGGCGCTTTGGGATCTATACGCTCAGCGTGCAGGTGTCCCGCTTTATGAGGCGCTAGGCGGATTGAGTCGTCCGTCGATCCGCGTCTATAACACTTGCGCAGGGTACTCCTACGGCGTCAACAGGGTTGGCAGGCTTGCGACTGGCGACATTGATCACCGTCCGGAGCATCAGTACGAAGACCAGCATGCGTTCTTGACGGATGCGGGTGCGTTGGCAGATGATCTTCTTTCCGAGGGCTACACGGCGATGAAGATTTGGCCCTTCGATCAGGTCGCTGCGAAGTCAAACGGTCAATTCATCTCAGGACCTGATTTGGAGATGTGCACCGAGCCATTCAGACTCATCCGGGAGAAGGTTGGCAACAAGATTGACGTGATGCTAGAGATGCACTCGATCTACAACCTGCCGTCTGCGGTGCGCATCGCAAAGAACGTCGAGCCTTATGATCCGTTTTGGTTTGAAGATCCCGTGCCCATGGACAACATCGATACGCTTGTCCAGTTCAGGAATTCGACGCACATAGCGGTTACCGCTTCGGAGACGGTCGCGACGCGATGGGCTTTCCGCGAGATGTTCGAGAAGCAGGCGATGACGATCTGCATGTTTGACATTTCGTGGGTCGGCGGGATTTCCGAGGCGAAGCGGATCGCGGGTATGGCGGAGGCGTATCACATGCCGATTGCGCCGCATGATTGCGTGGGACCGGTCACATTCATGTATTCGGTGCATCTTTCGCTCAACGCCCCTAACGCATTGATCCAAGAGACGGTGAGGGCGTTTAACGCTTCTTGGTATCGAGAAGTAGTCGATCAACTGCCGGTGATCGAGAACGGGTACGCCCTGCCGCCGGAAGGGATCGGGGCGTGTCAGACTCTCCTCGACACGTTTGTCAACGACCCGACGACGGAGATTCAGGAGAGCAATCTATGACAGTTTGAGGTACCCGATAACGTATTCGAAGGTACCGCGATGAATTCGACGCTTACGCTGGTAGCATTCGCTACAAATCACTCGCAAGGAGAAATCCAATGGCATACAAGATAGCCGACCCCATTCAGATGTTTGTGTCGCCAGGTCCGAAACCCAACGGACTGCAGGCAGCGGACGATGGACTTTGGTACATCGACCAAGGCAACAATAACGTGTACAAACTCGACTGGCAGACAGGCGAAACGCTGTTCGAAGCGCCGACCGAGACCGTCCACTCAAGTGGGATAACGCTGGACGACGAAGGGAACGTTTGGATCGCTTCGACGTATTCGTGTGACATCTTCGTGGTCGACCGCGAAACTGGTGCGACGATCGACAAGTTTCCGTCACCTGGTGCGGGAATCAACGCGACTCGTGAGCATTTCGACGAATCGATGGGACGTGCTTCTGAGCCGACCGGGGACCATGGCTTGGAATGGAAAGACGGGCACATCTACATCGCGTCGCCGCCTTCGCAATTCGTCCATGTGGTTGACGCGTCAACGTGGAAAGAAGTGCACCGCTTCAAGGCGCCGGGATATCGTGTACATGGCATAGCGTTTGCCGAAGAAGAAGGCCACATGTGGGTTTCCGATACTTCGTTTGGTGTCGTGTGCAGGCAGCGCATCGAAGATGGTCGTTGCTATGACGTCTTCCGCGTGCCGCATCCTTTGCAGGTTCATGGGATGACCATCAAAGACAATCGCCTTTGGTACGCTGACGACCGAGGTCCGATCGGTTGGTTGAGCGTCAGTATGGATCCGGACTTTTAGATCGTCGGCACTACGGCCGTTTTTTCGCCATTTGTATTTGAGGAACCTCTCGACGTGCTGTATGGTACGTCGAGATGGTTTGTTTTTTGGAACACTAGGAGTAATAAGTTGCGATGGCTACGACCGATTCCAGAAGACTGGATTCCGTGGCACCTGACGCTGTTCATCGCCATGAGCGATGGTGGTATGGCGCTCAGAGCAATCGAAGAGCTGCCGCTGCACAAGAAAGGCGATGTCGTCGGGTTCGTAAACTCGACGATCGACGCGTCAGTTTCTGTAATCTTAGTAGCAGCGACCGCAAGCACAATCATCGTGGAGGGAGCCTTGATATTCGCTGAGAAGTATCTCAACTACCGCTATAAGAAAGGGCGCGAGGAAGAACGTCAAAGGTGGCAGGAATGGCTGGCTCGCAAGCAAAAAGCCGAGATGAGTGGCGAACGGTTTGACGAACCGAGCCCCGCCGAAATGGATCTCACCGAATGATAGGAATAAACATTTTAGAGCGTGACGACAGCCGTTAATGGACTGTTTGAGCCTCTACTAAACCGAGGAAGTCGAAAACCCAATGACAAAAGTCTTAGTTACAGGCGGCTCAGGAAAGATGGGCCGAGTGATCATCCAAGAGCTCCTCGCGCACGACTACGAAGTCGTCAGCACGGACCACAAAGCTCCGGAATCAACGGATGGCTTCGAGTTTATCGAAGCCGATGTTACTGATCCTGACGAAGCGATGCGTGTGATGGAAGGATGCGAGAAGGTTATCCACATGGCAGCCATTCCCAATCCGCTAGTCGCTTCCGAATGGGAGGTGTTGCGAGTCAACACGATGTCCAATTGGGCGGTGTTGGAAGCGGCTGAGAAACAAGGTGTTTTCAACGTGGTGATGGCATCCAGCATCAATGCCATCGGTGCAGCATTTTCGAGGAATCGAGTTTCGCGGCCTTACTTCCCGCTCGATGAAGAGCAAGGAACCCTTTGCCAAGACAGTTACGCGATGTCGAAGTGGTACGGCGAGATCATGGCCGATACCTTCATCCGTCGCAACCCGGGCAAGATGCAGATCGCCTCGATGCGTTTCCACTGGCTAGGGCACAAGCACGAGCAGCTAGAACGCAAGAATGCCGGCGGTACCGACCTGACGAATCCGCTGCGTCGCAACGCCATGGATTTCTGGGGGTATTCCGACATCGAAGAATCCGCCGCCGCTTGCCGACTGGCCATCGAAAAGAAATGGGACGGACACGAGGCATTCTTCATCAATGCCACCGACACCTTTATCGAGGTCCCAACAGAGGAAGCGATCGCCATGGCATACCCCGATGCCGAAATTCGCACTCCCCTATCCGGTTTCACATCTGCCATCAGCCCATCCAAAGCCAAGCGCATCTTAGGTTGGGAACAACAGTCCACATGGCGTGACCTTTAGTCGTGACTTCTGTCTCGAACAACCACCCTCATCTCGGGGAGATTGAACCGTGACCGAATCGATCGTCGGCAAAGTGCAAACTGTTCAAGGTCCGATCGACCCTGGAGAAATCGGTGCGACCATCACGCACGAACACCTCCTGATCGACTTCATACCGGTTCTCCAACCATTGCCGGGCGCTAGCAACCTCAAGCGGATGCATGACCCTGTCACCTTAGAAAACCTTTGGTGGGTTCGGTACTACTGGAACAGCAGCATCGACAATCTCAGACTGCTCGACGTCGATGTTGCCATCGACGAGGCGACTGAGTTCTACAACGCCGGAGGTTCGACAATCGTCGATGTCACCTCGATCGGCATTGGTCGCGATCCAATCGCGTTGCGACAGATTTCACGAGCGACGGGCTTGAACGTCGTGATGGGTGGCGGGCACTATGTCTACCTGACCCACGGTGAGGACATCCAGAACGCGACCGTCGAAGACCTCGCGCAACTCATAATCAATGACGTCCAAGATGGCGTGGACGACACAGGCATCAAGACTGGGATCATTGGCGAAATCGGCAATTCATGGCCTTGGGAGGAGACGGAGAAGAAGACGCTCGAAGCCGCCGTGATGGCTCAGCGTGCGACCGGTGCTCCACTGCTGATCCATCCCGGTCGAGACAACTACGCACCGATCCAGTTGCTAGAGGCCGTCGATCGGTGGGGCGGAGATGTCTCGCATACGGTGATGGGACACATCGAGCGCACCATATTCGATTACGGCGTCCTCGACGAGGTGGCATCGACGGGCGCTTACTTGAACTTTGACCTGTGGGGTCACGAATCGACCTTTTACCCGATGAATCCAGCGACATACATGGCGTCGGATCAGCATCGGCTCGAGCAGGTCGAACATCTCCTCGGCAACGGGCATGTCGAACAGCTTCTCCACGCCCACGACGTTTGCTCCAAGCATCGCCTCAAGAAGTACGCCGGGCATGGCTGGGACCACATAATCGCCCGCGTTGTACCAAGGATGTTGGCCCGAGGGACATCTCAAGCGGACATCGACACCATGCTCATCGACAATCCCGCGCGGATGCTGACATTCGCCGAACCATCGGGATGACAATGTTTGGTCGGGATTTGAATCGAAGCTGAGGCGTTCGCCTACTGTAGCGTGGCCATCAGTTGGTTATCTGATAGCAATCAACGCCAGAATTGGCGGGGCGGCAAGGATTAGAATCATAATCACCACGTCCCGCGCCCCCGTAGCTCAACGGACAGAGCGAAAGACTTCTAATCTTTAGGTTGCGCGTTCGAATCGCGCCGGGGGTGCCACCTTGTCATCAGCGACTCTCTCATGGCGACATTCCCCAACGACGCGCCGATCATTCGATCCGCACGTCGCGTCGCAATTGCTGTCGATTCCTGTTCCCTTCTGAGCCCGTCTTTCCGCGCCGCACACGGGGTACCGGTTGCTCAGATGCGGATCCACATCGGCGATCAATCATTCACCGACGACCCGCATCTCGATTTTTCCACGATCTACCGTCGCGTTGCGATGCAACCGGAAACTCGGGCATGGGTTTCAGCGCCTGTACCAGAACAATGGCTGACGACCATCAAGAACGCGTCTCACGACGTCGATGCGGTGATATGTCTGACTGTCGCCGCAGGACTCAGCGCGTCCTACGACTCGGCAAGGGTCGCCGCTGACCTCGCCCGCAAAGAGATCGAAAACGTCGACATCCGCGTCGTCGATTCGGGCACGATATCCGGCGCCCTAAAGCTCCTCGCTACCGAAGCAACCAGGGTTGTCGAACTCGGGTTGGGCGCCGACGAAACTGTTGAACACATCGAGAAAACCAAGTCCGACCTTCGCACTATTGCTACTCTCGACGAACTCAATCGCATCCATCACATCGCCAACACGCCGCGCATGGCGATCGAAGTGGCTCAGACGATGCGGATCAAACCGGTCGTCACGTTCGACGTTGACGAGTTCCGTGTTGTCGCAAAACCGATCTCATTGCGCGTAGCCACGAACCGAATGTTGAGAGAGATCGTCGGAGACATCGGCAACAACCCAGCTCGATTCGTCGTCCTACACGTAAACGCTAGAGACCGTGCTCTCGAAATCGCAGCGAGAATCCGAGAATCTTGCGATTGCCAGTTTATGGACATTTCCGACTTCCACCCATTTATCGGTTTATATGCGGGTCTTGGGGCGATTGGGATTGCGTGGCAGAAGCTGCCGCCAGAATCCTGAAACAGTCTCGTCAAATCTGGTTGGTATCCTAATCCTTTGACTGCCAGCGACTAATGAACTGGCGCGCCAGCATTGGCGACGCCTGCGAACCAACCACTTGGACTTCGACGGTTACGACCTAAATCCCTCCTTCTACGACGAGATGTTCGACGCGGAAGGTAACCCACGTCCGCATTGGCGCGAGATCCACGAGACGCTCGTAGCGTTGACTGAGGTCGAGCTGACGACCATGCAGGAACGGGTCACGCGGTCGTTCTACAACGAAGGAATCACGTTCATCGTGTACGGCGATGAAGCCGCTGGCGAACGCATCATCCCGATCGACTGCATACCGCGGATCATGGCGCATGCAGAGTGGAAGCATATCGAAAGCGGCCTCGACCAACGGCTCCGTGCCCTCAACCATTTCATCGACGACGTCTACAACGAAGCTCGGATAATCGCTGATGACGTAATCCCGACCGACGTTGTCAGGGATTGCCCTCAGTACCGCGTCGAAATGAGGGGCCTTTCCCCCCCTGACGGGGCCTGGGTTTCAATTTGCGGCACCGATATCGTAAGAACGGACGAGGGCTTCTTTGTACTCGAGGACAACCTGCGGGTTCCTTCCGGCGTTTCTTACATGATCGCCACTCGTAAGGTAGTCAAAGCCAACCTACGCAACGCCTATCGGAGTTCGAACGTCCTCGAAGTGGAGAACTATGGTTCGCTGTTGCGCGAAACGTTGGTAGAGCTCGCTCCCAACAACGTGACGGATCCGAACATCGCGTTACTCACGCCTGGCATCTACAACTCCGCTTTTTACGAGCACATGTTTTTGGCGCGGGAAGTTGGTGCCGAACTCGTGGAGGGCCGCGATCTCTTGGTGAACGATGGATTCGTCTACATGCGGACCACGCAGGGCCTCCAGCGGGTAGACGTCATCTACCGGCGGGTTGACGACGATTTCGTAGATCCACTGGTGTTCCGACCTGACTCGATCTTAGGCGTTCCCGGCCTGATCCATGCCTATCGTCTTGGGAACGTGATGTTGGCCAATGCACCCGGAACTGGGATCGCGGATGACAAGAGCATCTACGCATATGTCCCGGAGATCATTCGTTACTATCTCGGCGAAGATCCGATCCTTTCAAACGTGCAGACCAATCTGTGTCGACGACCTGAAGGTCTCGAATATACATTGGACAACCTCCAAGACTTGGTCGTCAAGGAGGTCGGTGGGTCCGGTGGTTACGGGATGCTCGTTGGGCCGCACGCCTCGCCTGAGGAGAGAAATGATTTCGCTGAACATTTGAAGGCCAATCCGACCAACTACATTTCCCAACCAACCCTTGCCCTTTCGCGCTCACCTTGTCTGATTGGAGAGAGTTTCGAACCACGCCACGTGGACCTTCGTCCTTACGTGCTGCGCGGCAAGGAGACTAGGATTGTTCCAGGCGGGCTTTGCCGTGTGGCGTTAGAAAGAGGAAACTTGGTCGTTAACTCGAGCCAAGGCGGTGGTGGAAAAGACCTCTGGGTGATCGGCGAATAAAGAGATGCTGGCACGAAGCGCAGAAGGAATCTATTGGATGGCGCGGTACACCGAGCGCGCCGGTTTTATGTGTCGGCTTTTGCAGCTCCAGACAGAAGCGTTGGTAGACCGACCGATTCGCGAGATCCACTTCGGTTGGCGACGGCTTTACACCGCGATAAATCGACGCCCGCTTGGTGGCATGGAACGATTGGATCCCTTTGACGACTACAACCTCATAGACGCGTTTTTCCTCACCGACGAATTGACCTTCGTTCGCGCCAACGACATCTCTCTGCTCACGTGCTACGAGAATGGCCGAGAGAACGCTCGCCAAGTTCGTAATTGCATCAGCGACGAGATGTGGACGGCCCTCAACACCGAGTACTTGAAGATTCAAGACGTCAAACTCGGCGACATCTGGCTTTCATCACCTTCCACGTTTTACGAAGAGACTGCTGCTGGGATCGACCGTTTCACCGGCGTGGCCTCAGCGACGATGTACCGCGACGAAGGTTGGCATTTCTTTCGTATTGGCCAGTTCGTCGAACGCGTCCAGTTCACTTGCGCGCTTCTCCTCGCGCAGACTCGTCTCGAAGAGGGTTCCAGGGAGTTTACCGATGCGGATTGGCGAAGCCTGCTCCGCGTCTTCCACGCACACGAGGCGTATGACCGGATTTACAGCATTGAGACGCACCCCGAGTTCATCCTCAACGTCTTGGTGTCGGATCCTCAGCTTCCAGAATCTCTTCGAAGGTCGTTGGAACGGGCGGGCCAGGAACTTAATTCGCTAGGCGATGGCCCCAATCAGGCTACGAGCCAGGCCGCAAGGCGTCTCGCCGGTAGGCTCAGCGCTCTGATCAGGTTCGATTGGGAGGACCGCGCTGACAAGGAAGAGTTTCTCACGCAAGTATTCTCGTACACTCGCCAGCTTCACAACCTGATCAATGAATCGTTCTTCAACTACCCCATCACGGGAATTCCGAGGGCCGATGCCCGATGACTGATTTTGTTCGTTACGACATCGAGCATGTCTCGAGCTATCTATACGAACGGCCCGCGCAACGATGCGTGATGTGGCTGTGTTTGGAACCGCGCACCGATTTCGACCAGACGCTCAAAAGTTTCAAAGCGACGACCCAACCCGCGTCTTCGCTAAGCGCGGAAACGGATCCTTTCGGGAATACCAAACACGTCATCACATTGAATCTCGAACACGACGCGTTGGATATCGTTACCGTTTCACAGGTCGAAACTGTGGCCCGAGGTCAACCGCCTCGGAATGTGGGCAACGACGTGTGGGACGAGATAGGATCTTGGGCCGGATCTTTCGAGCACTGGGACTTCACCCACGAAAGCGCCATGACCGGGTTCTCCCCTGCTCTCCACTCCTTCGTGGATCGACACGGCATCAAACGGGGGAGTGATCCCCTCGAATCGTTGTTTGAACTCTCCGAGACCTTATTTAAGACGTTCGTGTATCAATCCGGTATTACGGACGTCTCGTCGACGGTAGACCACATCATCGAGACTGGAAAAGGCGTCTGCCAAGATTACGCTCACGTGATGATCGCGATCGCACGGTCATGGGGAATTCCGTCGCGCTACGTTTCGGGTTACATGCACGTTACCGGTCTGGCTTATGAGCAGGTTCCTGAAACGCAGACTCACGCGTGGGTTGAATGCCTTCTTCCCGACCTAGGATGGATCGGCTTCGATCCCACCAACCATGCTCTCGCCGACGAAAGGCACATCAGGATCGCTGTTGGCAGAGACTATCTGGACGTATCACCTACTAGAGGCGTGATCATCAACGGCGGTCCATCGAAGCTGACCGCCGTCGTCAAGATGCAGAAATCCAGTCTTTCAGCTTGAGTTTCGTTCGATGACGCAACTGATAGATCTGGTCGCCACTTGGATTGAGAATCTGATCGCCAGCATTGGCTATCCTGGCATCGTTCTAGTGATGGCGATCGAGAACATCTTTCCGCCTATCCCGTCAGAGCTTGTACTTCCTTTCGCCGGCTCCCTCTCTGCCAAAGGAGAGATGAATTTTTGGGCGGCAGTAGCCGCAGGTACTGTGGGCGCATTGATCGGAGCGATTGTTCTTTACGGTGTCGGGTACTTCGCTCGCGAAGCAGGGGTACGGAAGCTCGTCGCCAACTACGGGAAGTACCTTTTCGTCTCGGAAGGCGATCTCGACCGAGCCGCCGGATGGTTTGAGAAGTACGGCGAGTTGATCATTTTCTTCGGACGCCTCATCCCGTTGATCCGGAGCATCATTTCGATCCCCGCAGGTTACACGCGGATGAATCCCGTCCGCTTTTTGATCTACACGACGCTGGGCACCACAGTATGGAACCTGATCCTCGCCTACGCTGGTTGGTTGTTGGGCGAAAACTGGGAAGACATCCTCGCGTTCATGGATACGTATCAGTACGCGACCTTGGGTGTCCTGGCATTCGTGGTTATCGCGTTCTTCGTCTGGCGGGTCTCCAAACGCCGACGCCAACATTCAGATTCCTGAGAACGTTCAGAGACATCGGGCGGGATTTAGCGATCGAGGACGCTGTTTCCCAAACGTGACTTTGAGTGATTGAATTGAGGGTTTTGGGTCGGATTCGGATCTTTTGCGATGGTCGCATTCCCTTTGATGGATGCCAGCCTACCGGGACGTTCCGTCACTTGAGTTAACAAACCGTAGTTGCTCGGCATTACGGGGTTGTTTCGCCAGATAGATAAGGCGTTTATCTGGATGTTTCTAATGCTGGTACACTTTCTCCATCTTGCGTTTCGTCGAGAGAAATGGAACGCGAGACGGTCTGAAACGCAACAGGAGGGTAGCATTGACTATCAAATACGCAGGGTTGGCTTTGATTATTGGCGTCATCCTGTCTTTCACATCATCGATCCTTTTCCCAGGCCACTTGCTGATTGATCCTGTTGATCGGACAGATTTCCGAGAGGCGGTGACTGTCGCCGGCGACGCCGCGGCTCTTGCTCACATCATGACGTTCCTATCAATTGTGGGCACGATACTCACGGCTTATGGAGCCTTCGGCCTGTTTCCTCTGGCGAAACGACTGGGCGGCACCGCGGGAAACCTGCTCAAATTCGGGATCATTCTCTCCATAATTGAATGGAGCGTCATCGTCATCGGCATGGGAATGCAACACTTCTCGGTTCACCTCATGCAACGCGCCACCGACGCTGGCGCGGGTTCCGATGACTTCGTGTATTTTGAAGATACCGCGTTGATCGCTCACGCGATGATGACGGCGGTTCTTCTTTCATTCATCACGTTGTTCCCATTTGCTTCAACGCTCGTGGGCATCGGCGTGAACGCGTTAGTGCAATCGATGAACGCATTCAAGATTGGCGCGTATGCCTTGATCGTATGTGGAGTAGGTGGCCTGATCGTCTATTTGCTAGCGATGATCTCAACGGGCGATCCCGCCACATACTTAGCGGCCTTCAACATTCTGCTCTTCATCGGCGCTATTGGCCTAGTCCTAACCGGATTGGGCATGTTCAAAGGTGCCGAGGGTTTGGCTGAAGACCAGTCCTAGTCCCGGTCGATCCTTCGCCGTGGGGCAACGCCCAAAGATCCGTTGCCTCACGGCCCGATCCCAGCTCGGGGTCGGAGATTAACCGCTCGGTTCTTCGTGGCGGCGGTAAACCGCATCGATCTCGAGATCGAGTTCCTCTTCCCACAGCTGGACCATCGATCGTAGGCGCATGTTCTGGTAAGCACCCCAGACCGTCATTGCCGGCGGCACCACCAAGATCGAAACGATCAGCGAATAGGCGATTGTGATCGCAGCCGTGATGCCAAACTGTTGCAACGCCAACATCGGGGAGGCAATCAAAACTCCGAGCCCGAGAGCGGTGGTCAACGCCGAACCCAACAGTGCCGAACCCGTCGTCCCAAGAGTCCGGACGGCAGCTACCTGAGGATCACGTAGATGCCCGTATTCCTCTCGGTATCGATGGATCACGTGGATCGTGTAATCGACGCCTATCCCAATCGACAACGCAGTGATGATTGAGGTCACGAGGGTGTAAGGGATACCCAGCAGCGCCATCGTCCCTAGTACCGATACCATCACGAATACCGTCGGGACTACCGCGATCAATGCCAAAGCGGGTTGCCTGACCGTCACCCAGAAGAAGAGTCCTAGGACGCCGATCGCCACTGCCACCGTAGCGCCGATCGACTCGGTCTGGGTGTCTCGAATGGCATCCGTCACGGCAAATGAGATCACTGCCTCAGACGTCACGGTGATCGTGTCGTCTTCACCGAACCACAGTGCCTCGATCTCTTCCTGGAGGTGCTTCGTAGCCGCAGGATTTCCGGTGTACGCCGGGAACTGCAACAGTAACGCGTCGACCCCCTCTGGGTTGTTCGCCAAGACACGATCCAGAGCGGGATCTTTAGCAGCGATCGAGTCGAGAATCTCCTGCATCGCCGCGGGGTCGATTTCCACGTCTGCAGAAGCTTCTCGGAAACGACTTGCAATCTCCGGATCGTACTTGTCGCCGGGTTCCCTGCTGTCTGTGACCCAGTCGCGAACTATCAAATCGTAAGACACCAATATCGGCCCAGCCGCGGCGCTTGGTCGGGTAGTCGCGTCGCCAAACGACGCCTCAAGTTCCCGCACGTTGAGCAACGTTCGCGTCTCCGTGGCCTCGGCTTCAACAATCACGCTCGCCATTTCTGTAGATCCGCCGACAGATGCGTCGAGAGTGTTCAGATCCGTAAGCACTGCCCCGCCCCTTGGCAGGAGATCTCTGATGCTGTACTCCGAATCCAGGCCCCGTGCTGCCCAACCCAACGCGACTGTGATGGCGACGATCACGATGATGTACGGTGCGGGGCGCCGCGTCACGCTCTTGCCCAGGAACTCCGCCAACCTGCTGACGCCGGGCAGCGCGGTCGATATCGGCCGGGGATCCTTGAGCTTCCCTCGAGACTCCCGTCGGCGATCCAAGATCGTTCGACCTGCAGGCAGCAGAGTCAACATGACGATCAATGCCAATCCGATGCCAAGACCACCAACAATGCCGAAATCACCGACCATATCAATCGGCGAGAATAGGCCTGCCAGAAGGCTCACAATGGTCGTTACCGCCGCCAACACCAGCGGCAAAGTGACGTTTCTCAAACCTAGCCTGACCGATGAGGCGACATTCCCCCCTGCCAGACGCATCTCTCGGTAATGCGAAACTGCCTGGATCGCGTAGTCCACAGTAAGACCGATGATGATGATCGGCACCATCGAAGACAACGGGTTCGGTGCCGCTACCAACCCCAGACCATTCGGGCCCAACCAACCCTCCGCGCCGGTTATCCAGATGATCGAAACAAACAAACCCACCAGCGTCAAGATCAGATCTGAGATTGAGCGCATGAACAGTAGGATCAGCAACGCGATCAGCAGCAGAGCCAGTCCAATCAATGGGGCAGTACCCGTCTCTGTGCCCTCGATGTATTCGTCCTCGATCACTGCGAACGAGACGCTGCTCGCTTGCAACGGACCTTCGCTGGCCAGAGCAAGTTCATTAACTCGCCGTTCGATGTCCTTGATCGTTTCGTCGCCCGTGTTGAGCAACTGAATGCTCGCGATCGCGACTTTCGTGCCGTCCGTGTCCACACCGGTTGTCACATCGAGCACTTCACTCACCTGCGGCACGCCTAACACGCCGTCGATCTGCTCTTGCGTGATGCCATCGAAACTCGGAACTTGCAATATCGCCTGCACCAACATTGATGGTCCGAAGATTGGGTCGACAGGCGCTAGCACGCCAGAGACCTCCGGATCGCTGGCGATTTGTCCGAGTAACTCCGACATCTGCCCTAGACCACCGGGTGTCAACGCGTCACCCCTGAATAGCAACGTGACCACCCTCACCTCGCCAGTGCCGCCGAAACTCTCCTCGATTGCTCTGAGTGCATTGGTGATCGAACTACCCGCAGGTAGCGCTTCGGCAGTCTCCTGAGGCGGGGCACGAAAACTCGTTCCGGCCCCGAGCGCCACGGTCACTAATAACAGCGCCAGCAGCGTTACCCACGGACGAGCCGTTACTAACCAGCTAAATGCGTTAAGTACATTGTTCAAGACCAATTCTCCATGAGTGAAGCCGGTTGGGATCAGGGGTTTACTCTCGAACAAATAATTATCGGTGTAATCGGCTATACAAAGTCACCAGGGCGATAATTCCGATAAAACCGCTCGAAACGAAACGGGAAGCAAATCTCACCCGAATCGAGTCAGTCGATCTGACGGAGCCGAGGATCGAAGCGATCTCGCATCCAGTCACCCAAAAAGTTCCCCGCCATGACAATGGCTGCGAGCGCCAAACCCGGGAACGACGCGATGTGTGGTGCATCTCGAAGGTAGTCGCGGCCGGATGAGATCATGCCACCTAGAGATGGGCTGGGCGGCGGAATACCAGCTCCGAGGAAGCTCAGTGTGGCCTCTGTCAAAATCAGACTGCCAGTCGATAACGTGGTTGCGACCAAGACGGTGTTGATGACGCCCGGAAAAATGTGTCGGACCAAGATACGCCGATCGGTTGCCCCAGAAATGCGTGCCGAATCGACATAGTCCATGCTGCGTAACCTCAACGCTTCAACGCGCACGAGACGGACCGCACCTGGCCACGAAATAAGAGCGAGAGAGGCGACGAGGACGAATATCCCGGAGCCAAACACTAGAGCGATAGCCAGCAAGACAAGCAACTGAGGTAGCGCCGCCCACACGTCGACAATGCGCATGATCACTTCATCAACAACCGTGCCGCCGAAATAACCCGCAATCAGGCCGAGGATAGTCCCGGAGATCATTCCCACTGTCACCGAAAGCAGCACCACAATGACCGTGATTCGACTCGCCTCAATCATGCGGCTCAAAATGTCGCGACCAATGTGGTCTGTGCCAAGCAAGAATTCTTTGCCACCCTCCGCCGTCCACGCTGGTCCCTGCGAGAAAACACCGTGGCTTTCCAACGGGTCGTAAGGCTTGATCCAAGGGGCAAAGATGGCAGAAAAAAGCAGTATAGCGATGACTATCCCGGGAATTACCGGCCAACGCCTGAGAAACTGCCACGAAACACCTAACGACACAACCACCAGGCTTAAGGGGGAAGACTTCCGTGCGATGGTCGTCACTCAGTCCCTCCAAAGCGAATACGGGGATCTATCAAGGCGTATACGAGGTCCAGCAGCAACACGACTATCACGTAAGCGAGAGAAAACAGGAGCACCAGACCCGTGAGAACCGGGAAGTCGGTGTTCCAGATCGCGTCGACCGCCATCCTTCCAACACCCGGCCATGAAAACACGGTCTCCGTGACCACCGTACCGGTAATAAAACCAACCAGCACAAGCGCTGAAACCGTGAGAGGCACTAATGACGCGTTCTTAAGGGCGTGTTTCCAAATGATCTTCTGATTTCCAATGCCCTTTGCCCTAGCCAGCTTGATGTATTCCGAATCGAGCACCTCAAGCATCGATGAGCGGGTAAAACGCAGATAGGCAGCGGCCGGGTTGATCCCTAGCATGATGCACGGAAGAATCAGATTGCGAATCGCAAACCCGTCGCCTCGCGTGCCGGAAGGCAACCACCCTAGATAAACAGAGAACACCAAGATGGCCATAATGGACAACCAAAAGGTAGGCGTAGCTTGCCCTATCAGTGCGAATCCGCGAGCCAGATAATCGAGCAAGCCGCCTCTACGAACCGCTGAAAATACCCCAAGCGGGAAGCCGACGAGGGCGCCGAAAATCCAACCGCCGAGGGCCAGTTGCCCTGTTGCTGGGGCTCGTTCGGCAATTAGCGACGAAACCGTGCGACCGGATTGAGTGCTGTTACCCAAATCTCCTTTGATCACGCCACCGACCCATAGGAAATACTGGATCAAAACCGGTCGGTTCAACCCGAGTTTTTCGCCCCAGGCATCCCACTGTTCCTGGGTGACGGCGTATCCGGGTGAATTCCCCAGATAAAAATACCGTGGGTCCTGACCTCCGACACGGCTGAGCACGAACACGATAACGGTTGCGCCTAGGATCGCAACTACTCCCATCACCAAACGTCTGGCCAGAAACACGCGCATCTAGTTTGCCTTGCCTATCAGTCCGATTCCGACGGTTCGATGCGTAACATCGCTGGGCACAGATTGCGTAAGTTTGCCTGTTTGGGCGTCCACTGCACCTCCTAATTTTCCTCGGATCGTACTATCCAAAATCGGCCACCTGCCAAATGCAGCCTTTCCGAACATTCCGATCAACTCCACTTCCGATCGTCGCGTACATCCACACCGGATTGAAGCCCGGGCTCCGATGACCGGAACCCGGGACATCAGGCAAGAAATGTCTACTTCAAAGAGAGCTTCGTTACAGGGTTCATCAACGAGTAGGCGTATCCGAAGGTCGGGTACACGTCTCGGTCGAACTCTACAGTCGAGGAGTTGTAGAGGGTTTGGTTGAAAACCTCTGCGATGGGCAACGCCCAGGCCCAGAACTGGTAATGCTCAATCCAGTCCTTATAGAGCTCGATGCGTTGTTGCGGGTCGTTCTCCGAGCGCATCAGTTCAAAGGTGAGCGCCGAGAACGGGATGTTGCCCCCCTTCTGCGTACCACCCTCTTTCCAACTGTGATCCTCAGTGTCGATCGGCCAATCTTCCGGGTCGAACCTAGGTATGAATGCGTAGTTGAAGGCGTCATTCGAACGGTCCACGTAGGAAGGCCGTTTCACCGCGTACACCCTCTGGTCGATCTCGCACGATAGACCCAGTGGTTGCCATGTTGCGCACATAAGCTCTGTCAAGCTGACGCTAAGGCCTTGAGCGTGAACGCTGACGGTCTGATCAAGCCCATTCGGGTACCCTGCTTCCGCGAGCAATTCCTGAGCCCTGTCAATGCTGAACTCGTCTATCCATTCCTCCTTGAACAGCGGACTTATCGAAGCTTGACCCGGAGGGCCATACGCTGGCACTGCCAATCCGGCATAGATCTGCTGGTTGATCTGGTCACGGTTGATACTGACCTCCAAGGCGCGACGCACCAGTCGGGCAGATTCCCAAGAGTCGCAGATTGGACCGCTTGGCACTACCTCCAACAACTGCGCTTCGTCGCAGGCCGGGTCGTCGATGTCGGCGACCCATGGAAGTTCGGGGTGGTAGCCCGGGCTTTCCAACGGATTGCCGGTAGCCGCCCCAACGCGTTCCAAGTAGTTGCAGCACGGGACGATCCCGGTTAGAGTGCCCCCGTTGTTGACAAGCACTCCGTTATGGTCTTCGACCAGTCTGGGCCTGTCTTTCGGCTCCACGTCCGCAATGTGTGCCTCGCCAGATTCGAACATAGCGGCTCGAATAGCAGGTTCCGGCACAGCGAGAACGAGAACCTGGTCCAATAACGCCTGCTCGCCCCAGTAACCAGCGAACCTGTTAAGTACAAGACGGTCGTCCTGACGCCAAGACTCGATTTCGAATGGGCCACTGCCGACGAACTGAGTCAGCATTCCAGTCTCGCCGTACTCATCGAAGACTGATTTGCTATGCACTCCAACGCCTCTGGGAACCACGTTTGTGAACAGGTGCGTGGGTTGCCTAGCATCCGCCGACGTGATCGGCATGTTTACTGTGTATTTATCGACCGCCTCTGAAAGCCCGATGTGAGCGCGAAGGTCTCCCGCATTGTCGTGAGCCGTCGCAGTGTTCGTCGCCGCGTTTGCATTGTTGTGCGTCCACGCCACGTCCTCCGCCGTCAACTCGCCCCATCCGCCGTGGAACTGAATCCCTGGTCGGATACGCCAGATATACGCGGAACCGTCCGTCGCGACACTCCAGCTTTCGGCGACAAGGCCTGAGAGCGTGTAATCGAGCCCAGTGGCTTGGAGTAGCATCTCGTAAGCGCCCATAGTGAACTTTTCAACACCACAACCCGGCGGGCATTGTGCCGGGAGTCCTACCGGAACTCCGACGTTTTGTCGGACCACTGTCAACGTGCCACCGCTGGTGGCAGGCGCATCGGAGGAGGAAGTATCTGCGGCCACGGCCGGTCTTGCTGTTGCTGCCGGTGCCGCCGTTGCGGCAGGTGCGGCGGGTGCGCCTGGTTCAGCAGGCATCGCCGTTGCTGGCAATTGGGGAGGAGCCGCCGTGGCCACTGGAGCCGTTTCCTCAGCACCGCAGGCCATCACAGCAACGAATGCCGAGGCGCACAGCGCGAACAGCAGCACCCGTCTGCCATATCTTTCGATGTGTGAATATGTCATATCTGCATGATCCTCTCTTTTAGGGCTCCAGGATTAGGAGGGGCGAGTACGCAACGTTTCCTCTTGGAGTGCGCACCATGATCGTGATTACGTCACCAGGCTCCACCGAGTCAGGCAACATGATGCCGTCCTTCCGCCAAGCGCCAGTAGCCGTGGAGAAGAACCTACCCCCTAGAGACAGCAACTGATTGCCCGCCGTATCGTTATTACCCGTGCAGCAGATGAACTGAATCGCAGAACCGTTAATGAATCCGCCACCAATCGCGTTGAACGTCGTTCCGTCGGGGTTGTACGTGGCTCGTCCCACCTGACCGGTGACCGGATCAGTCAAAATGATGGTGGCGGTCGTAGGAATGTTGGTTGGATCACCTGGATCGCCTTTTGGTCCTTGCGGTCCGGGAGGTCCCTGCGGTCCCTGAGCACCAGGCTCTCCTGGCGCACCAGGTTCCCCTGGCGAACCAGGTTCACCGGGTAATCCCGGATTTCCCGGTTCCCCCGGCAATCCCGGCTGACCTGGAGGACCCGGCGGGCCTTGAGCGCCGGCACATGCCAGCGAACTGATCATCAACGTTGCGATCAACGTTGCGATTGAAATTTTGAAGAGCTTCTGGGCTCTCCCACGACACCAAATAACCATTAGACACATCCTCCTTGGTCCGCGTCCCTTTCGTATCCGTTTGGCGTTTGCCGTGCAATTGGGACTGCGCCCGTTTTCTAACAGAGGCCGACTAACCGCTCCTGTTAGCAGTGCCGCGCAGTATACAGCTATCGCGCCAGTGCGTCAAGCCTTGGGTTACGATTTCAGCCGTTATGCAAACCTCAGATTACGATATCAATCGAATGCTAATCCAAAGCCAACGTTTTCGGTAGTGCGACATGCCTGTAGACGATTTTGTTTTGACACTATGTCCCGGCTTGTTTCAACGGAAATCTCTTAACCCACTCGTCGCACCTGACCACAATCAATCCCCAACCCAAATTCAAACCGAGGCAGATATTGGTGGGCCCGGAGGGAATCGAACCCCCGACCGATCGGTTATGAGCCGACTGCTCTAACCCCTGAGCTACGGGCCCAACTAAACAAACACCCCAACGTGCAGACGATTCTACTAGCATCTATCTCCTACACCTTAACCACGCCCACGCCCTTAGAATCCAGTAGTAGATCCCTTCAACCCGCACCTTCTTTCCACACCTTGCCCGACTACCCAACCCGCTGCCAATGGGCCGGCGACGATCCCCTCATGCAGCAATACCATGACGAGGATTGGGGCGTCCCAATTCACGATGACCGCGCTCTTTTTGAGCTTCTCACGCTCGAAGGGGCACAAGCAGGGCTCTCTTGGCGCACCATCTTGCACCGCCGCGAAGGCTATCGCGCCGCATTCGATAATTTCGACATTCACGCGGTTGCCGGATACGACGATTCAGATCGTGAGCGTTTGCGTGGCGATTCCCGGATTGTTCGCAACCGCGCCAAGATCAACGCTGCGATCTCCAATGCGCAAGCGACTCTTGCCATCCAAGCCGAGTACGGCACACTAGACTCTTTCATTTGGAACTTCGTAAATGGCAAAACCCTCCAAAACTCGTTCCAAGACCTCTCCGAAGTCCCAGCACAGACCGAAGAATCCAGAACCATGAGCAAGACACTTCGGAGCCACGGCTTCACCTTCGTCGGCCCTACAATCTGCTATGCCTTCATGCAATCCGCTGGATTAGTGAACGATCACGTCACCTCATGCTTCCGATACAACTCGCTGATCGAATAATCGACAAACAACCTCGTTGAAACCGCAAACCTAAGGAACAGAATTGTCCGAACTCAAAGCAAGATTAGACCTCGCCATCGCCGCCGCAACCCTGGCTGGCGAACATACCCTCCGATACTTCCGAGCGTCCGACCTCGCTATAGAAACCAAACCCGACCACTCCCCCGTAACCCGCGCCGACAAAGAATCCGAACAAATCCTCCGCAATCAACTCGCCAAACACTTCCCGCAAGACTCCATCGTCGGCGAAGAGTTCGGAACTCAACAAGGTACCACTGGCTACAACTGGTATCTCGATCCCATCGATGGCACCCAATCATTCATCCGTGGGGTGCCTCTATACGGCGTCATGATGGGACTCGAGCACAAAGACCAAGCCGTCGCAGGCGTCATCGTCTTCCCTGCCCTTGACGAAATCGTCTACGCCGCCAAAGGCCTTGGTGCATGGTGGTCCGACGGCCTCGATCCGATTGACCCAAAAGAGGCGCGTGTGACCCGGGTATCCGACCTGTCAAACGCCTGCCTATCGACGACCTCCACTCGCGGCTTTGATCGAATTGGGAAAACCGATCAGTTCCGAAATCTGTTGAACAGCGTCGACCTACACCGCGGCCTCCCTGACTGCTACGGTCATTACTTGGTCGCGACGGGTCGCGCAGAAATCATGATCGATCCTGAAATGAACGTCTGGGATTGCGCACCTCTCCAGACCATCATCGAAGAAGCAGGAGGCAAATTTTCCGACCTCCAAAACAACGCCACCATCCACGGCGACAACGCAATCTCCACGAACGGAATCCTACACGACAAAGTGCTGGGAATCCTGAACGGTTGAAATTCCGGTTAAACAACCATCATTAAAATCATTTCCCATCATTCGCATCCAAGTTCTCACTGGAGCAACCAATGCAGATCACTGACGTCAAACTCGAAATGTTCAAGTGGCCTAGGGAAGTCCCCATCACCAACGGCCTTTACACCTACACCCACAACCTCCTCAACATCGTCGTCATCGAAACCGACGACCCCAACATCACCGGCATCGGACTCGCCGGAGGCATCGAAGCATCTCCAGAAGTCGGCGAGGCAATTATCGGCCACTTCAAAAAGATGCTCGTCGGCATGGACCCTCTCGACAACGAGCGCATCTGGCGGGAGATGTGGCGCCCCAAACTTGTAGGACGCCGCGGCATCACCACTAGAATGCTCGGCGGCGTTGACATCGCCCTGTGGGACATCAAAGGAAAAGTCGCCGGACTACCTGTCTACAAACTCCTAGGTGGCTACACGGACCGGGTCGACACCTACGTCGCAGGTGGCTACTACGAAGAAGGAAAAGGACTGAAAGAACTCGCCGCCGAGATGGCATCAAACGTCGAACTCGGGGCACGGGCTGTCAAGATCAAAGTCGGTGCCGTACCCATCAACGAAGACATCGAACGCGTCCGCGTCTGCCGCGAGACCATCGGCCCGGATGTCCGATTGATGGTCGACGCCAACAACGCTTACCGCCATTACGAAGCCATCGAATTTGCACGTAAAGCCGAGAAATACGACCTCTTCTGGTTCGAAGAACCCGTAGAACCAGACGACTACATCGGTCAACGCGAGATCACCCGGGCAACCTCCGTCCCCGTCGCCGCCGGGGAGAACGAATATACGCGCTACGGCTTCCGAGACATGATCGACCACCGTGCCGTCGACATCCTCCAACCCGACGCACTGGTGCTTGGAGGAATCACCGAGTTCATGAAGGTCGCCGCATTGGCCCAAGCCCACGACCTCGACATTGCGCCTCACGGCTCCCAATACGTCCACATCCACCTCGTTGCCGCTATCCCCAACGGTCTGATCCTCGAATATTACCGAGACACCGTCGATCCAATGCACGGCAAGATCTGGCAGCACGAACTCTACATCGAAGACGGCTACGTCCACGCCCCAGATCGGCCCGGGTTGGGCCTCGAACCCAAATGGGATGTCCTAGAAGAGTTCCGCGTCTGACTCACGGTCATTCTGCCGAAGGCAGGAATCGACAAACTAGAACCAGCGCCGGTTGAGAAACTTCCTTCATGACCGAAGAATCCCCAGCCGGCGCAACCTCCCGCTTCACCAACCTGCTCACGATTTTCGCTGTCGCCCTACGCCTGGGTCTGACCTCGTTCGGCGGCCCTATCGCTCACATCGGCTTCTTCCACCAGGAATACGTCGTCAATCGGCGCTGGCTTTCGGAACGACGCTTCTCCGATCTCGTAGCTCTTTGCCACTTCCTGCCTGGACCCACCAGTAGCCAGGTAGGCATTGCCGTTGGCATCACGCGCGGCGGTCTCCTCGGTGGCCTCCTTGCCTGGATCGCCTTCACCGCGCCATCAGCCGCCATTCTCACCGCATTCGCTTTCGGAGTCACGGAGTTCGCAGACATTCTCGACGGCGGATGGCTGAACGGCCTCAAGATCGCTGCTGTAGCGGTAGTCGCCCAAGCCCTATGGGGAATGAGCACTTCGCTGGCTCCCGACAAGACCCGGGCAACGATCGCCGTCCTAGCCGCCATAGCAATCCTTCTCTCGCCTATACCCTTCACCATCGTCATCGTCATCCTCGCCGCCGGAGCCTATGGCTGGTTTCGCTTCCACCATTACGTCGACGATTCACCTGCGGAAGATTCATCCTACGCAATCCCAAAACCCCTCGGCGTCACCTTCGCCCTTCTCTTCGTCCTCCTCTTAATCGGACTCCCGCTATTCCGCGTCTTCGTCAGCGACATCGACGTGCTAAACATCTTCGACGGATTTTTCCGCAGCGGATCTCTGGTCTTTGGTGGCGGGCACGTAGTCTTACCCACCCTCGAATCCGAAACCGTCGAGAACGGTTGGCTCACCGCCGAACAATTCATCGCTGGCTATGGCACATCCCAAGCGATCCCCGGCCCCCTCTTCACATTCTCCGCCTACCTTGGCACAGTAATGAACATCGGCCCCGGCGGCATCCCCGGCGCCTTGATCGCCCTGATCGCCATCTTCCTCCCCTCGTTCCTTCTCGTCATCGCCATTCTCCCCTTCTGGGACCAACTGAGCCAGGTCAGCAATTTCCGTGCCGCCCTCGTCGCCATCAATGCCGCCGTCGTAGGAATCCTCGCCGCCGCCCTATTCGACCCCGTCTGGACCTCCTCCATCAAAGAACCCCACGACTTCGCATTGGCCGCAGTAGCCTTCGGACTCCTCATGTTTTGGAAACTGCCCTCATGGCAAGTCGTCATTATCTGCGCCCTTGCCGGAGCCGGTCTCGCAACCGTGACGTGATCCAACTGTGACCACGAACCGCTGTATCGCGTACCCTTGTGGCTAACCTCTAGGCAACCTTAAGAAGATTCAAACCATGACCAATCGAAAGCTCCTCCTCACCCTATCGCTCGCACTACTGACACTCCTCACCCTTGCCGCCTGCAAAGCCGAAGTTAACGTCGCCGTTTCGGAAGAAGGCGAAGGCGAAATCGAACTCATCGCCGCTGTTAACGACACCATCCTTTCAATGGCGCAACTCGGCGGTGATGACCCACTGAGCGACCTACTCGATGCACCTCCCGAGCAACTTGAGGCCGATGGTCTGGAAGGCGCCGTCATCGAGCCATACTCCGAAGCTGGCTACACAGGCGTCAGGATCCGCGCCGACTTCGACCCGTATAACCCGGTATTGAGCGACCTTTCAGGTGACGATTCAGTTTTCGGTGAACTGACAGATACAGTTGGCATCGGCAGATTCACTTTCTCCCGTACCGAGAACGATGACGGCTGGATAGTGGAACTCGACCAGACCACCGATCCCTCGATCTCCGAAGGCCTCTGCGATCTCGGAGATCTAGACGGTTTCGCTGGCGACCTGCCGATCGACTTGGGAAACCTCGACCTTCCCTTCATCCTCTCCATCGAACTCCCCGGCGAATACGTCGAACACAATGCCAACCGGGAAGTCGACGGCGTTTTAATCTGGGATGCCGACCTCCTTGAGGGCATCACCGTCTCGGCCACCAGCCGCGACCCGGGTTCCCAATTGGAGCTAGTCCCGATTCTCATCACGACATTCTTCGCACTCATCTTCGGCGGCATCGTAATCGGCGTCGTAGTCTCTCGCGAACGCAGACGGCGACGCGCCAGAGAGGACACTATCGTCGAATCTTCAGAGAATTCACAATCGCCATAGACTGCCGAATGAACAACGGCGCATCCGTGCGAGTAGTAGCATGTACATACCGAACAAAGGCGTTGATTTACGAATGGAATCGGGCATTAACCCTGACCTCAACGCATAACGCTAGTCGTAAGAGCAGCTGAAACATGGAATCGGTCTTCAAAGCAGCCATCGAAGAACTCGACGACCATAAACCCATGGTTGTCGCCACTGTCGTCCGCACCTCGGGTTCGACCCCACAGAAATCGGGCGCAAAACTACTCGTCCGCGAGGACGGTAGTGGTGTCGGTACCCTAGGAGGCGGTTGCGTCGAAGGCGACATCTGGTTTGCCGCTCAAGAACTCCTCAAACGAGGCGGCGACGCCGTACTCCGAGACTACGAACTCAACGAAGACCTCGCTGCTCAAGACGGCCTAGTATGCGGCGGAACGATGTACTTCCTCATCGACCCAATCCGCGACACTGACCCTTACCGAGACTTCGCGTCCCAAGCGGCTGACGCCTACGCTGGCGGGCCACCCATGGCTATCGTGAACGTCACCAGCGCGCCTGCCGGATCCAACGTCAAGGTCGGCGCCAAGATGCTGGTCCGAGAAAACGGCGATACCCAAGGCACCCTCGGCGATAAAGTCCTCGAAGCCATGACCATTGCCAAAGCCCGCGATCTCATGGCGATGGGCAAAAACGACTACCTCCGACTCGACGACGGCATCGAGTGCTACATCGAGGCGTACACCACGCCCCCTACCCTCGTCCTCATCGGCGGCGGTCACGTCAGCAAAGCTATCGCACCGATCGCCAGGAGCGTCGGTTTTCGCATCTTCGTCTTCGACGACCGCGAACAATTCGCCAACCCCGAACGCTTCCCCGAAGCCGACATCACAATGGTCGGACAATACGAAGACGGCTTCGACAAACTGCCCGTCAACACCAACTCCTTCGTCGTCGTGGCATCTAGAGGCCACCAATTCGACGATGCCGCGGTTTCGGGAGCTCTCAAAACCCCCGCATCCTACATCGGCCTCCTCGGCAGCAAGCGCAAGACGATCCTCATCTTCGAAGAGCTCATCCGAAACGGCTTCGATCCCGAGGAACTTCGCCGCATCAACGCGCCCATCGGCCTCGACATCGGTGGTCGCACCCCCGAAGAGATCGCCATCAGCGTCATGTCCGAGATCATCGCGTTCCGACTCGGCGGCACCGGCGGAAGCATGAAGCTTCAGGAACGGCTCCTCGACAAAGCCGTTGAGCGCGCCAATCGGTTCCAAGCACCCGAACCAGCGATGGCGGCGGGCAGCTAACCCCTCTCGGCGATATCGACTCCGATGGTCGTAGAGGCCATACTCTTGTCTGCTGGCGAATCCTCGCGGATGGGCAGACCCAAAGCCCTCCTAGACTGGTTCGGCACCCCTCTAGTCATAGCCCAGGCCCACTCGCTCCTCGATGGAGGAGCCAACAGCGTCATCGTCGTCACTGGTGCCCACCACGATGAAATCGCCACCGCCGTAGAAAACGAACCACACGTTTCTGTGGCCAACAACCCAAACTGGTCGCAAGGCAAGACGACGTCAATTCAGACCGGCCTAAGCCAACTCGACCCAAACTGCCGCACAATCGTGATACTTGCCGTCGACCAACCTCGTCCCGCATGGGTCGTTGAACAGGCATTGAACTCGCACGTAACATCCGGGCGACCGACGACCTCTCCGCGCTTCGGTGGCCACGGAGGTCACCCCCTCATCTTCGACATCTCACTCCTGCCAGAGCTAACCAACATCTCAGAAGACCGCGAAGGCTTACGCGAAGTAATGAAACGTCACGACGCAGACATGAATCGCGTCTACTTTGAGAGTCCGGTCGTCCGATTCGATCTCAACACCCCGACAGACTACGAATCTGCACTGATCACCTACCCATCCTTGTCCGAGACCCCTTGAAATGGCCACAGACCTAAAAGCTGCCCGCGAATTCCTCACCCAAAACGGCATATCCGGCTGGCTAACCCGCGACTACCGTTACACAAATCCAATCTTCTTCGCGGCGCTCGGATACCAACCGGACAACCTGACACGCCCGACATGGCTCTGGATTCCCGACCGAGAGAATCCACGCCTTCTCGCCCACGACGTAGATGTCAACCGGTTCGACCGCGACGACATCGAGATCACGGGCTACAGCAACCGGGAATCGATGGTAGCTTCCCTGCAATCCCTTTTGCCCGACTACGGTAAAGTTGCGATGGATTACTCATCGATGTACGAATTGCCGCGCGTGGCAAGAGCAGATGCCGGTTCAGTGGAGTTGGTGCGGTCGTTCGGGTTGGATATAGTTTCATCCGGCGATGTCTCTCAGTACGCCACGGAACGTTGGGACGCTGCTCAGCTCGCATCGCACCGATATGCAATGTCGGAGCTGGTCGAATCGATGCACGCGGCGTTTAAGTTCATCGAGGAGAACGTGCGATGGAAGCTGTCAGAACACGACGTTGCCGAGTTTATCCGCGGACGATATGATCGAGCGGGATTGGTGACTGACGAAGGCCCCGTCGTCGCGTTCAACTCTAATTCGTCGGATCCACACTACGATCCGGCGCCCGAAGACTCGGCGATCATTCGTCGCGAAGGTTGGTTATTGATCGATGCATGGGCAAAACCCGAATCGATTGATGCGTTCGTCACAGACGGTTCCGGTAACGGCAGCGAACCGGTTTACGCAGATATCACGTGGGTGGCAAAGATCGGAGCGCCGCCAAGTCCCGATCATCTTAAAGTCTTCGATTCCGTCAGGCGAGCCCGAGATTCCGCGTACGAGTTCTTGAGAGATCGGCACAGAAACGGTCAACCGACGCAAGGCTGGCAAGTTGATCGAGTGGCACGCGATTCAATCTCAGACGACGGCTACGGCGAATGGTTCGTACATCGCCTAGGGCACAGCATCGGACCTGAAGTCCACTCAAACGCTGTCAATTTGGACGATTGGGAAACTCACGATACGCGCCAACTCATACCGGGCATCTGCACGTCGGTCGAACCTGGAATATACCTGCCGGAATTCGGAGTTCGTTCGGAGATGGATATCTTCGTTTCCGATACCGACGTAGAGATCACGGGCGAAATTCAAGAGCGAATCCACCAGATTTCGACTTAGACATCCAAACGGCGTAAATGGTCAAGTCTCGTGATCTTGACGTAACGTTAGGCGATGGATCGGTCACAATCGCAATCGCCTCCTCGAAAGCGTCGATTGTTGACCCGAACACCCAAACCGTTAGCACCGTTTTCCTATCCTTCCTACCGTCTGCTGTGGTTCAGCGCCAACTTTGTCGCGCTTGGGATTTGGGCAGAGCGATTAGCCGTTGGATGGCTTGTTCTCGAGCAGACAGAATCGGTTCTTCTTTCTGCAGCAACGTTCGCCGCCGGATCAGCGCCCGGCATCATCGCTGCGCCGATCGGCGGAGCCGTCGCAGATCGATTTCCACGAAACCGGCTGCTTCGGCTGACGGCTCTCGTCAGGACGGTGTCGATGCTGCTGATCGCGCTCGTCGCATTAAAAGGGTTTTCCAATCCGTGGCCGATTTTCGTACTCGTCGCATTCGAAGGCGTCGTGAACTCTTTCGATATGCCCGCGAAACAGGGACTCATCACCGACATCGTGCCGCGTGAAAATCGCATGAACGCGATCTCGGTTCATTCAGTCGGTACTCGCGCGGTCGCTGCCGCGGGTGCACTTGCCAGCGGCATCGTTGCCGAATTCCTCGGTATCCCCACTGCCCTGTTCTGCGCCGCAGGATCAGTTCTCATCGGGGGAGTAATCGTCCTGTTCGTTCCCACCATCAGATCCTCACTCGCCCGCCCATCCTCAGCATTCGGACCGATTTTCAAAGATGCGGTCATCGGCATCAGATCTATGCTCCGAATACCCACCGTTTCGACCCTCCTGTGGATAGCGATAGTGGTCGAGATATTCGGCTTCGCCTACGACTCTGTTATGCCCGCGATGGCGCGAGACGAGTTGTCCGTCTCCGAATCGGGGCTTGGCACACTCCGATTTGCCGCCGGGATCGGAGCGGTGGTCGGCGCAATATTCCTTGCGTTTCTTGGTGACTTCACACGCAAGGGACCGCTCCTCTTGGCGATCACGATGGGCTACGGCCTAGGATTGATCGGCGTCGCAACCAGCGCCAACTTCATCGTCGCCCTGATCATCGTTGCCATGGTCGGCGCAGCAGCATCGATGTTCGATGCAATGCAATGGACGCTACTCCAAGCCAACGTCCCGAATCGATTGCGGGGCCGGGTGATCGGCGGTTGGGTTTTCGCCATCGGTTTCGGCTGGGTAGGCCACTTGGCGATGGGAGCAGTCGGCGAACTGATCGGAGTCAGATGGGCGATCGGCGGTGCCGGTCTGGTCGTCGCGGCTACGAGCCTAGTCGCGTTGATCCTGTCTCCATTGTTTAGGAAGGTTTGATGATGAAAAATGTTCTGATAATTCACCATTGCATTCACTGCTTTTCGGCGACACGTGAGCACATAACGAGGTTCAACAAAAATCGAACCGGCTACCGAGTCACAGAAAATTCTCGAATTTCCGCATCTAGCATCAACGCCACTTCATGCACTGACACAGCAGCATTTTCTCTTGGTTCATGATACGTGTAAACGACGGCACCTACATCGTCTCTCCTGAACATAATCATCTCAACCACGAGTCTCACCCCGTCGGATGTGAAGTCAACAACGGCACCGAATGAGGCATCCCCGACGTTGGTCGAATCCAGTAATGCACTATCGTGAAGTTCGAAAGTTATAGCTTGTGCCTCAAGTCCATAAAGGAAGCCTTCCATGAATTCATCAATGCCTGTACTAGACATTGACAAGTCGAAGAACACACGATCGGCACTAGTCAACGGGCCGGATGCCGCCATAATCATCTCGAATGGGTCCGCGCTTAGAAAGACAGCGAGTTCACTGAAAAGCTGGTCGAAACCCAAGGCTTCAATTGAGAGATCAAGTTCGGATGGATCAACCTCCTCAAAAGAATCAGGCAAAGAAGAGAAGGCTGAAACTAACTCATTCAACCCAAAAACAGATAATGACGTTGTCGAACTATCTTCAGGATCCTCGAATGTAGATGCCCATGTCGTGGTGGTTAATGGCTCAGTCGATGCGGCCGATTCCATACTGAGCAAATATCCACCGGGGGCATAGCCATCGGGGTCCTGAACGACTACAAAGTAACTCCCAGTGAACGGCGCTTCAAAAACGACCTTGGCATCTGCACCGAAAAACCCTAAGCCACTGTTGTCGTCAACAACTACCTCCTGATCTTCGGCTCCAATGAAGTCTATTGTTAGGTACATGTCTAGCAACGTGGAACTTGCCCCGATTGAAACTCGTTCGCCTTGCCGAAGATTCACATGAAGATAATCGATATCGCCGGGGAAATCGATGTTGCCATAGTACGGTATTTCAAGATCTAGAACGGCACCATCGTCCGGATCTTGTACAGCGATAAGACGTTGGTTGCTGGTCAGCGAGAGATCGGTCGAAACTTCGGAATCGACCCATGCAATCAGGAAATATGGCGAGCCGTACTCTGTAACAAACGATCCCATTTCGGTATCCCCGACTGATTCATTGACCGATAGCAACTCCCATCCGTATAAATCTCGAATAGAAAGACCACTGTCTGTGTTGCTGATCAGTTCAACGTCAACTCGTGTCCCTGCTGGTTCGTTGATTACATATGCGCCTTGCGACCAATAAGTCCTCAATGAGTCTTCGACGCGGAATCGACCTAGATTAAACGGAATGCCTCGATCCGCAGTCAAAGCTTCTCCACCAAGAATCAAGTCATCGACTCTGGGCGAAATGTCGGCAGACGAGGCAACGATCGCAAAATTCCCGTCGTAATTGATAAGCCCGCTAATGCCAATTACCATCCCGAAATCGTTTACCAACGCGCCCCCACTCTGTCCGAACCCGATCGTCGCATCTGTCTGGAAGTAGGTTATGCCTGCTGGTTCCCACTCACGTACGCGAGAAATCAGACCGCGCGTGATCGTAGGTTGGGGGAACGCTTCAGTTTCACCAGGATACCCAATCAGGTAAGTTTCGGTACCGATTGGCAGATTTTCGCCATCCGCAAGGCGTAGCCCTCTCGCAGATGTCTCGACCGGTCCGAGGATTGCTAAATCCGCGAGTACATCCTTCGACATTACTTGAACATCCGTAAACTCCTCGCCACTTTTGAACACGACTCGCGCAGCATTGTAGGGCCAGACGACATGGGCGTTGGTTACGATATATCCGCCCTCGATCAAGATCCCACTTCCGGTTCCAGAATTGGTTTGAATGAACACGATCGATGGTGCAATGAGATCGAAAATTTGAGCAGGTGACAATGGTCCCGGAGTAGGCTCGGGCGTCGGTTCCGGTGTACTAGTCGCCGTAGGTTTTGGGGTGGGTGTTGCGGTAGGTTCGGGGGTGGTGGTAGGTGATGGGTCTGGCAAGGGGGTAGAGGTAGGTTCTGCCACCGTTCTGGCAGTTCGCGCCACGATGGGCGTATCAACAGCACCGGGTTCGTCTGGAGCTACCGTGGTAGGAACTGCGGGCATCTCAGTTGATGGAGAACGAACTTCGCACCCCATTAGCACCGCGAATGAAATGCAGATGCAACTAGTGATCACTACAACTCGTCCAATGTTTCTTCTGACAGTGAACCTATTGGTCGATTCTTGTGGAGATCTCATTTAGACATCATTGAGGGTTGATCTTTCCTAACGGCAAATGATTTCGTGCACGCTACCACGCATTCCACAATTCCGAGCGATACTGAGACGCCCATCGAGGATCACTCTATTCAAGAATAATGATCCCCACACTAGATATACACCTCGGCTCCCACGCGTTCCGATATCTTCACCATCGCATCGTAATGTTGCTGGAGGATCGGGACTCCGTTAGCTTTCCGATCTTGCACGGCTTCTTCTTCTGGATCACCTGCCACCAAAACCCTCTCCGCACCCGGTTCAGTCGGTGTGTCGTGCAACGCTCGGATCATCTCGTCCATCATCTCTTTGAACTCATCGACAGGACGGAACTTCGATATGTCGATCGCCATCGCAAACGACATGTTTCTGCCGCTGCCGATAAACGAACTGTAACCACCGCCTGAAAGCACTCCGCACAGAATATCGACCATCATCGCCAATCCATATCCCTTGTGCGCCCCCTGCTCCCGCGTATTGCCAAGTGGATTCTGTGCCCAATGCTCACCACGATCTGCCGGAGATTCGGTCAAAGGTTCGCCTTCAGCCCCTACCGCCCAACCTTCCGGTATCGGGACGCCTAACTGACGAGCCAATCCGATCTTGCCACTTGCCACGGTCGATGTGGCCATATCGAGAACGAAATCCGCCTCTTCACCAGCCGGAGCCGCAAACGCGATCGGATTGGTGCCAAGCATCGCTCTTCTGCCCAGCGCCGGTCGTACCGCAGGGCCCGCATTCGTCATCGCCATGCCGATCATGTCTCGATCGAGAGCCAGCATCGCATAGTACGCAACCATCCCGATGTGGTGGCCATCGCGGATCGTCGACAACCCGACTCCGTGCTCCGCGGCCTTGTCCATCGCCATCTCCATCCCGATGTGCGCAGCGGGATGACCCAATCCCCAACCACAACTCAACAACGCTGTAGTATCCGACTCCGAGATCACCTCGATTTCCTGGGGTGACTTGAACGTGCCGGCCAGGATCGATTCGGTGTACCGCACGACGTTTGTCACCCCGTGCGTGTCGACTCCGCGCATACTCGCAGACGTCAGAGCATCGGCAGTGATCTGAGCGTAGCGGTATGGCGTCCCAACCGCTTCGAAAATCGCCGCGACCTGCTTGTTCAGCGCATCGCCCGCGACTCGAACCGCGTTATCTTCCGGGATCTTCAGAAAATCGAGTGCCATTTTCCAACCCTTTCATTGCGGCGTCTAGCCCAAAGGCAATCCGACGCCTTGTTCTCTAGCCTTCTCGACGATATAGTCACACGCCGCGATGTCTTCCAACGCTAAACCTTGAGACTCAAACAGGGTAATCTGTTCGGCATCGTCTCGCCCAGACATCCGCCCGCCCACGATATCGTGGATCGGAACAGCCAAATCCCATGAGAATCGGCCAACCTCCGCTGCGCGCATCAACTCCCCGCATTCGAATTTAGCCTGTTCGACATCGTCCACCGCTACGATTCCGCACGCTGAAACCGCTCTCGTATCGATCTCACGCTTCAGCCAAGAGTTGTTGCCCGCGGCGTTGATATGAGTTCCAGGCTTCAGCCAATCTCCCAGCAACACCGGGGATTGCGAGTTTGTGATCGTTGAGACGATGTCCGCATCACTAGCCTCTTCGCCACTCGCGACCGGCGTAACTTCAAACCCCATCGCGTCCGACATGCGCTCGGCGAAGCTTACGCGATTCTCCTCAGATCGACTGTAAACCTTGGTTGACTTGATCGCTCGTACCTCGGCAATCGCGGCCAACTGTGTTTCTGCTTGGTAACCAGAGCCGATAATCCCCACCACCTCCGCATCTTCCCTAGCCATGTACTTGGTTGCCACGCCCGATGCCGCACCAGTCCTGATCTGACCCATCCGATTCGCCTCGATGACGCCTGTCAAAGAATTAGTCGAAGTATCGTACAGCAACACGTGGAAACTGATTCCGCCGGCTCCACCAGCATATGACTTCAATCCCGCGATTTGATTGCCCCGCCAAGTCGCGAACATGACGTTGTAAGCACCGGAACTCGTTGGCAATCGCCGACGGGGTTCATTGAACGCGTCCCCTTGGGATCGCGCAACAAACGCTTCTTCGACAACTCGAACCGCAGCTTCCATGGTGAACAGCGATTCCACTTGCGCTTCGGTGATGTAGAGAGGTTGGGTCATGTCAACTCCGAACTTTGGATTTGTGATCGCTGAGATCATAATCGTGCGCGTACATGTGGTTCAGCGGTCCGTTGCCCTGTCCTATCGCTTTCGCGTTAGCCATCGCTTGCCAAACATACCGCTGTGCCAGATCGACCGCATCGGCCAAGGCCAAACCGTGCGCAAGATGGGCGGCTATCGCGGACGCGAAGGTGCATCCCGTGCCGTGGTTGCTTGTCGTTTCGATGCGAAAAGATGTGATGTGTTTAACTCCATCACGAGTTACGAGGACATCGGTGACACGACCACTGCCGTCGTCCAGATGCCCGCCCTTCACCACTGCGGCTTCGGCACCCATCACCAATAACTCGCCTCCCGCCAACTCCATGTCTTCAACCGAATCGATCTCTAAACCAGTTAGAACTTCGGCCTCGGGGACATTCGGAGTGACAACTGCCGCGAGCGGGATCAATCGCTGTTTGACGCTCTCAACCGCTTCATCCTGCAGCAACTGAGCACCGGACGCCGCGACCATCACAGGATCGACGACTAAGGGCGAGAGTTCCAACCTCTTAACCGCGTTCGAGACGCACTCCACTATCCCTGAAGACGACAGCATCCCCGTCTTCACCGCGTCGACACCAATATCCGTAACCACCGCTTCGATCTGATCGTCGATCACCTCCAACGGAACTTCGGCAACTGCAGTGACGCCTAAGGTGTTCTGCGCTGTGATCGCGGTAACCGCGCTCATTCCATACACGCCAAGCGCCGCAAACGTCTTCAGATCCGCCTGAATCCCCGCTCCCCCACCGGAATCGGAACCCGCGATGGTAAGGGCGCAAGGTGGTGTTTCGGAACTCATTCCCATATAGAATACGCAAGCGATATGACCAATGCACGCAATAGCGACCTTCGAGACGTCAAAGCGTTGATTTTCGACGTCTTTGGCACGGTCGTCAACTGGCGGGAATCGATCATCGCGGAGGTTTCCGACGCAGCCGCTAGACACGGAAAGCCAGACGGCGATTGGGCTCGTTTCGCAGACGATTGGAGAGCGTGGTACGGCAAATCAACTCGCGAGTTAAGTCGCAACGAAGGTCAGTGGCGCTTGGTCGATGAGATCCATCGAGAAAAACTTGATGTTTTGCTCGAGGACTACGGTCTTGCGGATGTGATGTCCGAGGAATCCAAACGGTACCTCAACCGTGCCTGGCATCGCCTCAAAGGATGGCCCGATTCGCCTTCCGGTCTACGACGTCTCAAATCGAAGTACATAATCGCTACCGCGTCTAACGGTAACTTGGCCCTTCTCGTCAACATGGCAAAACACGCCGATCTTCCCTGGGATGCCGTGATGTCGCCCGACGTCTACGGCGCCTACAAACCATCGCCAAAGGTTTACAGGAACGCGTCGAGGCTTCTTGGCCTCCAGACTAACCAAGTCATGATGGTTGCTGCCCACACGGGCGATCTCGAAGCCGCTGCCCGCGAAGGTCTCGCAACCGGATTCGTTTACCGCCCCTTCGAACACGGCGCCGACCGGCCCGTCAAAGAGCCCGACACCTCGGCGTACGACATCGCTGCAACCGATTTCAACGATATGGCAGACCAATTAGGCTGCGATTAACCGACTCACCAACCTCAACTTGAACCGGAGAACACGTAATGCCCTGGACATTCGAAGATGCTGCCCCGATGATCGGTACGATCACCGAAGGCAACTGCTGGACTGGTACGCACATGCTCTACAGCAACGTCGCTCTCAATCGCATCATGCGCTTGGATGTCCAATCGGGCCTCGTTGATGTCTTCGCCGAGAACACTGAGGGCACCAATGGCCTCAACTATGATGCCGATGGCAATCTCTACGGGTGCGCGGGCACAGGACGCAAACTCATCAAGTTCAACGACGACGGTAGCTACGAAACCGTCGTAGACCGATTAGATGGTCTTCGGTTTAACGGCCCCAATGATCTTGCGATTACGCCATCGGGAGCGATTTACTTCTCAGACCGCGTCGGAGACACTAGTCCCGAAGTTGGAATCCCTTACTCGGCCATCATCTCCGCGGAAAAAGACGAAAACGGCAACTGGGTCTGCACACGCCGCACCTTCGATTCGACCCAACCCAACGGCCTCCTCTTCTCGAGTGACTACAAAACCCTCTACGTCGCCCAGAGCGACTATCGAGCCAACGAGAGCCGCGATCTTCGCGCCTATCCAGTCAACGATGATGGTTCCCTAGGCGAATGCAAAATCATCCACGACTTCGGGCCTCATCGCGGAATTGACGGCATGACTCTGGCGGCAGATGGGAGCATCGTCGCCTGCACCGGCTGGGAAATCTCGGGTCCAGGTGGCAACGTGACACATTTCGACCCGGACGGCATGATCATCGAGCAGCATCCGGTCGTGGCTCAACGCCCCACCAACTGCACGTTCGCAGACGGCGATCTGTACGTTTCTTCCATCGAAGGTCACTGCTTGGTCTCAAGAGACACGGGACTCACCGGCTACCTGCTCTACCCGCAATGAGCCGCGTCGAAACGCGGACTTAGCCTGACACGAGGTCAATACCGAAATGAACGACGCATGGCAATGGGAACTGATCGCCAAACATGACTCCCTCACCGAGGGGCCGACATGGGACGGCAGTGGACTTCTCTACAACGAGTGCTACGCGTCCACGACGTATCGATGGGACGCCGCATCAGGCGAAAGCTCTGTTTGGCGGAACCCAACGGGTCAAGCGAACGGCATGAAGTTCGACCGATCAGGCAGGCTTTTTGCGTGCGAAGGCGGAGCAAACCGAGTCGTCGAAATCGATGTAGCGAAACCAGGCAACGAACCCACCGTCATCGCCGACAACCTTGACGGTGCCAAGATCAACATGCCGAACGATCTCGACATTGACGGCAACGGACGCGTCTATTTCTCAGATCCCAACTACTCAGATAATCCCAACAACATCCCACACGAATCGGTCTACCTGGCGGAACACATCTTCGGCGGCAACTGGATCACCAAACGTGTTACGTTCGACACCAATCGACCCAACGGCATCCTCCTTTCAGCCGACCAGAGCACCTTGTACGTCGCCGAAAGCCCCGTAAAACCCAATCTGAAGCGCCAACTCCGCGCCTATCCTGTCAACTCCGACGGCACACTCGGAGGCAAAACTGTGCTCTTCGACTTTGGTCCGGGAAGAGGGATTGACGGCATGGCCATCAACACCGACGGGCAGATCTTGGCAACCGCCGGTTCAAACGCAGGCGGTGCGGGGTCGGCAATCTACGTGTTCGAACCCGACGGCTTAGTCCGTTCGACCCACCGATCTCCGGCGGACAGCCCCACAAACTGCACGTTCGGCGGTCCGGGATTAGACGTGCTATTCGTGACTTTTGCTACTGGGCACGTTTACCAAGTACGGAACACCGGAATGACCGGTCATTTGGCGTATCCGCGGCGGATGTTTTGAACTATGGTGGGCTGTGATGGGAGCCTCACCTTGGGTTCATAGGGATAATTTGAACATCGGCTCAAATATCAAGGAGGTGCTGCGTGGTCTGGAACAAAACGAAA
>JAJEAU010000009.1 GCA_022824185.1 Dehalococcoidia bacterium
CAAGCACGCGGTCTGGCGACGCGTGCCGCGACTGGCAACGGTTGCTAGCGGTCTCGCACACCGCTCTGCGCAGCATTTGACCCCTCTCCGGGGTCGACCTCTTCAAACCGAAGAGGCGATGGAGAGGGAAGGAGCCTGGAAGTCGACGTCGACCTCCAAGCTCAGGGCCTGGGCAACATACAGCCCCACGGCCCAACCTCCAAGTCACACCAACAGGTGAGGACAATCCTGCGCCTACAAAAAGGCGCAGGAGGAGGACCGAAAAAACCAGCCACCCACAAGTGGCCATATAAACGCGCCAAAACGAAAAATCCCCCTCGCCGCCCCGTATTGCACAATTTACCTATCACCCCAACCCAAAATCCAACATGAACCATCACTTCCTAAGATTCCGCGACCTGCCGGCCAACGAAATCTCGCCGCTGCTCATCCGCGCAATCGAACTCAAAAACGGCGCACAAAGTCAAGCACTAAACGCCAAAGCCGTCGCCCTCATCTTCGAGAAACCTTCCCTCCGAACCAAACTCTCATTCTGGATCGGAGCACAAAAACTCGGCGCCAACCCCCTCTACTTCTCCCCCGAAGAAGTCGGACTAGGACAACGCGAACCAGTTGCAGACGTCGCAAGAGTCGTCGCCAGCATGGCCGACATGGCCATCGTCCGAACCTTCGCCCAGGAAACCCTCGACGAACTCGGAGCCAACAGCAACGCTCCCGTCATCAACGCACTCACCGACGAGGAACACCCCTGCCAAGCGCTCGCCGACACCATGACCATGCTCGAGGTCCTATCAGATGATCCGCTCGGCAATGCCACTCGAGACAATCTCACCGACATCCGCGTCGCCTTCATCGGAGATGGCAACAACGTCGCCACCAGCCTCGCATACGCCGTCGCAGGCCTCGGCGGAACCCTCGTCGTCGCCTCGCCCAACGGCTACGACATCCCCTACGCCTCACGGGTAGATGTAGCCGATTACATCACAGACCAGCCAACCGTCGGATCGCTGATCCAGATGCGCGACCCCATCGAGGCAACCCGCCACGCCGACTTCGTATACACCGACGTCTGGACCAGCATGGGACAAGAAGCCGAAACGGCACAACGGCTCAAAGACTTCGCAGGCTACCAGGTCAACCCAGACCTCATGGCCTACGCCAAACCTCAAGCTCGCTTCATGCACGATATGCCCGCACACCCCGGCGAAGAAGTCTCCGAAGACATGCTCTACCACCCCTCGTCGATCTGCTTCCAGCAAGCCGAAAACCGAATGTGGGCGCAGATGGCACTAATGGAAACCCTAGCCTCCTAACCCCTGACCTCACCTCCCTCTCGCATAACATTTCCCTCTCCCCTCGGGGAAAGGGCCAGGGTGAGGGGGAAGTGGCGGATAAACGGGCGGGGTACGGTAGATAAATAATGTCGCTACCAGTAATAGCAATAGTCGGACGACCCAACGTCGGAAAGTCCACCCTCTTCAACCGAATCGCCGGAAGCCGAATCGCGATCGTAAGCGAAACCCCCGGCACAACCCGTGACCGCGTATCCGTAGACGCCGAATGGCTCGACCGACGTTTCCTCCTCATCGACACCGCAGGCATCGAAGACGTCCCTTCCGCCGAACTCCAACTCTGGGACGAAGTCAGAACCCAGACCGAACGCGCCATCCAACTCGCCGACGTCGTCATCATGCTCGTCGATTCCGTCGGCGGCGTCACCGCTTCCGACTACGATGCCGCCGACCTCCTCCGACGCTCAGGCAAACCATACGTCCTAGCCGCCAACAAAACCGACAACACCAACCGACTAGCCGAACTCTACACCTTCAACGCCATTGGCATGGGAGAGCCGATCCCCATATCCGCATACCACGACATCGGCGTCGCCGAGATGATGGACAACGTCTTCGAGTTCATCAAAACCGACGACGAAACTGACCTCCCGGAAGACGTCATCAAAGTCGCCATCGCCGGTCGCCCAAACGTCGGCAAGTCCGCCATATTCAACGCCCTCACCGGCCAAGAACGATCCATCGTCAGCCCCGTACCCGGCACAACTCGCGACACCGTCGATGCCATCTACGAATACGAAGGCACGCCCATCATGTTCCTCGACACAGCAGGCCTCAGACGCCGCGGCAAGACCGAGCAGGGCATCGAGAAATTCTCCGCCATCCGCACAATAGGCGCAATCGAACGCTCCGACGTCGCAATCATCGTCCTCGACGCAACCGAGTTCGTCACCGCACAAGATACCCACATCGCAGGCTTCGCACAAGACGCCTACCGCGCCGGCGTTGTCCTCGTCAACAAATGGGACCTCTCGAAATACGCCGAACGATCCTTCGACGAAGCCATGGACGAGATCCGCCAACGCTTCAAGTTCATCGTCGATGCGCCCGCAATCGTCACTTCAGCCCTCACCGGCAGAGGCATCGACCGCATTCCCGAAGCCGTCCGCCGAACCTTCATGCAATTCACCAAACGCGTCGACTCTGCCGAACTCTCTCGCACCCTTTACGCCGCCCTAGGCGACCGGCCATTGCCGACCCGAGGCAGACGACGCGTCAAAATCAGCGGCATCGAACAGGTAGCGATACGACCGCCCACATTCGTGATAACCTGCAAAAACCCTGAGCATCTGCACTTCTCATACAAGCGGTACCTTGAAAACCGCTTGAGAGAGGCGTTCGGATTCGCGGGTTCGCCGGTCAGACTGCTATATCGTGACGCTGGTTGAGGTGACATGAACGAACTGTTGGCGTGGGTCATCATCGCACCCGCGGCATACCTCATCGGTTCAATACCGGTGGGCCTCATCGTCTGCAGACTCTTCGGCGGAGTGGATCCCCGCGAGCACGGCAGCGGTTCAATGGGCGCAACCAACGTCCTTCGCACCGTTGGCAAGAAAGCCGCAGCCCTCGTCTTCGTGTTCGACTTTGGCAAAGGCGCCGCGATGATAGGTCTATCGCTCCTCCTCGTGCCCGACGCCAAGCTCCTTCACGCCATGACGGGCACATTGGTAATCGTCGGACACACCTGGCCAGTCTTCGCAGGCTTCAAAGGCGGCAAGGGCATCTCCACAGGATGGGGAGCGATCCTTGTGCTCTCGCCGATCGCAGCGGCAGTCACGCTCATCGGGCTGGCGGTCGCCGTGGCCACAAGATACGTTTCGCTCGGTTCGATAATCGGGGCGTCGCTAGGAGTAGTAGCCCTCATCGTCTTGTCATTCGTCGACCTATCGATCTCAGTCGATTACGCCACCATCGAGTACCTCGCTTTCGCCATCCCGGCCGTCGTGGTGATCCTATTCAGCCATCGCGAGAACATGATGCGCCTCAGCCGCGGCACAGAGAACCGCCTAGACATCAACGCCGCCGAGGCATCGTCAACATCCGGCGGCGAACCCGGCAACAGCGGAGCCTGATCCGATTTCGGCGATCGGAATCATAGGCGCGGGATCATGGGGCACAGCGCTAGCGGTCGTGCTAGCGAACCAAGGCAACCAGACGCGCCTCCTAGCTAGAGACGCCAATCGCGCAGCCGAGCTAGAGGCCGCCCGAGAAAACAAACGCTACCTAGAAGGAATGGCGTTCCCGGACGGGATGTCCGTGCATCACGATCCTCAAACCGCCTTATCGGATGTCGACTGCGTCATCATCGCAGTGCCATCAGTAGCCATGCGAGAGGTGTTCGGAGCAAACGTGAATGCCATCGCCCCAAGAACCACAGTCGTCAGTGCGACCAAAGGTCTGGAGATCGCCAGCGGCAAGCGGATGAGCGAACTGATCGCCGAAATCATCGCCGCAAACCACTCAATCACCGCAGAAGACGCGATGGCAACCATCTGCGCTCTCTCAGGACCAAACCTCTCCGTAGAGATCGCCATCGGCCTCCCCATGCTAGCCACCGCCGCCTCGGTATCCATCGAAACCGCAGAGCGAGTCCAACTCATGACCAGCGGGGAACGATTCCGCATCTACGCATCCGACGACATCATCGGCGTCGAATTGGGAGGCACCCTAAAGAACATCATCGCCATCGGTGCCGGCTTCATCGATGCGACGGGCTTGGGTGCCAATCTAAAGGCCGCATACGTCACAAGGGGCTTGCACGAAATCACGATGCTAGGCACAGCACTCGGCGCCAAACCCAGCACCTTCGCCGGACTAAGCGGCATCGGCGACATGCTCGCAACCTGCTACAGCCCACTAAGCCGAAACTACAGATTGGGCACCAGATTGGCAGAAGGCGACACCGTAGAGGAGGCAGTCGATTACCTAGGACAGACAGCGGAAGGCGTCCCAACCACAAGAGCCGCCCTGCGCCTAGCCAGAGAACTCAACGTCGACATGCCAATCACCGAAACCGCACACAAAGTAATGTTCGACAACGTCTCACCACACGACGCATTAGCGGAACTGATGCAACGAGAGCTACAGAGGGAGTAGAGCCGCTCCTCAATCGCTCCGCAACTGCCGCAACATCGGGTCGAAATAATCCCTAAGCCAGTCGCCCAAGAAGTTGAAGCCCATCACCACTAGGAAGATGGCGATACCGGGCATCGTCGCGATCCACCAAGCACGTGAAAGGTGCTGACGCCCATCTGAGGCCATGATGCCCCACGCAGGAGTATCTGGCGGCACTCCAACTCCAAGGAAACTCAGCGTCGATTCGGTCAGGATCAGCGAACCCACTCGGAGGCTCCCAATCACGAGCACCGAACCTACGACTCCAGGAAGAATATGCCGGAACAAGATGCGCCGTTGCGATGCGCCTAGGATGCGGGCATAACTCACGTAGTCAGACTCCCGAAGAGTCAGCGTTTCGGCGCGAACTACACGGGCAAAGTTGTCCCACCCAAAGAGAATGAGCAAAACGATGATGAGCTCGAGGCTCTGACCGAAAACAACCACCACCACGAGCGCGACGAGTAGAAACGGCATCGCCAAGGTGAAATCGACGGCTCGCATCGCGACTTGATCGATCCACCCTCCTCGATATCCCGCGACAAGTCCGATGACGGTTCCCCCAATGCCTCCGGCAAGGATCACAGCGGTAGAGATGATGGTGGAGACACGCGCGCCGTGGATCAGCCGGCTCAATATGTCACGACCTTGGTGATCCGTTCCCAACGGGTAGTCCCAATTCCCACCTTCTTGCCAAATTGGGGGAGTTCGCGAGGCCCGCAAATTGCCGCGCAACGGGTCGTGAGGCGAAAGTTGCTCGGCAAAGAGCGCGCAGACGATCATCAGAACGAGGATCGCAAAGGGAACGATCGGGTATCGCCTGAACCACGACCAACCGATCCGAAGCGCTCGCAGGACCGGGTTGCGCGGCAACGTGTCGTCAATCGGCGACGGGACGTATGTTGCTTCCATGGCCATTGCAACTCACCGGATCAGTCAAGCCGGATGCGCGGATCTAGCTGCGCGTAAAGCAGATCGACGACGAGGTTGAGGAGGATGTAGAACGACGAGAAGAGGATCACGATGGCGCTAAGCACCGGAAAATCGTTGTTCTTGATCGATTGGACTGCCAGTCTCCCCACGCCCGGCCAAGCGAACACCGTCTCGACTACGACGGTGCCGGTCAGGAACGCGGCGAAGATGAGCGCAGCCACGGTCAACGGCGGGATGATGGCGTTTCGGAAACCATGGATCCAGACGATCTTGCCGAACGACACGCCCTTTGCCCTCGCGAGTTTGATGTACTCGCTGTCCAAAACGTTGAGCATCGCCCCACGGGTAATCCGCATCAGCCCCGCCGCCGGCAACCAGCCCAACGCAATCGCAGGCATGATGTAATGATTCCACCCTTCATTGCGGCTCGAAGGCAACCACCCTAGTTGGGCGGAAAAGATCAGGATCATCATGATCCCAATCCAAAAAACAGGCACAGACTGACCCAGCAACGCGAATCCGCGTACTCCGTAATCGACGAATGAACCGCGATTGACAGCCGAGATGACACCCATAGGCACGCCTATCAGAACCGCCACCCCAAACGCCACACCACCAAGTTGCAATGTGTTCGGGACTCGCTCTCTTACGAGTCTGATGCTCGGAATGTCATAGTAGAGCGATTCGCCGAAATCACCTCGCAAAGTATCCCAGAGCCATACGCCGTACTGGACGTAGAGAGGCTTGTCGAGTCCCATCCTCTCCCCCCAAGCGTCCCATGCCTCGGGGGTAGCATACTCATCCAGGTAGATGTTGCGCGGGTCTCCGGCAGCTCTGGACAACCCGAATACGACGATCGTTATCAGCAACACGATCGCCACCCCGAATGCCAGTCTATTTGCGATGATCCGCCACATTTTCGATCACTGCAGCCATTGGTGCGCCTTGTACGTCACCGCAACGGCAAGCGGTGACCACCCAAATTCGGAAACCCGAGACCCGATGCAGGATGGCCACCGTCTGTCGGCCGACTAACCGAAGCAGCCGACCGGCACTTCTTAATGCCGTTACTCCGCCAACATTATGGTGTCGAACCCGTTAATGCCGCCGAATGTCTCGGTATGAGGCATCCATTCAACAACCTTGGGTGACACGGCGTAAAGTTGGTTTTGACGAACCATCGACATTACCAAACCGGTTTCGGCTAGGAAGTCGGTCAGGACGATGTTGTTCTCAATACGCTTCTGCGCATCCGATTCAATCAAGTTTGCCCAGTAGGTCTTTTCCAGAATGTCGTTGGGTAGTTCGATGCCGCGGTTGGCACCACCCCGCGCGGCTGACATTAGGCGACCTTTAGGCTCGTCGGCATAACCGAGGTTCATGTGGTGGTACAGCGGAATGTCGATAGTGCGTCCGATCAGTTTCGGTCGATTTCCGGAGTACGCGGTCGCATCAATCTCAACATTCAAGTTCAAGTTGTCAGCCCACTGCAACACCGCAGCTTCGGCAATGTCAAAGGGCAGAGAACCAGAGTCAGGCGTCAACCACACAGGGACTGAGAACCCTTCGGGCACGCCAGCTTCGGCCATTAAGGCGCGGGCACCTTCAGGGTCGAACGGTACTGCCCACGAGTCCTTCCAAATCGCGTCACTGCTGGTAAAACCAGTGAACGTGTAGTGCGGAGGGTACAAACCTTGGCCGATCACCTCATTGATGGCGACGCGATCAACAGCCATGCTGAGCGCTCGGCGGAACTTGTTGCCGCGTTCCATCGAAGCAGGGTCATTGTAGTCGCTGATCCAAGGGTGCTCGTCGTCGGGCTTCCAACCTTCGCGCGGGAACTCCAGATCCGGTTGAACAGGATCGGAGGTCTGCCAGAAGTTGCCGCCCATGTAGATGTGCAAGGTTTGACCTTCGCCCAAGGGTTGGATCCGGGAACCTGCAACCTGCTCCGTGGCCTCGACCACGAATTGCGCAGACATCACAGAGATGTGAACTTCGTCGTTCACAAACGCAGCAACTCGAGTAGCCGGTTCGGGAATAGCGACCATTCGCATCGCTTCGATGGACGGGACCTTACGGTAATGCTCGGTTACGGCCTGGAACTCGATGAAGTTGTCGGCTTCGCCTTCGATCATCATGAACGGGCCCTGTCCAATCTTCCTGCCACCAGTTTCCTTGCCCAGTTCATCGATAGCGCGTTTCGAAGTCGCGGTCAATGTGTTGCGCCATACATTTGAAATCTCGAGGAGCCACACAGGGCTTAGAGTGGCGCCTTCTTTGACGTGCATGATGACGGTGTTGTCATCCACCGCTTCCCAAGAACCTTGGTATTCGCCGACGAAACCAGACCGCGAGTTCGTATTGCCTTCTCGCAGGGCATCGTTGAACGACCAAGCGACGTCTTCAGCGGTCAACTCGCCCCAACCGTGGTGGAACTGCACACCGTCGCGGATGTTGAACGTGATCGACCGAGCATCTTCAGCGACGCTCCAACCGTTGGCGATGCTGATCGCCGGGTTGAACGCTCCGCGTTGCGGGATCGGCGCAGGGTCGGCGTAGATCAACGCATCGGCTACACCGATTTGGTCGCTGGTGTAGTCGTCGTACGGCGAGCTGGTAAACCAACCAGCGCCGATATCAGGCGAAACAAAGACCAGCTTCCCAGATTGAGCGGTCGGAGCTTCTACCACCGCCGTCGCAGCGGCCTCAACCGCCGCTCCAGCACCCGCACCATAGGCTTCTGCGGTTGCAGTTACAACGACTTCACGGACGACCTCTACTTCGACCTCAACCGGAACTTCCTTGACGACCTCGACGGCTACCTCTCTTTCGACGACGACAGTCTGCACAACGGTCTCCCCAGCCACCTGGACCTCTTTCTCGACCACGACAGTCTGGACCACCGTCTCGCCAGCCACCTGGACCTCTTTCTCAACCACCACAGTCTGGATCACCGTCTCACCGGCAACCTGGACCTCTTTTTCGACCACGACAGTCTGCGGAACGGCGCGTTCTACCACCTTCTCGACCTCGACGGTCTGGACAACCACCGTTTCAGTCCCGCACGCAAACACGATGGCTGAAAGCAAAAGTGCCATAGCCAAGGCCGCGCCGGATGTCGAAAACCATATTCTTCGCATGGTGTCTCCTCCTAGGAGCAATTTCGTGCGTTTGCCATTGTTGCGAACTCAGTCAAACCTACTTTAGGTTCAGACATAGGTTACCTGATTTTCACCTGCGGCAATAATCTGAGCCGTCAAGAGTTTCAAACACGATACCACCGCCAGCGACTCCAACCCGTTGCGTCGTCCTAAGACGTTGACAACCCACGACGCAAACCGATCGCGCTGGCACTCTCAACGGAGAATCTGCGCTGCCAACGACATAACCGCGATAGCCGCTGTTTCCGTGCGAAGTATCCGCGGACCGAGGCTCGCAACCGCCGCGCCTAATCCGATGGCTTCGTGCGCCTCTCCCTCGGCAAACCCGCCCACCGGACCCAAAACTAGCGCCAGCTTTCGGGGCTGATCGATCTGTTCTTGAAGACGGAGAAGTTGATCGGTGAACATCGGCTCCGTCGCGCCTTCCCACAAAACGATCACCGAAGCACCTTCGCTCAATGCATCTGAGATGGCATCACTTAACGGCAAAGGTTCGGTGATTTGCGGCACACGGACACGCCCCGACAGTTCTGCGGCCTCGCGCACGATCCGGTTCCACCTCCGCATTCGAGTCGCACCGACCTGCGCTTCGGACCTCAACACTCGCTCCGAGGTGACAGGACGGAACTCGGCAGCTCCAAGTTCGGTGCACTTCGCCAATGCCAGTTCGTAACGTTGAGGCCTGGTCAACGCCATGAGCATCGCGACTTTGGTCTTCATCTCGACATCAGGTTCAGTCACGTCGAGCAAACGCACGCCGGCGCCTCGGCGATCAGGCGTCGCCACCAGTTCGGCGATCCACTCGTGCCCGTCTCCGGTGAACAATGCGATTCGTTCCGAAGCCCTAAGCCGAAGCACGTTTCTGACTTGATGGGCAATATTGTCGGGTAGGTTGACTCGCCCTCCCTTTTCGAGACGAAGCGCCGCAGAAGGCTCAATGTAGAAACGATGCATCGGTTGAATCGCTATGTCTGCTCCGATTTGGCGATGCGCAGCATATACCAATCACCATCCTGACACGCATCCATGATCGTCACACTTCCGGCATTGCTGAACGCGTCGCGGACCGCCTCCACCTGATCAGCAAGGATGCCCGAGACGAAAATGACGCCACCAGGTTTGGCGCTTTGGACGAGTGGCTCCGAGATCTCGATCAAAGCCCGAGAAGTGATGTTGGCGAATACGTAGTCGAACTGAAAATCAGGCAGATCGGGATTCGGCATACTGCCTTCGAGCACATGAGCCCGGTCGGCAACCCCTGACATCACCAGGTTGTCTCGTATGGCCAGGATTGCGGTCTCATCGATGTCAAGGCACCATGCTCTCGATGCCCCCAGTTTCAGCGCGGCGATCGCCAAAATCCCCGATCCGCAACCCACATCGAGGACGCGACGACCTTTGAGCCTGTCCGATCCCGCGTCGACGAGGATCTGCTGCAGGCACAGACGAGTCGTCGGGTGGTTCCCCGTCCCGAAAGCCAATCCTGGCGACAAGTAGACATGAACGTCCTCGTCGTCAGGATCTTCTGGGATGCCATCGTCGCGCATCCATGGGGTGATAACGATGCGATCGCCGACTCGGATCGGCGGAAACGTTTGGTTGGACCATTCCTCAGGCGAAACGATGCGCTCGCTATGCGGTGGCATGTCGGTGAGTTCAGACATCAACCTCAAGCCGACTTCGATCATGCCCTTGCGACTGTCAACGGATGCATCCATCTTGAGATAGCCGTAAACGCTCACGACATCGCTCGGATTGCTGTCGGTATCTCCCGCATCGGCATCCCAATCGCCAGTCTGCGAAACGAAGACGCGACCATCACCATATCGCGAGAATAGATGGGTTACCGGCTCGGCGAATTCTGACGACAGAACGACGCTGATCTCCAACCAGCGATCCGAGAGAGCGTCATGCCGGCTCATGTCGCAGCGGGAAGAGTTACGTGGCCGATGAAGTCTGGCATTGACACGTGACCCTATTGGCCGGCGAACGTGCCTTTAAACCAGCTCCAGATTCTGCTTTCATCACCTTGTTGGGATGTCTGCGAGCCGTGAGACTCGTCGTTTTCGATGATGATCGGATCCAACGCCCGGGTATCAGTTGCTCGCATCGTCTCGCCGAGTTGACGGACCAGGTCTTTCTGTTCGTCGGTAAGAGAGCGTGGAGTGATCACGGCAATTTGCACGATTTGGTCGCCGCGCGGGCCGTCATTGCGCAGTCGAGGAACGCCGAGGCCGCGCAGCACGATTGAACGTCCAGTCTGGACACCAGGCTCGATCGTGATATCTTGGTCGCCTTCAAGAGTCGGAACGGTGATCACACCACCCAACATCGCGGATACGACATTCAACTCGGCTCTGACGAGGACGTCATTGCCGCTGCGGGTGAAAACCTGATCTGCCTCGACGTGGACTCGAACATAAAGATCTCCGGCCTGACCGCCCAACTCGCCTACGTCTCCGTGACCTCGCATGACGATTCGGGTGCCGTCGTCAACACCGGGTGGTATGTCGATCGATATCTTTCTTCGGTTGTTCGAGACGCCTGTCGCGTGGCATTGGCCACACGCACGGTCGACCCTAGTCCCAATGCCGCGACAAGTGGAGCATTCGCTGATCTGCTCGAAATTACCAAACAGCGTTCGTTGTGCGCGACGCACTTGGCCCGAACCGCTGCACGTTCGGCAAGTTGTAGTCGAACTGCCGGGCTCACCGCGACTGCCGTTGCACCGTGAACAGATTTCTCGACGTGATATCTCCGTTTCCAGGCTGGTTCCGAAAATGGCTTCACGGAAACTGATGCTCACGCCAAGTTCAACATCGCGACCGCGTCGCACACGCGTCCCTGCCGCGCCACCGAAGAACGACTCGAAGATGTCGCCAAATCCACCGATGTCGCTGAAGCCTTCGAATCCGCGGCTCCCGTTACCGTTGACGCCCTGATGACCGAAGCGATCGTATCGCGCCCGGCTTTCGGAATCGCTGAGCACTTGATACGCTTCGTTGATCTCCTTAAACCGTTCAGTCGCGCCATCCTCCCTATTGCGGTCTGGGTGGTACTGCAAGGCCTTCCGACGAAACGCCTTTTTGATGTCTTCCTCGTTTGCAGTTCGAGGAAGCTCAAGCACCTCGTAATAATCGCGTTTGTCGCTCATCTGAATGGTTTCGTTCTTTCGGGTATTGCCTGACAGGGACGGTTCAACGTCGGTTGACCATCGCGTTCAGGGCGTCGGCGGCAAAAGTCACCGTCGGAATCGCGCGATCGTATGCGGTGCGCATGGGTGATATCAGGCCTACGACTCCGCGAGCGTTTACTTCGCCGCCGTAACCTGCCATGATCACGCTGTAATCGCAGAGTTCGGGGCGATTGTTCTCCGAGCCGATGGCGACCGCGGTTTGGTTTTCGTAAGTCATACCCGCGACCAGATCAGCGAATGCGTCGTCGTTTTCGAGCGCCGAAATCGCTTGAGCGCTTCTGGCCGGCTCAGCTACGAGACCCGGATCCGCCAAGAAATGACCGAAACCGCTCATGAACCTTTCGCCCGGAACTGAATTGGCGTGAACCAGAGTTTCGATCGTAGCTTCCCAGACCAATCGCTCAAACTCGTCGTCGATGTCCTCTCGGCCTATTTGGCTTACCAAGTCGCCAACTTCCTTGCCTGCGACTTCTGCGGTCACCTTGTTTCGGGTCTGCTCAAGTTGGGCGTCGTCAATCTCGCGTTTCAATTCCAAAACGCGACGGTATACGCGCGCTTCTTGGAGGACTAGAACGAGCATCACCAACATATCGTGGAGGCGAAGAAGCTCGACCTGTTTCACGTCCGGCATCTTCGCCCTCGGAGCGGTGATGAACGCGAGTGCGCCGATCAAATCTGCAATGACGGACGCGGCTATCCGCACCCAAGCATCGACATCGTCAGGAGCTATGTCCATCTGATGGTTGAGAAGCGTAACCAAGCTTTCGGGCGGGGGGGATTCGAGATCCAAACCGCCGACGAAGTGGCGGTATCCCTTCTCCACCGGCACGGCACCGGAAGAGGCATGAGGACGAAGAAGGTACCCTTCTTCGATCAGGACCCCCATCTCGTTGCGGATCGTTGCGGAACTCACGTTGAAGCCGCCGGATTTGGCGACCGCGTTGGACGAAACCGGCATCGCTGTCGAGATGTAATCGTCGACGATGAACGTCAGGATCGTGCTTGTTCGCTCAGGTAAGGACATGCGCAAATGTCAAGGTTTGCAGTTTCTGGCCACGTCAGTAGATGGAAAATATCGTACGCTAACCAGAGGAATTTGGGAACGGTCCCTGTTAACTGAATCTAACACGAGGCGTATCAATTAGACAAACCCTGATGGGTTTGCATGCCCGTCAATCCAACGGCAAAGAGACCAGTGTTCCGATTGGTTTCGGCAAGATGTGGAGAATTTCGAATTCGCCTTTTGAAAACGCGGGCGCGATCAACATCGTCCGATGACATCTGGTCGGATCACCCTCCGAACACATCAATACAAGCCGTTTTCCCACTGCGAGCCGGGAAACTTCGTCAATCGCCGAACGAAACTTGGGATCCCGAGATCTGGTGCGATACCAATCGTCCGTGATTTTCGGATTGCTGGCGCCCCTCCCATGCCGACCTCTTGGCATTCCGCCCAGTTCATCGCCCTTCCAGAGGTATTCGATACCTTGCTCGGCCAAAGCGGCGTCAAGTCGTCTACGATTCGACCACGGGGCGAACCGTGAATACGGATTGGACCTGACATCCACGAGCAACTCGATCCCATGCGGGATCAACAACTCGACGAAGCGTTCCCACGGATGGTTGCTATGTCCGATCGTGTAGATGCGGGTGATGTTGGGTTCCATGGCTTGCCATTGTCCAGATTTTTAATCGGGGGAGAGTACACTCGATAACGAAACAGATTCTCACCTACAAGTTTGGAGTTTGTAACTAACGATGGAGATTTCCCTCAACGGCCAGAACGCGTTTCTCGTCAAGACCGTGTCCGGCACAGTAATCTGTGATCCCGCCAATGAAGACGAAGCTACATTCGTCCCTTCATCGGCAGCCGACGACACAGTGGTAACCGCGGTTTTGAGAAGTCGGCCTGCCAACTCTACATTCCGCAGGTCGGGGCGATTTGCTGGTTCCGATGTCATCTCCCATCCCGGAGAATACGAGATTGGCGACCTCGGTCTCCGCGGCATCCCTCTTCCCATTGAAGAAGAGTCGAAAAAGACCGTCACCTCATTCCGGATCGATGCCGAAAACATGGCCGTCTTCATGCTCGGCCGTCCAAAGACTTCGCCCGATTCGCGGACAGTGCAAGCCATCGGTCACGTCGATGTGCTGTTGCTCGATGCCGCTCGACTAGAGATGGACGTTAAAGAGCTTTCCTCGCTGATCGGTGCGTTGGACCCGTCGATCGTGTTGGCAAACGGCTTCGATGCCGACTCGGAGGAGGCTAGTCCGATGTTGAAGTCCTTACTTGGCGAGACGGGCGGTAACCAGGCGAATAGTGACCCGCAGTTGCGGGTGAGCGTATCCAAACGCAACTTGCCGGATGATCGGCAGTTGGTAGTTTTGCGACCCCGTTCGTAATCAGAACCCACCGGAAAGAAAAAGCGACCGCCGGGATTGTCTCGGCGGTCGCTTTGTTATTGCCCTATCGACAGTCTGAATGGCCGTTTAAGCAGATTCATTATCCTTGCGGCTGTTCTGCCAACCGAAGTAGCCAGCGATACCGATGAGCAGCAGCACCAGAATGATTGCGAGCGGCAACGTGGCGTTGAATCCACCGCCAGTCTCTTGCGGTTCCGGCGTCGCGGTCGGCGGTGGTACCGAAGTGGCAGTCGGCGGCACTGGCGTCGCTGTTGGCGGTATTGGCGTCGCAGTCGGCTGAACCGGGGTAGCCGTGGGTGGCACCGGAGTAGCCGTCGGCGGTATAGGCGTCGCTGTCGGCGGGATCGGCGTAGCCGTAGGTGGCACCGGGGTAGCCGTGGGCGGCACTGGAGTGGCCGTCGGCGGTATTGGCGTCGCTGTCGGTGGCACCGGAGTGGGCGTGGGCGGCACCGAAGTGGCTGTCGGCGGTATAGGCGTAGCCGTCGGCGGCACCGGCGTAGCCGTAGGTGGTTCGGGTGTCGCCGTGGGCGGCACCGGAGTCGCCGTCGCAGCTAATGCCGGGAAGAACAGCCGGAGATCAGTTTGCTGGCCGGCCATGAACACGCCTTCATCTTCGGCAACGAGCCTCACGTTGGGATCAGTCGGATTGCCTTTGTCGATCAAGAAGAAGTTGATCGATGTGCCGTTTAAACTGGCGTCCGCATTGGTGATTTCGAGAGTGTAGGTTCCATCGGTGACTGTCGCTCGGTCTGTCGGTGGCAAGTTGCCCATGATTGCAAAGATCTCGTAACCGTCCGGCACCAATCCAGATTCAGTGAACACCTTACCGGACAACTGCATCGTCGTAGATGCGCCAGGGTCGATCGGTTGCTGTGGCGTCTCGGTCGCTGGCGCTGGCGCCGTCGCTGGCAGTGACGGGAAATCGATGGTGAAGGCGTTTCGCCAATCCGGGAAGCTGAATTCGCACGTCAAGCAGAAAGTGCCGTCATCGTTCATCAACGCAAAATGAGAAAGTGTCGCCGATTCGACCGTCCCGCCCAAAACGAATTTGATCTCACTGCCGATCAACTCAATTGGCGGATCGACAGTAAGGTCCTCGTAGCCATTACGATCTGGCGTGCCCTCCCCAACGATGATCGGTACCGACTCCCATTCACCGACGCGAGCAGTCAAAGGCAATCCTTCTACGTTCAACGGAGATCCGTCGACGGTGACCCAACCACTGAAAATGACTGCAGGCAGCGTTGGCGGCAGCTGCGACTGCGCATTAGCGTTGTTGCGATCCAAGACGAGCGCGGTCGTGACCGCGGTCAATACGGTCATCGCGACGGCGAGCGTAATCGTCCACTCGCGGACCTTTGAGGTTCTGATGTTGCCCACGTTATTGGGCGGAGTACCTGCGCGCCGGGGCGGGATTTTGTCACGCTCGTTTACGTGGTGCATCTGGTTTCACCTCATCTTTGCCGATTCAGGAAGTATCCATCTTCGGTGTCGAAATCTTCTGACTCTCGTTTTCGGAAGCCTGCAATTCGCCATGCGAAAACGCTCAACAGCAACACGATGCCCAACGGCAACGTGGCCTCCATCGAACCGTCGTCTTTGGTGCTCGCTGAGCAGAACCCACCGCCGTTCGCCGGTTCACTAGGCGTTTCGCCCCCGGTAGAACCAGGTACGAACTGCGTGGGACGGACGATTTCGGGTACTGCTGCCGTCGCTTCGCCCGCATCGGCGGTCGGCCTCGGCGTTCTCGTAGGTTCTGGCGTGAATGTCGCAGTCGGGACTATCGTCGGTGTCGCCGTCGGCGGTTTGGTCGGCTCCGGAGTTGGAGTCGGTTCCGGAGTGTTCGTCGGCGACGGGATCGGAGTTCGAGTCGGTGTCGGAGTCACTGTCGGCGTCGGCGTCAACGTAGGCGTCGGTGACAACGTCGGCGTAGGCGTCGGTGTGATGGTGGGAGTGTTTGTAGGCGTCGGAGTTGGCGTAATGGTCGGCGTATGGGTCGGTGTCGGCGTTGGTGTCAGAGTCGGCAACAGATCAGGAAAGACCAAGGTCACGTTCTCGAAATTCGCTCCGCTGACCATTGCACCGGGTGGTGATAACGCCTTTAAGAAGCGCGGTGCCCCCGAAGGATCATTCCGATCGACCAAGAAGAATGTGACGGGTGCATTTCGGTATTTTTTGTCAACAACGTCAACCGTGATGAAGTACTCGGCGCCATAGACCTCGATGTTGCCCGATCGGAAATCTTCACCGACGGTCACGTAGATCTCCGATCCGTCTGGCAAAGGTCCACGAGGGGTTCGAGCTCTTCCGGAAAAGAATGCCGGACTGAGAATTTCAGGCGAAGGAGTCCAAGTCGGCGTCACCGTTGGAGTCGGTTCGGGTAGATTCGGGAAGTCGAGGTTTAGTTCTCGGAGAATCGGAAAAGTCCATGTGCACCCGCCGCAAATCTCACCGCTGAACTCGTTGATCACGGCGTACCAACTGGTCGAGGTCGACAAGACCGTGTCCTCGAGCCAAAATTCGATCTGTGATCCGAACAGGTCCAGTGCAGGGTCGGGCGCCACCACCAGGTGAGCGTACGCCGAAGGCCGATTGGGCAAGGAGCCGACAGTGCTGGGCGCAGACGTGTATTTGTCGCCGATTTTCGCGGTGATCCTGAACCCGGAGTACTCGGGTTCTTCGCCGTTGATGGTCACGTGGCCGTTAAACACTATCGCTGGGAACGTCGGTGGGACGCCGGGGTTCTGTTGTGCTTCGAGAGCGTTGTTGTCACTCGCCGCCACCGCGATGAGGCTGACCGCCGCCAAAGCGGCAGTAGCCAAGATCGAGCCCCAAACTCTCAGGGGCTTGAGCATCTGGCGTGCGACGACAGGCATGCATAGCTTCCCAATAAGAATTGTGCGATTTTCCATAGCGAAAAATCCTACGAATTCGATGCAAGGTTGAACGATTCCGCCGCGAGATGGCATCGATTACTGACGCGGCGATCGGGCATGATGGATGCGGTTTAGCGCTTCGTGTACTGTGGCGCCTTGCGTGCCCGTTTAAGTCCGTACTTCTTGGATTCCCGCATTCGAGGATCGCGGGTCAAGAGCTTGTACCTCTTCAAGACAGGGCGAAGCTCAGGATCGAATTCGATGAGCGCCCGGGAAAGACCGTGCGAGAGTGCAACAGCTTGACCGTGGACGCCGCCTCCGTGGGACTTGGCTACTACGGTAACTTTGCCGGCGAGTTCGGTCACATTGAGCGGAAGCATGGCCGCCGCGAACCATTGGTCGACGGAAATCACCTCGTTCAACGGCTTTCCGTTCAGAGTTACGCCGCCCTCGCGGTTATATAGGCGTACTCGGGCGATGGAGGTTTTTCGCCTGCCAGTTCCGTAGTAATAACGGTCGTTGTTTTCAGTCGTCAAGATGTGCTCCTCTTGCGGTTATCGCGCCGCTCCGGATTCATTGCGCGCACAGGCGAGGGCAGAGGCGATGCTCTGCGACGGCGTTTCGCCCGTAGGTGGGAGCTTGTCAGCCCAGTGTGTCATACGTCTGCAGATGGCGTTTCGGATTGGGACATCGATTGGTCTGGACGGCAGGACCTCAAACGAAAGGTTAGGCAGACCCCGCACGCATTTCCTCGCGTTCGGAACCTATCACCTGCGCCATGTGGGGATGCTCCGGGCCAGCATAGACCTTAAGTCGGGTCAACATCTTGCGTCCCAGCTTGCTCTTGGGGAGCATTCCTCGAACTGCCAGTTCGATTACTCGCTCAGGAACTTTTTCCTGCATCCGAGCGAACGGAATCTCTTTGAGGTTCCCAGGGTATTGACTATGCCGCCGATACACCTTCTGCTCAGGTTTGTCGCCCGTCAATTCAACTTTCGAAGCGTTGACGACGATCACGAAATCGCCTGAGGCCATGTGCGGCACGTATTCGGCCTTGTGTTTGCCCATCAACACCATCGCGATCTCGCTGGCGAGGCGGCCCAAAACTCTGCCTTCTGCGTCAAATACCCGCCATTGGTTCTTTATGTCCGATGCGCTTGGGTTGTAGTGTTTGATTCTGGTTGGCATAACAGACTGATTCTAATTTGCGCGCGCCCAAGTTTCATCCCTTTGGCGAGGATTGCAACGCGTGATCACATGATCAGTCGCGATTTCAGGTCGCTTCCAACCCGAAAACGGGATCGAAGACCACTCGGACCAACGTCAATCCATGAGGCGGGGCATTCTGAGTCGCCTGGTCTCTACCTGATGACCCAAGCAACGATCCTACCCACTCAACCGATTTCGCCCCTTCACCCACAGAGACCAATACGCCGACCATCCGCCTGATTTGCTGGCGAACGAACGCATTCGCCCGAATGTCAAAGACCAGTCGACCGTCTTCGGTGCGTGTAACCGTGGCCCACTCGACGTGTCGCACGGTCGATCCGCCATCTCGCGATGCGGCTGCGAATGCGGCGAAGTCGTGGACCCCGACGAACTGCCGGGCCGCGTCAGCCATCGCCTCAGCATCGAGGCGGCGACGCACATGGTATTCACAGCGCCTACGCAACGGCGAATGGGTGAGGTCGTCGTTGATCACGTATCGATACTCTCTCGCGACTGCGGAGCGTCGAGGATCGAACTGCTCGGGAACAACCTTTACGGTTTTGACTGCAACGTCGTCGGGCAGATTGCCGTTCATTGCGTTTTGGATTTCGCGCATCGGCATCGTCGTCTCGACGTGAATTGACGCGACCTGACCTAGCGCATGCACCCCCGCGTCCGTGCGACTGGCCAAACTCACGCGACCAACTTGCTCGCCGAAGATCGTCCAAACCGCCGTTTCCAAGACGTCTTGAACGGTGCGCGCATTCAATTGCGACTGCGATCCGTTGAAATCGGTGCCGTCGTACTCGACGATAAACGCCAATCGCATAGTCGACCCGCGTCTATTGACCGGACGCGGTCGGCGGAGTGTTATTCGACGAGTTCGATGAGTGCCATCTCGGCACCGTCGCCTGGGCGTTTACCGAGTTTGATCACCCTCGTGTACCCACCGTCACGATCGCGGTAACGATCCGCTAGCTCGTCGAAGGTTTTGGCCAGGACCTCTTTATCGGTGATGAATGCTGCCGCTTGGCGTCGGTTGTGCAGTTCACCACGCTTCCCGAGCGTCAACATTTTTTCCGCCAAAGGAGCAACTTCCTTGGACTTGGCGTGGGTCGTGCGGATCACCTCATGCCTGAGCAGATCTGTCACCATGCCTCGATACATGGCTCTACGAGGAGCGGTTTTTCGGCCGAATTTCCTGCCTGATCGACGATGTCGCATGGTGTTCAGATTCTCCGAGTTAGGTAAAACCGTTAGGGTTGCTGATTCTCTTCCTCAGCTTCTACGACTTCTTCTTCGGGCGCCCAAAGCTCTTTCTCGACCATGAAATTGTGGAGCTCGCGGAACGATACTTCACCGAAGTTTCTCACTTCCTGTTTCAGGGTTTCGGGAGTGAATCGCATCAACTCGCCCAACGTGCGGATGGGGTAGCGCGACAGGGCGTTGATGATCCGAGAACTCAGTTCGTCGCTCAGATCCTTGATTTCGGTATCCAACAGAGTCGACATCTCATCGCTCGCCGGCCGGTCGTCGGTTTCAGGCAGAGTGGTGACGATGTCGAGTTTCGACTTCAGGATGTTCGCCGCAGTACGGAGAGCTTCGAAGGGATCGACGGTCCGATCTGTCCAGACTTCGATCGTCAACAGATCGCGACCGGAGAGCCGGCCCGACATACCCTCTACTTCGTAGTTGGCTTTCAACACGGGTGTGAAGATCGCGTCTACCGGCAGCGCACCATGCCCTCGGGGAGCTTCGTGGTCGAAAGCGAGATACCCCTCGCCTTGCTCCACGTCGAACTGCACCATGAGCTCGCCTTCGTCGCTATCCAAGGTCGCAAGGTGATGCTCAGGATTGACGATTTCGAACACACTGTGGGGCTTGATGTCGCCAGCTACGACCTGTCCCTCGCCGTTGGCGTGCAACGAAAGAACTTTCTGCGTCGTCTCAGTTGTCGCGCGGATGCGGATCCCCTTGACATTGATGAGGAACTCGCCGATGCCTTCGCGCATGTGCGGGACTGTGCCGTACTCATGCTGCTGGCCTAGGATTCGTGCGACCGTGATAGCAGTTCCGGGCATCGCTCCGAGCAAAACTCGGCGAAGCCCGTTGCCCAGCGTAGTGCCCCAGCCGCGTTCTAGGCCTGCGATCTGGAACTTGCCGTAAGTCTCGGTGGTCTCGACTGTTTCGAGTTGCGGGACGTAGTCTTCCGTCTCATCGGCGAACTGGACGGTGGTTGAGATTGGCGCGCGGATACCGCCTAACATGTTGCGGGTTTATCTCCTTGAGTAGTACTCGGTGATCATTCGAGTGTCGATCGTCGTGTCGACATCATCTTCGTTGGGGACGGCGTCGATGGCGGCTGTCAAATTTTCCGAATCTACCGTGATCCAGTTGGAGGCCTGACGGCGCCGACCAACGTTGTCGTTGGCGGTTTGATACAGACCGGAACTCTTTGATTTCTCACGCCAAGAGATCACGTCGCCAGGCTTGACGATGAAGGAAGGAACGTCGACCTTGCGACCGTTGACCTGGATGTGACCATGGTTGACTGTTTGGCGGGCCTGAGGACGTGATGTAGCGAAACCTGCGCGATAGATGACGTTGTCGAGGCGTCGTTCCAGCAGTTTCAGCAGGTTCGAGCCGGTAACGCCGGATTGGCGGGCAGCTTCGTCGAACATGCCGCGGAATTGCCGCTCGTAGATGCCGTAGATGTGGCGGGCTTTCTGCTTTTGCTTTAGCTGGATGCCGTGGTCGGACAATCGACGTCGTCGTCTTGGAGCACCGACTGGCCCGGAACTTCGCCGTGAACTATCTCGCGAACGATCGACCGCACATTTGGGCGTGTAGCAACGTTCTCCCTTCAGGAAGAGTTTCTCGCCTTGTGATTTGCAGATCTTGCAAACCGGGTTTGTGTTTCTTGCCATTACCGTCTCTGTCTCTCGTGGCTTTCAGACTTTGGCGTGTTCTGAAGAAAATTGGGCGCGACTACTGAGTTTTGAGCCGTACGCTAACTTTTCGATTCTAAATTGGCCAGTTCGGTTTTCAGCTTTAGATTGGGCGTCTTCAAGCTTCAATCGGATTTGCCGCGAAAACGGCAACAATCCGAAAGACTGTGCCGAATCAGACGCGCCGCCTTTTCGGTGGTCGACAACCGTTGTGAGGGATTGGCGTGTGGTCGGTAATCGAGTTGACTCGAATACCTGCACCGGCGATCGCTCGGATCGCAGATTCTCGACCGTTGCCCGGTCCCTTAACCAGAACGTCGACCGTGCGCATGCCATGTGTCACGGCTGATCTGGCAGCAGTTTCGCCAGCGCGTTGAGCGGCGAATGCCGTCTTTTTGCGTGAGCCTCGGAAACCCATCGCTCCCGAACTGCTTTGCGCTACGACGTTGCCGTTGGGGTCTGTGAATGTGATCAACGTGTTGTTGAACGTTGCGATGATGTACGCCCGACCTTGCGGGACGAACTTCCGTTCTCTGCTTCTTCGACGAGTTCTCGGCATAGCCTAGGTGGTTGCTCCTACTGGTGAGGCGATCATTGCAAGACCGCCGATAGTTTTAATGCGACGGTGCACGGCGCTTGCCCGCCACAGTCTGGCGACGGCCGCGTTTCGTGCGCGCGTTGGTTTTCGTGCGTTGACCGCGGGCTGGCAGGCCACGGCGATGCCTCTGGCCCCGGTAGCTCTGGATTTCAACCAAACGACGCACGTTCAGTTGGTTTTCGCGTCGGAGATCGCCTTCGATCATTATTCCCGCGCGATCGATGGCGTTCCTGATCGCAGCGAGATCCTCATCGCTGAGCTCCCTCATGCGGGTGTTCGACGGGATGTTGAGATCCTTGGCTATGTTGGCCGCCCGTGTCTGACCAACGCCGTAGATCCCGGTGAGGCCTACAACCACACGCAGGTTGTCGGGTATGTTTACTCCGGCGATGATTGCCATTGCATCACTCCTAAATTGACTAACCCTGTCGCTGTTTGAACCGAGGGTTCTGCTTGTTGATCACGTACACCCGGCCCTTGCGCCGAACGACACGACTCCCGGGTTGTTTCGCTTTTACTGAAGCTCTTACCTTCATTTCGTGGGTTCCCCGTCTATTGACTATCGGAAGCGGTAAGTAATTCTGCCTCGCGTCAAATCATACGGCGAGAGCTCAACCATCACGTTGTCGCCGGGCAGAATCCTTATGTAGTTCTTTCGGATCCTTCCGGATGCGTGCGCCAAGACTTCGTGTTCGTTGGGCAGCTTCACCCGGAAATACGCGTTCGGGTGAGCTTGCGTCACGGTTCCTTGGACTTCTATGGCTTCTTTTTTCGGCATTGTTGGACTAGTCCGATCGTTTGATCACAATCAACGGGTTGTGGTTAGTACCTCAGGACCGTCGGCAGTGATTGCCACTGTGTGTTCGAAGTGCGCTGAGAGCGAGCCGTCGGCGGTGACAACGGTCCAGCCGTCGTCTAAGACTTCGGTCTCCCAAGACCCGGTCATAATCATCGGCTCGATGGCTATCGTCATTCCTTCCATGAGGAGTGGTCCCGATCCGGGTTGTCCCAAGTTCGGCACGGGAGGCGCTTCGTGCAACGATCGCCCAATTCCGTGTCCGACATATTCTCGTACCAACTCGAATCCAGCATCACGAACGAACTGCTCCACGGCATGGGATATATCACCGACGCGGTTGTGCGGCGAGCCACGCTCTATGCCTTGCGCCAAAGATTCACGGCACACATCGACCAATCGCTTCCGCTCCTCGTCGTCTGTTTCGCCGACGATGGCGGTTCGCGCGTGGTCGCTGTAGTAATCGTCAACAATAGCACCGCAGTCCACGCTCACCAGGTCGCCTTCCGAGAGGACGCGTTCGCTTGGGATGCCGTGCACGATCTCGGCGTTTATCGAGATACATGCCACGGCAGGAAATCCATAGAGGCCGAGAAAAGCGGGTTTCGCTCCTTCAGCCTGGATCTTTCGCCTAGCGATGTCGTCCAGTTCTGCGGTCGTAATGCCTGGCTCCAAAGCATCGAAAACCGCATTCAAAGCGTCGGCCACGATGTGGCCAGCGGTTCGCATCGAATCCAGTTCGCGCTTGCTTTTGAGCGCGATACGGCGAGCCGTATCCAGGTTGCCCGTGAGACTATCGTTCAATTCGCAACTTCAATCGCAATTGTAACCGACTTTACGAATTTCGTCGCATTCATACGTTCGTTACTCATCGGTTTCGTTCACGCAATCGCTTCGGTCAAGCGTTCCCGCACTCCTTCGATCGTTCCCAGAGCGTCGATTTCTGTCACGCGATCATTGTCTCGGTAATAATCGACCACCGGCGCAGTTTCGCGGTTGTAGACATCCATCCGTCGCCGTATAGCTTCGGGCTCGTCATCGACTCGACCTTCGATTTCGCGACGTTTCTCGAGCCGTTCCACCAACTCCTCGACGTCTACTCGGAAGAAGATCACCCTGTCGAGCGACACACCGATTTTCGACAACTCGTCGTCGAGGGTCGCCGCTTGGACGACCGTCCGAGGGAAACCGTCGAGGATCACGTCTTCGATGTCTGCCAGACGAAACTTGATCATGTCTATCACGGTCTCGTCGGGAACCAAGTTTCCTTTGTCGTAAAAGGTCTTGGCGAACTGACCCAACTCGGTGCCGCGAGCCATCTCATCCCGGATCATATCGCCGGTCGAGAGATGCTGGTAGCCGAGTTCATCGGTGAGCATCGCAGCTTGTGTGCCCTTGCCCGCGCCCGGGGGGCCTAGAAATACGATACGCAATGCTAGTCCTTTAAGCGCGATCCGCGCTAAAGTCATGCTCTCGATGAAAAACAGACATCACGACCGCACGAATCCTTCGTAGTTGCGCATCATCAACTGCGCTTCGAGCTGCCGCATCGTGTCCAACGCGACGCCGACCATGATGATCATGCTCGTGCTCTGGATTAGCGTCAACGATGCCTCAAGGTTCGTGATGAGGTTGGCGATCCAGGGAGTTATCGCGATCACTCCAAGGAAGATTGCACCTGCCCACGTGATCCGCAACACGATGCGCATCAGATAGTCACGCGTCGGTTGTCCAGGTCGTATGCCAGGTACAAATCCGCCGTTTCGCTGCAGATTCTCAGCCAAGTTTTGCTGGTTGTGCACCACAAGGGCGTAGAAGAATGTGAAACCGACGGTCAGGATGAAGATCAGCGCCCAATACGGATCGCTGGTGAATGTCAGCGTCCGAGTCACCCAACTTGCGGCTTGAGCGGCGACACTGTTGCTGCTGGGGTCGGCGAAGTAAGTGGCGATGGTGGCGGGCAACGTCACGATCGAGAAAGCGAAAATGAGCGGGATCATTCCAGCGGCGTTTACGCGCAACGGGATGAACGAAGCGCCGGTTTGCCGATACATCTGGCCGCCTCGGAAGACGCTGCGACCGTATTGGACCGGAACTCGTCGCTGGGCTTCGTTGAAGATCACGACGATGAAGATGATGATGAGCATCATCGCCACGAGCATCGAAACTTGGAACGACTGGTCACGTAGGGCCCACAGGGAACCAGCAGTCTGAGGCAAAGACGCAACGATGCCGGCGAAGATAATCAACGAGATACCGTTTCCGATCCCCTTCTCCGTAACGATTTCGCCCATCCACACGAGCAACATCGTCGTGGCCGTCATGCACATGATGATGGTCACGGTGTTCGTTATCTCGTCGCCGCCCAATCCAATGCCCGTAATTGCGCCTTGGAGCTCAAGTGTGTTGAGCAACGCCCAGCCTTGGAGGATGGCCAACGGCACTGTGAGATAGTGCGTGTAGCGGTTGAGGGTGCGTCGTCCCGATTCCCCGCCTTCGCGAGAGAGTTCCCGGAGTTGTGGGATCACGGGAGTCAAGACCTGCAGGATGATGGACGCGGTGATGTATGGATACACACCCATCGCGGCAATGCTCAACTGGCTCAACGCACCGCCACTGAATAGATCGAGGACACCGAACACAGGGTTGGCTTCGAAAGCCTGCGCCAGCAAATCTTGGTCTACACCCGGGTTCGGCACGTGGGCCAAGAACCGGAACGCGACCAGAATGCCTAGCGTGAAGAGAATTCGGAACCGGAGGTCGGGTACACGCCATGAATCGATAACTGCCCGAAACAGTGCGGGCAGTGCTGATTGGCGTCCTGTTTGTGCTCCGGTAGTCTGCATTAGACCGATTTACGTCCCGTCTCGGTTACTCTTCCGAGCCAGCGTCTTCAGTGGATTCTGCGGCACCGAGGATCGTGACACTGCCACCGGCGGCTTCGACCTTGGCGCGTGCGCTTGCCGAGCAGGCGTGAACGGAGATGTGCACGCTCTTTTCGATTTCGCCGTCGCCGAGGAGTTTCACGGTTGCTTCGGGCTGCCTCACCAAACGAGTTGCCACAAGTTCTTCAGGACCGATCTGCGCGCCGTCATCGAATTGATTCAAGCTCGCCACGTTCACGGGTGAATGTTCGACACGGAAGAGGTTGTTGAAACCGCGCATGAAAGGCAATCGCTTGACCAAACGGTTTTGTCCGCCCTCGAAGAGGAACGGCACTTTACCGGTCTGCAATTGACCCTTGCTGCCGCGGCCGGAGTACGAGCCGTTGCCGCTACCGTCGCCACGTCCAACGCGCTTGCGCTTGCGACGGGAAGCTTCGGCAGGTTTCAGTTGATGTAGTCCTGGCATATCGATTACGTCCCACTTATTCAGGAAACAATTTCCACTAGATGGGAGACTCTCTTGATCATCCCGCGGATCTGCACCGTGTCTTCCTTCGTCACGACGTGATTGATCCGCTTGAGGCCGAGAGCTTTCAGCGTCGCCCTCTGCTTAGGGATCGTTCCGATCTCGCTGCGAACCTGTTTGATGCTAATCTCGCTCATTGCGACGATTCACTCTTATCGTTGTCGTCAGAATCGCTAGATGCAGCGGATTCGTCGCTGCTCGTCTCGGCTGTTGCTTCCGTTTCGGCTGCTACTGCCGTTGGTGCCGTTGCTTCCGGTTCGGCCGATGCTTCCTGAGGAGCCGCTGAGTCGTCAGAAGATTCGCTGGTTTCCTCGGCATTGGCTTCTAAGGAAGCCTCAGGAGTTTCTGGAGCCTCGGGCGTCTCTGGGGCCTCAGATGCTTCTTGAGCCTCAGGCGTTTCTTGAGTCGCAGCCTCTGCATCCTCTGCTGGCGCAACTTCGGGTCTGTGGATTCGGTCCAAGCCTAGCCGCCTGATGCGTTCCGCTTCTGGGTCACGCAACATCGACAGGGCTTTAATCGTTGCCCGAACCGTATTGACTGGGTTGCTGCCACCGAAGGTCTTCGACAACACGTCTTGGATGCCTGCCGCCTCGATGACTGCACGCACTCCGCCACCTGCGATAACGCCGGTTCCCGGTGCGGCTGGTAAAAGCAGCACCTTGGCGCTGCCGAACTTTGCGTAGACGTCGTGAGGGATCGTGCCGTTTTTGACGGCGACTGGCTGCATCGCGCGCTCGGCGTTCTGTCGTCCTTTACGGACAGCGTCCGGAACCGATGCGGCTTTGCCCAAGGCGGCACCAACGCGACCGTTGTAGTCGCCGACCACCATCATGGCGCTGAACGAGAGATTTCGTCCGCCCTTGACGACCTTCGAGACGCGCCTTATCTTTACCGCTCGCTCAAATAGTTCGGGGCCTTCCGGCGCTTCATCTCGTCGAGGGCGCCGTCGTTGTCGGCCACGGCGATCGCCGCCGGAACGCCGGTCGCGAGTGTTGGTTTCGGTAACCATGGTTAAAAGTCAAGACCCTCCGCACGGGCGGCGTCGGCCAATGCCTTGACGCGTCCGTGATATTGATAACCCCCACGATCGAACACGACTTTCTTGATGCCCTGTTCTTTGGCTCGCTTGGCGACCGTGGTTCCCACATGCTTTGCTGTGTCGATCTTCCCTGCATCATCGATCTCAGGTTCGAGCGACGATGCTGCGGCCAGTGTCCGACCTTCATGGTCGTCGATCACTTGGGCGTAGATCTGTTTGTTGCTTCTAAATACGGACAATCGCGGGCGTGCATCCACGCCGATCACACGACGTCGGACACGTCGATGACGTATCCAGCGAGGGCGGTTGTCAAACTTTCTGTTAGCCATTTCGCTTCTAACCTCCGACACCCGCAACGGTCTTGCCAACGCGCAGACGCAACTGTTCGCCTTGGTAGGCGATCCCAAATAGCGGGATTCGACCAGCCTTGCTCTGGAAGCGGCTGGGTTTGCGCACGGACCGAATGTTCGCGGCCTGTTGACCCACATCTTGCTTGTCAGGTCCGGTGACGATGATCGTCGTGTTGCCTTCGACACTCAATGTGTTGTCGCCAATCGGCTCGACGTCGACCGGGTGAGAGTAGCCGGCCAGCAACTCCAAACCGGTGCCTTTTTGCGTGGCCCGGTATCCCGTGCCGTACATGATCAGTCGTTTGGTAAAGCCCTCGCTTACGCCGAGGACCATGTTGTTGACCAGACTTCGGGTTAGTCCGTGTTTGGCCCGTTGGTCTCGGGAGTCGTTCGAACGGGTAATTACGACGTCCGATCCGTCCATTGCGACGCCGATTCCGTCGTGGATCTTTCGACTCAATTCGCCCAAACGGCCTTTGACCGACACATTTCCGTCGGTGATCTTCACTTCGACGCCGTTCGGCACGGCAATTGGACTGTTTCCTACTCTGGACACTTTGATATTTCCCGCTAGCTGCTAGGTGTTGGGGTGTTTGGGCCGATCACCACACGTAGAACAGCAACTCGCCGCCTACACCTGACCTGCGAGCCTGATCAGATGTCATGACCCCCTTGGAGGTCGACATGAAAGCGACGCCGCGACCACCGAAGTAACGCGGAATCTCGTTCTTGCCTACGTAGATCCGTCGACCGGGTTTACTGACTCGCTTTAGTCCGGTGATGACCGATTCGTCATTGTCGTCGTAGTAGCGCAGCGTCACCTCGAAATCGGCTTTCACGCCTTCGCGGCGGGTCTGCACGTTAGAGATGAATCCTTCGTCTCGCATCAAGCGCAACAATGACCGCTTCATCTGCGAATGTGGAATCACTACTTGGTCGTGATGCGACATCACCGCGTTGCGGATGCGTGTCAGCATGTCTGAAATTGGGTCGGTGACTGGCATTGGGTTATTGGTTCATTGATCCCGCCGTAGCTAGATCGGCGTCTAAAGACTGGCTTTTCGAATTCCCGGCAAATTGCCGAGATGTGCTTGTTCGCGGAAGACGATCCTGCACATCCCGAAGAATCGGATGTATCCGTTTGGTCGTCCTGTGGCGAAGCAACGATTCCTCTGTCGGATTTTGCTCGAATTCTTAGGCAAGAGATGAAGCTGGCGCCTCGCCTCCATCTGCTCCTCAAAGGGGCGATTGGTATCGTTGGCGATGCGCTTCAATTCGGCGCGTCGCTCTGCGTACTTCTCAACGAGGAGCGCACGCTTCTTTTCACGTTCGATTATTGCCTTGCGAGCCATTGTTGTCTATGTCTTCGTGTGCTTGTCATGCCGAATCTATCGGCGGATTGAATTTCTCGGTAACTCAACGTCCCGTCGCGAACGGCATGCCCAAAAGTTCGAGCAGCCTGCGACCTTCCTCATCGGTGCGCGCCGTGGTCACGATAACCACTTGAAGTCCACGCAACCTGTCAATCTGATTGTAGTCAATCTCAGGAAACACAACCTGTTCGGAAAGGCCCAAACTGTAGTTGCCATTCCCATCGAACGAGTTGCGGTTGGTTCCTCGGAAGTCACGCACTCGGGGCAACACCACATTGACCAAGCGGTCGTAGAACTGCCACATGCGGCCGGACCGCAACGTGACCGATGCGCCAACTGGCATACCTTCTCGCAACTTGAAGTTCGCGATCGATCGCTTAGCGCGGTTGACCACCGGTTTCTGGCCGGTAATCGTGGCAATATCGCCGACGGCTGCATCCAAGGCGTTCGAGTTGTCGATCGCCTCGCCGAGTCCTATGTTGACGATGATCTTCTCCAGCTGCGGCAGCTGCATCGGGTTCGTGTAACCGAACTCTCGCGTGAGAACCGGCACGACATCCGATCGGTATTGTGTGAGCAACCGCGGCATGAAAGCCGTCGCTGTCCCGTTTGAACTAACCATTTCGCGAACCTCTAACGCTGCGAACTCGCGTTCCGTCTTCAAGCTCGCGCCACCTCACCCGACCAACCTCGCCGGTGTCCGCATCGACGAGCACGACGTTGGACAAGTGAATCGAGGCTTCGCCTTCGACGATGCCGGTCTGCATCACCCCACGCCGTCGGCCCATGTGCCGTTTCACGAGGTTCACTCCCTCGACGAACAGGCGCTGCTTCTTCCGGTCGACAGCGATCACCTCGCCGCGCGACCCTTTGTCCTTTCCAGACACCACGAGGACTGTGTCCCCTCTTTTGATTTTCTTAGGCATTGCTTTTCAACTACAGAACTTCGGGTGCCAATGACACGATCCGGTTAAATTCCCGCTCTCGCAACTCACGAGCCACGGGGCCAAAGATGCGTGTTCCTCTCGGATTGCCATCTTCCGCAACGATTACGCACGCGTTGTCGTCGAACCTGATGTAGGAACCATCAACTCGGCGATACTCCTTGTTGGTGCGCACAATCACAGCTTTGACGACTTCATGCATTGCGACAGCGCCGCCTGGTTGCGCGTCCTTCACCGCACAGGTGATGACATCGCCCAAACCGGCATATCGGCGGTTGCTCGCACCGGTCATGTTTATGCACAGGACCTCGCGGGCGCCAGAGTTGTCCGCCACTCTGAGGCGCGTCTCTCGCTGAATCACTGACCTTCTCCAAAAGCGACGTCTTGCTGGTCGATCTCGCTCGGCGCATCATCCGGCGCGACGACTTCGACCCGCTCGATGATCTGCCGCAAACGCCACCGCTTAGTCTTCGACAAAGGTCGGTGCTCTTCGATCAACACGCGATCGCCGATCGACGCCTCGTTGTGCTCGTCGTGCGCCACGAACTTCGTGATCCGACGACGGTTCCGTTTGTAAACGCGGTGCCGTTGCGACCACGAGTACGCGACAACGATCGTCTTGTCGTTCTTGTCGCGGATCACGGTCCCAGTCCGCACTTTACGTATGCCTGTCATATCTATTCGATGTCCTCAGCTATCGATGCACAATTCGATCGAGCCCTTATGCTTGGCCCTCCGAGAGACCCAATTGTTCAACAATCTGACGTTCTCGAAGCACGGTGTGGATCCGGGCGATAGTTCGCCGGGTGTTCCGCAACGCGTTCGTGTCCGTCAATTGGCGCGTTGTTTTCTGGAAACGCAAATTCATCAACGCGCGTTCCTGCTGAGACAACTCCCGATAAAGCTCGGTGTTGCTCAACTCTCTTACTTCCGTAATGTGCATCTAGTAAATCCCTGCTGCGGTCTTTTGTACCGATGGGGCCTAAAGTTCATCCGCCCGCGAAACGATCTTCACCGGCATCGGGAATTTAGCCCCGGCTCGCCGCAACGCTTCTTTTGCGGCCGCTTCGGGGACGTCTGCTATCTCGTAGATGATCCGTCCGCGCCGAACCGGTGCGACCCAGTGATCAACCGCACCCTTGCCTCCGCCCATGCGGGTCTCCGCTGGCCGGGACGAGACTGGCTTATCCGGGAATATCCGTATCCAGACCTGTCCGCCACGTTGCACGTAACCCGTGATCGCTCGCCGACCGGATTCGATCTGCCTCGAGGTGATCCAACTTGCATCCATCGCCTTCAATCCGAAGTCGCCGAATGCCAACTTGCTGCCGCGATTAGCAACGCCGCTCATCTTGCCGCGGTGCTGCTTGCGAAATTTGGTTCTACGTGGCTGTAACATGGCGATTGTCCTCGAAAACTAACGTCGGTGCCTTTGCGCACGACCCAGCCCGATGGGCGATACGCCAGTCGAACTGCCATTGTTGAGCTGTGACCTGCCCTCCGCAGGCATGTCGCCCGTGAAGATCCAGACCTTGATGCCGATCACGCCGAATGTGGTGCGTGCTTCCGATACCGCATAGTCGATCTTGGCCCGCAACGTGTGAAGCGGCACTCGACCTTCCATCTGCTTATCGACACGCGCAATCTCGGCGCCGCCCAACCGACCAGAAACTACGACCTTGATGCCTTCTGCGCCCGAATCCATCGTTCGCTGCATCGCCATTCGCACTGCTCGGCGGTAAGGTATACGTCGCTCGAGTTGCTCCGCGAGGCTCTGACCGACCAACTTGGCGTCGAGTTCCGGAACCTTGATCTCGTTTGCCGAGATCCGCACTCGTCGACCGGTCGATCGCTCGATCACATGCCGCAACCGGTCGATCCTTTGGCCGTTTCGCCCGATGATGATGCCAGGGCGGCTCGTGTAGACGTTGATGCTCATCTCGCCACCGCCGCGGTCGATATCGACTCGCGAGATAGAGCCCTCGCCGTCGTACTCTTTAGCGATGATTTCCCGGATCTCGTAGTCTTCCTGCACCAGCTCGCGGTAGCTCTCAGGCTTGCCGGCAAACCAGTTCGAACGCCACTCGGCCGAGATGCCGAGGCGGAAACCTATCGGATGTATCTTCTGTCCCATATTCAGTCCAATCGTCCAATGGAAGACGACATTTCAACCTTTTCGTTTACTCTTCGTCTACCTCGATGGTGATCAGCGAAGTCGGGCGATTGAAAGCTCCGGCACGCCCGCGGGCTTTGGGCCGGAACCGTCGCATCGTGACGGTCTTGTCCGCAATGATCCGCTTGATGACCAGCGATTCACGATCCTGCAGATCATTGGTCTCGGCGTTGGCTGCAGCCGCATTCAAGACTTTGTAAATCTCGCGCGCGCTCGGCGTTGTCATGTAACGCAGATACGACAGAGCGTCGTCGACTCTCCTACCACGAATCTCGTTCATTACTAGTCGGAGCTTCTTGGCGGAGATGCCTATGTTCTTGCCTCTTGCGATAGCCATCGCTCAATTTCCTCAGCGGTTGCCAGAGTGGCTTCGGAAGACCCGAGTAGCCGCAAACTCACCCAGGCGGTGACCCACCATGTTCTCAGTGACCAATACCGGAATGAACGTCCGTCCGTTATGAACCGCGAAGGTCAATCCGACCATCTCCGGCATGATTACCGACGCCCGTGCCCACGTGCGAATCGCACCGCGAGTTCGCTCGCGACGGGCCTTAGCCACCTTTTTCATCAATTTCGGGTCCAAAAAGGGACCTTTTCTGACTGACCTGCTCATGTGTGATTACCGCTCGATCTCAATCGGCGAGTCTCCTCTAACGTTGACCCCGTCGTCGTCGAATGAATTTGTCCGTGCGCTTGTTGCGGCGCGTCTTGTAACCCAATGTCGGCTTGCCCCACGGCGACTTCGGATTCGAGAATCCGATGCCGGAACGACCTTCGCCGCCTCCGTGCGGGTGTGCATCAGGCGACATTGCGGTCCCACGAACCTTCGGTCGCTTGCCGCGGTGTCGCGAACGCCCTGCCTTGCCGAGTTTGATGTTCTTGTGGTCCGGGTTCGACACCACACCGATTGTCGCCCGACACTCCTGTCGGACTTGACGCATCTCACCCGAAGGCAGACGAAGCAAGATAAACGATCCTTCGTGCGCCATCACCTGGGCACCGGTGCCGGCGCCTTTGGCAAGCTGCCCACCGCTGCCGGGGGTCATCTCGATGTTGTGAACCATCGTTCCCTGCGGGATGTTCATCAACGGTTTCGTGTTGCCTGGCAGATCTGGAGCTTCAGACCCGGATTCGACCTTGCGACCGATTACCAACCCCTGAGGGGCGACGATGTAAGATTTCTCGCCGTCCTCGTATCGGATCAAAGCAATACGAGCGCTGCGGTTCGGGTCGTACTCGATCGCCAAGACTTCTGCTTGGCCGCCACGCTCCCGCTTAAAGTCAACCATCCGGTATCGGCGCTTGTGGCCGCCACCACGACGGCGAACGGTGATCTTGCCCCGATTGTTGCGACCCGCCTTCTTAGTAAGCGGAGCCAGCAACGACTTTTCGGGCTTCTTCTTGGTAATGTCGGAAAAATCGTCGACAACATTGTTGCGACGACCTGGGGACGTTGGCTTGTGTTCCTTCAATGGCATATCGGGAATTCTCTAGACTATGCGCCTTCAAACAGCACGATGTTGTCGCCCGGCGCCAATGTCACGATCGCTCGCTTGACGTCCGGTCGCTTCTTCTCACGGAACCCGCGCCGCTTCATCTTGCCGCGTCGGCGGTAAGTGTTGACCGACACAACCTTCACATCAAATGCCCACTCGACCGCCCGGGCGATGTCGTATTTCGTCGACTTCATATCAACGTCGAAGACGTAACGGTTCTGCTCGTTGAGCATCGTTGACTTTTCGGTGATCACCGGTCGAATCAGCGTCCGCGCAATTTTCATCACTCGACCTCCCCGGCGACCTGTGAATCGTCCCAGAGCGACTCGATACGTGCAACTGCGCCTTGGGTCGCGACAATATTCGCCGCCCCAACCGCGCTGGCAACACTCAGTCCGTCGGCAAACGTCACATCCACTCGTTCAGCACCCCGCGCTGACAAAACCACCGTCGGCTCATGCGCCTCGGTCACCAAGAGAATCTTCCCTCTAACGCCCAGTGCGGCGACTAGATCTACGACCTGCTTGGTCTTCGGTGAGTCCAATGAAAAATCGTCCAAGATCGTCAAGCGCTCTTCTCGAACCTTGTCGCTAAGCGCCACGCGTAGCGCCTGTCTGCGCATCTTCTTCGGCAAACGCTGCCGGTAACTGCGCTTGTGCGGTCCGAAAATGACCCCACCGCCAACTAGCGTCGGAGATTTCCGACTCCCCAAACGAGCGCGCCCGGTGTGTTTCTGGGCTCGCAATTTGCGCGTCGAATATGACACCTGCCCACGAGTCTTAGTCTCGTGTGTGCCTTGGCGCCGATTCGCGAGCTGCGCCGTCACCGCCTGATGCAGCAATGCGTCGTTCGACGCAGCCGACCACACGCGGTCGCTGACGGCGACGCTTCCAACCACATCGCCCTTTGTGTTCTTGACTGATAGTTCCATCGTCAGATATACCTCAGCCCTGCTTCTCGATCCGCACGATGCTGTTTCTCGCACCGGGCACCGGACCCTTGACCAAGATGTAGTTCCTCGCCGCATCAACCGCCGCAACCGACAACCCACGCGTTGTGACCCGTCGATCTCCCATGTGGCCCGCCATTCGCGTTCCCGGCCAAACTCGGCCCGGGTAAGTGCCAGCTCCAACAGAACCAGGCGCACGATGCCGATCCGATTGACCGTGAGTCTTGGGACCGCCTGCGAATCCGTGACGCTTCACACCACCCGCGAAACCCTTGCCTTTCGACCTGCCCGTCACCTTGATCGCATCGCCGGCCTCAAACACATTGGCTCGAATCTCTTGCCCGACCTCAAATTCGCCGAGATCAGAAACGTGGAACTCTTGGACATGCTGATAGGTTCCGCCGGCGCGCTCGAAATGACCGCGCAATGGCATGTTGGTCTTCTTCGCCCGAACGAACCCAATCTGCACAGCTTGATATCCGTCGCGCTGCTCGGTCTTCACCTGCGTCACGACGCACGGACCAACCTCGACCATCGTCACCGCGTTCGCACGCCCCGAATCGTCGTAGACCGTCGTCATGCCAATCTTTCGACCCAGCAGGCCGGGCATCGATCCAGGCGCTTCCGGAACGGCGATGTCGTTATCGACTACCGATTCTTCCGCTCTGTCTTGTGTTTCCGTCGTCATCTCTCGCCGTTCAGATAAAAAGCCGAGGACCTCGCAAGGCCGCTTCGGCTCTATTGAATTACTTTTACGCTGACCTCCACGCCGTTCGGTACGTTCAAACGTTGAAGAACGTCCATCGTCTTGGAACTCGGCTCAACGATATCCACGAGCCGCTTGTGCATCCAAAGCTCGAAGTGCTCTTGGGAATCCTTGGTGATGTGCGGAGACCGGATCACCGTGAACCGACGACGACGCGTCGGCATCGGAACGGGACCAGAGATCTGCGCGCCCGTTCGCGTCGCAGCGTCCAATATCTGCTCCGTCGCCTGCTCCAATAGCGGGGCGTCGTAGCCCCGGAGCATTATGCGCATCTTGCCGGTCGCCATCAATTTAATTCGCCTATCTCTCTAATGTCTCGAGGACATGCTGAGGCATCACGTCGTAGTGGTCTAGTTCCATGTTGAAATCGCCGAAACCAGACGTCAATGAACGGAGATCCGTCGAATAGTTGAAGGTCTCGGAAAGCGGGATGAACGCCATCACGCTGCCAATACCCGCCTGGCCCTGCTTGGGTTCCGAAGTCTCCATCGACTGGATCTTGGCCCGTCGCGAATTCAGGTCGCCAATAACCGAACCAAGCACATCGGCCGGCATCACCACTTCCTGGCGCATAATCGGCTCGAGCAACTGCGGCGTGCCTTTTCGCATCGCTGCCTTAAATGCCAACGAACCCGCAATCTGGAACGCCATCTCCGAAGAGTCGGTGTCGTGCTGCGCGCCATCCGTGAGCACGGCCTTGACGTCGACCACAGGGTAACCCGCGATAATCCCGGATTGGGCTGCCTCGCGGAATCCCTTTTCGATCGCGCCGTACCACTCGGTGCTCAGAGTGGCACCGGTGATCTCACTCTCAAATTCGAGGCCCGATCCACGCGGCAACGGCTCGATCCGGAGCGTGCAAACGCCATACTGGCCACGACCGCCGGTCTGTCGTACAAACCGACCTTCGGCACTAGCACTCGATCCGATGGTTTCGCGGTAAGCGACACGCGGTCGGCCACGCTTGCAAATGATGTTGTTCTCGATCTTCATGCGATCCAAGATGATCTCTAGGTGCAACTCACCCATGCCCGACAACAGCAGCTGGCCGCTTTCGTCGTCGGTCGAGAGGATCAACGTGGGGTCCTCATCGACGAGTTTCATCAACGTCGCAGTCAACTTGTCCTTGTCGTGCCGACTCTCGGGCTCGACCGAGATCGACAACACAGGCTCAGGAAATTCGATCTGCGCCATCGCCACGGGCGCGTTCACCGCGCAGAGCGTGTGACCAGTCTTCGTCGATTTCAACCCGATCGCGGCCACAATCTCGCCCGCACCGACCTCGTCCACCGGCTCACGAACATCTGCCCGCATCCTCAATAGACGACCGATCCGTTCCCTGCCCCTGGCGGACGGGTTGTAGACCGACATGCCTCGCTTGAGGACGCCTGAATAGACCCTCACGAAAATCAACCGGCCGGCGTGTTCGTCGGAAATAACCTTGAATGCCAACGCGCTGAGCGGTTCGTCGTCGTTCGGGTATCGTTCGATCTGTTGATCTGGGTGCGAAGGTTCGAAACCCACCGCTGGAGGGAGATCCATTGGGGAAGGAAGATAGTCCAATATCGCGTCCAGCAGTTGGTGTGTGCCACGATGCCGCAACGCCGCACCAGCCATCACAGGGAAAATCTTCAGATCAATCGTCGCCTTACGGATCGCGGCCTTTAGGACATCGGCGCTGATCTCTTCGCCCATCAGATAGAGCTCGGCAAGATCGTCATCGAACTCCGCCACCTTGGCGATCAACTCTTCACGAGCCGCATTCGCCTGATCCAAAAGTTCAGCCGGCACATCGCCTTCTCGAGGGACAAGCCGCTCATTGCGATCGCCATCGGCTGAAGGATCGCCCCACTCGTAGAAATACGCTGTCATGCCTACGAGATCCACCACACCCTTGAAATCGGCTTCCTGTCCGATCGGAAGCTGGATCGGAACCGCGTTTGCGTAAAGACGGTTGTGGAGCGTCGAGACCGCGTATTCGAAATCTGCGCCAATGCGGTCCATCTTGTTGACGAACACCAGCCGTGGAACATGATGCTTGTCCGCTTGTCGCCAAACCGTCAGCGACTGTGCTTGGACACCCGCGACCGAGTCCAATACGACGGTCACACCGTCGAGAACCCGGAGGCTCCGCTCGACTTCGGCTGTGAAGTCGACGTGACCGGGAGTATCAATGATGTTGATCTGATGGTCGCGCCACGAGACGTTCTGGGCAGCAGCTGTAATCGTGATCCCGCGCTCGCGTTCCTGCTGCATGTAGTCGAGGAGCGCTGTGCCTTCATCCACACGGCCGATCTTGTAGGTCTCACCTGTGAAATAGAGAACCGACTCGCTCACCGTCGTCTTGCCGGCGTCGACGTGCGCGATAAATCCCGTGTTCCTCAAGTTCTTGAGGTCGCGGCCGCGGCCGTTGGACGCGCTTTCGGATGCAGTTGACATTTTTGTTGTCGTGGTCATTGTCTTTCGGGTTTTGATCTCAGGACGGTCAGCCAGTCACTGATTCGGAATTGAGCGATGATCTACTCGCTCAATGCAATTTCTGTGTCTTTGCTCGCTCTGCTCCTACTCAAAACCACGCCGACACATCGGTCGGCGATCGGTATCTCCGATTACCACCTGAAATGGGCGTACGCACGGTTGGCTTCAGCCATGCGTTGAAGTTCGTCCTTGCGCCGCACCGCGGCTCCGGTATTGTTCGCGGCGTCAAGCAACTCCGTGAACAACTTCCGTGCAATGGGTTGGCCTTTGCGCGAACGCGCAGCCGTGACGAGCCATCGTTGCGCCAACGCTTCACGACGCTCTGGCCTGACCTCGCTCGGAACCTGATAGGTTGCCCCACCAACTCGTCGGGGGCGGACCTCAAGCAACGGCGTCGTATTGGCCATCGCCTGCTCAAACGCTTCCAACGGGTTCATGTCCAATCGCTGACCAAGCATTCCCAACGCCTCGTAGACCGCGCGTCGGGCGATGCTCTTCTTGCCGCCGATCATCACACGATTGATGAATCGAGCAAGCTCCTCACTTCCATAGCGAGGATCTGGTTGCGTCGGGCGCTTTTCAGCTCTGCGTCGTCTTGCCATTTTTCGTCAGCTTTGTGTCCGCAATATCGCGATACGTGCTACTTGATCGATGCTTCTCTTGATCGGGAATCGAGGTCGCCTCAAAGTGCGACGTGACTTCAGGTCGCTTTGAGACTCGGCGTCGTGTCTCTCGTTAGGCGCTACGGATTTCGTCGGGATCGCCCGAACGAATTATCCAGCCTAAGCGATGCTCTACGAATTCCGCAACAAATTATATACCCACCACCCCGCTCAAACTCCGCGTGGAGTCCCGTATTTGCTGCGACCGCGCCGACGGCCCTCAACGCCTTCCGTGTCCTTGGTACCTCGAATCACGTGGTACCGCACACCAGGCAAATCACGCACACGTCCTCCCCGGATCAGCACTACTGAGTGCTCTTGAAGGTTGTGACCTTCACCAGGGATGTATGCCGTGACTTCGACATTGTTGGAGAGACGAACGCGTGCCACCTTGCGAAGCGCGGAATTCGGCTTCTTCGGCGTAACCGTGCGAACCTGAAGGCAAACACCAGCCTTCTGCGGCGAACCCTTCTGCAACTCCCGGGTTCGACCCGTGAATGAGTTGCGAATCGCGCGCAATGCCGGAGTCTTCGGCTTCTTGCGTGTCCGCTTCCGAGGCTTCCTGACTAATTGGTTCAGCGTGGGCAACGTGTTCTCCGTCTCATTCGGTGAAAGCGCATCACGATTTCCCAACTTTCGAGGGCAAACAAACGAAATGACGCTCCAACCGCTAAACGATCAATCATACAAATCCTGAAATACCTAGTCAACCGAATCATCTGCCCGAATCCTCGCAAAAGATGCCGCGAAACGACACTGTAATATCCTGAACCAATCGCGACGCTGTCTGCAACAGCCTCTCAACACACGTCCCCAGTTCCAAACCCAACCCAAACCCATCCTCCTAGGATGACCACTCTACTTCTATACGGATTCAACGTTCCGCACGCGAGAGCAGTGATCGACGGATTACGCCTCCACGACCAATCCCTGACCATCATTGACGCCGATTGGCGGCAAGACGACGAAACCGCTTCATCAAAACGCGATGAAGTAGCCCTCGTATGGTGCGTAGGATCGTCGATGCCGTTACCGATCGCCGTCGCAAACGAAATCGCCCAGCGCGGCACTCCCGTCGTCGCAATCGCAGAACAAAACCGAGTCGAACACTTCGACTTCAATGCTGGCAACATCGAACTCTGCTTCGACTACAGCTCCGCCGCCGAATTGCGGGCACGTATCAACACTGCAGTCGCCCGTTCAACCATCCAATCCCGACCGATGATCATCCACGGAGATCTGAGAATCGATGTCGACAGCTTCGAAGTCTCGCTGAAAGATCAAAACATCGAACTCACCTATAAGGAATACGAACTGCTGAAGCTGTTCGCATCCAACCCTGGCCGAGTTTTCCGACGAGAAGACATCCTCAATCGCATCTGGGGAGACGACTACTTCGGCGGCACGCGAACCGTCGATGTGCACGTCCGAAGGCTCCGCAGCAAACTTGACGACGTTAGCCACAACGTAATCGAAACCATGTGGAGGGTTGGTTACCGATTCTGCGCACCAGAATCACGCAAGACCACCAGCAACGGCGAAGCCCGAGCCACCGCGCCGGTACCCTAGCGCATTTGGTAAAATCAGGCTTTTCAATGACCGATGTGGTCCAATCCTGCGTGCGCGGGCCTTCACGGAAAGTCTCATCGCCGAACGCACGGGAATTTGAACTTTGCAATGTCCACAACGGGCATCGCCACCCGCCTACAGACAAAAATCGTGCAATCCACGACCGATACACCCACGACCCCCATCCGGACGACGGACGACGAACAGAAAAAGTTCGTTCTACGACAAGCCAACCAACAAGACGTCCGATTCATTCGCCTCTGGTTCACTGACATCCTCGGATCCGTCAAGGGATTCGCGATAACTACCGACGAACTCGAACACGTCTTGGAGTCAGGCGCCAGCTTCGACGGCGCCGTCATCGATGGCCTCGCACGGAGCGACGAAGCCGACACCGTCGCGTTGCCCGACCCCAACACTTGGCAAATCCTGCCGTGGCGACCCAGCCAAAATGCCGTCGCAAGCATGTTCTGCGACCTGACTTCGCCAAACGGCGAACCGATCCCCACCGACGGCAGACACATCCTCCGGTCGGTCATGCGCCGAGCACGAAACCTCGGCTACAACTTCTACGTCGCCCCCGAACTCGAGTACTACTACGCTGACGATCTCGACGAATATCGGCAGTCTCCCGGAGATCGATCATCGGTGCGCGTCGGAGCAAGCAATCCCGACACCGATCTCTCGATGCGCTTCAACCGCAACAGTCGATACTTCGACCAGACATCGCCCGACCTCGGTGGCGCAGAGCTCCGACGCGAAGTCGTCCTAGCCCTCGAAAAGATGGGCATCCCAGTCAAACACAGCCATCACGAGGTCGGATACGGACAGCACGAAATCGACCTCCGCCACACAAACGCGCTCACGATGGCCGACTCCGTCGTCACCTATCGCGTCGCAGTCAAAGAACTCGCCGCCCGAAAAGGCGGGCATGCCACATTCATGCCCCAGCCTTTCTCGGACCGTCCCGGATCCGGGATGCACACCCACATGTCGCTTTTCAGCGGCGACGACAACGCCTTCTTCTCCGCCGACGAAGATGAATTCCACCTCTCGGACGTCGGAAAGAAGTTCATCGCCGGATTAGTTGCGCACGCACCCGAAATCACCGCCATCACGAACCAGTGGGTCAACAGCTACAAACGCCTAGTCTCCGGCTCGGAAGCACCAATCTTCGCCTCATGGACCGCAGGCAACCTGAACGATCTGGTACGCGTGCCAGCGTTTCGCCCCGGCCAAGAATCCAGCATGAGAGTCGAATATCGGGCGCCAGACGCCGCCTGCAACCCATATCTCGCATTCGCAGCACTCCTAGCCGCAGGCCTCGAAGGCGTCGAGAAAGACTACCCCCTCTCAACGCCGATCATCAAAGGCTCGAACGGCAACGCTCATTCATTGCCAAGGTTGCCGAACTCGTTGCACGAAGCCGTAACCATCGCCGAAAACAGCGAACTCCTGAGAACCAACATCGGCGACCGCGCAATCGACAGCTTCTGTAGAAACAAAAACCTCGAATGGGACGAGTTCAATCGAACGGTGACCGACTTCGAGACCAATCGCTATCTCGACGTTCTGTAAAAACCCGTCACCAAACATCCTCCAACCCCCGTCTGCAATCTCGAAACACCCATGACTCATCCAAATATTAAGATTCAAGTTTGACCTTCTAGGGTTTGACGGTAGATGATGGCGGAAAACACGAACATCGAAATGAGACGGCGCGCAGCAGAGCGCGACGCGGATTTCCGTCGCCTTGAGAACGAAGGCCTCTACTCCAAAAGCCACGAACACGACGCCTGCGGTGTCGGCGTAGTCGCCAACATCGACGGAAAACGATCCCACCAGATCGTCCAGAACGGCCTCGAAGTCCTCCGCAATCTCGGCCACCGCGGTGCCTGCGGATGCGATCCCGAAACCGGCGACGGCGCTGGAATCCTCGTCCAGATGCCCCACGGTTTCATGGTCAAAGCCGCGGCCGAATGCGGAATCCAACTCCCCGATGCTCTCCGTTACGCCGTCGCGATGTGCTTCCTCCCGCAAGACGAGGAACTACGAAACTTCTGCAAAGAAGCCCTCGAACGTTCCGCAACCGAACACGGCATCGAACCGCTCGGTTGGCGCGACGTCCCTGTCGATCCCGATGCTGTCGGCGTCTGGGCACGCGCCCGCATGCCCCACATCTCTCAGCTCTTCCTGAAAGCGCCCGAAGGCATCGGCGAAACCCTTCTCGAGCGGCGCCTCTACGTCATCCGCAAATCCACCGAAAAAATAGTCCGAACACGCATCGAAGCAATCGAAGAACGCTCCGGAGCCGACCTTAGCGACGAAGACGCCGCAGTCATTAACGCCCTCCTCAACGAGTGGTACGTCCCCTCCCTCTCCGCCCGAACCATCGTCTACAAAGGCATGCTCATGGCGGAGCAGACTGACAGCTTCTACAAGGACCTCACCGATCCCGACTTCGAGTCCCACTTCGCGATGGTGCACTCGCGATTCAGCACCAACACCCTCGGCTCGTGGAAACTCGCCCACCCATACCGCATGCTCGCCCACAACGGCGAGATCAACACCGTCCGCGGAAACCGAAACTGGATGTCCGCACGCGAACTGACCCTCGAATCCGAACTCTTCGGCGACTCCATCTCAGAAATCCGCCCCATCTGCGAATCTGACGAACCCTCCGACACCGCCTCCTTGGACAACGCCTTCGAAGCCGTCTACATGGGCGGACGCTCCGTCTCGCACACCGCCGCAATGATGATGCCCGCGGCATGGTACGGCCACGAATCCATGCCCCAAAGCGTCAAGGACTTCTACGAATACCACGGCGGAATCATGGAACCGTGGGACGGTCCCGCAATGATCGTCTTCACCGACGGACACATGCTCGGAGCCGTCCTCGACCGCAACGGACTTCGGCCATTCCGCTACTCAGTAACCGACGACAACGTACTCGTCATGGCTTCCGAGACCGGCGTACTGGACATCCCTGCCGATCAGATCCAATACCGCTCGCGCCTCCGACCTGGCCGCATGTTCCTCGTCGACTTCGAAGAGAAGCGCATCATCGAACCCGAAGAGGTCGCAGACCGACTCGCATCCACCCAACCCTACGGCGAGTGGCTCGAAAACAACCGTTTGACCCTCGAAGACCTCGGCCAGCCGCAAAACGTCCCACAGATCGACCTGGAAACCGTCAACACGCGCCAGATGGTCTTCGGATACACCCAAGAGGACATCCGAATGCTCGTTGGCCCCATGGGTGTCACCGCGCACCAACCGCAAGGCTCCATGGGCAACGACGCACCCCTAGCCGTCCTCTCGGACAAGCCCCAAAACCTCTTCGCTTACTTCAAGCAAGACTTCGCACAGGTCTCAAACCCGCCGTTGGACGCAATCCGAGAACATCTCGTCACGCAGATGGCAGTGCCGGTAGGCCGACGCCCCAACCTCTTCGACGAAACCCAAGACCACGCACGCCTCCTCCGCATCGACCACCCCCTTCTCCGCAACGCCGAGCTCGCTCAGATCAAACAGTCCACCAAGACCGGCATCCGAACAATCACCATATCGACTCTGTTCCCGGTATCGCAAGGCGTCGAAGGCCTCCGATCCGCTCTCGAACGCATCCGCCGCGAAGCATCCGAAGCCATCGAAAACGGCTACACCATCATCGTCCTCTCTGACCGCGGCATCGACTCCGAAAACACCTTCATCCCGTCCCTCCTAGCAACCGCCGCGGTTCACCACCATCTCATCAAGAACCAGACCCGCAATCAAGCTGACATCCTCGTCGAATCCGGCGAACCCCGCGAAGTCCACCACTTCGCCCTCCTGTACGGTTACGGCGCCAGCGCCATCAACCCATACCTGGCGCTCGAATCCCTCGCCGAAATCCGCGAATCGGTCGCATCCGACGGCACAATGCCTCTGCAAGACGCCGCCGAAGAAAACTTCCGCATCGCCTCCGAAGAAGGAGTCCTAAAGACGATGTCCAAGATGGGCATCTCCACCTTGCAGGGATACCTCGGAGCCCAGATCTTCGAAGCCCTAGGTCTTTCTCAGGAACTCATCGACGAATACTTCACGTGGACAAACTCCCGCATCGGCGGTATCGGACTCGAAGAGATTGCCGCCGACGTCATCGCAAACCACGGCCGAGCCTACCCCCAATACGACATCCCCTCAAACCTCCGTCTGGACCTCGGCGGCTTCTACATGTGGCGATCCACTGGTGAACGACACATGTGGAATCCCCGCACCATCTCCCTCATCCAGAACGCATCCACCCTCAACAGCAAGACGATCTACAAGCAGTTCGAGGAAGCTGCCGACGAAGAGCCTGAGGGCTACATCGCCCTCCGCCAGATGCTCGACTTCGACGAGTCGAAGTTCGGCCCCGTCCCGCTCGACGAAGTCGAACCCATCGAGAAGATCCTTCCTCGGTTCGCAACTGGCGCCATCTCCCTTGGCTCGATCTCCCGCGAGGCCCACGAAACCCTCGCCATCGCCATGAACCGCATCGGCGCACGCAGCAACACCGGCGAAGGCGGAGAGGACGACGACCGATACGTCCCATTCGAAGCGCCAGACTCCAAGAACTCCGCCGTCAAGCAAGTCGCATCGGGACGCTTCGGAGTAACCGCCGAATACATGGTCAACGCCAAAGACCTGCAGATAAAGATGGCCCAAGGCGCAAAACCCGGCGAAGGCGGCGAAATACCCGGGCACAAGATCAGCGAATACATCGCGTCCATCCGACGCACGACCCCGGGCGTCGAACTGATCTCACCACCGCCTCACCACGACATCTACTCCATCGAGGACATCGCCCAACTCATCCACGACCTCAAGAACGTCAACCCCGATGCCCGAGTCCACGTCAAACTAGTCGCACGATCCGGCGTCGGCATCATCGCCGCGGGCATATCTAAAGGCAAAGGCGACGTCGTCCTCATCTCCGGCGATTCCGGAGGAACCGGCGCATCACCGCTCTCGTCCATCAAACATGCCGGCATCCCATGGGAACTCGGCGTCAGCGAAACCCAACAAGTACTCGTCGCAAACGGCCTCCGCGACCGCATCGTCGTCCAGACCGACGGCCAGATCAAGACCAGCAGAGACGTCGCCATCGCCGCACTCCTAGGTGCCGACGAATGGGGCGTCGCAACCGCAGCTCTCATCACCATGGGCTGCATCATGCTCCGCAAGTGCCACCTCAACACATGCTCGGTCGGCGTCGCCACTCAAGACCCCGAACTCCGGGAGAAATTCGCCGGCACACCCGAAGCCGTCGTCAACTATTTCGTGATGCTCGCCGAAGAGCTCCGCAACCGCATGGCCGAGATGGGCTTCCGATCCGTCAACGAAATGATCGGGCGCGCCGATATGCTCAAACAGCGCGACGACATAGATCATTTCAAAGCCCAAACCCTCGACCTGTCGCGCATCCTCGTCGACTCGCACCCCATCGAAGGCGACCACGCCTACCAGTGCACCGAACAGGACCACGCTCTCGAGTTCGCACTCGACCACGAACTCATCGAACTTACCAAGCAGACAATCGAAGACGGTGGCAAGACCAAGACCAACGCCACCCTCGAAATCCGAAACCGAAACCGCACCGTCGGCGGCATGATGAGCGGCAAGATCGCCATGAAACACGGTCGACCTGGCCTACCCGACGACTCCATCAACATCACCTTCAAGGGCTCAACCGGACAGTCCTTCGGCGCATGGGTCGTCAAGGGCGTCACATTCAAGGTCTACGGCGACGCCAACGACTACTTCGGCAAAGGCCTATCGGGTGGACGCCTAGTCATAGTGCCCCCGGAAGACGCCAAATTCGTCCCCGAAGAAAACATCATCATCGGAAACGTCGCCCTGTACGGCTCCACCGGCGGCGAAGCCTACATCCGAGGCATCGCCGGTGAACGCTTCTGCGTCCGCAACAGCGCCGCACACGCCGTAGTAGAAGGCATCGGCGATCACGGCTGCGAATACATGACCGGCGGACGCGTCGTTATCCTCGGACCTACCGGACGGAACTTCGCCGCTGGAATGAGCGGCGGCGTCGCATACGTCTGGGACCGCGACGACACCTTCATCGACCGCTTCAACGACGGAATGGCCGACCTCCAACCAGTTATCCCAGGCTCCGAAGACGAGTCCGAGGTGAAAACCCTCATCGAAAACCACCTCAACTGGACCGGCAGCACCGTAGCCAAATCCGTTCTTGAAGACTGGTCCACCAAGATCCACCAATTCAAAAAGATCATGCCGCGCGACTACGCCCGCATCCTCCGAGAACGCGCCGAAGCCGAAGCAGCGATCAACAATGGCGCCGCCCATTTCGCCCTCAACGGCGGAACAGTGGCACCTGAACCCCAACTCGCCGGGCAACCGGCATAACCCCTCGTCATGGGTAGCACAAGCGGTTTCAAAGAGTTCGAACGCGCGCCGATGAAGCGACGCGATCACCGCGAACGCCTAAACGACTGGCGTGAAATCTACCTCAAATGGGACGAAAAAGACGCCCGCCAACAGGCCGCCCGATGTATGGACTGCGGCGTCCCATTCTGCAACGACGGATGCCCGTTAGGAAACCTCATACCTGAGTGGAACGACCTCGCATACCTCGGCGACTGGCAAGAAGCCATCAACCGACTCCACGCAACCAACAACTTCCCTGAATTCACCGGCCGCATCTGCCCCGCCCCCTGCGAAGCGGCATGCACCCTTTCCATAAACATGGAACCCGTCACGATCGAGATGATCGAAAAGCAGATCTCCGACCGTGCATGGCAAGAAGGATGGATCGTCCCTGAGCTCCCCGACATCCGCACCGGCAAAAAGGTAGCCGTCGTCGGCTCCGGTCCCGCGGGCCTAGCCGCCGGACAACAACTCAACCGTGCCGGACACTCCGTAACCGTCTACGAACGCGCCGAATACCTCGGCGGCCTCCTCGCACTCGGCATCCCCGAATTCAAACTCGAAAAACACGTCGTCGAACGACGTCTCCAGCAGATGCGAGACGAAGGCGTCACATTCAAGACCAACACCGATGTCGGAGTAGACATCTCCGCACAAGACCTAGTCGCTCAAAACGACGCCGTAGTCCTTTCCGGAGGATCAACTGTCCCACGCGACTTCCCCATCCAAGGCCGCGACCTCGACGGCATCCACTTCGCGATGGACTACCTGACTCAACAGAACCGACGCCTACGAGGCCAAGAGTTCTCACCCGAAGAAACCCTCACCGCCGAAGGCAAACACGTCGTCATCATCGGCGGCGGAGACACCGGCGCCGACTGCCTGGGTACCGCGCACCGCCAGTTCGCCAAGAACATCATCCAACTCGAACTCCTCCCACGACCGCCTGAACGCCGATCGCGAACCAACCCGTGGCCCGATTGGTCCCACGTCTTCCGCACATCTTCAGCACACGAGGAAGGCGGAAAGCGCGACTACAACATCTTGACGAAACGCTTCGGTGGCTCAGATGGCAAAGTCACCCATCTCGAATGTGTCCGCGTCGACTGGGTGTTCGAAGACGGACAACGCCCCCGTATGGTCGAAATCCCCGGATCAGAATTCACCATCCCCGCCGACATCGTCTTCCTCGCAATGGGCTTCATCCACCCGCAACACGAAGGCCTGCTCGACAACCTGGAAGTCGAATACGACCCCTTCGGCAACGTAAAAACCGACCCGACCTTGCAGAGCAACATCGACAAAGTCTTCGCCTGTGGAGACATGCAACGCGGACAGTCCCTAGTAGTCCACGCCATCGCCAGCGGAAGACAATGCGCAAGAGAAGTCGACCTCTTCCTCTCCGGCCAATCCTCCCTCCCAACCGTCCGAGGCTACGCAAGACCAGCAATCCCAACCCTCGCAAACCTGTAAAACTTCAGGAACTTCCCAGTCGCGAGGTAGCGTTCGAACGATAATGGGGGCACCAACCCTAGGGGTGACACCGCGGATATGCCAAACATCAGAGTCGCCTCCGCACAGATAAACACCACCGTCGGCGACATCTCCGGCAACTGCAATCTCATCGCCGACGCCATCGACGAAGCGCGCTCCATCGGAACCGACATCGTTGCCTTCCCCGAACTCTCAATCACCGGCTACCCGCCGGAAGACCTCCTCCTATCCCAACACTTCGTCCGAACCAATCGCCGCGCCCTCGACGACATCGCCAAACACTGCCAGAACATCGCTGCAATGATCGGCATCGTCGACTACGACGAAGACGACTCCGGCAACATCAAAAACATCTACAACGCCGCCGCAATCATCGTCGACACCCAAATCGTAGCCATCTACCACAAGAACCAGCTACCAAACTACGGCGTCTTCGACGAACTCCGTTACTTCACCCCAGGCACAACAGCCCAAATCATCGAAATCAACGGCATCCCCACCGGCGTCAACATCTGCGAAGACATCTGGATCACCCCAGGACCCGGCGACACCCAATGCATCGCCGGTGCAAAACTCATCCTCACCCTCAACTCCTCTCCCTACGAAATCGGCAAACTCCAAACCCGCATCGACCTAGTAACCAGCCTTGCCAAACGCCACGGTGCTCACGTCGTATACGCAAACCAAGTAGGCGGACAAGACGAACTAGTCTTCGACGGCTCCAGCATCTTCGCCGGACCCAAAGGCGATGTCCTAGCCGTCGCACCCAGATTCCAAGAAGCCGTTACCGCCATCGACATCGAAATCGCCGACACGTCCCTCCCCTTCGCGAAGCGCAAGGGGACGCGGGAGCAAAGCGACCGCAGGGGATGCTCGACTACCAAACTCTCAGCCCCCCACTTCTCCCCCGCCACAAAACCCAATCTCCCCACTCCCAACACCACACCCACCGACGACGTCTCGCAAGTCTACGCCGCCCTAACTCTAGGCACTCGTGACTACATCCACAAAACCGGCTTCCAAAAGGTCGCAATCGCCCTCTCCGGCGGCATCGACTCCTCAATCGTCGCCTGCATCGCCGCCGACGCCATCGGACACGAAAACATCGTCGGCGTCGCTATGCCATCCAGATACTCCTCCGAAGGCTCCATCGTCGACGCACAAGACCTCGCCGACCGCCTAAACATCCCCCTCTGGCGCGTCCCAATCGAACCCGCCCACGCCGCCTTCGAGCAGATGCTTGCCGATCGCTTCCACGAAACCGAACCAAACACCGCCGAAGAAAACGTCCAATCCCGAATCCGCGGCAACGTCATGATGACTATCGCCAACAAATTCAACTGGCTAGTCCTCACAACTGGAAACAAATCCGAAATGGCCACCGGATACGCAACCCTCTACGGCGACATGGCAGGCGGCTTCGCTGTCATAAAAGACATCCCGAAACAACTCGTCTACCAACTGTCCGAATACCGCAACAGCATCGACGACAACCCGCCAATCTCACAATCCGTCATCGACAAACCACCGAGCGCCGAACTCCGACCCGACCAGCTCGACGTCGACTCTCTTCCCGACTACGACAAACTAGACCCCCTTCTGAAGGCATACGTCGAACAACGCAAATCGCCCGAAGAAATCCTACCCCAACTCGACAACATCGACCAACAAACCGCCGCTCGAATCATCCGAACGGTCGACATCAACGAATACAAACGCCGACAATCACCCCCAGGCGTCAAAATCACCGGCCTAGCCTTCGGCAGAGACCGCCGAATGCCAATAGCATCCAGCTGGCGCCACTAACCCACCACCACGTCGTAAGCCACCCGCACTCCAAGCAAACGAAACTGCAATGTGTTGTATCCTCTTAACCGAGGTCGCGCCCGCGCTATCTCAAATGGCCGGAGGGTGCGCCACACTGGTTCGCCAATGTGCCTAGTGGATTGGTTCATGTGACGCAAATTACGCTTGCTAGGCAACCTCCGGCCAATCCCTATCCTACTCCGCATTTTCCCTCCAGCTTCGCGGCGCATCACGCCACCACGTCGTAAGCCACCTGCACTCCAAGCAAACGAAACTGTAAGGTGTTGTATCCTCTTAACCGAGATCGCGCCCGCGCTATCTCAATCGGCCGGGGGGAGGCGAAACACATCCGTGGTCTTTTGGCCTAACCTGTGTAACGCCAATTACGCTTGTCAGGCAACCTCCGGCCAATCCCCATCCTACTCCGCATTCCCTCGCCAGTATCGCGGCGCATCACGTCAATAGGTCGATGCATCAATCCCGCAACTGGCAGGAATCCCCTCTCCCCCAAACACCCATCAACAGCGGGAGAGGGTCAGGGTCAGGGTGACCGGGGTGGACAAAGGGGAGGCGTACGGCAAAACACCACAACGCATACTTCCAACCACCATATGAAATACTGTCTCCAACACCCCCATAAATCCACACTCAACGCAAACATCGTAACTTCACCATACGAGGCGAAGGCCATCGACCTGCACCGAAAACCCAGCGCGACAAAGGACCCCCTCCATACCCAAATCCCGAATTCCCTAAACCATGAACTCCTCTAACCTCAAATACTTTGCCCTCTTATCCGCCCTAGCCCTGACTCTCCTCGCTGCCGCATGTACCGCCGACAACGACAAAGCCGCCGTATCCAACGAGTCGGCCCAACCGACTTCCGAATCCGCGTTCCTCGATGCTGCCCAAGCCGCCTCCGACGAAGCCGCAGGCATGACAACCACCGACCCTGAGCATCCGGTCAACGAAGACCAAGACCGCATCGCAATCGTCCCAAACGAAGTCGACGACACGATCACCCTAACCTTCACCCAACCCGACGACGTCGGATCCCTGCCGACATCGTTCACCGGCACAGTGAAACTCAACGACGACGATTCGGTCGAACTCGTCATCGAAGGCGACGCACCCTTCGAAGATGAGCTTTCTATCCCCCAAATCGAAGAAATCGCAGCCCTCGAACGCGAAGCATGGGAACTCCGTCTCTCAGACATCTGGGAAGAATCCATCGAAGGCGTCGTCCTAATCGAACTCGAAAACATCGGATTCTTCGGCTCTGGCACTGGCGCCGGATGGTTCTGGGACGACAAAGGGCACATCGTAACCAACTACCACGTCGTCAGACCATCCACCAACTTCGTCACCCCGCCTACCATCGTCGTCGAGACCTTCGAAGGCGACATCTTCGAGGCAGAATTCATCGGCGGCGACCCGATCGCTGACATCGCAGTCATCAAGATCGAAGCAGAACCAAGAGCCATCAACCCACTGTCGATCGGCGACAGCGCCGAACTCAAACCCGGAATGACCGCCATCGCCCTCGGACACCCGTTCGGCGCTGACCAGGCATTCTCGATGACACACGGGATCATCAGCGGACTCTCCAGATCCATCCAGTCTCAGGCCGGATCCATACCAATCCCAGCCGTCATACAAACCGACGCCGACATGAACCCCGGAAACTCCGGCGGACCCCTCCTGAACAGCGCAGGACAAGTCATCGGCGTCAACACTCAGATCCGAAGTCTCTCCAACACCAACAGCGGAGTCGGATTCGCAACGCCCATAAACCTAGTGCGGCGCGTCGTCAATAACCTCATCGATCACGGCTCCCACGAGTACCCCCTCATCGGCATCTCATCATGGGTCATCACCTCCTCATGGATCGAACGCCTAGACCTCGACGAAGACCAAAAAGGCCTCCTAGTAACCGCCGTCTCACCCGACGGCCCCGCCGACAAAGCAGGCATCAGACCCGACACCGGAACCCGCTCATCCGGCCCCACCGGCGACGGAGACATCATCGTAAGCATCGACAACGTACGCATCGAAGACCTATACGACCTCCGAAGCTACATCATGCTAAACACCTCCCCCGGCGACACCATCATCATCGAAATCCTCCGCAACAACAAAACAATCCCCATATCCCTAACCCTAGGAGCCTGGGGAGACCAATTCAACTAAACCCACCTGGCTAAACAGACATCGCCGGGACACGCGGGCAGGGCCGAAGGCCCAACATCCCCTCTCCCGCTCAGCGGGAGAGGGCCAGGGTGAGGGACGGGGACGGGCGGGGCCAACAGCCCCTTTCACGGAGCCCAAAGCACCAGTCAACGGGAGAGAAAGGGGCGCACGCCTATCCCTCCCCCTCTCCGAGGGGGAATTAAAGGGGGTGCAAGCGGGGTATGCCCGCCGAGGCGAGAAAAGCAGAGCCACTACAGCCTCAGACGTAAACCTCAACCTCGACGCCGAAATCCAACCCAAATTCAACCGCGGATACCCACGAGACAACATCCTCTTCGAAGACTCCCAGACCGCCGTCCTATTCCAAAACCGCGAAGAGGCGATGCGCGTCGACATGACCAACGCCGCGCCCCTCCAACACCACATCCCCATTTACATTTGTTAGATTATGACCACCATGCAAGAAAACGATTCAAGACTGATTGACCTGGCGCAAAAAGTGATCGACCCGCAGGCGACCGGCGAAGATGAAATTAAGTTGGCGATCATTAACTTGGTACGCGAGATGGGTTTCACGGCGCGTTCGCAGTCTACACAAAGCGGACAGGCCGACATCTATCTTCCAGATAACAACCTAGTCATCGAAACGAAAGATCGCGGGAAAGTTAATCCTTCGGGATCTGGCAGCTTGGAGGATGAAACCCAGCAAGAACAGCTTGAACGCTACGTTTTCGATTTGCATGCGTCTCGTCGCGGCCAACTTGGATTCACCGAGAATCGTTATTGGCGGGGACTTTTGACCGACGGGATGGATTGGTACATCTATTTTTGGTTGGAAAATGACCGGCACGAACTCTATCTGTTGTCGAGCGACACTGAGCGCCCACCGATAACGGATCCCAAATTCCTTGTCGACTGGCTCTCAGATTTCATAGGAGATGCCCCTGAAAAATACGAACTGCCTCAAGATTTGGCGAGGGTATTCGCAGGTTCTAGAGACGGATTGAGAAAAATCTATAGAGATTTATCTAATGTCCAAGACACTGTTACGAAGTTCGAGCTTTGGAAAGACATGATGCGCGGATCCGGTTTCGATGTTGCAGGTAGTGAAGAAGATCTTTTCATCGACCACACGTTTCTCGTGACAGTGTCAGAAGCCGTAATCGCATCGCTTTCGGAGGACACTACAGATCCATGCGACGTGATGAGTGACGGTTTCGCGAGCTGGCCGCAACGACGTGGACAACACGGACCGCTACACCATGCTGGCGCAGAATGGGTACGCCGAGTATTTGAGAATGCTGATCTTTACGACTGGCGGAGCAGAGAACGTGACGTGTTGCGGGTGCTCTACCAAGACATCATCGACAGCCAGCACCGTAAATCGTTCGGCGAGTTCTACACCCCAGACTGGCTTGCGCAGTTGGTGGTCGATGAAGTATTGGACGAAGAATGGATAGAAAACTCTATCGGTTCCACATTAGCGCGGGAAAATGGTAAGGGTATAGGTGTCCTGGATCCCGCTTGCGGTTCCGGGACATTTTTGTTTCACGCGGCGCGCAAGCTACTCGAATCCGACGCACTTAAGCGCCAACGTATGTCGCTTGCCGAATCGGGGCGTCTAGTTGCTCAACTAGTTTTTGGTATCGACATTCATCCGGTAGCCGTATCGATTGCACGTGCCACCTTAATGCGCGCGTTACCTCCGGGGAGCGTTGATTCACCTGACGAACTGAACGTGTGGCAAGGAGACAGCCTCATGCTCCGACGCGGGATGGCTCTGGCTTCCCAAGACACATCGTCAATTATCGAGGTTTTGACTCCCAAGCAGACTCCGATCAACGTGCCGATGGCGTTTGCCGAGTCGCCACGTTTCGCAGTCGATCTGCGGCGTATCGTGGCTACTGCCCATGCTGGCGATGCGATGCCGGCCGGAGTAGGCAGCAGTTTGAGTAACGAGGATTTTGAGCGTTTAGAGTCGATGCACCAAACTCTTACGGACGTTTGTAGCGAAGAAGGAAACAGTGTTTGGGCGTGGTACCTAACAAACTACATTTCTCCGTACATGCTAACAAGGCGAGGTGTCGACCGCATCATTGCTAATCCGCCGTGGGTGCGCATGAGCAAAATCCAAGTCGTGCAGAGAAAACGGGACCTAGAAAAACTGATCGGTGAATTGGAGCTCAGTGCTGGCGGCAGACTAGCCGGCAATTTCGATATAGCTGGTCTATTCATTAGCCGTTGCCGCCAACAGTTCCTGCGCGGCAAGGGCATTGCGGCTGGTTGGGTATTGAACTGGGCAGCAACGAAGGGGGGAAACTGGGAGCGGGTTCGCGAGGATCAACGGGTTTACAACGCTGAGTTTCTTGACCTCTCCAAAGTCAGCAGAGCACCATTCACCGGTGCGAAAGCGTGCGTGTGGATTCAAACGGGCAACTCGAACCGATCTCCGCAGTTGCGCTCTTTGGTCAACAAGAGCAGATTAAGAATGGAAGAATCCGACGGTCGTCTAGAACTCAAACAAAAAACTACGCTCATAAACCCACGAACGCCTTATGCGGCCGAGACGTCTGACTACGCAAAACTCCCAGACCGGTCATTCGCTACTGGTGCATCCCTGCGGCCTCACGTTCTTGTCAAAGTCGCCGACCTCGATAACGGGCGCGTGACTACAGCCCGGTCCAAACACCATCCTTGGAAGACCATCTCGCCTCAGACTGGCGAACTGCCTAGGTCATACTTACGGCCAACTGTGTTTCCTAACGATCTTCTCGTTTTCGGGTTCACCGAAACGGGCCAATCCATAGCGGCGTTAACGCCGCAAGGAGAGGCAGATTTCCACAAAAGTGAAAGTGGTGAGTTTGACTTCCGGCTTTCTGGCTCGCAGTTCTGGAATAGGCTCAACGAGCTTTACGAACATCACCATGGTGAAGGGCTCACAACTCCAAAGTCGCTATGGGAACGGGTTAATCTCCGAAACTCGTTGCTCAAACAATTGGAGAAAAATGAGCTGTACACAGCCAAAATCGCCTACAACAAGGCGGGACAAATCCTCCGGGCAGCAAGACTACCGAGAGACTTACTAGTCGAGGACAGCATTTACTACATGTACGCACAACCCGATGAGGCGGCCTATTTGTCTGCGGTTTTCAACGCACCATGCCTACAGATTGCGTTTCAAGACTCCCGCGAGTCGGACCGGCATTTTGACCTCCACCCTGTCCGCAAGGTGCCGATACCGAAGTTCGATATCGATATCACCAGCCACCGTGAACTCGTGGGGCTGTGTGAGATCGCGGAATCCACCGCCAAGGAGGTCATCAGTGGGTTGGCGGACAACACAGGTCAGATCAAGGCATCAAATGCGATTCGTCAGCAACTAATGAGTGAGGGATTAGCGGACGCCATCGACGACGTGGTGCGGCGTGTGTTGCCATCCCATTCGGTGCATGAATACACCGATGATCTTCCACATCCTTGGGTTTGATCCTTGCCAAGGGAAGCACGCATCTTAAGCGTCTGAATTAAAACTGCGGCTCGCCCTTCAAGGCGGAGAACGCGGTAACCACCTACCCAAAACTCCAACTAAATCCCTCACCCACTGACAACGCACACCCCCCTTCGCCCCCGGCGCAAGGGGGCGCGCAGACGGCGCCTCAAGCGCCGTCAAGCGGGGGATGCCGGGGGCGGGCGAGGCCAGCACGACTCCCCCACCGCAACCTCAACATCCAACACACCCCTTCCTAGTTCAAAAAAACCCAACCCAGCCCAACCCCTCCTAATCCACAACAACAAAATCCCAAAAATCCACCCAATCCCATAAATCCCAGTTCTCACAAATTTCACAAACCAACTTGACACAGCCACATCGCCTGTTATAAAAAGAACAAGTGAACCAGTTCTGCGGGCCCAACAGCTCGCAACACAGTGCTGCGCAGACGTGTGCAGACCCCCGACCCAAACGGTCACAGGGAGAAAGCGTGAGGAAATGAAGGCAACAGTCGACATAAAAGATACGGCAAACAGCCGTATCGAGTCGCGGCGTCTTTGCGTCCTCTGGTGGCGTCCCTCACCAGATCGGAAGTCTGGTGCAAGACCGCGAGGGTCCGTGCCGAAGCGTGGGAGGCCCAGTTCCCGGAGCGTGACGCATCAGTCCTGCGTCGCCAATCGAGCCAGCCGACAACTGCTGCTTGCAGTCGTCGAGCCAAGGGCCGGGAGACCGCACGTGGAGCCGACGGACGTCTACTCTTGCCCATCACAAGAGCGAGGCTACAGCGCGAGAGGAGCCCGCGAGGGTGAATCGAAGGAAAACGGCGAACTCCGAACGGTGTCCCCAAGCACCGC
>JAJEAU010000007.1 GCA_022824185.1 Dehalococcoidia bacterium
TTCCGGTCCCTTGCACCTACTCGCCGGCCACGGTGCATCTCTCCCCCTACCCGGTCATTAGCCAGCACCTTCGAAAAGGGCCTTGTCGGGCATAAGCAGATCCGCTCCGCTCTCCTCGGACGCAGGGGCGATCAGGCGCTCCTCGCACCAACACCTTTTACGCGATGGCGGAAGTTTCCCGAACGTCTTACGAACGAGGGGCTGCTTTCGGAACTGGCTGCCGGTCCCGACCGTTCGGATTTAACCGTCGGCCGCGTCTGTGAACCAGTCCCGGGCACGCTTCATATGTCGGATCCCTCCACACCTTTTCAGGCGAGGTATCTCAGCAAGGCCTTTCAGCTCGCTCGTCAGGAGCTGCGGGGTGACGCCAAGGAAGCTGGTCCTCCTCCCGCGGTGCGGGTTTCTTCCAGTTTCCAACACGATCCCGATGGCCTCGAGGGCTGGGGTTGCCGCGACCGTCGCCACGACGCATGTCATATCTCGATCTGACTGATTCCCAGTGTAGCAGAACGGTTGTGGTGGTTGTCAAGTTGTTGTCTGAACTGGGATTTGGTGGATTTTTAGGAATTTTGGGATTTGTTGCCGTTGTGATCGGGATTCGCGCTGGATTTGCGCAACGGTTGGTGTTGGGACGCTTTGGGTCGGGTTTGGTTGTTGGCTGTTTTTGGTGTTGACTGGGGGTTTGTCGTGAGGCGATGGGGTTTGGGGTCTTACACTGGAGTTTATGAGTACGGCTCGAGTGCAAGCGGGTGTCTGCAACGTTCCTAATCGGACGATTTTTGAGGGCGACAATCTTGATGTGATGCGGGGGATGAATGATGGGTGTGTGGATTTGATCTATCTGGATCCGCCTTTCAACTCGAACCGGGACTATGCGGCGCCTATTGGGAGCGAGGCGGCGGGGGCGGCGTTCAAGGACACTTGGGATTTGACGGATGTGGATGAGGCCTGGCACAACGAGATTGCGGAGACCAATTTGCCGCTCTACAAGGTGATCGACGCTAGTCAGTACAGCCATGGAAGCGGGATGAAGTCGTACCTCATCATGATGGCTGTTCGTCTGATTGAGATGAAGCGCATCCTCAAACCTAATGGGGGTGTTTACCTTCACTGTGACCCGACGGCAAACCATTACCTCAAAACTCTGATGGACACCATATTCGGTAGAGAAATGTTCCGTAACGAGGTGATCTGGTCTTATCGTCGATGGCCATCAAAAGGCAATCAGTACCAGACCATGCACGATGTCATTTTGTTTTACGCAGGACCTGGTAACGTGTTCAACGTCGAATTCGAACATCCGAGTGAAAGTTATATGCGGAGATTCAAAGGAAAAACGCAAGTTCTAGATCCGGTTAGTCGGACTCGAAAACTGGTCGTGGATAAACCGACCAAAGGGCTCCCATTACGAGATGTCTGGGAAATGTCGATCCTTGCGGGTTCTTCGAAGGAACGGACAGGATACCCAACGCAGAAACCCTTGAAACTCCTCGACAGGATCATCGCTACGTCAACCAACGAAGGTGACGTAGTGCTAGATCCCTTTTGCGGTTGCGCTACCACCTGTATCTCGGCGGAGAGACTCAATCGCCGATGGATTGGTATCGATCTTTCGCCACTTGCCGTGAAGCTTGTTGAACAGCGGGCGCGGAACGAGCTTGGGTTGATGGGCGGGGTTCAGGCTATCGCTCGGTCGGATATTCCTAAGCGGACGGACCGTGAGCCGGCGCCGCCGTTGAGCGAATCAAAGGTTGTGCTTTATGGGACGCAAGCCGGTCACTGCAACGGTTGCGGTACTCACTTCATGCAGCAGCATCTGACGGTGGACCACGTTATTGCGCGGTCGAAGGGTGGGACTGATCATCTTGAGAATCTGCAGTTGCTTTGTGCGCATTGCAACTCGTTGAAGGGGGATCGTCCGATGGAGTATCTTAGGGCGCGGTTGGTTAGGGAGTACCAATAACAAACCATCTCTTCGATGAAAAAGAACGCGACCCCGCGTGGCCTGGGGTTCAGAATGAAACGCACTATTCGTTCTACGATCGATCGGGACATCCGGATTCTCAACGAGTTCGCAACATGCTTGAACGATGGGCGAGTAGATTTCCCGACGCCAAGCGCAAAGACATCATTTCGCGAATACGAAGCAAGGATATGGACTCGTTCGATCAAGCATTCTTTGAAATGTTCGTACATGAGTTTCTCTTGGGAACTGGCGCAACCGTAATCCATGAACCCGAAATCGGAGGGAAGAATCCAGACTTTGCTATCTCACACGCTGGTTTTGATTATGTTGTGGAAGCCACGAGTTTGGGGATTGAAGATCTGAAAGAAGACAGAAATGAGTTACAAGCACTCGATTGGTTGAACGCTATTGACGCACCTTGGTTCGCGGTGCATGTAGAGACATATGGCGTGCTTGATCGCACGATCCCCAAAAGGGAGCTACTTCGGCCGTTCGAGAAACTCGTAGAAGATGCAGATTACGAATACTTGCGCGGATTGGCGTTGTCTAACGATAAACGCAAACTAGAAAAAGCTCCTTCAACAAACGTGACCCATGGCGACTGGAAGATTACGGGAACATTGATGACAACCGAGAGAGCGAGGAAAGAGGGTGAAGGTTTCATTGGTTTAGGACCAACGAAATCTACGTCTCCTGACCATATTGGCATCATTCGCAAGGCACTGAAACGTAAGGCAAGGCAATGCGCAGGCACAGGCCGAGCCATCATCGCCATCGAACTTGATGACTTTCTACAATTTGGCAAATCGGGCGCACTGTTTGGCACGGAGATTGTAAATCTGCACTTCAACCGAGAAACGGGGAAGAGTATTGGAACGTCCTGGGATCGACTCAATGACGGGTTTTGGGTAGACAAGGATGGTCCGCAATATGAACATGTGATTGGGATCATGTTCTTTCATACCGTCCGTCCTTGGAAAGTCAAAAATGCCGAGGCGCTTTTCGTCCCGAATCCATGCGCTACGTCGCCGCTACCGGGGTGGTCTCAAGAGATTGACCATGTCGACTTCAGCAACGGCAAATGGGAACAAGTATCAGGCAAACCTATCGCCGAGTTTATGAAGGATTATGAAGACGTTCAGTGGCCGGGTGCCTATTGACCAGCTGAGCGTACAGTACAGGGTTGGATTGGATGTCAATCACCACGTCCAACGCCGTCACTTGCGCAGAGTCAGGGCGGATCAACGGGGCCGTGTTTAGTCAGCAGAGTTCGTCATTCTCCGATGGATTCGAATGGATGACTCACGATCTGCGCGACGGTGATTTGGATTACAACCCGTCGGACAATGTTGAGGAACTGATCGCGGAGGGAGAGAGCATCGTCGCCGACCTCAAACGATTATGCGGACTACGATGATGCTGGAGCTTGGACTGTTGCTATGTAACCGTTGTATTGGGTTGTTTGGTTTAGGATGATTTGGGGTGCTCCGCCGGCGTCGGCTACGTCGGGGATATTGGGTTTAGGGGGTTCAGTTGGTCTTGGGTGGCGGTGATGGTTGGGGTTGTTGATAGTTTGGATGGATACCGCGAATTGATGTATCTTAACGGGTGAGACGCCGAGCGAAAGATCTCGAATCTCAATCGGTCGGAGGGTGGCATTGCATCCGTCCTTCTTTGGCCCCGTAAAGGTGTCGCCTGGATGCGTTGCCAATTACGTTTGTCAGACGACCTCCGACCATCCTTGGATTCCTGCTTTCGCAGGAATGACGATGGTTTATTGCTTTGGCGCCTCTACGGTGGCGATGTAGCCGTTGTCGGAGTTGGTTGGGTTTTGGGTGATTTGGGGTGCTCCGCCGGCGTCTGCTACGTCGGGGGCTACTAGTTGTAGTTGCTGAAGTTGGTCTTGGGTGGCGGTGATTGTTAGGGTTGCTAGGGGTTTTCCTAGTCCGATGCTGGCTTCGTGTTTTGCTTTTCTGACGGCTGCTATGGCTCGGCAGGCGGTTTGGAAGGAGGATTCGGATTGTGGGGGTGGGACTGGGGTTAGTTGGTAGTGGGTGGGCATCCCGTCGCCACCCGGTTCACCCTCACCCTGGCCCTCTCCCGTCAAGGGAGAGGGAACAATGGTGGTAGGCCAGGGGGATTGGTGGATTGAGGGGTGGCCGGTTTCTTTGGCGAAGGTCCAGGACCAGACTTCTTCGGTGATTGTTGGGACGAAGGGGGCGAATAGGCGGAGGAGGGTGTTTAGGGCCAGGCGTAGGGTTGCTACTGCTGAGGCTCTGCCCTCGGGGTCGGTTTCGGATCGGGCTCGGCGTTTTACTAGTTCGATGTAGTTGTCGGTGAAGGAGTCCCAGAAGAATGTCTCGGTGATCTGGAGGGCTAGGGCGAACTCGAAGCGTTCGAAGGCGTCGGTGGCTCGGCGGACGGTGTCGTGGAGGTCGTTGACGAATGCTCGGTCGAGTTCGGTGTTGATTTCGCCGTGTTCGGCTTCTTGCATGAGGACGAATTTGCCGGCGTTGTAGAGCTTGGTGACGAGTTTGGAGCCGATGGTGAAGACGTTGTCGTCAAAGGCCATGTCCATGCCGGGGCGTCCGTTGGCGGCCCAGTATCGGACGGCGTCGGCGCCGTATTGGTTGACGAGAGGCATGGGGGTGACGGGTGCGCCTCGGGATTTGGACATCTTCTTGCGGTCGGGGTCGACGATGAAGCCGGAGATCATGGCTTTGTGCCACGGGATGTCGTCGTTGTGGAGTGCGGATTTGACGATGGTGTAGAAGGCCCATGTGCGGATGATGTCGTGGGCTTGGGGTCGCAGGTCGGCCGGGTAGAGGGTGGACATGCGGTCGTTGGGTTCGCCCCACCGGGCTAGGATCTGCGGGGTCAGCGAGGAGGTGAACCAGGTGTCGAAGACGTCTTGCTCGCCGATGAAGCCGTTTGGTTCGCCGCGTTGGGTTTCGTCGTAGCCGGGTGCGGGGGTGAGCATTGGGTCGACGGGGAGCATGTCGTCGGTTGCGACGATGTAGTTGTCGTATTGGGGGTTGCCTTCTTGGTCCAGCGGGTACCAGACGGGTATTGCGACGCCGAAGAATCGTTGTCGGGAGATTGCCCAGTCGTGACCTAGTCCGTCGGTCCAGTCGGCGTAGCGCTTGCCCATGAAACCCGGGAACCACTCGACTCTTGCGCCGATTTCTTGGAGGTAGGGCTTTTTGTCCATTAGGCGGACGAACCACTGTCGGGATGGGATGTATTCGATGGGTGTGCTGCCCTTTTCGTAGTACCGGACGACGTGTTCGATGGGGCGTGGGGGCGATTGGAGCGGGTTGCGTGTCTCGACTTCGTCCTCCGTTCCTTGCATCGTTTTTGCGGCGGTGCCGGGGCAGTCCATGAATTCGACGATTTTGTCGCGGACTTTTTCGAGGGGCATTCCGAGGAGTTGGTCGTAGAAGAATTGGGCGCGGTTAGGGTCCAGGGATCCCCAGCCGGGTTCGTCGGAGCCGTATGGGACGAAGGTGCGTGGTGCTGCTTCGCCGTTGCGAGCGACCATTGGTCGGAGTTCGAGGTTGTGGGTGCGCCACCATTCGACGTCGGCGTCGTCTCCGAATGTGCAGAGCATAAGGATGCCAGTGCCCTTTTCGGGGTCGGCCTTTTCGCTCGGGAAGATCGGGACTTTGGCGAAGAAGCCGGGGGTGATGGCGTGCTTGCCGAAGAGGGGCTTGAAGCGTTCGTCGTCGGGATGTGCGGTGACGGCGACGCATGCGGGGATCATCTCGGGGCGAGTGGTCGAGATGACGAAGGATTCGGGTACGCCCTTCTCTCCTTCGATGAGGGATTCGTAGACGCCGAACTCGATGTCGTGGTATGCGCCGGGGGTTGGTCGGTCTTCGACTTCGGCTTGTGCGACGGCGGTCTGGAAGTCGACGTCCCACATTGTGGGAAGTTCGGCGGTGTAGACGTGACCGCGTTCGTCGAGATCGAGGAAGGAGCGCTGGGCGATGCCTCGGCAGCGGTCGTCGATGGTGGCGTATTCCTCGTCCCAGTCGATGGAGAATCCGAGACGGTTGAAGAGCTCTTTGTAGGTCTTTTCGTCTTCGGCGGTGACTTGGTGGCAGAGTTCGATGAAGTTGGCGCGGGAGACGACTAGCTGCTCATCGTCGGGAAGGTTGAGTTCTTTGCGACGCTTGCGGACGTTGAGATCGGGATCGTATGGGACATCAGGTTCGGCTCGGACGCCGAAGTAGTTTTGGACGCGGCGCTCGGTGGGTAGGCCGTTGTCGTCCCATCCCATGGGGTAGACGACGTTCCATCCGGTCATGCGTCGGTATCGGGCGATTACGTCTTGGTGGGTATATGAGAAGACGTGGCCGGGATGGAGGGATCCGCTGGCGGTTGGTGGCGGCGAGTCGATTACGAAGCTGGCTTCGCGAGGGGCGGTTTTGTCGTGTTTGGAGATTTCGAGGGCGTCCCACTGGGTGCGCCAGTAGGCTTCGCGCTCTTTGACGTCGAAGCGGCGTGGGAGGTCTCTCGGGTTTATGGAGATGACTTTGTTGTTGTCGGTGGTTTGGGTTGTCACGTTATGTCCCCCTTTGTCCTTCGGACATTTCCCCCGCCGAGCAGGGACAACCTATGGAGTCGGTGTCTTGGGCGGATACAAAAAAGCCCGTCCTATCAAAGGACGGGGCTTGGGTGCCTCGCGGTACCACCTTTGTTGCCGCCGAATGTTGGTTCGGCGGCCACTTGATTGACGCTTGGTAACGGACGTTTTCCGGCTGGGCTTAGTTGCCTATCGTCTGTCTGGGTTCCCGCCTACGCGGGAATGACGGAGGGTTGGTTTCGGCGCAGCGGCTCAGGGGCGACTTCTCGGGTTGACGCTTCCGACGTTTCAGCGGTTGTCGGCTCTCTTTTGAGCGTCAGGGGTTCGGTACTGCTCCCCATCGGGGCTTTTGGGTGTTGTTGTTCTGGGGGTTGATTTTACTTTAGGCGATTTTTTCACGTTGGCTAGGCGGTCAAATCGATTACGGATGGTTGCAACTACCCGTCGGATGAGCGCAAGGACCTGGTGGTCGGTTTTTCCAAGTCCACAATTCTTCGTCATTGGTAAGGTCGGACACGTACTCAACCCAATTTTGGCCTTGGCTACTGTCGGAAGGCAACTGTATATCTGCGTGATACTCGTTGTCTGGACATTTCGGGTGGTTTCGCATCGGCGTCGATTTGATTCGGAATCCTTCTTTCATCTGGATCTTACCAACATCAAATTCAGCCCAACCTTGAAACCATCTTTTCGGGTGACACTCGCGGCAATCAGCGGAGACAGCTAAAAGGTGGAGTTCGTTGTTACCGTCGGCTAGAGAAAGACGATCAGTGGATATTTCTCTCAGGTTGCCATTTCCGCGGACGTGATTTAACATCATTTGCCGGATTTTCGTCTTTTTTGATGCTTTAGCAACATCTGAGCTAACGATGCCATGGCCGACCTTCTCGTCGTGCCCTACTACGCAGGGAATTTGCATCAGAACGTGGCGGGTTCATCTTTCAAGGAACTAATCAGAGGTCTGATGAAATCCTCAGGAACGCAGTTCGGACCGTTGAACACTTGATGACTCTTGATGTTGAAATGCACGCCGATTTCGTTTGAAGCGGTGCAGTTGACCATAACGTAGTTTTTCCTGGCATCCGTGATGTACGTCAACGCATCACCATCATCCGTAACCACCGATTCAACTACGTGATGCTCCATCAAGTCTTCGACCATGCCGATGATCTTGCCCGTGTTGATTACGACCTCAGAGTCTGGCTCATCGAATCCATCTTCTTTAGCCTCGGCAATGGCGTCTGACAGAAGTTCTCTGCCTTTCAACCAAGCGGTTTCACGGTCTTCGCCTGTTTCGGGATGATTATCTTTCTGTACTTCATGCTCATCAGCGGTAATCGGCTGGCTCACCACTTTGAGTTCGATACGATAACTTGAAGCGCCAGAGTCGTGCCTTTTTGACACAACTAAGATGTCCGCGTCAGAAGAATCAAAAACTTCATCGTTGAAGCCGAGTCCGATAACAGCTGTGCCTTGCCCAATTCCTTGGTCCCAAGCGATGGTGTTGCGACCGATTGATGCTGTCGGAGACCACCTTGATGCGACGTTGATTGGCTTGGCTTGATCGATGTCGTCAACGTCTGTGCTGAATGCATGGATTGTCATCGCGTTGCCTTCCCGCTTGTTCGTTGATGCGTGACAAGACTCTCTTGAGATCGTTATATTCTTTGCGCAAAGCTTGCGACAACCACTCTTCCGACCCATCGTTCTGTTCGTCCAACTCTATATGAACATGCAGTCGGCCGTAATAGCCTTGTCCATCGAATTGATTGCCAACGGGTTCGACACGCAGATCGTACCGTCTACCGCCATGGGTGTACCAAACCCGTAATGATGCTCCGATTGTCTCGTATCGCGTCCCAGCGAAAAGATCATCCTTGACTAGAGATTTTAACTCTTGGCTCGGCAGTTCAGTGCTATCTGAGCCAGCGCGTATCTCGAAAATGATGCCGACAGCTGTTGGTGTCAAACCAATGGAATTTCGCATCTGGTCCATGATTCCGATGACTCGACTCGTGAAATCTGGCCTTGCTGGTTCTTCCTGACTGCGATCTTGAAACTGCAATCGCAAAGGATTAATCGTTGCAACCAGTTGATTCCGCATACTCGACAACACTAGCCCGTCCGGATTTGGTTGAATTTCCGGTAGCTCGATGAACTGAGTCAGCATCTGGGGATCGATATCTATCGATTCCGGAACGGGCTCTGCCGGACTTCCTACATATACGACCGTAGTAGACGTATTGACAATGGTATCTGTCGCTATCATGCTAGGTTCACAACGCGGGACCGTGTGTCGCCTTGAGGTTGCTATGGACTAGGCGCGAGAGTATACCACTCTGATACGAACGGCTTCTTGCATCGGGATGCAACCGATGCGTTCTTCCGCCGAAGCATTGGAGCGTTTTCGATCCAGTTGAACAGTAGTCGGGATGAAGGGTTGGAGGCGGTTTTGGGTCACGATGTTGTGAGTTAGTCATATTCGGTTTTGAAGTGGGCTAAGACGCTGTCGGATTTGTCGCCGATGCGTTGGAGACCGTCGTCGATTTTATGCCGTATCTGCTGATCGAGGAGCTATGCGCCTTGTTCCACCTGCTCCAGCGTTTGGTTTAAACCTGTTGGAGGTTGTACTCTGGTCATTTTTATCGAATTCGGATTCACTTGCAAAGGTCACGTAGTCTGTCCAAGTGGTTTTTGCCTTCTTCGATGTCTTTCTCGAAAACCTCAAGGCTCTCAAAGTTCGGCGGTTCAAGATCACTGGCGTAGCTTGTAATTTTGGACAAAACATCGACGATACCTTGTGCCGAAGCGCGTGCAGACGGCTCGCATTCCCAAACACCTTCGTTGATCCAATCAAGCACGAAATTTACGTCTTCCGCCCAAAACTCAAAATCTGAAACCAGACGTTCGAGTCTTTCCGATTCCGATTCGCCCGCCACAACTGTCTCCCAAACGACCTCGACTGTAGCAGCGACGGAAGTGGCAGTTGCCCGATTCTCTTCAAGATCGCGCTTTTCTTCGGGCGTGCGCGTGCCCCAAAGGCGTTCGCGGACCGTGTAAGTAGCGGTGGGGTTCGGCACAATCGCGAGGGAACGCGTTGCAACGGGTGAAACCCTAGGGCTTAGATCGCTTCCATGGTTTGGTGCCCCGGTGTTTTCGGATGCCACTACACCGATGATGATTAACACAATGCCTAACAAGACGCCTGCAATAATCACATATAAACATCCCCGAACCGCCTTGCGGAACCAGTTGGGGTAGGTTGGCTTGGGTTGAGGGGGTTCTATCAATTCAACGGTCTCACAGGAGTTACTCCCACAACGCCTTGCATTCGCCTCGAAATAAGCCTGCTACGTTAACCTGAAAGGGAATCGGGATCGGCGATGGCGTGGTTGGCTGAGGTTTGGACGTAGGTGGTTAGGGTTTGGCGGTTTTTGTCGGTTACTTCGTATATTTTGATGTGGCGGAGTTTTTTGCCGGTGCCTTCTAGGAGGTTGTCAGGATCGGGCATTGTTGCGCCGTTGAAGAAACCTAGTCGGACGTAGTTGCTGTGTGGCGCGATGTAGACAATGTTGCGTCTTGAGATTTCGGGGAGCCAGTAGCCGGGGCTGCCCCATTTGATGCCTTCGGTGAAGTTGTGTCCGGCGGCGATGATTGTTGATCGGGTATCTCTGATAAGTTGGTGGCTCTCGGCGGGTTGATCGGCGAGCCATTCTTCAAAGGCTTCGTCGTTGAAGCTGGAGGCGGTCATTTGTGGGACAAGGTTCTTGGTTTGCGGGGTCTTGTGAGTTTGAACTCGAGGAGCGCGGAGCCGTCTTGGTCTTTCAACATGCGGGTGCGTCGTTCGTGGGCGTTGTTGATTCTGGCGAGCATGTCTAGGCCGCGTCGGGTTTCGGCGGCGACTTGTGCGGCGTTTGTGTATTCGATGCGGCGTTTGAAGAGCCAGTATGTGAACTCTTCGTCGAGGGCGATGGTGCGGGTTTCCTCGGGGGATTCGGCGATCAGGTCGGATAGACGGAGTGAGTTTTCGTCTAGGAACTGGTCCCATAAAGTCTCTTCGGTTTCTTCGTAGAGTCCGAGGTAGGCCCGGTCGGAAGCGTCGTCGGAAGGTGGCAGGCCCTTGGAGTATCGGCGTTTTTGGACGCGGGATTGTACGGCGGCGATGAGGCATTGTTCGATGTGGACGCCGTAGAAATAGTTGAGATGGGCGCGCCATGCGTCGACGCCGAGGATGCGTTGGAACTGCTGCTCGGGCATACCACCAAAGACGCCGGTGGTTCCTAGCCATTCGAAGAGATCTTCGGGAGCGATCGTGGTGTTGTCTTCGTCGGCGAGTTGGGTTGCGATGCGCTCGGCGAGGCGTTTCCAGTTGAATGCTTCGCCGCCGATGAAGTAGTGGTAGGTCTGTCCGCAGGCGTGTTCGTTTTGTTTGGGCCAGGCGGCGACGGTTTCGAGGAATGCGGGTTTCCAGTCGGAGGGATCGGTTTCGAACTGCTGGATGAGTTCGTCCAACAGTTGGCGGCGATTAGTCTCGACGTCCGCACCTGTCTCGGTGTGATTTGCGGCGGTGGTCGTCATCGCAGATTACCGGGCCGCTTGGGTGCCCTTCTTTTTGTTGCGACGCTCGATTGCTCTGCGCTCTCGTCGTGAAAGGCGTCGTCCGTCTTTGGCGTGGGTCGGTGCGTTTACGGTTGTGATGGTCTGTTGTGCGGCTCCCTGTTGGGAGTTGGCCGATTGCATGACGGTCTGTTGTCCGGCCTGGGCGAGGGCGATGCGTTGGGCTGCCGCCAACGCATCGGATTTGAGCGCGGTGGTGTCGGCGCTTGCGAGTTGGGTAGATTGCTGCGGGATGTGCGGGGCGAGATGGAAAATGGAGCGGGCGACTTCGTTGCGGATCTCTTCGTTCATTTCGTTGAACATCTGGAACGACATGGTGCGGTACTGGACGAGTGGATCGCGCTGTCCGACGGCTTGTAGGCCGATGGATTGACGCATGTTTTCCATGCGGGTGAGGTGGCCGACCCAGTGGCGATCAAGGACGCGCAGGAGAACGCTGTGTTCGATCAGCCTCAGGTTTTCGTCGCCGAATAGGAGTTCGCGTTCCTCGTAAACCTTGTCTACGTAGTCGTGGAGTTCTTTCTCGATGTCAGGTTGGGATTTGCTGGCGACCTCGTCTTCGGTGGTGAAGATTTCGACTATCGGGAAGTAGCGTCGGATCGCTTGCTGGAAGCCGGGGATATTCCACTCGATGATGTCGCCGTCGAGGTGGGTTGTGACGATGTTGCTAAGTGCGGATTTGAGGTAATCCTTGATTTCGTCGCGGAAGTCGCCTCCGTCGACTATGCGATCTCGCATTTTGTAGACGACGTCGCGCTGCGTGTTGGCGACATCGTCGTAGTCGACTAGTTGTTTGCGGATTTCGAAGTTGATGCCCTCGACTTTTTGCTGTGCGTTTTCGACGGACTTGACTAAGACAGAGTTTTCGACCGGTACGTCTTCTTCCCACTTGAACATCTCGAGGGTGCTCTTGATACGGTCGCCTCCGAAACGTCGTACGAGTTCGTCGTCAACGGAGAGGAAGAACTGGGTTTCGCCGGGGTCGCCTTGTCGGGCGCATCGACCTCGGAGCTGGTTGTCGATTCGGCGGGATTCGTGGCGTTCGGTTCCTAGGACGAATAGGCCACCCTTTTCGATGACGCCGTCGTGTTGGTCTTGCCAAAGCGCCATGGGATCGGCGTCGTGGCCGTTCTGAGATTTACGTCCGTTTCTAGATTTGCGTCCGTTCTGTTGGGAGTTTGTATCGACCACGGCATCAGGGTTTCCGCCGAGGATGATGTCGGTGCCACGGCCAGCCATGTTGGTTGCCACTGTTACGGCGCCTGGGATTCCGGCTTGGGCGATGACGTGGGATTCAGATTCGTGTTCTTTGGCGTTGAGGACGCGGTGGTTAACGTTGCGGCGTTTGAGGAGACTGGAGATTAGCTGCGACTTTTCGATGGTTGTCGTACCGACCAAGACCGGTCTTCCGGCGTTGCTGAGTTCTTGGATTCTGTCGGCGGCGGCTTTCCACTTGGCCTCTTCATTCATGTAGATGAGGTCTTGGTGGTCGACGCGCTTGTCGTCGCGGTTGGTTGGGATGGCGACGACTTCGAGGCCGTATATCTTGGAAAGTTCCTCCGCTTCGGTTGCGGCGGTACCGGTCATTCCGCTGAGCTTTTCGTACATGCGGAAGTAGTTTTGGAGCGTGATGGTGGCGTAGGTTGCGGATTCTGCTCGGACGCGGACTTTTTCTTTGGCTTCGAGGGCTTGGTGGAGGCCGTCGGAGAAGCGTCGGCCTTCCATTAGTCGTCCTGTGAATTCGTCGACGAGGATGATTTCACCGTCGCGGACGACGTATTCGCGGTCGCGAAGGAAGATGTGTTCGGCGCGAATGGCGTTTTCTACGAGGTGGGGAAGTTCGTGGTCTTCGCCTGTTTCGCTGTAGAGGGTTTGGACGCCGAGCATATTCTCGGCTTTTTCGCTGCCGATTTCAGTGAGAGAAACGTTTTTGCGTTTGAGGTCTACCTCGAAGTCGACGTCTGGGCTCAGGCGAGTTGCGAGAGAGGCGAATCTTGAGTAGTCACGGCCCGTTTCGATGCCTGGTCCGCTGATTAGGAGCGGGGTTCGAGCTTCGTCGATGAGGATGTTGTCTACTTCGTCGACGACTGCGTAGGCGAGGGAGTTCTGGACCCGGTCTTCGGGTCGGCTCACCATGTGGTCGCGGAGGTAGTCAAAGCCGAGTTCGTTGTTGGTGGCGTAGAGGATTTCGCAGGCGTACGCTTCGACCTTTGTTGATGGTCGGAGTTTGGTGCCCACAACTGAGGCGAATTTGGAGGAGGCGTCCTCGCGCTCGTGAGGCATACCGTTTTCTTGGTAGTTTTCATCGAAGACGAAGGACTGGTTGTTTTGCTGTAGGCAGCCGACGGAGAGACCCATGAATTGGTAGACAGGGCCCATCCACTCAGCGTCACGTTTTGCGAGGTAGTCGTTAACGGTGACGACGTGGACGGATTTGCCGTCGAGGGCGTTGAGATATGCGGCGAGGGTTGCGACAAGGGTCTTGCCTTCACCGGTGCGCATTTCGGCGATCTTACCTTGGTGGAGGACGATGCCCCCGATCATCTGGACGTCGAAGTGACGCATCGCGAGGACGCGGGATGATGCCTCTCGGACGGCGGCGAATGCTTCGGGGAGGATATCGTCGATGGATTCGCCGGAGTTTATGCGGGCTTTGAATTCGTAGGTGAGAGCGGCGAGGTCGTCATCGGTCAATTCACGCATCGCGTCTTGGTGCGTGTTGATTTGGTCGACGATCGGGTGCAGCTTTTCGAGCTGTTTTTCGTTCGGATCGCCTACTAGTTTTGCGAGTAGTTTTCCGATCATGATTCATTTTTATCATTGCGAGGTTTTCGTGATTGAATCAGGAACGGGTCATGCTGACGTGTGGTATGTGCACCCAATCTCGGGCGGAGCGCTACCCGTAGGACATGTTGCAAGGCATGCGGGAGGGTGTTTGTCCGTGCCGCGCCACAGAGAGTTGGACAGAGGGACTTTGAGAGGACTGATTCGAGCGCCGGGATTGAGCCGGGACGAATTTATGGCGTTGCTCGATTAATCGGGGAACAGTGCCCCAACCGACCTGCCTGTGTGGATGCGACCGATGGCTTCGCCGATTAGCGGTGCGATCGAGAGCACTTTGATTTTTTCGTGCTGTTTCTCTGCTGGCAACGGCACTGTGTCTGTGATGACGATCTCGGAGATCTCGGGGCGTTCGGCGAGTCTTCGGGCTGCGCCGTTGGGAAATACGCCGTGTGCGGCGGCGATGTAGACCTCTCTTGCGCCGCTCATCCGTAGACCGTCGGCGGCGGCCATCATTGTTCCGCCGGTGGCGATTTCGTCGTCGATCAATATCGCGTTGCGGTTTGCTACTTCACCGATGACGTTGTGGGTTTCGACATTGTCATCGTTGCCGGTTCGGCGCTTCTCGACGATGGCGAGAGGGGCGTCCATGAAATGGGCGAAGTCGCGAGCGCGTTTCGTGCTTCCGATATCAGGAGAAACGACGACCGGGGCGTCTAGTTCTTTCTCGAGGAAATACTTGGAGAGCATCGGCATTGCGGTCAGTTCATCCACCGGGACTTTGAAGAATCCTTGGACCTGTCCGGCGTGGAGATCGACTGTGAGGAAGCGGTTGGCGCCTGCGGTTTCAAGGAGGTCGGCGATCAAGCGGCCGGTGATGGGGACGCGGGGCTGGTCTTTCTTGTCGGTGCGTGCGTAGCTGTAGTACGGGACTACCGCGGTGATGCGGCCGGCGGATGCTCGGTGAGCGGCGTCGATCATGATCAGCATCTCCATGATGTGATCGTTGACCGGTTCGACCGTTGGTTGGACGACGAACACGTCGCGAGCGCGGATGTTCTCTAGGATGCGGACAAAGGTGTTGTCGTTCGAGAACTTGAAGACGTCAGCTTTGCCGATTGCGATGCCTAGGTACTGGCAGATCTTCTCCGACAGCCCTATGTGGGCTCTTCCGGAGAGGATTACGGGTCCTCCGTTGATCGGGTGCATGAGGTACGAAACCGGGTTGCAGTGTTGGGCGACGCAAGTTCCGATTCTAGCACCGGAAATCGAGGTGCCTGATGTCAGGGATTAATTTGCGAATAGGCGTTGCGGTCGAAGCCGATGATGGGTTGGGCGTCGGGAGAAGTGATGATGGGTCGGCGAATAAGGCGTGGTTCTTCGAGCATTGCGTCGATGAGTTCGTCTGGGGTGATGGAATCCCGGCGTTCTCGGTAGGGTTTTGCACTAGGGCTTCGCCATGAGAAGAGGTTGTCGATTCCTGCGGCAGCGGCTAGTTCTTCGATTTCGGCTCTGGATAGGGGGTCGGCGAAGAAGTCGCGTTCGTCGACGGCGATGCCTGCCTGGTCAAGGGCTGTTTGGGCGTCGCGGCACGTCGAGCACTTGCGCCATGAGTAAAATCGTCGGTTTTTCGTCATATGTCGTCTTCTTTCGTCGCTGGGAAACCCGAAACAGGTGCCGAGTCGTATTGTTTTGTGGGTTTAGCGAAATCTAATGTAAATTCATGGGCAGGCTTCCGTCTCTCTATGTTTGACTGCTGCCCTACCCTGTTGGTGACTTTGTGGGTTCTACTCGCTTGACAATTGATTCCGCTTTCGCGCTCACCCGAAATGCTAATCCGGTGGCGCGGTTTAGACGCGGCTCGCAGAGTCTATTCAACATCAGCGTCTACACCTTCGGGATGTCGGGAGTTTGGGTGGCGTTTGGCAGCATTCTGTTGCAGTACAAGGTGACGGAGATCGCGGCGAACGATCCGGTGAGGATGTTGGGTTGGACGATGGACAAGACTAGCCTTGCGGCGGCGGTTTCGTTGATAGGTCTTGCAATCGCCGCGGTGGTGCAACCTTTGGTGGGCTTGCTCAGCGATCGAAAAGTCACAGTTCCGGCGTTGAAGCGATATCCGTTCATCATCTTTGGTCTACTGGGATTGGCAGTGACAACGCTGTTGTTTGGATTTGTGAACAGTTTTCTGGCGTTGCTGCTGGTTACGGTTGCGATGCAAGTCAGTGGCAATACGGCGCAAGGACCGGCGAATGCGTTGATCATCGATCATGTCGACGAACGTGAACGGGGTCGGGCATCTGGGTATTTGAACTTGATGCGATTGCTTGGTTCGGGTTTCGTGGCGATGTTGGTTGTTTTCCTGATGTCGAACTATCACGTCGAAGATGCGCCGCAATGGATGTGGTTCTCGGTGATCGTGATGGTGGCGACGCTGTTGGGGACGACGATCTACACGCTATTGGCGCTGCGCGTTGCGGTGGTCCGTTCGGCTGTTGACGCACCGAGCGAATTCGCGGGCGACGTCGGGGGCGAGCTGATTGTGGATGTCGAGACGGATCAAGAGCGTTGGAGCAGTGTTCGGTATTACTCGTTTCTGTTGGCGATGGCTCTTCTCATTGCCGCGATGACGGCGGTACAGACGAATGCGTTGTTCTTCGTTCAAGACGTGATCGGGCTGGAGAATCCGGCGAGAGGCGGGAACTATATCTTGGTTGCACTTGTGGGTTCGGCTGCGATTGTGGTCTACCCTGCGGGCAAGTTGTCTGATTACATAGGTCGCGGCGTGTTGCTGTTGATGTCAGGGATCCTTGGGGCGAGTGGGGTTATGTCGATGTTGTTGCTGAATGCGAATTCGATGATCGAGGTGATACCGGGCGTGATTGCGATCGGATTCTGCGTTGGGATCTACCTTTCCGTTGGTTGGGCAGTTGCGAATGACTTGGTCAGACGGTCCACGGCGGCTCGCGATCTGAGTTTGACGAGCCTATCTGGTTTGGCAGGTGCGATAGCAGGACGTTCGAGCGGTTTCTTCATCGGTGGGTTGAATGATGCGGGTATGGGGTTTGGCATTGAGCATCTCGGTTACTCGGTGGTGCTGGGATCAGCGAGTCTGGCGTTTGTCGTTTCAGGTGTCGCGTTTTGGTTGGTTGTCAAGGAGCATCGGCAGGTTCATGGGACGGCGGATAATCTCGTACCATGAGTAGATATGACTACCGAGCGTAGAACGGATCCGTCGGAGAAGTCGGGTCGAACGATATCGATAGCCAGTCCTCGGGGATTCTGTGCCGGAGTGGACATGGCCATCGCAATAGTGGAGTTGGCGATCAAGCGATACGGGTTGCCGGTCTATGTCAAACATCAGATAGTGCACAACCCGCGGGTGGTAGCTGATGTCGAGGCGACTGGTGCGATCACAGTGGAAGAGGTTGATGAGGTTCCGGAGGGATCGGTGGTTGTGTTCTCGGCGCACGGGTCGCCGCCATCGGACTATGAAAAAGCAGAGGCGTTGAACTTGACCGTGTTGGACGCGACTTGCCCGTTGGTTACGAAGGTCCATCACGAGGCCAAAAAGTATTCGGGCGAAGGGAAGCGCGTGATCTTGGTAGGCCACCGGGGCCATCAAGAGGTGATTGGGACCACGGGTCAGGTTGATATGGCGCTCTATGACGAGCGAGAGGACAACGACCTACCGGATTGGGAAGACGGGACGGAAGTGGTAGTGCTGACGCAGACCACGTTGTCAGTCGCCGATACAGCAGAAGCGGTTGACAAGATCAGATCAAAGTTCGACGACGCGTTGGTACGCAACGACATTTGCTATGCGACGACGAACCGGCAGGCGGCGGCGAGGGACTTGGCTCATGAATCTGATGTGGTGTTGGTGATCGGTGCTGAGAACAGCTCGAATTGCAATCGGTTGCGCGAGGTTGTGATCAAGGAAGGTGTGGATGCGTATTTGATCAACGGGCCGGACGAGTTGGATCCGGCTTGGTTGGAAGGCAAGGAACGGATCGGTATTACCTCGGGGGCGTCTACACCCGAAAAGATCGTACGAGCGGTGGTTGAAGCGATCGAACACGATGAGTTGGTGGAAGTAGGGACCGGCAAGGAGAACATTTCGTTCAAGTTGCCCGCGCGTCTCCGTGAGACTGCCATCGAAGCCGGGTACACGTACGACGGATCAAATTTGGATTGATGCGGAAGGGATTGCTGGGCGTAGTTGTCCTGGCGTCGGCGCTGATCGCAGGGATGATTTTTGCGGGGTGTTCAGGTGAGGAGGATCTCAAGGTCACAGAGGTTGAACCTACGTCTAGCGTAGTGCCTGCGACCGTTGCTCGTGAGGTTTCGCCAACGCCTTCTTTTACAGCAACACCCACGGCGACTGAGGTGCCAATGTTGACCGAGCTGGTGCCAACTGTCACGCCAACGGCTGAACCCGCAACCGCGACGGATTTCCCCTCGGCTTCTCCGACTGTGCAACCGTCGTACACGCCTTCGGCGACCGTTGCTCCAGAGCCGACATCCACGATCACACCAGAAGTCGAAGTCGATTCTGCAGCATCTCCGACCGCTACGCTTGTGCCCTCCCCGACGCATACGCCGCGGCCGACGTTCACGCCCACAGTCACCCCATCCGCGACCGCAACAGCCACGGCGACTGCGACGCAGACATCGACACCGTCGCCGACCTCAACAGTCACGCCGATGCCGACTGCGACGCCGAATCCTTTGGACGCGATCGTCTTCGTCGAAAACGAGGACTGTCAAGAAGGGATTAGCCGTGAACTACTGCCCGTGATTGATATGGTCGTGCAGATTGCCGGGAGGTCGATTCCATTGGTTGTTGAGGTGGCGGACCAATCCCGCGAACGGCAACAGGGATTGATGTGTCGCGAGATTGCGCCCCATGGGACTGGGATGTTGTTCGTTTTTGAGGGTTCGTCCACGTTGAATTTCTGGATGTTCAACACGTACGCGCCGCTCGACATCGTTTACCTCGACGACTCGCGGAACGTCGTGAAGGCATTGCGGATGGAGGAATGTCCTCGGCCAGCGGGAATGGAACGTGGCGAGTGGCGTCGTCAATGCTCGTCGGCTTCAAGCGGCTACGGATCGGGAGGGGCCGCGAGATATGCTCTTGAATTGCCAGCCGGTTGGTTGGCGAGTTTTGGATTGAGTCTCGACAATCTTGAAGGGGTTGACTTCAACTGGTGAATGGTTTGACTACACAGATCGAACGCGGACGAGCACTCGTGGTGGTGACCGACGGTCTGGGATTCGATCCGGACAAAGTTAGGGATCTTTCCAGACGGGTAATCGGTGAGTTAACGCCGCGGACTCGCCGGGCGTTGTTGGATGCAGCTCTTGAGGTCGCTCCGGATAGCTACTTGCCGCTCGACTTGGCAAAGCTCGCGGTTATGCCGATCACTGCGGAGGGGGTAAACCCGAATCTGAACTGGCGTGAGGCGATCGACATATTGGACAAGGTTGATGTGATTAGAGATCGATTGCGGGAGCAACGGTTATTGGCGGAGATTGGGTCGTTGCGACGGCGAATCGCATTGGAACACCGCTACATTCCTTGGTTCGCCGAGGAACCCGCGTGGTCGGAGATCGTCAATAGGAGTTTGACCGTGCCTACCAATGCGTCTGGGGTATGGGTCGGTTACGAAGACGTCGATCCACCGGTTCAAGGGAATTCGGAGACGGGACATCAGCAGATCGGGAACTTGGCGTTGGCACCGCAGATACCGCTGCAGATTTCGCAATCGATTGGCGACGGTTCCTTCTACGAAAATGCGCAACTCGTTTCGACGATCAACGAGGCGGTTGAGGGCGGGAACAACGTGAATTTCTGTTTCTTGCTTTCTGGGATACGGGGATCAGACGGGCGAGTTCATTCGGCGTGGAACCATCTTGAGGCGTTTTGCGATCTGGTGTTCGTGCGTCTGGGAGTCTCTCCTGATCGAGTCAAGATGCAGGCGATATTGGATGGCAGAGATGCTCCGGCGAGCGGGTCGATGGAACTTGAGGGCGTCGAGGGCGGTTATCTCGGTGAGTTGGAACGGTTGCTGACTAGATATGACGCGGTGGCGTCGCTTGCTTGGGTTATTGGTCGCGGTCTGGCGATGGATCGGGATTACCGCGAAGAGAATGCGAGCACCGATTATGCCCAGTTGACGGAGGGTGCCGGGCTTCATACATGGGGTTTCGAGGGCGTCAGAGAGATTGTCGCCGCGTATCACGAAGATGGACGGACGGATGCTGTTGTGGAGGCGATTTCACTGATCGGAGAACGGGGAGTCTCGAGGATCAATCCGGGTGACGCGTTCATCAATCTGAATTTCAGGTCGGATCGGCAACGTTCCAAGACAGCTTCGCTGTGTGGTGCCCGCGAATATCTGGAGAGGGAAGCGCGGTCTCGCGGTCGGGAATGGGGATTTGGTTGGTTGAGGGATGATCTCGACTTGAAGATGTGCACGATAGCGGAGTACGACGCCGAGTTCGAGGAGAGGTACGGAATCAAGGTTGCGTTTCCGATCACCCCGCACCGCTTGAATCTGCTGAGCAATTGGGACAGGCTTACGGACGAGGATGATTTCTATCTGTTAGTGGCGGAGAGCGTCAAGGCTCTGCACATGGGTTATTTCGTGCGCGGCAGACGGGAGGCGGAGCAGGGATCGGAGCGGGAGGACAGGTGGGTTGTGCCGTCGGACGGCGTCGCCGACGGAGTGTTTTCGGATTCGGATTTCTACCGGCGTCCCGTTATGAAGACGCGTGAGATTACACAGCTCGTCTCGGAGGCGATGGGGGTGGGCGAGCACCGTTTGATCATGTGCAACTTGGCGGCGACGGACATGGTGGGACATCTATTGCCTGCGCGCTTCCAAGCGGCGTCGGAATCCTATCGGGCCACCGTTGCCGCGTTGGTGGAACTCAGCGGTGTGGCTCGGGCGAGTGGATATTCGATGGTGCTGACATCGGATCACGGAAACATTGAGAACGATGCGCCGACGCATACGGTCAATCCGGTGTTGACGACGGTGCTGCCCGCTGCGGGGAGCGTCTCGCCGCGTGACTTGGACGCAGATTATTCGGCGAATCTCTACGACATCTCGCATACGGCGGCGCGGCTGATCGGGCTAGATGCCAATCAGATCGGGGAGATTGTGGGGGTGTTTAGAGGTGGATTGTCGGATGAGTTTGTCGGTTGGTCGATTGTGGATTGAATCCGGAGTTTGAACTACCACGCGGTCTCCCCGCCATCGATGACTAACTCGATGCCGGTTACCCATGCGGATTCGTCGGAGGCTAGGTAGAGGCAACCGTAGGCGATGTCGTCGGGTAGACCGAGTCGGCCCATGGGGGTCATGCCCTCTCGGTAGTCGCGGATCTCCTTGACGCCGTGGATGTCGGTTGTCATCGGAGTGTCGGTAAAACCGGGGTGGACGGAGTTGACGCGGATGTTGTCGGGAGCGTATTGGACGGCGGCTGCTTTGGAGAAGATGCGTGCTGCGCCTTTGGATGCGTGATAAGGGGCACCGGCTTTGGATCCGACGATACCAAAGATGGAGGAAACGTTGATGATGGATCCGCCGCCAATCTTCTTCATCGATTTGATGCCAGCTCGGGTTCCGAGCATGACGGCTGTCGAGTTGACAGCGAAGACATCGTTCCAGTCGTCTAGGACGACATCTTCGACGACGGTGCGGCCCTTTGCGCCCGACATACCGGCGTTGTTGACGACGATGTCGAGGCGTCCCCATTTGGATTCGGCGATCTCGACCGCTTCGTCCCAAGCATCCTCTTGGGTGACGTCGTGGTTGAAAAAGACGGCGTCGGGGGTGAGTTCAGCTTCGAGGGCGCTGCCTTTGGTGGCGTCGATGTCGCTGATCACGACCTTCGCGCCCTCGCGGACGAAGATGCGTGAACACGCTTCGCCGATGCCGGAGGCGCCGCCGGTTACGATGGCTACTTTTCCTTGGAGTCTTCCGTTGGTCATGTCAGAAACCTCTTTGGGCGGGGGCTGGACCGTCGGTATCTACGGATAGATTCTTGATGGCGTCGGGGTTGGGCTCGAGACCCAATCCAGGGCGATCTTCGAATGGTTTCCATTGGCCGTTTTCGGGCCAAGGGACTTCGGTGAATAGAATGGGCCAGGATTTCATCTCGCCGCCGAGGACCTCGACTACTTTGAGGTTGGGAGTGGCCATCGTGCAGTGAAGATGGAGGAGGGAGTAGGCGTGGGGTGCGATGGGGAGGTTGTAGGAGTCGGCGAGGTGGGTGACCTTCATCCACTCAGTGACGCCGCCTACCCTACCGATGTCGGGCTGGACGATGTCGGCACCGCCTTGGGCGATGAGTTCTTTGAATCCGTATTTGGTGTATTCGTGTTCGCCAGTAGCAACGGGAATGTTGGTGGCTTTGGAGATTTCGGCTAGGCCTTGAATGTCGTCGGCTAGGACAGGTTCCTCGAACCATCCGACGTCGTAGTCCTCGAACTTGCGGGACATGCGGATGGCTTGTTTGGCGTAGTAGCCGTTGTTTGCGTCGACGAAGATTTCGACATCGTCTCCGACTGCTTTTCGGACGGCTTCGAGGCGTTCGAGGTCGGCGCGTTCGTCGTTGCCGAAGTTCATTCCGACCTTCATCTTGACCCGTGGGAAGCCCATGTCGACGTAACCGGTCTGCTCCTCGATAAGCCTTTCTACGGAGTAGTTGGTCCAGCCGCCGCTGCCGTAACAGGGCACAGAGTCGTGGGCTTGTCCGAGGAGTTTGTACAAGGGGACGCCGAGGGCTTTCCCTTTGAGATCCCAAAGTGCGATGTCGAGCCCGGAGATGGCTTGGAATGCGAGGCCTTTGCGACCGTAACCGCGGACGCGCCAGAACATCTCGGTCCAGATCCGCTCGGTCTCGAACGGGGTTTTGCCGATTAGGATGTCCTTTAGGTTGTCGTTGATGAGGGAGCGGATGGCGGCGGGGGAGTTGAGGTAGCTGAAGCCCTGCGTGCCTTCGTCGGTGTGGATGTGGATGAATACGGTGGTTCGTCCGCGGGTGCCGGGTTTGAGCGGGGGGATTGTGGAGTCTTGGATGGCCTCGGATTCGGGGTTGAAGATGAGGGTTGTTGTTACGTCGGTGATTTTCATGGGGGGGGGCGGAATCTTGTTGGTTGGATACGGCTCTGTGCCCGCGATGAGTATACCGGGCAGATAGAGATTCAGATCGCACGGGGTATTTCAGCAGTCCTCAACCGCTCTATCATCGCCGCCACATCTGAATCACGAAATGGTGCAGCAATATACCTATCGGCGAGAGATACCAGATGCCGCCCGTACCTGAGGACTCGGTTGCGCTCGATCGGTTCGATAATCCATCGTTCATCGGGTCTGTACCGGGTAAGCAACATGATTTCCGAAGAAATCGGAAAGGTAACTAACGCTTGGGTCGGTGAGGCAGGAAGGCGGACTATAAATGGCCGATCAGTTAGTAACAAGTAATTCGGCTTTCTTGCGACGTGGAGAATGTGCCAAGTGAGACCGTAAATGTTCTCGGCAATCATGCGAAACTGTGGAGCGTGTTTGAACCAATCCCCATGCGCTTTTCTTTTGAGCAACTCATCACTTGTCAAATCATCCATTGAGATACTCGTGCCTTCTGTTATGTCATGGAGAAGCTCGTTGAATAATGACGAATTTCGGAACAATGACGCTGCGATATACAACGCAACATCTCTGCGTTCTTCGTCGTCGAGTATGCTACGTTTGGCCAATTTGACAACTGGATCACGAGCATGATCTTCTATTTTTCCGAGCTCGGCTTCAATTTCATCTTCGTAGTACGCTCTCATTTTTCCGAATGATCGAGGGCCGACGTGCTTCCACTTGCGATCTTGGAGGTCGTAGTTCTCAAAACCTCCAGAGCCAAAATAGAGGCGGAGATGCCATTCTGGCAATACAGTATGGTGACCCGGCCTAGACATTTAAGTACTACAGATATCCTGAATTATATGATGCGAGCTCCTGCCCCGTTGCGTGCGAATTAGACACATTGAATCGATCACCAGCGATCATTTCCCTCTAGTTCGTACCTGTGTAATATTTTTTCTTGACGTATGAGCGTTCATTCATCCCAAATGCTGGTATCGGACGTATCGGCTAATGATTTCATGCGCTGAACAGCTTCACAAAGGAGCACAACGTATTGTTCCAGAATCGCGCGTCCCGTTGGCGAAAGTTCTTGTTGTCGAGGTCTCGACAACCTGAGAAGAGTAGCTTCAAGTTTCGAAGCCCGTATCTCGCTTACGGGCTCAGCGTCAATCGTCAAATATGAAGCAATGGTCGTAATAAACACACCTGTTCCTGCAACAATATCCTCGTACGGTGTTTCATGATTCGGTTGGTACATGATCACTCCTTTCTGAATTAGTGGCGGTCATCAGTCCCAACCAAAGAGCCAAGCTAGCAACATTAGAAGTGGCACAGCAATGACCACGAGAACGACACGTGCGATGAAGCAACGCGTCGCTTCTTCACAAGCCTCTCCCACTGAGATCTCCCTTGCGACTAGGGCAACAGCCTTTTGAGTGCAGACGGTTTCCCGGTGAGCCGACGAAGGGAGGCACGCCAAAAAGCGATGCCCTCCAACAACGGTCTTTGTCTCCGGGAAGATGCGGCAACAAGCCGAAACCCGGTCTGCACTCAACGAACCACTTTAACACGACCGTGGTTATTAGATATTGGGCTGGTACGCCCCGGTCTCGCCATTTCCCTCGTAAACGGGAGAACTCCTCCCGCCACCTACCCCCGGGCATACCCCGCTAACTTCGCTTCGCAATCTGCGCGAATAGAGTTAGACCTTCCGATAACGCCAAACGGCTACCGACCCAATGACAAACGTCATCCCCAGCGTCCAAAGCGCGGTGATGACAGCGTCTTCTACGATTGGTCCGCCCTGCGATAGCGAACGTCCGAGATCCACGGCATTGGTGATGGGGTTGATCTTGGTGAAGGGTTGGAGCCAGCCGGGCATGGATTCGATTGGGACGAATGCTGAGGAGAGGAAGGTGAGTGGGAAGACGACGAAGAACATCATGGATCCGGCACTTTCGGGATTGCGGACGGACGCCCCGACGAGTGCTGAGACCCATGAGAAGCCGAAGGCGAAGCCGGCGACCATGAATGGGAGCGCGAATCCCGGCCAGAAACCGCCGTGCAATCGCATCCCTAGGATGTATCCAACGGCGAGCATTAGGCAAGCAACGAAGAGGCTGACGATGGTTTCGGCTGAGACGCGGCCTCCTAGGACGGCGGATCGGGCCATGGGGAGCGATCGGTAGCGGTCGACCATTCCCTTCTGGAGGTCTTCGGCCAAGCCGACGCCGGAGGTCGTGGCACTGAATAGGGTGGTCTGGACAAGGATGCCGGGCATCAGGAAGTCGATGTAGTTGAGGTCGCCAGTCGGAATAGCGCCTCCGAACACATAGTTGAAGAGGAAGATGAACATGATGGGCGAGAGGGTGGAGAAGAGCAGGAGTTCGGGCGAGCGCCGGTAGCGGAGGAGATTCCGCCACGTCATGATGAAGGTGTCTGAAATGATCCAGCGCGCTTCTACGGCTATCGCCGAGAAGAACTCGCCCACGGGAGAGCGGTCTTGGATTTGTGCGGGTCTAATCATCGGGGTGTCATTCGATGCGGCGGAAACGCCACGTAGCAAGAGAGCCAACGCCGAAAACCAAGACGGCGATCCAGATGGCGGTGGGCCATGCGTAGGTTGCGAGGGGGCCGCCTTGGGCTAGGTTTCGACAGAGGTTAACGACGTGAGTGATGGGGTTGACTTCGGCGACGACCTGCAACCAGCCGGGCATGGTTTCGATGGGGACGAACGTCGAGCTGAGGAAAGTGAGCGGGATGGCTACGAAGAATGTCGCAGATGATGCCGTCTGGACGTCTCGAACGGTGACACCGACGGCTGCGGAGAACCAGGCGAAGGCAAAGCTGAAGAGCGCGACGACGAAAGGCAGCAGGAACGCAGGCCAGAATCCGCCGTGGAATCGCATGCCAATGGCGAGGGCAAAGGCAAGGGTGATGTATACGGTGATGAAGGCGACGATGGTCGCTGCTAGTATGCGTCCGCTCATTACCGCTGATCGGGCCATTGGGAGAGAGCGGTAGCGGTCGATGACGCCCTTTTGGAGGTCGTCTGCGAGGCCGACGCCGGATTGCATGACGGTGAAGATGGTGTTTTGGATGAGGACGCCGGGGACGAGGTAGTCGAGATAAACGATTTGGCTGCTCCCGCCGATGGCCCCGCCGAACACGTAGTTGAAGAGCAGGAGGAACATGATCGGCGATGCGACGCTCGACATGAGCATCTCGGGGTTGCGCCGATAATGCGTCAGCATCCGCCACGCGAGCATCCAGGTGTCGGTTATGACCCACCGGAACTCGTAGGCGATAGAGCCGACCGCCTCACGAAAAGGCGTAGACGGCGTCGGCGGATCGGGTCGCCAACCGTTGGCTGCCGTCGGAAGGTTCAATTCTCTGTCGGTTCCGATTCTGTGGCGGCTTCCTCAGCGGTGCGGCCGGTCAAGGCGAGGAACACATCGTCTAGGGTGGGCTGCCGGACTGCCATGTTAGCTACCACGATGCCCTCGGCATCGAGGGATCGAACGACTTGCACCATGATCGAAGCGCCATCTTGGACCATGATCGAAGCGGTGCGGTCTTCTTCATTGATCTCGCACTCGTCGTTGTCTGCGAATTTCTCGAGGACGGCGGCGGCACGTTTTGCCTCTTCCGCTTCTCGCACGGTTATGACGATGAACTCCGAGCCTGCCTGATGCTTGAGATCTGCGGCGGTCCCCTGTGCGATTACTTTGCCGATGTCGATTACCGTGATTTCGTCGGCGAGTTGGTCTGCTTCTTCGAGGTATTGGGTAGTCAGCAATACGGTGGTGCCTTCGCTGACTAGATTGCGAATGACTTCCCAGAGGTCGAGGCGACTTCTCGGGTCGAGGCCGGTAGTTGGCTCGTCAAGGAATATCATCGGCGGGTTTGCGACTAGGCTTGCGGCCAAGTCGAGGCGTCGCCGCATGCCGCCGGAGTAGCCTTTGACGGAGCGGTCAGCGGCATCGACGAGGTCGAACTGTTCGAGAAGCTCCTGTGCGCGTTTTTGGACTTGCTTTCTCGGCATGTGATAGAGGCGCCCGGCCATTTGAATGTTTTCGCGTCCGGTCAATAGGTCGTCCACGGCTGCGCTCTGCCCGGCCAGACCGATTACGGATCGGAGGTGTCGGGCGTGGCGGACTACGTCGTATCCGAGGACGGTTGCGGAACCGGACGATGGGCGCAGGAGCGTCGTGAGGATGCGGACGAGGGTGGTTTTTCCCGCGCCGTTGGGCCCAAGTAGGCCCATGACGGAACCGCTTCGGACTTGCAGATCGACGTTGCCAAGTGCGACGACGTCGCCGTATGACTTGGAGATATTTCGGACGTCGATGGCGAAATCCATGTCGGTTTTCCTTGGCGGTAACGAGGTCGAATGACGATGATCTAAAGGAAAGGGAATCAGCCCAAGAATCAAGTCTAATAACTCAAAATCACGCCGCGTATCGTAAGCTGGAGCGGGTTTTTCTGGTGCTGCATCTCAGATAATTGATCGCAACGATGCCCCGAGGGTTGCGATTCCTGTGTTTATGGGCGCGGGTGAAGGCGAATTGTCGATGAATTCAGAGCGGTCGACGGCGACAGAAGGCCGCAAAAAAGGGCGCGTCTACTTCGGTTGGTGGGTGTCAATTGCGGGTGCTGCGAATATGTTCCTGAGTTCGGGGCCCACGTTTCAGGCGTCGAGCGTTTTCTTCAAGGCCATTGAGGATGAGTTCGGATGGTCGCGGGCACTCATATCTGGGGTCGCTTCGTTTGGGCGGTTCGGCGGAGCGATGCTGGGGCCGGTGGAAGGTTTCCTGACCGATCGATTCGGGTCCGGCAAGATGGTTCTGATTGGGTTCATTCTTGGAGGTGCGGGGTTAATCTTCTTCTCGCAGATTCAAGGGCCGTTGCAGTATTACTTCTCGTTCTTCCTCTTGTCGCTAGGTTTCAGCATGGGCGGATTCGTGCCCTCGATGACTGCTGTGAATGCCTGGATGGTCAACAATCGGGCGACTGGCATGTCGATCGTTATCGGCGGCAGCAGCATCGCGGGGTTGTTGGTGCCGGCGATTGTCTGGGGCATCGCAACTTACGGTTGGAGACCCACGGTGTTGGTGATCGGGATCGCGGCGATCGTGGTGGGTCCGTTCTTGGCGTACCCAATCGGAAAACGGCCGACCCCTGAACAGATTGAGCAACAGAGCGTTCGGGGCACGGAATCGGGTGGTAGACGGCGACGGGCGGTGTCGTACGACTTCACTCCGGCGGAGGCGGTCAGGACGCGTGCATTTTGGGCGATCTCGATGACGCACACGCTAGTCAACCTGTCTACGGGAGCAATATCGGCTCACCTGTTTTTGCATTTGACAGATGGGAATGGAGTGAACCTCGATGACGCCACGGCTTCAGGAGTGATGCCGATTCTGGTCGTCACAGCGTTTCTGTTCCAACTTGGCGGCGGCATCTTGGGAGACCGACTGAACAAGCGGTTTCTGGTGCTTTTTTCCCTGATGATCCAAGGTGCTTCGCTGGTGATATTGGCGATCGCTGATTCATTCGTGTTGGCTGCGGTGTTCGCCGTGGTCTGGGGTATCGGATTCGGGACGCGCACTCCCCTTCTGCATGCGATGCGTGGGGAGTATTTCGGACGTCGGCATTTCGGCACTATCTTGGGATTGTCGAGTTTTCCGATGTCCGTCGGAATGATGCTGGCTCCGGTGGTAATGGGTTTGGCGCATGACCTGCAAGGCAGTTACATCTGGTCGCTCTACGTTCTCGCCGGAGCTTGTTTCGCCGCGTGCCTGACGATAGTCTTTGCTACGCGCCCGATGTCGCCGGCGTTGAGACGCAGACTGCAGCTCAGGGAGGCGCGAAGGCGGGGGGCGACTTAGCCATCCTCACGACTGAATTTTCGACCAATTCGCAATCTCGATGAACCAGCGCCCGCGGATCCCCATCCTTCAACGCCCGATCCGACGTGTCTACTTTGGTTGGTGGGTGTCGATTGTTGGGGCCGTCAACACAATCTTCAGCACGGGGCCAACATTTCAGGCTGCGAGCGTACTTTTCAAGGCTTTGGAGGATGAGTTCGGGTGGTCGCGGACGCTAATCTCGGGAGTTGCTACCTTCGGAAGGCTGGGGTCTACGCTTTTGAGCCCGGTCGAGGGGTGGTTGATCGACACTTTCGGGGCTGGAAGGATGGTGTTGATCGGGTTCACCGTTGGTGGTGCAGGCCTCATCTTCTTTTCTCAGATAGCGGGACCGATACAGTGCTACGCTGCGTTCCTCTTGATGTCGGTTGGATTGAGTTCCGGGGGATTCACTCCATCCTTGACCGCTACGAATGCATGGATGATTCGAAGGCGCGGCTTGGGGATCTCGATTGTTGAGGGAGGCGTAAGTGTCGGTGGGTTGCTTGTGCCTGTGATCGTCTGGGGGATCAGCCAGCACGGATGGCGGACAACAGTGCTTGTGATGGGGATCGTTACGATCTTGGTTGGGCCGTTCATCGCCCGAGTTCTAGGCAAGCGGCCAAGCCGAGAGCAGTTGGCAACTCAGATTCCCGTACCGGGCGAAAGGGCGCGACGAGTGGCGAGGGAATCGTCTTACGAGTTCACGGTGAAAGAGGCGATGCGGACGGGTGCGTTTTGGTCGGTTTCGATTACCCACATGCTCGTCAATGTCTCGACAAGCGCGATCTCGGCGCACCTGTTCCTGCATCTCACCGACGAGAATGGCGTCGGATTGGACGAAACGGTGGCGGCGGCGGTCGTGCCGATTATGGTGGCCACATCATTCGTAGCGCAGTTGGTTGGTGGGATCGTTGGGGATCTATGGAACAAGCGGGTGTTGGTGCCTTTTCTAGTGATCATGCAAGGGTCGTCGTTGATCATCTTGGCACTCGCGGAGTCGTTCCTGATGGCGGCTGCTTTCGCCTTGATGTGGGGGATCGGATTCGGTGCAAGAACCCCGATGCTGTTGGCGATGCGTGGCGAATTTTTCGGACGGCGTCACTTTGCGACGATATTCGCGTTGTCGAGTCTCCCAATGTCGATTGGGATGATGATTGCGCCGGTGTTAGTCGGGGTGTCTCACGATACCTTCGAAACCTACGACTGGGCGTTATATGTTCTCGCCGGGTTCTGCGGCCTCGGTAGCATCACCGCGTTGTTTGCTAAACGTCCAGCGTCGCCGGCAGTGCAGAGGAGGTTGACGGCGAGACGACGGGGTCGACGAATCGCCTGACCCTACCTCATGCCCGCAACATACCCGACGCCCGGGAAGATGTCGGGCAACGCCAAGCGATCGCCATTCCGATCCTGCCACTCGCGGATCTGGCGTGCCAACTCCACCGCCTTTTCGCCGTGTTCGCCGGTGTAGAAGAGGTTGGTCGTCTCATATGGGTCGTCATTGAGGTTGTATAGCTCGCAGAAGTCGCCGACTGCGAGATTCAGCTTCCACCCGTCTGCGGTGATGATTACGCGATGGGGGATGTCGCGTTGGAGTTCAAGAGGAGACATGGGGAGCTTGAGGCCGTCGAGGCCGCGACCGTGCCATGCGATCATCACATCGTTATCGGCGAGCGTCGAGTCGCCCGCGATCACATCTGCCTTGCTTTCACCTTGGCACATCGCAGGAATGTCGAAGCCCATCAGGTCGAGTAGGGTTGGGACCGTGTCGATGTGCGAGTATCGACCGGCGATGCGTTGGCCTTCGAACCACGGCACGCGGATCAACATTGGCACCTTGACCGTGTCCTCGTACATCACCATTTTGTGGAGGATGTAGTGGTCGCCGAGTTGATCGCCGTGCTCGCTGGTGAAGACGACGATGGTGTTGTCGGCCAAACCTTGTTCATCGAGGGTTTTGAGGATTTTCTCGATGGCTCCATCGAGGAGAGTGACTAGCCCGGCGTAACGGGCTTGGATCTGGCGGAGATCGGACTCCTCTTGTCCAGGCGGTGATGTCGCCTCGCCACGTAGTTCTTTGGCTGCCGTCGGTGCGGCCCAATCCTCGCCCGTCTTGTAGAGCTTCGCCATCAGTTGATGCATCAGCGACGCGTCATCAGGCGGATCTTGCATGAAGATCGGGGATGTCGGGATCGCATCGGGATCGTAGTAGTCGTTTAGCGGACCGGTGTAGGGGAAGTGTGGTTCCAAGAAGTTGACATAGAGGGCAAAGGGGTTGTCGCGATTTCGTTCAAGGAAGCTGCTGACTTCGCGGCCTAGATAGGACGCCTTGGTGTGTTCTTCCGGAAGATCGTGAGCGAAGGGTCGGCTGAAAACGCGGAGGCCGTTGACTTCGGCATCGGGTTCGTAACCCTGCGAGATCAGGTAGTGATGATAGGGGCTGAACTCGTTTTCGATTTCGGGGTTGTCGCTCCACACGCGATAACCGTCCTCGATGGGATGCCACTCGTCGAAGCCGCGGCGCTTGCCGATCTCGTCGCCGAGATGCCACTTGCCGAAGTAGGCCTTGTGGTATTCGTCGGGAAGGTGATCGACGATGGTGTCGACATCGTCTGGCAACGGGACGTTGTTCTTGTACGCGCCATTGGTGTGCGGCCAGGTGCCGGTCATGATGGTGGAGCGGGAGGGCGTGCAGATGGGGGATGAGACGTAACAGTTTTCGATGACGGAACCGGTATCGGCGAGCCGGTCCATGCCGGGCGTCTCGATCCAGTCGTTGCCGTAAGCGGCCATGGTGTCGGCGCGTTGCTGGTCGGAGAAGATGAAGAGGAGGTTGGGGCGTTCGGGCCGTTGTGACATTGGGTTTTCCTCTGAGGTTTTCGTGCCGGAGATCGGCTAACTGGCGACTCGGTCGGCGAAAACGGAACGCAGGTCTGGCGCGAGGTGGACGGGGGAGTCGGCGAAGCGGTAGCAGCGGGTTATTCGGTGGTCTCCCGTACGGTATACCGGCGGGTCGGCTGCGGTGCACTCATCCATACGATAGGCGCATCGGTCGTAGAAGTTGCAACCCTTCAGATCCATCTCCTCGTCCTCACGAGCTTCCTGTTCCCTTCCCCACTGCGTTTCGGGATCGGGTTGAGGTATGGACGAGACGAGCAACTCGGTGTAAGGGTGCTTGGGATCGTTGATTACGGAATCGACACTCCCTGCCTCAGCGACCCTGCCTTTGTAGAGGACGATGATGTTTTCGGCAATTTGATAGGCGGTCGTGAGATCGTGGGTGATGTAAAGGATGGAGATTCCGAGGTCGCGATTCATCGCACGCAGCGTCTCGAGGATAGTGGCGCGTAGCGATGCATCGACCATGGAAACGGGCTCGTCGGCGACGATGATTTTGGGTTTGAGCATGACGGCTCGGGCGACCATCACGCGTTGACGTTGCCCGCCGCTCAGTTGGTGCGGATGCCTACCCAGGGTTTCCTCAGGGCGTAAGCCTACGGTTCTCAATGCGTCAACCACGATGTCATCGGCTTCCGACTTCGACGACGCCATGTTGTAACGGCGAATCGGTGTACGCAAGACGTGATCAACCTTGTAGAACGGGTTGTATGACTCGAAGGGGTCTTGGAAGATCACTTGGACTTCCCGGCGGAATTCGGCACGTTGGGCGCGACTCATCTCGGCTAGGTTGGTGCCTCGATAGATCACGTCGCCCGACGTCGGCTCTACAAGTCCGAGCACCGTGCGTGCCAGTGTGGTTTTTCCGCTGCCGCTCTCCCCGGCTACGGCGGTGATGGTTGGAGGAGCCTCCGGTACGCTGAATGTCACGGTGTCGAGCGCACGGGTATATTGCTTGCGAAACGTGCCGGACACAAAAGTCTTGCTGACGCCTTCAGCGCGCAGCAAAGGTTCGGAATCGGATTGGACCGCGGAGCGTTCTGCCTGTTCTGTCGTCACAGCGCGACCTCCCTTCCATCCTCGTCGCCGTAGAGGTGGCATGCGGCAAACCGATTCTCATCGAGTTCACGCGTTGCCGGGATCTCTTGCATGCAGACCTCCATCGCCTCTGGACAGCGCGTATGGAAGATGCAACCGGGCGGCGGACGTAGCAGAGACGGAGGAAGGCCAGGGATGCCTTCGAGCCGCCGTTTGCTGCGCGTGTCAGGAAGGCTCGAGATGAGGAGTTGCGTATATGGGTGCTTTGGGTTCTTGAAAATATCGGCGACCGGCCCGATCTCTGCGATCTTGCCGCCGTACATGATCCCGATCCGGGAGGCGAACTGCGCCATAAGCCCCATGTCGTGGCCGATCATGATCGCAGCGGCGCCGATGCGTTCCTGCACTTCTCGGAGCGTCTGCACGACTTGCTTCTGGACCACGACGTCGAGAGCGCTTGTCGGTTCGTCAGCGATGATGACCGATGGATTCATCGAGATGGCGATTGCAATCGCGACGCGTTGTTTCATGCCGCCGCTAAGTTCGTGAGGGAATCGGGAAGCGACGTCGCGGTCTAATCCCACGCTTTCGAGCAACTCGGCGACTCTTTGCGAGAATTCGCCGTCGCTCATCCTGACGTTGTGATCTTTGAGCCCGTCGATAACTTGGTCGCGAATCCGCATCACCGGGTTCAACGAGTTCAACGCGCCCTGCGGCACCATCGCGATCTCGGAAAGTCGGCGCAGTCTGACCTGTTCGTCGTTGTCTTCCAATAGGTTGGAACCGTTAAGCAAGATGCTCCCACCCTCAATTCGGGCAGGTTCCTTGTGGGCCATCATCAAGGCCAGCGCGATGGTCGATTTGCCGGAACCGGATTCGCCGACCAGTCCGAGGCGTTCGCCGCGTTTCAACTCGAAAGAAACGCCGTCGACGGCTTTCACTGGTCCGCGCCGCGTGTGGTAGTAGACCTGGAGGTCTTTGACGACCAGAGGAGTTTCGGATGCCATCGCGGTGGTCATACCGACGTTCGCAACCTAGGATTAGCGATCTGGTCAAGACCGGCGGTGACCATGAAAAGACCTACGATGAATACGGCGATAACGAGAATCGGCGGTCCGAACCACCACCACATCCCCTGCGGTACCGCACCAAACCTGATGAACCAGAACGCCATCAATCCGAGTGAAGGCTCATTCTGTGGACCCAAACCCAGTGCCGAAAGTCCAATCGAGAGCAGGATCGCTCCGGCGACTGCACCGACGAATGCTGCCGCGATGAACGGTGCAAGGTTCGGCACCAACTCGGTCAAAACGATTTCGAGGTCGCCTTGGCCGTTGAACTTCGACACCTCGACGTACGTGCGGTTCTTCAACGTCAGTACTTGGGCACGCACCACGCGGGTGGTTCCCATCCACGAAATGACGCCGATCAGAATGCCTAGTTGCTCAACTGTCAATTGATCGAGGTATGCGCTGATGGTGATCAGCAACATCAGTCCGGGGATGGTGATGAGCGCGTCGCTAAGCACGACTACGACCGCGTCGATCCAGCCTCCAAAATATCCCCCCATGAATCCGAGCAAAGTCCCGATTCCGATACCGATGACGCCTGCGATGAATCCCATCCAAAGCGTCCCGAGGGTTCCGAACGCGACGTAGGCAAAGACATCCCTGCCGAACTGGTCGGATCCGAGCCAGTATTCACCGGAAGGCCGTAGTCTCGGGGCGTCCCGCAACTGTATCGAACCGTCGGCTACTTCCTTTTCGGCCTTGGCGAAACCGACCTCGGCGCGTTCGGGGTCGATTACCGCCGAACCGACAACCGCGAACAGTACCACCGCGAGCATGAGAGCCAAACCGCCGACGAGCAGTTTGTTTCGATTGATCGTTCCGAATATGCGGTCGCCGAGAGTCTCTTCCTCAAAGATCGTCTCGTCGTAAGTGCCCGCTATCTGCGGAGTCATATTTGTGGTGTCTGTGTTGGCCATCACGCAGATCTGTATCTGATACGTGGATCGATTAACGGGTAGATCATGTCAACAACGAACAGCATCAAGCCGACTGCGAAGATGACGTACATCAGCACACCTTGGATCAGGAAGTAATCGTTGCTGGTGATCGCGGTGTACAGGAGGTTCCCGATGCCAGGGTAAGCGAAGAGGACCTCGACGAGGACAGAACCGGAGACGACGAAGCCCAGGTTGATCGCCAAACCAGTAACTTGCGGCAACAGGGCGTTTCGGACCGCGTAGCGGACGAAGATGCGGCGTTCTTTGAGGCCTTTAAACTCCGCGAGTTTGATGAAGTCGTCTCCCATCGTGGTCACCATCATCCCTCGCATCCCCAAGCCCCAGAAGCCGATGCTCGACAGGATGATCGCTCCTGCAGGGAGGATGGCATGTTTGACGATGTCGAGGACGGTTCTGAGATCTAACGCAGGAGCTATCAAGGGATCATGCGCGCCACCGCCCGGCAATATCGGCCAGAACACGGTGAACATCCACAACATCAACAGGCCCAGGAGATAGAACGGGACCGCCGTCACGATCAACAACAACGGCACAACGAACGATATCGCAATCGGCGTGCGCGTCCAGCCGAGCCAAGCGCCAAAGAACGATCCGATGACCGCCGCCATGACAGTCGTGACACCCACCAATCCCAGTGTCCAGGGCATCGCCCGCCTAACCTCTTTGGTAACGTCAGCCGGGAAGTACGCGATCGACTGCCCAAAATCGAGCCTCGAAAGGGCTATCCAGTAATTCGCGTATTGAAGCCAAAGGGGGTTTTTTAGTCCGAATCTCTCCTCGTACCGCTCGATCATCTGCTCAACGTTGGCGATGTGTACCCCGCCAGCTTGTTGCAGCAGCTGGTTCATTCGCTCCTCGACGGGGTTGGTTGGCCGCAACCGCGGGATAGCGAAGTTCAGAGTTCCAGCCACGAAGATGATCAGAACGAACATGCCTAGCCGTCTAAGGACATAATCGACAGTCATGCGACCTCGACTCCTTCCGATCTTCGGCTATGGCTAATCAATGAGGTTTTCTCGGTGTGAATACACGGGTTGGTCCGGCTCAATCGTCAAAGAATGTTATACGAACCACCCTTCACTCGCCACATGCAAACTCGCTAGCCGCGTTGAATGTCGATGTCGGCAGAATCAGGGACCCGTGACTCTATTACCACGTTCGATTGACAGGCATTGGATTTTCGTTTAGATTTTGTGAGTTGCGCGGAATGAACCGCGTTAGTTGGCGCGCACTCATTTGCGAATGTCCTTGAAACTCGGATTGCACTCGCAAACTGATGGCGCCAATCATTTCAAAGCTAGCTCCAGGAGCACAGAGTGATGCACAAGATACGCAATATGCGATCCGCATTGTGGATGGTGGTAATGGGATCGCTCATTGCCGCAATGGCCACGGCGATCGCTTGCAGTACCGAGACGGTCGTCGAGACGGTCGTTGTGGAACGTGAAGTTCCCGTCGAAGTCCAAGTCACCGTTGAGACCGTCAAAGAGGTCGTAGTCCAAGGTGAAACAGTCGTCCAGACCGTCGTTGTCGAACGCGAGAGGGTCGTTGAAGGCCAGACCGTGGTTGAGACGGTGGTTGTCGAAAGGGAAGTCGTAGTCGAAGTCCAGACAGAAAAGGTCGTCGAGGTCGAGCGCGAAGTAACCGCGGTTCCGACCCCACGCGGCGTCATCACTCGTGAAGACACCTTCGTAATCACCGGATTCGGCCCTGGCGCGACCCAGTGGACCGACCCCGACAACATGAACCCCTACTCCCTAGGTGGACTAGGCCGAGTTCGCGGCATCCTCAACAAGACGATCTACGAATTCCTTTACCTCTACAACCACAACGAGGGCGAAGTGATCCCATGGTTGGCAGAGAGCAGCCAAGTTGATGACGACTACATGGGGGTCAGCGTGACTCTCCGTGACGGCATCGAATGGTCCGACGGCATGCCGTTCACCAGCGAGGATGTCAAGTTCACGATCGAGCTTTTGCAGGCTAACCCCGACATGGTCTTTGCCGGCGACATCCAGGAATGGGTGAAAGACGTCGAGATCATTGACGACCGCAACTTCCGCATCAACTACAACAAGCCCAATGCACGGTTCTTCTACTTCTACTTCCAGGAGAACTCGGAGATTCACCTGCCGATCCTGCCGAAGCACATCTGGGAAGGCCAAAACCCGCTCGAGTTCCCCAACTTCGATCTCGACAAGGGCTGGCCGGTCGGAACCGGCCCGTTCGTCGCAACTCGCGCCGACGCCCAGGGTCAGATCTTCGACCGAAACGACAACTGGTGGGCCGCCAAGGTTGGCTTCAAAGAGCTGCCTGAACCTCTCCGCGTTGCGTACATCCCGCCCGGATCCGCCGACACTATGGTCGCTCGCATGATCAACAACGAGTTCGACACTGGTTCGATCATGCAGCCCGGTGTGTTCGTCACCGCGCACAACCGAAACAAGAACATCATCTCTTGGGACACCGACGGTCCGTCATACGGCGCCGCCGACGCCTGCATGTACACGCTTGGCGTGAACACGCAGTACGGCCCAATGTCTGATGTCAACGCACGGCGCGCAGTCCAAGCTGCCGTCGACCGCGATCAGCTCGTTTCGCTTGCCTACGAAGACTCGACCGTCACTCGTGCAGTGCCCTACTCCACCTACGGTGGCCTAAAGGCCTACGAGGACGCACAAGCCGACATCATCGCCAAGTATGACTGGGAGAGCCAAGGCCAAGCCGAGGTTGAGCAATACATGGCGGCGGCCGGCTACACGATGGGCGGCAGCGGATACTGGGAGAAGGATGGCGAGCCCCTCGCCATGGATCTCCACGTCCCAGGCTGGTTGAGGCCGATGGGCCCTGTTGTCGAGAAGCAGATGCAGGACGCTGGATTTGACGTTTCGTTCGTCCTCCACGACCCAGACACGGCACCTCTTTGGGCGGAAGTCCGAACCGGTCTGGCGGACATGTGGATCCTCGTCCACTGCGGTAGCTCACGCGAGCCGCACGGCACGATGCAGCACTTCCACTCCAAGTTCAACTCGCCAACGCAAGGTGAGCAGAACCAGTACCTCTGGGCCAACAGCCAGTACAACAACCCAGAGTACGACGCCATCATCGACGAGATGGACAGTGTGCTCCCATCAACCGAAGACCCGGTCTACATGGACTTGGCCAACCGCGCGCTCGACATCTTCCTCGACGACGTGATCGAGATCACGCTTGCGGAAGAGCGGCACGTTGTGACCTTCAACAACACCTACTGGCGCGGGTTCATGACGAATTCGAACCCGTACGTTGCACCGTACAGTTTGTGGGCGGGTTACTTGCTCACGATCCTGAACGTCTCGAAGGCCCAATAGGCTGAAGAGTTCGACAGATCAGGCGTCACGCCAATTGCGTGACGCCTGGGCATCGAGGGCGTTATCTTTTTGAGATAACGCCCTCGTTTCGCGTCTGAACCTCAACCCGAATCTCTCGATCCGATGAACCAACCTATCCTCGTAAACCGCTCCGCTCACATCGCCACCATCACCTTCAATCGCCCCGAGCAGCGCAACGCAATCTCCTACGAGATGTGGAAGTCTCTAAGCGAGATATTGGCCGAACTTGACGCTGACACCGCGGTGCGATGCGTTGTCTTCCGCGGTGCAGGAGGTCAAGCATTCTCCGCGGGCGCTGACATCAAGGATTTCGATGAGCATAGATACGATTCGACTTCCGCCGCTCGTTACGCGAAAGCATTCGAGGGAGCTTTAGACCGCGTGGAGAAACTCCGCTGCCCTACTATTGCAGCTATTCAAGGATTCTGCGTTGGTGGCGGTCTCGAACTCGCCTCCGCGACTGACATTCGCATCGCCACGAAATCCTCCCGATTCGGTGTCCCTGTCAACCGACTCGGTTTGACGGCAGGTTGGGACGAGCTTAGGAGAATGATCGCCGTTGCAGGGGTCCCCGCGGTCAAATACCTCCTCCTGACCGGGGACATCATCGACATCGAAGAAGCCATGCGCTTCGGGCTTGTCACCTCAGTTGTAGAAGACGACGATTTCGAACCGACCATCGAAAAACTCGCCAGTCGTATCGTCGCCGGGGCTCCGCTTGCGGCCCGTGACCACAAAATCATGATTCAGCGACTTTCAGTCGAACCAAACACCGAGACTCTGAGCGACGAGGATTTCAACCTTCAATTCCGCGTCTTCGACTCGGCGGACTTCCGCGAAGGCGTCGAGGCGTTCAATGCGAAGCGACGGCCGGAGTTCACAGGCGAATAAATCCGATGCTTCCAGCGTCACGGATCAACTTGAGGAACGAACAATGCCCAACAACGTAACCGAAGTCCCTGCAGCACCGTCCTCCGAGGCGGAAAACCATTTCGCTAATCTCCTAGCCTTTGAAACCGATTGCTGGGATGTTCATGACACCCTATCTCGCGGTGCCACTGATTTCGTCCTCCTAGACGTCCGCAGCCCCGACGCATTTGAAGAGCGCCACGTTCCCGGCGCGATCAACTTGCCTCACGCCCGGATCGTCGAACGAAACCTAGCTCAATGGGCGGAAGATACCCTCTTCGTCGTCTACTGCGCCGGCCCGCACTGCAACGGTGCAGACAAAGCCGCTCTCAGACTTGCGCGTTTGGGCAGACCTGTGAAGAAGATGATCGGCGGAATGACGGGATGGGCGGACGAAGGCTTTTCGTTCAATGACGGGACTATCTCAGGCGTCGGTTGACGATTGATGTGCAGAACCTTCTGACGCGACTGCGGTAAGATGAAATCAAAGCAATTCACGGGTTAATCCCTCGAAGAATTCAGGCCGCCGTCGACCTAGACCAAAGGCTTGCCGACCATACACATGCTTAAACCGATAGCAGTCGAACCGCGAGAAGGCCTGCGCATCTGGATCCGTTACGAAGACGGTGCGGAGGGCGAGATCGATTTGTCACACCTCGAGGGAAAAGGTGTTTTCAAAGCGTGGCAAGATCGCGAGTTTTTCGAATCTGTTCACATCGCGCCCTACCGATCCATCACGTGGGGCAACGATCTCGACCTATGCCCTGACGCCTTGTACATGCGATTGACGGGCACAACCCTCGACGAATATAAAGAACTTTCACGGACTTTCGGAGTGCATGCCTGAAGTTTCCAGATTCCGCGGCATCAGAATAATCTTCAACTTCGACGAACACCCGCCGCCGCATTTTCACGTCGAATACGCTGGTTTTCAAGCCACCGTAAACATCCAGCATTTGGATGTCGACAATGGCGAGTTACCCGCGGGTGCCAGGCGTCGAGTATTGCGGTGGGCGAGACTTCACCAAACCGAACTGATGGCAGCTTGGCGTGCGGCCACTAACTATGAATTCCCGCCAAGGATTGACCCACTCGATTGATCGGTGGCTCACACCCCATACTCCCTGAGCTTCCCGCGCAAAAACTCGGTTGCCAACGGCACCGCCGATACCTCGTCCAATTCGTCTTGCCCCTCGAAGACGACTGACATCCAACCGTTGAAGCCGACCGATTTAATGATCTTCATGATCCGGTCGTAGTCCAACCAGGCTTCGGAACCGGAAGCGATCCGGTAGATTTTCGCTCGGACGTGGACGGCTTTAGGTGCGGATGCCTCGATTGATCCGTAGAAGTTGTGCTCTTCATCTTCGACGCCGCGTTCTCCTTTGGACGCGCCGGGAGAACCTCGATATTGTCCTGTGTCGAGGATGTGCGTGTAATACGGGTTATCGACCTCATCCAGAATCCTCAACACCTGCTCCCCAGTCGCCGGTGCACACCCGTGGTTGTGGTTGTGGAGTCCGACCATTACGCCCTTTGATGCTCCGTAATCAGCGACCTCCTTGGTAGCTGAAACAATCCTCGGCCAGACGCTCTCCTCAGTCTCCCCTTCGGGTACCCATCCGCCGAACGAACGCACCATCTGGATTCCCATCACCTTCGCCACGTCGATCCACTTCTTCATGTTGTCAATCTGGGCGCGTTGTTCGTCTCCGGTCATGCCGAAGTTGTTTGACACGCCGATGTAGCAGATGTGCAACCCCGCCGCGAGGCACGCCATTCGGACCGATTCCAAGTAGTCGCGGTCAGTCGATGCGAAATGGGCGAAATGGATGTCGATGCCGTCCAATCGGTATTCCCTCGCCTTTTCGATCATGCCGAAAAGATCGATCTCGCCAGCGTTGAAGGTGTCGCGGTAGCAGAGCGATTGCAGGCTGAGTTTGATCATCAGACGTGTTCTCCCGTGACGTGGTGGTGTCCATCAGTTTCCATCGGCAAGATTACCACCGCCGCGGGCTGCAGCGTCATTGCGATTGCGAACTCGTTCTTGATCCGATGCGGTATCATCGCGTTCAATCAGACGCACAACTACGCTCACAAACGAATGGAGTTTACTCCTATGGCAGTCAGCACCAACGGCACAGCAGGCGCTGTTCCTTCCAAAGCAGGTGACACGATCCAGCGGATGGCCGAAGCCGCATCTTCATTCTTGGCTTCGCTCGGTAAACAGGAGCTTGCCAAAGCGACTTTCCCGTTCTCGGGCGATGAGCGATATGAGTGGCATTACACGCCCGTCGGACGCAACGGCCTGCTGATTTCCGAGATGGATGGCGCCCAGACCGAACTTGCGTTCAAGATGATGGAGACCGGTTACAGCGAGAGCGGGTACGCCATGGCCCGGCAGATCATCCGGCTTGAGACGATCCTGGGCGAATATGAATCCATGACCAACAACGTCTCGACTTGGGACCGATTGGAGGAGCGTTACTGGTTCAGCGTATTCGGTGAACCGGGCAGCGAAGAGCCTTGGGGATGGCGCGTCGGTGGGCATCACATAGGGATTATCGCGACTGTAGCCGGCAATTCTGAACTTTCGATCCATCCGCTGTTCTTCGGGTCGAACCCGGCAGAAGTCAAGCACGGGGATCAACTTGGGATGCGGACGCTGGCGGAGGAAGAGGACTGGGCGCGCTCGCTGGTGACGGGAATGACGGAAGATCAGAAATCGGCGACGATTGTCGATCCGGTGGCCCCTGCCGATATCCTCACGACGGTTGTGCGTGTTGTGGATCCTGGCATGACACCTCAGGGAATTTCGATTGGCGATCTTTACGATGGTCAAAGGGAAGCATTGGTAAAGCTCATCCGACACTACGTCTTCCGGGCGGCTGACGAAGCGGCGAATAACTACTGGGCCCAGCTTGAACGCGAAGGATGGGACAGTGTGCACTTCGCGTGGGCAGGACCGTTGGAGCGATGGCAGGGGCATTACTACAACATTCGGCACGATCGATTCGTGATCGAGTATGACAACACGCAGAATGGCGCCAATCACATCCACTCAGTGCTTCGTGACTATAACCACGATTTCGGCGAGGATCTGTTAGCCGCTCACTACAAGGCGTCGCATTCGCACTGACGCACCGGTAATCAATCGTCGATCGTTCTCAAAAACAGGGCGACTCTTTTTTGCTGACCAAATTGGCGATGGTTTGAATCACGTATGAGCGAAGCCTACATCCAAGTGTCGGTGCGTTTTTTGGTCGGCCTTTTCGCGGCGGCGATTGGCGCGTTTTTTGGTGCTATTGTCATCGCGATGGTCGTCTCAGGTACCGAGGCTCCAGATACGGTCAGGAGTGTGATCAGGATTGCGTTCGTGGCGTTGATTGCGGGAGTCGCGTCTCGTCTCGGTTGGTATGGGATCGTCGAGACGCGTCGTCAGAGTTTGGTTTTGGTCCTTTCGGCTGGCGTGACGGGACTGATCGGATCTTGGCTTGGTTTGTTGTTCGGCGGCGTATTTTTTGAACACACTGATCTTTACATCCTCAACCGTGACATTTCCGGTGCCGGGTTCTTTGGTGCGGTAATTGCTTGCAACATTCCGTCGCTTGTGCACGCCGCCGTGCTTGCTCGGAATCGAGAGATCTGAAGAAATCGTTTTTGAACTACGGATCGAAGGCGTTTTGGTTGGCGGAGTTGGGAAATCGATTTTGGGGATATTCGCGAGGATGCGGTTTTTGGGTTATTATTCGTGCATCGTTTGCGAGTGATACTGGCTCGGGAGGTTAGGTTGTCTCTGTGGCAGTGTCAAACGCTCAAACAGGCAGTGGAGGGTAACTATGTCCCGAAACAAGATATTCAGGTTAGCGATCGTACCGATCGCGGCCGCTGTGTCCGCCGTCGTGCTATTCGCTTGCGCTGGGGAGACTGTCATTCAGACAGTCGAAGTCCCTGTCGAACGTCAAGTCGAAGTGCGCGTCGTGGAGACTGTGGTCGTTGAACGCGAAGTAGAGGTCGCTGGAGAAACTGTCGTTCAGACGGTCGTCGTCGAACGCGAGGTTGAGGTCCCGGTAACCGAAATCCAGACAGTCGTCGTTGAGAAAGAAGTCCAGGTGGCTGGCGAGACAGTCGTTCAGACGGTCGTGGTCGAGCGGGAAGTCCAAGTGGCTGGCGAGACAGTCGTACAGACGGTCGTGATCGAGCGCGAGGTTGAGGTTGAAGTCGAGGTAGAAAAGATCGTCGAGAAGGAAGTAGAGGTCGTCAAAGAGGTTGAGAAGGAAGTCGAGAAAGTCGTAGTCGCGACCTCGACACCTGCACCCGAGACGTTCTACGGACTTCCAATTCCGGTCGCTGCGCCTTCCATCAGCGAGCCTCCAGCTCCTGTGACTGACGCCGACACGGTAGTGATCCGCACCGGACTTGAGCTGCGTGGAAGCGGTATCCCGGGTGACCCGACTGGTGGAATGTTCACCGGTTCGAGCGTGACAGAGAAGTTCTTCATGACGGATGCCGGCGGTAACGCGGTCATGCAGGTGATCGACGACTGGGACTTGGTCGACGATGATGTAGCACTTGGTGGTCAAGCCCTAATCTTCACGCTCAAGGAGAACGTCCCGTTCCACAACCAGTGGGGCGAATTCGGCAACTTGAGCGCCGACGACGTTGTTTGGTCCTACAACAAGGGCAACCCGGGTTACAACCCCGAGTCTGCTACCGACGGCGGTTCAAACTGGGTGGCGTTCATCGGCAACCAGCCGCTGACGAAGATCGACGATCAGAAAGTGCGCGTCCCGTTGAACCAGTTCGATGTTCGCTGGGACACGTTCATATTCGGTCAGTCAGGACTGGGTCTGAGCATCACGAGCAAGAACGCCTTTGACACCATGGGCGAGGACTGGGTCCGCGACCACGTCGTTGGCACGGGTCCGTACATGGTTGAGGAGTATGCGTACGACGCAACTTTGCGGTTGAAGGCGGTCGATAACCACCACCGCAAGACGCCCTCAGTTCCGACGATCATCTATGAGCCGATCGTTGAGGATGCCGTTGCCGAGGCCGGTCTCCGTACAGGCAGCTTGGACATCGCCGCAGTCGACCTCCGCAACTATCCCACGCTTACGCAGGAAGGGTTCGAGATTATCGGTGCTGGAGCCGGATCGTTCCACTCGATCTCGTTCTCGGGCAACTACTGGCAGAACTCAATCTATACGCCGGATCCTGATGACGAAGAGACGCCGATCGTACTGCACGCTACGGTTCAACACCACATTCCGTGGATTGGCGACCCACGCCGTGACGACTTCGGCAACCCACCCGAAGGTTTCACGAGCATGACTCGTGCTGCTCACGTGCGGCAAGCCTTGTCGTTCGCAATCGACCGCGCACTCATAGCCGAAGTCCTGTTCTCGAACGCTGCTTGGGTTAACTACGTATACGGACACGACATCAACAACCCGAACTGGCAAGACAAGTGGAATGTCGAGTACAACCTGGAACTTGCTGGGCAGATGTTGGACGAAGCTGGCTATCCCAAGAACTCCAACGGTATCCGTTTCGAGATGCCTTTCTTCATCCGAATAGGAAGAGGTGACGAAGAGATCGGCACCGCTGTGGTCGGAATGTGGCGAGAGCTGGGTATCGACATGCAGGACTGGAAAGCGCAGTACCAGACGTACCGCCCGAGTTTGATCGGACGAACTGCAACCGCGCCTTGGATCCATTCAGCCGGTGCGGAGTCACCTCAGGCTCCATGGGACTGGCCGGTGGTCAGCAACTCCGAGTGTTCAGGCGGTCGACCCGGTTTCAACATCGGCATCGAGATTCAAGAGCTCTGCGAATGGGGCACGGCGATGAACCAAGAGCAGGATAAAGCGGCTCGCATCGAGATCCGTAACCAGATGGCCGACTTCCTCCACAAGTGGAACCCGGCGATCGGCACGGTCGCTCGACCCAACACCGCACTGGTCAACCCCAAGAAGATCGAATCTTGGGATATGCCGTTGTCGGTGCGTGAAGCGGCCCTGCACCACCCAGAGTTCATCATCACCGTCAGGTAGTCCTAAACTCGGGACTGATCTAACGGCGATGAGCCGATAGAAGCAGTGGCGCGACCCGGTTGGTCGCGCCACTGCGGCTTGATCAAACTAAAACTGATGCTTCGATTTCTCGCCAGACGAATCTCGACGATGTTGTTCTCCCTGTTAGGAGCGACCATCGTCGTATTTGGGCTGGCACATGCGAAAGACGATCCCATCAACGTCTTCATCCGCGCCGAGGGATATGCCATCGGACCCGAGCAGATAGCGGCGTTGCGCGAGAAATGGGGTCTGGATAAGCCGATTGTGCTTCAGTACGCTACGTGGCTGGGGAACATCCTTCGGGCAGATCTCGGCCGTAGCGTCGGCACTAATCGCAAGGTCACGGAAATCCTGAGGGAACGCTGGCCTGCGACGATGCAGCTGGCGATAGGAGCGTGGATCGTCGGGACATTTGTCGGCATCCCGCTGGGCATCCTTTCGGCGATGCGGCGGGCGTCGATCTTGGACTATTTCCTCAGAGCGTTTGCCCTGTCCGGGCAATCCGTGCCCGCATTTTGGGTCGGCATCGTTGGCATCTGGGTATTTGCCGTTTATCTGGGATGGTTGCCCGTTCCGACCTTCTATGGGCGGACAGACGCCAGTTTCTGGGGGCAGTTCCAGTACTTCGTGCTTCCGGTGCTAGTTCTCGCTTGGGGGCCTATCGCCGGATACTTGCGGATCACGCGTTCGGCGATGCTGGAAGTTCTCGATTCCGAATACGTAAAGTTGGCGCGCGCCAAGGGCTTGGGATACACGCAAGTAGTCGCTAAACATGCGTTTCGCAATGCACTTATCCAACCATTGACGGTGTCCGCGTTGCTCCTCGCTGGCTTCATGGATGGAGCGGTTCTAGTAGAGAACGTGTTCGTTTGGCCGGGAGTTGGCCAGATTGCGGTGGCGGCGGTTAACGACAACGATTTCACTCTATTGACTGGCATCGTGCTGTTGTTCACGATCCTTTATTTGGCGATGAGTTTCGTTTCCGATCTTCTTTACGTAGTGATCGATCCAAGGATCAGGCTTGACTGATGGCAACCGTAGATACAACCCAAGAGCGTTCGATGTCTTCAGTCGAGATCGTTGTTCGGTCGCCATTGATCGCGTGGGATTTCATGAGGCGATGGCCGGTGATTCCGGGTGTCGTGATCGTTGTATTCGGGTTGGCCACGATCTTTACAACGCAGTTTGCGACGGAAGATCCGAACAGGCAGAATCTGCGCGGGAGTTTTGCGCCGCCGTTTTGGTACGACGAGTATTACGAAAACAACGAGCGCCTCGACACCCGGTATGTACTTGGCGCCGACCAGCATGGACGGGACATTTACTCCAGGTTGGTCCACGGGACACGGGTCTCAGTCACCGTTGCGTTCGCGGCCGCGGCGATCGGGATGACGCTCGGGCTCTGGGCGGGAATCTCATCGGGTTGGTTCGCCGGGTGGTTTGACGAGATTATGACTCGATTCGTCGACATTTGGAACGGGCTACCGTTTCTTTTGGTGGCGTTGGTTGTGTCGATAACGATCGGCACGGGGTTGTTGGTGCTGATCGGGTTGCTGGTTATGGCAACGTGGGTTGGACTCGTCAGGAATATTCGTGCGGAGGTTCTCACTCTCAAGACACGCGACTATGTTGCCGCTTCACGCGTCGCTGGGGGCGGCGATTTCCGGATCATGTATCGGCATATTCTGCCAGGTGTGATCAATTTGTTGATGGTGTTGGCGAGTCTGCGAATTGGAGGATTGATCTTGACGGAGGCATCGCTGAGCTACCTTGGTATCGGTGTGCCGTCCCGTTTCCCGTCGTGGGGGAACATGATCAGCGACGGGCGAGAGTTTTTGGATACGGCATGGTGGGTGTCGATTTTCCCGGGATTCTGCATCTTTCTCGTCGTGATGTCGTTTAACTTCATAGGAGACTGGGTTAGGGACAGGACTGATCCTCGGTTGCGGCAAATCAGATAAGGCAGTACAACTGCCAACGAAAGGCCTTCGACGATGTATGACCTACTGATCAAGGGCGGGCATGTAATTGATCCGAAGAATGGGATCGACGAGAAGCGGGATGTTGGGATATCGGGTTCTTCGATTGCGGCGGTTCTGGCGGATATTCCTGAAGCTGAGGGACGGAAGGTTGTTGATGCGTCGGACTGCTATGTGACGCCGGGCTTGATCGATCTCCATGCGCATTGCTTTCTCTACAGCGGTGCGATGTTTCCCGATGAGTTGTGCTTTCCGTATGGGGTGACGACGATGGTCGATTGCGGTGGATCGGGTTGGAGGACGTTTGACCATTTCAACGAGACTGTTATCCAGAAGGCAGGGCCGAGGGTCTTTGCGCTTCTGAATATCGTCGGGCATGGGATGTGCGGGGATGGTGAGCAGGATGTTGAAGACATGGACGTGGAGCTTACGGCGGCGAAAATCCGGCAACGGTCGGATGTGATCGTTGGAGTCAAGGTTGCGCATTACCAAGGTGTTGGCTGGGAATCGATTGATCGCGGCGTAGCGGCGGCGGCAGAGTCGGGGACGTTTTGCTTGGTGGATCAGAACGGGAGGGCGTCCCGTCCGTTTGGCGAGATGATGTTGGAGCACATGAATCCGGGTGATGGCGTTACCCATTGCTACGGGTATGGGAAGCCGATGATTGGTAATGACGGGAAGGTGAAACCGCACTACTGGGAGGCTCGTGACAAGGGCATCATCATGGATGTCGGGCACGGGAACAATAGTTTCTCGTTCTCAATGGCAGTACCGGCGATTGAACAGGGATTTCCACCGGACACGATCTCGACGGATTTGCATCGGTTGAGTCTGCATACTTCGCGTGCCACGCAGACTGAGGTGATGAGCAAGTTCTTGGCGATAGGGATGTCGATGTATGACATCGTCGAGAAGTCGACCTGGGCTCCCGCGCAACAGATCGGTCACCCTGAACTAGGTACCCTTACGCCGGGTGCGACAGCAGACGTGACGGTGCTCGAATACGTCGAGCGGCCCTGCGGATTAAGCGACAGCGGTCCGACTGGTTATCGGATCATGCCAGCGCCAGGGCGGTTGATCAATCAAGTGACGATCAAAGGCGGAGCGATCCGCTTCGACTACGACGGACGGTCAAAGGACGACTGGACGGAGACGCCGAATACGGATTTGAATTTGCCGGGTTAGCTATCGGGACGGATCGCTCGCATAGGGGACAATGGCGTCGAGGCGTTCGGTCAATTTGTCCTCCGCCCGTTCACGATCGTGCTGAGACTGCAGATTCATCCAGAATTCGGCCGAATTGCCAAAATCACGAGCTAGCAACAGAGCGGTTTCGGCGGTGATTGAACGATCTCCGTTGACGATTGAGTGAATGCGCGTTGCATCCACACCGATGGATTTGGCTAAGCGGTAATGCGTGATGCCCATCGGTTTTAGAAACTCTACATCGAGGATCTCGCCGGGGTGGATTGGTAGGAGTCTTTCGAGCGTGTTATTTTGAATGTCGGTTGGCATGCTATGAACATCCGAGTTGGTTTCAAAGCTGACAAGAGACTCGCTCGTATTCGCGGGTCAACGTCTCAATCATAGAACTGCGAAGGGAAAGCAGCTTAGTGCGTTATCGACATCTTGGAAATTCGGGGTTGGAGGTTTCGGAGACGGGTTTGGGGGCGAACAGTTTTGGGGAGCCTGGCCGGAGGGATTTTGGCGAGTCTAAGGCGATAATCCATGCGGCGATCGATCATGGCATCAACTTTGTCGACACGTCGAATGTTTACGCGCAGGGGCTTTCGGAGGAATACATTGGGCGTGCTTTGGAGGGGCGACGGCATGAGATTTTGATCGGGACGAAATTTGGGTCGATGCGGAGTTATGGCCCGAATCTGTTTGGAGGTGGTCGGAAGTTTGTGATGGATTCGATCGAGGGGAGTTTGAAGCGGTTACGTACCGACTACATCGATCTGTACATGATCCATCGACCGGATCCGCGATTGCCCATCGGGGAGACTTTCCGGGCGATGGATGACATCGTCAGGCAAGGAAAGGCACTATACGTCGGAGTATGCAATTTCGAGGCCTGGCGCATGGTGGATGCGGTCTGGACTTGCAAGCATGAGGGAATGAGTCCGATAGTGTCGTCGCAGTTCGAGTATTCGATGTTGTTCAGGAACAGCGAGGCGGAGATGCTGCCGGCTTGTCGAACGCATGGCGTCGGAGTGATGCCCTACTTGCCGTTGGCGGCGGGATTTCTGACTGGGAAGGTCGATGTGAGTGGTCAAGCCCCGGCAGGGACCCGTTTGGCCTTGGACGCTGGTCAGTCTGGTCGTTGGATCACTGACGGGAATCTAGGTGTTATCGGAAAGTTAAAGGAGTGGGCCGCGGAACGAGGAAAGACGCTCGTGGATCTGGCTTTCGCTTGGTTGCTTGCAGATCCCATCGTGGCGACCGTGATAGCGGGTGCTAGTTCGCCGCAACAAATCGCACAGAATTCACGCGCCTCTTCTTGGCAATTGAGTTCGAGTGAACGCGCTGAGGTTACCGATATCTTGGGCGAGCAAGCGCTAGATGCTACTCGGACGTACTACTCTGTTGCGGGTTACTTCAACGAACAGGTCGAAGTCGTAAAGGACTAGGACTTCGGACGGGCAGTTATCCGGTGAAGACAGGTTGTGTCCAAGCACGAGTGCCGCCGGAGGAGCGGACAGTTGCGCGGATGTAGCCTTCATCGCCGCTAATCTCGTAGTTGGCGCAAAGACCTTCGATTTCCGACAGTACTTCGCCGTTTTGTCCGGAGAATGTGGTCACGAAGATCATGGAGCGGTTGGGCTCGATTTCGAGGTCGATGGTGTGTTCGTCGATGGAGAGATTGGTCAAGTTGACGCCGTTAGATGAGTAGAAATTGCCGTTTGCCAAGCCATCTACGATGACATCGGTGGTAAGTTCCGGTGCGTTGACGACTACCCATCCCCTGCCAGGGTTGGAGGCGTCAGGTGTGTAGTCGTGGTAATTGTGGGAGTCGTCGGTTGCGGTGCCGAAAATGACGCGACCGGCGGAGAGGACGAGGTCCCACATCTCTTCAACGCTGGGCTTGCCAGGTGCGCCGTATCCATTCATCGCGGGATGAGCGTTGTGGATCTCCATGAGGCTCGCTCCCTCGACTTGCGAGATATGCTCGTGGTTGAACGCCCATTCGTAGTTGGGATGGTTCAACTGGGCGATGCCGCCAGCGTTGATGATTGCGTTGACGTTGGCTTGCAGAGTCGCGACGATATGGTCGAGGTTCGTTGGTTCGACTACGTGGCGGATGCCGATGGCGTTGAGGTGTAGCGGTACAGTTCCGTTGAATATGCGGGAAGATACCTCTTCGCCAGGGATCATCAAAGGGCCATCCTCGACTTCGTGTTCGAGGATGGTTCGATGGTTGTGGTCGCTGAGGACTAAGAAGTCGTAGCCGTGATCACGATACCAACGGGTTACGAAATCTGGATCGGCGTCGCCATCAGATTCGGTGGTGTGGGTGTGGATGTTGCCTTTGAACCAGCGTTTCCCGGACATGATCGAGGGGGTCCCTAATCGTAAACCGTGGTCCCGACGGTGTGTTTCTTGATGAAGTCCCAATCATGGGTGACACCCATCCCGGGACCTTCCGGAACCTGCACTTCGCCGTTCTCATCGATGGCATCCAACATATCGCTGTAGCCGTCGAGGTAAACAGGCGGATACGAAGGATCTAGTTTGGGGTGAACCAAGCCAAGTTCGTAGTAGTTGGAGTTACGCATCGCCGCCATAGTTTGCCGACGACTTGGGCCGGGGCTGTGCGGCTCCACGTCTAGACCAAAACCCTCGGCGGCGTGAGCAATCTTCATGATCCCCGTAATCCCGCCGTCGTAGTCGTGATCGATCCTCACAAAGTCAGTGCCATCAGCGACGATGAAATCGACGTGTTTCTCCAATCCTCGTACGTGCTCGAGTTGCAGCAACGGAACCCGGATCAACTCTCTCAACTTTCGGTGAGCGAATGCCGACTCCCCGCCGTCTTTGAACACGTCTTCCCACCAGTAATAGCCATAAGCTTCGCAGGCTCGACCGATCTTCAGGGCGTCACCGAATGTCTGGATGGCGCAGAACGGATCCAACATGAGGTCCATCTTGTCGCCCACTCTTTCGCCGACCACTTCAACCAACTTCACGTGCTTTTCGATCGGTGCTTCCTGCCAAGGGTGAATCTTGAATGCTCTGTAACCCATCTCGTGGCACTGTTCCGCGAAGTCCGCATAAGCTTCAGGGCTGTTTAGGCCACCGGGATAGTCGTCACCGATGTAAGTCGACGCATATGCCGGAAACGATTTACGATGCTCACCCAATAGACGGTAAATCGGTTGATCCAGCAGCTTGCCAGCGAGGTCCCACAGGGCCATGTCAACTTGCGACATCCCCATGCGGGCATGTTGGCGGGTGGCCTGTTTCGCATCGTTGTAGATTCGCTCTCGTGCGAACGCGCTCTCGCCGATAACTGCGTTTGCGAAAAGACCGATCGCCGAGTGTTCGGTGGCCGAGCCGCCCACGTATTCGCCAGTCACGCCGGCATCCGTGTGGATCACCACGATGCGAGCCGTCTGCCTCAGTTTCGTCCCGGGAGCATATCCGGGCAACACGATCCTACCGGATCCCTCCATGTTGTCGACGTAGTACTCGAACTCGATGACTTCCATCTTGGTGATTTTGGGGTCGGGCATGAGGGAGTCCTTTTGCTGGTTTCTTGCCTACATGGAACAGGCGGTTGGGTCAGGTGCTCAGTATGCCGGTTATTTCGCCGGTGTCGTCGTTGAGGTCGATGTCCCAAGCGTTCGGGTTCGAAGGAAGGCCGGGCAATGTGATGATGTTACCGGCTAGGGTGACGATCTGTTTGGCACCGGCGAGGACGCGGAGCTCGCGTATCGGGATGGTGTGGCCTCGTGGAGCATTCAGCAGACGCGGGTTGGCTGATACCGACAGGTGCGTTTTTGCCATGCAGATCGGGAAGTTCCACCCGTTGGATTCGAAGCGTCGTGCGGTTGTTTTGGTCAATGGTCCCCACTCGACACTGTCGGCGTTGAAGAGTTCTTCCGAGATGCGTTCGACCTTGTCAATGGTCGAAAGTTCGTCCTCGTAGAGGAGGTTGACATCAGCCTTGCCAGAGTGTGCTGCATCCCAGACAGCATCGGCTAGTTCGGTCATTCCTGCGCCTCCTTCGGCGAAACCACGTGCCTCGGCGACTCCGACTGCACCGGCTTCGATGGCCGCTGATTTAGCCGCGGCGATCTCTTCCGGGGTGTCGGATGGGAATTGGTTGATGGCGACTACCAGCGGCAGTCCGTACATCTTGACGATACGGATGGCATTTGCCAGGTTTTCGGCACCCGTTTTGACGGCGTCGACGTTTGAGGTTTCGAGGTCGCCTTGCTTTACGCCGCCGTGCCACTTAAGGCCGCGAATAGTCGCGACTACTACGGCTGCGGATGGTTTGGGTCCGCCCTGTCGGACTTTGATGTCCATGAACTTCTGGAAGCCGAGGTCGGCGCCGAATCCTGCCTCAGTGACGGTGATATCAGCGGTGTTGATGGCGAGGATGTCGGCAAGGATCGAGCTGCATCCGTGGGCGATGTTGCCGAATGGTCCCATGTGGACGATCGCAGGTTGGCCTTCCAAGGTCTGTGCGAGGTTTGGTTTCACGGCGTCTCGGAGGAGGGCCATCATCGAGCCGATGCCGCCAATTTGACGTGCCGTTACGGGTTTGCGGTCGGTAGTCCATCCGACGACGATGTTGCCGATGCGTTCGCGGAGATCCGCGTAGCCGTTGGTGAGGGCAAGGATCGCCATGATTTCGGATGCTGCATTGATGTCGAAGCCTGCTTCGCGCATCGGTGCGTTCAATCTTCCGCCGACACCGGTTACGACTTGCCGGAGAGCGCGATCTTCGGCGTCGGTGACGCGTCGCCAAGTGATCCCGTCGGGTTGAAGACCAGGGATCGCTCCTCGGTAGACCGCGTTGTCAGTCATCGCAGCGAGGAGATTGTGGGCGGATTCCATGGCGTGGAAGTCGCCTGTGAAGTGGAGGTTGATCTCGTTTGCGGGTTGGACCGTGGATTGACCGCCGCCAGTGCCGCCGCCTTTGTGGCCGAAAACGGGACCTAAGGAAGGTTGTCGGATGGTAAGGGCTACGTTTTTGCCGATTTGGGCCAGTCCTTGCGTCAAACCGACGGCGGTTGTTGACTTGCCCTCTCCTGCTGGCGTGGGGGTGATGGCGGTGACGACGACGAGTTTGCCCGGAGTTTCGCGATTCGGGAATGATTGGAGGGGGATCTTGGCTTTGTCGTTGCCGTAGGTTTCGATGTCTGCGGGGGAAAATCCCAAGTCTTGGGCGACATCAGTGATGGGGCGGAGTGGCATGGCGATGGAGTCCTGTCTGATTTGGGTGCGTCTTGCGTCCAAGCAGTTCGTTGCGGGTTTGAATTCACCACCAAACTAGTTTAACGAAGCGGTATTCGTCACCATTTATCGCAACCTTCAGCGACGCTGCTCCTGCCGGTTTCGGATTCGTTATCGCCTTCGACTTCGCCCGTATCGACCGTCACGAAGAAGACGAGAGCGTCGGGTCCGAGGATGCGATCTGGGTTTCGTTGGTAAGTGATTTTGACGCGTCCGTCGGGTTGGCGTTGACTCATAGTGGTCTGCCATTGGTAGTCCTCTTGAATCCATTGATCGCACGTCGCGCCAAAGAAACCCCAGTCTTTGTCCGACATGTAGGCGATGACCAATCGGTGCGCCAGACCCGCAATCTCAGGCGAGACAGTTTCTTCGAGGGATTGGGTGACGGGAACGTTAACGGGAGTTTCGCTGTTAGTCTCCGAATTGCAAGCGAGCAGGGCGACGGCAGCTGTCATAACAGCGATGAGAAGAATGGTATGATGGATGGGCATGGTTGTCCACGCCTATTCCGACGGGATTGTTAGCGTCCGCAGGAACGCGATCAACGCGTCTCGGTCTGCTTCTGGCAATGCGATGAAGAGATCGCGTTGCTCTTGAGCGTCACCGCCGTGGGCTACGATGGCTTCGGAGATCAGCGTAGCTCTGCCGTGGTGGAGGAACGGCGGTTCCGACGCGAAGCCCCACAACCGTTTGGTCATCCAATCCTCGGAAGGGATCCCGCCATCTTCAACTTCCTCGTTGTCCAAGGGGCCGTCTTCACCCATGTCGTGCCTGCGGAGATCGGAGAACACAGGGATTAGGTAGTGGCCGTTTTCGTCGACGCGCAATCCATCGGCGTATTCGCTCAGGTCGATTTCGAGGACTGCGTCAACGGCTTCGGGTCGGAGGTCTCGTCCGACGTTGAACTCGTTGGGTTCGGTGAAGATGAGAGATTCGAGGGGCAGTTCGGCGATATGGCATGAAGCACATCCGATATTGTCGAATGTCTGGCGGCCGTGATCTACGATGTCGCGCTGTTCCGGATCGTCGGGCAGTTTCGGAATGGGTGCAGGTAATGTTGCCATGAATGCGACTAGTGCTGTCACATCGCCCGGCGTTAATTCGTTCACGACACCGTCGCCGTCGCGGTCGATGTACGCGCCGATGCGTTCGTAGTTTTCGATGCCGTGATGGTGCAACATGGCGTCGTTGGTGAACTCTCGCAGACTGGTCGTGACACCTTTTTGGATGAATGGGCGCACGATCAAGTCTCCGTTGACGCCTTCGACCTCAGTCGTGTAGGCAAAGCCGTTTGGATGGGCGGTGATGGCCCCGAAGTGGACGCCTTTGGCGTATATCTCGCGTCGAACAGGCCATCCGGATTTCTTTGCTTCCTCGATGATCGCCTGTTCTTGTGCGAGGAGCTCGCGTGTCATCTCACGCGCCAGGAGTTCGACGAAACCGGAACCGAACATGCCGACAGTGTTGCGTTCATTGCCGACGTTTTGGAGGGTGAGAGGAAATTCGTCTTCTTGCCCGTACTGAAGTCGGTCTTCTAGATCATCTCGGTAGTCGAACTCCATCTGGTCGTCGAAGTCGACGAAATCGAAACGCTGACTCAGGGAGAACACGTTGGCGACGTTGTCGCCACCGCCGCCGATGGCTGGCGTGTTGTGGCATCCGCTGCAGGCGTTGGCATCTGGTCCGGAGATACGGTTGAAACTGTGGATGCCTTCGCGGCGATCGCGGAATCTGTCGTCGCCTGTGCGGGTAGGTCTTCCCGCGCCATCGAGTGCGTTGAATGAGGCGGTGAATAGCATTTCGCCGTGCTCGATCAATTCGTCCAAGGTGTATTTGCCTTGTTCGATGCCCGATTGGCTGAAGTGGATCTGGACGGCGGGAGCGTCGCCGATCCACTGTTTGCCGATGTTTTGGCATTCGAAGCGAACGTTTTCGAGTGACTCGTATCCCTTTACGTGTTGCTCCATGTGCTCGTAAGTGTCCAAGTAGTTCAACACTTGGAGCGTCGGGTATTCGTAGTAACCGCCTGCCAAAAGGTCTTTCAAGGCGAGGATGAATCGTTCGGTAGCATCGACGATTTCGCCGCGAACGGGTTGCAGATCTTCTTCTAGGAGCGCAACCTGTTCTTCGATTTCTTCGACGGTCAATTGCTCCATCAACATTCCGTCGGCGATTGCGTCGACTCGATTACATACCTGCACAGCAGGGTCGACATCGTCCTCAGCGACGTAAGCGGCGCAAGCGATACCCCACGTCAGCGCGAAAGCAAATGACGCGACGAAGCCGATCTTCGCTATATGACGGCTTGATTTATGTTTAGATCCCCGCTTCGCGGTCGATCTCAGCCTGATATTCGGCAACGGTACCGTCCATGATGTCGGAGAGCGATACCTGTTGGCCGGCGTGGCCGGACTCTAAGATCCCATAAGAAACCGCAAGGGCTTTCATCCCAACTTCGGCATCGACTTCGACATTCCTATCCTTAGATTCTATTGCCGTTGCCAACTCCGCCATTTCGATGGCGACTAGGATGCGATCGATCGCCTCGAATCCAACGTCATATGACGCCATGCGATTGACGCCTCCGAAGAAGGCAGCGGTTACGTCATCGATCGACCAATCGGGTACCAGGTCGAGCATTTCTTGTTCGCTCAGAGGTTCTCGTGAAGATTCGAGATGGATTTTGGGCGGTATGCCGGTGCGTGTCGGAGGCATCTGCATGGTCCCGGCACTTCCGTGAATTGTGTTGATGCCGGTTCCGTATCCGATCGACGCGTTGGTGATGGTGAGTTGTCCGATGGCGCCGGAAGCGAAGTTCAACACGCTGATCGCGGTATCTTCCTGGTCGATCTCGACGGTTTGTTGGTCAGCGAAGGCGTCTTCGACCCGGTGGGAGTAGAACTGTGCGATTTGGCCGTGCATACCTTCGCGCACCCGCGTCGGGGCAAATAGACCGGTGCGTGCGCTGAGCGATTCGATGTCACCTAGGAAGTAGATTAGGAGGTCGGCTTCGTGAACGCCTTGCTCAATGATGACGCTTCCCGCTCGGGACTTTAGGGCGCGCCAACCAGTGTCGTGCATCAACGCGGAGCCGCCACCTAGCGAGACTTTCATCGCGAAACCCGGGTCGCCGATTGCTCCAGCATCAAGCAGCGCTTTTGCCAATCGGTTCATGGGGTCGCGCCGATATTGCTCGCCGATTGATAGCACCAATCCCTTCGCTTCGGCTGCATCCCGCATCAGGCGACATGCTCTCATGGTGACAGCCATCGGTTTCTCGGTCAGGACGTGCACCCCAGCTTCAAATGCCTGCAACGCGAAGATGTGGTGCATTCGGGTGTCGGTGACGATGTCGACAGCGTCGATGCCAGACGCAAGCATCGTCTCGTAGTCGGTGAAGATTTCCGGACGATGGCCAGTCTCTGCTTCCACGGCTGAGGCAACGCCATCGGCTGCGGCTTCGTGCCTATCGCAAACGGCGGCCAAATCGAACGAATCGAAGTGCTTGCGGAATTCGATGTAGCCGTGAGCGTGCCGCATCCCCATGCCACCGCATCCGACCAATCCCAGTTTGAGACTCAATGTTTGATTCCTTTCATCTGCAATTGGCAGATAGGCAATGAAGCGGTTATCTCAACGCAACTGAGCCATCATCACGCAACGCGCCGCCGATGGGGCCAAACTCGAATGGGTGTTTGGCGATGCCCTCTTCATCGAGTTCTACGCCGATGCCGGGCACTTCTGGAATCTGAAGCCAACCCGAGTCGAGCTTGATTATTTGCTTGACGACGTCTGAATACGGAGGATTCTCCTCGTAGACGTGCTCTTGGACTTCGTAGTTTGGGACACAGGCGCCTAGTTGGACGTGCGCGGCGGTGGCAACGGGGCCTGATGGCACTGCGTGCGGGATAATGCCTTGGTGGTGGGACTCGGCGATTGCGCAGATCTTCTTGCAATGAGTGAAACCGCCTGCGACGCCGATGTCGGGCCGGATGTGGTGAACGCCCGCCGATTCGACGTATTCACGGAACTCCCACATAGTGAGGTTGCGCTCCCCTGCAGCCATCGGTATCCGTGTCTTTTCCGACACCTCGCCGAAGGAAAGGATCGAATCTGGTGCGACCGGGTCTTCGAAGAAATATGGTCGGAACTTTTCGAGCTCTTGCGCCAATACGATCGCTTCGCCCGGGATCATGTTTCGGTGGATCTCAACGCCCACGTCCATGTCCCAACCGACGGCGTCTCTAACGGCCGCCATTCGATCCACTAGATCTTGGATCCGTTCGCTGTGGCGCATAGGGGCGTGGTCGTGCTGGTAGAGCAGACATTTGACGGCGGTGAACCCATCGGCTTTCGCCGCGGCGGCGGCGTTCGCCACTTCCTCCAACGTCCCGGTCGGCAACACCAACATTGCTCTGACGGCGTCTCGCGCCTTTCCGCCTAAGAGTTGCCAAACTGGCGCTTCGAAGTACTTGCCTTTGATGTCCCAAAGGGCTTGATCAATCGCGCTGATGCCACCACCGATGGCGCCTCCCCGCATCGACTTGGCACGATACAGGAAGTTCCAGTGATGCTCTGTGCGCAGCGGATCCTGCCCTATCAAGTAGGGTTCGAAGGACAAAACGACGTTTTCGGCAGCTCCTGGCCAACCGAAGAAGGTTGATTCGCCTACGCCTTGTAATCCGTTGTCAGTGGTGATGCGAACCATCATCCAGTTGACGGCGACGAATGTTTCTATCTGTTCGATCTTCATGGGTTATCGGGTCCTCGGTTTCTGCGGCAATTATATGCACCTGATATACGCTAATCGGTTGTGAATGTTGCAGGCATCTCCGTGCGGAAAAGCCGCGGCGAATCGTTGTTCCTTGTCATCGCATTTTTGAGTGCGCTTTTGTCCGTCACGGTTGTTTCCGCCGCCCCTGTATATTTCGACGCGATAGAGCGATTGGGTCTTCGGCGGACTCTAGAACGCTTCGATCCTTCTCAGATGGGAGCGTGGCTTCACGTCAGTGATATGACGTTCAACGCATCGACCGTCAAATCGACGCGGGCGACGGCGATGGATGCGGGAGGTGCGCTCGGAGACGCTGTAAGAGGCAGTGCGACGTTTGTGCGCTCGGGCGCACTGAGTTTGAGTCAGGTCGATGGCGAATTTGCTCCGCCCGGTTCGGTCCTTGTTTACCAAACTGTTCAGGGCATCGACGCGCCGGTCACGTTGGTTTCAGGTGCGTTTCCATCCGAAAGAGACGACGGGAATACGGTCCAGATCGCGATTCTCAATGACGTCGCCGTGGAGTATGGCATCGAACTTGGAGATGTGTTGAGTCTGACTGTTCCGCCGACACGTATCGTGCACTCCAATCCGATAGTGACCGGGATTTTCAGGATCGAAGATCCAAACCACGAGACTTGGCAGGGATTGTCTTCCACTCTCTTCGCACCGGAGCAAGGGCCGACAGGTGGCAGAGCGGCGATCATCGCGCTGACTTCCAACGCAGGAATGGATCGCATTGCCAACCGCGGGATTGCCGACATCGGGCAGATGTGGGTGATGTTTTACACGGATCCGACGACGCTGAGTCGCGTCGGGGTTGACGGATTTCTCGACAATATTGACGATTTCAGGACTGCTACGGCGAAATCACTGCCGACTGCTTCATCCTTCGTCGGGCTCGAGTCGGCATTGCGGACGCTCAACCGTCAGCTGACATTCACGAATACGACGACCATAATCAGCGGCTCGTTGTTCGCGGCGTTCGCTGTTTTTGTGCTTGCATTGAACTCGAGCGTCATCTCGAGGCGGTGGTTATCTGAGGAGTTGACCCTAAAGGTCCGCGGAGCGAATCGTTACCAGCTTTTGGTCGCGGTCATCTTCTATGCTTCGGTGCTGTTTCTGATACCGGCGTTGCTAGGTCCGATCATTGCCTCTGCGATTGTGCCTTTGCTTGGGTTGGTTGGTTCGTTTCGGGACTTGACCGGCGGGAGCCCGTTTCCGTTTCGCATTCTCCCGGAACAGTTTCTCTGGTCCGGCTTGGTGGTGCTGATTCTCTTGTCGATTTACCTGCTCCCCGGAATCGTTTCGCGCCCAGGGCCGGTGGTTCGGGCACTTACGCGTATGAGAGATGCTCAGTCGCCTTGGTTTTGGCGAGCCAATCTTGATCTTGGGATCGTGATCGCGGCTGCGGCGGTGATTTTCGAGTTAAACGGTAGAGGATCGCTTTTCGTTCAGCGCGAAGATAGTGCCGCAAATCTCAGCGTCTTGGCAACTTCTCTTCCCATCGTCGCGGCCGTCGCCGTCTCGTTGGTCGCACTGCGGTTGTTTCGATTTACCGGCGTATTGTTCGAACGGCTGGCGAGGATCAATTTCCATGCGATGGTCGTCTTGGCGCTGAAAATCATCTCGCGGTCGTCGATGCGACACGCAGTTCTGATGCTGCTGGCGGCAGCGACGATGATCGTGGTGATCAACGCCAACGGCTTGTCGGCGACGCTGGGAAAGAACACGCAAGACCGCATCGAGTTCGCGACTGGTTCGGACATGCGGATATCCGGGATAGAGGCGTTCGGCACCGTGGAAAACGAGGTCGTGACAGAGGTTTCGCAACTGGAGTGGGTTGACGATTGGACGTGGGCAGCGCGCACCGAAGCTCGGACAGGTGGATCCGAGTCGGCGTCTGAGTTCACGATGTTGTCCGTCAAACCTCAGGAATTCGGCAGCATCGCAGACATTCGACCTGATTTCGCTGATCGCTCATTGCCGGAGTTGATGACGCTGATTAAGGAGTTTTCACCCACCGGATCTCTGCCGATACCAGATGATGCTGAGAGTCTTCGAGCGGCTGTCAGGTTGAAACGAACGGGCAAGGGAAGAGTGGATATCTGGGCCCGGTTGCTTGATAGTAACGGCACAACACACACGATTCGGCTATTGCAAGCCGACGGATCACAATCCGAGGATGTTTGGCATTTCGTCGAGGGACATTTCCGACCTGGTCTGCCTCGTCCGATTAGCCTGTTGGCGATTGAGACATACGAACCGCCCACATCGCCGATAGGGAGTGCGGCGGTGTTGACGATCGATTCGATACACGCTATTGATGGTTCGGGAAAGACCGTTCTGATCTCCGATTTCAATGAGTTGTCCAATTGGCATCCGATGGTGACGTCACTGGGGGATGACACCGATACTCGAGTTGTGGAAGGTGGTATCGAAGGGAGTGCGGACGGGAAGGCGCTTGAGGTCTCGATGGGGCGTGGGACTGATGATGGTGTGCGGGGTGTTTACTTTTCCGCGGCAGAGTCGATCACGGTTCCGATAGTTGTGAATCGTGAGTTGCTCGATCAAACGAATTTGACCGAAGGTGATCGATTTGTGGGCCAAGCGTACGGACGATTCGTGCCTTTCGAGATTCGAGGAAGCTTCGAACTATTCCCAACCATGACCGAGTCTTCTCAGGCGTTTGGGGTGGCCAACGTGGATGCTCTGTTGTCATATTTGACGCCAGTCAGTGAGCCGTTCTTGTCGAATACCGCCGAGTTGTTCATCACGGTGAAAGATGGGTTGATGCACGAAGATCGTATTGCCATGGTCAAAGGCATCGAGCCTTCGCTACGAGTGTCGGACCGAGACGCTATTAGACAGGAATCAGCGACTCGCCTCGGCGATGCGGCCGGTTGGCGAATTGTAGGCGGATTGATATCGGCGGCGGCGGTGGTCGTCGCCCTTGTTACGCTGTTCGCGATGACGATCCATCACCAGAATCTTTCCCGGCTGGATGCGGCTCTGGTGGAATCGCTTGGCGGTAGTCGCTGGGGGATTGTGGTTGAAGGCGCGACTCGGGTATTGATCTCGATATTGATCGGATTCGGTCTTGGCGTGGTTGCCGGGGTCTATGGTGTGAGGTTCATCGCGGACAGGATGACTCGGACTTCGACGGGTGAGACTGCTTTGCCGCCGATGTTGCTCGAAGTCGATTGGTTGTTGGTCGGCGCCGTCGCCGTGCTCGTGCTCGTCGTATCTGTCGTCCCTGTGGTGTGGAGCGGATTGAAGCCGACCGAAACGGTTGCGGGACGGATCCGGGCATCGTCCGTATCGTGAGATGCCTCTAACGTGAGACACCAAGTCGCGTCATCTCGCCGGGCTGCGATCGCCGCGTTGCCAAAGCTGGTGCTTAGGCGCGCGGCTTCTGAGAAGGTGTTCGTCGGGCTCCGGTTGATTGGGCTGACCATCGCCGTGGCGGTGGCTGCTGGCGTGTTCATCTACCTCGACGCTCTTGGGCAGTCAGCGTTGTCGCAGAGTTTGAAGGGTCACAGCCAGCGTGATTTGAACGTTGCAGTTCGTGCCCGGTTAGATACGATCTCTGATTCCAAGCACCAGGAACTCGTCGATCTGGTCGCCAACACGCGGACACGGGAACTTTCGAAGGTGCTAGGTCAACCTGTGCTGGCCGCCAAATCTGTGACGCTCGTTTACGACGAGGAGTTCAATCCTTGGTCTAACGCCCGCGCCTTTTTGGCTCACGTCACGGGGATTGAAGAAGTCGCCACGATTGTCGAAGGTCGATGGCCTTCTGATCTCTCAGCCGGGGACATCGTCGAGGTCGCGATATCGACCGCTGAGGCAAGATACCTAGGTGCGAAGCAGGGTACGATCGTGCATCTGACCTCTCCAACATCGGAGCAGATCGACTTCAACGTGCGGATCGTCGGCATATTCGAACGATCAGATTTGGATGCCGCTCAATGGTCCGCCATGGACACTGGACTTGGTGCCGCAAGCGCTGCGTTCGAATTCTCACCCTTTGTCGTGACGGAATCGACGCTTATCGACACCGTCAGCGTTCAAATGCCGGATACCGAGGTGCGTTATTTCTGGGCGTTCGAGACGCAGATCGATAGGGTTCACTCTCGAGATGCCGAACGGATATTGGAAGACTTGGATGCGCAACAGGATGCTTTGAGGCAGGAGCTGCAGGGGTACCAGCGAATCACCACTCTGGATGACGCTCTAGCCGACTTTTTGGTTAGTTCGGAGATTTCCAGAGGTTTGATGATGTCGGTAGGGGCCGTAATCGCCGTCGCCTCGTTGACGTTTGCGGCATTGGTCGCGGCGCAAGCTCGAGACATCCGCTTCAGCGAAACCGGAATGGTGCGTGCGCGTGGTGCGACAACGGCGCAAGAGATTACGTTGATGACTGGCGAAACGCTACTGATAGCTGTTTTTTCGCTGGTCGCAGGGGTGGTTATCGCGTTGTTGGGTGTCGCGCTGGCAGGACGTTTGCCAGTCTTGAGTGAACTAACCGGCGGCGAATTCCTTCCGGCGAGTGTTTCGGTTCAGTCGATCAGCGCCGCGGTCGGGGCCGCTTTGGTCGGATTGTTAGCCCTTCTTGTGCCTTCGATCCGGCGTGATGCATCGACCGCGTCGGAGTTGACGAACCGATTGGCGCGCCCACCCACGCGCAATCTAGTGCAACGCTACTACCTTGACGTGGTTCTCCTGTGTATCGGAGTGGCGGCATTGTGGCAGTTGTCTCAAGAGGATCTATACATATCGAGCAGCGCGCTCGGTGAGGGATTCAGCAATCGACTGGCGTTGGCGATGCCTGCGGCGACAGCCGCTGGTGGGGCGATCGTCCTACTCAGATTCCTACCCTTCCTCCTCGGCGGGATAGCGGAAGTGATCTCGCGCATGCCTTCGGCGTTCCGTGTTTCGCCAGCGCTTCCTCTCGCCTTATGGTCGCTGGCACGCAATCCGCGTTCGAGTATGGGTCTGATGCTTCTCATCATCTTGGCTGCAACGATCGGGGTTTTGCTCGCGATCCTTTCACCGTCTATCGACCAATACGCAGTCGACGACGCGCGGTTCAGAGTCGGCTCGGATTTGCGTCTTTCGGGAATGATCTTGAGAAATCGCAGCAATCTGCATCGATCGATCGATCAACTTTCAGGCAGATTCGGGGAGGCGGTTATGGCACCCGTGGCGCGTGCCGCAGGGACGATCGGATCATCCACCGGGAATGAACCGGTGACGGTTCTTGGGATCGACACGGAACGTTTACCTGAGGCGATCTGGTGGCGTGAAGACCTTGCTTCGGAAACACCAGATGGTTTAGCCGCGTTGGTGAAGTCTAACGACACCGATGGCTATCTGATCCCTGACGACGCCGATTGGCTGACGGCGCTCGTAAAACCCGACACGCAACGCAACGACACGGGACTGGTGGCTAGGATTCGAGACGAGACGGGGCTATATCACTCGCTGACGATCGGCAATTTGGTGCCCCGATCGGTCACGACCAACAACCCATTCGGTTGCCCGCAACCGATTCCATTGGAAGAAGGCGAAGGGTTTGAACCGCCAGACTGGTGCCGAATCGGAATCCCGCTTGCTCCATTGCGTCGGGATACGCCGGAAGGAGGGGATTTGTGGCTGGAATTCATCGGGATTTCACGACGTCCTATCGAGGAAGGACCTCAGCCGACGACCGGATCGGTGCGGATAAAAGACATCTCAACGGCTTCAGCGGACGGGCGACTCACGCTGTTGACGGATTTTGGCGACATCATCGAAAATCGCACTACCGGCCCTGGTTTCGGTGACCTCGGTGCTCGAATCGACCCGTTCTCGGAAACGCCGGGTGATGGCGCCGTATTGACGTGGTCATTGCCGCGGTTTGGTCAACTCAAAGGCGTGAGGATCGGGGCTCCAGAAAACACATTGAAGGTCGTAGGCAGTCGTTGGTTCAAGGATGAACTCGATCTGGAGGTCGGCGACACGACGCAGCTGTTCCTCGGCAACCGGAGCACGACCGCACAATTCGTACTCTTCACGGACTTCTTCCCGACATTCCCGTCGGCTTCATCGCCTTATCTAATCGCAGATTTGCAGGAGATTCAGCGGATCATGTCGGTCGACCAAACCAGAGGAACCGACGCAACCAATGAGCTATGGATATCGGCGCCTGAGGCGATTGCCAGCGATATCGATGAGATTGAGGCCGTATTGTCGCGCAACAATGTCGACGTGCGATTGATACAGCATGCCGGTGCAGAAGTTACACGGTCTAGAAGCGACGCGTTGACGGCAGCCGGATGGAACGGCTACCTGGCGTTCGGTTTTATCGCCGTGACCATTGTTTCGGTGCTTGCATTTGTGGTGACTGCATGGACAACGTACCGGCTCCGGCGTCTTGAAATCGCGGTATTGAAATCAGTCGGGCTAACAATGCGGCAATTGCTGTTCATGATTGGTCTGGAGCAGATCGTAATTGCCGGGATATCGATCGTGATTGGAGCTGGGATTGGTTTTGTGCTCAGCGCCGTTCTCCTGCCCTACCTTGCAGGCAAAGACGCCGCCACATTGGCACCTCCGATGGCTGTGACGATTGGGATGCAGACATTGGCGGTGTTGCTCGGGATAATCGTCGCCGCGTTGATGTCATCCGTCGTGTGGATCTTCTTGTGGGTGCGAGCGCAACACGCTACCACGGTGATACGCGCTGGGCAGGCGGGCGTTTAGAGCCGGACGGCAAGCTCCAAAATCGGCTGAAACGGCGATAGAACGGCTTCCATTTCTGCCAACGACGCAACGCGGAAATTTTTCGGGAGCCGTGGAAATTCCTGAAGCTTTTCAATGAATGGGATCGTGCGTTCCTAACGGTGTTTCAGTTCTTGTGCCGTGTCACTCAACACGCTTATGTCGGCCATTACCCGACGTATAATCACCAAAACTCCCCGCCTTTCACCACGCGCTAACGCCGCGCGAACTTCGAGCATGGAAATGGCGTCATCGGCCACTAATCCCAACATCCGGTACGAACCCGACGACAAATGTCCGGCCACGGCGAATTTCACGACCGCTATCCAGGGCATATTGTTCGTTTTGGCGCCTACGATCCTCGTCGTCGCAATCACCGTCCGATCAGCCGGACTGGATGAGAGTTTCCTAGCTTGGGCCGCGTTTGCCACTTTGATAATCGTGGGAGGCATTGTGGCATTGCAGGCGGCGAAGATCGGACGATTCGGCGGCGGTCATTTCATTGTTTGCGGCGTTACCCCCAACTACATCGCGATCTCGATCATCGCCCTCGACGAGGGCGGCCCATCAATGCTGGCGAGCCTGATGGTAATCTCGGCCGTCTTCTATTACGCCCTCGGATTCTGGCTACCGTACTTGCGGCGCGTCATCACGCCTGCAGTCGCGGGCACGATCCTTATGCTGATTGCCGCACTGATTCTCCCGACCGCGTTCAAGCTGGTCCAAGATGTCCCTTCCGATTCACCTGGCTACGCGGGTTCGCTGGTAGCGGCGGTGACGGCGTTTCTCACGGTCGGTCTCGCACTTAGGGCACCTCGGAAGTTGAGACCTTGGTCGCTGCCCTTGGCAATCCTGAGCGGTTGTGCGGTTGCCCTCTTTACTGGCATCTACGACTTCGGTCCGTTTACATCCGCAACTTGGGTAGGCATCCCTGATCCTCAGTTTCCGGGGCTTGACTTGACACCTGATCTGGGTTTTTGGGCACTACTGCCGATGTTTCTCATCGTGACGCTGTTGCAATCGATCAAGAACTTAAGCGATGCGATGGTCATCCAGCATGCCTCAAGACGCGAACCGCGCACGACAGATTTTCGATTGATACAGGGTTCGATGTACGCGAACGGCACCGGCATATTGATGTCAGGTCTAGCGGGAACGCCGCCGACTTCCACCTACCCTTCGATGACCGCGCCGCTGATCAACACCACTGGCGTGGCATCACGTACTGTCGGCTATGCGATGGCAGCGATGATCGTTGTGCTCGCGTTTTTTCCGAAGGTCTCGGGTTTGTTGCTGACGATCCCGAATCCCGTGATGGGCGGTTTCTTGATCTTCGCAGTAGGTTTCCTGTTTGTTGAAGGGATACAAGCGGTTGTCAGATCCGGGCTGGATACCCAAACTGCGATGGTTACGGGTATCGCATTCGCGGTCGGGCTCGGAATGCAGCAAAGCAATCTCTTAGGCATCTTTATCGCCGACCCATTGGGTTCGCTACTCGGGAATGGCATCACAGTCGGTGCAGCGATTGCGTTGGGGTTCACGGCCCTCTTGGAGTTATCCAAACCGAAGCCGAAGCGTCTTGAAACTACGCTTGAAATTGCGGCGATGCCGAAAATCGACGCGTTTTTGCAGGAAGTGGCCTCCTCGTCCCGTTGGGACCCTACGTCGAGCGACCGGTTACGTTCCGCCGGAGAAGAAACCCTGACGATATTGATCGATTCGAGGGACGGACCAGATCTAGATGATCATCAGCGCGAGAGGTTGTTGATCAGCGCCCGAAGGGAAGAAAACTCGGTGACGTTAGAGTTCGTCACGGTCTTTGACGAGGAGAACATTCAAGATCGATTGGCCTATCTAGGCGAGATGCATGAAACTGTTGACCAAAGGGAAATCTCGTACCGCATACTGCGTCACTATGCCTCTTCAGTGCAACACCAGCGATATCACGGCGTAGACATCGTGACCGTCGTCGTCGAAGGTTCATCGGCGTGAAGTTCTCTATCTGCGCAAGAGAGGATCGACAAACTCCAACATGGTCTCTACGCACTCCTCGGGTTGTTCCAATTGGAGGAAATGCGTCGCCTCGGGCAAGAAGTCATAGTCGACGCCAACAGCGTCCGAAAGGTCAAGCGTCGGAAGATACGAATACGGCAAAGTGGGGTCCGCGCCGATTACCTTGATCGGACACTGATACGAAGGGAAGTTGATCAACACGGCGTACACGCTCGCGTACTCGATGATCTGGGCCTCATAGTCCCTCGGGCACCTCAACTCGAAACCAGAACCATCATCGGCTGGTCTGAGCGTGGACCTGACGAAAAGATCAGGCACCCCGTCAACGACCTTCTGGAAGTTAGGGAGGTACGGGAGAATTGATGACAGCTCATCCAAGGTCTTGAAGCGAGCGGCTCGTTGTCTAGCCAGAGCCGCAACCCTCTCGGCGACTTCGTCGAACTCGAGGTAACTTTGTCCGGGTTTACAAAGTGGCGGATCGAAAAGCACCCACCCATCGAAAGATTCACCTTTGGTCGGGGTCAAAAGCATTGAGAGCGCCGACACCGAGTGATAAACCCCGATTTTCGGTTTCGCTCCGAACCACCGGTCGATCTCTTCAACGACGACTTCGTGATCACTCGCAAAGTTCGGCATCGTGTGGTTCAACAAGCTGCTAACACGATTGCTGCCGTGATTCCTCAAGTCGTAGACCATCAAATCGAAGTCGTCAAGCAACAGCGACCAGAATGGGAAATAGAGATCGATCGCTAGCCCGTTGCCATGGCTGAACAAGAGTCGAGGACCGTCTGGGTTGCCATGCCGACGGACATGGATCACTGTCTCGCTGTCGACGTTAACGTCAAGCGTCTCGCGCGGTTGGGGCACCTGCCAGATCGTGTTGTCGTCTGTGATCATCTCATTTTCGTGCATCGTCAACGATGAACGCGAGCGCTGCGGCGTATTCGAGGGTGCTCAGGATTTCAATCCGCCAGGTGCTCGCACCGATCGGAGGGAAGTTCGCGAGGCAACTCCGCTGTCCATCCCTGATTTCAAGAGGGACTTCAATCTCGGATGGTTCAAATTTCGACATCCCTACGCCGATCGCCTTCAACACCGCCTCCTTGACGGTCCAGAAATCGAAAAACAGGTCATGTTTCATTCCGTCTTCCGTAACGGAATCGAAATGCGTCTGCTCGGAGAGACTCATGACAGTTGGGACCAATAGATCGAGATCGCGACGTCGACGTCGGATTTCGATATCGACTCCCAAGTTATCGTAATCGCCCACGGCTATCAGACCATGGTCGCCGCTGTGGCTGACGTTGAAACCGACTTCCACCCGTTTCCCACCGACCATCGCGAACGGTTTTCCTTTTTCGGCCTCCCCGAAACTCAGTTCGGAGTTAGCGCAACCTAAATGGTCGCACAGGATCGACCGGAGAGCGGCCCGACAGAGCGCGAAGCGACGTTTCGAATCAGGAAGCGCGAAGTCATGCCACCGCTCGAGCTCGCCCTGATCTAACCAACGCAGCGCGTCGTTTTCGCGGCCACCTACATCCGCCGCGTCAACTTTGTATATCCGTATATTTTCGATTATTCGATATCTGAACCACCACGCCACACGGTTTGGCATCATGTCAGTTTTGATCGATCTGCAATCGAATAACGATTCACGGCGCAACGGAACGGATGGACCGTTGCGCCAACAAGTCTTAAGAACGACCAGCCATCAGCCGTCGATTCGATCAACCAATGCCTGCAGAGTTTCGATCTGCACACAGTCTTCAGGGGTCAGTGGCAGGTTGAACTCTTTGACGACCAATCTGCCGAACGCCACGATGTCTACCGATGAGACTCCGAGGGAGGATAGGCTGACGTTCAGGTCGCCCAAATCCCCGACGGGTTTTCCGTCGACTTCAAGGTTTTCACTGATCAACTGCTTGAGTCGGTCTGCGGTTGATGCCATTGGGTGGTTTCCCCCTTCTTTGTATCGCACTAAGGCGCAATTTTAGCAGTGCAAATTCAAAAGTCCGATTAATTTAACAGAGCATTCAAATTGGCTAGTCGAATGTCGTCCAAAATCCGTCGGTGATTAGTTCCGCACGAATTCGGATTCGCGCCAAGAGTCGTGCCCGATCAATACCCCAATCGACTACGTTGGCTGCGAACTCCTATCCTTGACAGTCTTGGCACCGAGCGAATGGGATAATCGCCGTTGTGACCATGACAAGCAACGCGAATTCTCGCTTAAACGCCGACGGTATTCGCTCGGCATATTTCCGAACAATCTGAGGTCGTCTGTTATTGCCACAAATCGGGATCGGGGCGGTTCATCAATCCCAAACCGAGGTACCCGTACCAGATAACCAGCAGCACGTAGCACCCCCTGGCCAAGGTAATGAAGGTGCCGCCACCATCGCTTTGGAGCACGGCCAGTATGAAGAAGACCATCACGGCCAAACTGGCAAGACTAGCCAACAGTGACACTATCCGGTTGAAGTCGTCTCTGGTGGAGAGACCCAACGCGAATATGAACCCGCCGAACCCTAGCGCAATCCCGCCAGCGTAGAAGAGAGCGGAGCCCGCGTGGTAGACGGGAACGCTTCCACTGATCTGGTCGCTGGTTTGGGCGTCGGCCAGGACAAAATCCACGCCGCCGGCCAAGATCCAGCCGGTCAATCCGACCAAGATCATGAAAAAGCCCATCTGAACGAGCGCCTTGCCGTTGCCTTGCAAGGTGACGTTCCGCATCAGCGCGTAGAGGCCGGAGAGGATCAGTGCCAGACCGAGGATTATCGCGATGTTGGTTACATTGGTCAGAACGGCATTGCCACTCTTGGCCGTTATGGAGCCGACAGCGTCCGACACCTCGGCGCTGTCAATCAGCAACCCACCTGGTTCGATGAGAAAGAATACGAAAGCGATTATCGGGCCGAATATTAAGGAGAGACCCGCTAGCCGATTCACAGACATCGTGCCCATGTTTGAACCTCCTACATATGATGTGACGGGGAGAATCCATCTGGTTCAACCACCATCACTTTACACCCAGAAGCCAAACAATGGCGGGCGATCTTAATGACGCGTTAAACCAGATCAAGCGCGGGGAACCCGAGACAGTTCGAAGAGTGCCCGTAGGCTCCATGGGTATACCACGGATCCGAAAATGGGGATTTGTATAGCCAATACCGTTCTCACAGTATTTCAAATTGGAATTACGGATCCTCTGGTGACGCGCCCGGGACTCGAACCCGGAACCTAGTGATTAAGAGTCACTTGCTCTGCCAATTGAGCTAGCGCGCCATCCGTGATTCTAACTTCGAATCGCCTGATCAACTCATCCGTTCCTCTTATCCGTTCCTCAAGGGGCTATAATCTCTCGCGCACACGTTGACCCACCTAATCGGACCGTAACCCGCCATGCCTGAAGCTCCCCCATCTCAAGACGATCTCCTCCGCTGGCTCCACGAAGATCTCAACAACTGGGGACGTTGGGGCAAAGACGATGAGCGCGGAACCCTCAATCACTTGAGCCAGCAATCGATGAAAAACGCGCTGTCTCTGGTCGAAGAAGGCAACACCGTATCGTGCGCTAGAGCCGTGGGATTCGAGGCTGCCGTCGATGTGCCGCGCCCGCCACAGCATTACATGATCGGATCGGGTGACGTTTACAGGCCGGGTGAAGGTCCCGACCGGCAAGTCGCGATCGACTACTTCGGGCTGGTTTTCCACGGACACACCGTCACGCACATCGACTCGCTCGCCCACTTTTTCTGGGACGGCAAAGCGTACGGCGGTAGGCCGTCTTCGGTCGTGTCCGTGGCAGATGGGGCAACCGAGCTTGATGTTACGGCGGCGGTCGGTGGAATCATCACGCGTGGCGTTTTGGTCGATGCCCCGATGCTCCGAGGGCAACGGTACATCGAACGTGGTGACGGTGTGGGACTGGACGACATCGCGGCTGCCGAGGAACGATGCGGGTTTAGGGTCCGAAGTGGCGATGTCCTTCTGCTCCGAACAGGACAGCTTGGGATGCGCGAAGAACTGGGGCCGGTAGATGCTTACGTGGCTGGATCGTCTGGACCCAAACCCGAGATTCTGCCCTTCATGCACGAGCGATCCGTCGCCGTGATGGGATCGGACACCGGAAACGATGTACAGCCTTCGCCATACAAACGTTTCTCCAACCCAGTGCACCAAGTCGGAATCGTCGGTATGGGCTTGTGGATTCTCGACAACGCCTGGCTCGACGATCTGGCGACTGCGTGCGAACAGCGAGGGAGATGGGAGTTCCTGATCAACGTACTCCCGCTCCGATTGCCAACCGTTACCGGTTCGCCCGTAAACCCGATCGCGGTGTTCTGAACGCAGATCGCATCAGTAATGCACGTTTCGAATCAGTTCGACGTCCATCGATTGACCGTCGGGTGAGCGAAACACCCCTACGAAGTCGATTCGCCAATTCACCTCTTCGGTGCCGATCTCTGACGCAATGTAAGCCATCGCGGCGCGTTCTACTCGGCTGAGTTTTCGTGGCGTGACGCTTTCGACAATCTCACCCATTCGCTTCGAGTTTCGCGATTTGACCTCGATGAAAACTAGGTCGTCACCGTCTCGCGCTATCACGTCGATCTCCCCGACCCCCGTCCTGTAATTTCGTTCCAGGATGCGATAACCCAAGTTTCGGATGTGATCGACGGCCGCGTCTTCCCCGGATCGTCCCAAACCAGAGACGAGGGTGAGCTTAGCCCGACCAGCGATGTTCTCTGCCATCGTGGCCCCCAGCGCGCCCCATGACGCATCCGCAATCAACCGAGCTACCGGATTGAACGAGCGGCGATGGATCGGACTCGGCCCAAATTCGTCGAGTGCTCGCAAGTGTTCGGATGTGCCATAGCCTTTGTGCTTATCGAACCGGTAATCCGGATACCTGTCGTGCATCTCGCCGGCCATGATGCGATCCCGTGTCACTTTGGCGATTATTGATGCGGCAGCAATCGACAAGGATTGCGAATCCCCTCGGATGATCGAAAGCGAGGGCGTGGCGATGCCGATGCGTTCGACGGCATCAATCAACAGGAAATCAACGCGGACTCGGTTGGCCTTAACCGCCTGCCTCATCGCCAACTTCGTGGCAGGTACGATTCCAATCTCGTCAATCCGATCAGCGTCAACTACGCCGACTCCAAACGAAGTTGCGTGTTCTTTGATGGATCGATAGACGGTTTCGCGCTGGTTTACTGTGAGGCGTTTGGAATCGTCGATGGCATCGGTGAGTTCTTCAGGTGCATCCAACGGCAAAACTGTTGCTGCTGCCACGACAGGTCCGGCGAGCGCCCCACGTCCCGCTTCGTCGATGCCAGCGATCGCCCGAAAACCAGCATCGCGTTGCTTGAATTCAAATCCGAACGATGGGCGCGTTTTCCCGACTGCACGTGACGACATGACGCGACTAGAATACGCTAACCGACCGCTCAGACGCGAACTTGCTGGAGAGAAACTAAGCCGCGACCGGGACAGGTTCGCGAGTCACCGCATCTGCCAAAGGCGATTCCAACTCGATGAAACCACCGCCGAGCACCTTCTCACCGTTGTAGAAAACGATCGCCTGCCCGGGAGTGCAAGCCCTCATCGGTTGATTGAAACTGACCTTGGCAACGTCATCCGACAACATCTCAACGGATGCAGGTTCTTCTGGACTTCGGTACCGGATCTTCACGGTTAGGTCTTGGTCGTCCTCCGGAAGCCCATCGATCCAATTTACGGCCGATGCGTAGACTTCGGATCGAAGAAGCCCTTTAACCGACCCGACTGTGACTTTTCCAGACTTCGAGTTGATCGAGGTCACGTAGATCGGGCGCTTCGTGCCGCCCATCATCGGCAACCCTTTTCGTTGGCCGATCGTGAACTGGTGAATACCGTCGTGTTCTGCCAACACGTTGCCTTCGACATCAACCACCACACCAGGTCTGGGTTGATCCAATCTCTCTTCTACGAACTCTCGATAAGTCCCTGTAGGGATGAAGCAGATGTCTTGTGAATCTGGCTTGTCCGCGACTGGCAACCCTTCTTTGCGTGCGATCTCCCTTATCTCGTCTTTGCTGAACCCGCCTACGGGGAAAGCTAGTCGCCGAAGCTGATCCTGCCTCAGGTTGTATAGGACGTACGACTGGTCCTTCATCGCGTCCGCGCCTCGCAAAAGCGAGCGCCGTCCTGCATCTCCTTCACCTATCTGCGCATAGTGCCCAGTGGCGACGATGTCTGCATCCATGAGTTCAGCCCGTTCCATAAGAAAGCTGAACTTAAGGCGGTCGTTGCACGCAAGGCAAGGGTGGGGAGTTCTTCCTTGCCGGTATTCGCCGACAAAGTAGTCGATGACGTGTTCTTTGAACTCCTTCTCGAAGTTCATGTAATAGTGCGGGGCGCCGATGATCCTGCAAGTCGCACGCGCATCCTCAACATCCTCGAGCGAACAGCAAGATTTCGACAACTTGCCAGCGCCTTCGAAAGGCGCTTCGAACAGGCGCATCGTCACGCCTACCACGTCGTATCCTTCTCGCGCCAACAGTGCTGCTGCAACGGAGGAATCGACGCCGCCACTCATGGCCACGAGCGCGCGTTTTTTCTTCTGGTTCATGGGATTAGGAGAATGCGGTTAGGCCACGAAACTCGATCAACACGTGTTAACCGTCGAAAATCGGGACCTTCCTCTAATTCAGGATAAAACCGTGAGCTTGCGGCGGTTCGTTCTTCTTTGTACCGGCGAGTACTCACTTTCATAACCGATATAATCCGAAAGCAACATGACAACAATCTCTACCGAAACCGACGTCAAACTACCCATAGAAGACCTTGCCAGGGCAGCGCTCGAAGAAGCATCGACGAATTTGGGTTCGGATGTCGTCCTTCTGGACACCCGAAACGTTAGCGATTTCACCGACTTCTTTGTCATTGCCAGCGGGGAGACCGATCGTCACATCGATATGATGGCTGATCGCATCGAACGACGCGTCCGAGAATTGGGAATGCGTCGAAACGCCCGTGAAGGATCGGGATCTGGCGGCTGGCTGCTCCTCGACTTCCCTGGTTTCATCGTCCACCTGTTTAACAGGGAAACGAGAAGCTACTACGACCTTGAGGGACTGTGGTCTCAAGCCACGGAAGTCGTCAGGCTCCAGTAACGGCCAAAATCAACCCTCGTCAGACACGATCCAGATGTCGTTGGAACGTGCGTAATCGATTAACTCAGCCCCGCTGAAGAACAATCCGACCTCGCGCGCCGCGTCATCCGCATTCGCTGATCCGTGCACTAGGTTTCGGCTAACCTCAACTCCGAAATCACCGCGGATCGTGCCGGGAGGAGCTTCGTTGGGGCGTGTCGCACCCATCAACTTGCGTGTGATCGCTATCGCATCGGGACCTTCGAGACACAGCGCAACCACCGGAGCCGAGGTTATGTAATCCACCAATCCGGCGTAAAACGGTTTACCTTCATGTTCCCCGTAGTGTCGCGATGCGAGTTCCTCGCTCACCTGCATCAGCTTCATCCCAACGACCTTCATGCCGGTTGCTTCAAACCTGTTGATGATCGTGCCGATCAAACCGCGTTGCACGCCGTCCGGTTTCACCAAAACCAAAGTTCGCTCTAGATCCATGTTGCCTGCGCCTTAATTGCATTCTTGATGGCGACCGCCTCGGTACGCCAACTCACTATTTTGCAAAATGAGTTTCCAGCGACCGTTTACGCGGGGCGGGGTGCGGTAATCGTGGGAGGCCGAGAATAGATCGGTTCAACCAACTCGGTTCGTGATGCTCCGAGTTCGACCCGCGACAACGCGATCCGCAATAAGTCCTTCGCAGATCGGAAAAGTTCCGCGTCAGCCTTGGAATTTTCCATCGCTTCACCTGAAGCGCCTTCGCCACAGAGCAAAACGTCATCACCTTTGAAAATCTCAGAGATTTCATCGAAACCGCACGTACCGATGTCTCGACCGCATTCTTCGGGACCGAACGGGCCATCGTAAACAGCGTGTGAAACCTGATTTCTGCCGATTGGCAGGAGGGATACTACTCGTTTACTCAACTCATCGCGGTATGGATACGCCTGGATCAGATGCGTCGGGATCCCGATCAATTGCGCCTGAGAAGGTTCTACCAATCCTTGACCCGTTGCGATGCCGACGCGAACCGCGCTGAAACCGCCAGGCCCCAACGCAACGGCTACTACGTCGATGTCACTCGGTTCCAACCCTACCGCATTCAACAATCTCGAAACTGCTGGCATGGTCTCTCGACCGTGATTGTGCCTCGAATACCAACTGGTCGTGGTGATTGCATCATCGATCATCAGACCCACACTGGCAAAACTCGTCGAAGTGTCGATGCCTAGAACGATCATTGGTTCGCCATCACCTTCGAAGACTCGGTAAATCGACTCAATAAAGTTTGCGACGTTGGTCCGGTCACGGACATAGAAATCAGTCTGCTGCTGCTGGTAGAACCCCTTTCGATCCGCACTTCGAGCGCGTCGTCGGGCAGATATTCACCCCCGTTTTCGGGCCACTCAACCACGAGCGCTCCTCTCTCGAGCGTTTCGTCCAAAGCCAAATCGAAAGCCTCCGAAGGATTCGTCACACGATAGAGGTCGCAATGGAAGATTCGGACGCGGCCTGGATACTCCGCAACCATGATGAATGTAGGACTTCGAGCGGACACCTCACAATCCGCCCCGAGTGCTATTCCCCGGGCGATACAGGTTTTGCCTGCTCCCATCTCGCCGTACAGGAGGACAGCATCGCCAGTCGATAGAGCTTTGCCTAACTCGCGACCCATTTCGAGGGTCTGTTCTTCGGTGTCGCTGACGAAACGAAATTGATCCATCGTTAGTTCGCCCCACTCGATCCAGCAAAGTGATCCCAACCTTTGCCGTCAAACTCGACTTTTAGTCCAGCCTCGTCCAACACCGTGACTTCCCCGCCAGCGCCGCGTGGTGCGATGATTTCGCCAATCACACCAAAACCGTCTGCGTCGCAGTTTCGCTTTGCCTTGACGCTTGATAACGCATCAGCATCGCCAACGTAGAGAAGCTCGTAATCTTCGCCGCCCGTTAAAGCAAATTCGCGCGCTTTTTCTGGAAAGCTGGTTTTGAGATTGGGAGCCATTGGCACACGATCAGCGTGAATGACGGCGTCAACACCGCTAGCAACGCAGATCCGCTCAAGGTCGATCAATAAACCATCGCTAATATCCATCGCGCACTCTATCCCTGCGCCAACTAGAGTCGGCACGGCATCAACCCTCGGCACCGGACGAAAATGAGCTTCAAGGAGCTTCGCTTCATCCTCTCGGTTCCCAAGACGATTCTCCGCGGAGACCCGGGTCTGCAATATAGCTAATCCCCCGGCAGAACCTCCGAGCGGACCCGTCACGGCGACTTGCTGTCCGGGGAGCGCACTCTTCCGCGTCAACGGCCTGTCTTGTCGACACAATCTGCCTGTCAGGGCAATATTCACCATGGTTGTTTCGGACGCGACCGTGTCACCTCCGACGAGTTGCCCCCCGAATTTGGTTAGCGCGCCTATTACCCCGTCCAACAGGTCCTGGAGATCGACGATCCGCGTGGTCGCCGGTAACGCTAGCGTCAACACTGCGAACTCAGGCAATGCGCCCATCGCCGCGATGTCGCTTTGATTCGAAACGGTGCATTTCCAACCGATGTCGTGCCAAGACATCGAATTTGAAAGAAAGTGCACGCCGTCGACCATGGCGTCCGCGGTCAACACCAAGTGCCCGGGCTCAGATCGCAACACCGCTGCATCATCACCGACACCCACTTCGTCAATGCCCAATGAATCGCCGTCGCCAATGCGGCGCTTGATAATCTCAACCAGATCCGATTCGCTAATCAGCGCCTCGGCAGATCGCTCTTCGGTTGGCATACCACCGATTATATTTTGGCTATAGCCGTGCCAGAACGGCGCGAATCGACTTGATATGCCCTGCGTCCTTCTTCTATCCGACATTCATGCCAATCTTCCTGCCCTCGAAGCGGTGCTTGGCGACGCCGAGAACCGAAATCCGTTTAGCGAGACTTGGGTGATGGGCGACAGCATCGGGTACGGTGCCCAACCCAACGAAGTCGTTGATCGCCTCCGGTCTTTGCCTAATCTCTCAATCGTCAAAGGCAACCATGAAGCGGCTGCCCTCGGCGAAATTTCATTGGACACCTTCAACCCCACCGCTATGGCCGCGGCGCTATGGACACAACGGAATCTCAGGGACGATGTCGCGGATTTCTTGAGGTCGCTGCCGTCAATGTCAACAGAGCGCGGCGTTACTCTCTGTCACGGTACCCCCCGCAACCCGATTTGGGAATACCTGTTCACGCCGTCGACGGCAGAATTGAACCTGCAACATTTCGACACGATTGGATGCGTGTTTGGCCACACGCATATCCCTTCCTTGTTCTCGATCGATTCGAATCGAGAATGGGTAGTCCGGCAAGCGACCGATGGTGAACGATGGGAACTCAGCTCCGACCGTTGGTACGTCAATCCGGGGAGTGTGGGTCAACCTCGAGATTTGGACCCACGGGCGTCGTACGCCGTCCTTCACATGGCCGACGACGCGAAACCATCTATCTCGTTCCATCGGGTCGAATACGATATCGAACGCGCCCAAGACCTGATCCTCAGCGCGGAACTGCCCAACGCCTTGGCGTTCCGGCTATCCGTCGGTCGCTGAGATACAATTCAGCGTCGAATCCTTCACCGACAGGAGTTTGCATCTGACATGCCAGTCGTTCACATCTACATGTTCGAAGGTCGGACCGACGACCAGAAGTCGGCGATGGCGCAAGGCGTCACAAAAGCCATTTCCGAAGCCGCCGGAATCCCCGACTCAGCCACCACGATCGTCATCCATGACACCAAAAGGTCAGACTGGGCCCAAGGTGGCGTGATGGCTTCCGACTCGTAAATCCAGACATACCGTGATCCGCAGCTCAACCGCCGCAAAGCTGATTGGCGGAGTTTACGTAATCGTCGACCCGGATCATTGCGGTGATCGAGACGCATTGTCCGTCGCCGAGGTGACCGCATCGGCCGGCGCCGCAGCAATCCAACTGAGGCATAAACACGCGCCAAAACACGTCATCACGGAAGAGGCTCGGGCAATCGGTGAGATCTGTCGGGACAACGGGACCGTCTTCATCGTCAACGATTTCCCAGATATCGCCACAGAAGTAGACGCCGATGGCGTGCACGTAGGCCAAGGCGACCTTTCGATCGCTCAATGTCGGGAGATCCTCGACGACCGTCAGATAGTTGGGAAATCCAACGCCTTGGTCGAAGAAGCGCTGGAATCGTTCGGAGAAGGAGCCGACTACGTTGCGGTCGGTTCGATCTACTCGACAACCACGAAATCTGACACTCGCCCAGCAGGGCTCTCGACTTTGCGAGCGGTATCTGAACTTGTCTCCGCTCCCATCGTGGCGATCGGAGGCATCAACGCTGGCAACCTTGCACCAGTCGCCCAATCGGGCGCAGATTGCATCTGTGTTGCGACTGCTGTCACCCTCGCATCGGACCCAAGTTCGGCCACACACGAGTTGATCGAACGATTTTCGGAATCTCGTTTAGATCTCTGAAGTCTCGGGGGCAAGCGCGCCCTCACCATCGCCGATCCAAGCAATCTTCCGTTCGCTTAGAATCGGAATTTGGACGTCTCGTCGGGTTGTCGAGCGTCTACAAACTGGATTCCGTCGCTTGACGATAGTAAGGACGCAAAATTAGATGACCGAGTTGTATATCTCGATTGGTGCCGGTGTGCTCGCGCTGGCGGTTGCCGCATTCCTCTTCAGGATGGTGACCAACCGATCGCCGGGCGGAGAAGCCGTCCAAGCGATTGGTTCATTGATCCAAGAGGGCGCGATGGCTTTCCTCCGCAGGGAATACACGTTGCTTGCCGGATTCGTCGTCGTCGTTTTCATCGTCCTCGCTGCGTTCATCGACTTCAACGTCACAGGTAACTCGACGATCGAGGGGCTCATTTCAGATGGGAACTTATCTGTGACCGGCCCTTGGACAGCGATCGCTTATCTCGCCGGTGCAATCGGCTCGGCCCTTGCCGGATATATCGGCATGAACATCGCCGTCCGCGGCAACACGCGCACAGCCACAGCCGCCGAAACCGGTCTGAACTCCGCGTTGCGCGTTGCATTCAACAGCGGTGCGGTAATGGGTCTCACCGTCGTGGGCATAGGAATCATCGGTGTCACAGCTCTTTGGCTCGTATTCGGCAACCCTAACGTGATCGCCGGGTTTGGTTTCGGCGCATCGTCGATTGCCCTCTTCGCCCGCGTTGGCGGCGGCATCTACACGAAGGCCGCGGACGTGGGAGCCGATCTCGTCGGAAAGGTCGAGGCTGGACTTCCAGAAGATGACCCGCGAAACCCAGCGGTCATTGCTGACAACGTGGGAGACAACGTCGGCGACGTCGCCGGCATGGGTGCCGACCTGTTCGAGTCGTATGCCGGCTCGATCATCGCAACCATCGCGTTGGCCTGGACAGTTATCGGTGTGCAAGACGTTGATGGTCCCGAAATCGTGCTGCCGATGATCGTGGCTGGGATCGGGATCGTGGCGTCGATATTGGGCATGTCGATAGTGCGAACCAAAGACGACGCCAACATGGGCAGTCTGTTGTGGAGTTTGCGTTACGGAATCTTCGGCGCTGGCATTGTCGCGTTGATCGGCGCTGGTGCTTACATAATGGCCACCGATCTCAATTTCAACTACTTCTGGGTGATCCTGACCGGATTGGTGGTGGGCCAAGTCATCGGAACCGCGACCGAGTACTTCACGTCATACGAGTTCGCCCCGGTGAAATGGATCGCACAACAATCCCAGACTGGTCATCCTTCGACGATCATCGCAGGCGTCGCAATCGGCCTCTACAGCACCGTGATCCCCACGCTAGCCATAGCGGCAGGTATCTGGATCGCCTACGAACTGGGTGACTTGTACGGGATTGGTCTTGCTGCCGTCGGGATGCTCTCCACTTTGGGCATCACCTTGGCCACTGATGCTTACGGCCCTGTCGCAGACAACGCCGGCGGCATTGCGGAACAAGCGGAACTGGATCCTCAGGTTCGAGAGCGCACGGACGCACTCGACGCACTGGGCAACACGACTGCGGCGACCGGCAAAGGGTTCGCTATCGGGTCGGCGGTTCTGACCGCTTTGGCGTTGATGACCGCTTACGGCCTGTTGATCGAAATCGAGGTCTTCAACCTCCTAGAACCGAAAGTTCTGATCGGGGCGTTGATCGGAGCACTGCTTCCCTTCCTATTCGCCGGGCTAACTATGCAGGCAGTAGGGACCGCGGCGGGTCACATGATTGAAGAGGTCCGCCGACAGTTCCGCGAGATCCCCGGCTTGCGTGAAGGCGCTCCCGGCGTCAAGCCTGACGCCGCCCGTGCCGTCGACATCAGCACACGCGGGTCGCTCAAGGCGATGGTCCTTCCTGGTTTGATCGCGGTTACTGCGCCGATCGTTGTGGGATTCTTCATCGGTGCCCACGCACTCGGCGGCATGCTCGCCGGATCCATCGTCGCTGGTTTCCTGCTCGCGATCTTCATGGCGAACGCCGGCGGAGCCTGGGACAACGCCAAGAAATACATTGAGTTGGGCAACTACGACGGCAAGGGTTCCGACACTCACGCAGCCGCAGTCGCCGGCGATACCGTTGGCGACCCATTCAAGGACACTTCCGGTCCTGCCATCAACATCCTCCTAAAGCTGATGGCCATCGTTTCGTTGATTTTCGGCCCTCTGTTCATCTGAGCCGAAAAAAGAAAGCGGCGGGAATTTCCCGCCGCTTTCAGTCCCAGTGTGTCGGTTTGATTACTCGCCGATCAACTCCTGCGTTGTGACTGGTTTTGCCCCACTCGCAAGCATCGTATCGAGAGCACGTTGGTCATCGTCCGGGTTTGCGTTGACAGCAGATATGGCGTCGGTGACAACGAATGCCGCGAAACCCTTTTGCAGAGCGTCATAGACGGTGTGTTGCACTGCGTACTCCGTGGAAAGTCCCCCTACGAAAACGCGCTTGACGTCCAATCGCTCTAGGTGCGAACTGAGCGTCGTGCCGTCGAAACCGGAATAGGCGTCGGTCCCGGGATCTTCACCCTTGCGGATGATGCCGCTACCTACAGGTAGCTTCAACTCACTGTGAAACTCGGCTCCTTGTGAACCCCGCACGCAGTGGGTTGGCCAGATTCCACCGTTTTCGACGAAGCTCTGGTGATTCGTGGGATGCCAGTCTTGAGTTGCGAACACCCGACCGTCATGAGATCGGAAATTCAACGCGAGGTCTGATATCTTTCGCGCCACAGCATCGCCGTCCTCCACCGCCGCGTTGCCTCCGGGGCAGAAGTCGTTCTGGACATCTACCACAATCAGAGCGTCATTCGAACCGATTTTCAATCTCATCTCCGTATCTGTGCTTGGTCAATTCAACTCGCGCCATCGCAACTCTACTCTGTGGCCGAACTGGCCAGGTCGCGCCTCGCGGCTGTTCCACAACCTATCCATCTTACCCCAACGCTGTTCGGACTCAAACGAGGTCCGCGGCGCCGCCATCTCAGAGAATCTCCGAATGATCCAATAAAATAGCTTCACGACTCAGACTTGGCACTTTCTCGATGGGCTTTAACACACCGACATACGCGTGATCCGTGGTCTTGCCATGCGTGAACAACAGCAGCCTCATTTCACAACAGCAACCAATCCTTCGTCTAATTCACGGGTGTTTTCTTATGGGATTTGGGTGTTAGTCGTGGGTGCTGCTACGTTGTCTCTCATAGGCGCTTATTACTGGGGAGCAAGCAATGCAACCACTGCTCACGTCGAAATCTTGATACCTTCACCAGAACCTGTGGTCGTTCAGGTCGTAGGTGAAGTCTTGGCACCGGGCGTATACCAACTCAACGCTAAGGATCGCGTTCTCACCGCAATCGAAACCGCTGGCGGCCCAACCCGCAACGCCGATATCCAGTCGATCAACCTTGCCGCGTTTCTGAAGGACGGCGCCAGGATTCAAGTGCCTGCGATTCCGCCACCGCCTTTGCCGATCACAGATGTATCCACTCTGTCCAACACAGTCGATACCAGTGGCGAAATTCCTGCGGTTTCAAACCCAGAACCGATGCCTCCTACCCAAACCATCGGCCCAATCGATCTAAACTCGGCGACGTTGGATCAACTGAAATCGTTGCCAGGAATCGGCGAAACGAGGGCCAATCAAATAATCGCCTACCGAAACTCGTTGGGAGGCTTCACAGTTGTGGAGCAACTCCTAGAAATCAGCGGAATCGGCGACAAGACTCTAGAAGCCATTCGGCCCCTCGTAACCATCAGATGAGAATCGTCTGGACGTCTGCGGCGTTCCTTTGCGGGGTAGCCTCTGCGGTCGCATTTGGCATCGCACCCGGACACGCCCTACCCTCCTTGGCATTCCTTGGGTTCGTCGCCGCAACAGTGTTGGTCACGATCTCTTTGGTTGTCAGCCGCAGACGGGCGGCGGTCGCCCTGCTTTGCCTCGTATTCCTGATCGGTTTGTGGCGCGGCGGTGACGCCATCGAACAGCTCGACAACACTGAAGGTCGACCAGCGCCATCACCAACCGTCATGGCACAGCCCCAAACTACGATCGATCAATTGCGAAGCGACATATCCGACATTCTTCGAAACGCCCCAGGCGCTTTAGACACGGGATTGCCCGCCGCCCTACTGGTCGGCGACCGTTCCGGCATCAGTCACGAAGATACCCAGAATTTCCGTTCGGCTGGACTGGCCCACTTGTTGGCCATTAGTGGCCTTCACGTGTCGCTGTTAGGCGGTTCGGCCATGGCCCTAGCCGTCTCTCTCATGGGTCGACGCCGGTCGTTTTATCTTTTGATCCCACTTCTAGTGGTAATCGTCTACGCAGCGCTTGCGGGTTTCGCGCCCCCGATCACTCGGGCCGCGATCATGTTTACGGCGTACGTCATGGCAAGATCGCTTGGGCGAGGATCACACACAGTGGCCGCTCTTGCGCTCGCGGCGATGGGCATGGTTGCCGTGTCACCCGAAATCATCGCTTCACTATCGTTCCAGCTCAGTTTCGCCGCCATGCTTGGGATCGCGGTCATCGTTCCAGTCTTTGACGGCTTTAATGAAATCACCAAATCCGACGAAAAAACCAAACCAAGTGGTTCACCCTTGGACCGAGTGCGACGGCTCATTCTCGGTTCGCTTTCTGTTTCAGTCGCGTCTACCCTAGGCACATTGCCGCTCATCGCGCTGCATTTCGATTCTGTTCCGATTTGGGGACCCGTCGCAACGTTATTTGCTCTGCCTGCGGTGCCAATTCTCATCCTCTCATCAATAGCACTAGTTTTAACCAGCCAAATCCCCATCCCGATTTTGCTCGAGCTTGCGGCGATCCCCACTGATGCATCAAGTGCTTACATCTCGCAAGTCGCCCAAGTATTCTCAAACCTGCCACCTAAACCAATCGAAGCTGGCTCATGGACGACGTGGATGGCTGTCGCATACTATGCGCTGTTTGGCTCAATGATCGTTGGTTGGCGGCTGACCTCCAGCTTCGCAAAACGAACGAGAGATGCCCTACTCGCAAAGTTGAGACACCTCGATCGAGGTCCCGTAGCCATCCCCAAAGCACCGTTCTGGTTCGCAGGCCTTCTTTTCGCGGCAGGAATCTTCACGTGGGGAGCTGCGATTTCGCAACCCAATCGGGAACCATATCTGAGCGTCCGGTTTTTGGAAACCTACCGCGGCGAATCGATCCTGATTGAAACACCCAACGGCAACAGAGTGGTGATCGATGGCGGCGAAAGCGAATCGGAGATCGCAAATTCACTGACCCAGCTCATCCCGTGGAACGATCGCGAAATCGATGTAGTGATGCTGACCCACCCTGACGCCGACCATGTTGGCGGTCTTCCCGAAATCCTCAAGCGATTCCGAACCAATGCCATCATCCATCCTGGCTTGGACGCCTCAAGCGGCGCTTTCTCATCTTGGATGGATGCACTGCGGGACCACGACAACGTACACATCGCACGACAAGGTAGTCAGATTTTCCTTGACGAAAACACTTATCTCGAGATCATCACCGCAGGTTGCCCCAGCGGCATCACTCCCTGTCCGACTGAGATCAACGATGCTTCCATCGTCTCGAGGCTCAGTTACGGCGAGGTTTCGTTCTTGTTTACCGCTGACATCGAGAAGCAGACCGAGGCGATTCTCGTCGCGACAAATCCGAATTTAAGCGCCACTGTGCTTAAAGCGCCTCATCACGGCAGCATCACCTCGTCAACTGAGGCGCTCTTGGAAGCGGTCAACCCTTCTGCGATCGTGGTGGCAGTCGGTACAGCGAATCGTCACGGTCATCCCGATCAGGACGTCGTGGCACGGCTAATCCGATCAGTCGGAGAACAACGCGTCTTCCGAACGGATCAGATGGGAACGCTCGAATTTCGAACCGACGGCCAACGCCTATGGTTGATCCGTTAGCTAACGACGGTTCTCTTCCGCATACTGAGCGATCACGCGATCAGTATCCTGTGCTGGAACAGCCTCGTAGTGGTCGACCTCGACGCTGAACGAACCCCGAGCTTGTGTCAGCGATCGCAGATCCGCCGCATAGCGTTGCATCGTCGATATCGGTGCCTCGGCCTTAACGATCGTAAACCCGTTCCCCAAAGGCTCCATCCCGCTGATCCGGGCCCGTTTTCGGTTCAGGTCTCCCATCACGTCACCCGCGGTCTCATCGGGCACCATCACATCGACTTTAAGAACCGGTTCCAACAACTGAGGCCTGGCATCCCGCATCGCCTGTTTGAAGCCCATGCTGCCAGCGATCTCAAACGCAACCCCCGACGAGTCGACCGAGTGCGAACTGCCATCGTAAAGCTCAACGTCAATACCGACTACCGGGAAACCTGCCAACACGCCTTGCGAAGCGGCGTTGCGGACACCTTTCTCAACGGATGGGATGTATTCACGCGGCACATTGCCACCCACGACGCTGCTCGAAAAGGTAATCTCACCATCCGCACCAGCAGGAGCGACGCGCATCAGCACGTGACCATATTGACCACTACCGCCCGATTGCTTCTTGTGCTTGTAATCGACATCGGCATTCGCCATGATCGTCTCGCGGTAGGCAATCTTGGGCAGCGAGGTCGTGAGGGCCACCTCGAACTTGCGCGCAATTCTCTGAATCGCCATCTCCACGTGGATGTCGCCGAGTCCATGAAGCACCAGTTCGCCCGTCTCGGCGTTCCGCTCCAACCTCAAAGTCGGGTCTTCCTCCGTGATCCGCGTCAACGACGAAGCCATTTTGTCCAGGTCGGCCTGAGATTCAGGACTGACCGCGAGCGCGAAGATCGGTGCCGGCAACTCGGCTCCTGCCAACTCAACCATGTTGTCGCGAGAGCAGAGCGTGTCATACGTCGACGCTTCCTGCAGTTTCGTTACGGCTGCTATGTCGCCACGAACCGCCATATCAACCACATTCAGCTCCTTGCCAACCGCCGAATACACCTGAGCGATACGTTCCGAGTCGCCCTTGGCACCCGTGACTAGCTGTGAGTTTGGCATGAGAGGGGCAGCGTAAACGCGCACATACGAAACCTTGCCAACGAACGGGTCCGCAGAGGTCTTGAATATCAGATGAGCTGGCGTGTCCTCCGTCGCACCTTCTGGCAGATCGTCGCTCGGGGCTGGCAACAGGTCCACCACCGCGTCCATGAACTGCTCAATCCCGATCTCGCTATCCGCCGCCATCGCGAAGATCGGTATGATCGTGCCAGACGCGATCGCTGATTTCAGACCTTCCCGCAGGTCATCGGCGCTCAACTCCTCACCCTCGAGGTACATCATCATCAAGTCGTCATTCGACTCGGCGATCGACTCAACGAGATCCTCCGCCATGTCAGCGACTTCCCCAACCAACAAGTCCGCAATGCCGGACAATCCTTCGCCACTACCTTCAGGAGACTGGATCGGCACACAATTTCGACCCCACGCGTCTTGGATCGTGCTCACAACCTCGTCAAAATCGGTCTCAGGGCGATCCAATTTATTGATCACGATGACACGCGGCAATCCCGCGTCTTCCGCAGCCTGCCATGCTTGAATCGAACCGACTTCGATGCCCGAAGGCGCAGAAATCACCAACACCGCCGCATCAGCGACGCGCATCGCCGATAGCATGTCGCCTCGGAAGTCCGGATATCCGGGTGTGTCGAGCACATTGATTTTGTGATCGCGCCACTCACAGGGCAAGATCGCCATCTGGACACTGGAACCCCGGTCTTGTTCCTCCGGTTCGTAATCGGACAGACTCGTTTTATCGTCGACCCGACCCCTTCGATTGACCGCTCCTGTCTTGAAATACATAGCATCGGCCAGCGTCGTCTTCCCGGCCCCGCTGTGCGCTGCCAAAACGATATTCCTGATCTGAGACGTTGCCTGAACCGCCATCTATGCTGATCTCCTCTCCGTACGAGTCGACTTCACCAATCCTTCGGAAATTGAGCTTACGTCTGGGCTCCAAGCGCGGGTTGGATACCACCGTCAGAGACACAAGACGCACGTTTACGCGTTAACTCCCGTCTGCGATTAATGCGCAATCATAAACGAGACTGCAAACGACGCGCTTTATCGCTGCCAAATTACGATTCGTCACCGCTTTTCAGAGTGGTCATGGATCAATTCCGCCATCGGAACCATCTTTGAATCGCTGAAGCGTCATAACCAGCGCGACGCTCGCCGGCATTGGGACGCCTCGATCCAATCCCAGCTTGACCGCCGCTCCCAGAATGTGGTCCAACTCCAACCGTCCTCCCTTCTGGAAATCCGATTGGAGCGACGATTGAAACTCATCGGCTTCAGCGACCGCATCTGAGAACTTGGCATCCACGATCCCGGTCGGGAATCTGACGCCGTTCGCCTTGCCGCTCGCCACGATCTCCTCCATCACCGTCCGCACGGTCGCCGCGCCACCTGCCATCTCCAGCACCTCAGGCAACGAAGCCCGAGCGGATGTCACGACGGTGCCAAGCGCCCCGATTGCCACCATTTTCGACCACAACGAAGCCCGGATGTCGGTGCTGACTTCTACTTGGATGCCTGGCACCGACAGAATCTCACGAACCTGCTCAGCACGCTCGCTCATCGATCCGTCCCGTTCGCCAAACTCAATGCGGGCCGAACTGCCGCTTTGAACAACCTGCCCCGGACCGGCAATCGACGTTTCAATATACGTGGCGCCTTCCAGAACTCTCTCCCAACCGAATTCTGCCGCGAGAGATTCGCCGCCAGTGATGCCGTTCTGGATCGTCAACACCACTGTCTCATCGCCGACCATCGGACGCATCGTCGGAATAGCCTCGGCGTTGGAGTAAAGCTTTACGCAGTGCAAAACCAAATCTGCATGACCAGCCTCGTCAGGCGACAGAGCGACACTAGGATTGACGAGATAGTCGCCCCAATGTGATTGAACGCGCAACCCTTCTCGCTGCATGGCCTCGGCGTGTTCGCCACGCGCTACCAGCACAACATCCGCCCCGGCGCGAGATAAAGCCGCACCGTAATAGGCACCCACCGCACCTGCCCCCATCACCGCAATTTTCATCTTGAACCCTCCTTTCAATCAACCGTCGCCCAATAGTCCGCCAATAGTCGCCGATCCGACACCAAATAGCGCGAAACCAAAGGCTATGCCATTTCTACACCCGTCGCACCACCAACGAGTTCCGTTGCTACCAATCAGACGGCACTCCCTAGGGCGCCACCAAACCCGTGGTTTAAAATCCCGACAATGCAAAGCGTAACGATACGGAAAGATGGCAGGAAGTTTGACGAAACCCGTGCCATCTCGATTGAACCGGGTTTCATGCCCAACGCAGATGGTTCCGCTCTCGTCAAACTAGGTGGAACTCACGTCATCTGTTCCGCGACGATCGAAACCGATGTCCCAAGGTGGATGCGAGGACGCGGAACGGGTTGGGTTACTGCGGAATATGGCATGTTACCCACCTCGACCTCCGAACGTGTCGACAGGCGACGTGCCGCATCCAGCGGTCGAACACGCGAGATCGAGCGCCTCATCGGCCGTTCGCTTAGAGCTGTAACGGATATGGCAGCTCTCGGCGAATACTCGATCACCGTTGATTGCGATGTGCTACGTGCCGACGGCGGAACGAGAACAGCGTCGATCACCGGCGGCTATGTCGCATTGGCCCAGGCCGTGGCCACTATCCCGGCCAACGATGCAACCGGCGCACCGATTTTACGAGACTCCGTGGCGGCCATATCGGTCGGCATCGTAGACGGTCAAAGCGTGCTTGATCTACCGTACGAAGAGGATTCCCGAGCCGATGTCGATATGAACGTTGTCATGACCGGGACAGGACAATACGTCGAGATCCAAGGTACCGCCGAAGCGGATCCATTCACCTCATCCCAGCTTCAGCAAATGTTGGACCTGGCGCGAGCAGGTTGCGAATCGATGCAAAGATCGCAGATGTCGGCGCTCAACGGCATCATTTGACCGGCGACCCGCCTAGCATCAAAATCCCCTGTCGATTCACACTGCCTCCCCCGATGCCCAAACAACACCCCATCTATATCTCCGTTATTGGCGGTGACCGTGACCACACAACGCCCCAGGGGTTGGAGCTAGCCGAAGAGGTCGGTCGTCGCATCGCCGAAGCTGAGTGCATTCTGGTGAACGGTGGCATGGGCGGAACAATGGAACGCGCCGCCAAAGGGGCCAAATCTGCAGGAGGAACCACGATCGGCATACTCTCGACAACCGATCGAACTGCAGCGAATCCGTATATCGACTTCGCCATCCCGACGCCTCTCGGATTCGTCCGAAACGTTCTGGTAGCGAACGCAAGCGACGCCGTGATCGCGCTGCCCGGAAAGTGGGGCACCACCAACGAGCTGAGCTTTGCAATGATCGCGGGCATACCAGTCGTCGCCATCGAAGGGTGGGACGCCAAACTTCGCGACGACCAAGGCAGATCCCGATTCACCGAAGTACCACACGCCTCCGATGCCGCAGAAGCGGTCGCAATGGCGATCAATTTAGCGAAGCAACGGCGAGAGGGCTAGCACCGCCAACCGTTAACAGATTCTCATCCTCGTATTGCAAACTTATTCCTCATGAGCATGATCAAATCCGTCCACGGGAAAGAGATCCTCGATTCCCGCGGCAACCCCACCGTTTACGCCGAAGTCCTCCTCGAAGACGGCACCAGAAATGGCGCCTCAGTTCCCTCTGGTGCAAGCACCGGAGAGAACGAAGCGTGGGAACTGCGCGACGGCGATCCGAAGCGCTTCAACGGCAAAGGCGTCCTCAAAGCCATATCGAACATCAACGGACCACTAAACGACGCCGTCATCGGTATCGACGCCAACGACCAAAAAGCCGTCGACGAAGCGATGATCAACGCAGACGGTACTAGTAACAAATCCCGATACGGTGCCAACGCGCTACTAGCAATCTCTATGGCAGTCCTGCGCGCCTCGTCGCGCAGTCAAGGCGAATGGCTCTACGACCTCGTCGCCGACCGCATCGGAAACCGTGATCGGTACGTCCTTCCAGTTCCGATGCTCAACATCTTCAACGGCGGTGCCCACGCAGCCGGTTCGACTGAGTTCCAAGAATTCATGGTGATGCCCGCTGGCGTTGGCTCCCTTTCAGAGGCTCTCCGCGCCGGGTCTGAGATATACCAGCAGCTCGGGAAGCTCCTCCAAGACGAGGGGCTTTCAACCACCGTCGGTTTCGAAGGCGGCTACGCACCCGTCGGCCTAACCAACCGTCAAGCGCTCGGTTACGTCACCCACGCCATAGAGTCCGCCGGTTACATGCCCGGCGAAGAGATATTCATCGCCCTCGATCCCGCCGCCAGCGAGTTTTACGTACCCGAAGTCAAGCGCTACAGCATGAAACGCGAAGGCTTACGCCTGACATCCGAGATGATGGCGGAGGAATACAACGGATTCTGCGGCGAATACCCCATATGCAGCATCGAAGACGGTCTCGCGGAAAACGATTGGCGCGGTTGGCAAGTCCTTACCGACGTTTTAGGCAACAGCGTCCAACTCGTCGGGGACGACTTGTTCGTCACGCAAACCGCATTCCTTGAACGCGGCATCAAAGAAAACGCCGGTAACGCGATTCTGATCAAACCCAACCAAGTCGGTACAGTGACCGAAACCCTCGACACGATCAAACGAGCCAGGGAAGCCAACTTCGGCGTCGTCGTGAGTCATCGCTCGGGCGAAACCGAGGACACCACAATCGCCGACATCGCCGTCGGTTCAGGATGCGGTCAGATCAAATCTGGCGCACCAGCACGTAGCGAACGCGTCGCAAAATACAACCGATTGCTGCGCATCGAAGATTGGGCTGGCGACCGTGGCCACTACGCTGGGATGAGTGTCATCAAATCCTGAATCCGCGTTTACATCCTAAGGTGTAATCTGCAATCAACGGCGTGAGAAACCGCAAAGACGCCAAAAGCAAAAACCCGGAGGTCCAGAACGACCAACATGAGTAGAACCAAGATCGGCATCAACGGATTTGGACGCATAGGACGGCAAGTCTTCCGGACCATCAACGAACGCCACCCTGACAAGCTCCAAGTGGTCGCCATAAACGACCTCGCCAATCCCCAGCAACAAGCCCACCTGCTCAAATACGACTCGACTTACGGGCGCTTCGACGGCGAAGTCGAAATCGGGGAAGGTTCTTTGATCATCAACGGCGAGACGATCACGGTTTTCTCGGAGCGCGACCCTGCCAAAATCCCATGGGACGACGCCGGCGTCGAAATGGTCGTCGAATCAACCGGATTCTTCACCGACGCAGAAGTCGCCTCAGCACATCTCTCCGACAACGTCAAAAAGGTGATCATCTCAGCCCCGGCGACGAACGAAGACATCACCATCGTTCTCGGCGTCAACGAAAACCAATACGACCCCGACAACCACAACGTCATCTCGAATGCGTCATGCACAACAAACTGCGTCGCGCCGATGGCCAAGGTTTTGAACGACGCGTTCGGCATCGAACACGCACTGATGTCGACAATCCACGCCTACACCAACGACCAGAACATCCTCGACCAAGTTCACAGCGACTTGCGTCGCGCTAGAGCGGCAGCAAACAGCATTATCCCGACGACGACCGGTGCCGCAAAAGCCGTGACCCTAGCCATTCCCGAACTCCAGGGCAAAATCGACGGCATGGCTTACCGCGTCCCGGTGATCACAGGATCGGTCACCGACTTGACCGCGCGTCTGGCCAAATCAGTCACCGCCGCCGAGGTCAACGACGCCTTCCGTGCTGGCGAAGCCGGGGGTCTAAACGGCGTCATCCACGTCTCGGACGAACCCCTAGTTTCCGCCGACTACATCGGTGACCCGCATTCCTGCACGATCGATGCTCTTTCAACAGCCGTCGTTGCTGAAGACGGATCGGACGCTGGGACCTTCATAAAAGTCGTGGGCTGGTACGATAACGAGTGGGGTTACTCGAGCCGAACCGCCGACGTCGCCGCCCTCATCGCCGCCTCTCTGTGAGTTCAACTACGCGAAATCCTTGACGCGTCGGAGTCTACCCAAGTTTGAGGCAACTGCCACCCCATCGAGTGCAGCGTAGTTTTTCGCAGACCTGATATGGCACCGCGTATCATGGAAGACAACACACTAAACCAGTTATTCCTCGGAAATAACCCCGACGGGCCCCTGAACACCGCCGAAAATCTCAATCAACAGCACGTGGTCGATGATATCGGCGCGTTCCTTAACGTCTTGCCGCCGAAAGTTCGCGAAGGGTTGGATGGCGATGCCCGTGAAGACCACGACCTTTCCGGCCTGCTCGAAGTCATCGTCGATCTCGGCAGAGTCCCTGAAGCACGGTTCGTCGATGGCTCAGTGCCTCTGAGCGAAAAGGAAGTTTCACGATGGGATATCGATACCGTCATCGCGGGTCTGGGTCGATTCGGGGATGACAACCGCGCCGGAATCGAGCGAACCCTCCACCGTTTCTCAGTAATCCGAGACCGCGAAGGCAACCCCGTAGGACTGACCTGTCGCGTCGGGCGTGCCGTTTTCGGTAGCGTCCGGCTGATCCAAGACCTCATCCAATCCGGCCGCAGCGTACTCATTCTCGGCCGCCCTGGCATCGGAAAGACCACGATTCTGCGCGAAGTAGCCCGCGTCCTCGCCGACGACGCATCGCGCCGCGTCGTGATCGTGGACACATCAAACGAGATCGGCGGCGACGGTGCAGTCGCCCATCCCGCCATCGGTCGTGCACGTCGGATGCAGGTGCCCAACACCGAGCTTCAACACCGCACTATGATCGAAGCGGTCGAGAACCACATGCCTGAGGTCGTCGTTATTGACGAGATCGGCACCGAACTCGAAGCCCTCGCCGCTCGAACCATCGCCGAACGCGGCGTCCAACTGGTCGCAACCGCCCACGGCAACACCCTCGGTAACGTCATCACCAACCCGACGCTCTCAGATCTCGTCGGAGGTACCCAAGCAGTCACCCTAGGCGACATCGAGGCTCGCCGACGCCGAACTCAGAAAACCGTCCTCGAACGCAAGCACACACCAACGTTCGACGTCGTCGTCGAGATGCGAGAACGCAACTACGTCGGCGTCCACATCGATGTCGGTAGAGCCGTCGATCGCATGCTCCGCGGCCTCCAAGTCCCGCTCGAAATGCGCACCCTAAACGAAGACGGCTCCGTCGACACTCAAGTCGAAGACGCGATGGAAACCGAAGACGCCTTTGAGACCGCGGCCTTCGATCTAAACTCTGTCCGATCTCCGCGCCGTTCATTTGAAAACCCGAATGAGACCTCCAATGGTCGTCGCCACCGCAACGGCACTCCCCGACAACGGGAGGAAACCATCGAGCGCGACGATAGCCTGCCCGAGCCCCCACCGATCCGTGTCCACCCATTCGGCGTCCCCCGCGAAACTCTTCGATCATCGATCCGAGCAATGGGCGTCCCGGTGATGCTCGCCGAATCGGCCCAGGAATCTGATGTGCTCGTCACGACCAAACAGCATTACGGGCGACGCCCTCCGGCAGTCAAACGCGCCGAACGAGACGGGATCCCCGTTTACGTCCTAAGACGCGGAACACGTGAACAGATCGAGCAGTTCTTGAACCGCTTCGAACTCGAAACCGCAGGCGCGATCAATGGAGAACACGGCAACGACGAAATCATCGTCGAAGAAGCTCTAGAGGAAGCCGAACGTGCCGTCGAACGCGTCCTCAGCGGCGACCGAAAGATCAATCTCACCGCCCAATCCTCACATATCCGTCGGCTTCAACACGCTCTAGCCGCCCGTTACAACGTCGGTTCGGCCAGCACAGGTCACGAACCAAACCGGCACGTTATCATCCGTCGACGCCGACGTTGATGTCGTTCCCGACTTAGTTTCCTCGGTAATCTGATATGCCGCGCAAGTCGGTTCACAAAGCACCATTCATCTCTTTCGAAGGCGGAGAAGGTGCCGGCAAAACCACGCAAGCTCAACTCCTCAAACAACGCATCGAAACCCATCAAATCCCTGTGCTCCTCGTGCGCGAACCCGGCACCACACCGTTGGGCGAGCAAGTTCGAAACATCATCAAGACGAGCGACAACGTGCCGGCTGCCGACGCCCTGCTATTCATGGCTGCTCGCGCTCAACTCATGAACGACATCATCGTCCCAAACATCCAGACAGGCACCACGGTCATCTGCGATAGATTCGCCGACTCGACCATCGCGTACCAGGGCTATGGCGGCAACCTCAATCTCGATCGGCTCCGACACGCCAATGAACTCGCCACCGACGAGATAAAACCCGACCTCACGGTACTCCTCGACGTTCCGCCCGAGACGGGATTGCACCGTCGTGATGCCGACGACGAGTCAACCGGCGAAACGCAACGACGCTTCGAGGAACTACCGCTGCGTTTCCACCGCAACGTCCGACGCGGCTACATCGAAATGGCACGCAGGGAACCAGCCCGATGGGTCCGCATCGACGCATCAAAAGAACCGCGTGAAGTCGCCGACGATGTCTGGCGGCACGTTGCGGAATTCTTCAATCTGTGAATTAACCTAGATCGTCGCAACCACAACTGAAAGAAAGAGACGAAACGATGCGAACAAACACGATGAAGCGAAAAATGCTCGACGGCGGAACCACCCTCGGTCCCTTCGTCGGATGGCCCGCACCTGCGTTGGTCGAACTCATGGGCTGGGCCGGCTTCGATTTCGTTGTAATCGACTGCGAGCACGGCATCATGGATTACGAGACCGCCGAGAACATGATCCGCGCAGCAGAACTCTCTGGCACTACCCCGATTGTCCGCATCGGCATGAACGACCAGCAACACATCCAACGCTACCTAGAAGGCGGCGCACAAGGCGTGATGATCCCGCTGATCAACAACGGCGAACAAGGACGTGCCGTCGTCGACGCCGTCAAATACCCTCCTGTCGGCAAACGCGGCGGATTCTCCGGTCGCAGCGCAATGTTCGGAATCCAAGACCAAGCCGAATACGTCAAACAAGCCAACGAGGAGACCTTCGTCTGCCTCCAGATCGAAACCCCCGAGAGCATCGAGAACGCCGACGAGATCATCGCAGTCGAAAACGCCGACTGCATCTTCTTCGGCCCCGGCGACCTCTCCCTAAACATGGGCTACCCCGGACAGATCACCCACCCCGACGTCGTTGACGCCATCGAAACCCTCGTCAAAAAGACCCACGACGCCGGCAAAATCTCCGGCACCCTAGGCGTAACAGTCGAACAAACAAAGTTCTGGGAAGAACGCGGCGTCCAATGGATAGTCAGCGGGGCATCCCGCTTCCTCCTTGCCGAAGCGCGCGCCTATCTTGAGGGCTCACGCGCATAGAGCAACGGTTAACTCCTCGAACTACCGCTTCTTAGATTGGCGGGAGCGTACACCACGAAAACCAACGGCGTCATTGCTTGGAGCGCCAGATTGGGATCGTGTACTTTCGGTGCGAATAGGTTCCGTGTATCGACACGGCGGTTCTGACCAATATTCGGTGCAACCCCAGAACTCTCCATATTTGCCATCCCTTTTGCGTAGCATCCCGACTCGGCATGACGGACAACATTTCCGTTTTAGGTCACAATCGGCGGACGTGCATGAGAAAAACCCGGGAAGGTTAAGGTCCGCCAAGAATCCGCCATGGCATCCGTCGCAGCGTGGGGCAAGATGACTACACATCGGATAATTGGTACATCGCAAATTCCCGCCAGATTGAGACGGCACGAGTTGTCCGCTCTTGCATTTCGGGCAATTCGGAAATTCTTCCGCGGCGAGTGCACCGATTTGGCGAACGTCCGGGTGATACTTGCGAATCTCGGTAACGAATTCCGACGGACGTGAGTCATCGGCGATCAGATAGGCTCCGCGGCGAGCCCGGGTCATTGCAACGTAGAACAGTCGACGTTCCTCGGCGTATGGCAAACCTTTTGCCGATTTCGGCGGCAACACCATCTCGAGCAACGGATCATCTTCGATCTTCGCCGGAAATCCGCTTCGAGCGTTCTTGAGGTCTAACACGATCACGTAATCCGCCTCTTGTCCCTTAGCACGATGAACCGTACTGAAGCGAAGATCGAACCTCCAATCGCGGCTCCTCACGGCTCTCAAGTGCTGCTCGCTGTTACGGTAGCGGCCTAGAACGAGAATTGAAACCTCGTGCGCTGGTTGAGTGCCTAGACGTTTTTCGATATCTCGTAGCGTTCCGCGTAAAGCGCTCTCAACGTTTTTGTCGGAGACGATCGTGATTGCGTCTCCCCGGTGTGAACTCGCGGATCGAAGCGTCCGTTGCGTCTGTTCTGGATTCCTTTGAACGAAATTCGTTGATGGCGCGAGGATGCCATCACCGAAACGAAAAGTCTCGGTGAGTTCACGCTGTTGGACGTGCCCCAGATATTGCCCACAGTCTTGAACTAGAGATACATCGCTGCCCGCAAATCGGTAGATTGATTGCCAGTCGTCACCGACTACGAAGTAGGCAGGACTCCGCTGATAGAAGGCATCTAGCAGCCTCATCCTACCCGTGGAAATGTCTTGAAACTCGTCAACTAGCACGTAACGGAAACGCGAATGCTCACGACCGTTCCGAATCAACGTTGCCGCGTCGTTGATCAAGTCGTGAAAGTCGACCGCGTCCTCCATTTTCAGCATCGCATCATATCGATCTCGCACCTTCTCAAATACACCTAGGAAACTCCGGCTACGCACCGGATTGAGAGAAACCAACGTACGTTCGCGTAGTTGATCACGCGACAATCCACTGGATTTCACGTGGCGCAAGAAAGTCGTCAAAAGCCGCGCGAGCCATGAGATAACCCACTCAGCTAGGCGACGTAACGCGTCCAGAAACGATACGTTTTTGAAAGCGACACCATGCGCCGCCAGTCGCTTTTGTAGCTCTATGCGCAAGATTCCTTGCTTACGTTGCCAACTGTAAGTCTCTATCAGCCTCGTACTGTGCTGCGCGTGGATCATGCGCTTCCATTCGACGCCTTCTTCATACCCGTCCCATCCCGACGGCGCATTGCCGTTTTCATCTAGAGCGAAGTGCTCAATATAAATGTCGTAATCCGGTAAGTAGAAGTCTGGCTGATACTGCCTAAACACACTCGTGGCTGTATCCACAAGGTAATCACCTTCATAATCGAAATCGATACCATTGAGCGTCAAAAAGTTGGCGATCTCTACTTCTTCCTGACTCTTGACCAAATCGCCACTTAACGTGCGTGGCTCCCAGTCTCGCACGTACTCGTAATACTCGCCACGGTTCTTGAATTCGAATGGCGAATGATATGGGGCGCGGTGATAAGCGATGAAGTCCCGTACGTCCTCAGATTGGTCGGACTGTCCGAGTATTTCATCGAGCGCGTCGTGGACAGCCTGACCCAACAGACGCTCGTCCTGAGCCAGTTTCGAAATTGATGGCCTGATTCCCCCGCGACCGATAACACTGTAACCAAAACTATGGAACGTGGATACACGCGCTCCTTTTAGGTCTTGGGGCAAACGATCCCGAATCTCCTCCGCCGCCGTCCGGTTGAACGCCAAGACCAAAATCTCTGCAGGCGACACCCCTCCGTTTCGGACCAGATGGGATATCTTACCGGTGATAACCGCAGTCTTACCCGTTCCTGCGCCAGCCAGCACCAACGTCGCCTCTTCATCCGTGGCTATAGCCAAGGCCTGTTCGTCTGTAAGCGTGATGCCGAAATCGGATTCCGCCGCCAACTTCACCGCCGGTATGCTCTTTTGAATGAATGCGTCGTTGGAACGGCACCGTTCCTTCTCAAATACTTCGAGCGTTCTAAAACGCTCAAGCCGCCGGAATGCACTCAATGCACCAGGAATAAGACACTCCTGAACGAGTTCTGTGCATTTTTGCATAGTGGTTTCTAATTGACCATGTATGTCGAGTGCTTCAGAATGCCGAACGTAATTCTCGCCTGAAAAGAGCCGGTTGATCTCGTCCTCAATTTGCATGATCTCGTCGCCGACGGTCGTGGCGAGCAACAGAGCTGCTTTGACTTCAGCCTTGATTCTCTCGGCGTCACCCACCAAGGCATCACGCAAGCGGACTGCCAATCCTGATGTCAACCCACCAACCGAATGTTCTTCCCCATCTTCCAACCGAACTGACAACGTATCCCAAAACCACGAGCGACCGATCGAAACCCATTCGATCTTGTCGGCCCTCACTTTTTTCCGGGCATTTCGATTGGACCATTTGATCTCGAGCCAACCGCCCGATATTTCAATCTGCGAGGGGCCAGAAGTCACCAGTTGGTAACACTGGGAACTTTCAGCCGCGATCGTACTTAGTGAAGTCATCCCGGTACCCGTCGATTAGGTTTTGGTGTTCCTATCTCGCATCCCCAACCCCGCCTGCCAATCGCGCACAATACGATCATCGTGCTCGAACGCGAGATCGGGCATGCGATCCGCATTAAACACTCGCGCCTCCGAAGTTTCTTCCCCGGCGATCAACTCGCCGCCCTTCGGTTCAGCGTGATACACCACCAGCACTACCGCTTGTCCTTCATCGCTGTAGACGCCGACTAGCCAGTCGACGCTGACCTCCAACCCAGACTCCTCCATCACCTCGCGCTCCAACGCTCGCTCCAGCTTCTCGCCGCGATCGACGTATCCCGACGGAAAACTCCACTTTCCCACGCGTGGTTCAATCGCCCGTTTCAACAGGACGATGCCACCATCGAGAGGGATGATCGCCGCTACCGCTACCTTCGGATCTGAGTAGATGACGCGATTACATTCGACGCATTTATGGTGACCCCCATTGATAGGAGTCAATTCTGGCAGTTCTGGGTGATGTGCTTGCATCAGGTCGGGTTCGGTGGTCATATCAGATGGAAAAGTCGCAGATCGGGATTAGAACGGCGATCGAGGGGTAGCACCTAAAATGACGTTATGGCTACCCTGCGGATTGCGTTGAAGATCCTGTCGGTTCTCAACCTCATTTTTGTCCTACTAACGGCAATGGTCGGCGCATTTGCAGATGGCGACGATGCAGCGGCACGTGTCCTTCTGACGGTGCTCCACCCGATAACCGCCGCCGCAATCGTCTTGCTCGCATACATGCCGCGCCTGCCTCGGATCGGAGCCGTTGCAATCGCCGGTGTCATTGTCTTCAACATCGCTGCAGACGCCTACTATGCGACGATGATTGCGTCGGGCAATATCAAGGGCGACTGGGAAATCCCCATGCTCTTCCTGTTGATTCCTACGATTGCCCTAATCTACGCCTTGCTTCGGGCGAGATCGTCGGATCAGCCGACAGACGACATGGACGGGGACCTCATCCCACCAGATCGCTAGTCTGCAACCATTTGGTCGAACACCGGTCGCAGTTTCGCCCGCGCCGCAGACGACTCCTCGCCATCCTGCGACTCGAAGATCGGCACCTCCTCATCGAGGTCGGCATTGAGGTCGTAGAGTTCGCCAGTCTCGTAGAGCTTCCAGTTACGATCTCTGACGAATCGAATGGTGTCAACTGGAACGTTTGGTGACATAGGCATGAAGTGGAAGAAGAGCCAATCCTTGGGATTGCCTGTCTCGCCTTTGAGCTGGGAGTAAAACGACGTCCCATCGATCACGTAGCCCTCCGGTGCCGCAACCCCGGCGGCCTCCAGCATCGTGGGTAGGAAATCAGTAACGTCGACCAAGTCGGTGTTCACCGCGCCTGCCGGTATGGTCCCGGGCATCTGCGCGATCAAAGGCACATGGGTTCCCGTGTCGTTGGTCTTTCCCTTCCCGCCGCAGATCTCGTTGTGGCGGTGCATGATGGAGCAGACTTCCTGCGGCGAGCCGTTGTCGCCGGTGTAGATCACCAGAGTGTCTTCGCTCAATCCTTGCTCAGCCAGATGATCCAGCAACCTGCCGATCACCTTGTCGTGATACTCGACCATGTCCTTGTAGAAACGGGGATGGGCGCCCACTCCCATGTCGTTGAGATCGGCCCACGTGCGGCCACCTAGCGTCCTGTTGGATACAGGCGAGAAATCGTCCCATTCAGGACTGTCAGGCGTAGGTTCGAACGGGCCGTGCGTCAGCGCCATCGGCCAGTAGACGAAGAACGGTTTGTCGTCGTCCTTTTTTCGATCGATGAAGTCGATGATGTAATCGCAGAAGAGATCATCGCCGTACTCGCCCTCGGTGTCGTCACGATACGAGCCGTTACGATAGATGACCGGATCCTTGTAGCGAGAACCCTTCTCCTCTGTATGGTGGGCATGCCAGACGTTGTACTCGTCAAAGCCAGCGTCTTCGATCCGCTGACCTTTGGACCGCATCTCCGGGAACTGTTCCGGCGGATTATACGAATAGAGTTGCCACTTGCCGGAGATGCAAGTGTTGTACCCGGCGTCCGAGAATATGTGACCGAAAGTCACCTCGTCGGGCCGCATCAAGCCGAAGCCGATGTAGTTGCGGAAGTTATGCTTCCCGGTCATCAACGCCACACGGGTCGGCGTGCAGAGAGGAAGGACGTGGCCTTCCTCGAAGCGCATTCCGTCAGCGGCCATCTGGTTCAGACGCGGAGTGGCGTATGAGGTGCCGCCGTATTCACCGATGGTCTCGTAACCGAGGTCATCGGACATGATCATGATGATGTTGGGTCGTTTGTCTGTCATGGTTGATTCCGTTCTGCGATGCTACGCCACCATCTCCGCGAATACCGGTCGCAGTTTCGCCCGCGCAGTCGCCGATGCCTCGCCGTCCTGCGATTCGTAGATGGGCATCTCCTCGTCCAAATCGGCGTTGAGATCGTAGAGCTCTCCCGTTTCGTACAGCTTCCAGTCGCGGTCTCGGACGAAACGATGGAGCGGAGACTCTGCTCGCCGCGCATTCGTTGGCTCGAAGTGGAAGAAAAGCCAGTCCTTGGGATTGCCGGTCTCGCCGGTCAACTGCGGATAGAACGAGGTGCCGTCGATGTGATACCCATCTGGGGCGGAAACTCCCGATGCTTCCAGCATAGTCGGGAGGAAATCCGTCACGTCCACAAGATCCGAGTTGACTTCGCCTGCCGGCACGGTGCCCGGCTGCTGGACGATCAACGGGACGTGTGTGCCGCGGTCATTGGTCTTGCCTTTGCCGCCGCAGATCTCGTTGTGGCGATGGAACATCGAGCACACATCGACCGGTGAACCATTGTCGCCCGTGTAGACGACGAGGGTGTCTTCGCTCAGACCCTTGTCGCTAAGGTAGTCCAACAACTTGCCGATCAGTTTGTCGTGGTACTCGACCATGTCCTTGTAAAAGCGCGGAGGATCTCCCCAATCGCCTTCGGCGATCTCTGCCCACGTCCTACCGCCAAGAGTCTTGTTCGCGGGCGGCTCGAACTCATCGAATTCGGGGCTGTCGGGCGACGGTTCGTACGGTCTGTGCGTCAGCGCCATCGGCCAGTAAACGAAGAAGGGATTGTCGTCGTCTTGCTTGCGATCGATGAAGTCGGTGATGTAATCAAGGAACAGATCATCCCCGTACTTGCCCTCGGTGTCGTCACGATACTCGCCGTTCTGATAGATGATCGGATCCTTGTACCGGGAGCCTTTATGTTCGGTGTGATGCGCGTGCCACACGCAAAACTCGTCGAAACCGGCGTCCTCGATCCTCTGTCCTTTGCTCCGCCATTCAGGCGACTCATCGGGCGGGTTGTAGGAGAAAAGCTGCCACTTTCCAGAGATGCAAGTGTTGTACCCGGCGTCGGAAAAGATGTGACCAAACGTAACCTCGTCAGGTCTCATCAAGCCGAAACCGAGGTAGTTTCGGAAGTTGTGTTTACCAGTCATCAAGGCGACGCGGGTGGGTGTGCATAGAGGAAGGACGTGCCCTTGCTCAAACCGCATCCCACCGGCGGCCATCTGATCGAGGCGCGGCGTAGCGTAGGATGTCCCGCCGTTCACGCCGATGCACTCGTAGCCGAGGTCATCGGACATGATCATGATGATGTTGGGTCGTTTTTTGGTCATGACTGAATCCGTTGCGTCTGGTTACGCCACCATCTCCGCGAATACCGGTTGCAGTTTCGCCCTCGCAGCCGCCGATGCCTCGCCGTCCTGCGATACGTAGATGGGCAACTCCTCATCCAAATCCGAGTTCATGTCGTACAACTCGCCCGTCTCATAGAGCTTCCAATCGCGATCGCGGACGAACCGGATGCATCGCGCCGCGTTACGTGCGCTCATCGGCTCGAAGTGGAAGAATATCCAGTCTTTCGGGTTGCCCGTCTCGCCCTTCAGTTGCGGCAGGAACGACGTTCCGTCGATGTGATAGCCATCTGGAGTTTCAACGCCACCAGCCTCAAGCATCGTCGGCAAAAAGTCCGTGACATCGATCAAGTCGTCGTTCACCGAACCAGCAGGCACAGTCCCCGGCTGCTGAACGATGAGCGGCACGTGCGTCCCACGGTCATTCGTCTTACCTTTGCCGCCGCAGATCTCGTTGTGCTGGTGATACATGGAGCACACATCATGCGGCGATCCATTATCACCCGTATAGATAACCAACGTATCCTCGCTCAACCCCTGCTCCTCGAGATAGTCGAGCAACCGACCGATCAGCTTGTCGTGGTACTCGACCATGTCCTTGTAGAACTTCGGATCATCCTCGAAGGCGCCGTCTTCCAACTCTGCCCACGTTCTACCTCCCAGCGTTTTGTTGGGTGGAGGTTCGAAATCTGCGAACTCTGGGCTGTCAGGAGAAGGCTCGTGCGGCTTATGGGTCAGAGCCATCGGCCAGTAGACGAAGAAAGGTTTGTCGTCATCCTTGTTTCGACCGATGAAGTCGGTGATGTAATCGCAGAAGATGTCATCGCCATACTTGCCCGCGGTATCGTCGCGATACTTTCCGTTCTCGAAGATGATGGGATCCTTGTAGCGCGACCCCTTATCTTCGGTCTGGTGCGCATGCCACACGCAGAACTCGTCGAAACCAGCATCCTCTATCTGCTGACCCTTGTTTCGCATCTCCGGCATCTCGTCGGGCGGGTTGTAGGAGTAGAGCTGCCATTTGCCGGAGATGCAGGTGTTGTACCCGGCATCGGAGAAGAGGTGACCGAAAGTGACCTCATCGGGTGCGATCAGACCAAAGCCGATGTAATTGCGGAAGTTGTGTTTGCCGGTCATCAGCGCAACCCGCGTCGGAGTGCAAAGCGGCAAGACATGCCCCTCGTCAAAACGCATCCCATTAGCTGCCATCTGGTCGAGTCGCGGCGTAGCGTAGGACGTCCCGCCGTTAACTCCGATGCACTCGTATCCAAGGTCATCGGACATGATCATGATGATGTTCGGTCGTTTATCTGACATAGCGTTTCTCCCGCAAATCACCTTATCACCACCAAACCGAGTCGAATCGAAAAGTCACCGCCTACGAACCGACACTAAAATCACACCATATCGCCGACGCCGACTCGCAATCGAGAACCAAACATGACAACCCCCACCATCGACGTCCAAGTTCATGCCTACGAGCGAGATCACCCCGGCCGCCCTTGGCTCGGTACGCTCGCCGGTCCCGCCGAAGTCACGGGCGATGACATGGTAGCCGCCATGGAAGAGGTTGGCGTCGACGGCGCAATTCTGGTTTCGCCATTCTCCATGTACCAGTACGATGCGAGTTACGCCTTAGAGGTCTACGAGCAACATCCCGGTCGGTTCGGACTCGTTCGACCGTTCGACCCAGACTCAGACACGATCGAACAGGAGATGGAGGAGTGGACGTCCCATCCCGGCGTAGTCGGCGCTCGAATCATGCTCGCACGCATCGAGATTGATGCCGATCATCCAGGCATCAACCGCATCCTTGCGGCCGGATCAAAAGCGGATGTCCCGATCAACGTGATGTGCTCCGGCAAACTCGACATCTTCCGATCGATGGCCAAGAACAACCCCAACACACAGCTCATCATCGACCACCTCGGCCTAGCCCAGCCATACGAACCGCCGGCACCAGACGACGCATGGTCCGATCTCCCCGACGTCCTAGCTCTAGCCGAGTTCGACAACGTCGCAATCAAAATCTCCGGAGCAGGCACCCTCTCCCACAAACCGTTCCCCTACCCAGACATCTGGAAGCCGTTGAGCCAAATCTTCCAAGCCTATGGTTTCGACCGCTGCATGTGGGGCACAGACTGGACACGAGCGGTCAACCTCCTCACCTACGAACAAGGCGTAGAAGCCTTCCGCGTAACCGACCAGTTGACAAACGACGAACGCGCCAAACTCATGGGCGGTTCGCTCGAGAAGATCTACAAGTGGTCGCCGACGAAGACGGACTAACGATCCGCCAACTCCCGCCGCATCCGCTCTTCCTGCTCAACCATTTCGTCGGTCATAACGTCGCCAAAATCCTCGTACTCGAAGATCGGCCGGATATCAACCACGCTACGACTAAGCATCGGGTTGGGACACTTCTTCAACCATTCAACCGCCTCGTCCATATCCTTCACGTCCCAAGTCCAAAAGCCGGAAACCTGTTCGCTCGTATTCTCAAACGGACCATCGACAACCTCGCGGCTATCACCATCGAAGACAACCCGCTTACCTGCGGAAGTCGGGTGGAGCCCTTCACCGCTCACCATGATGCCCGCATGCATCAAATCGGCGTTGTATGCCCCCATCGCCTCGATCAACTCGGTCGAGGGCATCTCCCCAGCTTCACTCTCGGCAGTCGCCTTTATCAAGATCATCACTCGCATAAATCGATTCCTCCGCAGTTGATCTACGCCCTGTCACAATAACATCCACCCTTCGAGTTTCCTTAACCGTGAGCATAGAATCCTCAACTCAGACAATTCTGCTCGCATCCTTTCCCCCTCCATGCCAAAGCGCGCTCTAATCATCCGCCACAACGAACACGAAACTCTCGGCGCGAACTACACCTCTGTTCTGCAAGACCGAGGGTTTGAGTTGATGCCGCTGAACGTCTTCGAATCCGGACCCGAGTTCGCCGACTTCGATGCGCCAGACGCGTCTGATCTCAGCCTGATAGTCGCATTGGGCGGGTCACTCTCAGCTAACGACGAATTCCCTGCAATCCAAGCAGAACATCGCTTCTTCGCGGAAGCAACCGCAGCGAACATCCCAATCTTCGGCGTCTGCCTCGGAGCGCAAATCTTGGCCCGCACATTGGGAGGCGCGGTCGAACCGACCGGTGGATACGAATTCGGACTCCGCAAGATCTGGATCACGGAAGAAGGTTCACGCGATCCAGTTTTCAGCAAGCTACACGTCCCGTTGGTACCGACCCTGCACGGCGAACATTTCACAATCCCCCACAGCGCAACCGAACTCGCGTTCGGCTACATGCTCTGCCGAGACGGCACCTTCAAACGCCAAAGCATGGCCTTCCGCCACGGCAACTCCTACGGCTTCCAGTTCGAGCCACAACTCACACTCGAGGAGCTGAAAATCTGGAACGTGGAACTCGCGGCCGACTACGAATTGATGGGATCAATCTTCAATCCCAAATTCGAAGCGGACGCCAATTTGCGGGAGTTCACGACCTACTCCCCGATCTACCAATCTCAGTCCCGCGCGATGTTTAAGGCGTTTCTAGACAACGCGAATCTATAGCCGATCCGTTACAGACCGACCGTATCCGGATCGCGTTGAACGCGATCCGGACAATAGGAGACCGATTTCCCGATCTTCCGAGCTACCTAACAATCGGCTTGTACGAAACTTCACGCTTCGCAGCTTCGTCGACCTGCGTGACGTCCAGCAAAACCGTCGTCTTCGACGTGATCGTGCCGCCTGCGGAGAATCGGAGCGAGAGTGCCGACGCTGCGACATCGTCGGGAAGTTCAGCGATCACATACGCATCGTTTTCTCCGAACGCGTAGTAAAACGACTCGACCTTGCCTCCCAAGCTCTCAACCGCCTGACCAAGGGCCGCGGAGCGGTGCGAACCGCCAACTTCAAGAAGTCCATTGACACCGCCATGCGTGTAGGACAGGGTGAACAAGTATTTGGGCATTATTTGCTCCTTTGTGTTGCGTGATCAGTCACGACGAGCACCGACGTTTCAGGCCAATATTGGGCAAGCCTTCGCCACCGGTACCCAGCAAATATTCTATGAAGTCGAGTTAAAGCGATAAAAACAACCAAAAATACGAACCAATAACGACAAACTGAGCATCGGTCACGCTGTCGCTAAATCTGACCTCCGAACCGCGGCACAAACCAGTCCAAGACTCAAAAACACCAGTGCGGGCCAAAGAAAGAATGGGCGAGGGAAAGTGGTGGGCCCGGACGGATTCGAACCATCGACCTCTACTTTATCAGAGTAGCGCTCTAACCGACTGAGCTACGGGCCCTTGGCGACGCTAGGAGGCACGTCGCACGATTACCCAATTCTAATCCATAGCATATCTTCGCCATAACCCGAGGGCTGCTACCCGTTAACCTTAAGCGTCATGCAGATATTCGTTCGGCGCCCCCGCAATCTCCTCCCAACCGCCTCTTGGGCCCTCTACGACTTCTCCGACACCATCTTCTCCGCATCCATCCTGACTTTCTACTTCCCCCTCTGGGTAACCGAAGACAAAGGCGGCACCGACACCCACATCGGCTTCGCGCTCTCCGCGTCGATGCTCATCGTAGCCCTCACCGGACCATTCCTGGGCACCCTCTCCGATCGCCTCAACCGCCGCATCCCGTTGCTTTGGATGTCGGTCCTCTCCTGCGCCGTCTTCACCGCGCTCATCGGTTTCACCGACAACCTGACAACCGGGCTTCTCTTCTTCGTCGCCGCCAACTTCCTCTACCAAACCGGACTCATCTTCTACAACTCACTCATCATCAACGTCAGCGACGAAAAGCAACGCGGCATCGTCTCCGGCATCGGCGTCGGAGCCGGATACATCGGACTCATCGCCGCATTCCTCATCATGCGCCCCATCGTCGACACCCAAGGCAACCAAGCCGCCTTCCTGCCCACCGCCGGCCTATTCATCCTCTTCGCCCTCCCACTCCTCCTAATCGTCAAAGAACCTGGAACACGAGGCCACATCGACAAAACCCTCGTTCAAACCTCATACAAACAACTCTTCGAGACATTCCGCCGAGCCCGACAGCACGCCAACCTCTTCCGGTTCCTCATCGGACGCTTCATGTACATGGAGGCCATCAACACCGTCACATCCTTCTACGTCATCTACCTCATCAACGTCGGCGACTTCACCCAAAACGAGGCGCAGACGATGATCATCCTCGTCGTTGTCATAGCCATCCTCGCATCATGGGTCACTGGATTCCTAGTCTCCAAATTCGGACCCAAACCCGTCCTCATCGTCGCCCTCACCGGCTGGGCCGGACTATCCCTCGCGGCGGTATTAGCAGACTCGACAATCGCATTCTGGGCCGTCGCAGTAACGATGGGCTTCTTTTGGGCCGCACCCCAGATCTCAGACCGCGTACTCCTAACCTACCTCTCCCCCGACGGCCAAGTCGGAGAGTTCTTCGGCCTCTTCCAAATGTCCGGACGACTATCAGCAGTCATCGGCCCGGGACTATGGGGCCTAACAATCTGGGCCCTATCCGAAACCGGCGACCTCGCATACCGAGTAGCGCTCGCCACCCTCGGGATATTCCTCGTGGCAGGCCTACTGGTACTCCGAGGCGTCAAGGTGACACTAGAAGAATCTGATTTGGATGCGATCGAAATCGATCGACCGCACACAAAATCCGACATCGCCGCCTAGATCGCGTCGAACAACCTCAATACACCTCGCTACTGCGATGACTCCAAGCTCATCGTTGGCATTATCTCAGTTTTGATCGATCAGATCAGTGCCACTCTTCTCAACAGAACCCTTCATTGGTCGTCCTGCCTTTTTTCTCTCAACACCTCGGTTCTCGTCAACTTATCGTGCCATCCCCGCGCACCTTTGTCCAACAACATCAATCCATGGTTGATAAACCCGAGAATCCATGCGACAGCTAATCCCGACACGAGCCACCACCGCAACAGCCAGTTCACCCATGTCGGTGAGTCCTCCAAAATGCAGGGGATGCCGCACAGATTGAATGTACTCACGATCAGAATTTCAGCGATCAACGGTAAGAAATACGCGAAAAGGACTGGACTGCCCAAAAACTGCCATACAAGTGCTACCGGAGGTATCAATTGCTCTCCATCCAACGTGAATATCTTCAACCCAAATAATCGATGTCCAAACGTCTCAGATCGCGAGGCAACCTTGTGAACATTGACCGCAAACCGCAAAACCCAGACCACTAACACGATCCAAAAACCAAAGTAGATGAGCCCAGCAGCGAAATTTGTTCCAAATGAGTATTCGTTGCCGAAAACCAACAAAACCAACCCTAGCAACGTGGCGACCAAGATCGCAACTGACAACGCCCATCCCAGCGTCACAACCCAATCTACCAAACCCGCAGCCCATCTCCGCCAAACAGCAGGCACTTCATATTCTTCTCGCCTGCGCAATCCATCCCTTCCTCGTGATAGCTGCGCAGACCTGGTGCCCCTCACCGACAATCCAACCGACCCGCCTCCTCCAAATCCACAACAATCTCCACCGGCGCATTCCGCGCCACAATCAAAACCAAGTCCTCATCATCAGATGTATTCACCGGCTGATGGTTCGAATTCGGCGGCACATAGATAAAATCCCCCGGCCCGATCTCATCTTCGACATCCAACTCCTCGCCGTGCAGAAACAGCCCCTCGCCGCTGACCACGTAGATCGCCGACTCGCAATTCACGTGATAATGCGCCATCGAACACCGACCCGGTGGCACCGTAGCAATCGCAAGATGAATGCCCTTCGAACCCGACAACGCCTCCGACACGCCGGCCAAGCGCGTCATCGCTCCACTAGCAATCTCAACCTCTAACCCATCACTCTTGGTGATCACACAAAGAGGATGCCCATCACTACCACCCATTTCCTTTCCATCCTTCATCATCTTTGATACATGTAACTCTGTGGTGCCAGGCCTCTGACCAATCACATCATGACGGGGTTTCTCATCCTCGTCGTCTGAGGCGGCGACAACTAGCGGCTCACATACGCCGACATGATATCGCTTGATTCAGTGACTGCGACCGAGGGGTTCGACAACAACTTTCCCGTCAGGTTTAAGGTCAATCGTAATGCGACAATTGCTGAATAAGCCTGATCCGACAAACGCTCTTGGCGGATCGCAGTTCTTACTTTCGCCCAAATCAAACACGGTCACGTCTCGTGGTTCACCATTGATTCGGATCTTCGCCACACACGCTGGTAGTGTTTTGACACGCCCGTCTCCGAAAATAATCCGGCGACCACCTACGAGGGGAGTCGATCTGAGGAGTCTGAATTTTTCGTTCGGGAGGGCAATATCACCGTCGAAACCAGTGTCCAGAATTGTCGGCACTTGCATCTCTCCACCACCTCTGACCAAAAATTCGATACACACAGTCGGCCTCCCGCTGACGACCTTCCCAACGAACGTTGGGTCGCCGCTCAATTTGCGCTCATAGCCGGCAGATGATACGCGAAATCTTCTGCTTCTATCCGATCCACGTAGACAAACGCATCAGGGTGCGTCTTCAGAAACCTGCCTTGAGTCTCGAAGCGGGTCTCGGAATGTTGTTGAACCTCATAATCGCCCGTACGACAGTCGATGAACAGCATATCCCCTCGGTGGTTTTTCAACAAATCTGGGCGCAACTGTTCGAACCGCTTCCTGCCAATCTCGAACAACCTAATCCTCTCAGAATCGTTCAAGGCTGTCCCTCCAATCTCATTGTCCCAACTTAGATTGTACGTTGAGTGTAATTCAAAACTTCAGTCGGCGTAGCGACAACGAGTGATCGTCCAACCCGTCTCAGGAACCGATGCCCTGACTCGCCCGGCCTGCTCAGGCGTTAGCCCAGTATCGTCTTCGCATACGCTTCCGGTTCCGCTCGGTATGCGAACCCGATGGCGTCCTTAGCGCCTCCGACACGCCAGCCAAGCGCGTCATCGCACCGCTGGCAACATCAACTTCGAGGTTGTCGCTCTTCGTGACTATGCAAGGTGGATGTGCGTGATGGCCCATCACATCACCACCACCGACCGCAGCACCTCGCCCCGCTCCATCTTGTGGAACGCCTCCTCGACGTCTCCAATCCCGATCGACTCCGACACAAACCCATCCAGGTCCAACCGCCCCTGCATGTAGAGATCGATATACATCGGAAAGTCTCGAGTAGGCAGACAGTCCCCGTACCACGACGACTTCAACTGTCCTCCTCGACCAAACACCTCGATCATCGGCAATTCGATCTTCATCTCCGGACTCGGCACACCCACCAATACGACGGTGCCCGCCAAATCTCGAGCAAAGAACGCCTGCTCGTACGTCTGCGGAAGTCCCACAGCCTCGATGCACACATCGGCACCATTCCCACCCGTAATCCCCTGTATCGCCTCCACCGCATCGACCTCACGAGAGTTCACCGTATGCGTCGCACCAAACCCCTTCGCCCACTCCAGCTTCCGATCATCGATATCCACCGCAATGACCGTATGCGCTCCGGCCAGCTTCGCCCCCGCAATCGCCGCATCACCAACGCCACCGCATCCAAACACCGCAACTGAGTCGCCTCTCGAAACACCACCAGTATTGATCGCCGCACCAAGACCAGCCATGATCCCGCAGCCAATCAAACCCGCAGCCTTCGCATCCGCCTTCGGATCAACCTTCACCGCCTGACCAGCCGCAACCAACGTCAACTCCGCAAACGCACCAATCCCTAAGGCCGGCGACAACGGTGTCCCATCCTCCAGCGTCATCGGCTGAGCCGCATTCCGACTATCGAAGCAATACCAAGGCCGACCGCGCAGACACGACCGACAAGTGGCGCACGGTGCCCGCCACGCAACAATCACAAAATCCCCAGGCGCAACATTGTCGACATCATCGCCGATCTTCTCGACAACGCCCGCAGCCTCGTGACCCAGGAAATACGGAAAATCATCCCCGATCGCACCTTCCCGATAGTGCAAGTCCGTATGACAAACCCCGCAGGCCTGCACTTTCACCAAAACCTCTCCCGGACCAGGATCCGGCACCAAAATCGTCTCCAACGACACCGGCGTACCCTTACCCTTCGATAGAACCGCTTGCACCTTATTCATGCTGACCTCCACTTACCTTCCATAGACCCACGCCCATCTCCCATCAGGAATATCGGGATTATATGGCATCCACCAAAAAGCCCCCTCCCGCATAGCAGCGGGAGAGGGCCGGGGCGGGGGCGAAGAGGAGGCTCAACCCCCGAGCCTATGGCCTATCCCCTCGGGGAGAAACTCCCCGTCACAGTATCTCGCCTATCGCCGTCAAACTGACGACGCCGGCAATCGCAACCAGCACGTAGACGAGGCGAGAAAACGCGTTGACCTCCCCAAACTTCAACCCGCCTGCGACAAACGCAACCAGGTCCCACTTGAAAAGCCCAACCAATCCCCAGTTCAGTGCGCCCACAACGGCAAGAACGATCGCTATGACTTGAATAATCTCCATCTCAGTTACTCCTTGAAGCTCTTATCGCTATGTTGTATATTCATAACATAGTGTTCTTTTCTGCCTAATATATTCAACACATCTAACTCCACGAGACCGTAGACCCATGACCACCAAAGAGCAACTAGCCGAAATCCGCGACCGATACGTCGACGCGCTGTCTGACGCCGATCCAGACGCCGCCCGCGCCATCATCCAAGACGCCATCGACAACGGCGCCACGACCCCTCAGATCTACCTCTCGGTCCTCACGCCTGCACAAGTCAAAATCGGCGAACTTTGGCACCGCGGCACCATCAACTCCGCTCAGGAGCACCTCGCTACCGCCATCACCATGCAAATGCTCGACATGCAGCGACAGGCCGCAAAACCTCGGCCGCCTCGTGGTCTCCGAGCGCTCGTAACTCCCGTCGAAGGCGAAGCGCACTTCATCGGAGCAAGAATGTTCGCCGACCTCCTCGTCATGGATGGATGGGATGTCGATTTCTTCTGGATGGGATCCCCAATCCAAGATCTGATCCAATACATCCAAGGCCGACGCGTCGATCTCCTCGGCCTGTCGACCACAATGCCGGAATACATGGCCAACGCCAGAGAAATCGCCTCTCAGATTAGCGAACTTCCTCCGCCTCGACCGAAAATCCTCCTCGGCGGCGCAGCTGTCCGCGATCTCACCAACGTTGACATGCACGAAATCGACGGCGTCGTCACCAACGTCGCCGAAGCCGCAAACCAAGCTCGCGTGTTAGTCGGATACACCGAAGAATCTCCAACCCTCGACCAACTGCTCGTTACCATAGGTCAAAACGTCCGAACCGCCCGAACCGCAAACAAACTCACCCAAAAACAACTCTCCGAATCATCAGGCCTCGACCGCACCTACATCAGCCTCGTAGAACACGGAAAACAGAACCTCACAATAGGCGCAATGCTCAAGATCGCAGATGCGCTAAACGTCCCAATCAACAACCTCCTCCACGCGGATTGAACCAGCCTCAGCACCCCCGATATCGGTCGCGACAGTCATCCCACGCCAAAGAATCGTACCGGCCACTTCGTACGATTGTCTGCAGGGAACAATTTCCCGCTCTCCGTCGTCTCTTACATATACCTAGACGAGAAAATTCACATGCCCACACGATCACTGACACATCAAACCCGACGCCTAACGCGCACCGTAGCAATATTGATGCTCGGTATCGTCGTAGCAATCCCCTCGATCGCCTGCGGAGATACTGACGTTTCTAAACCAGAACCCACTACGCAAGCCCAAACCGCGCCAACAACCGCGCCAACCGCTACTTCCATACCCACCGTCGTGGCAGAGCCTGACGACGAACACGATTCCGACGCGTCCAGCGGTGAGGATGACGACACGGTAAGCAACACAAACCAGATCGCCGGCGGCTATACATTCGATTGGTCGGAGAACCAAGCCTTCAAAGATGCCGAGCCACTCAACATCATCACTTGGGAATCCGGTCCGACTCTTGGTCTCGGCGAACTCTACGGCGAAGCCACCATCAACGACGACGCCATACCCTTCGAACCGATGCTCGGCGAAGGCGCCGCACTCGCCATCTATCACGTCAACTACGACTCCGAACCGATGCTCGTGCTGCTACCCAATCTTGGACCAACCATGGTCTGGGAAACCGACCTCACCGTAGCCGAGATGGACTACGAAATCGACGGTCAGACCTTAACCTTCCGCGCCTACTCACCCCTACTCTTCGACATCAACTCGGCCGACATCAAACTCCGAATCTACGGCTACGACAACAACGCCCCCTCACTTCTAGCCATAAGCGACATAAACCCCGAGTAAACCACACCCCCCTCGCGCAGCGTAAGAGGCCGTGAGACGGCGCACGCAACGCCGTCTCACGGGGATGCCACACCCAAAATATGATCTAACCATGCACCCCGCTGACATCCAGCGAGCCCTCGACTCCAAAACCAAACCCGTCGGCTCCCTCGGACGTCTCGAACAACTCGCCGCACAGATCGCAACGCTCCAAGGCACGCTCAACCCGAGCATGTCCACCTGCCAGCTCATCATCTTCGGAGCCGACCACGGCATCGCGGCCCAAGGCGTCTCCGCATACCCATCCGAAGTCACCCGCCAAATGGTCCTGAACCTCCTCTCCGGAGGCGCAGCCGCAAACGTAATCGCAAACGCCCTAAACATCCCCATCCAAATCATCGACTCCGGAATCGCAGGCGACCCGATCGACCATCCCAACTTCCTAAACCGCCGCATAGCACCCGGCACCTCCGACTTCTCCCTCGGCCCGGCAATGACCCCCGACCAATACCAGCTAGCCACCACCCACGGCACCATCCTTTTCCCGTCCCCTTCTCAGAGACCATTGCAAGACTGTGCAAACGAAGTAGGGAAGGCGGAGCCTCCGTCCCCTTTCGAGGCGAAAGGGGACGCGAGCGAGCGAAGCGAGACCGCAGGGGCATGCGGGCGTGGACGAGGGGCTAGAGGGACTCAGCCGAGTTCCGCGCCTTCGAATCAGCCACCTGTGTCAGAGATACCTATTCCTCCCTCGTCAACCAGCGCAATCAAAAGCGCCTCAACAACCCCCGACGCCATCTGCTTCGGCGAAATCGGCATCGCAAACACCGCATCCGCATCCATCATCGCCCACAAGATCCTCAACATCCCCCTTCAAGATCTAGTCGGCCCCGGCACAGGCCTAGACGACTCAGGCGTCCAACACAAACTAGCAGTCCTCACCAAATCCGCATCCCGAACTCCGACTCCCCTCGACGCCCAAACCACCCTAACCGAATACGGCGGCTTCGAAATCGCAATGATGGCCGCAGCCATCCAAGCCGCAGCCAACGCCAAACGCCTAGTCATCATCGACGGCTTCATCGCAACCGCCGCCGCAATCGCAGCCCTAGACTCCAAACCCTCAATCACCAACGCCCTAGTCTTCTCCCACCGCTCTGGCGAACGCGGCCATGACGCCATGCTCCAAGCCCTAAACGCCAATCCCCTCCTAGACCTCGATATGCGACTAGGCGAAGGAACCGGCTCCCTGCTTGCCTGGCCCATCATCAAATCCGCCGCCGCAATCCTAAACAACATGGCAACCTTCGAATCCGCCGGAGTAAGCACCAAAACCTGATCCCGCAACTCCCTCCCTCTTGCCCAAGGGCGAACAAAAAGAGGGTTCACAACCCATGCTCTCCGCCATCCGCAACGAACTCAAAACCTTCGCCCTAGCCACCCACTTCCTAACCCGAATCCCCACGGGCATCGACGTCGACTTCACCCCCGAACGACTCCGCAACGCCGCCCGGTACTACCCCGTAGTCGGTGCAATCATCGGAACAGTCGCCGCAGCCGCCTTCTACATCCCTGACCTAATCCTCCCAACGCTCATCGCCGTCATCATCGCAACCGCCGCAACCGCACTCCTCACCGGCGCTTTCCACGAAGACGGACTTGCCGACACCTTCGACGGCATCAGCGGCGCATACGACCGCGCCCGTTCCCTCGAAATCATGCACGACTCCCGCATCGGCACATTCGGAGCCCTCGCACTAATCCTCGTCATCACCCTCAAAATCGCCGCCCTCACATCCCTCTCTGACACCACGACAATCATCACCGCCCTAATCGCCGCCCACATCGTCTCCCGCACCTCAATCGTCATCGTCCAAGCCACATCCAACTACGCCCGAGAATCCGGCATCGCAGGACCCCAAGACCAACGCCCTCCCCTCATCAACACCATCATCGCCACCATCACCGCCCTAATCACCATCGCCGCAACAGCCCTAATCCTCTCCCCCATCGCCGCCATCCTTGCCACCGCCGGCGCCATCACCGCCCACACCCTGATCCGCCTCTACTTCCAACCCAAACTAAAAGGCCACACCGGCGACACCCTAGGCGCAACCCAACAAATCACCGAACTAGGCATCTACATCGCCCTAGCAACCACCTAATCCCCCTTAACAACAACCGGCAATCCCGCAACCATAAACAACACCCGATCACAAACCGACGCCACTCGCTGGTTCATCCGACCATGCGCATCCCGAAAATCCCGACCCAGCTCCGTATCCGGAACCAACCCCAACCCGATCTCGTTCGACACCAAAATCAACTCCCCCTCGACGCCCGACTCCAACACCGACACCAACCTCTCGACATCCGCCTCCACATCCCGCTCTTCCAGCATCAGATTATTCAGCCAAAGCGTCAAACAGTCCAGCAAGACCACCCGACCTTCCCGACACTCCCGCTCGATCACATCCCAAACCTCCACCGCCTCCTCCACCGTCCTCCAAGACGCATCCCGATCCTCCCGATGCCGACCAATCCGCTCCCGCATCCCCTCATCAAACCCCACCGCAGTAGCCACAAAAACCCGATCCCCCGACAACGACTCCCCCAACTCCAAAGCAAACCCACTCTTCCCAGAACGGGCACCGCCAAGTATGAAGGTTCTAGCCACCGGTTACCACCTTCTCCAAGTCATCTTCGATCTCAACCCAACTCTCCTTAGTCAGATCCAACGTTTCGACTCTGAACGGATGGGCGTCGATCTCGGTCCGCAATCGTTGCTTACCTTCGTTGGTCTGACCGTAGAGCAATATCCCAGTGGCTCTACGATGTGCTTCGCTCCGATAATCCTGTGACGCCAGATATGCATACATTTGATACAGGTTCGCCGAATGCACTGTCATGTTCCCGTAATGCTCTAATCCAACATACCGGTACCACTTCGTGTCAATTACGACGATCTCTTCCGTGTCGTCCGTTCGCCTCAGCACGATGTCAGGGCGCATCGCCGGCAATCTCAACTCGCCGTCTTCCCTGGCGACCGGTTCATTCCACTTTAGGGTTGGTTGCGCCGAAACATCCCACCCCTGTCCACGCAACCGCAACTTATAGAAATTCGCCACAAACAGCTCGAATATCCGCGGTTCCCGCTGTTGTATCCAATCGACCACCTCCAAATCCGAACTCACACCCGAGTCCGGCATCGATGGATCCTGCAACATCTCACAAATCTTCAACATCAACTTATATTCCCGCTCATTCCGACCCAACAACCGCAACTCCGAAGCAATCAACCGACGCGTGACCCGCACCTGATCAATCTCATAAAGCATCCTCAACAAAGCCTCTAAATCCGAAACCAACCGTTGATGTTTTTCTCGATTGCTTTCCCTTTCGGTTCGTGTAAACCCCCGATTCAAAGAATCATTCAACGTAGACCGAATGATCTGATTCCGAGGCACATTCAGCGTGAACTCCTCAAACTCGCAGTGCAACCGACCCCGATACATCGACAACCCACGCAACGTCTCCCCAAAATCAATCCGACCGCGCACCCCCCGCAACTCCTCTGACCGCTCAACATAATCCCCACGCAACCCACGCCGCACCTGATGCTTCATCAGAAATACCAGAATCGACGTCAACAAAGCCCTCAAATCCGGCGCACGATCCAACTCGGTATTGAACCGATTATTGAACTCCACCAGATCCCACGCATACAGCAACATATGCCACCAGTTGCGAACTGGAATCTTTTCCCGATTGAGTGTCAACTACGCACGATCCAGTTCATCTCTGGAAATGCCGAGGTTCTTGATGATCCGAGCCAACGTACCTGGCTTCAAGTCCCTGCTGCCGTGACGCGGAATCGCCGACGTCGCCCCCGTCTTGTCGTTCGCCCAAATCTCGTGACTACCCCGCGCTTGACGAACGAACACGCAACCCAACCTCCTCAATTTCCGCGTCAATTCGCGGTATGTCAAACCGATACCTCTAACACCCTAGGTTCGGAATACAACTCCACGTCCGTAGCAAGCGGCGAAACACCCGGCGGAAGCTCATACCCCCGCTCCCGATAGGTTTGAATCGTCTCCACCACCACGCTCTCCAATATCGCAATCGTCTCTTCAGCCGTATCTCCCCAAGCCACACAATTCGGGAACGAAGGCACCTCAGCCATATACTTATCCGGTTCCGTCGATTCAGACGGATCGTACAACGCACAAAGCAGGCGATATCGCTTGGTTTCAGAAGTCATGGCAACTCTCCTCCGATTAACTCCGATTATCGTTGCTTTCCCCGTTCTCAGGCACCCCGTCCAGCAAATTCTCATTCACCTGGGTTTCCGCTTTCTTGGGATCGTCAAACCAATACTCCTCCAACAAAGGCTGTATCTCCGTTTTCACGATCTCCCGATACCAGCGATCCCAGTCACTCTCGCCACCATCGGCAATGTCGCAAAAATAAGAATGACCAACCGCGAAATTCCGACCCAACGACGAATCATTCGCAATGACCTCATTCATCGCCTTCATCTTTTCGTTGATCCGACGAATCATCCCTTCCGGCACACCCTTATCCCGCAACCACCGCACGAACACGTCCTTCTCAAACTGAGGCTCCAGCGTCACAAACGCAAACCGACGCCGCATCGCATAGTCCATCCCCGCCAGTGAACGGTCGGCTAGGTTCATCGTTCCTAAGATATGGACATTCTCGGGAACTGAGAACTCATTGCCACCAGCCAATCGCACTCGGAACTTGCCGCCTCGCTTGTCTTTCTCAATCAACGACAGCAACTCCCCAAACACGCGACTCAGATTCCCCCGATTGATCTCATCGATCACCATCACATATCGATCGCCTGGATTCGCTCGCGCCTCGCCGCACAACCGCAAAAACGAACCATTCTCCATCCTGAACACTAATTCGTCGTCTTTATTCACACCCGGCCTATACCCCTGCACAAACTCCTCATACGAATAAGACTGATGAAACTGCACATTCCGAATCCGACCATCCGCCCGTTCACCCATCAACGCATAAGCCAACCGTCTCAACACGAAAGTCTTCCCAACCCCTGGAGGTCCCTGCAAGATCAGATTCTTCTTGTCCTCGAAACGACTATGCATCCGCCTGAGCTCATTCGGATCGAAAAACAGGTCGTCGTCGTTGATCAAGTCATCAATCGTGTAAGTCTTGATGGTTGATTCTTCAATCGAATCCAACCCCAACATCTCCCGTGTCGTGGACTTGCGATTGACGTCGAGAATAGTGAAACCGTGTTCGTTGCCTAATTCTTTGATTCGCCTTAACGTTTCCAAGTACTCCGTTCCAGTCTCGAGTTTCCCCGAAACACCCAGATCGGCGGCGAGACCCAAATCTTGACTGCGAATCTTACGGGAAATCACATACTTAGTCGGGTCGATCCAGTACAGGAAGTACGACCAGACCCGACCACGCTTACCGGGTAAGAAATCCCTAGACGACGCACGGTCATAGAAATCGACGAACTTGACCTCTGATTCCGTGTCATCGGCAAACGGGTCGAATTCGGCCGCAAAGCGGAAAAACTCCCAAAGGAAGATGAGGGCATCATCATTGAGCGGGACGTCCCAACCCCATCTTAAACCGAATGGTTCGTGCCCTTCGACTGGCACTTCAGACTCAATTCCCATCAAATCTTTCGTGGTCCTGTACACATCGAGATTGTCCTCAGCCGAATCTCTAATGCTTAGCGCATCGAAAAACGAATACGGGTCTGGTTCCCAACTTTTGTCCCCGTCGACCTCGAACTCAGCGCTACGTTCACCCCACCTTATTTGGTAGACAATCCCAGCGAATTTTCGCCGCTTATCCGGCAACCACCACTCACCCTCAATCAACTTCCGCCCAACCTCCAAATGAAACGGCACCCAACTGTCCTCGGGCATCTGGAAGTCGAGAGTCGGTGACCTCTCGATCCAGGCAAAAACCTCGTCTTTCAGTCGATCAGTAGCCTTAACTACAGTCCGTGTGCGATCCGGCAACGACGGTAAATCCGACTTCGTAGCGACGCGATCCAACCACTCTATGTTCCTACGGTTTTTCCACGGACCGCTTGGAACATGATAAGGATCCGAAATCACCCTTCCGCAATGAGTTCGTTTTCTATCACCGTCAGGCATCAGCACGTAGTCATTGATCTTGATATCGAGAATAAAGTTAGAAACTGATGCAACGTTCTGACTAACACTTCTGCTACTCGCTCCTGGGTGAAGATCCGTATACGCCTGTCGGATATCATCACTAGTTCTCAGTATGGACAAATCAATCTTCTGAAGACTAAACCCAACGCCAGCAATCCCATTCTCCAACTGGTAATCAACTGAATCACCACTCGCCCCACCTCGAACGATCCAGACATCGGGGTTAGCTAATGTTCTGATCAAACTTAAGAAACCATCCTTCCTAGATGTGTTTGCTACCTCATACAATGTCATACCGCCCTGCAACAATCTATCCGGAAGATCATCGCGCCTCAGTCGTTCCGATGACCAATTCACACTCCGTCGGTTGCGATGCGGCAACCCG
>JAJEAU010000022.1 GCA_022824185.1 Dehalococcoidia bacterium
GAAGCGGCAAGGTCGAAAGTCCGAAGCGGACAAGCCGGATAGGCCGATCCCTTCGAACCGTCCGACCGATAAGACCGGAAGGGCCAAGCAAGGCGATCGCGGCAGGGAGAGACCCGAGCGAGGCCCCCGGCAAAATCAGAATCCGAAAAATTTTCGGAAAAACAAAAAGGGCCGTCAGGCCTCGACTCCGCGTGATTCGACTGTTGACGCTGGCTCATCACCGCGCTATACTAGGGGGTTACCCGCTGAAAGAGTCTTGCAGTTTCGCTTTGCCTCTTCCACGGGTGCACCTATACAGTTGAATATCGATTCCGCATTCTCCGAGAAACCGGAGCAGCCGATTCAAGAAGATGGATCAAGCTACTAAGGGCACACGGGGGATGCCTTGGCGCTAGAAGCCGAATAAGGGCGTAGTGAGACTGCGATAAGCCACGGTCAGCCGTCTGGCAGGCTAAGCCGTGGATTCCCGAGTGGGGAAACCCGGGGCCGCGCGTTCGCGCGCGGTTCCATCTCGTAAGAGAGGGTAAGCGGGGGAACTGAAACATCTAAGTACCCCGAGGAGAGGAAATCAACCGAGACTCCGTTAGTAGCGGCGAGCGAAAACGGATCAGCCCAAACCCGTGAGACTAAACGGCCCAGGAGCCTATGTCTCTCGGGGGTTGTAGGACTCGAATGGGAGCTACCTGTGAGCTCCCGAGGAGTTACAAAGCGCATCGATAGCTGAGCAGTTCTGGAAAGGCTGGTCATAGAGGGTGATAGCCCCGTAAGCGAAATCGATACGCCTCCTTCTCGAGTACCTGAGTACGGCGGGACACGTGTAATCCTGTCGGAACCCGGGGGGACCACCCTCCAAGGCTAAGTACTTCTAGCGACCGATAGCGAACCAGTACCGTGAGGGAAAGGTGAAAAGCACCCCAAGCAGGGGAGTGAAAGAGAACTGAAACCGTGTGCCTACAAACCGTTGGAGTCTGCCCTCGGGCGGATGACAGCGTGCCTATTGAAGAATGAGCCAGCGAGTTACTTTGTGTGGCAAGGTTAAGGCGTTCAGCGCCGGAGCCGAAGCGAAAGCGAGTCTGAACAGGGCGTTCAGTCGCGCGGAGTAGACCCGAAACCGTGTGAGCTACCCATGGCCAGGCTGAAGCGAAAGTAACATTTCGTGAAGGGCCGAACCCGTTTACGTTGCAAAGTGATGGGATGAGCTGTGGGTAGGGGTAAAATGCCAAACGAACACGGAGATAGCTGGTTCTCCCCGAAATGCATTTAGGTGCAGCGTCGGGAGTTACTTCGCGGAGGTAGAGCACTGATTGGACTAGGGGGGGAAGACCTTACCAAACCCTGTCAAACTTCGAATACCGCGAAGGGCACCCCGGCAGTGAGACAGTGAAGGATAAGCTCCATTGTCGAGAGGGAAACAGCCCAGATCGCAAGCTAAGGCCCCTAAGTGTGTGCTAAGTGTTAAACGAGGTGGGGGCGCCCAGACAGCCAGGAGGTTGGCTTAGAAGCAGCCACCCTTTAAAGAGTTCGTAACAGATCACTGGTCGAGGGCTCCCGCACGGAAAATAAACGGGGCTCAAGCACACCGCCGATGCTGCGAATAGCGCGTTCGCGCGCTGTGGTAGGGGAGCGTTCCCAGAAGCGTTGAAGCGTCACCGTGAGGTGGCGTCGAGTACTGGGAAGTGAGAATGCTGGCATGAGTAGCGTCAATGCCGGTGAGAATCCGGCACGCCGAAAGTCCAAGGTTTCCTACGCAACGTTGATCGACGTAGGGTAAGGCGGTCCTAAGGTGAAGCCTAAAGGCGAAACCGATGGATAGCTGGTTGAAATTCCAGCCCCGCCCCGGAACCGATTGAGACGCAGGAGGGACGCGGATTGGTAAGCGATGCATACCACCGGATATGGTGTGTCGCCACCCGTAGGCCAGCGCCGTGAGCTAAAATGCACGGCGCGTTATGAGCAGAGGGGTGGTGGGACCTTAAGGTACGCCTCGAGGAACGTCGCTGATCCTATGCCGCCAAGAAAATCTCCGGCGTCGAGGTGCCGTGGCGACCGTACCGCAAACCGACACTGGTGGACAGGGGTAAATGCCCCTAGGCGTTCGAGACAACCATCGTTAAGGAACTCGGCAAATTAACCCCGTAACTTCGGGATAAGGGGTGCCGATAGCGTATACGCGTTTTTCAACCGCGAAAAGCGCCGTCGGCCGCAGAGAACCGGCCCAAGCGACTGTTTACCAAAAACACAGGTCTGTGCCAAAGCGAAAGCTGATGTATACAGGCTGACGCCTGCCCAGTGCTGGTAGGTTAAGGAAGGGGGTGAGAGCTCCCTACCGAAGCCCCGGTAAACGGCGGCCGTAACTATAACGGTCCTAAGGTAGCGAAGTCCCTTGTCGGGTAAGTTCCGACCCGCACGAATGGCGTAACGACTTGGGCACTGTCTCAACGATGGACTCGGTGAAATTGCAGGACCCGTAAAGATGCGGGTTACGCGCGGCAGGACAAATAGACCCCGTGGAGCTTTACTGCAGCTTGACATTGGTTTGAGCTCAGGGATGTGTAGTAATAGGCGGGAGACTGTGAAGCGCAGGCGCCAGTCTGCGTGGAGTCGACCATGAAAGACCGCCCTTTTCTGCGTTTGAATCTAACCCCAAAAAGGAACAGTGTCTGGTAGGCAGTTTGACTGGGGCGGTCGCCTCCCAAAAGGTAACGGAGGCGCACAAAGGTCACCTCAGGCTGGATGGAAATCAGCCTTAGAGTGTATTGGCATAAGGTGGCTTGACTGCGAGACATACAGGTCGAGCAGGGACGAAAGTCGGTCAAAGTGATCCTACGGTTCCGTGTGGAAGGGCCGTAGCTTAACGGATAAAAGCTACCCCGGGGATAACAGGCTAATCTCCCCCAAGAGATCGTATCGACGGGGAGCTTTGGCACCTCGATGTCGGCTCGTCGTATCCTGGGGCTGAAGAAGGTCCCAAGGGTCGGGCTGTCCGCCCGTTAAAACGGCACGCGAGCTGGGTTCAGAGCGTCGTGAGACAGCTCGGTCTCTATCCGCCGTGCGCGCAGGACATTTGAAGGGAGCTGATCCTAGTACGAGAGGACCGGATTGGACGAACCTATGGTGTGCCGGTTGTGGCGCCAGCCGCACCGCCGGGTAGCCACGTTCGGAAGGGATAAGCGCTGAAAGCATCTAAGCACGAAGCCCACCCTAAGATGAGATGTCCCATCCTGTTAAAGGAGTAAGACCACCGGGAGACTACCGGGTAGATAGGCCGTAGGTGTAAGCGTAGAAATGCGCTCAGCTGAACGGTACTAATCGGTCGAGGGCTTGACCATTAAAACAAAACTCTTCATGTATCGGCTAGCTCCGATAATCATGAGAATGCGGAATCGGTTTCAATTAACCAGACTCGACTCGCTTTGCGAGGAACATGACGTTCGGTGCGGGGTAGAGCAGTGGTAGCTCGTCGGGCTCATAACCCGGAGGTCGCAGGTTCGAATCCTGCCCCCGCTACCACACTACTCTCGTTCAATCGAGCAAAAACAATATCTGATAAAGCTCCTTGGTGATTAGAGCGCGATGGAACCACCCGTTCCCATCCCGAACACGGAAGTGAAACGTCGTAGCGCTGACGATACTGCACTGTGAGGTGTGGGAAAATAGGTCGTTGCCAGGGGGCTTTTTGTCGTCAATTGAAAGCACCATGGCGGAGGTATCATGTCACCGATGGTTAAGCGCATCGTCTGCTTGGCCAACTCTCGAATGCCGGGAGGTACCTGCGTCGCCGGCAAGGAGTTTTTGGTCGGTGGCAAGATTGGTGGATGGGTCAGGCCAGTTTGTGATAACGACGGCTTACCTCCGTGGGTTCGGCAGTACGCCGACAGAAGCGAACCTCAACTACTTGACATTATCGAGGTGCCAGTGCTGGATATGGTACTGGCAGGACACCAGCGAGAAAATTGGTTGGTTGACGACAGTCGCCGTTGGACGAAGGTGGGGAATCTGACGTTCAGGGCATTACGGAATCTTGAAGACACAGTCGATGGGCTTTGGATCGACGGAGAAAGCACCAAATCCGGACTGAACGACAGATTCGCCGTTGAGAATGCGTGCACGATCATAGATTCTCTCAGACTTGTGCGCGTCGAGAAACTTGATCTCAAGGTTTGGCAACCCGGTAAAGATTTTGGTGACGATAAGCGAAAGGTGCAGGGACGGATATGGGTATCAGACACCGAGTATCGGTTGACAGTTACCGACCCTGAAATCGAGCGGGAATACCTGGAACAGCCAGACGGTTACTATCACATAGACGATTGTTACTTGACGGTTAGCTTAGGCAAGCCATATGAAGGCGATGTCTATAAGCTGATAGCCGCAGTGATCCGTAGATGATGGGGCTTCGGAGAGTGGCTGCATCAAACCAACCGGATGGGCGAATCAAGGTCTTCACGATCGGTCACTCAAACCACACTTTGGACCGGTTTTTGCAGTTGATAGAACGGCACGGCATCGATGAATTGGTCGATGTTCGCACCAGCCCTTATAGCCGATGGGCGGCCGATTTTAACCGTGAGAAACTTGAGATGGACCTCGAGGACGCCGGCATCGGCTACAGCCATATGGGTGGCGCATTGGGTGGACGCCCTACAAGCCATGACCTTTACGATCCAGAAGGGATCGCCGATTATGAACGCATGTCGGCTACGAAGGACTTCGAGGATGACATTGAACAGGTGGCAAGGATCGCAGAAGATCGGGTAGTTTGCTTGTTGTGTAGCGAACGACAACCGGAAGATTGCCACCGCACATTGCTTGTCGCCGAGGCCCTTGTGTCACGAGAAATATCTGCCCATCACATTCTTGTGACTGGCGATTTGATAGAGCATGAGAGCCTCGTGGCGCGGTTGATGGTTGATTACCAGAGGAAGTCGAAATCGGCTGATTTAGGTATGTTTCTATCGGAACAGGACACGCGAAAGGCCGCGTTGAGGTGGCAGGCAAAGCAAGTCGCTTTTCGCTTGGATCGACCCCCTGCCAACAACGACGAACACGACTGGGCATCTGAACATTGAAGATCTACACCATCGGGTTTACCAAAAAATCTGCGAATGTGTTCTTCGAAGCTTTGAAATCGGTGGACGCGAAACGGTTGGTTGACGTGCGGTTGAGCAACAAATCGCAGCTTGCTGGTTTCGCAAATGCTCGCGATTTGCCATACTATCTGCAGAACATTCGAGACCTGCCAGCGATGGACTATGTTCATCGTCCGGAGTTGGCTCCAACGAAGGAGATGCTGGAAGCTTACCGTGCGGTGCCGCTGACGCGCAATGCGGCGAGTTTGAAGGCGAAGGCATGGGATAGGTACGAACGCGAGTTCCGCGCGCTTATGCAGGTGCGGAAAGTCGAAGAGTTGGATCGGACGGAGTTTGCAGATGCGGTCCTATTGTGCAGCGAGCACGAACCTGATCGTTGCCATCGTCGTCTCGTCGCCGAATACCTTAAAGAGCAATGGGGCGATTTGCACATCCTTCATCTTCCAACTGGTATCTCCGATGTTTGATGGAATCGCGGCAATCGCTGTCGCTGACCGTGTTTGTACACTGGGAATCGATGACGATTTTTACGGAGAGGTGGCTGAGTGGTTGAAAGCGCCGGTTTCGAAAACCGGTATCTCGGGCAACCGGGATCGCGGGTTCGAATCCCGCCCTCTCCGCCAGTAACCTAATCTTCAATAAATCGTCTACCCAGAATCGTCTACCTAGACGCGGAGAGGTGCCGGAGCGGCTTAACGGGCACGCCTGGAAAGCGTGTGTGGGCTTACACTCACCGCAGGTTCGAATCCTGTCCTCTCCGCCACAACCACCCTTCCACCGAACATCGATTGCAGTTGGTCAGGCCAACACAGGCGCCGAGACTCGACTGTAGATCTGAACCCGGTGACGACAACTGTCGGCGATGCAGACCAAGCCGTCGGAGTTAGTTTCGATCCCAGCGGGTCGCCAGAACAGTTTCTCCTGTTCCTCCATGCCGGAGTTCGCACGCCAACTGGCCTGCTCGGGGTTCACATCGAGAAACTCCTGGCACCATTTGGACAATGTGGCGTCGCCTACTAACGTCTCGCGATGCCCTCCGTCCATGTCGAACACCTGGACGCGATCGTTTCTCCAGTCCGACACGTAAATATTGCCGTCGCCGCTGACGTGAACGCTCGAAGGCCTGTCAAACTCCCCGTCACGCTTACCGCTCGATCCGAAGGCGAAGATGAACTCGCCGTCAGGTGTGAAACGTTGAACGCGGTCGTTGCGCCAATCGACGATCCAGATGCAGTCTTCGGCGTCGATCGAGATTCCCCATGGGTAGTTGAACTCACCCGGTCCGGTACCAAACGTGCCGAACGATGTGATGTATCGACCATCCACCGTGTACTTCTGAACCCGGGCGTTGAGATGGTCCACGACAAACAAATCGCCTTGCGAATCGAAGGCCAAACCCGACGGCCGGTTCCACTGACCTTCGGACGATCCGGCCTCGCCCCAACGGTGCGAAAACGTTCCGTCCTTCTCGAATACGGAAAGCAGCTGCGTGTATTCATCGGTCAGATAGACGCGTTCGTCCGGTCCAACGGCGATAGCGGTTGGTTGGGTCGACAACCCCGGTTCGGTTCCCCAGTTGGCGAACTCGAACAGGAACTCAGAGTCGAGAGTTACTGCACTCACCCGCACATTCCGATTGGCTGCATTCGAACGGCTCAAGACATACAGATCGCCGTCCTTGGAGAAACGAACGTCTACGGGGTTCATGAAACCCCGGCCTTCAAACGAGGCGATACCTAGGGTGTGGCTATACGAGTAGTCGCTCATCTTGCTTCATGCGGCGTGAGGAGGGCCGCGCTTTCTCCAGGTTCTTGGATAGAGATTTTGGCGAGGCTGCGTCTTGCTAGTTCGCAACTAGCTCGGGGATCCGATCGAACTTCTTGTTCAACACCCACTCGGAATCGACGTGCATGAAGTCGTCGAGGATCGTCGCGTAGACGTCCCGGTAGTCCGTGTTGTAGTGAACGTCGCCTTCTAGCTGATCGGCGGGTTTCAAGCTCGGGTAGTCTCCGTAGAGTCCGCCTTCGACCGGATTGCCGATCATGAAAGCGACTCCGCCGGAGCCATGGTCGGTGCCGGCGCCGTTGTCCTCGATCCGCCTGCCGAATTCGGAGAATATCCAGATGAGGGTGTCGTCCGCCAAGTCTTGCTCTTTCAGATCCGCCCAGAAGCACTCCACCGCTTCCGACACCTCGTCCCACAACTTGGCGTGGTTCACCAGTTCGTTGGTGTGCGTGTCGAAGCTGCCGTGTTGGGTGTAGAAGATCCGTGTGCCGAGGTCGGCTGACATCACCTGGGCGACGCCCTTGAGGCTCTGCGCGATCGGGTTATCGGCGTTGTACTCAACGGTTGAAGAGTACTTTTCAGGTGCAGACCGGAGGGTGTCGGCACCGTCAAGCATCCCGCGACCCGTCTGGAGCAGACGCAATGACGGGAGTCCGTCGTCCGACATCGGCTGGTAGATGCGGCTGACCGTGTCCAACAACGCATCGCGGTTCGACGCACCTGCCAGACCCGTATACAGACCGTAGGACTCTAGTGCCCCGACGGATGCGACCGAAACGTCCGGGTATGCAAGCGCCCTAGGCAGGCCGCGACCAAAGTTGACAGTCGTCACCGGATTTTTGCCCTCGGGATCGATGGCTTTAGTTGTCTTGCCAAGCCATCCCTCGGAGGATGCCACCGCAGGCTCAGCGGTGTGCCAGATGTCCATCGACCGGAAGTGAGACCGGTTCGGCTCGGGGTAACCGATGCCCATCAGCACCGCCATCTTGCCTTCGTCGAAGAGGTTCTTGAACGAGCCCATGTGGGAGTTGAACGCGATCCGGTCGTCCACCGGGATCACACTCTCGCCGCTCAAACCCATGTTCGGTCGATAGTCGTAGTAGAGACCGTCCTGGTAGGGCACTACCGTGTTCAGGTAGTCGTTTCCGCCAGAGAGTTGGATGACGACTAGATTCTTGGCTCTGCCATTCCCGTTGTGCCCGTTGGTAGCCATTTCTTATCTCCTAGTTTCTTTGCCGTAGAACAGCTTCAGCAGTACTGGTAGTCGGGGGTCGAGGCGATCAGTTGGAATATCTCGATCGCTCGGTCGATTTCTTCATCCTCGTTGGTCGGCTCCAACTGGCCCGATGCGTGTTCCGCAACGAGACTAAACGTTCGGTCCGAGACGTCGATGCAGCCCATCGCGTCGAGGCACGCGCTAACGTATTCCATCGAACTCAAGTCGCTGCCTGCCTCACGCACCCGGTCCACCATCCGCTGAATGCCCTGCGCGTCTCTGCGTTCGAGTTCGTTCGAAGCGAAGTTGATGCGCTCCACCAAGGCACCGCTGTCGATCCACTCTTCGCCCTCATGCCAACCCTCTACGCTCGGCGGGTTGAGCAGGTGCTGCCCCATGAACATCGGATGCCCGGCCAACTGTGACGCTTCCAAGTCTGGCAAATCAAATCGATCTGTCAACCGAGCGACGCCAAAGACCAGCTCCGTGGGGCTTTTCATCTTTCGATAGCGAACCGCTTCCGACTTGAAGTGATCAGACGTGAAGATCGCCCTCAACACCGAGCGTATCTCGCCGTCGTTAGCCTGAAACACATCGGCCAGCCGTCGCACCTCATCCTCATCCGCTTCGTCGGCTACAAAGAACTGGTAGAGCCTTCTGGCGACAAACTCCGCTGTCGCTCGTTGACGGACGATAATCTCGACGATGTCCTCGCCGTTCCAATTCCCAACCTCGCCCAGAAATATCTTTTCGCCGTCATCGTGATCATCCGGATCGAACTGGAACTCCATTGGGAACGGCCCGAGGAAGAACGGAGGCATGGTCGGCTTGGACGCCCATCCTGTGAATGCCCTCGCAGCGGCCTTCACATCGTCTTCTGTGTACGCGCCCTCACCCATCTCGTCGATGCCCATGGAGAAAAGCTCGAGAAGTTCGCGACCGTAGTTTTCGTTGGGCGCATCCTTATGGCTTTCCTGATTGTCCAGCCAGTACATCATTCCCGGGTTGCGGGAGATCTCGAGCAACAGATCGCCGAACTTGCCGAGGCCGAAACGTCGGAAGAGGTCGATCTCAGTCAGCATCTCAAGCCCGTGGTCGAGCTTAATGCCGCCGACAGCAAGTAGACCGTGCCAGAAGAGTGCGATCTTCTCTTCGAGATGCTTGTCGCTGGTCGCCATTCGCCACGCCCACTGCGGATCGGCGTGACCGACTGATCTCGCCTCTACCGAAGCGATGAAGTAGCGGTCCAGCAAGTCCTGGTCTTCAGGATCCGAGTATTCGGGATGGAGCAGATCTTCGACGGTTTCGTCGTAGCCTTTGGCGACGTACTCTTCTATCTGGTCCCGTGTCGCCCCAAAACCTGCCCGACGCAAAAGGTGGGCCATTAGAGCATGGTCGGTATCTCTGCTAACAGCGGTAGTCATTGGAAGCCTCGCAGGAACGTTGTGCTCGACAGTGTTTGGAAGTAACTGCGTCGCCTATAAATTTAGCATGAACGTTGATCTCACGCGCTTATCTCAACTAGACGCAGAATTCGGTTCACTTTGTACTCAGGACGTTACGCGGGAATCCAAACAGGCTCGACGCAGGGCAGTGGTTCGAGCCACTCCCGAATCACCCATCAACCGATCGCGCGACGCTTTGCCACTTCGACTCGAAGTTTAACGAACGTGTGTTGTAACCTGATTGAAGACGGGAACATACAATCCGCCTAAACGAAAAGACCGACGGAATATGCAAACGGAACAGTTGCCAGTGAACATTGACGATGATTTGAAATACTGGGTCGCCTTTCACGGCATTGATGGCATGGGACCGAAACGGTTCAGCCGAATCGAATCCTACTTTGGCAACTTGGGTGAAGCCTGGACCGCAGAGCGAACCGACCTTCGCGACGCTGGGATTGGCGCAGCATTCGTTCAAGACATCCACGAGGCCAGAGATCGCATCGATCCCGACGTTGAACTCGACCGCCTGCTCGAAAACGGCGTCAGACCGATCCATCTCCGATCCGACGAGTATCCAGAACAACTGGCCGAGTCCGAAGATGCACCAGCCGTAATCTACGTCGCGGGTGACCTAACTGCACAGGACAACAACAGCATCGCTATCGTGGGCACCCGAAACGCCACCAGCTACGGCGTAGGAATGGCGACGACGCTGGCTAGAGAACTAGCCCAAGTCGGCATTACTGTTATCAGCGGACTCGCCATCGGTATCGACACCGCAGCCCACCGAGGTGCGTTAATGACCGGCGGAAGAACCATTGCAGTCCTCGCGGGCGGTTTGGATTACGTCTACCCTTCCCAGAACCGCGGCCTCGCTCGGCAAGTTATCGAAAGCGGTTGTCTCATATCGGAATACAGACTCGGCTCGCGTTCTAAACGCGAACACTTCCCACGCCGAAACCGCATCATCAGCGGACTCAGTCGCGGCGTGGTCGTCGTCGAAGCTGCCAAGAAGAGCGGTGCCACATGGACGGTCAAGTGGGCACTTGACCAGAACCGAGAAGTCTTCGCGGTCCCTGGCAACGTCACGACTCCCCAGAGCGAGGGCACGAACTGGCTCATCCAACAAGGTGCGAAACTGACCACCTGCGCCGATGACATCCTCCAAGAACTCAGCGTCTTCTTCGGTGAACTCAAACCCGATCCCGATGTCCAAAGGGATCGTTCCTCAGCGCGGATCCGATCAACCGTCACGGCGCCGGCCCGGCAATCTGATCGCGCTCAATCCCCGGTCGGCAAAACGAAGCCCCGTGAGATCGAGACCTTAAATGAAAATGAACACGCAATCGCCAAGACGTTGAGCGAATGCGGCGAGCCGATGCACGTCGATCAAATTGCCAAATCCATATCGCTTTCCGTCACCGAAACGATGTCGACGCTTACTATGATGGAAGTGCGGGGTGTCGTGATGTGTACCGAAGGTGCGTTGTATGAGTTGTCGGACCGACGCGCCGAAATTGGCGCGCCCAGGCTCCTCGACGAAGGACAACCAGCATAGTTGTTGCTTCGCCAAGATCGGGATTTCAGCGGAAGTGTAAGTGAATGCCACCAAGAAAAAAAACTGCGACGAAAACACGAACAAAGGCTTCTGCCGAGAACCTCGTGATCGTCGAATCTGCCGCAAAGGCGCGCACCATTGAGCGCTACCTAGGCTCAGGCTTCGCAGTCAAAGCCTCGGTCGGTCACGTCCGTGACCTCCAGCGTTCCAACCTGGGTGTCGATGTAGAAAACGATTTCACGCCCAAATACAGCATCGTCTCGGACCGACGCAAAGTAGTCAACGAACTCAAGACCCTCGCCAAACGCGCCGAAGGCGTTTATCTCGCGACCGACCCAGACCGCGAGGGCGAAGCAATCTCTTGGCATCTGAGCGAAATCCTCGGAATTCCACCTGACGAAGCTCGCCGCGTCGTATTCCACGAAATCACCCGCGATGCCGTCAACGAGGCATTCGAAGACCCACGCGGCATCGACCATCAACTGGTCGAAGCACAACAAGCCCGTCGCATCTTGGACCGCCTAGTCGGATTCAAGCTCAGCCCATTTATCCGCAACAAAGTCGCCGGCGCCCAGTCCGCAGGCCGCGTTCAGTCCGTCGCCTTGCGCCTGATCGTCGATCGCGAGGACGAGATTGACGCCTTCGTTCCGAAAGAGTATTGGCTGATCTCCGCGGATCTCGACAAGAATCCTTCCGACATCCCATTCAACGCTCGCCTTTACCGAATTCACGGCGTCCGCAAAGACCCCAACAACCCCGAAAACGGGCTGCTTCCCGACGAAAGCTCCGCCAAAACCGTATCTGAGGAACTAAAGTCGGCGTCTTACACCGTTGCCAGCGTCACCAAACGACAGGTCAAAGTTCGTCCGCGTCCTCCCTTCATTACCAGCACTCTTCAACAACAAGCTGCGCGGTCTTTGCGATTCAGCGCCTCTCGCACGATGAGCACTGCCCAGAGCCTCTATGAAGGCGTCGCCCTCGGAGATGGCGAACCCGTCGGTCTCATCACCTACATGAGAACCGACTCGACAAACCTCGCCGCATCCGCACTTCAACATGCGCAGGCCTTCATCGAACGCGAATTCGGCGATAAGTACCACGACGGCCACCGCGTTTACCGCACCAGCTCCCGCAACGCGCAGGAAGCTCACGAAGCCATTAGGCCCACTTCAATCTCCAACACCCCCGCACGCATCGCCAGGCACCTCAACGACGACCAGCGCAAGCTCTATGAACTCATCTGGCAGCGCATGGTCGCCAGCCAGATGGCCGACGGCATCGATGAACGCACCAGAGCCGATATCGACGCTCTCGCCGCCAACGGCAAGACCCACAAGATGCGCGCTACTGGTTCCGTCATGATCTTCGACGGCCATCGCGCTCTTTACAACGAAACCCGAGACGAGGACGCTGAATCGGATGATGCTCGACGTCTCCCGTCGTTGGTCGAGGGCGAGATCCTCAACCTGCTGAAAATAAACAGCGATCAGAAATTCACTCAGCCGCCGCCACGATTTACCGAAGCTAACCTCATCCGCACATTGGAGGAACTTGGCATCGGAAGGCCTAGCACTTACGCCACCATCGTTGGCAGAATCGTTGATAGGAACTACGTCACACGGGAACGAAACCGATTCCACCCGACCAAGAGCGGCATCGCGGTTTGTGGCATGCTCAAGCAGTTCTTCCCCGACATCGTCGATGTTGGCTTCACTGCGGGCATGGAGACAAAACTCGACGACATCGCCAGCGGCGACTTGGAACGCGTCAAGATGTTGGAGGAGTTCTATGGCCCCTTCGACAAGGCATTGGATCACGCATTCCAGAACGCGCAACGCATCAGTCGGTCCGAATTCGACACCGCAAGCGGGATCAAATGTGAAGGCGGCACCGATCTGGTCATCCGAAACGGTCGCCGTGGCGACTTTTTGGCGTGTCCCAATTTCCCGACGTGCAAGTTCGCAATGGACCTGCACCCAGGCGAAGATGCAGATGGCGAAAAGATCGAAGAATGGCAAGGCGAATTCACTCGCCGAATGTCGCAGTGCCACGCCACCCATCCCGACGGCGTCCCCGAACTCGAAAAGCGCGTCGAGGTCAAAGCCGGTGTCACCTGCGATGGCGGAGTTGATCTCGTTGTCCGGAACGGACGGCGCGGCGAGTTCATCGCCTGCCCCGAATTCCCCAAATGCCGAGTCGCTCTCGACCTCAAACCTGAAGATGAGGCCGAACTCGAAGAGTGGGAACAGAAACGGCAGCAGCGCATGCAACGCTGTTTCAAAGAACACCCGGAAGCTGCGAAGCGTCGCACCACGAGGTCCACGCGCTCTCGGTCCAGAACCAGTACTCGTCGGACAAGCACCGCAAGCTGAGGAAAATTGCCGACACCAGAGGAGCGCTCCGTGAACCAGCCCACGTCCCGCTCCGAAACCGTCAGCGTCCCCGGGCTGTGGTCAACAGTCGCTGAAACTCCTTGGACACCGATCCTTCGCGACTACGAGACTTTCCTGACATCGGTCCGTCAACTCGCAACACCAACCGTCCGCAACTACATGAACGATCTAACCGCGTTCATGACCTTCTTGGATGGCGCAGACCGACTCGACGACATCGTCTCACCAGATCGCAGGCAACTTCGCAGCTACTTGGCGTGGCTCGCCGCTCACCGGTATGAAAAGTCTTCCATCAGCCGTAAATTGACCGCTCTCCGAATCTTCTTTGGATGGATGCAGGAAACCGGACGCATAGAAAACAACGACACCGATCTCGTTGCAGCGCCCCGTCAACCTAAGAAACTCCCGTACGTCGTTTCCGAAACGGAAATCGAACGTCTTCTCTCCGCACCCGATACCGGCACCACGCTGGGCCTCCGAGATCGAGCCATCCTCGAACTCATCTACGCCTCAGGTGTCCGCGTATCTGAAGCCAACTCGATCGACGTCGCCGATGTCGATCTGAAATCTCGAGAGATGCGGGTATTCGGAAAGGGATCGAAGCAACGGATCGTCTTGCTTGGCGGCACCGCAGTCAATTGGCTGAACCGGTACATCAACGAAGCCAGGCCGAAACTCGTTTCGCGGCAATCCGCCGATGCGTTACTCCTAAACAACCTAGGACGGCGACTGAGCACGCGAGCGATCCAAACCATCGTCAAGAAACATGCACTAGCCGCCGGACTCGACGCAGAGTTCCACACGCACAACCTCCGTCACAGCTTCGCAACCCATCTGTTGAATGGCGGGGCAGACCTCAGGGTTGTCCAAGATCTTCTCGGACACGAATCTCCTGCGACCACCCAGATCTACACCCACGTCTCGGCGGAACAGGCGCGCAAAGTCTACTTGAATGCCCATCCTGGCACGAACCTCTCGCGCAGCTCCAAGAGGCGAAGCGAACCCGATGCGTTGTAGCCTTAAAGGTTGGACATCAACCCCGTCTCTACTGACAGCCAACGACACTGTTCAAGCCGTTCAAAGATGAACCGCATCCTAGTCATAAATGGCCCGAACCTCAACAATTTGGGCAAGCGCGACTCGTCGCAGTACGGCACGATCACCCTCGCCGACATCGAAGAGCGAGTGTCCGACCGCGCACAGAAACTTGACGTCGAAATCGCCTTCTTCCAGTCCAATCACGAAGGCGCAATCGTGGACTGGATACAGCAGGAATCCGACAACGCCAGCGGCATCATCATCAACGCAGGCGCACTCACTCAAGTCGGATACTCGATCCTCGACGCCATTTTGGACAGCAAACTCCCAACCATCGAAGTCCACATCTCCAACATCCACGCCCGAGAAGAGTTCCGACGCCACTCCGTCATCGCTCCATTCGCCGTCGGCCAAATCGCCGGTTGTGGGTGGAGGGGATACGTCTACGCTCTGGAAGCCCTCGTGGCCCACGTAGAGGAAACATCCTAATGAGCAGTTCCAGATTCCGGTATCCCAACCGCGTCGCCGCCCTCCGATCGTTGATCCAAGAGCAGGAGATCGACGGCATGCTCATTTCCGATGCTCACAACCGACGATACCTCTCAGGATTCATCGGCTCCGCCGGTTACCTCTTCATTACCGAAACAGACGCCGTACTGGCGACTGATTTCCGTTACACGGAGCAAGCTGGCGACCAAGCAACGGGCTTCGAAATCTCGCAAATCAAAGGCCGCCTTACCGAGTGGTTCCCGAGCCTCCTCGCTGATCTTGACGTCAAGAAATTAGGCTTCGAATCGGACAATCTCACAGTCGCGGGTCTAAAACTGTTCGAAGACGCCATTGACGAGACCGACGTCGAAGTTTCGCTCGAGCCCAAATCCGGTGCAGCCGCCAAAATCCGCGCCATCAAAGACGAAGGCGAGATCGAACTCCTCCAAAAGGCCATCGACATCGGAGACGCCGCTTTCGAAGAGACGGCCGCTAAATTAACCGCTGGCATGACCGAAAAAGAGGCCGCGTGGGAGTTCGAGAAGGCAATCCGTGAGCGTGGCGCAGAATGTCTGTCGTTCGACACCATCGTCGCCAACGGGCCAAACGCTGCGCGCCCACACCACCAGACCGGCGACTCCGAACTCCAAGAAGGCCAAACCATCGTCTTCGACTGCGGGGCGACCTACCAAGGCTACTGCTCGGATCTGACCCGCACCGTCGTCCTCGGTGAAGCCGACGATGAAGTCGCTCGGATCTACAACATCGTCCTCGAAGCCCAAGAAACGGCAATCGAAAACGTCACCTCCGGCATCACAGGGAGTGATGCAGACGCCATCGCTCGAAAGATCATCGACGACGCCGGATATGCCGACAACTTCGGCCACAGCCTCGGTCACGGCCTAGGTCTAGAAGTTCACGAAGATCCGAACGTAGGACCACGCGGCACCACGGTTCTGGAAGATGGGATGCCATTCACCATCGAACCGGGCATCTACATCCCCGGTTGGGGCGGAGTCAGAATCGAAGACGTGGTGGTCTTGGAAAATGGCCGCGCCAGAGTATTGAGCCACGCGCAGAAAATGCGCTTCTAACCCCGGAACCAACAAACCCTTCCAAACGGAGCAAGTAAACAGAAATGACCATCTCCTCATCCGAGATTCGCCGCAACATGACCATTCTTTTGGATGGCGACATCTACCAAATCATGGAGTGGCAACATCGGCAAGCACCGAAAGCGCCGCCAACCCTGACCCTCAAGGTTCGCCAACTAAGCACCGGCAGTGTCTTCGAGCGCAAACTCCCCGGCAACCACAAACTAACCGCGGCTCCAACCGAACGACGCAACGCGCAATACCTTTACCGCGAAGGCGACTTCTATGTCTTTATGGACATGGAGACGTACGAACAACACCTGCTCGGCGACGACATCTTGGGTGACGCCGTATTGTTCATTCCTGAGGGAGGCGAACTCATCCTACTGATGTACGACGAGAAACCCATACTTGTCGAACTTCCCTCGGCGGTGAACCTCACTGTCGCCCACACCGAAGTCGGACTCAAAGGCGACACCCAAAGCGGTGCAACCAAACCCGCCACTACCGACACCGGTCTGACCCTTCAAGTCCCGCTTTTCGTCAACGAAGGCGACGGCATCAGCGTCAACACGACATCCAAGGAGTACATCGGGAGAGCCGTTTAGTTCGAAACATCGCCCAAACTCTGATCGCCCAAAGATAATTGGGGCAACCTGATGTACGACGCAGCACATTCGCCCCAATCTCCAACCGACCAACCTCAACCACGCTCAATCTCAGAAGTCTCCCAACTCATCCAAGGTCTTCTGAAGAGCGATCCCCAGCTCGCCAACGTGACCATGATCGGAGAGGTCTCCGGTCATTCGCAACCGCCATCCGGTCACAGCTACTTCTCATTGCGAGACAGTGAATCCTCCCTTCGCTGCGTCATGTTCCGATACGGTCGCGGCCACCAGTACCTCGAAGACGGAGCCCTCGTGGTCTGCCAAGGCAGCGCGAATATCTACGCTCCGCGCGGCGACCTCCAAATCGTCGTCACCTCGACCGAACCCGCAGGCGTCGGCGACCAGCAAGCGCAACTAGAAGAACTCAAACGCAAACTCCGAGCTGAGGGACTATACGACCCGTCACGGAAACGTCCGATCCCACAATTCCCGAAACGCATCGCTGTCATCACTTCGGAACAGGGCGCCGTCTGGCACGACATACAGAACATCATCCGTCGACGCTACCCGTTGATGGAGCTTCTCTTGGTGCCATCCGCCGTCCAAGGCGAACTTGCTCCCGTCACCATCATCGAAGCATTCGCCGATCTCCACGAGTTCGCCGAAACCGAACACGTCGACGCGGTGATCGTAGGCCGCGGCGGCGGTTCTCCTGATGACCTGATGCCGTACAACGACGAGATGGTTGCCCGGACCATATTCGCAAGCCGCATCCCAGTCATCAGCGCGGTGGGTCACGAAACTGATTTCACCATCGCCGACGATGTGGCAGACCTCCGAGCACCAACCCCGTCGGCCGCAGCGGAATTGGTCTCCCCCGACATCGCCGGTCTCACCTACGAGACAGCCGACTTCGTCCAACGACTGATGAGGGGACTTACGGGACGCGTCAACCTTGCCCGCCAACGCCTCGACCTGACTCAAGACCGATTGGCCGAAAACGCACCAGAGACTCAGATCTTCCGCGAACGCGTCGATGACCTCAGATCCCGCGCCCAAACCTCATGGGCACGATACCTTGCAATCAAGCGTGAGGCGATGCGACGCGTCGAAGCCGAACTCAGAGCATTAGGTCCCCAAAACATCCTCGAACGCGGATACGCCATCGCACGAGACGGGGACGGAAACGTGATCACCAAAGCCGCAACCGTGAAACCGAGATCGACTATCGAACTCACCTTCGCCGACGGGACAGTCGAAACTGAAGCCAAATCCATCAATCCGACCAACTGACTGAGAATCCACCATGAACGAATCCGACCACCAACAACCAGAAGAACCGACATCCTTCGAAGACGCATTCACCCGATTGGAGTCCGTCGTTCGTCGCCTAGAGAGCGGCCAAATGTCGCTGGACCAATCAACCGCGCTATTCGAAGAGGGCATGCAACTTGCCAAAGCCTGCACCGAAATGCTCAACGGCGCCGAACTGAAAATCAAGAGATTGCAGCAAGGTCTTGTCGAACAGCTCAACTTGGTCTCAGAAGACTGACCGTGGACGAAACTCCTCATTCGATCGATCCGAAACCGCTCCGCATCGGCTGGTTCACCACTGCCAACGGTCCCGGATCCCGCGGCATGTTCGAGGCCGTGTTGAAGGCGATTGAAACCGACCATCTAAACGCAACCTTCGAATTCGTATTCGTCAACCGCGAGCGCGGTCAGACTGAACCAACAGATAGTTTTCTCGACCTCGCCGATGCAAAAGGTATCCCTACGATCACACTCTCCTCGTACAGATTCCGGCGAAAAAACGATAACGCGCCGTGGTCACAACTGCGAGACCAATTCGACCGAGCCGTCCTTTCCGAAGTCAGAGGATTCAACCCTGACATCTCTGTAATGGCGGGTTACATGCTCTTCGCCCCGGAGATCAGCCGAAACATGCTCGTCATCAATCAACACCCGGCTCTCCCCGGTGGAACGATCGGCACGTGGCAGGACGCAATTTGGGATGTGATTGAAAAACGCGATGACCGACACGGTTCGATGATCCACATCGCCACGCCAGAACTTGACCGCGGCCCGGCATTAACAACTTGCACCTTCTCGGTTCGAGGTCCGAAATTCGACGATCTCTGGGAAGACGCCCGAGACAGCAACGTTCCTCAACTGCGCGCCTCGGGCGAGGAGGCGTTCCCCCTATTTGCCGCCATCCGAAATGCCGGCGTCAAACGCGAACGACCACTAGTGGTTGAAACGTTGAGGGCAATTGCTGACGGGGATATCGATCCAAGTGGTTACATCGATGTTGATGAAAAAAATCCCATCGATTTGACCGCCAAAGTGGAAGCGGCCATCTCAGAAAATCAAACCCGATCTGACTGAGCAGCCAACATAGCGGCCATCAACTCCCTAGCTGCCACGCCGGGATCAGTTGCACCAAGTATCGACCTGATCACTGCGACGCCTCGGGCCCCATTCGCAATCACCTCGCCTGCATTGGAGGATGAAATCCCACCAATGCCGATCACGTCCAGACCGGTCTCATCCACAATCGTCTTGACGAATCCTGCCCCTTGCGTTCCTCCTGCCGGATGGGTGCCGGACGCAAAAATCGTTCCGAGAACGGCAAAATCCGCTCCTGATTCCGCGGCATCGCGTGCGCCTTCCAGACTATGGACCGATCTCCCGATCAAAGAATTTTCGCCATAGATCGCTCGCGCCTCGCCGACTGACACCTCCGCATTTTCACCTAACTGAACACCATCGACTCCGTCATAGTGCGAAAGCGCTCTGCGTGACGGGTTAACCAAGATCGACGCACGCCCAGAAACAGCATCAACCAACTTCGAAACCAACTCCCCGAATTCTTCCACATCCAAATCTGGCGCCCGGACTTGAACCATATTCACCCCATTCTCAACCGCAACGGCAACTCGATCTACGAGAACATCCGATTCGCCGTCGACCACACCAAGGTCAGTTACCAAACATAGCGCTGGAAAAGGTAGTAACGACCGCGACGTTTCTGCCATCACGACCGCCGGACCGTTCTCACGCGCTTACAGCCAGCGCCTCTTGCGGGCTGCTCGGCGAAGCGTCAGACACTGGAATCCGACCAGCAAGATATGCCTTGCGTCCTGCCTCAACGCCTAGCTTGAACGCCTCTCCCATCAACCCAGGATTCTCGGCTTGTGCGATCGCCGTGTTCACCAACACAGCATCGGCACCCATTTCCAGAACCTTTGAGGCGTCTGACGGGACACCCAATCCCGCATCTACGACCACCGGCACGTTCGACTGTTCGATGATGATCGCTATCTCTTCCGCGGTGTGAACGCCGCGTCCAGAACCGATCGGCGATCCCAATGGCATCACCGTAGAACAACCCAAGTCTTCCAGTTTCTTCGCAAGCACAGGATCGGCATGAATGTACGGCAACACCGTAAATCCCTCGTCCAACAACCTCCCGGCCGCCTCGTACGTCCCGACCGGGTCAGGCAAAAGATGGGCGGGTTCGGGTATGACTTCCAGCTTTACCCAGTCAGATCCAGTCACTTCTCTTGCTAGGCGAGCAATGCCGATGGCTTGATCGGCATCTCTTGCGCCTGCGGTATTCGGGAGTATCTGATACGTGTCCCAGTCCAACACGTCCAACAGAGTCTCTTCAGTCGGATCTTCGAGATTCAGTCTCCCGATCGCAACCGTAATGATCTCCGTGCCCGAAGCCACAGCAGAATCGAGTAGCTGTTGGGCCGACCGGTGTTTACCGGTCCCAGTCATCAACCGGGAGTTAAACGTCTTACCAGCGATTTCAAGCGGATCGTATGTCATGCCAACAAGACTCTGTCACTCTCTGGATGCAACTTGGATAACTTAGAACAGATTGTGGGACTGTCCACCGTCAACGTTAATGCACGCACCAGTTATCAGGTCTGCGTGTTGCGATGCCAAGAAAGCCACTGTGGCACCGACCGGCTCCGGCCAACCAAACTTGCCCATCGGAAGGTTGCGCGCCACGAACTCTTCGACGAACTCGTCCGAATTGATCTCTTGGAACCGCTCCCATGTCCCTCCCGGGAACAAAATCGAACCCGGAGCAACCGAGTTAACCGTCACGCCTGTCGGCGCGCTAGATAGTGCGGCATGTTTCGAAAGGGCGATCATCGCAGCCTTGGCAACCATGTACGGTGCAGTTCCACCCGCTTCACGACCGTAGATGCTCGAGATGTTGATTACCCGACCCCACCCGCGTTCCTGCATCCCCGGCAACGTCAGCTTGATCAAGCGGACCGCAGACCAAAGGTTCAGATCAACCACCATCTCGAAATCTTCTATCGAGGAGTTGACCACATCGCTCGTTCCCATACTGCCGCCGACGTTGTTGACAACGATGTCCGGATCACCTAGATCCGCCTTCATCCGCTCAACCGCTTCTGCTGGCGCATCCGGGTCGCCCATATCGAGTGCGTAACCCACAGACTTGACGCCTAGGTCCGCCAACTCCCCAACTGTTGCGTCCAACCGTTCCTGACCTCGGGCGCAAATCGCGACATCCACACCCTCGTTCGCCAGAGCCAAGGCCGATTGCCGACCCAACCCTCTGCTGCCACCTGTAATGAGAGCGCGTTTGCCCTTGATTCCTAGATCCATCCTCGGGTTTCTCCAATCGCCGGTTGAACTCAGACTTCGCACCGAAATCTTCACCGAATTCGATGCGTTCTTACAAGAATCTAGAATACCCCAAACACCAATAGGCGATATCCTTAAAGCACGAGACGAAATGTCGTCTCAGATCAGACGCATCGCTCGAATCGGCGGAGAAAACCGTCGTGCTCAACGTCGTGCACATTCGGTCGAGGACATGCAAACACCGGTCCGACAACCCGTTGCGACGAAACAGAAGCGTAAAATTTCGGTGCTTATAATTAGGGCGTGCAACCAAACGGGTATGCGCAACGACACCCCAAGGATCATTAATTGACGACCACAGATACAGACCAGATGGCGAACCCTGGAAGCGTCGCCGTTCTAGACGCCGAACCCGACCAAAGTGAAGATACAGAGGTCGTCAGCTCGGAGCAAACCGAGCCGGAAGTGAATGGCTCCGCAGAAGCGGAAGTCGAAGAACTCGATCTGGTCTTCCAATTCTTGCCGAAACAGGGCTTGAGACGCGGTGACATCATCGACGGGATCGTCTTGGACTCCGCCCGCGAAGGTCTGCTAGTCGACATCCAACAGAAATCTGAAGGATGGGTGCCAATCCGAGAAACACGCCTGCTGACCGAAGAGGAAGGCGAGGAAGCTCTGCCCAGCGTCGGAGACGAGGTCATTCTTTATGTCTCGCGACCGGAGGGTCCAGACGGATACCCGCTCCTCTCCATCGACCGCGCCCGCGGCGAACATGGTTGGCGAGATCTCGAGAAAGCCCGAGAAGCCGAAGAGACGGTCAAGGGTCGGATCATAGGTTCCAACCGCGGCGGCGCAGTCATCCAAGTCAAAGGTGTCCAGGGGTTCGTCCCGCTTTCCCAGCTGGTTGGCCCGGCGCGAGATCTTTACGTTGGGGATGGCGCTCCGCCCAAGCCTGGATTCATCGGGATGGAGATCGACTGCAAAATCCTTGAACTTAACCGGCGTCGCAACCGAGCAATCTTCTCTGAACGTGCCGCACTGGAAGCAATCAATCACATGCAAAAGATGCAACTCGTTCAGGAACTCGAAGAAGGCGATATCCGGCGCGGAAGAGTCGCTGGGATATCGAGTTTCGGCGCTTTTATCGACCTTGGCGGCGCAGATGGCCTCGTACACATCTCCGAGATGTCATGGTCATCCGTGAATCGACCCGACGACGTGGTGAAACTAGGTCAAGACCTCGACGTTTTGGTCCTGAAAGTCGATCGCGAATCGCTCAAGATAGCCTTGAGCATGAAGCGATTGATGCCGGAGCCTTGGGAACACATCGAGAATCAGCTAAACGTGGGTCAGATCGTCGAAGGAAAGATCACCAAATTGGCGCATTTCGGTGCATTCGCTCGAATAGAGGAAGGCATCGAAGGATTGGTCCACATCTCAGAACTGACGAATCGTCACATAAAGAGTCCCTCAGAAGTCGTAAAAGAAGGCGACGTTCGGAACTTCCGTGTGATACGAATTGAACCAGAACGTCGAAGACTCGGTTTGAGCCTAAAGCAAGCCGAGAATGCCTCAGACGAATCGGACAGTGATGGCGAAGGGACGATGGACCGTTCGGGCTTCTCCGGCGGCGGATTCGAAGACCTATTTGAAGAATGAACTTCGCGGACGCGTAGGGTGTCCGTGACAACCTGACTGAAGGGAGCGTTCAGCAATGCCCGACAGCAGCGAACGTGGTTTCAACATGTTCTCGGCGCCGGCACGGCGAGTGTTCGAGACTGCCCAGGAAGAGGCTAGGCGATTCAATCAGCGGCACATCACCGCGGAACACCTACTGCTCGCTCTTCTCGGTGAGAAGGAAGGAATCGTCGCACAGGTTTTTACCAACCTGAAGGTCGATATCAAGGAGCTCCGACACAATCTCGAATTCAACATCAATCGCGAAGCCACCCCTGCTGATCGCCCCCCTAGCTTAGGGCCTAGGGCGAAGAAGGCTATCCGCCTCGCAGTTGACGAAGCTCGCCTAAACCAACTGAACCGCGTTGGCACCGAGCATCTCTTGATCGGTCTCCTTCGCGACGGCGAAGGACCGGCTGCTGATCTTTTGAACCAGAGCAGCGTGACGCTCGATCGCGTGCGCGAAGAGACCGGCAAGCTCGATTCCGGCGCCAAACGTTCGCGCCGCAAAGGTGCTGACGACAAGAAAAACCGCACCCCCATGCTCGACAGCATGGGCGTCGACCTCACGGATCTCGCCTCCAGCGGGAAACTCGACCCCGTCATCGGACGCGACACCGAACTCGAAAGAGTGATTCAGATTCTGAGTCGCCGCACCAAAAACAATCCTGTTCTCGTCGGAGACCCTGGCGTCGGCAAGACTGCAATCGTCGAAAAACTCGCGACGACTATCGTCGATGGCGCCGTTCCTGACATGCTGAAAGATCGACGCGTAGTCGCTCTCGACATGGGATCGCTCATTGCAGGCACCAAATATCGGGGCGAATTTGAAGAGCGGATGACTAAGATCATCGCGGAGCTCAAGTCCAACCGCGATTGCATCCTCTTCATCGAAGAGATACACACCCTCGTCGGTGCTGGCGCGGCCGAAGGCTCGGTAGACGCCGCCAACATCCTCAAGCCATCCTTGGTGAGGGGTGAACTGCAGGTCGTCGGCGCAACAACACATGACGACTACCGAAAGCACATCGAACGCGACGCCGCCTTGGATCGTCGGTTCAGACCTGTCAAAGTCGAGCCGCCGGATGTCGAAGAAACCGTCAAAATCCTCCACGGCGTCAAGAAACAATACGAAGACCACCACCAACTGACCATCAACGACGAGGCTATCGAGATCGCAGCCCAGCTTGCCGACCGATACATCGTCGACCGTCACTTGCCCGACAAGGCGATCGATCTCGTTGATGAAGCTGTCTCGAGGGTTCGTGTAAAGAACACCATGCCACCGCCCGCGGTGCGAGACGCTCTACGAACTCTCAACGACATACTGCGAGAAAAGAACGAGGCCGTCACTCGGCAGGACTACGACGCCGCATCCGAACTCTTTGAGCGCGAGACGGTGCAAAAAGCCCAAATCTCGCGGATCGAGAAGAAGCACGCCGAAGAGCGTAAAGACCAGATCAAGACCGAGGTGGGACCGGACGACGTCACCGAAGTCGTATCGATGTGGACCAGCATTCCGGTGACGCGACTAGATGTCGTCGAAGTCGAACGCCTCCGCAAAATGGAACAGGAACTTTCACTGCGAGTGCTCGGACAAGAAGAACCTATCGGCATCGTGTCCAAGGCCGTTCGACGTGCGCGAGCGGGGTTCAAAGACCCCAAACGGCCCATCGGTACATTCCTGTTCCTAGGTCCAACCGGTGTAGGCAAAACCCACCTAGTCAAGCAACTTGCGGAGTATCTCTTCGGAGACGAACGCTTGATGATCCGTCTCGACATGTCCGAGTACATGGAGAAACACACGGTCTCACGCTTGATCGGGTCACCACCCGGTTACGTTGGTTACGGCGACGGTGGACAACTCACCGAAGAAGTCCGCAAACACCCCTACAGCGTCATCCTTCTCGACGAAATCGAAAAGGCACATCCTGACGTCTTCAACGCGCTGCTCCAAGTCTTTGAAGACGGGCAACTCACCGACGGTCAGGGACGCAAAATCGACTTCAAGAACACCATCATCGTGATGACCTCGAACCTCGGATCGAACCTGATCGCGAGTGGCTACAAGATCGGGTTTACTACTGGGGAGACTTCCGACGGTACAACTGAAGACGATTACCTGAGGATGAAGGATCGAGTGTTGGAGGAGCTCAAGAATCCGAGAAATGGATTCCGCCCCGAGTTCCTCAACCGTATCGATGGCGTAGTCGTGTTCCGAGCGTTGACCCGCGATGATGTCCTCAACATCGTCGACCTCATGATGAGCGAAGTCGAAGAACGCGCAGTCGAGCACGAGATGACGATCAGGGTCACAGATGCTGCTAAGGAATACCTCGCAGAGGTTGGATTCGATCCCAAGATGGGAGCACGGCCACTGCGCCGCAAGATCCAAGACGAGGTCGAAGACGTCATCTCCGAGATGTTCTTGACGAACGAAATCTCCGAGGGTGACATCGTCTTGATCGACGCCAGCGACGCCGAGAAACCCGATGACCGAGAAATCGTCATCACTCGAGACGAAACACACCGCGAGATCCTCGAAGAGTCTGCGATAGCAGCCCAGATCGACGACGGACCTGTTTTCGCAGCAACGACCTAAACGTCGGAACGACAGTCGCAACCAAAGGGGGATTCGGCCAGCACGAATCCCCCTTTTTGCATAAACCTGAACATCAACATAATGCCAGTAACAGATCTGAAGACAAAGACTGACCACCTGCGCGAGACGATTGCATCTTTTGAAACTGCGATCGTGGCTTACTCTGGCGGCGTCGACTCTGCGTTGGTAGCCGACCTCGTCCACGACGTTCTTGGCGGAGATAACTCCCTCGTAGTCACCGCGGTTTCAGACAGCCTGGCCGAGTACGAGCTCGAAACCGCACAAAAACTCGCCGATTCTCGCGGTTGGAACTTCAGAACGATTGTCACCGCCGAGATGCAAGATGAACGCTACCTCCGCAACGACGGTGGGCGCTGCTTCTTCTGCAAGACCGAACTCTACACGCACCTGAGTCGTCTAGCGACGAAGGATGGATACCGCGTAATCGCCAACGGCGCAAACCGCGACGACATGGGAGACTACCGCCCAGGCATGAAGGCCGCTGACAACTTTTCGGTTCGCTCGCCACTCCTTGAATCCGACATCGGAAAAAGCGAGGTCAGAGCAATGGCACGAAAGATTGGGTTGCCGAACTGGGATAAACCCGCCCAACCATGCCTCTCCTCACGTATCCCATATGGCACTCACGTCACGCCAGAAGCGTTGAATATGATCTCCAACGCCGAAAAGCACTTACGCGATCTCGGATTCGCAGAATGCCGTGTCCGCCACTACGGTGACACCGCACGTGTCGAGATCCCGCTCGACATGTTCCCGCGATACAACGACCTAGGCACCAAATCGAAAGCAGAAACTGGGATTCTAGAGGTCGGTTACCGACGCGTTGAGCTAGACCCTAAAGGCCTGCGTTCCGGCAATCTAAACGAAGCCCTCAAACGGCATCCATGACGCGCATCGCCTACTTAGACATCATCGGCGGCATCAGCGGCGACATGCTCCTCGCCGCCATGCTCGACATTGGCCTCGACAAATCCGATCTGGAAAAAGACCTGAGGAAGATCGTCCCCGGTGATTTCCGACTAGTCGTGACCGAAACGCGGCGTGGCGCAATCAAGGCGACCCATCTCGATGTAGATTTGGGGCCGGATTACGACCAAAGGCTCGGATGGGACGACTTTTCCGAGTCAATCGCACGGAGCAAACTTCCCAACTCCGATTTAACTAAGATCCGTGCCACCTTCGACTGCCTCAAGGTAGCCGAGGCCGAAGCCCACAACGCCCCTGTCGGATCAACCCATCTCCACGAGTTGGGCACTATGGACACTCTGATCGACATCGCCGGAGCAGTTATCGGATTGCGCCTCCTCGGCATTGAAACACTTCACGCGTCCCCGATTCCAGCGTCGACCGGCATGTCCTCAAGCAGTCACGGCAAAAACGCATCGATCGCACCCGCGACGATGGCCATCGTCAAGAACCACCACATCCCAGTCCGGATCTCGACAATGGCCCCGCCAGCAGGGGAGAGCATTACGCCCACAGGCGCTGCGATAATCGCCTCCTTGGCCCAATTCAAACCGTCCAACATCAACATTGAATCAGTCGGATACGGCGCGGGCACACGCAACACAGACTCACCGCCAAATGTCGTCGGTCTATGGATCGGACAATCAAACGACGATACACCGTCGATCGAAAAGACCGCGACGGCGATAGGCGTCAACGCGCAGTCCGATGTCGTTCTCATCGAATCCAACCTCGACGATATGACTGGCGAAGAGATTGGTCACGCCATCCAAGTCTTATTCGACGCCGGCGCCCTAGATGTCTGGACGACCCCGATCCAAATGAAAAAGTCGAGGCCCGGCACCATCCTTTCCGCCATGGCGAGCCAGGAAAACCTGCAACAAATCGCCGATACCTTCTTCACCCACACCTCCACCCTAGGCATCCGCGTCCGTCAAATTGACCGCCTTATCGCTGACCGAGAAGTCATAGCCGTCACAACCGATTACGGCACCATCCGCGTCAAACTCCGCAAGATCGACGGCACGATTACCCAAATCGCCCCGGAATACGATGACTGTGCAACCATCGCATCCAATCTGGGAATCCCGATCAGTCAAGTAATGAACGACGCAAGGCGCGCCGCCACCGCGCACCTGACCGCACCGTGAAACCATCGGCGACTACCCAAGCACCCGCGCTAGGCTCGCGCATATGGATTTGCGGCCAAGGCGGCAAGACGTCCCTCAGTCGTGCCCTCGGCGCCGCCACGGGTCTGCCGGTGATCGAGCTTGATGCCATATCCTGGCTCCCAAACTGGGTGGAGCGAGATCGCGACGAAGCGGTAGAAATCGTCATTGACCAAGTCGCACGTGCCACCGACGGTTGGATCGTTGATGGAAACCACAGCGAAATCCGCCCCCACTTGCTGCCACTGGCCGATACTGTCATATGGTTGAACCTTCCGCAAGTACCATCGGCCCTGCGCGTGGCAAAAAGGACGCTCTTGAACGTCATCAACAAAACCCGAATCTGTGGCGACAACTACGAAACCTTCAAAACAGCGCTCGCACCTGATTCGATCATCTGGCGCAGGGCGTTCCACGGGCAAAAGTCTCAACACCGAATCGCTGACGATATAGCAGATTCTCAGACCACCGCTACCATCCACGAAATTCGCTCATACCGACAACTCCGCGCCTTTTACCAATCACTAGGCCTCGACTCACGTCACTATTTGACGTAAAAATCTCAGGCTGTCTATTGATCTCCCTGACAGCACCGATCCCATAACCGCCCCGATTAGAATCAAAAAAAAAAGAGCCTTTCGGCTTCTTTTCTCCTATGCCCCAGTGGCGCAATGGCAGCGCAGCCGATTTGTAATTGGCAGGTTGGCGGGTTCGAATCCCCCCTGGGGCTCCATCACTTCCACAAACTGGCTTCGCACGATCCGACCCTTTTCGACCGTTACGAATCTCGTAACTTGACAATTTGAAATCCTCGATTGTTATAAGATGAAGGTTTGTGCAGGGATTGGGGAGCGGTCAAACCCAGCAGACTGTAAATCTGCCGCCTTGTGCTTCGTAGGTTCGAATCCTACTCCCTGCACCAGCGCAGGGAACGTAGGAACCAAACTCGAACCAAGAGGAGCCGAGCCCACATAGCTCAGTGGTAGAGCACATTCTTGGTAAGAATGAGGTCCCGAGTTCAAGTCTCGGTGTGGGCTCCACTGACCCCGGAACCACGTTCGAGACACAACCTGCAACGCCGTTAAACCGGCATTAAGTGTCATAAACAAGGACCCTTTCGGAAAGGGCAGGCAAAGAGGAAAATGGCGAAGCAAGTCTTTGACAGGACCAAGCCGCACGTTAACGTCGGCACTATCGGGCACGTCGACCATGGGAAGACGACCCTTACCGCAGCGATTACGCAAGTTCTGGCTAACAACTCCGAGTTGAACGTTACAGCCAAGAACTTCGAAGACATCGACAACGCTCCTGAGGAGCGGGAACGTGGTGTCACTATCGCAACCACTCACACCGAATACGAGACCTCTGAGCGTCACTATGCTCACGTCGACTGCCCAGGCCACGCCGACTACATCAAGAACATGATTACCGGCGCAGCGCAGATGGACGGAGCGATCCTAGTCGTCTCCGCCGCTGACGGACCCATGCCTCAAACCCGTGAGCACATCCTGCTCGCTCGTCAGGTGAACGTCCCGGCCCTAGTTGTCGCTCTCAACAAGTGCGACACGATGGAAGACGAAGAGCTCTTGGAACTCGTAGAACTCGAGGTACGAGAACTACTCTCCTCCTACGACTTCCCCGGCGACGATCTACCGGTCGTCCAGGTGAGCGCACTCGAGGCCCTCGAGAATGCTGAAGACTCCGACAACAAGTGGGTCCAGCAAATCTACGAACTGATGGACGCCGTCGACAGCTACGTCCCGATCCCGGAACGCCCAGTCGACCTCCCGTTCATCATGCCGATCGAAGACGTATTCGGCATCAAGGGGCGAGGCACCGTTGTGACCGGACGTATCGAACGCGGCAAGGTCACCGTCGGCGAACCCGTAGAGATCGTCGGATTTGGCAAAACTCAGAACACCGTCGTAACCGGTGTCGAGATGTTCCAGAAGACGCTCGATGAAGGCCTTACCGGCGATGCCGTTGGCTGCTTGCTCCGTGGTATCGACCGCGAAGAAGTCTCCCGCGGCGCAGTGCTCGCGAAGCCCGGAACCATCACGCCGTACACCAAGGGCAAGGCGCAGGTCTACGTCCTTACCGCCGAAGAAGGCGGGCGACGGACTCCGTTCTTCACCGGATACAAGCCGCAGTTCTACATCCGAACCACCGACGTCACCGGCGAGATCAAACTTCCCGATGGTATCGAGATGGTCATGCCCGGCGACAATACCGAGATGGAGATCGAGCTGCTTTACCCGGTAGCCCTAGAAGAGAACCTCCGGTTCGCCATCCGAGAAGGTGGACGAACTGTTGGCTCCGGCGTCTTCACCGAAGTAACCGCATAGCTAACAATGCGTAACATCGCCTGCGACGCTCGCAAAAAACGCGCGAACGACGCAGGCGATTTTCGCTATCACCGGCAACGCTGATCCCCACAAGATATTGATCTGATACGGGAACCCACGAAGGAGCTGAAACAGTGGCAAGAAAAAACGCCGTCCGAACGTTGGTTCAACTCACATGCGAATGTGGGTCATACACGTATCATACGGAGAAGAACCGCCGGAACACTCCCGACCGCATCACGCTGCGCAAATACTGCCCGGCCCGGCCTTGTCGATCACACAAAGTGTTCCGAGAAACACGCCGCTAAACCCACGGTGAACTCATCAAATGGCGCGAAATCAAGCAAGACCTGACGTCAGATTAACGCCCTCACGGCGTTTCTCAATCTTCGGATTCTTCGGCGACGTCTTTGGGGAACTCCGAAAAGTAACTTGGCCATCGCGAGAAGAGGCCACCAGATTATGGCTCCTCGTAATCGCTCTAGCCGCAGTCATGGGAGTTTTCCTAGGCTTCTTCGACTGGATCTTCGCACGCGTCTTTTCATTGCTTGCAGGGACGTAAACCGTGACAACCGCCCAATCATCCGCCAGTGCAATCCCGAACACCGCTCGGTGGTACGTCGTACACACCTACTCCGGTCGTGAAGATCGCACTTGCCAAAACCTTAAACAACGCATCGTCACGATGGATTTCGAAGACCAGATCTTCGATGCAGTCGTGCCAAAACAGACCGTCGTCCAGATGACCGATGGCGAGACCAAGAACGTCGAGAAGACAATGTACCCGGGTTACCTCCTGGTCAACATGGTCATGAACGACGATAGCTGGTACGTCGTCCGAAACACCCCGGGCGTCACCAACTTCATCTCCGTCGAAGAAGGCGTCGAGGGCAGGGCAAAACCAACCCCGCTCACCGACGACGAAGCTCAACGCATGATCCAAGGCCCGTCCAGCGACAGCCCGCAGATCAACTTCGGTTTCGAGCGTGGCGACGTGGTCACGATCAAAGACGGACCGTTCTCAGAATTCAGCGGCACCGTCGACGAAGTACTCGGGCACCGCGGCACACTGCGTGTCACCGTGTCCTTCTTCGGACAAGACACCCCAGTCGAACTACCCTTCCTCTCCGTTGAAAAAGCCTAGAGCTGAACGACGGATTTCCGAAAACGACCATCTAGACAACAGAAGTAGATTCACGTGGCAAGGAAAGTAATCGCAAAGGTAAACCTCCAACTGGCTGCCGCCGAGGCTACGCCAGCCCCGCCGGTCGGACCCGCACTTGGACAGCACGGCATCAACATACCGCTCTTCATCAAAGAGTTCAACGAGCGGTCGCAGTCCAACCGTGGGATGATCGTTCGAGCCGCTATCGACGTTTACGCCGACCGGTCCTTCTCGTTCGTCGTAAAGTCACCGCCCGCATCGGCTCTGCTGAAACAGGCGGCCGGCGTCGATGCCGGGTCTCAAACCCCAGGAACGATGGTCGCAGGCCAGGTTACGCGTGACCAACTCCGATCAATCGCTGAAACTAAGATCGAAGAATTGAACGCCAACGACATCGAAGCCGCGATGAATGTCATCGAAGGTACCGCCCGAAGCATGGGCATACTCGTTGCCGACTAATACCATCACGCCCACCACGATCTGAGAAGTAGATTCGCCATGCCAAGTCAGAAACACAGCAAACGCTACAGGAAAGTCGTCAGCGACGTCCCGAGAGAACCAGTCGATGCCAATGCCGCGGTAAAGCTCAGTCGCGAAACGGCAACGGCCAAGTTCGACGAGAGCATCGAGATCCACATTTCGACCAACGCGGATCCCAGGCACGCCGATCAGCAACTACGCGAAGTGGTTGCGCTCCCGCACTCGCTTGGCGACGTGGTCCGAGTTCTCGTCTTTGCCGAAGGCGAAGGCGCCCGCATCGCTTCTGAAGCCGGTGCCGACTATGTCGTCGACGATGAACTGCTAGACCGGATCCAAGGTGGTTGGACGGACTGGGAAGTTTCTCTCGCCACTCCCGATCAGATGCCCAAGGTAGGGCGGCTCGGACGTGTTCTCGGCCCACGCGGCCTCATGCCGAACCCCCGAAACGACACTGTCGTCCAGCCAAACCAGCTCGAATCTGCAATCAACAATGCACGACAAGGTCGGCAGGAGCTCCGCATGGATCGCCACGCCAACCTCCATGCACGGATCGGCCGAAAATCGTTCACCGACGAACAGTTGCTGAACAACCTCGCCGCCATCTACGAAACCGTATCGAGGTCAAAACCCGAAGGTGTCAAAGGCCAATTTGTCAAGGGAGCCACCCTCTGCAGCGCAATGGGACCCGGCATCAAGGTGAACCTTCCGAGCTTGGAGAGCCTGACCGTCTCCGACTGAAATCCAATTTAGAATCGAAGACGCTCGTTGATCTGAATCCAACGGAGAAACTCAACGCCCTAACCCGACGAAACACGATTACATCCCCGGCTGCAGACAGCGGGTGCTCTTTCCCAGAGACCAATGACAGTTGATGTCGCCCGCCGAGGCTGATGCGAATTGCGGCAAATGCCGCAGAACATGTCCCTCACCGCCTCGCGGCTACCTGCGCCGGAACCACAGCAGCAAGCCCGAGGTGTTTTGATTCCCGGCTCCCTTCGATACGACGGGCGAAAGAGCGAAAACACCGCAGATGCCAGAGGCTATACCGAACAGGAGACATCCCAAATGCCATCGCAACGCAACGAGAAAATGCTCGACGACATCCTCGAGCGCATACGTGACAAACCCCTAATCGTCACCGCTAAACACTCCAACGTCAATGCTTCCCAGATGGACGAACTCCGTCGAAGTGTCACGAACGGAGGCGGCAAGATCTTCGTAGCCAAAAACAACATCGTCAAAATCGCCGCTGACGAACTGGGAATCAAAGGCATCGGCGATATCATCGACGGCCCCACCGCCTACATCGTTGCCGACGACGACATCGCTGGGATGATGAAGGCGTTGAACGCATCTATCAAGGATCAGAACATCAACGTCGAAATCTTGGGCGGCGTCCTCGACAAAGAGCTCATAAACTCCGATCGCGTCAAGCAGATCGCAGACCTGCCGAACCGGGACCAACTCATCGGCATGCTCGCATCTGCGATGAACGGTCCGCTCAACAACTTCGCTCGCGTGCTCAATGCACCAGTGCAGAACCTAGCCAGTGCCCTCGAACAGATCGCCGAACAACGACGATCAGCAGAAGAAGCCGCGTAATCAACCTAAGTACAACCCCAAACAAAAGCCAAAGTAACTCCGAAGGAGGAGAAAAATGACCCTCACCAAAGAACAATTCATCGACGAAATCAAGTCGATGTCCGTTCTCGACCTCGCCGACGTCGTGAAGGCGATCGAGGAAGAGTTCGGCGTGTCTGCCGCCCCGATGCCGGTAGCCATGGCTCCTGGCGCCGTCGCCGTTGCCGAAGCCGCGGCCGAGGAAGAGCAGACCGAATTTGATGTCAGGATTACCGACATCGGCGCCAAGAAGATCAACGTGATCAAGGCCGTCCGAGAGGTCACTCCGCTCGGGTTGAAAGAAGCCAAAGACCTCGTCGAGTCCGCACCTGCCCTCGTCCTCGAGCAGATCTCCAAGGAATCTGCCGACGAAGCCAAGAGCAAGCTCGAAGAGGCCGGCGCTACCGTCGAACTCGTCTAACAGCGCTTCGATCGCGGCGGTTCGCCTAATTTCCGCCGCAACCTGTCCATCTGCCCGTAACCTGTAACTACGGGCAGACGGATCAACGTCGTGACATCGACTGATTCGCGCACACCTCGAGAAACCGAGCGCTAGACCATGACAACCTCCAAATCAAGCCCCCGCAAAGGGACCAAAGCAAAAAAGACGACACGCAAAGCCGAACAGCCGGTCGTGGAAGAAGAAGAGCTCAGCCAGTGTCAACTTGAAGGATCGAACTGTCATTGGCGGATCGAGTCGCCCAACGGCCCTGAATCAACTGGCGTCTGCAAGAAGTGCGGCGCTCGACGACAGTTCAAGAACTCGTTCGAATACTCCTCCTGGTACGGAGCCAAAGCCGCTGGCGGTCGCGGCAGGGGACGCCCCCGAAAAACATCGTAGACGTTCAGTCCGCTCTTCATACCCGCCACCTCTCTAGGTTTCTACTTTCGCGGGAATGGCAAAGTCTGCCGAAAGGCGATGTGAATTTCGTTATTCGGACTTCGCTCGTCCCAGTTCTCTCAGCATGATCGGCCAGGCGTCATCGGCATAAAACCTGTGGCCCCCATTACCCTCGACCAAATGGCAACGGTCGGAGGCTCCAGCCGCAGCGTAGATCGCCTTCAAGTCCATGAACGCTCTTCTCGTCGCCTCGACCGGGAAAATCGGATCCTCGATGCCGCACACAAGAACCACGGGTCGCGGTGCGAAAAGGCCCATGACATCTGCCATCTCAGCGTATTTGAGCAACCCGGGCACGTAGTTGTCGGCACAGTGGTAAATCGACATTACCGAATCTCTGAAGGTGCAGAAATAGCACGATGGCATCGCAAACGTGATGCGCGGCAATAATGCGGCGGCAAAAACGCTTATCGTGCCTCCGCCCGAGTTGCCCATGATCCCGATGCGTGTCCAATCGACATCGTTTCGAAGTTCCAGATAGTCGAGACCGCGTTCGACATCGAAGACGCGTTCCCCGATCAACGTTCTTCCTAGCATCAATGAATGCATCGCCGCGTCATGGCAACCGTGCGTCGACGTATGCTCCTGCGTCAGTTCCCTTCGCTCGCCGAATGACCTTTGCTCGATGCACAGCGCACCGATCCCTCGTTCCATGCACTGCAACCCGAAGTCTCGATCTCCTTGCACTTCCATCGGGACGCTGTTGTCGTCGCGTTCGACCGCGATCGAATGGTGGGCACCAGTAGTGTGGCCCTGGACACAGATGAAGAATGGATACGGAGCTTCCGCATGGCTCGGCAGGCATAGAAACGCGACTACATCGGAGGCTGTTTCGCTTTGGGAAACGACCTTCTCGATAGTGCCGTGAGGATGGTCACGCTTCCAAAGCGTGCGAGGGTTCAGATCGACCTTCGCACCCGAGGGGTACCCAAGTAGCGAACGAAGTTTGGGCCGGAGTTTTGCCTGCCACTCATAGACATCTCCACCGTCGTACGCGAGAGCAGGTTCAACAGAATCCATCAGTTGCCGATGGTTCAGCGACGGTGATAGGGAGGGTTCCGCAAAAGAGTCATCCATCGTTTTTTCTTCCATTGGGTATATGTCGGGATCAATTGCCAAAATCGCTATTCGGCCACCATGGAAATAGCGGCCACTTCGCGATCGCCGACCGTGAATCCTCCGTTTCCAGGACCCGTCCGAAAACCAAGCCTCTCGAAATATCCACGTTTCTCGTCGTCCTCTGCACTGAGTTTAGCCATGAAACGCTGTGAATCGTGCCGCGTTCCCCATTCGATGGCAGTCTCGATCAGTTCACAGTAAGAGTTCAAGAACCGTTGGTGGGTGAAACCGTCTACGTGGCAGATGTTGCGATCGTCCACGACCGCGGTAGCGATCCCGACCTGCCGACCATCCTTCGTCTTGGCCGCGAACCATGTTGCTCCGTCGCGCTTCACCAAATGGCCATACCTTCGGTATAAACCCATGCACGAGTTCTGATTCGCGTAGCTCGTGGAGATCATTCGGGTAGGCACATTGGCATCGAGGATCTGCCAGTCGTGAGGAGCCAAGAGTAGAGGGATCATCGGCACCCTGAGCGATGCATCGCCAGGCGTGATTTGCACCTCGGCACGTTGGCTGAACCGTTCTGCTAGATACTGTCCGGGCGAGTCACCGTTCGTCAAGTTGACCCAAACGGTCGAACCATCGATCCTCCGCCAGCCGAGCCGATGATAGATGCGCGCAGCATCCGGATTCTCAGTTCCGAGGAACACAGCCTCGCCGCCATCACCAACGAACTCATCCAGAGCTTCCTCGCACAGTCGACCCGCTATCCCCCGGCCTCGAGACTCAGGACGCGTGGCTACCTCGCCAATGCCAGCGAGTCGAGGATCAGCGACGGGCGTCATCATCCCGCAGGTCCCTGCGAGGGTAGCGCCGTCCCGTTCAGCCCAAACTACATGCCGATTGTGCTCAGTCTCTTCACCGAGGAATACGCTAAGGGGAATATCGGGTTCTTCGGGGCCGAAGACATTCCCCCAGAACGCGAAAAGCTCCTCGGCGAGTTCTTCGGGCACTGGGGTTTCGTGGCGAAACGTTGCCATTCACGACACCATTGGCCGATGGTGCGCCCAAGGTCGAGCCTTTTCGAATGCAGCCGATGCAGCTAGTACCGTCTCCTCGTCCCCTGGTTTGCCTACGATATGGAGTCCAATCGGCATCCCGTCCGAATCGAATCCGCACGGTACGCTCGCAGCCGTAAACCCGATCGTGTTGATCGGATGAGTATGCGGCAGGAAACCCCACCAAGGTATCGCCGTCGGAGGTTCGCCCCCAATTTCTTCCGGATACTGTTCGTTCGGAAACGCGGTGACTGCCATCGTGGGCGAGAGCAGTAGATCGAACTTGTCGAACTGGTCTCGGAACTGGTGGATCATCTGATCGCGGTCGCCGAGGGCACGCAAAACGTCGGTCGTCGTCAACTTGGCGCCAAAGTCAAGGCCGTATCGCAGATACCAGGAAAGATCGTCTTCGTGATCCTCGAGGAGATGGCCGCTGGCCGCGACGGCGTTGGCTCCTGACAAAACGTACCAAGTGTGGAAGGGATCGTCGAGCACGATGTCGGATTCGTCGACTGAGCATCCTAGCTCTTCGAATACCTTCGCACCCGCCTCGGCAGAAATCGCCACGTCGGGATCGACGGCGGCGTACCCAAATCCGAGGCTCCATCCCAGCTTGAGGCCGCTAATGTCACGTCCCACGGCGCCGATGAAATTAGGGACCGGGTCGCGCATGGAGCCGACATCGCGGGGATCGTATCCGGCCATGACCTGCAGCATCAGCGCACTGTCGGCAACGGTACGTGTGAGAGGTCCCTGCTGGCTAGTGAGGTTAACCACAGGGGGAGCGTCGACACCGGTGTAACTCGAGACGCGTCCCTGAGTTGGTTTGATGCCGAAGATGCCATTGAAACTCGCCGGGATGCGAATCGAACCACCACCGTCACCTCCCGTCGCAAGCGCGGCCAGCCCAGCAGCGATCGATGATCCCGCACCACCACTCGATCCGCCGGCGGTACGCTCGGGATTCCAAGGATTCCATGCAGACTTGCCGACACGGTTCTCGCTGGCACCGAGATGGCCGAACTCGGGGGTGTTTGTCTTTCCGAGCATCACCGCGCCAGCGTCAAGAACAGACTGTACGCAAGCGGCGTTGGCATCGGGAATCCTGTCTTTGTATGCCAGAGAACCGCCAGTCGTCCTCACGCCCTTGGTCATCTGGAGATCTTTGATCGACACAGGCAGTCCATGCAGAGGGCCGAGGGATTCGCCTTTCGCGGTCGCTTCGTCCGCCTTCGCTGCGTGTTCCAACGCGATGTCATCGGTGACTGTGATGAAGGCGTTCAGTTGAGGATCGAGCGCTTCGATGCGGGACAAGTAGAGTTCGGTCAACTCTCTTGACGAGATCTGTTTATCGGCAATCAAGTCGCGCAGTTCTGTGGCGGGCGCAAACGCAAATTCGGTGTCTAGGTTCGGCATGTTCTACTCCGGAACAAGGTCTTTTTTCGTTAATGTGAATCTACACCTTTGACCGCACCGAATCAGATCTGCAACCTTACGGAATGAACCCCGAAATAATGAACAGAACGGCCCGTACTCAACCGATCCCATGATCACTCGATATAACTCCCTTCCGTCAAACCGTGCTGACGACCACCTCGACGAAATTACGATTGCCGCATGGAGCCGCTCCTACCCAAACAACTAACCATGATCACGTCCTACACGTCCGTGCTCAACCTCCCTGACGTGCCCGTGCCTAGTGAATACACGTTGCGCGGCTATCTTCCCGGAGATGAAATTAGCTGGGCCGAAACGCTTCAAATCTGCGGGTTCGAAAGTTGGAACGATGCTAAGGTGCTCAACTACTTGACCGACACAGATCGACGCAAAGGTTCGCGAGTGGTGGAGTACGAGGGAAACGTAGTGGCGGCCACGTTCGCGAGCAGGAGAAGGGACACGACGACCGATGCCGCAAACCCCACCGCTCAACTTGAGGGCGTCTTGGATTTCGTCGTCACCCGTCCCGACCATGGCGGCAACGGTCTCGGAAAAGCGATCTGCACCGAAGTCGCCAGATCGCTCGTCAATCAAGGTTGCCAAACAATCTCGTTACGTACCGACGATTGGCGGCTACCAGCGATCCACGTCTATCTCTCCCTAGGCTTCAAACCCGTCATGAACAGATCCGACATGCCCACACGCTGGGCATCTATCCTCAAAAAACTCAAGGAGAACGGACGTGACCACACCACCACTTAGGCTCGGATTGGCTGGCTTGGGCCATGGCGACACACTGCTGCAGGCCAACAACCCGGAGCACGAACTGCCGATCCGGGTGACGGCACTCTGTGACGTCAACGAGGCGCGCCTCGCCGACGCGTCCAAGACGCACGGCATTGACGCAGTCACCACCGATTTCGACGAACTCGCAACGCGAGACGACATCGACATCATCGGCATCTACACGCCAGGCCCCCTCCACGCGCGTCAAATCCTCACCGCTCTGGAAAACGGCAAACACGTGATGGTGACGAAATCGATGGTCTACACCATGGCAGAGGCCGAAAGCGTCGTCGAAGCAGTAGATCGAACAGGGCTCGTATTGCTCGTCACGCAGTCGATGCGAGGCAGGTTGGATTTCATCGACGCAAAACGAGCTTGCGACGCAGGGGAAATCGGTGACCTGTTCATGGCGGAGGCGCACTACGTTCACGACCTGCGTCCCGTGTACAAACGGACGCCGTGGCGGATCGAGATGCCGCAAGACCTGATCCTAGGTGGTGCATGCCATCCGTTCGATCTGCTGCGATGGTTTATGGGAGATATCGACGAGGTGCACTGCGTCGGTTTACGAAGCGGCGTTGCGCCGGAATATCCCCAAGAAGACTGCTTCTTCATCAACATGAAGTTCTCCAGCGGCAAGATTGGACGCGTTGCCAACCTGTTGGGAATGGTGCATCCCGCCGGCGAGAAGATGAACAGTCTGACGGTTTACGGCACCAAGGGAACGATACGTGACAATGTGAAGACGCTTGACGCGGATGATGCGTTGCCGGAGCGAGAGTACCACACTCATCTCCCGCCGCATGGTGGCCACCAAGGCGAGATGGTGATCATGATGCAGCACATGGCCGACTGCGTCCTTAACGGCACAAAACCGTGGGTAGGAGCACGAGACGGCGCTAAAGTCGTGTCGACCGGCCTCGCATGTTGGCGATCGTTACGCAGCGGCAGGCCCGTCAAGGTGCGGAACGACTTCTAACCCGGTAGTCGGTTGCCCTCATCCACGTACACCGACCTTCCGACGGAAGTGATCGTGACAGACTGACGGTAGTCGCCAGACTCTGCGTTGTGTTCCGTCGTGTGAGGGATCACGCTCTGCGGTGCGTCATCTCCTGAGAGCGCTTCGCCTAACACCCGGCCGTCCATACTCTCGCCGTCATCGAACCCGAGCACATGAAGAATCGTCGGGGCGACATCGATGTTGCCGGTCGGGGTGTCGATGGTGGCGGAACGAACGAAGCTAGGACCGCGGACGATCAACGTGTTATGCAGTTCATGCCGACTCATGCCTCCGTGCGTACCTAACCCGACTGATCCACCGCCGGATGCCGTACGACCGGGATAACCGGTTTCATTGAGCTCGGAGTCCCACCGGAAACCGTTCGTGAGATCCGGGCTGCGCGGTCCATCGATTCCGACTAGATCAGCAGCTAGAGTGCCGGGGATACGTCCAATCCGTTCCGACGCCAGCATCGCACCACACCAGGGCTGACGCGCCAACCAAGCAGTTAAACCCTCGATGGTGCGAACGTCAGCTCCTTCGAATCGATCCCGAGAGTAAAACAGCACTGCGCCCCCGTTTGGTGCAACCAAAACGCCACCCGGTACGTTGCCGACGATGAAGCCGGCAGCGTGCAACTCCGCATTGATATCGATTGGCGCTTGGATCGTCGCGTATCCATGATCGGAGACGACGATCACATCGGTTTCGTTCAATCTGCCGTTGCGTTGGAGCCAAGCAATGATGCGTCCGAACTGCTCATCGGCAGCGGCAAGGGCACCGTTCGAGAGCTTGGACCCTACCCCTTCCTGATGGTTGGAACTGTCTGGCTCGGAAAACCACATGAGCGCGACCGCAGGATCCCGAACGGCGAGGACGTATTCGGTGAGTACCTGGACGGCGCGTTCCATCTGCGGCAGATTCGGCGAGGCTTTTGATGGCCATGCACCAAATCGTTCGATGATGTCTCCGTACAACGGGCGTGGAAGGCAGAATTCCGGATGGATCGTCGCACCGCCACAGGTCTCGGCTCGAGGGTTCTGTACGTAGGCGTTTCCAGAAGTGCCGACGCCCACAGCGATGAACTCCTCTCCGTGATCGTGGAGGATGTCGGCGAGAGTTCGCGCCAGCAAGACGTCGCCGGTTTTCTCGGCCACCTTGGAAAGTTGCGGCTCCATGGCGTCGATGACCTCATGCGGTTCGTAATCTCGCACCACCAGCGAGTTACCTGCGAGACCGTGAACGCCTGGATGACGACCGGTGACGAGGCTGGCAACGTTCACCCGCGTGACAGTCGGGAACACCGGGTGGTTGTTGGCGAATACGACGCCTCCTTCTGCGAACGCGGCAAGGTTGGGCGCAAGCTCGGGAGTGACCTGCGAAGGTTGCAAGCCGTCGAAAGCGACTATCAGGACTCTGGTCATTCGGATGTTCTGCGATTATGTTGGCGGCATCCCGCGGTCTCGAAACTTCGCGGGCCTTACCGAGACAATAGGAGATTCTCGGTGAGTTGACCACGAGGTCGGATCAATATCCCCTAGCCTCGTCGGGTCCGAACGGATGAACTCCGGCTCGGAGCACGTCATCAACGGGATCGATCATGACTCCACGGGGACGGGAGAAGCCGCCGCCTGTGGCTGGTTCTTCAACAACCATTACGTTGTGGCCCATGTCACCAAGGGTTGCGACAACTGCAGGATCGATCCGATGGTCCAAAAAACTCTCGCGCTCGGCAGCGTCGACGCTCGGCGCGGTGATCGCTTCCTGCATCGCCATCCCGAAATCGATGACGTTCGAAACAACGAAAGCGATCCGGCAAATGATCCGTCTTCCCCCGGGTGCGCCTACGCTGAAGAACGGCTGCCCATCCTTGAGCACTAATACTGGCGACATGTTGTTAAGACCGCGTTTGAAACCGTCTATGGAGTTAGCCGAACCCGGTTTTGGATTGAAAACCACCATGCCGTTGCTGAGCAACACGCCCGTGCCCGGCACGACCACACTTGACCCGAATCCCCCAACCGCGGTCTGCGTACACGCAACCATGTTCCGATCCCGATCGATGACGCTGAAATGGGTCGTGCAATCGCCATCGCTGGGCGGAGACGCCGTGAGACCAGCCTCTGGACGAGATTTCGAGTCATATTCCCACGGATCGTGAAGCGGAACGTCGGAGTAACCCACCCACGGTTGCACCTCGCGCTCCCGCTCAAGGTTTGCAACATTTACGTCGATCTGCGCCGCCAAATCACGCGCATAACGCTTCGAGAGAATACCGTCGAACGGCACCGGCACGAAATCTGGATCGCCGATGTATGAATACCGATCGGCGAAAGCGTGCCGGTGCAGCCTCGATGAAGAGGTGGAGATGCTCGGTAGAGCAATGGTCGAGGCCACCCAGATCGAAGTTCTCGAGGATATTCAATGTCTGCAGACCAGTGACAGTTCCTGCAGGGACAGGGCAGCTCAGAATCTCGTTTCCCCGATAGGTTGTAGTGACAACATCGCTAACGATTGGTTCAAAATCCGCCAGGTCTTGAGCCGTCAAGACGCCGCCATTCGCGCTCATCTCCTCTTCGATGGCGTGCGCAACATCTCCGCAGTGCAGAGCGTCTTTCCCTTCTCGCGCGATCCGTTCGAGGGTGTCCGCCAGATCGCTTTGAATCACCTTGCTGCCCGGTGTTGGCGGGTAACCATCGGTCAGGAAGATCCGCGCCGCATCGCCGAAACGCTCAAAGTTGGCCATGTTGTTGGCGATGCCGAGGGCTGTCGTTGAGTTCGCCTCAAAACCCTCCCGTGCGTAATGAATCGCCGCCTCCAGCAACTGTTCGAGCGGTAACGTCCCGAAAAGTTCGTGAGCGCGACACATGCCAGCCGTCACGCCCGGCACGCCAACCGACCTATGACCGATTGCGTTCGCGTTGTCTTCCACTTGGTAAATGCCGTTGCCAACCTCAGATTGGCCGATCACGCGGAACATATCCGGCGTCGCGCCCCTCGGCGCTCGATGCCCGTAATCGATAGCAACCCGTTGCTTGGTCTCGGCCATGAAGACGATCATCTGGCCGTGCCCGGCAATGCAGGAGCTCGATGGCTCGACAACATTCAAGCAGAACCCGGTTGCGATCGCGGCATCGACGGCATTGCCGCCTTGACGCAGAATATCGACTCCTACCTGCGCCGCGATCGGATGAGCCGTTGCGACCGCGCCATTCTCGACGACGACTTCATCCTTGTCAGGTCGCCACACGCTGCGCGAATTCATCTGGAAAGATCCTCAAGTACGACGTGAGCCGCATTGTGCCCCGGAGCGCCAGTAACTTCCCCTCCAGGATGATTACCGGCACCGCAGAGATAGAGGTTGGCAATCGGTGAACGGTAGTCTGACCACCCTGGCAACGGTCGGCGAGACATCATCTGCTGAGGGATCATGTCGAGATGACGGATGTTCCCATCCGTGAGTCCCACACGCTCCTCGATGTCTTCAGGCGTCAACAGCGTCCAGTCGATAATCGAGTCCCTGAAGTTGGGAGCGTAGCTGGTTACGTAGTCGATTAACCACTCGCCGTGGCTCTGACGGTGATTGGACCACGAGTCGCCGTCTGGCAAATGGGGAGGCAGGAAGTATATCCACAGCGAAAGGACATGGTGACCGTCGGGAGCGACTGTGGGGTCATATACCGATGGAATCTGTAGCTGCATGATGGGCGTCTTGGTTATGCGCCCATTGACAGCATCGTTCCACGCCATTTCGCTCTGATCGACAGTCGGGCAGATCGTCATCATGGCTAGGTATTCGGGATTGAAGCCAGGGCCGAGATGCCTGGAGAAGTCCGGAAGCTCGCGGATCGCACACAAGAATTTGGCTGAGGCAGCTTGGGTTTTGAGGGCCTTGACCTCGTCGATGAACTCGGAGTCGATGTCGGCCTCGTCGATGAGGGTCAGATAGGTACGCTTAGGGTCGGCGTTCGAAATCACTACATCGGCATCGATCACCTCGCCGTCTGATAGTTCCACGCCGGAAACTGAGCCGTTATTGGTCAGAATGCGTTTGACCTCCGCGCCAGTGCGGATTGTGGCACCTGACGCTTCTGCGGAAGCAGCCATTGATTGCGTGATGCCGCCCATGCCTCCACGGACGATCCCGTAGTTTTCGGTGTCGTCGCGGAACGCGCTGAACCTGTACAACGCCGTGATGTACGCGCTCCCGGGCGCACTGATGTCGCCCATGTCGAACGCGCCGGTGCTGACTGCGGCCTTCACCTCTTCAGACGTGAAGAAGCGGTTGATGAGATCCTTGAGCGGGACCGTGAGAAGAGTCTCGAGAAGCTCCTCCTCGCCTTCCGCGCGGAAACGGTCGGTCAGTTCGGCCAAAGATGGCGGTGGCCCGAGGTAGTAGTCGCTGAGAATGGCGACCGCACGATGCCAAAAATCCGCCCATGCCCACCAGGCTTCTGCGTCTTCTGGGTATTCGTCGCGCATCTCCTCGACCGTGTGTGCGTCGTCATGCCAAAATGTGAACGCCTTGCCGTCGGGATACGGATGCACCCGCGACGGGTCGATCGGGTAGACGTGGAACCCATAGCGCCGCAGTTCAAGATCGTCGATCACCTTTTTCTGAAGAATGTGGCAGATGTACGAGCATGTGGAGATGTGGTACCCGGGAAACCATTCCTCGGTGACGACAGCGCCACCGACGATGTCTCGGCGTTCGAGAACATGCACGTTGAGTCCGGCGCGGGCGAGGTATCCGGCGGCGACTAGGCCATTGTGGCCCGCGCCTATGATGATGACTTTGGTATTTTCGGGCATGGATATTGGCTTTGGTTGGGATGTGGTGACAGATTATCGCACTGCGATCTAGGCCGCACTTTCGTGGCTCACTTTGGCAAATCGGCGACGGTTCCGCGGGCGTCACTTAAATCCGAGTTGCTGCGCGACGAGTATAGACTCCTAGCAGAGCAAATCAATATTCACCTTGGAGCAAGGGGACAGAGTCATGAGTTTGCCGTTCAGAGCGCGATATTCGGTCTTGGGTCTGGTCGCCATGTGCGCCGTGTTGATCTCTGCTTGCCAAGGGGAGGCGGAGCCACCCACGCCAGTCACCATCATCAAGGAAGTGCCGGTGGAGGTGATCAAAGAGGTTGAGGTTGAGAAAGAGATCATCAAGGAGGTGGAAGTTGAGGTTGAGGTCCCCGTCGAGAAGGTGGTCGAGGTCGAAAAGATCGTAGAGGTCGAGAAGATCGTCGAGCCAACTCCTGAGCCTGAGGTATCCGCTGGACCGCCGATCTACCAGATGGGAATCTTCGAGGAGCCAATCTCTAGGAATTTCTGGAACTATTATGGAGGCCCCGCGGGTTCAGTCTGGACTCAGTACGTTCTCGACGGCCATTCCGGATCGCTGTACGGCTACTCCGACCAACGATTCGATTGGATCCCAAGTCTCGCGGCCGACTTCCCAACCGATCTTGTAAAAGAGACCGTCGGCGACACCGAGTTCTGGACCGCCGAGGTACCCCTCACGCCCGGCGTAGTGTGGAGCGACGGTCATGAGCTGGACGCCGGCGACTTCGTCTTCACCGTGAACACAGTGCTTGATTTGCAGCTCTCCTCAAACTGGGCGCAAGCGGTCGATAGCGCATTCCTTGACCGGGTCGAAGCACTCGACACCCACACGCTGAAGGTCTTCTTCAAAACCACCGATGCCGAAGGCAATCCGCAGACACCAGGCCTGAGCGTCTGGCAGTTCGGCCTAGGTTTCATGCCCGTCCTCGCCGAGCACTACTGGGCGCCGGTCATCGAAGAAGTAAAAGAGGCAGGCGAGATCGAACAGCAACAGGAGGCCCTATTCGCACATGTTCCCGACGGCGAACCTACCCTTGGTGGCTTCGTATTCGACAAGTGGGAACCCGGCGCTTTCTTTGAGAACGACACCGACCCCAACTTCTTTGACCAAGGCACCGTAGTCACGATGTACGCCAACGGCGCGTACTCGGAAACCAACGAGCGCACCGGACACTCGGCTACGTATTTCGGTGAGGCCGACGGCGATAAAGTCCTCGAATACGAGGTCGGACCCCACGTCGAGTCCGAGCTTTTCAGCATCTACGGCAACCAAGACGCAGCGATCCTAGCTCTGACCAATGGCGACATCGACTACGTCTTCAACCCCCTCGGTTTGGAAAAAGGCTTCCTCGACCGCGTCAGGAACACCCCTGACCTGCAAATCGCCACGAACTCCAACAACGGCGTCCGATACCTCGGCTTCAACGTTCGAAAGCCTCCGATGGACATCCCGGAATTCAGACAAGCAGTCGCCACGGTCATCGACAAGGAGTTCGTCGCCAGAACCGTCCTGCAAGACGCCGCGATCCCCGTCTACGCCATGGTTCCCGAAGGCAACGAGTTCTGGCACAACGCCGATGTCCCCAAGTTCGGCAAAGATCTCAGCAGGGGAGAGCGTATCACTCAGGCAGTCGACCTCCTAAAGAAAGCCGGTTTCACCTTCGAGGAGGAACCAGAGGTCAGCGAGGACGGCGCCTTCATCTCCAAGCAGGGCAAAGGACTAAAAATGCCCGACGGATCGCCGGTTCCCGAGATGACTCTCCTAGCACCCAGCGCGGGCTACGATCCTATGCGGTCCACTTTCGCCATCTGGGTCGAACGCTGGCTCACCGACGTCGGCATACCCGTGCGTGCCCAGCTCACCGGCTTCAACGTCATCGTCGACGAACTATTCAGCGACACCGTAGCCGAAGACCTCGACATGTGGATCCTCGGATGGGGTCTGTCGATATTCCCCGACTACCTCGAGAACTTCTTCCACAGCAGGCATTCACCCGAAATCGGTGGCGGTTACAACTGGGGCGGATACGCCAACGGACAGTTCGACGACCTCTCTCTTGGGCTACTGTCCGAGACGACCATCGAAGGAGCGAGAGATAAAGCGTTCCAGCTTCAGGAGTTCCTCGCCGAAGACCTGCCTTACGTGCCGCTGTTCACCACGCCGAAACTGGATGCATACCGTCCATCGAGGATCGAGTTCCCCTACACCTCCGTGCTCGGCGGGTTGGAACAACAGAACGGCATGCAGCAGGAAGTCGTAATTAAGTAACAAACCCGCCCCCGTTGTTTTGATCGACCGGGGCGAGTTGCCCTAATACGGCAAAAACCAAAAACGGGGGACGCCTCCGGCATGATCGCCAGGACGGGCTGATGGCCAAATACCTGCTGAAGAGATCGGCACAGATCCTCGTCACTCTGTTCGTGTTCCTAACGCTGGTCTTCTTCATCGTCAACGCGCAGCCGGGAGACGTCAGTAACTTTTACGCCCTTAATCCTGACGTCCCTCCGGAAACCCGAGAGAGGCTCCAAGATCTCTTTGGTGTGAACGAACCTCTGTGGAAGCAGTACCTCGTCCACATCCGCAACACCTTCACCGGAAACTTCGGGGTCTCCTTCAGCCATTACCCACGATCGGTCGCCGACGTAATCATGGAGAGGCTGCCCAGAACTGTCGTCCTCTTCATGACCGCCACAGCCCTGTCGTTCTACCTCGGATTCGCGCTCGGCAAGGTCCTAGCCTGGCGTCGCGGAGGATGGTTCGAGTACACGTCAACCGTCGGCGGTGTGACGCTATACACCGTCTTCACTCCATGGTTCGGCCTGATGATGATCTGGCTCTTCGCTTTCAAAGCTGGTTGGTTGCCCATTGGCAAATTCCTCGACCCCGTCCTATGGAGAGAAGCGCCCATTGACGCCAACACAGTCTTCAATCAGATGATCCTGACCGCATTCGTAGTGTCGATCGTCGTCTTCGCCGTGTTCGTGATCACTGGACAGCGAAGGATGGGGAACGCGCGAATCACCCGCATCGCAAGCATCGTATTGGCATCCCTCGCCGTCGTCGGTGTCTGGTTTTCATCCGGCACCGCTGTCTATGCGTGGGACATCGTGCGCCACATGGTGTTGCCTGTCGTGACCTTGACGCTGATCAGTTTTGCGGGAACGATGTTGCTGACACGCAACAGCATGTTGGAGACGATGCGGGAAGACTTCGTCATGGCCGCCCGAGCCAAAGGTTTGACCGAACGCGCCGTGCGCGACAAACACGTAGCTCGCAACGCCTTACTGCCAGTCGTCACCAGTTTCATATTCAGCCTCGCATTCGCAGTCGATGGCGGCGTCATCACCGAGTCGATCTTCTCTTGGCCCGGAATGGGACAGACGCTTGTATCGGCGACGCTAACCGAAGATCTGCCGCTGGCAGTCGGAGCCTTCGTGTTCGTCGGGATATTCGTCCTCGTCGCACACCTCGTCGCTGACATCCTCTACGCCTATCTCGACCCGAGGATTAGATACTGATGTCGACGGTCAATACACAACATGCAGCCCCAACCGGGCTGTGGCGGGCCCGTCTGAGGCTGGCATCGCAATCTCTTCGCGAGAGCTGGCAGTTATTCGCCAGAACTCGAATCGGGATCATCGGTCTGACGATCATCGGACTATACGCCCTGCTGGCCCTCGCACATCCAATCCTCATGAACACGGTGTGGGAGCCTCGCACTTACGATCCGGTCGTCGGATACGCATTCGACGAGACTCAGCAACCCGCCCCGCCGAGTTTGAAACACCTTCTCGGCACTGATCCTCTGGGCAGGGACATACTCAGCCAGTTGATGTTCAGCGCGCGATCCGAGTTCCTGCTCGGACTGCTCGCCGCGACCGTGACCGTCGTAATCGGTACCGCCGTCGGCGCAATCGCCGCCTACTTCGGCGGATGGGTCGACACGCTCCTCATGAGGCTCGCCGACATCATGATCATGATGCCCGCGATAAGCGTCCTCATCGTCCTCAGCGCGCTGATCGGTGTCGAACATTTCGAACTCGCGTTGATCATCGGCATCCTCTCCGGCTTCGGGGCAACCGGCGTCGTCCTCAAATCGCAGGCACTCTCCGTGGTCGTGAAGCCATACATCGACGCTGCCAGAGCCGCAGGAGGTGGTCATTTCCACATCATCCTGATCCACATCGTGCCGAACCTCCTCCCGCTCTCGTTCCTCTACATGATGTTCACCGTCACCAGCGCCATCTTCTCCGAAGCCGTCCTTAGCTTCCTCGGACTCCTCGATGTTCGCATGAGTTGGGGATTGATGATTCACACCACGGAATCCGCCGGATACCTGCTGCAAGTCACCGATTTCTGGTGGCTCATATTCCCCGCGAGCCTGTCCATCACGCTCCTGTGTTCCGCCTTCTACCTCGTCGGCAGATCGCTCGACGAGGTAGTTAACCCGAGGCTCAGAAGCCGATGACCTCCGATCCCGTCCTTGTCGTCGAAGACCTGACGATGCACTACGCGACTCGTGCCGGACCGGTACGGGCAGTCGACGGCGTCTCATTTTCGGTCGAACGCGGGCAATCGCTCGGTTTAGTCGGCGAATCGGGTTGCGGCAAATCCTCGATCGCCATGACGCTGCTGAAACTGCTGCCCGACAACGCAAGACTCGTTTCCGGCAGCATCACATTGAACGGTGTCGATGTCGTCCCGCTCAGCGAGAACCAGATGAGAGAGCATCGTTGGGACCGCATATCCATGGTCTTCCAAGCCGCCATGAACTCCCTCGACCCCGTCTACCGGGTAGGGGACCAGATCATCGAGGCGCTGGAAGCCCACTCTGCATCTGCCCCCCGAGACGCAATGGAGCGCGTCCGCGAACTCTTCGATCTCGTAAGCCTCGACCCCAGTTACATCCGCCGGTATCCACACGAATACAGCGGGGGAATGAGACAGCGCGCAATCATCGCAATGGCGTTGGCGTGCGAGCCAGACATCATCGTCGCCGACGAGCCCACTACCGCACTCGACGTGATCGTCCAAGATCACATCCTCCGCGAGATGCAGGCCATCCAGCGTGCCCTCAATATGAGCATGATCTACATCTCCCACGACATGGCCGTGATCGCCGAGGTCTGCGACGTCGTTGGTGTCATGTACGCCGGCAAGCTCGTGGAGTTCGGCCCGACAGCCGAGGTCTACGCACGGCCGATCCATCCCTACACCAAGGCTCTAATGTCGGCCTTCCCCAGCGTTCGCGGCGAAAAGCATGACTTGGCCACCCTTCCCGGCGAGCCGCCGGATCTTCTCGATCCCCCAAGCGGATGCGCTTTCCATCCCCGATGCGCTTACGCTACCGACGAGTGCCGAACCTCCATCCCGCCAACCGCCAAACACGGCGACCAATGGGCGACATGCTGGAATCCTGTCGCAGACGTCGACAGCGAGTGACACCGTGAACGGCTCTTCAGGCATATCTAATCCTCCGTCTCGCACTCTGATCAGCGCGGTCAACCTCTCGAAGCTGTACCCAGTGTCCGAGGGTTGGTTCCGACGCGATCGCAGTTTCATCCACGCTGTCGACGGAGTCTCTTTCGATCTAGCGCGCGGCGAAACCCTCGGTCTTGTCGGCGAATCCGGATGCGGGAAGACTACTACCGGCCGAATGCTCGTACGCCTCACCGAGCCCACCGATGGGCAAGTCCTCTTCAACAACGAATCAGGCGACCTCGAAGACATCGCACACCTGAAAGGCGCTCCTCTCAAGAACTTCCGACGCCGGGCCCAGATGGTATTTCAGGATCCCTACGAGTCGATGAACCCGAGGCGAACTATCTTCGACACGGTAGCAGAACCGCTGCACGTGCAGAAGATCGGCGACCACTCGGAGCGGTTCGAACGGGTCTCCGAGACGCTATCGATGGTCGGACTTACACCCCCGTCATCTTTCCTCTTCCGGTTCCCGCACGAGTTGTCGGGAGGACAGCGCCAACGCGCGGCGATCGCCCGCGCGCTTGTGATGAACCCGTCTTTCGTCGTCGCCGACGAGCCCACGTCGATGCTCGACATATCCATCAGGACAGGTATCATGCAGCTCATGGGCGAGTTGGCAGACCAATTGGGCATCAGCTACCTCTACATCACCCACGACCTGGCGGTTGCTCGATACATGTGCAGTCGCATAGCGGTGATGTATCTCGGCAAGATCGTCGAGATGGGCGAGACGGAAGAGGTCTTGAGAAATCCCGTCCACCCATACACAAAGGCGCTATTGTCGGCGGTCCCAGTTCCCGATCCCGGGGCGGACCGAGAGCCCGTGACGATCAAAGGATCAGTCTCAGTCCCAGTCGACCCACTACCCCGCTGCAGGTTCTACGACCGCTGCCCAATCGCCGACGATTTCTGCCGAGACAACGACCATCCCCCACTAGAAGACAAAGGCGCCGGCAGACTCGCAGCGTGCCATAAGGCATGAAAAACGCAAAGCGAAGTAGGCGCGCAGGGGGAGGGGTGCCGCCAGCCGGAACTGCCAACAAAAAGAAGACACCCCCTCGCGGGGACGTCGGCTCAGCAATACGATCACTGAGGGGGTGACAATTAAGATTCATCATTCAATATCTACTCCTTGAGGATTTTCGCGAATCATCTGAATTGCATGTTTAATGTGTGTAACACGCACAAATCCATCGCTTTGATACACTTGTTACCCTCAGAAGATAATCCTTCCGTGAACTGTTGTCTCGCTGTTACGACACCGACCAAAACGTCCCTATCAGTATTGGGATAGATGATCACAGGGCCTCCTGAGAAGCCCGGTGCACTGTATCCGTCCAGAAACATTTGTCGGTTTCCTTCGATCAAGTTCATCGATATGGTAGCGCGTCGCACAAAAGGCGCAGACCGCCCTAATATCGGAGCAAGATTGAATCCTTGAGGAAATCCAAAATAATAGACCTCTTGTCCGTACTTCAACATCTTTAACCTAGTCGAAATAGGGGAGTTATTAACAATAGGAACACCAACTGTAGTCACAGCTAAATCCACATCACTGCTTCGATCGATTCCGATTATTCGTTGGCGAACACGATGCCATGCACCTTGATCTCCATCCCTTTCTTTGTGTGGACCATATAGATCGTATGTTATATGTTCATTGTCACTGGGGGGAACGATGTGTGCGGCAGTAACTAAATATTGTTTGCAGTCTACATCGAGAATCAATGCAGTACCGTATGTTGATCTCGATGGAGATATAAATGTACGAATCGGAAATGTTCTAAATAGTATGTCGAATGGTTGCATATCAAGATTTCCTCTCTTGTCGCTGATTGTTTTTGTCACTGAACAGACGGCCGTTTGTCGAAGATGACCTTTGTCTTGATCCTATAAGCCCTATTCGCGTGCAATGTTGTCACTTGTGATCTAAAAACCGGCGAACCTACTGACGACCGTCTATTGGTTTACCGATCCTCCCCCACCCCCTCCAAAACCACCCTACCCAAAACAGCCTCATCCCCCATAACCACCGTAGCCCCCACAACCTCACCCATTATCTCAATCCGACCAGCAACAACATCCACCCGCTCAAACTCCCCATCCTCCAACTCGTAAACCCGCGTACCTTGAGCCGTCAACCCAATCGCTTCGAGATGTCGCCGCGGCACAACACAATCAACCACACCCGGATCAATCCGAAACCGCCCCGTCCAACTCCGCTCCGGCTCAGCCATACTCCGAACCGTAGCCGTAACATGCGTCGCACCACCCAAATCCAACCCAGACCGCCTAACCAACATCCTCATCCCGTCCATCCATGCAAACTCAAGGCCGACTCCCCTTACCCCCATGCACACTAGGCTCCGAGCACCACTTCAACCGCAGCAGCTCCAACGCATCCATCACCTTCTCCTCCGGCAGCCCCAGCAAATCCACCAGCACCCGACGGTCAAGCTCCTTCCGACTATCATCCCGATACGCCTCATTCGCCGGCAGAAACTCCCTATACCGCATATCGTCGAATATCGACTCCGCCACCTGCAACTGAGCATCCGACAACGACGTCACATCCAACGTCGGCATCGTCCGAATCGCAGTTATCGGCATGCTCCCCCGACCCGCTTGCTGACGGCTTGAGTGCCACCAGTAGAGCAACAATCCCAAGGTCACCCGTTCCCCCAGATACGGAATCCCCTCCAACAACAAGCTCCGATCAACCACCCCGTCATCACCCGAAACCTGCGACCCGAGCCACCCAAAAGCAGCAGCCCTCAAGCTCCGCTCAAGATCCAAGTCATAATCCAAAACCATCCAGCGAATTATAAGCTCCAACCAACACCCCCACATCCAGGGCAACCAAAAACTCATCGACACCAACCACCACATCCCATCAATCTAATGGCGGAGGGTGCGGGATTCGAACCCGCGAGGGGGCTCAACACCCCCAACCCGCTTAGCAGGCGGGCGCACTAGGCCTCTATGCGAACCCTCCGCGGTCTGATACTCCCCATTCTAAACCCCGTTCAAACTAACGCCTGCCCACGATGATGCTCATCTCAACGCATGTTTGGTGCGCAGAACGTTCAAATAGACGCGTCTAGACAATTCCAGAAACCCTAACTTTTCAGCGACGCGCAACGAAGCCCAATTGTCTTCCCCCGCGCTCCAAACAGGGATGCGGCCAGCCCCCTGAATCTCTTCGGCGACAATGCTCGCACAAGCCGTGGCGAATCCCCTCCCGCGGTAAGCCTTATCCGTTTTTGCTCCGATGTCACCAAACCTCTCCGACAAGGCGTTCGTGTGTGCCAACGCCCTCAACTTCCCATGCACGATGGCCCCAGCGGCTGCGCCATCGGCAAAAAGCTCGCCAAAAGTCGCGTAGCCAAGTTCCTGAGGCTGCCAGTTCGAAGCGAGTAACAGATCAACATCCCGCATACTCAATAATCTGACGTAGGGAAGAGCATGAGGAGGCACGGGCTTCGTCAACGAATGGTAAATGTCCTCATAGAGTCGCACTTCGACATCCTCTTCTTCCCGTATCAAAGCGGCCAATGGATCGGCCAAATCTCTTGAAACGTTCGGCGACATCGAGCGTTCGAACCAACCATCGATCCTTTGCAGCAGTCTCAACACCGCGTCGGCGTCTCGCCCATAACACCAAGGTTCATCTGGCAAAACGTGCGATCGGACCACGGCAGCGTCGAAATGCGAGACTGGCCCATCGACAAGCGCTTCAGCTAACCCTCGACGCAAGAGGCTAACCGGGATCACGGTTTCCGGTGTATCACCCAGAGCGTCAGCAACGGGGCGCTCCACCCTCACTTAATCAACTTCCGCTTCAGCAAAACATACGACAGCGGCAAAACAACAGCGATCATCCCCAAAAGGAACACCACGTCCCAAATCAATCCCGCCTCATAAACGTTCGTCGAAAATGCTCGACTCAGATTCACCGCAGGCGCCAAAGGTATGAAGTTCGACACCATCCGCGCCCAATCCGGCAGCACCTCAAACGGATAGAAAATCCCGCTGAACATGAACATCGGCGTCCCGACGACGGTAAAGACCAACGTCACGAACGCAACATGCGGCGCAGTCGATGAGAACAAAAATCCCACCGCGCCAAACAGCACAGATACCAAAAAAACCGGTATCACCACAAACACAACCGTCCACTCGTTGATCCATCCAAACGCCACCGCAATCGTGGCGATCGAAGCCATGCTGATGAATGCCCGCGTCGTCGCGAACGCAATATCGGCGATCAGCACCTCCAACACCGACAGTGGAGCGGTCAACTGCGTGTCGTAGAGCTGATTCTCCATCCGGTTGTACGCCCCCATCGAACACTCGACCATCGGCACAAACATCGCCGACCCCACGATTATCCCCGGTGCCACGAACTCGGGATACGGTATCTCCGTTCCCGGAACCGTCGGCACCAACCGTCCAATCCCGACACCAACGCCGATCATCATCACAACTGGCTCGATGAAGAGAAATGCCACGGCATACTTCCAAAACCGCATGAACGCGAACCAATGGCGCAACCAGAGCGCGGTGATCGACCGAAAGCGGATGCCGGCAAACGTCCGCAGCTCCGTCCGCTGCGACGTCAAAAAGGTTACTTCGGTGTTGCGGGAGACTGACATTGTTACGCCACGCTATCCTACTCGTCCCTCATCTCGCGACCCGTCAGCACCAGAAACACGTCCTCCAGGTGTGCCGGACGATACGTCACGCGCATCGGAACCAAACCCGTCAACGTCGAAACATCCGGCTGCGAACCCTTCGGCGCCGTCACCAAAAAACGCGGTCCGACCTCGCTGAAATCCCGACCCTCTTCCTCCAGCTTGCGCCTCAGCAACCGACGATCCTCGCGGGTGGCGTCTTCGCTCACATGCAAGATCGCAACCTCTGCGCCAACATGATGTCGAACCACCTCGTCAGGCTCCCCGATATCGAGAATCTGACCATGATCCATGATCGCCAACCGATCGCAAAGCGTCTCCGCCTCGATCATGTAATGCGTCGACATGATGATCGTAACCCCAGCCTCCTTAAGCGCACCAAGCTGCTCCCAAACCCGATTCCGACTCTGCGGATCCAAGCCCGTCGTCGGCTCGTCCATCACCAATAGCTGCGGACTCGACATCATCGCACGCGCTATCGCCAACCGACGCTTCATCCCGCCCGACAACGCATATATGCTCGCATCGGCCCGCGTCTCCAGATTGAAAAATCCCAAAACCTCTCGCGTCCGACTTATCGACTCCCGATACGACAATCCCGCCAGATAACCGTGCATCTCCAAGTTGCGACGCACCACCAGCGTGTTGTCCAATCCGTCGTGCTGCGTCACTACGCCTATCTCGTTGCGAACATCCCGACCCGATCGCCCAACGTCCAAACCCGCAACATACACCGATCCCGAGGTCGACGGCGACAACCCAGCCAACATCCGCATCGTCGTCGTCTTGCCCGCTCCGTTCGGTCCCAACAAACCGAACGTCTCGCCCTGCATCACCGAAAACGTGATCCCGTCCACCGCTCGCAACTCGGCGTAATCCTTCACCAATCCAGACACCCGAACGACATGACCGTTGCTCTGCGCAGCGGATGTAGTTGTAGTTTCAGTTTCAGTCGTAGCGGTCATGTACATGGCTCCCCCAACCAGCGCGAGGGGCGGGGACGATGCCCCTTCTCATGAAATGGCGGAGCACGAATGGGAGACTAGGGCAAGCCTCCCAATCTAACCATACGATTCTAGCCCCTCAAACCGAATTCTTCACACTTCCCCATCGACCGCAGACCCTAAAAACCCGCTCAGTCACGCGCGGAAAACGACGACCAACCACCGCACTCGATACCGACCGACTCTTGGATCGCCTCCGGTGCGGGAAGTCTCAATAACACCGTGCCCGCGGACTTAGTTGTGCGGATGGGATTGCCTACAACAAAGAAGCACGCTCTGATACTGGCGATCAGGATCCATCGGGTAACATTGCACATCAGAAAGTCGATAGGGCACCAATTCGCCGCTTCAATACAAGCTTCTTATAAACGATATAGAACTCAATGTCTATCCTTCGAACCAACTCTTGGCGCGTCGGAACAATCTTGTTCGTTTCGTGGTTACTGCTGATCGTCGTCTATGCCATCAACTACGCGCAAGCCGAGTCCGTACCAACCGGCGACGACACACAACCATTGTCGGATCCCACCATTCACCTCACGACTCTCGCCTCCGCTGTCCCTCAGGCGATCGATCCCACCGACATCGACATCGCAATCACGGGCACCCGCAAAGACCCCGACAACCACATCGGCTTCTGGGACATCACCATCCGGAACAGTTCCTCAACCGACGCCACCATCGCAATCAGTGCATTCACCAGCAACGGTTCCGATGTCTCCGAAAACTCCGGCGCATGCACCAGCGACGGCGACGTGTGGTTATGCGACGTCACCGCAAACGGTCAACTGGACGTCGCACTGCAAGCTTCGATCCGTTTCCTCTGCGAAGGCTCTCGGGTCAGACTCACCATCGCCGCATCCGTCGATGGCCAGACCATCAACCCGTCAAGATCCAGTCGAATCCTTTCCCACCGACAGTTCAACTGTCCCGACATCACGCTCTCAAACCCCTCTTACGACACGAACCTCAACATGGCTTCGTGGTCGGTATCCGTCGAAAAAACTCTCCTCGAACCCGACCCCGGTATCGACATCTCTTTCCCCGCCGGATCTCTGTTCTCCAATCTGCCTGTTGGTTGCAGTTCTTCCAACTCCACAGTCACATGCAACGTGTCCACCTTCGGGAACTCAACGGAGACCTTCACTGTCCGACGCACCACTGGTCAGAGTTGCACGACGCAGGTCTTGAACGTGATGCCAGTTGCAAACTTCAACTCCGACAGCGCGGCCATTCCAATCCGGCCGGGTAACGGGTTGAACATAAATGTCCCTGCCATCGACCCATGCATCGCGCGTATCGAAATCCAGCCCCAGAACTTCGAATCTACCGCTGGCTCTAGTTCGCGCCTTGAGTTGAAAGCCTTCGACGCTAGCGACACATCGTTGAAAAACCTACCAGTTGCGGCTTCGGTGACGTGGTCAGCCAGCTTCGGCACGATAACGACCGAAGGCAAGAGCTCAGCGACATACACCGCTCCCGAAGTGCCTTCACAGTCCGAAGACCTGATCTCCGTGATCGTGTCTTACGCTGGCAACTCTTTCTCCGCTCAGTCGACAGTAGATGTCGCAACATCGGAACCAACTGCAACGCCAACAGCCACGGCATCTCCAACGGCGTCCGCCACGCCGACTCCTACCTCCACCCCGACGCCGACGCCGACGGCCACGTCAACTCCAACGGCATCGGCCACATCGACTCCCAGTCCAACCCCAACGTTGTCCCCGACGCCGACGGCCACGTCAACTCCAACGGCGTCCGCCACTTCGACTCCGAGTCCAACCCCTACGTTGTCCCCGACGCCGACGGATACCGCATCACCGACGCCAACTGCCACTTCGACCCCTACGCCGTCTCCGACGCCGACGGATGCCGCATCACCGACCCCGACAACCACGCCGACTCCTACAGCGACTGCCACGTCGATTCCCACTCAGACCCCTACGCTGTCTCCTACGCCGACGGAAGCAGCCTCTCCGACGCCGACCGCCACGTCAACCCCTACTGCGTCCTCCACGTCGACTCCGACTCCGACCTCTACGTTGTCTCCGACGCCAACGGATACCGCATCCCCGACCCCGACTTACACACCAACGCCGACACCGACTCCCTCCCCAACTCATACCGCTACGGCTACGCCGACTCATACCGCTTCGCCAACACCCACGCCCATGCCATCAAATTTGACCGTTCGATTTGATTCTTTGACTAATGAGGGAGCTTCGATTGCCTGGGAGTTTGACCAGACGCCACAGACCGTGGTTGTTCGGTATGAACTGAGGTGGAGTGGGCCGACGAGCGGAACAACAGAATCGCTGGTGCAAGTACAACCGCCAATGATGACATACACGATCCCCAATATTGAAGCTCGGACGCGATACCGAATTGAGGTGAAGGCGGTATTCTCCGACGGCTCGGAATCGACAACGGAGGTTCACTACAAATTTGATGTGCCTCGCGATCCGATCGGCGAAATCGCGTCAGTTGAAGCCGACATGGTGGTCGTCGGGTGGGAGAGTCCGACTGTTGAGACAGGAACGATAAGACGACCAGTCAACAGTTACGAGATATCGTGGCAGGAAACTGGATCTACCGAAGGCGTAAGTACTAAAGTCCTCGATTCAACTTCTACCTCGTACACAATCACAGGCCTAAAACCGGGCGCGACCTACGAGATATCCCTGAGGGCGCGTAACCCGTTAGGTTACAGCGGCGCGTACGGCACGACCGTTACAACGGATCAGCTCGAGTTGACACCAACGGAGACCCCCACCGCAACACCATCCCCCACCCCATCGCCAGACACAGGAACTGACGAACTGCAGTTGGAGTTCCAGGATCTCAACGCTGACGGCGTAACTGTGGTTTGGAAGGTGCCTTCGAACCAAGAAACTCAAATCAGAGGATTTGAGCTGAGTTGGTCTCCTACAACCACAGGGGCGCCGGAATTTCCCATCACATTGGCATCCAACCGGCGGAGTTACACGCTTCCCAACGTAGAAAACGACATTCTCTACAACGTCCTGTTAGTGGCTGTTCTCAATGACGATGTTCGCGTCGACAGCAAAACCTCAATGAGAGTGGTTGTACCACGCCAACCCGTAGCACGCAGGGAACTGATTTCGCCAACTATGGTGAAAATCTCTTGGGACGGTCCGATTCTGGCAGTCGGGGCAGTCAAGCGCCCTGTGAGCGGTTACAAACTCACTTGGAAAAAGGGTCAGGACGGTTCCCCGACATCATTCGTGATGCTGCCTCCCGAAACTCGATCTCACATTGTCGGAGAATTGGAACCTGCCGTGCTCTACGAGTTTGCACTAGTAGCTTTCAATGATCTCGGAACCGGAGAGGCGGCCGTATTTGTGATTGAAACGTTGCCGATACCGGTTTCGCCGACTCCTACTCCTACCGCAACGGAATCGCCGCCCATCGTGGTGTTTCCTACCCCTACGTTTACCCCGACGCCTACATCATCTACACCGTTCACTGCGAGCAGTTCAACTCCACGACGTCGAAGTTCGAACAGTCGAGACGTCGACCCAGATCCGCCAGAAGACTTCGGGGCGGAAAAGGGTCGCGAAGGTGTAGTCGTTTACTGGGACAATCCCCGATGGGATGGCGGCTACAAAATACTCGCCTACACCGTCGATTGGTACCCGGAACCGCCACCGTTCCCGATGTTCCTTCCGCCATCGGCGCGTTCGACCAGGATCTACGGACTAAAAGCAGATGTCAACTACCGCATGCGCGTGCGTGCATTGAATCGTAGAGACGACAGCCTTCCGGCCGCTACAAGGATCAAACTCACGAACACACTGGTCAGGTTTCGAAGTAGCGCCCCATTTACCGGCTCAATCTCATACGGTCGAGGCATTACCCTCAAAAACCAATCCCAACTGCCAGGATTCGAGATCCACGCCGATGCCCAAACAATGTTCTGGGGCGACCACTTAATCGTCACCATCAATCGTTCGCCAAGGGAAAGCACTCCGCTCAACCCCGACAAACCCGAAACATGGATAATCGCCTCCGACCACTTCGAGCTTGAGGCCACGGCAGCTTCCAGACGCCACCGCTTCAACGACGAAGCAGTTTCCTACCAATTCCCGGCGCCCATCAAAATCTGCATCGAACCCGAAATTTTCGATGCAATCCCAATCGTCGACTACTCCGTCGCACAACTCACCAACGACACCACGCAGATACACGACAGCACGCCAATCAACAAAAACGGCGCGACATGGGTCTGCGCGACGGCACGACAACTAGACCTCTATAAACCGAACGTGTTCGCCGTCGTAACCCGTCCATCACTCACGCCACAAGAGGCCATCAGGTCGAACGAAAGCCAAAGACCCGAAGCAAAAGCCGGTTACGCGGCCCTAATTGTGGGCATGGGCTCGTGGCTGATGGCGATGGCCGTTATGGGCATCAATCACAAATCACACGCGGCGGCGGATTCAAAACCGGATGGATCGCCAACAACTTGCTCGGACCTGACGACGGATTGTTCGTCGCATGGCGAACCGTCGGCTCACACAAAAAAGCATCGCCCGCAGGCAACGGAACCGACTCGTCAGGACCGTAAACCGCCGTCATCTCCCCCTCGATGCAAAACATCGTCTCCTCATGCGCCGGATGGTAATGATTGGGAGTATGCGCCCCAGCCGAAAAACTCAACTCGGAAAAATACGAACTCCTCGCCCCACGCGAATCATCCACCATATCCACCCGCATAACCCCAGGCGCAAACTCAAAAGCCTCATACTCCGCCCGAACCAACACATTCCCACCTGGCGAACCCTCCTCAACTTCCCCAAGCTCCCGATCCTCCCGAACCACCGAAGGATCAGGACTCATCGTGATTATCCGCGCCGCCGCCGATCCCACATTCTCAACACTCATCCCAACCCCCTTCGCCACCAACACACAATCCCCCGTAGTCAACGAATACCGAGTCGACCCCTCCGTAAACAAAACATCCCCCGAATAGATGAACCAACTCTCCTCATGCGAAACATTCGCCTGATAAGGCGTCGACCCGCCCGGCTCAACCAACACCTCCAAAACCGTCATCATCGCCGAACCCGTAGACCCATCCTGCAAAACCCGCACCGCAACATCCGAACACGGCGATTCAACAACCTGATCATCCCGCCGATTAATCCCCATCACAAACTCCTTTCAAAGCTCCACCAACTACCAACGCCAAACAATCCTAAAACCCAACCACCTCAACATCGCACCCCCGCCACCGGCCCGACCAGCCGGCGACCTCAATCAGCCAGACGAATCTTGGAATAACCCAGGATCGACCTCCCTCGCCGGTCGCGCCTCTTTGAACCATTCCTCGTCCAACTCGAACGTGTCAGGATCAGTGGCGATTCCAACATTGATCGCCGCCTCCTCGCCATACAGCTCCTTGATCTCGTCGAACGTCAACTCTTCCAAACCCTCGCCATGCACCTCCTTGATCTGTTCGAACGTCAACTCATCCAACTCATCGGGTTTGAGCATAAATTCTTTCCTCACGTCGATTGGCCTTCCTGAAACTAATGATACGTCGATTGGCACCGCGAAACACATAGACCACCGAATGCAATCGTCCGCCCAGATAACCCAATGCTACCAACCTGACCTCGCCAGATCTGAATCTCGGAGTAATGTGCGCGGTGTCCCAATCGATCCATGCGACGTCTGCGAAATCCAATCCATGTTTGCCAAGGTTCGCCAATCGTTTGTTGGGATCCCATTCAAACTGCATTTTTCAAAAATCCTCGCTACAAGTTAGTCAGTCTCAATCACAACCAATCCTTCAAATCCTTCCCCATCCTTCACATCCTAGTTCCCAACAAGATGCCCAACATCATTCAGCTTATCCAACGCAAAACTGTGCTCACCCTTCACCAACTCCCGCGAAACCACAGTGATCGCCGTGTTGCTCTGCGCGTATCGACGAGCCTGGTTCACATGCAACTCCAAGAACACTGACAGCAAAGCCCGGATCGTCCCTCCGTGCGACACCAGACAGACATCTCCTTCAACATCTAACACTCCCGACTCCGCCATGAACGCGCCAGCCCGAGCCACCAGATCCAACCAAGACTCTCCGTCTGGAGCGCGACCGTAACCTCTGATCCAAGGTCCGACCTCGACCGGGAACTGCCCACGGATGTCGGCGATCAACAACCCGGCAAACTTACCCGTGCTGATCTCACGCAGCCGAGCATCCGTCGAGTAGTCGATCCCGATGGCATCGGCCGTCATCGTGCAGCGCGTCAGATCGCTCGAGATCACTCGTTCGAAGTCGTAATGCCGCCGGACGTGCTCGCCAAGCAATTGGACCTGCCGCTCGCCGGTTTCATTCAACGGCGGATCCATCCATCCCTGCGACCTACGCTCGGCATTCCAAGCGGTCTCGCCATGTCGGATCATCACTATCCTGCTCATTTGATTTCAGATTCCTCCGCGTTTCAAGTCGGGGCGCACTCGATGGTAGTTTCTGATGTCGATGATCTGACGGGCAACGCCAAGATCGTCGAGGGTGTCGACGTCGAAGAGACTCAACAGCCTCGGGTCGACCCGCTCCGCCTCGTCCTCCGTCATGATCTCCACCGGGTATATTCCGGCAGCCATCACACGACGCATCAAGGCAGTAGGCGAGGTCATGCCGGCGTTTAAAGCATCAGCGGTCAACGGTTGCCAACTCGCAACCGGGTAGACGGCGTGCAACGGATTGATCCATTCGCCATGCCTGATGAATACCGCGGCATCCAAACCCTCCCCGCCGTGCCGGGCGATGCGCGTCATCTCGATGATCAACCCCCGCGATAGAAACGGGTAGTCCGCACCGATCACGAAGGCCAATGGAGTCGTCGCTGCGGCCAATCCCGCCGAGATTGCAGACAAAGGTCCCGCATGGTTCTCGACGTCTGTGACGACATGCATCCCCAAAGCGATGCCCAAGTCAGGGACGTCGTCGGACTGACCAGGTCGAACCACCAAGATCTCCTCGGCGCACAACGACTTCAAGGTGTCGGCCACTCTTGCGAGGAGCAACTTCCCACCCAACGCGATCAAGGGTTTGGGCGTCGCCATTCCCAACCGCTCGGAGCGTCCGCCAGCCAATACGATGGCCGTCAAATCGCCCGGGTTGAACATCGCCCGGTTAGTCATCATCCGGCCATGTATCGCCGGGGCATCTCTGGGATGAACCCATCAGAGCACCAGCTCCACGTCACCGTGAAACTTCGACCAGGCAAACCAGAATGCCAACCTGCTGTCGAGCACCTTCAACCGGGTCCCCGCCAACTCGCCTTCGACACACTCGCCCTTGACCGCATGCCACAGGCTTCCCGTCTGCTCGTCACGCAACATCCAAGGCTCGTATTCCGAATGCGGGACGGCGTCGTCGCCGACCTCGTCTTTTTGGCCGCGCTCGACGACGCGATTGGGACGGAATGAATTTTTGGACTCCCCGGCGAACGTCAATTCGCGCCCATCGACCTGACGTTCGAACGCGACGTACGATGCCGACGAGCGCTCGTTTAAGAGCAACGCTTTGGTCCCGCCGACCTGGTCGTTCAGGAGTGGTTCGCTCTGCATCATGTGCGCCGAGAAGGCGCGCGTTACGGTTGGGTCGTGAGGGTCGTCGACGGCGAGGACGACATCTTTGTCTGGGAGGCGCTTGTCACGGGTAGGCTGGGTGAAGAGACCTGCACGCGTTGAAGCGTAGTAGTTTTCGAACACGTCGATGTCCGGCGTCTCCTCGGGCGACAACATCTCGGAAGACGGCCACGCATCCGACCACGCGCTCCACGTCGTGTTCATGCAAGGCAGCCTCCGCAGTTGGTGACCCGCGTCGGGACCCATGATCGCCTCGCCGGTGAACTGGAGATAAAGGCTCCCGTTCTCCGATTCGAGCAAGGGGCTGTTCAAGACCATCTGGTCGGTTGGTGCCAGGGTGAACGGTTTGCCGTCTGGACCCTCGCTCACGTAGACACGGGCGGCATAGGTTATCGGCGACCAGGTGACCGAGACTGGAAGGTCTCCGAACTCTTCGTTGGCCACTTCTCGCAAGCCCATCGCCGACAGCGGGTAGGCAACGGCATCGCCCTCGATTACGAGACCGATGACGCGATCGTCGCCGCCGATGGCGCTGTCTGCCTCCTCGGCGCTCAGGTACGTCACCTCGTCCCAGGTTTTGAACCGCACGCCTCCCTGAATACTCCTGATCTTTTCAGGGTACGGCCGGCTTTCACCGGGCAGCAATAATGTGACGCGTCGAGCGAAGTAACCAGAACGAAACAGGAAGTAGAGCCCGAACGCGGCCAGCCAACACGACCACAGGATCGCCCAAATTGGTCCGTATACCTGGACGACCGCGGGGTAGATCACCAGCGCCGTGCCAAAGAAGATGACCGCCGCTCGAACCTTGGGCTCCAACCTGACGAGGCGCAGGTTGATCGGGTTGATCACATTTTTGAACAGGCTAAACAATGCAGACACGGCAGGGCTACTCGCTTGAGATTGGGGGCTAACAAGATTCTAGTCGGATATACTCACATACCGATTTCCGACCATCCGAAGCCCTCAGGATTCAACCCCATGGCCGAACCAATGGCAACCGTCCAAGATGAACTGCTCGAACGTTTTCGCAACGTGTCGAATGCGACCGTCCTCGGTCAACTCCTGCGCCGAGGGTATGACAAGGTCTACATGCTCGGCGTCGAATCGTTGGCCAAGGGTCGACGTCTCTGCGGCAGGGCAGTCACCTTGCAATATCTGCCGTCGCGTCCCGATCTCGCCGAGATCATAGCGACGGGCGAGCACGGGGAGGGTTTCAATGAGACGCCTCGCTGGCAAGCTCTGGAGACTCTCAAGAAGGGTGATGTGTTGGTCGCCGATGCGATGGGGCTTGGCAAGACCTCGACTGGCGGCGATGTGGTGTTCTCGAGAATCCTCACGCAAGACGCCGAGGGATTGGTGACGGACGGTGGCGTCCGCGATGGGCACAAGGTGGTTCGATACGGTTATCCCGTTTTTGCCGGTGGCAGCACTCCGACCGTGGGGGAACCGAACATCCTGCCGTACCAAGTTAACGAGCCGATCCAATGCGGCGGCGTTCTGGTTTGGCCAGGAGACATCATCCTAGGCGACGACGATGGAATCGTGGTTCTGCCGTCTCACCTCGCTGCCGAAATAATCGACGAATGCGAACGCCACGACGAGGTCGAGCAGGCCGTGATCGAATACACCCAACGGGAGCGCGTGTCGCCCAAACACTTCTACCCGTTCAACGCCGAGACGGAACGCATCTATCAGGAATGGAAGTCTCGACAGGCCGACTAATCATCTGGACACACTGAGCATGAATCGAATACAGATCACATCCGGCGATGTTTCGCTGACGGCGACGCTGAACGACTCTCCCACCGCGTCGCAGATTTGGGAAGCTCTCCCAATCGTCGGGCGCGTGCAGACGTGGGGCGACGAGATCTACTTCCCGATCCCTGTATCCGCGGACACAGATGATACGGCCGAAGAGGTGGTTGACAAAGGTGCTGTGGCGTATTGGCCGCCAGGTAACGCCCTCTGCCTTTTCTGGGGGCCGACTCCTGCCAGCCGAGGAGATGAGATTAGACCTGCCAGCGCGGTCAACGTCTGCGGAATGATCGAAGGCGATCCAACGCAACTCGCTGATGCGCCCAACGGCGGCGAGATTCGCATCGAACGAGCGTAACCAGTCTATTCGTACCGCAGCGCCTCGGCAGGATAAACCTTCGAAGCCTGACGGGCCGGCACGTAGGTCGTGATCAGCGCCGCGATCACGGTTATCGCGACTACCACGAGAATCGAGCCCCAAGGGATGTCGAACGTCAAGCCTTGGTTGCTACCCGCGAGGTCATCGAGGAACGACCACGAAATCAGCGCGCCAAGCCCCATCCCCAAGCCGGTCCCGATCACCGTGATGAAGATCGATTCCATGATGAACTGAATCCGGATCATTCGAGCACGGTATCCGATGCATCGCATTATCGCGATCTGCATCCGACGTTCATTGACGGCTCGTAGCGAGAGCACGCCGAGTGCAGCCACTCCAACGACGAGGCCGAGACCCATGAAGCCTTGGAACAATAAGCTGAACTGCTCGTTCTGGGCGACCGCGGTGCTAAGCTCGTCTTCCGTACCGACAGCCAACATGCTGTTGTCCAAGAACACAGTTTGAAGGACTGAAGCCACTCTCGTAGGATCAACGCCTTCAGCAAGATTTATACGGTAAATGGTGAACGGCACAGGTTCGTCGGATAGTTCGGCGAAAACCCGATGATCCGTGTAAATGCCTTGGAAACCGGGCGCGGGACCGCCATCCCCTCCGCCCTCGATGCTTTCAGCGATGTCGTCGATCACCGCGATCACGGTACGCTTCGCAGTCCTCGACGAATCCCCATCGGCACCACTAACGATTTCGATCTCTTTTGCTTGGAATTCGTAACCGTTGTCGCCAAAGTCAACGTCTTCCAGCTTCATCAATGCTTCGTTAGCATCCGGGCCGAAGTCGGGTATATCTACCGCATGTTCGCTGGAGATCACGACTAAATTTGGATCTTCAGCCAACGCGTTCCAAACTGCTTGAGCTCGTTCTCCTTCGTCGGATAGATCGGTGTTGTCTGGCAAATAACTGGGATCGGCCGCCGTTATTTTCAATTTGGTCGAACGGAAATACTCGGGTTCCGTTCCGCGCACCTGCAAATCCAAGAAGCGAGCCTCGACACCGTCCACTTGCCGCGCCGCCAATTCGATATATGACTGCCCGGCGATTAGATCGAAATCGCTCAGATTCAAGTCCGGTGACGCATCGATGTCCGCCTCAATGTCATCAATCGGAAGATCGTCGTCGATGTTTGCTCGCACGTCGAAACCGCCGGTGACGTTCTCAGGGGTCTGCAACAACCCGCTGAAACTCTGGTTCAGTATCGAGAACGACATCAAGACGAAGATCACCAGCGCGAACATCGAAACGGTCAAACCCGTTCGGAACCTGTTGGCGACCGCGTAGGCGACAGCTGGTTTCATAATCGGCCGCACTATAGTGAACCGTCCAAGCGTCGCCTGCAACCCACGAACGATAACGTCGGAGTTGTACATGATGATCCACACGGACGATGCGACCATGAAGAAACCAGCGAATATGAACATCTCCACGTTGGCGTCTAGGTCTTCGGTGACGGCCCTTGTGTACCTTTGCGGCAACGCCCACATTACGAGGATCAATACTCCAGCGACGGTGTAGGTGATCCTTGTTGCAACCGCTTCGCGGATTCGAACCCGAACCATGATCGCAAGCGCCAGCATGGAGAAGCCGTAGATTGCCACACTCGCACCAATGTAAGCCTGCCAAGCGCTCTCGTTCAAAAATCCAACTGCAGCAAGCAAGATGCCGATAATCGCGTAGGGCCAACCCTGTTTGAAGTACGGCGCAAATATGCGGAAGAATGCCGAGAGCAATCCGATCACCCAACCGACGATCAGTAGCGTGAAGACCAGTTTCAAAATCGCAACGCCAACGTCCTCGTGCCGTCGGATCGCACTGACTAAGCCTATAACCACATACACCGGACCGAATACCCAAAACACGAACTCGAGTAGCCGTCGAAGTAGCGGCTTCGTCGTGGAGGCTGCGAACTCCTCTGGAAGATTGCGGATCGCGACTACGATATTTAGCTTGCTGACTCGGTAGGCAGAAAATATCACGGTAACGAGTGTCAAGATCAAACCGATCGAGAAGGCAACCAGAATCGAGTAGGCAGTGACGGTGAAGTTGATCGAAAAGGTCGGATCATCAGCCGTGCCAAACGCGTTAGCCATCACCACGACCAGAGCTCGACTGACGACGATGCCGATCACCGTTCCCACCGCGGCCGCGCCGATCGCGTAAGCAAGACCCTCGAACGTGAACATCTGCACTAGGTGCCCGCGCTTGGTACCAACGGCGCGTGCGATCCCCATCTCCTGTTGCCGCTCGGAGGCGAGAAGCACGAAAATCAGGAATATCAGCAGCAGTCCAACGATCACCGAGAACGATCCGAAGAAAGTGAAGAAGGTGAAGAAAAGATTTCCGACTTGCTCTGCGATGCCTGTCAGGAGTACCTTGTAATCCGAGACGGACAATCGCTCAATTTGCCCGATGGCAAATGCCAGTTGAGGCAACGCTTCTGATGCCACGCCCAGATCGGCTTCGCCCAAGATCCCGAAGAAGAGACCCAAGAATGCGTCGCGTGCGAGTAGAACTCGGAATCTCTCAGTCGGCTCGTCGCGCTCAAGTTCATCAATGAACTCGTTGAGGTCCTCTTCTTGCCCAGAGCTGAGTTCATTGGTTCCGCTCTTCTCGTCGACGTACTTGCGAATCTCAGAGACGATGGTGTCTCTGAACGGCTTCATTCCAGCATGAAGCTCAGCAGCCAGTTCGGCGTCGGTGAATTGCAACGACAGATCCTCAACGATGTCGTCCGATCCGGTCTCGAGGTCATAGTTGTCGAGATCCAAAGAGATTTCAACCAACTCCGCGGTACCCGATTCGTATTCATAGATCCGGTCGAACGATGAAAGCGGCAACATGACACGCATGTCGTTAGCTGCCAACCCGCCCTTTTGCATTACGGCTCGAAGACGGAAGTCTTGTCGTCCTGACGGCGTGACAATTGTCAAAACGTCGCCGGGCTGCGCCGCCAACTCGCGGCCCAAGTTTTCGTTGATCAGAACTTCGTCTGCAGTCAGCGATCTCAAATCAATGTCATTGCCTTCAACCGAAGGCTTGAGTTCGAACGGCGATAACCTGCTGTCAGCCCCCGCTCCGCCTTGGGACTGCGGTTTGAAGTCCCCTAATGCTCCGTTTACGTCATAGCCACGTACGGTAGCCCGAGCTTCTGTCAGGCGGGTGCGTTGATTGAGAACTGGAGCGGTTTCGGTGCTGATCGGCATGATGCCGTCAACGCGTGGATCGGAATACAGCTTGACGGCAATCTCTTCAATCTCTTCCGCCGTGATCTTTGGATCGTCCAACACCCCAAATGCCGGTTTGCTGATCCTGATATCCGTGTCACCGATGCCTTCCAAGACCGCGTTTCTGATGCTCCCTGTGATCGTGTCACCTATCGCCAAAGACGCAGCGACGATAGTGGAAGATAGCATCAGCCCGACGATGATGAGGATGCTTTGCGTTCGCCGGCGCGGGATATTGCGCAATGAAAGTTTGATGAGGAATCGATTTCGGATGGCGATTAAGGCGATCGCCAATATCAAAATCAACAGCGTCGCCGTCAACCCCGCGGCGAGGTACTGCATTTTCAGACCGAACAGTGTTTCCATCGATTGACCTAGTTCGTTTCGAGATTAGCCGCTGGGTGCGCCACGTTTACCTAATGGTTTAGGCGGCTGCACGATTTGGAAGGTCGGATTGACGGATTTGATCCGCCTTTCCGTCATCTGTGATCTTGCCGTCAAACATTCGGATCGTGCGGTCGGTGAGCATGCCCACATGCTGGGAGTGCGTGACGATGACGAAGGTCTGCTTTTCCTCGAGGTTCAGCCTTCGAAGGAGTTCCATGATTTCGTCTTCGTTCGAGGAATCCAAGTTTCCTGTGGGTTCGTCCGCCCAAACTAGCGCGGGATCGTTAGCCAAGGCCCGGGCGATGGTGACGCGCTGCTGCTGTCCGCCTGAGAGTTCGGAGGGCGTGTGGTCGGCTCGGTCGGCCAAGCCCACCATCTCCAACTTCTCCATCGCTTTCTTCGATGCTTTTGCCTGTCTAACGCCGGTCAACACGAGGGGGAGTTCGACGTTTTCCTGAGCGGTCAAAACGGGCAAGAGGTTGTAGGACTGGAAAATGAAGCCCATCATCTTGGCTCGATATTCGCTGAGGTCGTCGTCCGACATTTCGGCGATGACGTTTCCGGCGACGGTGATGTCTCCGGTTTCTACCGTGTCAAGCCCGGACAGGCAGTTTAGGAGGGTGGTTTTGCCGGAACCACTGGGTCCCATTACGGAAACCATTTCGCCCTTGTCAACGCTCAGGTCCACGCCGTCCAGAGCCCTGACTTCGACGTCTCGGGTTCGATAGACCTTCCTGACGTCGTGGGCTTCGATGATTGGTTGCGATTCCAAGACGTGGCTCCTTGAGGGCGCTCCGAATGCGTAGTTCGAGGTGGAGACGGGGTTGTCCCTAGACCCAATACGGTGAGGGACATCGGTCGGATTTATGGGGTTTGAACGGCGGAAAGGGGTTCAATCCAAGAATAGATTACGTTCGGCGACGCGGGCCACGAAATCGGATCGTGCAGACGGCGCTATTAGATTGATCAAGATTGCGGCGTGGTCGTGTCAGGGTTTCAGTGCTCGGCAGGTGAATACGGGCCAGTGGAAGCTGAAGTCGTTGTCGTCGAGGTTTGCGATCCCGTATTCGTTTTTCACCGGGGCGGAAGAGATTGAGAAATCTCGATGGAGTTGATCGATGGTGGGTTTTGGTGTGCCGGATCGCTCCACCCAGTTCCAAAAGGTCATGTTGACTTCGGTTGGTTGCTCGTGGGTGATATGGAAGCCGGCTTCGGTGACCAAGTTGCGCCATTGCGTCGGGTTTGGCGCGTAGACGTGGGATGGATCGCGGAGGGCTTCGGCGCGCTGATGCCAAACGGCGAGTTCGGGGGACTCGGAAGTTGTGGTGTCGCAGAGGAGGAATGTGCCGTTCGGCTTGAGGGCGCGGTGGACTTCTGAGAGGAATCGGGGGATGTCAGGGAAGTGGTGCGGCGCTGTGCGGCATGTGATGATGTCGAACGAGGCGTCGGGGTATGGGATGTTCTGTGCGTCGATGGTTTCGAAGCGGACGTTGGTGACGTTCCGTTCGGCGGCGATTTTTCGTGCTTGTTTCAACATGCCTTCGGCGATGTCGGAGGCGATTACGGATTGGCAATATCGGGCGATGGCGAATGCAGTGAAGCCGGGGCCGGTTGCGATGTCGAGGCCGAGGGTGTATCGGTCGAGGGCAGCGAAGTCGGCGAGGATGCTGAGGCTCTCGCCCGTGGAGTGGGGGACGCTTGTAGCGTATTGGTTCGCTTGGCGGTTGAATTGCTCTTTGGAATCGGTGGTCATGAAAGGTGATTCATCATGAATTGGACGGTGCGATCCATGGAAGTGGTGGCGGCGGCTTCGTCGTAAACCTCGGGTCGGTCGTCGTTGCAAAAGGCGTGTTCGGTGCCTTCGTAGATGAAGAACTGGTTTCGGATTCCGGCGGCGGTGAGGCCGGCTTCGAGATCGGGGACTGCTGCGGTGGCGTCGTCGTTTTCGGCGAAGTGGCCTAGAACAGGGCAGGCGATTGTCGACGGGTCGGGAAGGCCGGTCGGAAGGACTCCGTAGAAGGGTGCCGCGGCGTCGATTGCGCCTTTGGATGCGAGGAGGAGGGACATGCCTCCGCCCATGCAGTATCCGAGGCATCCGACTTTTCCTGAGGAGTTTGCTTCGTGGGAGCGGAGGTAGTTGGCGGCACCGATGAGGGCTTTGGAGGCCTGTGGGATTTCGAGCTGGTGCATGAGGGTCATGGCGTGTTCGGGTTCGGTTGTCGACTCGCCGTGGTAGAGATCAGGGGCGAGGGTGACGAAGCCACGAGCGGCGTATCTGTCGGCCATGTTTTTGATGTGCTGGACGAGGCCCCACCACTCTTGGATGACGAGAAGCCCGGGTCCGGAGCCGGATGGTGGAAGGGAGAGGTAGCCTTTGGTCTCGGATCCGTTGACTGGGAAGGTGATCATTTTGCCGGTCATTTGGCGTTGCCTTTTTGCTCTGGGTGGGTTTAGGTTCGGGTCGTTTCTATGTATTGGTCGCCGTCAGTTGTTATCGGGGTTTCGGTGACTGTAAAATCCTCGGAGATTCTGAATGCTCGGACTACGGGCCTGTTTTTTTCTACCAGGGAGATCAAGACGTAGTAGGGTTCGGTCCACCATGACTGGACGGCATTGTTGACGTCGGTTTGAGATGGGTATGCCTGGGAGTGCGTGTGGGAGTGATAGATGGCGACGATTTTGAGGCCTTTGGCGTCGGCTTCGGATTCGGCGCGGGCGAGTGCTACAGGGTCCATCTCGTATCGCCGGATCGGCGTCGGATGGGTGTTTTGGATGCGTTTCGCCTCTTCGGCGTGGTCGGTGTCGCCGATCAAGATACCGCAACATTCGTCGGGGTCGGTATTGAGGGCGTGAGAGATCATGTCGGCGAGGACAGATTTTCGGATTAGGAGGGGCATGTGTGGGGATTCTAATCTTTTGTGGGAGTTAAACCATGCGTTCGGCGGGAGGTCCGCGGTGATCACTATCAAGGAAGATTCGATGAAAGCACTCGATAAGTATTCGGAGGTTTCGATAGCGTTTATGGTCGAGGCGCGGTATGTGGCGGTGCCGATCGGGGGCACGGGGGAAGCATGGCGGTTGGTTCGGGAGCGGGTTGAGAAACCGTGGGTAAAGGATTATGACGGAGGAGAGTCGCCTACCAGGTGGTTGCGTTGGGACAACACGAATTGGCGGATTTTGTCGGCGTTTGTGGGCGAGGAGCGAGTTGGCGGAGCGATCGTTGTGCACGATTCGCCGGAGTTGTGTTTCCTCGAGGGACGGGACGATCTCGCCGCGATCTGGGATATTCGAGTTGCGCCTGAGTGGCGGAGGCGTGGAGTGGGAGCGAAGTCATTCGAGCGAGTGGTTACTTACGCAAAGAGTGTGGGATGCGAGGAGTTGAAGATCGAGACGCAGGATGTGAATGTGAATGCGTGCGATTTTTATGCGAGTCGGGGGTGTCGGTTGGCAAGTGTGATCCCGGGTGCGTACGAGGAATGGCCGGAGGAGGTTGAGTTTGATTGGTGGTTAGATTTGTGAGGGATCGGTTGCCGTTAGGGATGGTAGTCGGTGGCCTCAACCGACCCATTTGTCCCCCGGTCACCATATCCGTGACCCTCTCCTGCTCGGCGGGAGAGGGGATGTGTCGCGTGCTATTGCTGTTGCTGCTGTTGTTGGATGCCAGCGGCGTCTAGTTCGGTTGAGAAGTGGGATTTTTTGAGGTTTTCTTGGAGTTCGAAAATTGATCCTGCTCCGCCGGGCATACGGGGTAAGGGCATGCGCACGGGGACGTTTTCCAGGCGGGGTTGGTTTGTGGGCTCGCCTCTGAGGATGTCGGCGGTCCACTTGTCCCAGTCGGCGACGCCCGTGAGTGGCCATGCGTCGGCGGCTTGGTACCCCATGAGGAGCAGGCGTCGGGGTCGGTTGGAGATGTTTGGTGCTGATCCGTGGAGGGTGCGGACGTGGTGTATCGAGACGCCGCCGGCCTTGAGGCGGATGGGGACGGCCTCTTCCATGTCGAAGTCGTCTTCAGAGACCGCACCGATGAAGTATCCGTCCTGATGGTGGTCGAGTGCAGGCCAGGTGTGGGATCCGGGGATGCCCATCAGGCAGCCGTTTTCGATCTCCATGTCGTCGAATGTGAGGCCGATCTCAAGGATGTCGTCGTTTGTTGCGGGGTAGAAGCCCCAATCGGTGTGCCATTCGACCTGAGCGCCACCGCCGGGAGTCTTCATGTTGAGCTTGGTGTGGTGGAGCTTGATATTCGGCCCAATAAGCTGCTCAATGATGTCGAGGAGGCCTTCTTTGCGCATGGCGGCCTCGTAGACGGGATGGTGGACGTGTGGCTCTTTGATGCGGCGGAGCTTGGGGGATTCGGGACTGTGACCGGCAGCGAAGTCGAGGTCGAACATTTCGGTGTGTTCGGTCAGTTCGGCGGATTGCTGGACGAATTTTTCCGTGACTTCGACGAGTTGAGCGACTTCATCTTCGGAGAAGACGTCGTTGACGCCGATGAAGCCGTTTTTACGGTAATCGGCGATTTGTTGGTCGGTGAGTTTGTTGGTGGTCGTGGACATTTTGGTTGTTGGTGGGTCTTTGTGTCTAAACCTCTTGTATTCCACCTTGGATATGGAGGGGAGGGACAAGCGGCGGATTCCTAGAGCGGATTATATCGGGGGATTGGGTTTGCTTTCAGGATGGACGTTGCTAAATCTAAAGGGCTTTGACGGCGGAGCGGAGGGCAGGGATCAGGTTGCCGCGTCGGCCTACAACTATCCGGTTCAGGTTTAGCCAGTTGGCGATTTGACTGAGTTCGGCGGCTAGGTGGTGGGCGGTTTCGTCTTCGTTGGAGTCTTCTTCAAGAAAAGCGCCGGGGACGCGGAGGACGGATTTTTGGCGGTCTGCTTTGAGGTCGACTCTCGCGGCGAAGCGGTCGTCGAGGATGAAGGGCATGACGTAGTAGCCGTAGCGCCGCTTTTTAGGTGGGACGTAGATTTCGATCTTGTAATAGAAGTCGAAGAAGCGTTCGAGGCGGTCGCGGAACCAGGCAACGGAATCGAAAGGTGAGACGATGGCGCAGGTTTGTAGAGGGTTGGTCGGCGGGGTGATGTCGGGTAGGGCGTAGGTTGGAACGTCGACGCCCTCGACTTCGACGCGTTGGATTTCGCCTTGTTCGAGGAGAGATTTGATGGCTTCTTGGGCTTCGGCGCGGCGGATGCGGTAGTAGTCTGCGAGGTCTTGGTCGGTAGCGATGCCGAGGGATGAGATGGCGAGCTTCATCATCTGGCGATGGGCTTCGTCGCGGGGGATGTCGACGTTGAGGATGGGTTCGGGGGCTACGCGTTCGATGAAGTCGTATCGACGCGCGGAGTTTTTACGGTCAGCCGTTGTGAGGGTGCCCTGGAACATGAGGGTTTCGAGGATGAGTTTTGTCGTGGAGGTGCCCCAGTAGCCGTAGCGTTGGCCTTTGTTGTCGAAGTCGGCGACTTCCATTGGGCCGTTGGCGCGGATTTCGTCGATCATGGAATCGAGGAGGCCGGGGGATTCGTCCATGATCTCGTTCCAGCGTCTCCAGGGTTTCCACTCGGCCATGCGGTGACGGAGGAAGGGGAGATGGGAGATCGGGATGAGAGACGCCGCGTGTGCGTAGTACTCAAAGAGGTTGCGATCTTCGTAGGCGTACTTGTGGAGCATTTCCTGGGTGTATGGGCCTAGACGGGAGAAGAATGGCATGTACTGGGTGCGAACGAGGACGTTGATGGTGTCGATCTGGACGATGTTCACCGTTTTCATGACGCGATCGAGGTCGTCGATTGTGACGGTGCCGGGTTTAGGTCGCGGTTCGGCGAAGCCCTGAGCAGCAAGGGCGATTTGGCGTGCTTCTTGGATAGAGAAGGTTTTCAAATCCGCCTTTAGATCATTGGCCACGGGACGTTCCAATCTGGGTCGAGAATGGGGAATGTGCCGGCGGAGATCATGTCTTTGGCGCGGCGAATGAGGGATTCGAACTCTTGATCTTCGAGGGCGGCGTCGAGTTTGTTGCGGAGGTCATGGGTTTCGTCTTGGAGGGCGGTGATGAGTTGTTGCAGGGCTAGGAGCAAGTCTTCGGGATATGGTTCGCCGTTGAATTCGAACATTACGGTGCGGCGTCTGGCGAGGGGATTGAAGGTAAGTCCGTGGTCGACCGCCCAGAGTTGGCCGTCGGCGTCGAGGAGGCATGCTCCACCTTTGCGGTCGGCGTTATTGATGAGGACATCGAACATCGCGATGGGTGTGTAGTCGTCGAGGCGGTCGTCACGGAGGTTGAAGTAGTGCTTCTTGAAGTCGGCGTCGATGAAGAGTTGCACGGAGCCGATTCCGTGGGGGCCTTCGCGGACGACGGTTGGCGGGACGGCGGGCCAGCCGAGGGCGTCGGCGAGGAGGTATGCGGACCACTCTCGGTTGTGGAGGGTTCCGTATGGGAAGTCGCGGAGGGGGCGCTCGCCGGCAGCGGGTTTGTAGATGGCGTAGATTTCGTCGTCCTCGTCGGCTAAACGGACGACGAAGACGTAATTTGATCCGCCGGGATGGAGACCGATGCCGGTGATAGGCCAGTCGGTTAGGCGTCGCTCGATCTCTTGCCGACTCAATCCGGCCACCGAGTCGGGTTGAATCGTCATCGCTGGGGTTGGTTATGGATTGGGACTGGAGGGTGGTTGATCAGTCTTCGTCATCATCGTCGCCGTAAAGCTGTTCGATGACGAGGGTGCTGTAGTCGGCGTCATGTCCGTTTCGTCGCTGGCATACGTGGTCATCGCCTTGGTTGATGGCGACGTGGCAGTATGGGCAGATTGGTCTTCCGGCGGCGACGATTTCGAGGCCGCGCTGAGCGACGTAGACGGCTTGTTGGTGGGAGAAGCCGAATTGGACGATTATGGCATCGGGGTCGTCGTCGCCGGCTTCGAGTTGCTCCAAGGTAACTCCGGCGGCGGCGAAGAGGAAGAGTTTGCGGCTGGAGTCGTATTGCATCGCGACTCGAGCGGCTTTGAACTCTACAGATCCGGTGGAGTCGTCGGGCATGTCTGGAATGTCGAAGTCGGTGATTTCGTCATCGGGATTCATGCTTTCGAGAGCGTTTCCGAGGGAGAATGCGATGTTGTAGAGCTGTTCTTTTTCGAGCCAAACGATAGCGGAGCCGCGATCGCTGTTGGCGGTGAGGTTGAAGGTTCGATTTCCCGGTTCGCCGTATGTGAGGACCTCTAGGTCGTCGACGATGCCGAGGTGAGTTGATTGCTCCAAGCTGAGAGTCTCCTTGACGGCGCAGAGGTTAGGGAGATTGGTGTCGCCGTTTTCGGTTTGGTGACTGATTCTAGCAAGTGGAGGTTGAAGGTAATGGCGAACGCGTTCATATTGCGTCGCAAACTCGGGTTTTGTAGGATTTTCGATTGAAGCAGGTTTGAAATGCGTGGCGGATGTGGAGTTCGCCGAACGGAGGCGGGAGTACCCGGTATCACTCCGAAGCGTCTGGAAGAAAGCGTCCGAAGGGCGTTACTAGAACCGGACGGTGGTGCGCCGTTATCGCACGATATGAGAGGCGTAGATCCTGTTAGAGAGACTGAGTGCCCCGCTGCTCTGGGTTCCGGCCTTCGCTGGAATGATGGGAGCGGTGCCGCGACGGCTTGGGGTGTTTGGTTTTCTCTCGTCGGGCTTGCAAGGTGGGTGGTACCGCGGGTCGAACCGAAAGGTGTTTGACTCGTCCCATCGTTAACGGACGTGTGTAGATGAGAAGAAATACGCTCTCACCGCCCGTCCGAATTTAGGGCGGGTTTATTTTTGCCCGAAGGGATCTCCGAAGATGGCGACGACCCAGACAATATCGACAGCGACGAACGGCATGGCACCAGAGAGTGTCAGGACGGTTGAGATCTACGACACGACGCTGAGAGACGGTGCGCAGCAGGAGGGCATTTCGCTTTCGGTTGAGGACAAGCTGGCGATCACGAAGATGTTGGATGACTTTGGGGTCGATGTGATCGAGGGCGGTTACGCGGGTGCAACACCGAAGGATGACGAGTATTTCGAGCGTGTGCACGGGTTGGGTTTAAAGCACGCTCAGATCGCGGCGTTCGGCAACACACGACGTGCGGATGCTGATTGCGAGGATGATGTTTCGATTCAGGCGCTGTTGAAGTCAGGGGCTCCGATCACGACGCTGGTGGGCAAAGCGTCTGAGAATCAGGTGCGCGTGGTTCTAGAGACGACGGTGGAAGAGAATCTGGCGATGATCGCGGACTCGGTGTCGTATCTGAAGGCTCGGGATCGTCGGGTTTTCTACGATGCGGAGCATTTTTTCGACGGGTACAAGGAGAACGCGGACTACGCGGTGCGGTGTTTGAGGTCGGCGTATGATGCAGGTGCCGAGCGATTGGTGCTTTGCGACACGAACGGTGGGACTCTGCCGCATGAGGTCTCGGAGATTGTCGGTGCGGTTAAGGCGGCGTTGCCTGAAGATGCGGTTCTGGGTATTCACACGCACAACGATACGGATACTGCGGTGGCCTCAGCGGTTGAAGCGTTTAGGGCAGGGGCGCATCAGATTCAGGGTTGCATCAACGGGTACGGCGAGAGAACCGGCAATGCGAATCTGATCAGCGTGATCGGCAACTTGAACTTGAAGATGGGCATTGAGGCGGTCGATGCCGATAAGCTGCCTGAGCTAACGAGTCTTTCAAACTTCGTTTCGGAGATTGTGAACCGGCGGCCGTTTCCGTTCCAGCCCTACGTCGGGATCAGCGCGTTTGCGCACAAGGGCGGGTTGCATGCGGCGGCTACCGAGAAGTCTTCGTCGGCGTACCAGCACATCGACCCGGGGATCGTTGGGAATGGGACGCGAGTTACGATTTCGGAACTGTCGGGTCGTGGGAATGTGATGCAGTTGATCCGCGACCTTGGATTGGAGGAGGAGTTCACGCGGGATGACGCTCGGAAGATGGTCGAGCATATCAAGCAACAGGAGGCGCTGGGATTCGCTTACGAGAATGCGCTGGCGTCATTGGAGTTGCTGGTGTTGCGGAACCTGCCGAATTACGAGGCGCCGTTTGAGTTGGTCGACTTCATGGTGATCGTGGAGAACCGACGTCGGGCGTCGTTTGGGACAGGTTGGCGCGCAGACGGGCGAGAGCACCCGGTGTTGTCGGAGGTGACGATCAAAATCCGAGTTGGCGAAGACGTTTTCCTGGAAGCGGCGGAGGGAAACGGTCCGGTCGATGCTCTTAGCCGGGGGCTGCGGAAGGCGATTGCGGACAAGTATCCGGAAGTCGACAGCATCAACTTGACTGACTACAAGGTGCGTGTGGTGAACGAGACACTAGGGACGGGCGCTTCGGTGAGAGTGTCGATTGAGTCGGCCGCGGAGGGGAAGGTCTGGCGGACGGTCGGCGCTTCGACGAACATCATCAACGCCAGTTGGATGGCGTTGGCGGACTCGGCGGAGTGGTGGTTGAACTGGAAGTTGCGAGAGGGTAACGCTGGGGGTTAGTTGTGGCGTGTTTGGCGGTAACGATCATTTGATCTGTTGCAGATCCCGTTGCCCGTACCCTCTGGATTCCGGCCTTCGCCGGATTGACGTCGTTTCGCAAAATCGACGAGTCATCTAACCGCTGCGTCTTTGGCGGTGTCGGGGGTGGAATGGGCTTCTTTGGAGGAGTTTGCGGATTTGACTGGGGCGTCGGAAGCGGATGTTCTCGGTGATGAATGGCAGGGATTTAGGGTGAGAGGCGAGCATGATGCCGCGCCAGTCTCTGAGGCGTTTGAATGTCGGAGTGTCGTTTGAGTAAGGCTGTGACCAGCCTTTGAAGGGGTGCCATTCGCCGTCGGGTGCGAGGAGCATAACGTCACCGCCGGCTTCGCGGACGATGATGACGGCTGCTGCGAAGTCCCATACGGCGGCGGCACCTCCGATCGAGTATTGGTAGAGGCCGGTGCCGACGTTCGCCATTTCGTGGGATGCGCTGCCAGTTACGCGGACGTCTCCTGCGTGCCCACGTATTCGTTTATTGAACTTGAAGACGGATCGAGCGTTGTTGGGGTGGACGGAGAGCCGGCCTGAGACGGGTCGACCGTGATCGTCTGTAGGAACGAGGACATTCATCTCTTCGCCAGCACGTTTAGTTCCTCCGTTTAGGCGCGCGTGGATAACGATGCCGCCGTCGCCTGATGTTGGCCACGGGTTCCAGACGGCTCCAACGATCGGGACGCCTCGGTGCATCAGTCCTACCGATACTGCGTGGAGCATCGAGCCGTTGACGTAGTTCGCGGTGCCGTCGATGGGGTCGATGGCCCATACCAGGTCTTCGGCAGGATCAATGTCTTCGTCTTGGTCCTCTTCGCCGAGGAATTGGTGGTCCGGGAACTTTCCCTTGATGATGTCGTAAATGAGGACTTGGGAGTTGCGGTCGACGTCCGTGACGAGGTCGCGTCCTGGTCTGCCGGACTTGGATACGATCTCCCTGATTGAGGTGATTCGATCCAAGACGTAGGCTCCGGCTTTGGAGGCGGCTTCGACGGCTACCGCTTCGAATTGTTGGAGTAGGGCGTCGTCGAAGGGTTGTGACATGGTGATCTGAGTCATGTGGTCCTACAGGGTGAGATGTGCCGATGCATCTGGACGATTTGGCGCATCGTATTTCGATATTGGAATAGACTGAATCTTAATGATCGACCTCAGTCGGAGTTGATGTTGCGGCGTTTCAACTGAGGTTGTTGGATGGATGGAGATGAACAGCCCTCAAATGGTACGTAAGTTGAAGCGCGATCCGGGCATCGTTTCCCGGATGTATTTGACGATGCTTCTGATCGGTGTGTTGTACGGCGTTTTCGGGTATGTGATGCTGCGGTTGGGGATTCCGTTGGCGTTTGTTGGGTTGATCGTTTTGGGATTGGCGATATTCCAGTACTTCATGTCGGAGCGTCTGGTGATGATGTCGACGGGGGCGAAGGAGGTTTCGGAGGAGGATGCGGCGAATCTGCATGGGATGATCCGTGATTTGGCGGATCGTTACGGCATGCCGATGCCGAAGGTTGCGATTATCGAGTCGGCGATGCCAAATGCGTTTGCGACGGGTAGGAATCCGGAGAATGCGCTGGTCGCGGTGACGACTGGGATATTGAGGCGGTTGACGCGTCGGGAGTTGCGCGCCGTGTTGGGCCATGAGTTGGCGCACGTTGCGAACCGGGATATGAAGGTTTTGGCGATTTCGAATTTCTTTGTGACGCTGACGAGTTTCTTGATGACGATGTTTTTCTTCAACATGCTTTTCGGTCGGCGAGACAGCGGAGGCGGTGCGGGACCGTTCATGATTGCGTATCTAGTGACGATTCTCGTGTATTTCCTCGGGAAGTTGCTTGTACTGGCGTTGACGCGTTATCGTGAATATGGTGCAGATCACACGGGCGCTGAGATTTCGGGCGATCCCGGTGGTCTTGCCGACGCGTTAGAGAAGATAGCGATGGGCATGGATTACATCCCCGACGAGGACCTGAGGCGATTGCAGCCGGCGCAGGCGTTTTTGTTTGCACCAGCGGTGCGCGGATTTGCGGCGAACATGTTCTCGACTCACCCGCCGATCGAGGAGCGGATTGCTCGTCTGCGCGACCTTGAGGCTGAAATGCGATACGGATACCGCAACTGATGGGCTGGTTCTTCGGAAGCGGCAAGAAGAGTGCCGACACGATGTGGGACTCGATGTCGTCAGTCTCACGGATGGTGGACCGTTTCAGGCATGATGGCGAGGCCGTTTCTCCGCGGCGTCAGGCGGGCGTCGTGTACCGGGACGATGACGGGATACCTTTTCTGACGTCGTTGTCTGAGCATTTGGATGGAATCCTCTACGACGGGCCGAGCGCGACGAAGACGGGATGGGAGATCAAGGATGATGACCATGGGATGCGTTGGGCGGTTCTCAATGACGGGAACTTCGATGACCTGCTGAGTTCGGTATTCACGGTTTCGAATGCGATCAAGATGAACGGCGGTGGGCAGAATCTGTTGGCGGCGGTGTTCGAGTTTGATTTCGCCAATCATGCGGTGGATCGCAGAGCGCTGGCAGGATCCGGGTTTGTGCATGCGTATCTGATCTACCGGTTCGATCGAAACGCCTTCTACCCGTTTATTCCGACTGGCGAGAATGCTGGGGAGCGGGATCGCGAGACGGAACGTGCGCTGGGCACGGCGATCCGGAGTGAAGGTCTGAAGACCGAGGGTGCGATGACGGAGTGGCTCGGGTTGTGGGGCATCCCGTTCTGATCTCGGGTTGTCGTTCGATTGAAACCGGTTCTTGCCGTTGTTGCTCCTGAGGGCTTTGCGTTAGACAGCGTCTCGGGGGATGTCGGCGTTGATGGGGTTTCCGTGCGGTGTGTAGATGCTGGTGGGTTTCCCAATGATGCTGCGGGACTGTTGATCATTGGCGGATGCGGCGCGACGGCGGGGCGTGATGTATCGGAGTTGGTGAAGGACGCGTTGGACATGGGGGTGCCAGTGCTCGGGGTCAACTCCGGAATGCATATTTTGAATGTCGCGCTAGGCGGTGACGGTCCGAAAGAAGCACCTACGCACGTTGGGTCGGAGGACGGGCCGGTAAAGCGAATGTCGACGTTTCTAGCGCCGGGGGCAAAGGTTTCATCGACGATTGGCGGATCCGGTTGGTTAGGCGTTCCTTGCGACCACGAAATGGGGATTTCCCAGGCCGGTCTGGCGCCGGGATTGATGGTTTCGGCGTTGGCGGAAGACCGCGTAGTGGAGGCGTTTGAGATGCCGGGGCATCGTTGGGTGATAGGCGTTCAGTGGGATGCGATTGGCGCGAATCGGTTGCCGCGCGGGTTTGATGCTATTTGGCTGGCGTTTATGGAGCGCGTGACTGGGTCTTAGTTGCGGATATCGACGCTATTTGCGGTTGGTCAGGGTTTGAATGCGTCGTTTTAAGTGGCGTTTCAAATTGGGAAAGTCTAGAATCAAAGGGAGTTCAAACGCCGTTTTTGCGCGCCCTCGCCACGACGTTTTTGTTGTGCGCTGAAACGGCTGAATTGGTCAATCTTCGCAAGGTGGTACCCGCATGGTAATCAGCACTGAAATGGGTGACGTTCGGACGATCGGTATTGAAGAGGAGATGCGCTCTTCGTACCTCGATTACGCGATGAGCGTGATCGTCTCCAGAGCGTTGCCGGATGTGCGCGATGGCTTGAAGCCGGTTCAGCGTCGGATTCTGTATGCGATGCACGACCAGGGGATGAGGCCGGGCTCTTCGTACAAGAAGTGTGCGCGGTTGGTTGGAGATGTTTTGGGCAAGTATCACCCTCATGGTGATTCACCTGTCTACGAGGCGCTAGTCAGGATGGCTCAGCCGTTTTCGATGCGGGAGCCTTTGGTAGATGGCCAGGGCAACTTCGGCAGCGTAGACGGAGATCCGCCGGCGGCGATGCGCTACACCGAGTGCAAGCTGGCGGCGATCACGGAGTTCATGCTCGGAGATATCGACCGCGAGACCGTGGACTGGCAGGAGAACTTCGATCAGTCGCTGAAAGAACCGACAGTGCTCCCCGCGCGTTTGCCTAATCTGTTGGTGAATGGTGCTTCTGGGATCGCGGTGGGCATGGCGACGAATATACCGCCGCACAATGTTGCGGAGGTTTGTGATGCGGTGGTGACGCTGGTTCGCAATCCGAACGCGACGGTCGATGAGTTGATGCAGCATGTCAAGGGTCCGGATTTTCCGACCGGTGCGCACATTTGGGGGTCTGAGGGGATCAAGAATGCGTATGCGTCGGGACGAGGACGGATTGTGGTGCAGGCGACGGGTGAGATCGAGGATGTGGCGCGGCAGGACCGGAAGCGGATCGTGTTTACTGAGATCCCGTTCCAAGTCAACAAGTCGACGCTGATTCAGCGGATTGCTGAGTTGATCAAGACGCGTCGGGTCGAGGGTGTGTCGGAAGTGCGAGACGAGTCTGATCGCCAAGGGATGCGTATTGTGCTGGAGTTGCGACGTTCGGCATCGCCGGCGATTGTGATGAATAACTTGTACAAGCACACGTCGCTGCGGTCGTCGTTCTCGGTGAACATGATCGGGTTGGTGAAGGGTGCCCCGCGGGTTTTGAACCTACGGCAGGTTTTGCAGTATTACATCGAGTTCCGAGAGGAAGTGGTTCGAAGGCGTGCGGAGTTCGATCTCAAAAAGGCGCGAGCTCGGTTGGAGGTGTTGGAAGGGCTGCGGATTGCGATTGACAACCTCGATCGGGTGATCGCGATCATACGTGGATCAGCCGATGTCGAAGAGGCGAGGGTTGGGTTGATCTCGGAGTTCAACTTCACGCTTGTGCAGGCGCAGGCGATCTTGGACATGCAGCTACGCCGATTGGCGGCGCTGGAACGGGAGAAGCTCGAAAACGAGTACAAGGAATTGCTCGAACTGGTGCAGCGCTTGGAGGCGTTGTTGGCGGATCCGGGGAAGGTGAGCGCCGAGGTAATCAAAGAGACGCATCAACTGAAGAGAAAATACGGCAGCGAGCGTCGGACTGTGATCCACGCCGAGGAACTTGGCGAGTTCAGACGCGAAGATATCGAGCCGCATGAGGATGTGGTGATCACCCTCACGCAAGGCGGGTACATCAAGCGGGTGAAACTCGACACGTACCGCAAACAGCACCGCGGCGGGAAGGGTGTGAGCAGCCAGCGCTTGACGAGGGCTGATGATGTCACGGGCTTCTTGCAGGTTGCGGACACGCACGACACGTTGCTGTTCTTCACCGATCATGGCCGGGTCTATTCATCGCGTGTTTTTGAGTTGCCGCCGGATCAGTCGCGGCAGTCGCGAGGGACTCTTGTGCACAACCTAGGGTTCAATATCGGGCCTGGTGAGACGGTGATGCAGATGATGGTGGTCAGCGACATGAATGCGCCTGACACCTATCTCGCGTTGGCGACTCGGCATGGCGATGTGAAACGGATGCCGCTAGAGGCGTTTGCGAACATCAACCGAGCAGGACTGAACTGCTACAAGTTGAAGCCAAAAGAAGAGTTGATCTCGGTGGCGATGGCTCGGGATGAAGAGCACCTGATCTTGATCACGAAGAAGGGTCAATCGATACGATTCCCGAGCAACGAGTTGGCCTCGCGTTCGAGGCAGGCAGGCGGCGTGCGAGGCATCCGGTTGGACAAAAGTGACGAAGTTGTCGGCATGGACGTCGTCGACAATGAGGGTTATCTGCTGATCATCGGGACAAAGGGCAGAGGCAAGGTATCTGCGCTGCGACACTACCGAGTTCAAGGCCGTGGCGGTCGGGGCGTGATCACGCTGAACATCACCCGGAACACTGGGGATGTCGCCGCCGCAAAGGTGATCAATGAAGAGTTGCGTCGCGACGAGACGGGTAAGCTGATGATCCTGACTTCCAAGGGTCAGATCGTTAGGACCACGTTGCGCGAAATCCGAGAGACTGGCCGGTCTGCTCAGGGCGTGAAGATCGTGAAGCTAGATGAGCGAGATAGCGCGTCCGCGATTGCAATAGTCGACAAGACCTAGTTCTGTTGAGGTTGGTAGATCGAATCCCTGCTCGTTGCAAAGACGGGTCGACGGATTCAATCTTCTGGGCGCATCCACGAGGTGCGCCTTAGTCATCAGACTTTTCCACCCGGTTTAGGTTTTGGATGCTCTCCAAGTCTGGTCGATGGATTCACCGAAACCGGATTCTGGTGATCGCGGTCTGGGCAGTGGCGTTGCTGGCGATGTTGCCATTTGCACCACAGGCGCAAGAGAGACTGCTGTCTGGCGGTTTCACCAACGATGACTACCCTTCTGCCAAGGCAGCGGAGCTGTTGAATGAACGGTTTGATCGGAATCCGATCTCAATACTGTTCGTAGTCGGTCACCAAAAAGCGAGACCTTACTCCGAGGAGTTTGACCAGGGGTCTCGACGCCTTATCGAGCAGCTCGAGTCGGACCCCAACGTGGCGAGCGTTCGTTCTTATCTGACCGAACCTGGGTGGCTATCCGATGACGGGGAGTTGGCGCTGGTGGAGGTTGAACTCGATCTGGCGATCGAAGATTCGCTCGTGGTATTGGACGAGATTTCGGGGCGAATCGAGGAAACCGATCTTGACGTCGTGATGACTGGTGCCCCACCGTTGTACCGGGATATCGTCGAGGCTAGCGGCGAGGATCTGCGAAGAGGTGAGTTGGTTGCCTTCCCGCTGGCGGTGGTTGCGTTGCTGCTGGTTTTTGGGACGCTGGTTGCAGCGGTGATGCCGGCGGCGGTAGGAGGTGTCGCAGTTGCGGTTGGACTTGGAGTGATCTACTTCGTGGCGGACGTGCGGGATATGTCGGTGCTGTCGTTCAACATCATCACGTTGCTAGGGATCGGGATGGGTATCGACTATTCGCTTTTCTATGTGAACCGTTTCAAAGAGGAGTTGGGAAACGGATTGTCGGTCGCAGATGCGATCGCCGTGACGCATGAACGGGCGGGGAAGGCGATTCTGTTTTCAGGTGCGACTAGCGTAATAGGTCTGGCGTCGTTGCTGTTGTTCGACCTTCCGGTGCTTGAGGCTGTGGGGATTGGAGCGGTGGTTGTGATTTCGATTGCGTTGCTTTCGGCGCAGACTCTGATGCCGGCGGTGTTGAGCGTCGTGGGCCACAGGATCAATCGGTTGCCAGTGCTTTCGCTGGGATGGTTCGGGGATGGGGCTTGGGCGAAGATGGCGGATGGCGTGATGAACCGGCCATTTTTGTTTTTGGTTCCGACGGTGGTGTTATTGATCGCGCTCGTGACACCGTTCAAAGATGTCAGGCTAGGAACGGCGGATGCAACGATCCTTCCGGAGCGATATGAATCGCGACGTGGATTTGATCTGTTGAGGGAGAGATTCGGCTGGGATATCACGACTGAGTTGACGGTTGCATACACGTTCGAAGGCGATCCGTTTTCGGAGGTGAATTTGGCGAAGCTCTACGCGTTTGGTCAGGCTTTGGAGGGATTGCCTGATGTTGAACGGGTTTCGAGCATTGTGAATCTGAGACCGACGATGGGGGTGGACGATTATCGAGAGCTCTATCGTCATCCTGAGGCAATCTACGACGGGACAACGATGCGGCTTCTCAATGAGAGCGTGAGGGACGGCATTGCGCTGTTTTACTTAAGCGCGGACTTGCATCCCTTTTCGACGGAAGCGCGAGGATTGGTGGATGAGATACGGGCGTATGGATCGGTTGATTCGCCGAACGTTTTCATCGAGGGAGGTGCGGCTCATACCAATGACCTGATCCGGTCGCTTTACAGTCGTTTTCCTCTGGTCGCGTTGATCGTGATCTCGTTGACGTTTGTTTCGCTGATGGTGTTGTTCCGTTCGATCGTGATCCCGTTGAAGGCTGTGGTGTTGAACACGCTGAGCATCTTGGCGAGTTTCGGGGCGTTGGTGTGGGTTTTTCAGCAGGGGAATCTTAGCGGGTTGCTGAATTTCGAGCCGTTGGGAATTACGGAAGCCACTACGCCGATCGTGCTGTTCGCGGTACTGTTCGGGTTGAGCATGGACTACGAGATTTTTCTTTTGTCGCGTATTCGCGAGGCGTATCAAAAAAACGGAGACAATCGCGAGAGCGTAAAGCTGGGTTTGGAGCGGAGCGGGATGATCATAACCGGGGCAGGTTTGATCCTTGTGGTGGTTGGAACGAGTTTCGTTCTCGCCGAGGTCGTGTCGGTCAAGACTGTCGGATTTGGGTTGGCACTGGCGATATTCATCGATGTGACGATCGTGCGGATATTGATTGCACCAGCGTTGATGCGACTGTTTGGGAAATGGAATTGGTGGTTGCCGGGTTGGATCGACAGGCGATTGCCGGAGATAGGGACGGGATGAGGATTACGGATCGGAATTTCTGGGTTGCATTGCTGGCTGCGATAGCCGTGTTGTCATCGGCGTGCACTGGCCAGGTTGCGCCTCGTGAGATACCCACGCCTAGGGGGCCTGAGCCGACTCCAGCGCCAGTGACGTTGAATTTGCCGTGGGACGACGGTCCGCACGATGCGCCGATCGAGTGGTGGTACTACAACGGTCATTTGATGTCCGACGACGGAGATGAGTACTCGTTCCATTTCGTGATCTTCCAGACGCAAGACGAAGAGGGTGCAGAGAGTTTTGAGATTGGTCAGGCAGGGATAACAGACGTCGGGAATGGAGTGCACCACCATCTGGCTTCGCGAGGATTTGCCTCGGACGAGGATGGTTCAGGGGACCCAGATGCGAAACTCGTGCTTGTGAATTTAGATCTGGGCAATTTCTCGCTTGAGATCGATCTTAATGGTCGCCATTTCGTCGAGGCGCTGGATGAGGACACGGGGTTGAAGTTGAGCACCGTGCAACCTGAAGCCGTGATGTTGCATGAGGGTATCGGGTGGATGGAGTGGCCGTCTGGTTCGACGTATTACTACTCGTATCCGCGTGTCGAGACCGAAGGGACGTTGATGATCGAAGGTCGGGAGGTTGGAGTCGAAGGCGAGATTTGGTTCGATCATCAGTGGGGAGATTTCTTCGTGGTGGGCAAGCCGGCAGGTTGGCAGTGGTTTGCGTTGCATCTCGATGATGGGTGCTCGTTGATGGTCTCGGAAGTGCGCGATGGGGAAGGGGAGGTCATCGCGGTTGATGGGACGCTCGTCGATGCTGATGGTCGGCACCAAGTGCTTGAATCTGAGCGGGATGGCCTGGAGTTGGATGTTCTCGACCGATGGGAGAGTCCCGAAACGGGTGGCGATTACCCGGCTAAATGGCGGCTAAGGGTCGCATCTCTCGGGATGGATCTGACGTTGGTGCCGACGATCTCCAATCAGGAGATTCCAGCGTTTCCGTACGGGAATCAGGCGGCGGCGTATTGGGAAGGGCGAGCGGACGTGTTCGATAGTGAGAGCGGCGAAACTAAAGGCGTTGCGTTCGTTGAGCTTTCGGGTTACGTGGATCCAGACCCTTTGATCTGGCGGGACGAAGCCCGGTAACAGAGTTGGGGGAGGTTTTGTACGACGGTGTGATGCGGTCGACAAATGATGGCTATAATTTCCGCGCAAAGGCCGATTAACGGAATCATGTCTCAAAACGGAGTTACAGCGGATCAATTTCGAAGCGCGTGGTCGAACTATGCCACCGGGGTAACGGTGATCACGACGATTGAGGAAGACGGCGAGACGGTACACGGGATGACGGCCAACAGCGTGACTTCGGTATCGCTCGACCCCCCGCTTGCTTCGATCACCGTCGGACGAGAGCGGAACACGCATCCATTGGTGCTGAAGAATGGGCGGTTTGGGTTGAGCGTGTTGAAGTGTGAGCAGCGAGGATTAGCTAGGCATTTCACGGTGCCCGATGAGATCAGGAAGACGCTACCGCCGCCACAGTTCGAGCAGCTTGGGGCATCGATGGTGTTGTCAGGCGCGCTTGCCGCGATGGATTGTCGAGTAGTCGATTCGTTCGAGGCAGGAGATCATACACTGTTTATCGCGTTGGTGGAAGACGTGCTGATCAACGAGGGTGAGCCGTTGCTGTTTTTCCGCAGCAAATTCGTCGCAGTGGCTGAGTGACGCGTGAACCCCTTCGGGTGTGATTTGGGCGCGTGATTGGGTAGAGGGCTTGTTTTAGAATTGGGGAGTTACTTGCCAGCGATTCGTCGCGCCACACCTCATTTGCCATGTCAGACAACTACGCTATCGTCGCTACCGGCGGCAAACAGTATCGGGTCCGCCCCGGCGATCAACTCGATGTCGAGAAGCTGCACGTCCCTGAAGGCGACACGGTCACTCTAGACGAGGTGCTTCTGGCATCCGTGGACGGCGCAGTTGAGGTCGGAACGCCCACGATTGAAGGCGCGCAGGTTGTCGCCAAAGTGTTGTCGCATGGGCGTGAGCGCAAGAAGATCGTGTTCAAGTACAAGAACAAGACTCGATACCGGATCAAGCGTGGGCACCGACAGCCGATCACATCGCTTGAGATAACCGAGATCGAGGTCTAGTCGATCCGCCAACCATATCGGAGGCCGCATCATGGCACACAAGAAGGGTTCGGGAACATCTAGGAACGGTCGCGACAGTGCAGGCCGACGTTTGGGTGTGAAGGCGTTCGCCGGCGAGGTCGTGCCTGCGGGATCGATTTTGGTCCGTCAACGCGGGACCCGTTTCTATGCGGGGACGAATGTCGGCATGGGGCGAGACCACACGCTTTACGCCACGATCGACGGGACCGTCAGGTTCGACTACGCCAAGCAGGACAAGAGACGGATCAACGTTGACGCGTTCGCGGTTTGATCCGCGGTCTCGGAACGAAGTTTAGCTATGAAGACAGACATTCACCCCACCTACTTCCCGGAAGCCCGCGTGATTTGCGCGTGCGGCGTTGAAGGCATGATCGTTGGGTCGACCAAGGAAGAGGTCCGCGTTGAGGTCTGCAGCACCTGCCATCCATTTTGGACAGGTGAGCAGCGGATTGTTGACACGGAAGGTCGTGTGGAGCGGTTGATGCGGCGCTACGGCATGTCGATGTCGGAATAGCCTGAGTCGCTATTCACGCCTTGGATCCGAAGCTGACAGCGTGCGAGCTGTTCGGCTCTGCTCTCTTACACGTAGGCTCGTTTGCCGATTCGGGCATTGAGAGCTTTCGATAGCTTCCGGTTGGGTGCCTGCTCGTGTCTGAGATCCACAAGATCAATACGCCGCATCGGATGTACGGCGGTCAGGCCATCATCGAGGGGGTGATGATACGTGGGATGCGGGGGTGTGCTGTTGCAGTGAGGCGGGCAGACGGTTCGATTCATAAAGAGACGTTGCCGCTCCTCGGATGGGCGAATGGGAGGATGAGGCGCGTTCCGTTTGTGCGTGGGATTCTGGTGTTGGCCGAGACCTTGGTTATCGGAATGCGGGCGTATACGGTCGGCGCGAATCAGCAGATCAAGGATGCGGGTGAGGATGAGGATGCGGAGATCGGTGCTGTCGGCATGGGATTGATGACGGCGATTGCGTTGGTTCTAGGTATCGGCATCTTCTTTCTGATTCCCCTGTTCTTATCGCGACCGTTTGAGGAACAGTCAGATTTTCATGCCAATGTGGTGGAGGGTGTTGCTCGTCTTGTGATATTCCTCGTGTATATCTGGGCGATCGGTTTGATGAAAGACATCAAGAGGATGTACGGGTATCACGGTGCCGAGCACATGACGATCCATGCCTATGAACGCGGTCTGCCGTTGATCCACAGCGAGATACGGAAGTTCTCGCCGGCGCACCCGCGTTGCGGCACGTCGTTCCTGCTGACGGTCGTGGTTGTGTCGATCATCTTGTTCATGTTTATTCCTCGGGACACGCTTTGGATGTTGGTCGGTTCGAGGATCGTGCTGATCCCGGTGATCGCCGCTTTGAGTTACGAGTTCATAAGATTTACCGGCACACATAGTGGCAACGTATTCGCCGACCTAGTCGGGTTGCCAAATTTGTGGTTGCAGAAGTTGACGACCGCGCAGCCGGATGATGAGATGATCGACGTCGCCGTGTCGGCTATGCAAGCGGCGATCGAGTTGGATGAGCAAGGAGAGGCTGTCAACTCCCCATCGAGTTAACGCCTACGATCTTGTAGTTCTTTCCAGACTTCGTCGAGTGGGACACCGACGGATTCCAACAGGGCGACGCAGTTGTAGAAGAGGTCGGCCATTTCGAGGGGTGTCGATTCCAGGTCGCCGGTAGCTGCTGCAAGGCCGGTTTCTCCGGCTTCTTCGATTACCTTTTGGGCGACGCGGGAAGGTCCTTCTGCGAGCATCTTGGCCGTGTACGAGTCTTCGGGCATTTCGACGGCGCGTTGGTGGATCACCTCTGCGAGTTCGATGAGGATCCCGGGACCGACGCGACGCGTGCTTTCGGTGTCAGGTCCGACGGGTCGGTGGAAGCACGATTTTTCGCCGGTGTGGCAGGCGGCACCGCCTACCGGTTCCGCTAGGACGACGATGGCGTCTCCGTCGCAATCGAGTTTGAGGTCGATGACCTTTAGGTAATCGCCGGAGGTTGAACCTTTTTCCCAGAGGGTTTTCCGGCTGCGGCTGTAGAACCAGGCATGAGGTCCGGCGATGGTGCGCGCTAAAGCCTCGGCATTCATGTGGGCGACCATCAAGATTTCTTTGGTATCGGCGTCTTGCACGATGGCCGTGAGCAAGCCGCGGTCGTCGAATTGGATCATGAGGTGTTTCCGAGAGTCATGCCGCTTCGTCAACTGGTCTGACCGGCAATCCGACCTCTGCCATGTGGGCTTTCACGTCGGAGATCCTTAGGGTGCCGTAGTGGAAGAGGGAGGCGGCGAGGACGGCATCGGCACCGCCGTCTTTGATGGCGTCTGCGAAGTGTTCGACTTTGCCCGCGCCGCCGCTGGCGATCAGCGGTACCGAAACTTGGTCGGAGATTGTCCTCAGCAGGTCGATATCGTAGCCAGTCTGTTGACCGTCTGCATCCATGCTCGTGACTAAGAGTTCGCCAGCTCCGAGTTCGGCACCGCGGATCGCCCACTCGATGGCACCCATCTCGGTGCCTCGTCGTCCGCCGTGCGTGTAGACCTGCCAGTCGGGGGCGCCATTTCGACGTTGAGCGTCGATCGCGAGAACCACGCATTGGGACCCGAAATCTCGGGCGCAGTCTTCGATTAGATTAGGGTCGGCGACGGCCGCGGAATTTACGCTTACTTTCTCCGCACCGGCTTCCAGCATCCGGCCCATGTCGTCGCGGGATCGGATGCCCCCGCCGACGGTGAGAGGGATGAAGACTTCGGTGGAGACGCGTTCTACGACGTCAACCATGGTGTTGCGTTCGTCGGAGGATGCGGTGATATCCAAGAAGACGAGTTCGTCAGCGCCTTCGGAATTGTAGAGTTCGGCGAGTTCTGCAGGGTCGCCGGCGTCTTGGATGTCGACGAAGCTGACGCCTTTGACGACACGACCAAGGTCAACGTCCAAGCATGGTATGACGCGGTTGGTCAGCATCGGATGTTAAAGCGTCGGTGTCAGTTGGCGGATGCGCGTCGTTTGCGATAGACGTGGACGTAGCGTTGGACGCCCAAGGTGCGACGAGTGATCGGAGTCATGTCGTTTTCGGATGCCCATCGATCTACACGTGCAGGATCAACGCGCTTGGATTTTGCGGGTCCCGTGTCGCCTCGAGCGTCGGTCGAGAACCAATCTGCGATCAACATCCACCCGCCTCCGGGTAGCAGGTCTGCGACGGCGGAGAACAATCGGGCTGGGCTGGTCGTGTTGTGCAACGCATCGATTACGACGATGCCGTCGGCGTCCACTTCTGTTGCCGCGAGGTCGTCGCCTTCGACGAGGGTTGGCGTGACATTGGTGAGATGGACCCGTTCTACTTCTGCGGTAAGGACATCGAGGTCGTTCTTGTCGTACTCAAGTGCGATGACGTTGCCGTCGTAGACGTATTTGGCGATTGGGATGGTCAGCCCGTCGATTCCGCCGCCGAGGACCGCGACGTGTTGCGATCGATGGATGGGAAGAAGAGAGATGATGGCGTGCGGATCGATCTGGTCGTTGAACGTGTGCCAACTGGCGGTGGGTCTGGTCGTCAATCTAACGGTCTCGCGTTCTATGTTGTTTTTCGGTCTGGACTTTCGTGATCCAAGTCGCTGATGGTTCGAATTGCCTCGGCCAAGTCCAACGATCCGGTGTAAATTGCCATCCCGGTGATTGCGCCATAAGCACCGATTTCACGCAGTTTCACAACGTCTTCGACCGTGGCAATCCCGCCCGCGACCATAACAGGTAATTTTATCCCGCTCACGACTTGGCCAACAGCGTCGAAGTTTGGGTGGGATAGTGTGCCGTCGCGTGCGGTGTCGGTGTAGATGAAGTTCCGGACGCCTCGATTTTGAGACATTTCGTGCATTAGGTCGAGCGCCTGGAGCGACGTTTCTGTCAACCATCCGCGGGTCCGAACCACTCCGTCTTTGGCATCTACGGAGACGCAAATGCGGTCAGAACCGAGGGCTTCGACGCTCGCTTGCACGGCGTCGGGGTTTTCGACAGCAGCGGTACCGAAGATCACCATGTCGACGCCGATTTGCGTGACAGTCTCCGCGTCTTCCGAGGTGCGGATACCGCCACCCATCTGGACAGGGACATCGACGGAATTCACGACACGTCTGACCGTCTCGGCGTTGACGCGTTTGCCGTCCTTGGCGCCATCGAGGTCGATGACATGGAGACGCTGAGCACCCATGTCCAACCAACGCAAGGCGGCGTCGACAGGGTCGTCATCAAAGACGGTTTCCTGTTCGTAGTCCCCTTTGAAGAGACGGGCGCAACGGCCACCGCGGATGTCGATTGCGGGGATTACTTCCATATCTGGCAGGACTTTGTATTCGTTTGGTCCGTCATTTGGTCCGCCATTCGGTCCGTCGAGCGAATTCTAGGAACTTGGCGTAGATCTGCAGCCCTGATCGACCGCTTTTCTCGGGATGAAACTGGGTGCCAACGACGTTGTCGTGGACAACGGCGGCACAGACCTCTATACCGTGTGGCGAGGTAGCGGCGATGTCTTCGGGGTTGTCGGCGCGGCAGTGGTAGGAGTGGACGAAGTAGAAGAATGCATCTTGCGGGATGCCGTCGAACGTCGGGTGTCTAGGAACTTCGTCGTCGAGGAATCGAACGGTGTTCCAGCCCATGTGGGGAACTTTTAGTTTGTCTCCGTCGGCATTCGTCAGATCGGCCGCAAAACGAATCACTTTGCCGGGGAGAATCCCGAGGCCAGGCAGTTTGCCTTCTTCGGAGGACTCGAAAAGGATTTGCATACCCAAACAGACGCACAAGAGTGGCCGACCGGACGCGGCGAAGTCTCGGATCGTTTCGGGCAGTTCACGATCATTGAGTTGCTGCATGACGGCGTCGTTGGCTCCGACCCCCGGGAGAATTGCGGCGTGCGCATCGGAGATCGTTTCTGCGGACGTCGTTACGACGGGATCGCCGCCGACAACTCGGACGGCCTTTTCAACGCTGTGGATGTTTGCGGCGCCGGTGTTGATTATGGCGAGACGGAATGCGCTCAATTCTTGCGCCTCGTGCCAGTGACGATGTCGGTAGGCAAGTCTCGATCGACGTAACGAGCCATCATGAAGATGCAATCGGAAAGCCGGTTCAGCCAGACGAGCAAGCGCTCATTTTCGATCAGGTCGTCTTCGTACAAGTCAACGGCGGCTCGTTCCAAGTCCCGTACCTTGCATCGAGCGAGATCGAGGGTCGCCGAGGTTACCGTTGCGCCGGGGATGATAAACGCCGGAGGTAACTCTACCTCGTCTTCCAGACGTCTCAGAAGAGAGTCCAGATACGAGATCTGCTCATCGCCGATCACTTGGAAGTGTTCGTGCAGTTTGTCGATGTGATCCGTTGAAGTAGTGATCTCTGCGTTGGCGATGAACATCAAGCGTTGAATTTCGAGCAATGCGTCGTGGATGAACTCTGATTCGCACTGCGCTCGCGCCAGTCCGATTGTGCTGACAGCCTCGTCTCCGATGCCGTTGGCTTCGACGCGTCGATTGGATTTCGAGACCCTACCGCCGTACAACAGCGACGTTTCGCCGCTGTCACCACGCTTCGTGCTGATGGAATTTCTGACCAAGTTGGTTGATATAAGATGGGTACCGATGACAGTTTCGATTCTACGTTCGGTGGAGCGTTAAGCTACAACTGGAATCGATTGCGAGCCGTTTTGCGGCTGTGGCAACCTAAGTGAGCCGATAGGCAAGTCATTTCAACCATCTGATGGCAATCGCCGAAACATCACAATTCGTTCCGCTCAACACCGTGCGCGTCACCGAGAAGGCGGCGTCGAAGGCGATAGAGTTTGCGGAGAAGGCAGGCCGGGCGAGTTGTCGGTTGCGGATTGCAGTGCAGGGCGGAGGATGCTCCGGATTGCAGTACGTTCTGGAGTTGGTGGACGGTCCGGATGATTCGGACAAAGTGATAAACGAAAACGGCATCGAGGTCTACATCCCGAAGCGCGCATTCGTGTTTTTGGCAGGCACAGTGCTGGACTTCTCCGATGGGCTAAATGGCCGGGGTTTCGAGTTCCACAACCCGAATGCGAAGCGGACGTGTGGTTGCGGAGATTCCTTCGCAGTCTGACGGGATCGCAATGACCGCCATTGCGACGCCGGCCGCTACGGCCGAACTCTTCGAACAGTATTCGGATTACGACGCGCGTGATGCGGCCATTTTTGAACCGGAGTTCGGCTCAACGTTAGGGCATGTGGGTCACGACGCTCTGGATCTGCTCCATCGGTTAACGACAAACTCGTTGTTGGACCTCGAAGACGGCGAGGCGCGCCGTACTGTTTTGACCAACGAGAAGGGTCGGATCATCGATGTGATCTGGGTACTACGACGGTCGGAGCTGGAGCTATTGCTGGTATCCGACGCACCCGAATCGGGCCCGATGCGACAGGGCATCGAGCGCTTCACCATCATCGAGGATGCAGAACTCAATGATTTGACCGCATCTCTGAAGCGATGGTACGTGTTTGGACCGGGCGCGACACGATTGGTTGGCGAACTGTTGCCCGAACTCGATTTGACAGATAGCGAAATAGGTTCGGTGCGAGCATTAGACAGGTTGGACGGCGGTGTAGTGCTGGCTTTAAGGACCGATGCGGCGGGACCGGAGTCGTGGCTTTTAATCGTTGGCCAACCGGCAGTGTCGGAGATCACGGATAGGATCACCCGTTGGGGCTTGAGTCCCGCGTCGGAGGAGTTGTTTGATTTCGTGAGAATTTCTAATACCCAACCGATTGCCGGTAAGGAATCCTCGGAAGAGATCAATCCGTTGGAGGCGGGGTTGATGCATGTGATCGACTTTGACAAAGGATGTTACGTGGGGCAGGAGGTGATTGCGAGGCTCGACACCTATGACAAGGTGCAGCGTTCATTGGTGCGGTTCACCCTTGCGGATGGTGAATCCGATGAAGCGACTGTTTCGGAGAAAGACCGCATCGTGCCGCAGGATGGCGGTCGTGATGTCGGTTGGGTGACTTCCGTCGCTAGAGATCCTCGGACTTCGCAAACGGTGGGTTTGGCGATTTTGCGGAAAGCTTACAACGCGGATGACGTTCCGCTGGTAACCGATCAGGGTGCACCGATCACCTTGCTTCGGGACCGAGACCAATAGCTGCGAGACGCATTGGATGGAGCGGGAGACGGGATTCGAACCCGCGACACCCTGCTTGGAAGGCAGGCACTCTACCACTGAGTTACTCCCGCATCTCTACGAACAATTTTACTGTGAAGGTGGAATGAGGTGTCGTATCACGTACTCGGCGCGCAGGTCGCCATCGGTCAGTTTGTAGAATCATTTGAGTCTGCAGCTTTGTAACGGACTGGCCCTTTAATGAAGACCACAGGATTCCGCACTTTAGTACTTGGCACGCCTTGGCGTAATCTGACATATTGCATCATCGAGACTGACGCGGGGATCACGGGTATCGGGGAGGCGCGGGTCTTAGGCAAGACTCACACCGTTCGAGAGTACTTGCGCGATGCGGAACGTCATTTCATCGGACATGATCCGTTCGACATCGAAGCGTTGTTCCGCAGGATGACGTTGCTGGATTTCGGCAAACCTGGCGAGGTCGTGCATACCGGTCTGGCGCTGGTCGAACTGGCGTTTTGGGACATCATCGGCAAGGCGTGCAATCAGCCGGTTTACAAACTTCTCGGCGGTCAAGTCGCAGATCGTGTACAGGCCTACGCGAACGGGTGGTACACGGTCGAACGGGAACCCGAGCAGTTCGCATCGGCTGCGCGACGAGTATTGGATCGTGGTTACAGGGCGATGAAGTTCGATCCATTCGGAAATGGCGACCTCGAACTCGAACGCGACGAGTTTTTCAAGTCATTGGACCTCATCGAAGCGGTTGCATCGGTCGCTGGAACTCGCGCTCAAATCATGATTGAGATGCACGGTCGATTTGCGCCTCATCAAGCGAGGGAAATTGCAAGGCACGTCGAGCGTCTAAATGTCGGATGGATCGAGGAGCCGGTTCGCCCCGGGGATGTGCCAGCCCTTAAGTCGATGCGGCAGCACACTGGTCTGCCGATAGCGACTGGCGAGAGGTTGTACGGCGCTCAAGAATTTCGAGAGATCTGGGGTGGTCAGACGGTGGATGTCATACAGCCCGACATCACGCAATGCGGCGGCATTTTAGAGGTCAAAAAGATCGCCTCGACTGCTGAGAGCTACTCGATAATGGTGGCTCCCCACAACGTGGGCGGCATCGTATCGACGATGGCCGCGCTCCACCTTTGCTTGACACTCCGAAATGTGAAGATCCTTGAGCACTTCAATGACTTTGCGGATCCGCATGTCAAGAAAGCGGGCACAAACTATCCCGAGGTTGTTGACGGTTATTTCCCCGTTCCGGATAAACCAGGCTGGGGTATCGAGTTGGATGAAGATTTCATTCAGTCGCAACCGCCGAATTACACGAGCGCGGGAGTAATCGCGGATCCAGGATTGAACATGTTTGAAAACGCTGATTGGGCCAAACGCGGTCAAAACGACTGAGCAACATCGGGAACTAACTCCCAAACAAGATTGGACATTGGACACAGAAAAATGACGACGCAAGCAACTTCGGAAGGCAATCGATTAATCGATCCACATGGCGGGGTTTTGGTCGACCTCATGGTGGATCAGGCAAGAGCTAAAGAACTCGACGCAGAGGCTCGAGGTCTCAAGACTTGGGTGCTCACGCCGCGCCAGCTATGCGACATTGAACAGTTGCTTACAGGCGCCTTTTCTCCCCTGACCGGTTTCATGGGACGATCTGACTATGAAGGCGTAAGAGATCAAATGCGTTTGGCGGATGGCACGTTGTGGCCAATGCCCATCGTGTTGGATTTGCCAGCTTCTGTCGCTACTTCGTTGTCGGACGGTGATCGTCTTGCATTGTTGCATCCTGAAGGGGTGCTCGTTGCGGTGTTGACCGTTAAAGACGTGTGGTCGCCCGACAAGGCTGATGAGGCGGTAAAGGTTTTCGGGACCGATGACGATTTCCATCCTGGGGTAGATGCTCTGTTGAATCAAACAGGGGATTACTACGTGGGCGGCTCGCTGGAAGGGGTCCGCGCGTCACAGCATCACACTTATTCGAGGCTACGGCACACACCGGCGCAACTGCGCAATCTGTTCACCGAACTGGGTTGGTCGCGGATCGTCGCTTTCCAGACGCGCAACCCGATGCATCGTGCGCACGCGGAGCTCACGCGTCGTGCGGCCGAGCAGGTAGACGCGAATCTGCTAATCCATCCCGTGGTTGGGTTAACCAAGCCGGGAGATGTCGAGTATCACACGCGGGTTCGTTGCTATCGTGCAGTGCTCGACGGTTACGCGGAAGGATCGGCAACGCTCAGTCTCTTGCAGCTTGCGATGAGGATGGGTGGTCCGCGAGAAGCTGTATGGCACGCGATTGTCCGCAAGAACTATGGTTGCACGCACTTCATTGTGGGAAGAGACCACGCTGGACCAGGCAATGACCGGAGTGGTAATCCGTTCTACGGACCGTATGACGCTCAGTACCTGGTCGAAAAGCATCGAGACGAACTCGGCATCGAGGTTGTCACGTTCCAAGAAGTCGTATACGACGGGACCCGTGACCAATACGTCACTCGCGACGAGCTTGTCGAAGACTCCGAAGTGATGAACCTCTCAGGGACGGATCTTCGTGAGCGACTCGAAAGTGGGGCGGAGATACCTGAATGGTTCTCGTACCCTAGCGTTATCAGCGAATTGCGGAAGTCATATCCGACGATGCGAGAACGCGGCTTCAACATCTCAATTTCGGGCAGTACCTCAGGAGTTAACTCATCGTTAGGCAACGCGATCGCGGAAAAGTTGCTGGAGGATGGTTCCCGCCCCGTGACTGTTCTGGATGATCCAGGGTTGTCGCGGGAGACATTGGATTTAGTTGCCAGAGAAACGTCGCGCAATGGCGGTGCTGTGATCACTGTGTCCGGAGTGCCGACAAATGCCGGCAACGGGGTCAGTGGCAACTCGGATTTGAATGGCACAGTTCTAACGGTGCAACCAGACGCTTCGCTGGGCGACGAAAGTCGGGAAACTGTGCCGATTGGCTCAGGCGATTCGCCGGGCCAAGGTGCGAGCAAGGTGATGCATCGGTTGGCTAACATGGGTTTGATTTCAAACGAACCATGAGAAATACGGTGAACTCGTAGCCAAATGAGAGCCGAGACGCGGGAACTGCAAACTCAGGGTCGGAACCATCGACGAAAAACGGCAAACCGACGAAAAGGCGGTGCCAATACGTAATCAATTAACGCCAAACAGAACTGTTTAATATCTGAATTTCTTTTGGGCGTTTTAAGAGTAAAATGGGATAAACGAATGATGTTAGCGAGTAACGGGGTAAACATGCGAATCGAAGGCGTCTCGCTACGAGAAGTACAAGAAGTGTGGGAAATCAACCGCAGGTATTCGACGACCTCAAGGTCGCCGGAAATGATCGCGCTTATCGAAGCACTGTCGAAGATGGAAGTCGGCGATGCAAGGGCGATAGGTTACGCGCCGGGTCGCAACGCGTTGAACGTGAAGTTGCAGGTCCAAAAAGCCGCCAAAATCGTCGGCAAATTTGTGCACGTGGTGGTTGACGAGGGAAACTCGCGCGTCATGTTTTCGGTGTTAGATCGACCTATGCGTCGCCGTCGGAAGCGTTCCGCGGCTTAAAGTCGCATCCTGGGTTGGTCTACCGGAGGAGTCCGGTTCGATCGACCTGTCGGCTAATGGCGGTGCGCCATTCCGAATCCTGAAGTTGGCTTTTTGCCGTTCTGATCGGCTAAAGTTGCTGGCCCACGAGTGATCCGAGTCCAAAGGTGATTGCTCCGGCGATTAACCCGACGACAAGCATTCTCAATGCGGCGTAGATTATGCCGCTGCCTGAAAGCCATCCTAGGCCACCACCGACGATCATCAAAGCCGCCCCGGATGCCAAGGCGCTGACGACGATCGAACCCTTGCCGCTCAATCCGATAACGTACGGGATCAAGGGGACAGCGGCCCCACCGGCGAATGCGACCAAGGAACTCAAAGCCGCTGTCATTGGTGATCCACCCAATTCGTCTGGGTCGATGTTCAACTCTTCCCTGACGTGCATATCCAAGGCGGTCTCGTGATCACTCATAATGCGGGCAGATGCGTTTTCTGCCTCGCTGGGTGAAAGGCCCTTCGCTTCAAGGATCTTGGCGAACTCTGCTTGTTCTTCTTCGTGCCACAGCAATAGTTCCGCGCTTTCCCAACGCACGAGGTTTTCGTTGAAATCTCGTTGCGAAACGACTGATATGTATTCGCCGGCGGCCATCGAAAGTGCGCCACCGACCAGTCCTGCGACACCTGCCAAAACGACGATGCTCGGATCGGACGCACCTGCAGCGACGCCCAGCGTGAGCGTCGTGTTCGAGACCAATCCGTCGTTTACGCCGAGGACTGCCGCACGTAACGCGCCAGATCTTGTGACCAAAGAGCCGTATTCGTAGTGTTGTCCATCGGTAGTGGTTCCTTCGGACATCTCGTCGAGCAGTTCCATACTTTCGACGGCTTCTCGTTGCAGACCCGAGGTGATGAATTCGTCGGCGTTGGCGCTCAATGTCTGTCGAAATCGGCCTCTGAAGAATCCGGCGATGCGCGCGGAGTCGAGGAGTTTTGAGGCCAACCTAAACAGGGCCAGCGATATTGAAAAACGACCGGTGTTTTGAGCGCTGAAGTTTGAGGCGGAGGTTTTCGAACAGCGTCGAGCTATTGTGGTTTGCAGCTCTTGCAGTCGCTTGAACCTGCGTTGGTGTTCCGGATCCTCAGACGCTTCTGCCAAAGCCCCATAGATCGCGGCTTGTTTCCATGAATTTCGTATGAGTTGCTGGGCCTTGGCGGCATTCATCATAGAGGTGAAAAATCCTGTCTAATTTTCTTAGACTGATCCGTCCAAGATGACGTCGACGCATGCGGGTTTGCCAGACGCGACTGCGGCGTCGATTGCCGGTTTTATGTCGTCGGCCTGCGTAACTCGGATACCCACGCCGCCGTATGCTTCGGCTTGAGCTTTGAAGTCGAAGGGCGTTGTGAAGTCCATGGCGTTGTAGACATCGGGTGGAGGCATCTCGTTGATGGTGTGATATACGTTCATATTCACCTTCAAGACGCGATACGCCGCATTGTTGCAGATGACGTACGTGACCGGGATGTCGTAGTTGACGGCGGTCCACAGGCCTTGGACTGTCATCATCGCGCTGCCGTCGCCGACGATGCCGATGGTCGGGCTGTCTGGGTTGGCGAGTTTCATGCCCATCGTTGCGCCGATGCCCCAACCGATGGCACCGCCTCTAGCACTCATCATGTTGATGTCGGAGCGGTGAGCCAAACCAGAGGCGACCAATGCCGATGATGAGATCGAGTCGTTGAAGACGTTTGCACCTTGGGGTATTGCATTGCCGAGGGCTTTTCCAAATGACGGGACCGGGATGGGGGCTCTGTCCCAACCGCTCGTCGCGAGTTCTTCGAAGGCTGCTATGTTCGCTCGGTTTTCGGCGGCGATTTGGTCGATGCGGGCTTCTGCAGCATCTGCGTCTTCGGCGGTCATTCGCCGTCGGACATCGATCTCGAGTTCTGCCATAGCGTGGAGCGGCGATGCCCAAATGCCGATGTCGGTTGGTTCTTTGCGCCCGATTTGGCTTGAGTCAGAGTCGATGTGGATGAGCGTCGTGTCTGGGTTCACGAAGTTGCCGGAGCGGTAGAAGAAGTCTTCGAATACTGGGCAACCGACGGCGAGAACGACGTCGGCGTTTTCAAAAGCCGCCAGTCCTTCTTCGGATCGGAAGGATAGCGATCCGCACCATAGAGGGTGGTCGGTCGGGAACGCCGTGTGTCCGGCGACGTGGCCAAATACTCGGGCGCCGATGGTGTCGGCAAGAGATGCGGCAGCATCGACCCCTCCGCTCGTAAAGACGCGGTCGCCGACAATCATCAGCGGGTTGGATGCTTTAGCGAGGACCTTGGAGGTGTTCTCAACGGCAGCGGGTTCGGGGCGCGGCTCGCCGTAGATCTCGCTGGATGGCTCGAAGTCTATTTCGGCGTAGTCGTCCATCGCATTGCCGGCCAACGCCACGAAGACCGGGCCGGTCGGAGGAGTGCGCGCCTCTTGGAAGGCCCGACGCATGATCGCCGGCACCTGTTCGGGGTGCGTGACTTCGGCGCTCCACTTGGCGAATGGTCGCGCCATATCGGCGAGATCGCTTCGGTTGTTTGACACGTGACGAATGTCTTTGTTGCCAGCGGTGATGACGACGGGCGATCCGGTCCGCAACTGGTCGATCATCAGACTGAAGCCATTGGCTAGGCCGTTGTCGATGTGGAGGCTGACGAAGCCAACCTCGCCGCTCGCCCTGGCGTAACCCTCGGCCATGCCGATTGCAACCCCTTCCTGAACGACCATCAGATACTCGAGGTCTGGATATTCATGGAGGATGCCGATAAATGGCGCTTCGCTAGTCCCGGGGTTCCCGAAGATGTAGCGAACCTTTTCGGATCGAAGGGTTTCTAGGAAGGCGTGTTTGCCTTGGATTTTGGTAGTCATTGTCGTCATCTCTCCAGCTCGCCAAGACGTTTTAGTCCCGGGCTACGTATAAGTGCCGAACCCAGTCCTGCTAGCGGTGTCGCAGCATTGCGGCCGAGTGCGGTTTCCGTTGATGCGGCGGATGTGTTTGAACTTGTCAGGATCTTCCTTCGTTTGATGCTTCGAGCAGTACGCGGCGAAGTTTGTCGGCAACGATCTGAACTTCATCTTCGCGGAGGTTCAGCGGATCAACCCAAAAATCGGGAACTTCCTCAAGGAAGGTCAGGATCATGATGCGGTCGGGCGCTTCCAGCATCCGCTGTCCGATCACGCTCTTGGGCGGTCCGTTCCAAGAGTCGTTTAACCGCATTACGCAGTGTGGGATGTAGTGGTTGTAATCATGGACCACCTCGGCATCGACACCGGGGATCTCGATGATCTGGTCGACAACCGATTGCATCAGTCGTGTGTAGCGTCGGTTCTCTTCTTCCTCGTCTTCGTTGACGAAGGCTTCGACTGCGGCAAGGATGCCAGCGATCGATTCCTTGGAGACTTTCTGAGCCCGAGCGACGGTCGCATTAGGAGCGTTGTTGAGTTTGGCGTACTCGATCCACTCCTCGCTGCCCAGCAAGAGGCCCGTGGCCTGCGGGCCTCGGATGCCCTTCCCGCCGGAAAATGACACGAGGTCAGCACCTGCTTCAACAAAACGGGTCAGGTTAGCTCGCGGTGGGAGACGGGACGCAGCGTCGCACATCAAAGGGAGACCGTTGCGATGTGCAATGTCTACCAGCGTTTCGATGGGTAGGACGTTGTCACCACTGTAAGGAGACTCAAGGTGGATGATGGCGGCGGTCTTTTCGGTGATAGCGTTTTCGACTTCTTCGGCGCTGCAACCCTCTTTGTCGCCGACCTCGACGAAACGTGCGCCAGGTGTGAGGTAGAGATGGTCATACCCAAAACGGTGGTTTCGTTGGATGATGAGCTCATTAGGGACGTTGTCGGCGATAGGGAGTTGGAAAATCAGTTCGGGATCGGCTTTCGCCATTGCCGCGGCGGTCTGGACAGTCAACCCTCCTGATGCGCCGCTCGTGACTGTTGCCGCAGGGACTCCGATGATCTCAGCCAATCGCTTGCCCGTTGCGTCGATGAACTCTGGCAACTCGACGAATGGTTCCACCATCGCCATCATTGCGGCCATAGCTTCCGGTCGCGGTCGGGTTCCTGAGAACCGAGTAACCGGGCCACCAGCGTTGAGGATCGGAGTGATGCCCAAGCTCTCGAGAATCTTGTCGCCGCTGCTGAAGTCCATCATTGCTTCGTTGCCCTTCCAAGGTGAGAGGATTTCATTGGATTGAGTGCAATTATCGTTGAAATCGCGATCTGAGGGGGTCAGATTTCGACAGTCGTGACCAGATGCTTAGCGACGAAATCTTCGTCGACGTTGTAACCGAGGCCGGGGCCAGTCGGCGCGGTCAGTACTCCATCTGAGTTGACGAGGATTTCCTGCTCGAGTCCGAATTGCTGGGCTTCCAGAGGGCTCCAGTACTCGTAAAAGTCGCAGTTGAGGATGGACATGATGACGTTGAGGTTGGCGGCATTCATCAAGGAATTGCCTGCGGTGCCAACTTCGCAGTTTACGTTGAAGCCCTCTGCCATGCCGCACTGCTTCTTCAGTCCGGTGATGCCGATCTTGCGAGTTGTGCCGCGGATCGTGGGTGGCCAGCCTTGCTCCAGGACTCGGGCGGCTTCGTTGAAAAGGAACTGCGCAGAGTCGCTCATGTTGAGTGGTGTGTCGAGCTCTTCCGAGAGTGTGCGGATCGCTCGCCAGTCGTTCCACGGGACGGGATCTTCGAACCAGTAGAAGCCGTTTTCATCCAAGGCGCGACCGATTTTCAGCGCGGAGCGAAGGTCGTACCCGTTGTTCGGGTCGAGCATCAAATGCATGGAGTCTCCGACCTCTCGTCGGACAGCGGCGACCATTTTGATCACAACGTCGGCGGGCATCGCGCCCGGATGGATTTTGTAGGCGCGAAAACCCCGTTCGACCAGCTCCGCGGCTTCAGCCACGTAGCCTTCGATTGTGGAGTTGCGAGGAGGATACGTGGCGTAGACCTCAGTAGTCCGACGTGCAGTTCCAAGCATCTCGTGGACCGGCATGTTAGCTGCCTTTCCGGCGGCGTCCCACATCGCAACGTCGATATGTGACCAAAGAGCGTGGACCGATGCACCGTGGCCGGACATGCCAGGCAGTTGATGCCAGAGCGCTTCGCGATCGGCGATGTTCATCCCGATTAAGCGGCCCTCGAACGCAGATTGGAAGGAGTGGATGGTGGATGCGCCTCCGCCTCCTCGGTCGCCGATGTGGGCGTTGCCTTCGATGCCGTTGTCGGTGATCAGACGCAGGACGCCAGCGGTGAGTTTGCCACCCATACCACCCCGGGCGTCGTTGACGGTAAGACGGGGCACCTCAAACTCGATGACATCGATTTTTGCCTTGGCGATCTTCATGGTTACAGCGGATCCAGTTTGGCGAATTACTATTCAGTCATGGTGATGTTAAACCGCTGAACTTGATTGGGGAAAGATGTCGTCGCCTGAAACCAACGAGAAGATTCGGATGTGGCAGGAGTACGTGGAGGAGGTGCGGTTGACGCACCGGATTCCCGGAATCGCAGCGGGAATCGTTTGCGGGTCAGAGTTGGCGTGGTTCAAAGGGTTTGGTGAGACGGAGGTCGGGAGCGGGAAAGTACCCGACGAACATAGCGTGTTCCGGGTGGCGTCTAACACGAAGACGTTCACCGCGATGTCGTTGATGATGCTGCAAGAGGCATCGATGCTGTCGTTGGATGACCCATTGTTGTTGTACGTGCCGGAGTTCACGTCGGCGGCGGGAATTGCCGGGGATCTGGAGGATGTGACGTTGCGGAGGATGTCGGCGCATCATGCGGGGTTGACAACCGAGCATCCCGCGACAAACTGGGATGGGCCGGATTTCCCAACGATGCAGACGATGCTGGATCGGATCGATGAAGTGCAAGTTGTGATCCCGCTGGACAGTCAGTGGAAATATTCGAATATGGCATACGGGTTCCTGGGTGAGGTCGTGAGCAGATTGTCCGGTCAGCCGTATGAGCGATTTGTGGGTTCGGAGATTCTGACGCCTCTGGGCATGGGAGAGACTACGTTTGATCTCGAAGAGGTCGCGGATGGAAACCGCGTAGTCGGATATAGCCAACCCGCGCCCGGCAGCGATGAGTTGCGAGTCGCGGAGTACAGTACGTTGAACGGATTGGCTTCGGCTGGTCAGATGATGACGAACGTCGCAGATTTGACGAAGTGGTTAGCTCACGCCATGCGAGGCGAGGGAGATGACGGGCCGAATCTGATCGGAACCCGCAGCCGTCGGGAGATGTTGCATCCGATCTATCTGGATGACGGTTGGACTACCGGGCAATGTGTCGGTTGGCGTGCGACTCGGAACGGAAGTCGGGTTTATCACGGACACGGCGGAGGGATCCATGGATTTGGAACGCAGACCATTTTCCATCGGCCGTATCAGACCGGCGTGATCGTGCTGACCAATCTCTGGCCGAATGCGGTCTCTGTTTCACTGGCGCAGACGCTTTTGGATGCGGTGATCGATGATTGGGATGAGATGCCGGAGGTTTCGAACGGGGTCAAGCATGAGGTCCCTGCGTCGGACGAGGGATCGAGGTTGCGGGAGTATGAGGGTGTCTACTACACAGAGCCGGGATTCTGGACGCGGTTGACGGCGGTTTCGGATGAGGAGATACACATGGGCGGGCACGAAGCATCGCCGTATCTGCTCCATGCACCGGCTAGCGCGCGCTTGATGGAGGACGGGTCGTTTAAAGTGATCGGTAATCGAGGGGCTGGTGAGACGTTTTCGATTGAAGATGGTGAGTTTCGGCTTGGAGGGTTCAGGTACCGTCGGTTTGACGGTGATTAAGGAGAGAGATTGATGTCGAAGATCTTTGAGATAGCGGATGGGCATGTTGAGACGGTCGCGAAGCTGAATCCGATTGCGGCGACGTATCTGGGGGTGCCGGGCTATGACCATTTGATGCCGGACTATTCACCCGAAGCGTCGGAACGGGCGTATTTGGCGGAGAGGGACGTGTTGCGTGCGATCCAAAGGGAACGCACGACTTCTATTGCCGAAAGGCGGTGCAGCGAGACGGTGCAGGAGGAGATGACCTGGTCAATGGATCAGTACGAGTTGGGAATGCACTACTCGGGGATGAATATCCTGCACTCGCCGGTGCAGTCGTTGCGGCAGATCTTCGACTTGATGCCGCGGTCGTCTATGGAGGACTGGGAGAATATCGCTTCGAGGATGGAGGGGATCGACGCGTCGCTGAAGTCTTATCGCGAGACTTTGAGGAGAGGGATCGACCTAGAAAAGACAACGTCTAAGCGGCAGGTGGCCGGATGCGTCGAGCAGATCGACACATGGTTGGGGGAAGGCAATGCGGCACCGTTTTTCGATGGGATTGCCGAGGCTGGTGCGGCGTCTGATGAGGTCGATGCTGTGTTGGCACGACGACTGGCGAATGCTGCGACGTCGGCGAATTCGGCCTATGCGGAGTTTGGCAACTTTCTGCGACGCCGGTATATGAGACGGGCGCGCGACGAGGATGCTGTCGGGGGTGAGCATTATTCGGTTACTTCGCGGTCATACAACGGGATCAATCTGAACTTGGATGAGACGTACGAGTGGGGTTGGGAGCAGTTGCGGTGGGTGCAATCGGAGATGCAGAAGGCGGCGGAACAGATCAAGCCGGGTTCGTCCGTAGATGAGGCGGTGGCGTTGCTCGAAAGCGATCCTGAACGCTCGATTGAGGGAGAGGATGACTTCCGAGAGTGGATGCAGAATCTTCAAGATTCAACGATTGCGGAGATGAATGGGACGCATTTTGACATCGCGGAGCCGGTGAAAAAGATCGAGGCGCTGATCGCTCCGCCCGGCGGTGCGTTGGCGATGTACTACACAGGGCCGTCGGAGGATTTCTCGAGGCCGGGCAGGACTTGGTATCCGACTGGCGGGAAGACGGTGTTTCCCTTGTGGCGGGAGGTTTCAATCGCGTACCACGAGGGGGTGCCTGGTCACCATTTCCAAATCGCGACGACGATGACGTTGTCGGATCAGTTGTCGAGGTATCAGCGATTGCTGGCCGGAACTTCGGGATACGTCGAGGGTTGGGCTCTGTATGCAGAGCGCTTGATGCACGAGTTGGGGTATCTGGAGAATCCGGACTACTACATGGGGATGCTGGATGCTCAGGCTTTGCGGTCGGTGCGCGTGATCATCGACATCGGGATGCACCTCGAGAAGCGGATTCCACTAGATTCCGAGTTTCGTCCAGGGATAGTTTGGACGCCTGAGCTTGCGTTGGAATTCATGCGAGACAGAGTTCATTTCCCCGCTGACTTCGTTGCAAGCGAGATCGATCGCTATCTCGGGATACCCGGTCAGGCGATCTCATACAAGGTGGGCGAGCGAGTTTGGCTCGAAGCCAGAGAGCGAGCAAAATCCGCGCTGGGTGAGGAGTTTGATCTGAAGAAGTGGCACAACAGGGCGTTGGAGTTGGGACCGATGGGTCTGGCGCAGATGGCTCGGGAGATGTCGCGTATTTGATGGGTTTTTAGTCGTGAAACCCATAACTCTAGAGCCTCGAAGCATCCATATCCGGGCTGACAGACGGTTGGTCTATCAGGTTTTGACGGCTTATGGACAGTCGGGATTGGAGGAATATTGTGCGCGAGTGTTGGAGGACTATGGGGATCGGAAGCTGGTGGAGTTTCATACCCCTTTGAAGGTGGGTAAGTCGACGCATATTTTTAGAAGTGTGGAGTGGGTGCAGTTGACGCCGCCAGCGCGGATCGACTTCTGGTTGGCTCCTGGCTATGAGGAGAAGTCAATCTTTGCGTTGAGCTTGTTGGAGGATGCGTTTATGTTGGATGACCGGGGCGGTTGCACGGAGATGACGTATGAGAGTCGGTTTGCGGTGAAGGCTCCGGTGATCGGGTGGTTGTTAGCTCGGTTGATGATGATGCGGGTGATGAGTCGGCATATGGCGGAGCATTTGGAGGACATTCGTGAGTTGTGTGAGGCGCGGGCGGTTAGGAGTCGGGTTTGGCGGTTTGGGCGATGTGGACATGGGAATGGACAAGTACGGGGATAACCACGTGACGGTTGTTCGTGAGATGACGTCAATGGTTTTTCGAGATCGAATTTCTACGTATGAAGATCCGTTTCGCGATGAAAAGTGATGGAGGACTATAGGCATGGAATACGACTTGATTCTGATAGTTGCGCACACTTGGCCCGATGATAAAAAGGGCTCACCTCCCAGGATTGGTCGAATCATCAACGCCCGGAAGGCAGAAAGACATGAAAGAACAGCATATGAAGAAGGGCATGTTCGAACTGACAGGTGAACATCAGGCTCGATTAGAAAGGTTGAAGGCTCTCCCAGACGACGAGATTGACACTTCAGATAAACCAGTAATCTTGGAGTTGAAGAACGCGAGACGCGGGGCTTTTTATCGTCCAGTGAAGCAACAGATCACGTTGCGAGTGGATGCGGATGTGGTGGCTTGGTTCAAGAAGCACGCCGGTGAAAATGGTCGTGGGTACCAGACTGCGATTAACCGAGCATTACGAGAGCATGTGGTTCAGACGGAACGGAAAAGGGCTACTTGATTGTTTATACGGATCGGGCATTGTAGTTATGTGTTGGGGTGCTGTTGAACGCCTCCAAGGTATCTAAGCAACGGCTTCTTCTCGACGGTCGAGGATGCCTCGGGCGGTCTCTCTAGCTTCGTCTAGGTTTTCTGCGAAGTGGTCTTCGGGGATGTCCTGCAGGATGTTGAGGGCGCGGAGCGTCGTTTCGGGAAGGCCGTCTAGTCCCATGACGATGCATTCAGTTTGTTCGTTCATGGCGGTCTCGATCATCCGCTCAACGACAAGTGCTGCGCTGTCGTCGATGTATACGGTGTTGGAGAAATCAAAGATCACGACCTCGTGGTCGCGGATGTCGACACTGATGGTGGTGATCAATTTGGATGCGGACGCGACGGAGAAGGTTCCTTCGAGGGCTACTAAACCGACTTGTGCCGAGAAGGCATCGATATCATCAAGGTTCTCGTAGTTTCTGAAGAAGACTTGGTCGATTAGGGGGACGGAAACTACGCTGTCCAGCTCGAGGCGTTCAAATTGTTTGGCGCTGGCGACACCAGCGGCGATCATGCCGACGGCGACGGCGGTTACGAGGTCTAGAAACACCGTGAGGCCTAGAGTGAGGAGCATCACCAGTAGGTGATCTTTTTGGACGTGGAAGATTCGCGTGATGAAACGCCAATCGACGGTGTCCCATCCGACCTTTATCAAAATGCCGGCAAGGACAGCGATGGGGATCGATGCGACATACTTTCCAAGCCCCATGACGATCGCCAACAGGATTGCGACGCACAGCACACCTGACAGTGGTGTCCAGCCCCCGGCTCTGATGTTGGCGACGGTGCTGGGAGTTGCGCCGGAGCCTGGGAGCCCGCCGATGAATCCAGTGACGACATTTCCGATTCCCTGTCCCAAGAGTTCACGGTCGGCGTTGTGACGAGTGCGCGTCATGGAGTCGGCTACTAGCGAGGTAAGCAAGGTGTCTGCGGATCCGACGAGTGCGATGACGAGCGCTGGCTGAATAGCCTTGAGCAGAGTGCTGGTCGAGATATCTGGTGTGACGAGGTCAGGCAGTCCGGTCGGCACTTCGCCGATTACTGGAGCGTCTGTTAGCCAAAACACCCCGAGCAATATGCCAACTACGAGCGCGGCCAATGTAGCGGGGAGGAACTTGCTGAATCGCTCTGGCCAAAGCACTGCGATAGCGAGGGTTGCGGCTCCGATGATGAGTGCACTGGGATTGAAGTGGTTTATGAGGTCAGGCCATGCTTGGATGGCTCCGACGGGCCCTCCGGTGGCGATCTCAGCACCGAGAAATGGGAGTGTCTGAGTGAGTAAGATGATTATCCCGACACCAGACATGAATCCGGAGATTACGGAGTAGGGAGTGTATTCGACGAAGCGGCCGATTCGCAGCGCGCCTAATAAAAGCTGAATGAGGCCGGCCAAGATGACGATGGTGAATGCGACGGCGAGGTTGTCAGCGTTTGCGGTGACGATGACGCCCATGGCAACGGTCATCGATCCGGTGGGGCCGGAGATCTGGGATCGAGTGCCGCTGAATACTGCGGCAAAGAAACCGACGGCGATAGCGCCGTAGATACCTGCGACAGGGTCCAGACCTGCTGCAATGGCAAAAGCGAGAGCGACTGGCAACGAGATTACAGCGGATGTGACGCCACCGAACACATCTCCTCGTAAGGTCTGTAAGCTGTAATTTATGTTCGGCATGTTAAATGACTCGAAGCGGCTGTGGTTGCAAGGCGCACACCCATCTGCGCGCTGAGGCAACTGGGTCACTTTATCAGTAAGACACCAAATTGGAAGACTGATTGGAGTTTTTGTGAAGTTTCTGTGGATGTCTTACGTCAGGCTTCTAGTTTCATCAACTCTTCGGAGAAGATCACTTGGCCTGAGTAATGTTGGCGGATGTCGCCAAGGGCTTTTTCTAGGGGGCCGTGTTGGGATATGTGGTGTCCCATGTGGACCAGGACTAGAGTCTTGACGCCTGCGGTTTGCGCCATTTTAGCGGCGGAGATGGTGCCTGTTTGGCCGTAGTTGAGACCGTTGGCTTCCACGATTTCGTCGTCGTTGCCGCACATGCAGAGCATCATGTCGGCGTCTTGGGCGAGGTTGATCACGGAGTCGCAGGGCTCGGTGTCGCCGGTAAACACGATGGATTTGCCAGATGCGGTGTCGACTCGGTAGGCAAGGGAGTCGAGGTACGGCTGGACGTGGATGCCTGGTGCGGCATTGACTTCCCACTTGTCGGCGGTGCGGACGGTGCCAGGTCCGATGTCTCGGGAGTAGACGACTGGCGGCCTGCGAGGGAGAGTGCCGCCTCGGTTTACGTAGACGTTTTGGGAGATTGGGAAGTGGACGCGGGCGTACCAGTCGTGTGCGAAGACGCCATCTTCTTCGTCGAGGATGCCATGGGTGAGACGTTCAGTTGGCGGAGGTCCGTAGACGCTGAGGGTGTTTTCCTTGCCGATCGATTGGTCCCAACGGCAGAGTAGGAAACAGGGATAATCGATGTCGTGGTCGAAGTGGTGGTGCGTGAAGAATATGTGGTCGATTTGAGTAGGGAATAGACCGACCTTGACCAGTTTGTGTGTTGCGGCGGGCCCACAGTCGAACATGAGTTTTTCGCCCTCGACATCGAGTACGAACGCCGATCCGAAGCGGGTGGGTGTTGGGTGAGGTCCGCCTGCTCCTAGGATGTAGATTTTGGGGTTCGATTTGGCGCCCATCGAGCGGTTAGATTTCGAGTTTCATCAGTTCTTCGGCGTAGAGGACTTTACCGTTGTAGACCTCTCGGATGTCGCCGATACCTTTTTCGAGGGGACCGTGTTTGGAGATATTTGGCCCCATGTGAACGAGGACGAGTGTCTTGACGCCTGCCGCCTGGGCCATTTCGCCGGCTCCGATCGTGCCGCACTGTCCATAGGCTTCGCCGTCTTCGTCCATCACTTCTTGGTCGTCCCAGCACATGCAGAGCATGACATCGGCGTCGCGGGCGAGTTCGGTAACCGAGTCGCAGGGCTGAGTGTCGCCGGTGAAGACGATGGACTTGCCGCCTTTGATGTCGAGACGGTAGGCAAGGGAGTCTAGGTACGGTTGCACATGTTCGGCGGGGGCGGCAGAGACTTCCCATTTGTCCGAGGTTTTGACTGTACCAGGCCCGATATCTTTCGCGTTGACAACCGGAGGTTTGCGGGGGAGAGTGCCACCGCGGTTCTGGTGGATCTTCTGGCTGAGAGGATGATTTACGCGTGCGATCCAGTCATGAGCGAAAATGCCTTCCTCTTTGTCAAGCACGCCGTGTGTGATGCGCTCAGTGAGCGTCGGGCCATAGACATTGAGAGTGTTTTCCTTGCCTATCGACTGATCCCAACGGCAGAGGAGGAAGCACGGGTAGTCAATGTCGTGATCGAAGTGATGGTGAGTGAAAAAGAGGTTGTCGATATCCGTAGGCCAGAGTCCGGATTGGACGAGTTTGTGCGTAGCAGCCGGACCGCAGTCGAACATGATCTTCTCGCCGTCGACATCTGCGACGTAAGCGGATCCGAAACGCGTGGGGGTAGGCGTTGGGGTACCGGCGCCGATGATGTGGAGGTTTGTGGGAGTGGATTTGGGGTTCGGCATGGGGGTTAGTTTAGGTTGAGTTGCTTTGGATTGCTTGCCAGATGTCTTGACCGGCTCGAACGTAGAAGATCCGTGAACCGTGTTGTCGACGGAACGCTCTGGCGCGCTCTTTGACGGTGGGACTACGCAAAACGTTGTCGTTAACTCGAGTAAATGTGACTACTGCGAAACGACGGCATGAAATGGGTAGCGTAGGGCATATCGCAGATATACCTGCAAAGTGCTCGAATGACCAACTCAGTTGTGAGATCGCTTCGCGCACCCTTGCGTTGGTGTGCGTGCGGTCGGTTTTGGCTTCGACGAATATGGTTGTGGGATGTTCGTCGGGTTCGCAGAGCGCGATCACATCGCAGTACGGGTTTTGATCGACGGTGTTTTCCACCTCTTCGACTCGATTCACGAGAGCGTCGGCATCCAGCACCACCGACGGGTCAGGGATCGAAGCGAATTCGATCGGACAGCGATCTTGGACGAACGATTTACTTGATATCAGGACGCTCGAGTTGCGGAACCGATCCGCGATTTGTTCAATCCAACCCATTTGCTTCGGCATTTTCGCGAGCTTCTAAAACGCTTTGTGAACGATTGAATTGGCGAACGGTAGCGTCGCTATGGTCATCAGGACCGTATTCGTATTCCTCGCCCATGAAGATTTCTTCGACTACGGAACCCCCGTGTTCGGCTGACATCTTAAAGCTATAGACGGCGGTTTCGTCTTCGTTGAGGTAGATGTCTTCCTCGCCTAGTGCGCCGCCTAGAGAGAGGGCTCGTTTGCGGGTGGCTTCGTCAAGTTTGGAGGCGTTTACGAACGCGCTCAGTTGCTCGACCATGTAGTGGCTGTGGGTTGTGATTAGGACGCGTAAGCCGGCTCGGACCATGAAGGCCAGGGCGGCAGCCATCTGTTGTTGGGCTTCGGGATGTAGGTGGGCTTCGGGTTCGTCGATTATTAGGAGGTCGCCAGCAGCCAGATAATTGCGGAAGTAGATTATTAACGGCGCGATTTCGTTGACCATCGAGGACGCTTTCGAAATAGGTATCGAATATCCATCGCGGCGATACTGGATCTCTGTTGCACCGTTCGTTGAATCAATGAATATCTGACCATCGATCAACGATTGCGCCAATAGTTCTCCAATTCTGTGTTGCGGCCTGCGACGGTGGAATGGTTCGTGCGGCTTGAGAGTAGGCCGATCCGACTTAGTGTAGGTTGGTCGTTGCCGAGCCGCGTTCAGAAGATCTATACAATCCCGTGCTGCCCGATTGATTTGCACAGATTGCGGCGCTGGCAAGTTCTCGCCCAAAAGTCCATGAATAGCAGGCATCAGCATCAACTCGCGTGTGTCCAACAATCCGGTGCGCCCCGCAGGCAGATAAAACGACGTAGGGACATTGGCAAACAAATCAGCGTAGTTTATAGCGATCAACGCCTCTACTTCGGCGACGAAGATACGGGGTTCCTCGGGATCAGATTGCAACAACCTCATAGCGCGGTAATCGACGTAAGCTGGCGGTATGTTCAAATGAATGGGCGGTTCCTCAATGTGCGTACCGGTGAATTCGATCGCTACTTCAATCTCGTTGATGTGGAAATTGGCCCTTGGTAGCGCGGCAGCAGAAGAATTGTTGTTTGGGTTTGTCAATTCCAACATGCTTCCTACCCCGAAGAACTCGAATACAGCTTCGGTTACGGATTCGGCGACGCGTTCCTTGTGGTCTCTGATTTGGGACGAAAACGCCGCAGCAACGTTGGAGGAAAATGCAGCGAATGGCACACGATCCCAAGAGGCGCCATCCGGGGTTCTACCATGGCTAAACAACCTCCCCAAGTTCTTGAAATCACCAATGATTTCTGCCTGTAACTGGCGATTAAAGCGTTTGGGTTGGGCATCGTCAGAAGGCCTAAAACCCTCTGTCGTTCTGTTCGACTTGTCTATCGCTGTTGCGAATGCGTGCGTTAACTTCGCCAAATAAGTCTTCCCCGTATTGCTAGGCCCAACGAACACAGTCATTGGCTTAAACTCGATGTCCTTGGCTTCGGCTATAGGTCCGAAGTTCTCGACATCAAGGATCAAGTTGGGACCGTGCAGGGAGGTTTCTTGGGTCTTGTCTTCGGTGGTGGTCATGGCGGTTTGGGTGTTGCGCGCAAGTTTAACAATCGGGGGTTCAGACAATCGTCCGAGTGCGAGCGTTCAGCATCGGGCGTGCATGCAACTCCGATAAACTTGAAGGGTGACCTCCCAACGCCTCATACGGAATTTTTGCATCATTGCGCATGTTGATCATGGGAAGTCGACGTTGGCGGACCGGATGATCGAGTTGACGGGCGCGGTTTCGGAGCGGGAGTTGGTGGAGCAGCATCTGGATTCGATGGATCTGGAGCGGGAGCGGGGGATAACGATCAAGGCGCAGGCGGTTAGGTTGGGGTTTGAGGCGAAGGACGAGGAGGTTTATCAGCTGAATTTGATCGATACTCCAGGGCATGTGGATTTTTCGTATGAGGTGTCGAGGAGTTTGAAGGCTTGTGAGGCGGCGGTGCTGCTGGTGGATGCGTCGCAGGGGATTCAGGCGCAGACAGTGGCGAATGTGTATCTGGCGGTGGAAAACGATCTGGTGATTATCCCGGCGATCAACAAGATCGACATGCTGGCCGCTGAGCCGGAACGGGTGGCGGCGGAGATCGTAGATACGTTCGGGTTTGATGAAGATGAGATCGTGATGGTGTCGGGCAAGACGGGTGATGGGGTCGAGGAACTGTTGGAGCGCATCGTGGAGTTGACGCCTCCGCCCGAGGGTGATCTAGAGGAGCCGTTGCAGGCGCTGGTGTTCGATAGCAAGTACGACTCGTTTAAGGGCGTGGTGGCGTATGTGCGGGTTCTGGATGGGCAGATCAAGGCACGGGATCGGGCGGTGTTCATGGGTTCTGATGCGAAGGGCGAGGTTCTGGAGGTGGGTTACTTTTCGCCGTCGGTGATGAGGGCACCGGAAGGGTTGAGGGTCGGCGAGGTCGGGTATGTGGCGACGGGTATCAAGGACGTTGGCGATGTGATGGTGGGGGATACGATGACTCTGATGAAGGCCCCGGCGGCCGAAGCTCGGGTGCAGTACGAGGCGCAGAAGCCGATGGTGTTTACGGGGCTGTATCCGTCGGATGCGAACGACTACACGGAGTTGCGCGAGGCGCTAGGGAAGTTGCGGTTGAACGATGCGGCGTTGGAGTTCGAGCCGGAGTCTTCATCGGCGCTTGGTTTTGGGTTCAGATGCGGGTTCTTGGGACTGCTACACATGGAGGTCGTGCAGGAGCGGTTGGAGCGGGAGTATGAGTTGGAGCTGATCACGACTGCGCCGAGCGTGGAGTTTCAGGTGATGCTGAACGACGGCGAAATCATCTACGTGGACAATCCGTCGAAGTTGCCGGAGCGGCAGGATATTGCGGAGATTTTGGAGCCTTGGGTTGATCTGTCGATCATCGTCCCGATCGCGTACTACGGGAATGTGATGGAGTTGGTGACGAACAAGCGGGGGCTTTTCAAGCGAATGGAGTATCTGCAGTCGCACGCGGCGAGTTCGGGCAATGGGACTGCAAGTGAGTCGATGAATGGTGCAGGTCGGAATGCGAGGGTGATGCTGGAGTACGAGGCCCCGTTGTCGGCGATCTTGGTGGATTTCCACGACATGCTGAAGTCGGCGACTCAGGGGTATGCTTCGATGGACTACCAGCCGGCAGGGTATCGGGAGGCGCAGATGGTGAAGCTTGATGTCTTGGTGAACCACGAGGTCGTGGATGCTTTGAGCAGTATCGTTCACTCGACGGAAGCCGAGACGACCGGTCGGAAGTTGGCGTCGAAGTTGAAAGAGCTGATCCCGCGTCAGATGTTTGCGGTGCCGATTCAGGCGGCAATCGGCGGGAAGGTCGTGGCGCGGACTAACGTGAAGGCGTTGAGGAAGAATGTTCTTGCTAAGTGCTACGGGGGAGATGTGACGCGTAAGCGTAAGTTGCTGGAGCGTCAGAAGGAAGGCAAGAAGCGGCGCGCGAAGATGGTTGGGTCGGTGGAGGTGCCGCAAGAAGCGTTTATGGCGGTGTTGCAGCTGCGGAACTGATGGACCGCTCTAAAGTTCGGCCGCAAAGTCTACGATCATCTGCCGCATTGCTGGGTTGGTGGCGGCTTGGTGCAGGGTAGCGCCGAACATGCCTTCAGGGACGCCTGCGTCGTAGCGTGCGGAGTCGACGATTACGCCGTAGGTGTTGTTATGTTCCATGCAGTCGACTATCGCGTCGGTGAGTTGTATTTCGCCGCCTGCGCCTTGCCGTAATTTGCTGAGGTGTTCGAACACATCAGGTCCCAAGGCATAGCGACCGATGATGGCGAGGTTGCTCGGAGCTTCGTCTCGCGGCGGTTTCTCGACCATCTGGTCAATGGCGATGACGGTTGGTTCGACATTAGGGCCGCCGACGATGCCTTTGGTGTGGACGTCGTCCCATGAGGTCTCAGTGACGGCGATGACGTTTCCGCCGTATCGGTCGCGCACGTCGAGAACTTGCGCGGTGGCGGAGAATTCGCCCCAGAGGATTTCGTCGGGAAGGATGACGACGAACGGTTCGTCGTCGATGAAGTTTCGGGCGAGGAGGATGGCGTGTCCTAGTCCCAAGGGTTCGATTTGTTTGATGGAGGTTATGCGGGCGAGGTCGGAGATTTCTACCATCTGGTCGGCGGAGTCGTCGCGTCCGCCTTCTCGGAGTTTTTCCTCGAGGTCAGGCATGGAGTGGAAATATGATCCGACACTCCGCGAGTCTTCGATGATGGCGATGTCGGTGATTCCTGCTTCGACCGCGTCTTCGACTGCGTATTGGATCAGAGGTTTGTCGAGGACCGGCAATAGCGCTTTCGGGACAGTTCGCGTTACGGGCAGAAAGCGGGTGCCGAGCCCGGCGACTGGGATGATGGCCTTCGTGATGACGGCTTTTTCTTTTTCGGTAACCATGGGAATCGAGTCTACCCAAGACATGTTGACCTCTTGTGAAATCGCGTTTTGCACGGATAGCGATTTTGTCAGTTGATACGTAAGAACATCGCCGATGGTTTACGATTCAGTTATGCGGCCGTGCCAAGCGGGGAACTAGCGGTGCCCTGAACCTGCAATCCGCTCAGCAGGGCCGGAATCCTCATGGAGGTTTCGTAGTTTGAACCCCTGGCATTCGATGCTCGGTGTTGAGAGTCGGGTTCTTGCGCGGCAGAGTCCCGTGAACCCCGTCAGGTCCGGAAGGAAGCAGCGGTAAGCGGTTCGCTTTGGGCGACGCGAGGTGATCTGATTCGAGCTGAGACTTGTGTCATGTTTGGGCTCGGTTCCGAAATTGAGGTGTGCGGCCGCATTAGAGATTCCGACGTTTAGACATCGATATGGCGCGCCGACGATTAGGGCAGCACTTCCTGCGGGACCGATCAGTCGCGCGTCGGATTGTTGAGGCTGCAGGGATTTCTCTAGGTGACGTTGTCGTAGAGATTGGCCCGGGCGATGGCGCGTTGACGGGCTTGTTGGTTGAGGAGGCGCATCGCGTCGGTGGATCGGTCGTGTTGGTTGAGCTGGACGAGAAGTACGCGCAGAGGATGATGGATCGGTATGGGAGCGATCGGGATGTCCGGGTGATATTGGGAGATGCGCGTGACCTCGATTTCGGAGAGTTGTCTGAGCTGCGAGGCGCGAACGGGTATCGGGTTGTCGCGAATTTGCCGTATTACGCGGGGACTCCGATCGTGCGGTCGTTTTTGGAGCGGGAGGATCGTCCTGCGAGTTTGACGGTGATGCTGCAGCGGGAAGTTGCGAGGGATATGTGTGCGAAGCCGGGGAAGATGAGCCTGTTGTCTCTGGCGGTGCAGATATATGCGGATCCGAGATCGCTGTTCACGGTGCCACCGAGTGCGTTTCGACCGCCGCCTAAGGTGCACTCGACCGTGATTGAGTTGGTGCCAAGGGATCAACCTCTGGTGGACAGCGACGATGTTGATGAACTGTTCAAACTGGCGCGTGCGGCGTTCTTGGGTCGCCGCAAGCAGTTGCACAACTCGCTTTCGAATGGGTTGCAGATGAGCACAAGCGATGTGAAGGAGATGACGCAGAGGGCTGAGATCGACAGCGAACGACGGCCCGCGACGCTGGGAATAGACGAATGGATCTCGTTGTTGAGGGAGTGGCGAAAGATGCAGGATGTTCCTGAGAAGGTCGCAGTTTGAGGGTGTGATGAAGTGATCGTCGAAAGAGCGTACGCGAAGTTGAACCTGACGCTGGAGGTTTTGCGGAAGCGGGAGGATGGTTACCACGATCTGGCGTCGATAATGCAGACGGTGGATTTGTGGGATGAGTTGACGTTTGAGGAAGCTGACGAGATCGAGTTTGAGTGCTCGGATGAGTCGTTGTCGGGGCGTGACAATCTAGTCGTGAGGGCGGCGGAGATTTTGCGGGATGAGGTCGAAGTCGGTCGGGGAGTGCGGGTGGTTTTGCGAAAGCGAATACCAGTTGCGGCGGGCCTGGGCGGTGGATCTGCGGATGCGGCGGCTGCGTTGAGGGGGTTGAATCGGTTGTGGTGTTTGGGGCTGTCGGAAGGCGAGTTGGCAGAGATAGGGGCAAAGGTGGGTTCGGATGTGCCGTTCTTGGTGAACGGCGGTACGGCGATGGTCAGTGGTCGAGGTGAGGTTCTGGAATTGTTGCCGGATCCGGGGATTGATCGGGTTGTGATTGTTACGCCGAAAGTGGGAGAAGAAGCGTCGGGAATGAGCAAGACTGGTCGGTTGTTCGGCATGTTGAGTCCGGCGTCGTATACGACCGGTAGCTTGACGCGAAAACTGGCTGCGAGGATGGTTGAGAAGGGGGATTGCCATCCGGCGTTCATGTACAACGTTTTTCAACAAGTGGCACCCCATGCGTTCAATGGTTGGCAAGAGACGTATCAGGCATTCGATCGGATGGGGGCACCGGAAATCGTTTTGACGGGTGCAGGGCCGTCGATGTTCGCCGTTGCGCCAAACAAGGAGGTTGGGACCGCTTGGGCGTTGTTGATGAAGGCTCGGACGACGTGTGATGCCGTTTCGGTCGGGTTAGCTCCGCGAATTGACATTGGTTCGAGTCGATGACGGTTGTGTCGGACATCTTGGCCGGAATGTTGGTCGGGACGCTGATGGGATTGATCGCTTCGGCACACGCCGCGATGTTGTTTGCGTCTCGGCCTCCGAGGTTCATCGCGAGGCGGATCGAGGAGGGTGGTTCAGGGAATCTCGTGACTATCGTCGTGTTCGGTTTGGTCGTTTTTTGGACGATGATCGGGGTGGCAGCGGCGTTGGTTGCGGATGCTGTGATTGGCGAAAACGCGGCAATGGAGTTGGTGCCGAGTTCGGAGTATCTGGTTTCGGTGTTGATCGTTTTGATCGTGTTTGGCGGAGTGGCGATGTTTTTGCTGCGGGATCGATGGGTGCATGCGTTGGTGAATACAGTTTTGGCGTTGGGTCTATACGGGTTTTTGGTTCCAAACGCCGTGATCGCGTTGCAGAATCGAACGTGACCAATCCGGCCATCACTAAGAGGGAGGCAAAGGGAATGAGTGCTAGAAACAGGTTCGAAGGAAAAGTCGCTTTGTTGACGGGATCGGCGTCGGCCTTGAAAGGCGAGAGGATGGGGTTTGGAGGGTGTGCGGCGTGGAAGATGCTCGAGGAAGGCGCCAAGGTGATGATCACGGACATTCAGGATGAGGTTGGCAAGGCGTCGGCGGAGCAGATGAGGGGTGAAGGATACGATGCGATGTACGCGCATCTGGATGTCGTGGATGAGGCGAATTGGGGCGAGGTCGTCGATAGGACGGTGAAGGAGTTTGATCGGTTGGATATCTTGGTGAACCTGGCTGGGATGCAGGACGGTGGAACCCTTTACGAGGTGGACGTCGAAAGATGGAAACGGGTGATGGACATAAGCACGACCGGGATATTGCTCGGAACACGTGCGGTAATCCCGCCGATGAGAGAGGCCGGCGGTGGAGCGATCGTGAACATGTCGTCGATGGCCGGTAAGTTTGCGGGGGAGTACGGGTCGGCGTATGCGATGTCTCGGGCCGGGATGCTGCACTTTACGAGAGCGTCAGCGATCCAATTGGCGAAGTTTGGGATACGAACCAACTCGGTGTTGCCGGGGTGGGTTCACACACCATTCACGAGGCACATCTATGCAGAGGAGTCGGATAGAGAGTGGCGGTCTGAGAGAGTGCCGTTGGGCCGCTGGGGTGAGCCTGAGGAGATAGCGAACGGGATATGTTTCTTGGCTTCAGACGAGGCTTCGTACGTAACGGGTGCCGAGTTGCTGATGGACGGGGGAGTTACGGCGGGTTTTGTGGGGAATACGATTCCGGAGGGGGAGTGAGGGTGAGGGAGTGTGCCACAAGATTGGTGAAATCTGAGCGTGCGTTGCGTTAACCCATAATCATCGCCTCCGGAATGCCAAGCGGCGGCGCCTCCTGTTCCGTTTTATTGATCTTTTCGGTGCTTCGAGTCCGAATCCTTGAGGATGTTTTGAGTCTTCTTGTGTAGGTGCGACGCCATCCTGTTCAATCACACCATCACCCAGTGCGGCGAGTGACCTAATGGTCACGGGTGGTGAACCCGGGAATTCAGCAACGAGACGTAACTTGCCACCGATGCCCTCGACGTATTTGTTGAGGGTTGAGAGATGGAGGTCGGTTCGATTTTCGATGCGCGAGACGCTTTCTTGTCCAATGTGCATACGTTTGGCGAGGCTTACTTGGGTCATTTGACGTGCTTTGCGGAGTGACCTCAAGGTCATCTCTTGGGCGATCATCTCTTGGGTCAGCTCTCTTATGTGTTTTTGCCTTTCGGGAGGGAGACTCGCCAGTTTTTCCTCTAACGTAATCATGATCATCTCCTCTGCGTTTGTGTATCGGTCAAGTGCTCGTTGAAACGTCTGTCGGCTATCTTGATCAACCGACGGTAAAAACGTCGCTCTTTGACGCCCGATTTATCGCCGGCTACTAGTAACACGGCGCGACGTGTGGGGTCGAATGCGAACGCGACTCGCCACACCCCGCCATCGGCTTCGAAACGCAGTTCCTTCATATTGGCGTGACTAGAACCGTGCAAAGTGTCGACCCACGGCCTAGAGAGTTGCGGACCGAATTCGCTCAACATGCCCATTCGTCCGAAGATTGCGTCTTGGACTCGTGTCGGCATCTTTTCGAACTCACTATCGAACTCGTGATGGAGACCGACTTGCCATTTCATCTTCGATTATGCGCCATAAGGTATATGCTGTCAAGAGCATATCAATTGCCCGACAAAAAAGTTCAGCGATAAGCGATGGTAACCGCGGTTTTGGCGATGTGTCAGATCGCCGCGACAGCAGCCTTCACATCGTCGTAAGAAGGTTCGTTAAGCGGGGAGTCGGAGACCCAGGACCAGGCGATTTTGCCGTTGCCGTCGATTACGAAGACGGAGCGTTGGGCTACGTTGTAGCCGTCGATGCCGGCCAGGTTGGGTAGTTCGACGCCGTATGCGGCGACGGTGTTGCCGCCTAGGTCGGAGAGGAGGGGGAAGTTGAGGTCGTTCTGGGAGTGGAACTCGGCTTGCGAGAACGGGGGATCGACTGAGATGCCGAAGACTTTGGCGTTCAAGTCGTTGAAGGACGAGAGGGAGTCTCGGAAGGTGCACATCTCTGTCTGGCAGACGCCGGTGAAGGCGGCCGGGAAAAATGCGAGGACGACGTTGGAGCCGCTCTGGTCGCTGAGCGAAACCATCTCGCCGTCTGTGGATCGAAGGTCGAAATTAGGTGCTTGGTCGCCTACGTTAAGTGTCATTTTGTGCTCCGTTTGGGGATTGGTGTCTCGATGGGTAGTGTAGATTGACGCTAGCGATTCTACTGAATCGGAAATATCGTTGATAAACAGACGGTAATCGAAGCGAGGAGAACACATTGAGCAGCGGTAACGGCAAGAAACGGATATTGGTGGTTGGCGCAGGAGCGGTGGGAAGCTACATAGGAGGTTGGCTGGCGCACACGGGTCATGATGTGGTTTTTGCCGATTCGTGGGCGGAGCAGGTGGATACGATCAATGCAGACGGATTGCGAGTCGAGGGTCCGCATGAGCCGGTCGTTTCCCATCCTCGGGCGTTTCATCTGCATCAATCGCAGGCGTTGGCGTTGGAACCGCAGTTCGATCTGGCGTTCATCGCGGTGAAGGCGTATGACACGCCTTGGGCAGCGAAGTTTGCGGAGCGATTTGTGTCGGATGAGGGCTACTTCGTATCGTCGCAGAACTGCATGCCAGACCTCGATATGGCCGATGCAGTTGGTGCGGAGAGATGTGTGGGGCTGATCATGTCGTCGATTGCTGTGAGAGTCGGCGGGCCCGGTGTTGCTCAACGTGCCGGGACGCAGCGACGTCGGGATTTGGGTCACATCGTTTTCAGGGCAGGGGAGCATGATGGGGCTCCGTCAAAACGGATTGAGGAGTTGATCGAGATTCTTGAGCCGATAGACGGAGGCAAGACGACGACGAATCTGTACGGCGAGCGTTGGGCGAAGTTGTGTCAGAACAGCATGGGTAATCCGGTGGTTGGCGCGACGCTGTGCGGGACGGCGACGATCGCTTCGTCGACGCGAGGACGGGAGTTGCAGATTCGGTTGGCATCGGAGTCGGCGCAGGTCGGGTTGGCGTTGGGTTTGGACGTGGTCGATTTTGGCGGTGCTTCGCCGAAGAAATGGGTCGCGGCGGCGACGGATGGCGAGGTCTACGAGGAGTTGGACAACAAGATGGCGGAGTCGGCAGGCGCGGGCACTGGAGACTGGCACCCGTCGATGGGTCAGGATGTCGCGAATGGTCGCCCGTCCGAGATCGACTTCATGAATGGTCACGTGCTGAAGATGGGTCGGTCGGCGGGTGTCGAGACGCCTGTTACAGCGTCGATAGTGGATGCGATGCGACGGGTCGATCGTGGCGAGTTGGTACCGAATGAGCGGAATATCGAGTTGATTCTCTCGAATGCGGGATTTTGATCGGTCGATCGGTGTATTGGCGACGTTCTAGCTTTGGTTTCTAAACAGTCTCAGACGGCTGACGCGGTTTCGCCGCGCCTGGAAACGTTAGTTGCTCTCGATTTAGAGACGACTGGGTTGAACTCGGCATCGGACCGGATCATCGATGTTGGTGCGGTGAAGTTTCGGGGAGACGAGCAGATCGGGGTTTTTCATTCTCTGGTCAACCCGCGGGTGAGGCTGCAGGAGTTCATCATCTCGTTGACGGGGATCACGCAGCATGACGTAGATGGTGCGCCGGATTGGAATGCTGTCCGGGATGAGTTGCGGGATTTCATCGGCGGTGCCAGGTTGGTTGGGCATAACGTGGAGTTCGACGTCGGGTTTTTGCGTTCGCATGGGATCGGCGTGGAGAAGCTGAGTTACGACACCGAGCAGATGGCTCGAGTCGTGTTTCCGCAAGGACCGGAGTTCGGTCTCGGGAGATTGGCGCAGCGGTTTGGCGTGATGCACGACGATCCGCATCGTGCGCTATCGGATGCATTGGCGTCTAAGGATCTGTTTTTGATCTTCCTCAAGGAGTTTGAGGCGATGCCAGTCGGAGCACTGGCCCGGATTGCGCAGTTGGGGATGCGTTCGGGTTGGAGTGTCAGCGAGTTGGCCACCAACATGGTTTCGGCAGGCGACGGCGTAGACGAGCAGGTCGGTCGATTGGGCATAGACGAGGGATCGTTAAATGAGCGTTTGAGGTTGCCGGGGCGATTTACGGGTTGGGGTGATTCGTCGGAAGAAGATGACAGTGAGGTTTCGGAAGAGCACGTTGTTCAGACCGAGATGGCGTTTCTGCCAGGCGGATTGGTCGAGTCGACGATGCCAACGTTCGAGGCACGGGAAGGTCAGCGCGAGATGGCTGTTACCGTGGCCCGCGCCATCGTAGGCAGGGAGAAGCTGATGGTGGAGGCGGGGACTGGTATCGGCAAGTCGTTGGCATATCTGTTGCCCGCGGCGTTGATGGTCGCGAATACCGGTGGCAAGGCGGTGATCTCCACGAATACGCTCAATCTGCAGGAACAGTTGCTGAATAAGGATTTCAAGACGGTTCGCGAGATTGTGAAGCACGAGACGGGCGTTGAGTTAGAAGCGGTGCAGCTTAAAGGCAGGTCGAACTATCTGTGTGTCCAGCGATGGCGCGATGCGGTTTCGCAGGGCAACCACGGGCAATCGGATGCTCGGGTGCTGTCGCAGTGTATGACTTGGCTGGGTGATACCGAGACCGGGGATCGATCTGAGCTGTCGCTGGGGTGGGACACCGGGATATTCAGTCGGTTGTCTGCTGACGGTTGCCCCCCAACGACGAGTGGCGGCGGATTCCCGTGTCAAGGGCCGCCGTGTTTCATGTTGAAGGCCCGAGCGAATGCTCAACATGCCGATGTTCTGATCGTGAATCATGCGTTGCTGGTCAGCGACATGGCTGCGGAGAACGCCATATTGCCGCCGCATCAAGTGTTGGTGATTGACGAAGCCCACCATTTGAAGGATGTGGCTACGCGGCATCTTGGGTTTGAGATCCGCGAGTCGCAGCTCATGGATGATCTGGGTGCACTGACCCGAAGCGATGGGATGTTCCCGCGGCTGGTAAGGCTCGCCACCATGCGAGGCGGCAGTGAGGAGGTCTTGTCCTCGGTGCCAGAAGTTCAACGGCAAATCGTGGAATCGGGAGACAAGGCGACTTTAGCGGCGAGTAGGATATGTGACGCCTTACGCGATCTGACCAGTTTCGTGACGCGGCGAGAACGGTCTCGTGAGATGCGGATTCTGGGTATGACGCGAATCACTCAGGAATGGCGTCGAGGCGTGGACGAGCATTGGGTGACGCTTTACCCGGCACTCACGGCTGTGGTCAACGGATTGAGGACGCTTTTGGATCTGGCGTCAACTGATGGTGGCCAGCCCGACGCGGCGATCATCAACGTGAACGCGCTGTATGAGAGGTTGCGGGATGTCAGGTCATGGCTGTTCTACCTGATTGAGCAACCGGATGAGAATTTCGTCTACTGGAGTTCAGTAAACCAACGACGCAACATGGAGCTGCAGTTGAGCGGTGCACCTTTGGATGTGTCGGCACAGCTACGATCAGGGTTGTTCAGTCAGGATCGAGCGCACGTCTTGACAGGCGCGACTATCAGCGAAGGCGGGAGTTTTGAGAGGGCGAAGACTGCACTGGGATTCGATGCCGATGAGGAGTTGAGCATCGGTTCCCCGTTTGATTTCAAGAATGCGGCTTTGATTCTGGTGCCGGAGGATATCCCTCAACCAAACACGCCCGGTTACAACGAAGCAGTGACAGCCGCGGTTCACGACATCGCGGAGGCGACGCAGGGCCGGACATTGGCTTTGTTTACGGCGAACTCGGCATTGAACACGACCCGGGATGCGCTGTTTAACAGGTTCAAGAACTCTGAGACTCAGGTGTTCGGTCAGGGGCGTGATGGACCCGCGTCGCGAGTGATGCAGCTCCTCAACGATTCGGACAACGCGGTTGCGTTAGGTGCGATGAGTCTTTGGGAGGGCATTGATCTGCAGGATGCTTCGATCAATTCTCTAGTGATGACGCGGTTGCCGTTTCCGGTGCCGCGAGACCCTATCCATGAGGCGCGTTCAGAAAATCTTGAAAACCCGTTCAACGGGTATTTCGTGCCGGAGGCGGTGACGAAGTTCCGCCAAGGCTTTGGAAGGTTGATTCGGTCGAGGAATGACCGAGGGGTATTCGTCGTGTTGGATAGGCGAATCATCTCGAAGGCCTACGGTCGGTTGTTCCAGAAGTCGATACCGCAGGGAACGGTGAGGAGGGTCACGTTGGGGACGATGGCGGATTACGTCGAGCGATGGTTGTCTGGGACGCCAGTTTGATTTTGGCGGGTACGTCGCGGATTGCGAGTGGCTCCGAATTGAAATCTCTACGGCTTGCCATCGAACCATTCGATCTTGAGCAGACGCTTGATGGTGGTCAGGCGTTCAGGTGGCACCGGTCTGAAGAAGGCGCGTTCCGCGGGGTTATCGGTACGCGGGTGTTCGGGATCGGAATTGATGGATTGGCTGTTTCTATGACATGGGAAGGAAATGGTGAAAGCGACGAGGTTGAGCAAGAGATCAATGATTACCTGCAGGCTGAGGTTGATGTTGGTGAGGTGCGACGGGTGCTATCGTCAGAACCTGGGTTCGGGGAGTGTGTCGCCGAAACGCCGTTGATTCGCGTGTTGCGGCAAGACCCATGGGAGTGTCTCGTCGAGTTCATTTGCTCGCAGAACTCGAACATCCCTAGGATCAAGCAAATGATCGGTTCAGTCGCACGGATGGGGCGTCGAATCGGTGATGACGACTGGGCATATGAGTTCCCAACGGTGGAGGTAGTCGCAGACGCGGGTGAGGATCACTTGAGATCGATCGGACTGGGATACCGTGGCAAACATCTGGCGTTGGCGGCGGCGGCGTTGGTCGGTTGGGGTGACGGTGAGTTGACAGGATTGCGCGAAGCCTCGTACTACGAGGCGAAGGATGCGTTGATGGTGTTGCAGGGAGTTGGCCCCAAGGTTGCGGATTGCATATTGGCGTATTCGTTGGATAAGGGAGAGGCTTTTCCGGTCGATGTGCACGTCAGGCGTGCGGCGATACGGCTCTATGGATTGGATGAGAATGTGAAGAACGAATCGGTGGGTGAGTGGGCGAGAGACCGGTTCGGCAAGTACGCGGCTTGGGCACAGCTCTATATGTTTCGAGATGAAATCAATCGTCGTTCAGTCGGTTAAGGACGTGTTGACGCTCTTCGTCGACAATCGATATCTGGCCCTCGATGCGTAGGGCGAGGAGTTCGTCGAGGAGCATACCGATCCTTGGGCCTTGAGGGACGCCGAGATTGATGAGGTCATCGCCGGTTAGGTCGGGTTTGATATGGCGAAGTCGGTTTTGGAAGTCTTTGAAGCGAGCGCCGACGGCGTTGTCGTGCTCAACGAGAGAGATTGATCGGACGACGGATGGATTAACGCCGGTGAGGCTGCGGTGAAGTTCGAGGTCGGTGACGTTTTCCTCTCGGCAACGCCGGGCGATAGTGTGGGCGTCGGCAGCGTCGTTCGCGATTTCGGTCCAACTCGTTGGCATCAACAGTCGTTTTACCAAGGACCGCGATTCTTCGGGAGGGATCAAGTACGCGAACGCGGCGAAGCGAGTAAGGTCGGTTTCTTCGGTTGAGAAATTGGAAAAGGCATCGGCGAGGATTTCTGCACCGATGCCAAGAGCTTTCAAAACGTCGTAACGATTCGCGAGTTCGACCAACGAATCCAAGTTCTCATGTGGGCTGAACCAAAGTCTGAATTCGTTGAATACTCTTTGTGGCGAGTTTCGGGTCATCCGAAGGAGATCATCGATCGATTCTGAGATCTGCAACTCGGTCGCCGGATCGAATCGGTAGTCGTACCGTGCGGCGAGACGGATACCGCGCATGATGCGGAGAGGGTCCTCGCGGAAGGCATCTGGACGAATAGCGCGGAGAATACCGTCCTTGGCGTCTTTCGAACCGTTGAACGGATCGATTAACGAGGCGTATCCATTCGGGCGAAGCGGAATCACCATGGCGTTAATCGAAAAATCGCGTCGCGAGAGGTCGGTTTCGATGTTGTCGACCAATGTGATTATTGGAATGGAGCCCCAAGGATCGTAGAGGTCCGTCCGTGCCGAAGCTACGTCGACCGTGGTGTCTCCGGTCTTGATCTTGGCGGTGTGGAGTTTCGAGGTGGCGACAATCTTGCAACTCGGCAGTTTGAGGGTTAGGGCGTTGGCAAAAGACTCGGCATCGCCGATGATTGTGATGTCGGGTGAAGTTGAGATATGGCGTCGTCGAGACGCGAATTCTCGGACGATCCCACCAACGAGGTAGGCCTCTGTCCCGTTTGCGTCTGCTACGCAAGCGATAGCGCGCAGCGTTTCTGCGACTTCGTGACTAAGACCCGCGTTGTCGAATAGGTTGATGTTGACCTCGTCTTGATCGCCGGATTTGAGGTTGTTGGGCATGTTGAGGGGTAAAGTGGTTCGATTCTGGAAATGATTGCGATACTTCTGGTTTGTGATTCGCTGGTAGAATCGGTCAAAGTTCAGGCGTTGTTTCAATTGCAAGGCGGCCAACTCGATGCTACGGCCGTCAAGAGAAAGGTCAGCACGGCATGATTAGCGACCTACCAATCAAAGTAGACGTCTTCATCGATTACACCTGACCTTGGGTGCGCCAAGCTGGGATCTGGCTATCCCGGGTGAAGGATGAGATGGGCGACGATCTAGACATCACGTATCGTAGTTTCGCACTTGAGCAGGCGAACTCGCAGAATGGTCCGGAGTGGAAGGCATGGGAGCAGGGCGAGGACTATGAAAGCCGAGGATTGTGGGCGTTGCGCGGGGGCAGAGCCGCTCAGATGCAGGGTTGGGCCGCTCATGACAAGTGGATGCTCGAGTTGCAACACTATAAATTCGTCGAACGCGGCGACATTCGAGACCGACAATCAGTTATTGATGCGGCGGAACGTGCTGGCCTCGACATGGCGAAGTTCATCTCGGATGTTGATTCTCCTGACCGCCTAGTTGAGATCGGGCGAGATCACGAAGAAGCGGTTTCGGAGGGCATCTTCGGTACGCCGACGTTTATTTTCGAGGACGGTTCGGCGGCATTCCTCAAGACGTTCACGCCGCCGGAAGACGACTCCATGGCGGCGTTCGAAAACATGGTTTTGATGGCTCGAAACCGACCGTACTTCGGCGAACTGAAGCGCCCACAGCCACCTTGGCCTCGCGACGTCGAGGTTTGATCTTTGTCGTTGGAGACGTTCACAGAAACGAATTTGGATGAGCTTGAGAGCAAGCTCGGAATCAGCTTCAACAACCGCAACCTGCTGAAACAGGCCTTGACGCACGAATCGTTCGTCAACGAATGGGGAGCGGAAAACGCCGACTCCTCGATGACGTCGTATGAGCGGCTGGAGTTTCTTGGCGATTCGGTCTTGAACTTCGTGGTGGCAAACGCGTTGTTCGAGCGTTCGCGAGGTGCGAGCGAAGGCGAACTGTCGATAGGGCGAGCGCACATCGTGTGCAAGGATTCTCTTGCTAAAGCCGCCGATCGACTTGAACTCGGCGACTACATACTGAGAGGCAAGGGCGAGAGCATTTACAGCCCCAATGTCCGTGAATCGGTGCTGGAGGATTCGTTTGAAGCGATCATCGGCGCCATCCATATTGATCGCGGGCTCGACGCTGCTTTGGATTTCGTCTTTCAGCATCTGGGTCATCAGATTGAGCAAGTTGCCAAGAACGGCGTCGAGAAGGATCCCAAATCGGCGTTTCAGGAGTTGGTGCAGGGAGCCGGTTTGAGGACGCCGCGCTATCACACGGAACTCTCAAAGGTCGATGAGTATGGCGAACAGCATTTCCTTGCCCGCGTGATGATCGAAGGGCGAGTGGTCGCACAAGGAGTGGGTGCGAGCAAGTCGAAGGCGCAGAAACGCGCCGCCGCCAAAGCAAAAGATATGTTTGCGGATGGCATACCTTCCGATTTCGCGAAGAAGGCGTCGAAACGCAAATCGGCGAGCCGATCGAATGGTCGAACCACCGTATCGAACGGAACGGGATCGTCGAGTTCGTCGTCGTCAGCGAGTTGGCGACGTTTTGGTTCTTGGTTGAGTTTGGGTGTGTTGCGGCGAGGCGAACCAACACCGCGCCGGCGACTGATTTACAAGCGAACCGATTAGTACCGCGTCGATGACCTGATGCTCCGATTTTTTGGGAGGGACAAGAAGACTTCTGAGTCTTCGCAGGAAACAGGGCGGTCGTGGACTCACATCGTCGGGAACGTGTTCCGCCGTTCTGAGGTGGACGATGAGTTTTGGGAGGATCTGGAAGAAGCGTTGATCGTATCGGACGTTGGCGTCGAGACGTCTATGGCGTTGGTCGAGAAGATCCAAGAAGAGGCCAGGTGGCGAGGGGCGCGGACGCCGGAAGCGGTCTACGATCTGTTGCGGTCTGAGATCGCCGCCATGCTCAGCGACGAGGAACGATCAAACGGCTTCGACGATGACGGCCCGTCAGCGGTGATGGTGGTAGGTGTCAACGGTTCTGGCAAGACGACAACAATAGGCAAGTTGGCGCAAGCCGCGAAGAAAGACGGTCGCGTGCCGTTGATAGCGGCTGCCGACACTTTTCGTGCCGGTGCGATTTCCCAACTGGAGATTTGGGCCGATCGGACAGAGACGATGTTCGTGTCGTCATCGGCGGGTGCGGATCCGGGATCAGTCGTGTACGACGCGTTGAATGCTGCCAAATCCCGCGGTGCTGATTTCGTCGTAATCGATACCGCAGGTAGATTGCACACCGCACACAACCTGATGGAAGAGTTGAAAAAGATGCGTCGTGTACTGGATCGACATGCTGAAGATTTCACCCCGCGGGTCTTGCTGGTTATCGACGGCAACACAGGGCAGAACGGTGTCACGCAAGCGAAGCAATTCAGCGACGCCGTCGGTTGCGATGGTGTGGTCCTGACGAAACTGGACAGCACGGCGAAAGGCGGGGTGATACTGGCTATCCGGGGCGAGATGGGTCTTCCTGTGAGATATATCGGCACTGGCGAAGGGATTGACGATATCGCACCCTTCGATCCACAAGAGTTCGCAGAGACGATTTTGCCCGTCAATTGACGTATGGAGAATAGATTTAGCGGCGGCGTCCAAATCTTCGGCACCGCCACAGCGTATGCGTTTCGATGTCTGAATTGATCCTTTGGCTGCTGACCGTCTACGTGATCGGTCTGGCAGCTCTGCCGATGGCGTTTCTGGCGTTGCCCAATCTGATGGATCGCGGGTTCGGGCTGATTCGACCTATCGGGATGCTGATACTGGGCGCGATTGTCTGGATGTTGAGTCTGTTGGGAGTGCTCCCAAATGACCCTTGGGCGTGGTGGTTGATTGCGGCAATCATCGCGGTATCGGGTTGGGGATGGTTGCTTTGGCGAGGACGCGACGGGTTTTTGGGATTTCTCCGAAGGCGTTGGCTGCAACTGACGATCACCGAGGCTGTGTTCCTAGTGTTCTTCGCCGTGTTCGCGGTCGTGAAGGCGATGAATCCGGATATAGATCACACCGAGAAACCGATGGATCTGACGATGCTGAACGCGGTCGTCAGCGCTCAGCAAATGCCGCCGACGGATCTGTGGTTGAGCGGGTTCCCAATCGCGTATTACTACTTCGGATATTGGATGTTGGGCGGTATCGCGCAGATGTCTGGCGTAACGCCTGGGATCGCATACAACCTAGCGCTCGCCTCGGTCGCGGCGATGGCGGCGGCGGCGATATTCTCGTTGGTGTCGAACCTGGTTCGGAGGGATGGTGGTAATACACCACAGATGCTGACGGCCGGTCTGATTGCAACGGTGCTCTTACTCGTGATGTCCAACCTGAACGGGTTTTGGGAGTTACTGTCTCTTGCAGGGATTGGTGGCGAAGGATTTTACGAGTGGTTGGGGATCAAGGGCGTAGACCTGACCGATCACGGCGCCGGATGGCGACCCGATGGATTCTGGTGGTGGTGGGCATCCTCGAGAATCATCAACAGATTCGGGCCTGACGGTTCGGAACTCGATTTCACGATCCAAGAGTTCCCGTTCTTCAGTTTCATGCTGGGCGATCTTCACCCTCACGTGATGTCGATCCCGTTCGTTTTGACGATGATCTCGTTGTTGGCGAACCTGCTGTTTTCGCGGGTGCGGTGGGGCTTCGAATGGTTCAAGAGAAACCCTGTGTCAATGGTCGTCGTGATCTTGGCTGTCGGCTCGACAGGATTCATCAACACTTGGGACATGTTGTGGATGTTGCTTGCGTTTGGCGCGGTCGTCTATTTCAAGTCGTACCGCGAGAACGGCAGAGGGCATCTGGCAGCGATTAGGTTTGCGATGCCGCCGTTTCTTTTGATTGCGTTGGCCGGTGCCGCGCTCTTCTCGAACTACTACTTCGTGACGGCGCAAAGCCAGATTCAGTTCCCGCCGATCATCCCTACGAAGTATGCGACTAGGCCGATCCACTTCTTCACGGTTTGGGGAGGACTGATTACCGTGATGGTGATGTTTGCCGGCGCGGTTTTGGTGCCAGCGATCAAGGGAGAGTGGGGCGTTCTTAGACGGACATCGCATGGGTTCAAGATGCCGCAGATCGTCGCCGAAAAACTGCCGTGGATTGTCTCCGTCTCCTTGGTTGCTTTTCTATACCTCGCGTGGACGATTTCCCATTACGGATTCAACGACAATGCCGGCGGATTGGACATGGTTGCGCGTCTGCCTCTTTCAATGCTGCTCGGCGGGATGTTCGTGGTTTTTTTCGTGACGACGTATCGGCGAGGTTTGCGAGGCGCGGATGACGGCGCGCAGATCTTGCTGCTGCTTTTGACGATCTCTGCATTGCTGCTCTATACGGCCGAGTTGTTCCGGTTGCACGACTTTTTCGGTGGCCGACATAACACGGTGTTCAAGTTCTACTACGAGGTGTGGATCTTCTTCGCCGTAGTTGGCGGATACGGCGTCTATTACTGGATGCGACGGCACCCATCGCTCGTCGGGCGATTGCGGTATCTGAGTGCGGCCGGGGTTTTCATCGCCGCGTTATTGATCGCTGTTTCGCTCTACTACCCGTTCGCTGCCACCGCCACAAAGTCCGCGGAGACCAGCACCGAGTTCACACTCAACGGATTGAAGTTTCTGGAAAACAGCGGGACGGCAGTGCCTGAGGCTATGGACTGGATCCGAGAAAACATCTCGAACGATGACGTGATTGTTGAGGCTGCAGGGACGAGTTACAGCCAGTTTGGTCGATTCTCCGGATGGACCGGTCGGCCAACGATTTTGGGTTGGGCCCATCACCAGAGCCAATGGCGGGGCGGCGACGAATACTGGATAGATCGCGATCGGGACATCGAGCGTATATACAGCAGTTTCGACGATGTCGAGACGCAGACACTGTTGGCCAGTTACAACGCCGATTTTCTGATCGTAAGTCCGAACGAGCGCGGGAAATATACTGAGTTAGATGTCTCCAAATTCGACCGCATCGGCAGCCGCGTGTTTGAAAACCAAGAAGTGACCATCTTCGCTGTGGGAGAGTAGGCTTGGAAGCTGGAGATATTCGATCTGACGAGGGCGATGCGCGACCAGGCGGTGGCGCGGCGCGCGGTCAGTGGTCAGACGGCGGTTGGAAATCGACGTCTCCGTCACGCAGAACAGTCCCGAGTTCCCCGCGTCTAATTTCTCGAACGCGTCGCGCCGTCGTGGAGACGGTGGGCGATGCTGCGATCACACTCTCGTTCTCGCCCCGCGTTCAGTACGCGATCTACGCATTGCTTTTCCTCATTGGACTGGGGATGAGGCTTGTGCGTTTGGGCGACATGGCGGTCCACCATGACGAGAGCTTGCATGGGTATTTCGGTTACCAGATAGCGATAGGAAACGAATACGCACATTCGCCGTTGACACACGGCATGTTGCTGTTCGAGTTGATCGCCGGTACGTTCTTCCTCTTCGGCGATTCTGAATACACGCTGCGACTTTCGATGGTGCTATTCGGCTCCGCTTTGATCCTCGTGCCGGTTTTGATGCGGAAGCAACTCGGGGATGTCGGTGCTTTGTTGACGTCGGTGATGCTCACGTTCTCGCCGGCACTGTTTTACTTCTCCAGATTCGCGCGGAACGACATCATCATGGCGTTCTTCATCGCATTGCTGGTCGTGGCGATGTGGCGCTATGTCGAAACCCAACGATACCGCTGGTTTTATATCTCGGCGGCGGTTCTGGCGTTGGGGATGGCGACGAAAGAGACGACTTACATCTTCGTGGTGATCTTCGCCGCTTACTTCGCATGGATGACGCGCTACGAGATCCGTGATGTCATCTTGGGGAATATGCGGCTCAATGAGATCAGCCCGATGGGCCATCTCCTGGTGCTGCTGATCGGATTGACAGCGCCGTTCTACGCGGCCGGCATTGCGTTGTTCCAAGACCTGTTTGGTTTGACACTCGCGGCGGTCGAGGGTATCCCGAACGTAGCAACCGGTGCGCCCGACGGCAGCACTGCGACGATCGTGGCGGCGACAATCACGTTGATCATCCTCGCGTTCGGGATAGTGATAGGTGCATGGTGGAACTGGCGCAGATTCTGGGTGGCGTTGGCGATCTTCTGGGCGATCTACGTCGTCGTCATGACGAACTTCGGCAGTCATTACCCGGGTGTGATCACGGGAGTGTGGCAATCGCTGGGTTACTGGTTAGCCCAACACGATGTACGTAGAGGCGAGCAGCCCTGGTACTACTATTTCCTACTCGGATCCGTGTATGAGTTTCTGCCCATGCTGTCTGCAATGGGCATCGCCGCCTACTATGCGATCAAAACGGGATGGCGCTCAATCGGGTTGGTTGCGATAAGCATCATCAGTTTCGCGATATCGACGACTCTGATCTACACGCAGTATCACCACAACCCAGAACCACCATCTGAACTGCTGGTAATCCCATTCGTCGTCTTGGCGTTCGTCACGACGATCTTTATCCCGTTGACGCTGAATACCTCGAGATTCATGCAGTTTTTGTTGTTCTGGGCGTTCGCGTCGTTCCTGGCATTCTCCGCCGCCGGCGAAAAGATGCCGTGGTTGTTGGCACAACTTACGGTGCCATTTATCTTCGTGGCCGGTCACGGTTTGGGAACGTTGTTCCGTTTCGTGGACTGGGGTGTTGTGTGGCGGCATCGCGGATGGGCCGCGTTTGCGTTGGTGCCGTTATTCCTGATCGCACTGTATCGTTTGGTGTTCTTCGAGTTCTACGACAATTTCGACATTTCGAACTCCCGCGACCTCGCTCAATTCTTGGAACTGTGGGCGTTGATCGCGTTTTGCGGTATCTGCATATTGCTGTTGGTGCAGTCAGCGATGGCACGCGGCTTCCGTCAGGTGTTGGCCGTGTCGGCAGTCGCGTTGGTGGCGATAATGTTCGCGTTTACGTCCCGAGCAGGGATGATTGCCGTGTTCACTCATGGCGACATACCGAAGGACATGCTGGTTTATACGCAAACCACACAAGACTTACACCAAACCGCCAAGGAGATCGATCTCGCAAGGGAACTAGCCTGGAACAAGAGCGATTTCAGTTTGGCCATCGACACGAGAGACGGGTTCGCATGGCCGTGGAGCTGGTACTTGCGGGATTACGAAGGCGTCGGGTACGTCAGTCTGGAAGGACAAGGCGCCTCGGTTAACGACAACCGCACCGTCGTGGTCATCAACGCTAGAAACCATGACAACGTCAAGGACGGGCTGCCGGAGGGATTCGAGGAGGGACGTCACATGATCCACCGATGGTGGTTCCCCGAGGTGTACAAGAACAAGACACCGGGCGACGTTTGGAACGGATTGATCAACCGGGATCTGCTCCGTCCGATCGCCGATTTCTGGTTCCACCGCAAGTTGCCGACGGACATCGGTTACATCGACGCTTACGTCTACTTCAGGAATGACACGCCCCAAGCACCGCTGCGATAGTTGTCATCAACTCGTCGCGACTGAGGTAATCCAAATGGCGATCGCAAATTGATCAAAAGCCGCGCATTTTGGATTGGTTTAGTTGGCAGCGTTGTTTTCTTGGGGATCATGGCGGTCTTTCTAGTCGATGATTTGGCAGAGCTTCAAGACGCACTCAGAGAAGCGAACTTCGCCTACGCAGTGCCGTCGTTGGCTTTTTACGCGTTGGCCCTGTGGTTCCGAACGGTCAGGTGGCGTTATCTGCTGAATCCAATCACCAACGGCCAAACCAAACGCGCCCTTTTCCCTGTGGTGGTGGTCGGATACATGGCCAACAATCTGATCCCTTTGAGGATCGGCGAGTTGATGCGTGCCTACTATCTCGCGTTGCGGGAGGATGTGAGCACAATGGCGACGTTCGGAACGGTCGCAATCGAACGTGCGACTGATGTGATCGCATTGCTCCTGTTGGTCGCTGTCGTTGCGGTATTCGGTGCGATCGGCTTGGAATCGACGGTCGGCACGATCGCCGAAAGCGTACCTGGTGGGATGCCCGTCCTCGTCATTGGTGCCTTACTCCCATTTTTGGGCGTTTTCACGATCGTCGCATACGTGGTGATCGTTTCGCCGTCGACGACACGAAAGTTGCTGGCTGGGATGCTGTTCTTCATACCGATGAGGTTGAAGGCACGAATTGTCGGGATGGGTATCAACTTGATTTCGGGTTTAACGGTGATCCGCACTTGGCGTGGTCTGATGAAGGTCGTGATTCTTTCGCTGCCAGTGTGGATCGCGGAGATAGCGATGTATTACGTGATAGCTCTGGGGTTCGATATCCGAAGTGCATTCGACAGCCAATTCGAGTTCATCGCCGCCATCGTTGCATTCGGCGCGGCGGCGAACCTTGCCGGCGTGATGCCATCGACAGCAGGAAGCTTGGGTGCATTTGACCTGTTTGGTGCGGCCGCATTGACCGCGTTGGGTCTCAACGGCGAGACGGCATTGGTCTACGCGCTGACTGTCCATCTAGCATTGTGGGGTCCCGTGACAGCCGTCGGAGCGTTGCTCCTCGTTGTAGACAAAACATCGATGGCCAACCTAGCTCGCGGAGCGCGGTCCGCGAGGAGACGCGCTACCGCAACGGATATCGGGCGCGCTGATGCCAAATCTCAAACAGCGGAGTCGAATCCTTGAAGGTCGGAATCGTCGGAGCAGGAGCGGCTGGGTTAGCGGCTGCCTATGATCTCTGCAGGGCAGGGCATAAGGTAGTCGTTTACGAATCTGCGCCATTCATCGGGGGTCAAGCATCGACGATACCGGTCGGCGGGTATCCATTGGAGCGCGGGTATCACCACCTCTTCACCAACGACCGCTCGATCTTGGATCTGATGGACGAACTGGGACTCGGTGATGCGATGGGATGGTACCCTTCGAGCGTCGGGACATACGTCGACGGCGGGTTGCACAAGACCACGACGGCCTTCGATCTACTGCGTTTCAACGCGATCCCGATCTACGAACGCGTCAAGATGGGTCTATTCGCACTGAGAGTCCAACGCATCAAGGATTGGCAGGGTTTGGAGCCGTACACCGCAGACGAGTGGTTGAGTCAGAAACTCGGTGGCCACGCGTACGACGTGCTTTGGAACCCGTTGCTCAGGGGAAAATTCGGGCGGTTTTACGGCGAAGTCGGAATGCCGTGGTTCTGGTCGAAGATCCAGACACGGTTCGCATCGCGCGAGGGGACGTTCGCCAAAGAGGTCCTCGGGTATCCCACCGGGAGTTTCGACATCGTTTTCGATGCCTTATCGTCGAGCATCAGGTCGGCCGGCGGCGAAGTCCGCATTGAGAACCCGGTCGTCAAAATATCTCCGCCAGATGAATCAGGACAGACGTCGATACGCTCAATAGCCGATGACAAGGAGGTGGTTGAAACGTACGATTGCGTGCTTTCAACCGTGCCGTCGTTCTCGATGCCCAGCATCTTGGACGATATCCCTGACAGCTATCTGAACCGTTTGAAATCTGTCCAATACTTAGCGGCAGTGGTGGTCATCCTTGAACTCGACCATCCCCTGACCAATTTCTACTGGATGAACATCGCTTCCGACGATGTGCCTTTCCTTGGCATCATTGAGCACACGAACATGCTGCCGAAGGAGTGGTACAACGACCGCAACGTCGTGTATCTGACGAACTACCTGCACCGCAACGATGAACTGTTCAATCTGTCACCTGACGAGTTGACTGACCTCTATCTAGAGCATCTGCCAAAGTTCAACCCGGACTTCGACCGTTCTTGGGTCAAGGAGGTTCACTACAACGCGGTCAGTGCAGCGCAACCGATCATCGGAACGAGGTACGGCGAGTTGATGCCGTCCCACCGAACACCGTTCGAGCGGATTTATCTCGCAAACACGACCCAGATCTATCCCGAGGACAGAGGCACCAACTACTCGATCCGCATGGGCCGACAAGTTGCGAAGATGATTCAAGACGACGCCGCTGCAGGGTGGTCGGACTGGCGGTCGAATTGAGATGTCATCCGTTGATTGGTGGGATCGATTCGTCGTTTAACCTATAGCGTGTTTGAAAAACCAAGGCAAGACTGAGGAGAGCAGAAGCATGGGTGTAATGGATGGGAAGGTTTCGATCATCACAGGAGCGGGTACCGGCATTGGTAAATCCGCTGCGCTGATGTTTGCCGAAGCCGGATCTGATCTTGTTCTCGCAGGGAGACGGCAGGCACCGCTTGACGAAGTCGCGGAACTGGCTCGTGAACATGGCGTGGAAGTGGCGGTCAGGTCGACCGATCTGGAAGACGGCGACGACGCGGCGGCCTTGGGCGAGTGGAGTCTCGAACGGTTCGGGAAGGTCAACATTCTCGTCAACAACGCAGGTCACAGCAGCCGGGTGCGTTCGATACGCTATGTCGGGCCGGAGGAGTGGGATTCCGTCTTCAGAGTAAACGTGGAAGGTGTCTATCGTTTGACACAGTCGGTGCTGGAGAACATGATCGAGCGCGGAGAAGGGACGGTCGTCACGGTCTCCTCGATGGCCGCATTGACCCCCGGATTGATGGGTGGCGCGCCGTACAGCGCGGCGAAGGCGGCTTCGTTGAACATGATCCGCGGGATGAACACGGAACTGACGAAGCACGGAGTCCGAGCATGCGCCATCATGCCCGGTGAGGTGGACACGCCAATCTTGGAAAATCGCCCGCGGCCTCCCGATTCGGACGACCGATCGACCATGATGCAGGCTGAAGATATCGCGCAGGCGATATTCCTATGTGCGGCGATGCCTCAACGGACGATTGTCGAGCAGGTCGTGATGATGCCGACGACGAGGCGCGACACGAGCTTGGACATGTCTGCCGCAGAATCCGAAGGTGCTAGTTAGCTGTGACGCTAGACATCGATGCGCGCAGTATTTGCCGATGCTCTGTTACGATTCCATCTAGACGAGATAACCGCTGGTGGAGCGCGTCTCGGCGTGACGCCGCGCCTGCGAGATCGTTGGGATTAGATTGACGACAACGCAGCAACAAAGCCGCCCGAAGTTGCGGGAACGAATTCGAGGGGCACTCGAATCCCAACGCGCCGGCAAGGAACGTCCGCCCAGCATCACCGTCCTTTCATCGCTCCTGGCTATCCAAGACGATCTGCATTACCTCCCGGACGAGGCGATCGAAGAGACGGCGATATTCTGCGATTCGACGATCAACGATGTGTGGAGCGTTGCGTCTTTCTACACGAACTTCCGGTTCACGCCTCCCGGTTTGACGACCGTGGATGTCTGTTGGGGACCGACATGTCACCTTATGGGCGCTCAACAGGTTCTCGCCGCAGTTCAAGACGAGTTGGGCGTCGATGCTGAAGAAACCAGCGACGACGGCAAAATCACCCTGCGCTACAGCACGTGCTTAGGTGCCTGCGCTCAAGCGCCCGTCATCGCCAGAGATCACGTGTTGACTGGCAAGACGAACCCGACCGCCGCTCGAACATTCATCGCCGACCTTCGACAGGAGCTTGATAATGGTCTCGCGCACTGAAGCGCCTGTTGATACTTACGCGGTGGCGATGAGCCAACAGACGCAGTACGCTATGTTGCGCGCCCGAGCGCGTCAATCGTGGGAGCGCTTAGTCAAAGGCGACAAGCCTTGGGTACGCGTCGGTTTGGGAGCGTCGGGACAGGCCGCCGGCGCAGAGGATGTGTTCGAAGCTCTCAAGCCATACGGCTCGGATGGCAGTGGCCAGATAAACCTGTCATACGTCGGTGCTCACGGCTTGATGTACCTGGAAACAATAGTCGACGTGATGGTGCCCGATTCGAACCGGATTTTTCATGCCAATGTGACGCCGGAAATGATCCCCGATCTCATGGCCCACTACGTCGATGGTCGAGATCAGCATCCGTTGCACGAATCCGCTTGCGCGTATTCGGGTCACAGAGACGCGATCACTGCCGACCTTCCCGACTGGAACCAATTGCAGCCGAATGCACTGCAGAAAAAGGTGTTGACGGCGAACTTCGGCAACATCGATCCGCACGACATATTTCAGTACATCGCTCACGATGGATATTCCGCTCTAAACAAAGCGGTGTTGTCGATGACACCGGAAGAGGTTCTTGAAGAGGTGAAGACCTCGGGCCTTCGCGGACGAGGCGGCGCTGCCTTCCCTACGGGCCTCAAGTGGTCGTTCCTCGCGCCGAGCAAAGAACCTGTCAAATACGTCTTGTGCAACTGCGAGGAAGGCGACCCGGGGGCTTTCAACGACAAAGGCATATTGGAGAGCGATCCTCACCGATTGATCGAAGGATTGATCATCAACGGTTACGCCACGAACTCGACGCACGGCGTAGTCTTTATTCGCCAGGGCCACGAGATTCCCATCGAGGCTACCCGTCACGCAATTGACCAGGCCTACGAGAACGGATTGCTGGGCGAGAACATCCTCGGCTCAGATTTCTCATTCGACATGGAAGTGTCGTTGACTGGCGACTCCTACGTCGCTGGCGAAGAGACGGCGATGATGGAGGCGATAGAGGGCAAACGTTCGACGCCACGTTACAAGCCGCCGTTTCCTGCGCAGGCTGGACTTTTCCAAAAGCCGACGAACATAAACAACGTCAAAACCATCGCCTACGTGCCCGGCATCGTCGCTGCCGGCGGGGACGATTTCAAAGGCATCGGCACCGAATCGTCGTCGGGGACAGCTCTCGTATGTCTTACAGGTCACATCAAGCGACCAGGGATGTACGAAGTGGAGATGGGCATGACCATCCGGCAGGTCTTGGAAGACATTGGTGGCGGCGTTAGCGATGGTTCCCAGCGCATCAAATTGTTGCAGACCGGTGGCCCGCTCGGCGGCGTTTTGGGAGAAGAGGCGTTCGACACGGAGATCGACTTCGATGCCATGGCGCAGGCGGGAGCGATCTTGGGCTCTGGCGGGATCATCGTGGGCGACGAATCGACCGACGTCGTCGATCTGATCCGAAACCTCGTCGCGTTCAACCAGTTCGAGTCGTGCGGAAAGTGTTTCCCATGTCGCCTTGGCAACACGCACATGCTCGATGTCCTCGACAGGATGTGCAAAAACGAAGCGCGCCCCGGCGACATGAAGTTGCTTGAGACTGTAGGCAACAACATGAAGGTCGGTTCGCTCTGCGGTCACGGCCAACTCGGTTACAACCCGATCTCCTCGGCCATCACGTACTTTGAAGAGGAGTTTCAACAGCGCTTCGAAGGAGCACTGGAGAAGTCGGGACCCTTCGGCGACGGATCGATGATATTGCCGAGTCGCACCCGACCCTGAAATGGAAACCGCGTCCCCAACAGACCCAAAGCGTTCAAGGTAGATATGCCTGACCCCATCCAATTCACGATCGACGGACAGCAAATCGAAGCTGAGCCCGGTCAGACCATTCTGCAAGCGGCGCTCGACGCCGGGATCTACATCCCGTACCTCTGCTACTTTCCGCACATGAAGCCCTACGGCGCATGCCGAACCTGCGTCGTCGACACCGAGGCGAACGGCAGAAAGATGACGCTGGCATCGTGTACCGCGACGCCGATGCCCGACATGGTGGTTGAGACTAACAACGAGTCGGTCAGCGATCTCCGCCGCGGCATCATCGAGCTTCTCATGTCGGAGCACCCGCACGGTTGTCTGACTTGCCATCGCATCGAGCTTTGCGGCCCTCAAGATGTGTGCCAACGGCACGTCGACGTAACCGACCGATGCACGATTTGCCCGAAAAACGAACGTTGCGAACTTAAAGACACAGTGCGCTCGGTCGAGTTGGATCTGCGAACACCACTTAACTACAACCGGCGAGACCTCCCGATCCACGCTGACGATCCGCTGTACGACCGCGACTACAACCTCTGCATCGTATGCGCCCGATGCGTTCGCGTCTGCGACGAGGTGCGTGGCGACTCAGCTTTAACCTTGGTGTCCCGATCGGGCGTATCGCTCGTCGGTACATCCCACGGCACGTCCTTGATGGAATCTGGCTGCGAATTTTGCGGCGCTTGCATCGACGTATGCCCGACTGGAGCGTTGGTCGAACGGGAATACAAGTGGGAAAAAGCGTCTCGCCAGGTGACGACGACGTGCACCAACTGCGCTGTCGGTTGCCAGATGGTCGCCGAGATCAACCAGTTCGACAAGATCATCCGATTCCGCGCTGACGTCAACAGCGAGGTCAATCGCGGCCAGGCATGTTTCAAGGGCAAATTCGGGTACGACTACGTGAACCATCGTTCGCGACTCAAGCGACCGTACTTCCGAAAGAGCGGCGTTCTGACAAATGCAGGCCTTGACGATGCGTTCGGCGCGGCGGCCGAAGCGTTGTCCAAATACGAACCGCACGAGATCGCAGTTATCGCATCCCCACGGGGCAGCAACGAAGACAATTTCATCGCCCAGAAGTTCGCCAGGCTAGCCCTGAAATCCAACAACATCGACCACGCGCACAACTTCATCGGGAATCTCACTGAGCACATCTCCGACCGCTGGGACGCTCAGCATACCAAGCGTCCGATCTGGGACATCGAAAATGCGAACTCGGTGTTGGTTGTGTCGGGAAACCCGACCGAAGACCAAAATGTCTTGGCCGTCCCCGTGAAAAGAGCGGCCAAGCGTGGCGCCAAGATCGTCGTGATCGACCAGCGAGAGACCGAGTTGACGCGCTACGCCGATGTCTGGCTCCGACCGCGCATCGGCACCGCTCACATGGCCGTGATGGGGATCATAAGGTCGACCTTCGACTCAACTCTCGAGCAGGGCGACTTCATACGTGACCGCACCTCGAATGCGGAAGAATTCAAAGCGGCTTTGTGGGACTACGATCTGGGCCGCATCGCGACATATTGCGAAGTCGCCGTCGAAGAATTTGCCGAAGCCGCCGCCGCTCTGGCCAGTCACCGCGAGATGGCCGTGTTACTCGGTGCTGACACTGTTCCCCAAGTCCGACACGACGCGCTCGTAGATGCCGTGATGAACCTGCGCCTGCTGAACGGAACCGCCGACGGTCCCGGCCAAGGCGTTTACCCGCTCTACTTTGGCGCCAATGCAAGAGGATCGCGACACATGGGTTGTCGTCCCTTGACCGCTGGATCTCGATTGGCAGCGCGGCTTTGCGACGCGTGGGGCGTTAATTTCCCCAAAGGCGAACCCAACAGTGTTACCGAGATGATCGCCGGGATGAAGAACGGCACGATCAAGGCCGCAGTCGTGATGGCTGACGGTATCAACCCGACTGCGCGACAACTAACGGGATTGGTCGAATCGCTAGGCTCTCTGGAAACGTTGATCGTGTCGTCCGTGTTCGACAACGACATTACGGCAAAGGCGGACATAGTGTTCCCGGCGGCACCATTTTCGGAGCAAACTTCGACGGTGACTAATCTGGTGTCGCAAGTCCAACTTGTTCGGAAAGCGAGCGATTCTAGGTTCGACGAATTAGCCGGGTGGCAAGTTTTCTGCCGTCTCGCCCAGGCCATGGGCAGAGAGGGATTCGCATACGAATCGGCCAGCGAGATCTTCGACGCTATCGCCACCACCATCCCCGATTACAAAGGATTGAACTACGACGCGCTCGAAAACGGTGGCGCATTAACGAAGACGCAGTCTGACGGCAACGAGACCAAATCGGATTTCGAAATCACGAAGCCTGACTTCTCCCAATACTCCCGCGACGGTTTCTACTTCGCCCCCGGTCGAGTCCTTCACCAACCTGACCGTGAAACTACACTCGGCGAACGAGACTATCTCAACGTAATCGACCGCGTCGAATTGATCGAACTTCACCCAGACGATTTCGAGACTCTGGGCATCAGCGAAGGCGACACAGTGGCAGTCAGAGACGATCGAGGCGATGTCGTGGCGGAAGGTGTCGCAACAGTCTCAGACCATGCCTTGCATGGCATTGTCCAAACTACAACGTTGTTTGCAGAACTGGCGACCTATATGGAAGAGTGCGAGTATCCTGACGCATCGCCAACAGTACCTGGTCTCGATGTTCGACGCGTTACTGTTGAGGTGGTTTCCAAAGTACAGGAACGCGAACTCGCGACAGTCTGATGATCTCGCCGCATTCGACCACAGAAAAAAGGTGCCACGATTTCGGGTGTTAACATCCAAAGAACACGGCGTTTTTCTTTTTAGGAAGTTGCGCTTAGGAAGTGACGCATAAAAACACAGAAACGGAGCTCAAGTAATGGCAAGCCCTATTGATGTAAACGATTCCGATTTCCAGTCTGAAGTTCTTTCCGCTGACGTCCCTGTTCTTGTCGATTTCTGGGCCGAATGGTGCGGACCTTGCAAGATGGTCGCCCCGGTCGTTGAGAAGCTGGCTAACGATTACGATGGCGTGGTGAAGTTCGCGAAAGTCGATGTTGACCAAAACCCCGGCCTGTCAGGCACGTATGGGGTTAGAAGTATCCCAACCCTGCTTATCTTCAAAGACGGCAGTCCCGTTGAACAGGTCGTCGGTGCAGTCCCTGAGTCGGTCTTGAAGGAAAAACTCCAAGGCGTGCTTCAGATGGCCGCCTGATCGACCTTAGCAATGAATCGAAATGCAATTAGGGCGGTTGGTTAAACCGCCCTTTTTGTTTGCTTCGATGCATTGAACGATTTTCGGTAATCTATGGCTTTAATATCTTGAGTCAGTAAAGACGTGGGAGTGGATGGGTCCCGGTGGGCTCCTCGGACTTCAAATCCGCTGGCGTGCGCCCTTCGGTGTGCGCGGAGGGTTCGACTCCCTTGCACTCCCGCCAACATAATCGGTCGATGCAATCTAAATCCCGATCGTAAAGAGGAGAATCCCAATGCGATACGCAATGCTGGGCAATACCGGTATCGAGGTGTCAAGAATGGCGTTAGGTTGCTGGCCATTCGCAGGTGGACGCGTATGGGGACCTCAAGACGACGACGATTCGATCAACGCAGTCCACGCGTCTCTCGATGCCGGCGTCACCTTCTTCGATACAGCGGAAGGCTACGCTGACGACTCCAACTCGGAGGAGGTTTTGGGCCGAGCACTCGAAGGTCGACGCGACGAAGCCGTTATCGCAACCAAGATCGGGAACGCGAATCTCCACCCCTCAACGGTCGCAGAACACTGCGACGCCAGCCTGCGACGTCTTCAGACCGATTACATCGACCTCTACCAGATCCACTGGCCGAATCACGATGTGCCGATCGAGGACACGATGACGGAGTTATTGAAACTCCAGAACAGCGGCAAAGTGCGGGCGCTCGGAGTCTGCAATTTCGGCGTGCGCGACCTAACCGACATCCTCGAATGCGGTGCCATCGTAACGAACCAACTCCCTTACAACCTCCTTTGGCGCGCTCTGGAATTCGCGATCAAGCCAACGTGCGTTGCCAACGATGTGGGCATCATCTGCTACAGCCCGTTGCAGCAAGGGCTCTTGACGGGTCGCTACGCTACCGCAGACGAAGTCCCACCGGGCCTGTCCCGCACCCGACATTTCAGCAAAGATCGGGAACAGGCGATCCACGGCGAAGAAGGGTGCGAGGCTGAGACGTTCGCTGCGATTGCTTCCGTATTGAAGATCGCACAGGATGTCGGAGAACACCCGGCCAAAATTGCGTTGGCTTGGCTGTTGGCACAAGAAGGCGTCACCAGCCTGCTTGTCGGTGCTCGCAACGCGGACGAAGTTGCGCTAAACACTCCGACGTTCGACTACGACCTGCCTTCGGATGTAGACGACGCTCTGATTGCAGCCACCGACGGATTGAAGCAGATATTAGGCGAGAACGCCGATTTCTGGCAATCGCCCAGCAGGATGCGCTAGTCCCCAGATACGCTCAGCGCCCAAGCTCGTATCTCGATAGTGGATATTGGGCTGGGTAAACTGCGACAATATATAGGTAAAGGGAGGGAAGCTGAGGAGAGATTCGTCGGAATCTCGTAAAAATCCGACAAACCGCCAATGACTCAGAAATCCGACAGGCAAATCAGCGAAAACGCAAATGAATCCCTTTACGGGATATTTGCTGGTTTCAATGAAGCTTATGCTTCCAGCATATTGTCGGGCGACGAAACCGCGTTCGGCACAGACGGTACGAACGGGGTCGAAACCGATCTGGAGTACTCGGGCCTCCTCATGGATCCCGAATTCGAAGTCGAGTTCGCGCCCGGGGTCAACGGCCATGAAGAAGATGTGTCTGCCGACGAAGTCGACGTCGCGATCGTTGATCAGCATCCCGACGTGGAAGAGCCCGAAACCGAAGTCGAGATCGCTGCAGAGGAACCCGCCGCCGAAGTCGATTCCGAATCCCCTGCCGCCAGCGATCCCGTCGCGTCAGCGCCGCCAATCAGTACGAGCACCATCGCCGACTCCGAGATTTCCGTTGACCAGATCGTCCGGGTTGAGCGATTGATAAGCGCGATCAGGGAAGATGGGCATCACGCCGCGGATTTGGATCCGTTGGGAATGATGCCACGCTCTGACGAACACTTGCGACCAGAGAGTTTCGGCGTATTGCCCGAAACGCTCGCCGCATCATCCTTCCATCTGGCCGAAACTAACGACGAGATACGCCCCTGGTTGGCCAAGCCGACTATTGGCGAAGCAATCGAGGAGTTGAAGTCCAACTACTGCGACACCATCGGTTACGAGTTCGACCACGTTCACAGCGTCAGCGAACGCAGATGGTTGCAGGACCAAGTCGAAAACCAGGCCAACCTGCAATACATGACCGATTCGCAGAAACGGTTCCAACTTGAACTCCTCACCAAAGTCGAAGGCTTCGAGAAGTTCCTCCACGCAACCTTCCCGGGCAAACGCTGGTACGGACTCGAAGGACTCGATGCGCTGATCCCATTGATCGACCAGATCGTCCTGCAATCTGCGTTCAACGTCAAACAAATCGTGATGGGAATGCCACATCGAGGCAGACTAAACGTTTTGGCCCATCTGCTCGAGCAACCATACGAATCATTGCTCACAGGATTCTTGGAGGGTAGATTCGCCCATTTGGCAGCGATGGAGGCCGCCGGATGGATGACCGACGTCAAATACCACCTGGGTTCGCGGGCCGACGTCGATATCAACCAAGACGGCACAACCGACATCACATTGCGCCTCCTTCCGAACCCCAGCCACTTGGAGATGGTCGATCCAGTAGTCTTGGGAGCCGTCAGGGCCGCTCAGGATGCGGCTGCCGAATTCGACGACCCCCATCTCGAATCGATGGCCCTGCTTATCCACGGCGACGCCGCATTTGCAGGACAAGGGGTGGTCGCCGAATCCCTCAACTTGGCAAACCTAGAGGGATACTCAGTCGGCGGCGCGATCCACGTCATCGCCAACAATCAGTTGGGTTTCACCACTGAGTCCGATGAGAGCTACTCGGGACAATACTGCTCGGATATCGCACGAGGATACGAAATACCCGTCGTCCACGTGAATGCCGAAGATATCGAAGCCTGCGCCGCAGTTGCCAAGATGGCCGTGTCCTACCGTTTACGCTTCCGAAAAGAGTTCGTCATCGACCTCGTCGGTTACCGTCGTCATGGGCACAACGAAAACGATGACCCTGGCTTCACCCAGCCTGTCATCTACAACGCCATTCAGAATCATCCGACCCTGCGCGAACAATGGGTTGATCGACTTGTCGAGGAGGAGGTTATCTCCGAACGGGAAGGTGACGCGTACGTCGCCGCCAACCTCGAAGACCTGAGCAGGGCGATGAAAAACGTCGACGCATCTGGCGCCGGAACCGTGCGTCAGGAACCTCCCGATTTGGGACTTACCCCCGAACCTATGCAGGGCGAAGATTATGTCGAGGTGTCTGTCGACGAAGAGGACCTCGTCCAACTGAACGAACAGATCAGCACAATCCCGAGCGACTTCAAACTGCACCCGACAATCGCCCGCGTTTTCGCTCGACGTGCCGAAGCTCTCACCAACCGAGAACCGGCCATCGATTGGGCGCACGCGGAAGCTCTGGCAATTGCCTCGGTCTTGAAAGACGGCGTCGCAGTGCGTCTGACCGGACAGGACTGCGCTCGAGGCACCTTCAGCCACCGACACGCTGTAGTCTGGGAAAACGGTTCGGGCGAAAGATTCGCGCCGCTACAAACCATTGATGGGGCAAAATTCGCGGTCTACAACAGTCCACTCTCCGAAGCTGGTCCGGTGGGATTCGAACACGGTTACAGCGTGTTCTCCGAGTCTTCCCTAGTGCTTTGGGAAGCTCAGTTCGGCGATTTCGTCAACAACGCCCAAGGGGTCATCGATGAAATGATCGTTTCCGCACGCGAGAAGTGGGGACAACGATCCAACTTGGTCCTGCTCTTGCCCCATGGCTATGAAGGCCAAGGTCCGAACCACTCACACGCGCACCTCGAACGCTTCCTCGACCTGGCCTCAAGCGGCAACATGCGAATCGCCAACCCAACAACCGCCGCGCAATATTTCCATCTTCTCCGGACGCAAGCGGCTCTCCTAGCCGAACCCGAAAGAGCACGCCCTTTGGTGGTAATGACTCCCAAGAGCCTGTTGCGCCATCCGATGGCGATGTCTTCAGTATCCGACCTGTCGGCAGGCAAATTCCGCCCGATCCGCAGATTCGCATTATCGGAGGCCGACCCAGAAAGAGTCCGTCGCGTCGTCCTCTGCAGCGGTAAAGTGTTCGTCGACTTGGCAACTCATCCAAACATCGGCGAAGTCCAAGACATCGGCGTGATCGTGCTGGAAGAACTCTACCCGTTCCCTGAAGAACTCCTCCTAGAAGCCTTCGCTACGTTCCCGAACTATGAAGACGTGGTTTGGCTCCAGGAAGAGCCGCGCAACCGCGGGGCATGGGACTTCGTGAGGACGCCAATAGCCTCCGTCGTAAAGACAGGAGTGCGTTACATCGGACGACCGCGCAGCCCTAGCCCTGCATCGGGTTCGAACTGGTTGCACCGACGCCAACAAGACAGGCTCATACGAATAGCGCTGAAACTCGACGACGAGATTTAGCCCTCAAGCAGCGGGACCCAAGGTAACGAACGCAAACGTCGTTTCGGACAGGAAATCAGATACATGGAAGAAATAGTCGCACCAGATTTCGGCGAATCGGTCTTTGAAGCATCAGTCGGACAGTGGTTCAAAAGGTCCGGTGAAATCGTCGATGTCGGCGAACCGATCGTCGAACTCCACACCGACAAAGCCGTCCAAGAAATCAACGCCGTAAAAAGCGGCGTCATCGGCGCAATCCTCAAGGACGTCGACGATGTTGTGCGGCCCGGCGACGCATTGTGCGAGTTCGATCCCGAAGCCTCGACTGCCGTCGTTGCCGAACAAGAACCCTCCCGCGAAACTGACGAAGTAACCGAACCCGAAACACAAGACATCGAAGAGGTTGCAGTCGAAGCTCCTGAACCGGAGCCGCAACAAGAAGACAACGGTTTCGTCGAGATCAACGTTGGCCCCTTCGTCGAAACGACACCCGAGCCTCCTGCCGAGATTGAGGAACAGGAAGCACCCCGACCTCCTGTTACCGAAGCGACCTCAGAACCAGCCGTAGAACCCCCGAAAGAACCTGTCACCAGTGCTCCCGTCGATCCGCAGATCGCAAGACTACGGGAATCGGAAGACGACAAGCCGACTCGAAGAGAACGCCTCTCTCGCCGGCGATTGACCATTGCGCGCCGCATGGCCGAAGTCCAAGCGGAAGCGGTCATGACCACGACCTACAACGAGGTCGACATGCACGAAATCATCCGTATCCGACGAGATTTCGGCGGTCAGTTCTTGGAAACCCACGGCGTCAAACTCGGTTTCATGTCATTCTTCGTCAAAGCCGTGTTGACCGGATTGAACGCATTCCCGATCCTCAACTCCGAACTCGACGGAAACGAACTCGTCTACAAGGAGTTCTACGACATCGGTATCGCCGTCGCATCCGAAGACGGCCTAGTAGTCCCTGTGGTGCGCGACGCTGACAAGAAATCCTTCGCCGACATCGAAAACGAGATCCGTGGATTTGCCGAAAAAGCCAGAGCCGGCACCTTCTCCTTAGCAGACCTAGTCGGCGGAACCTTCACGATCACCAACGGCGGCGTGTTCGGCTCGATGATGTCCACCCCAATCCTCAACCCGCCTCAAGTCGGCATCCTTGGAATGCACAACATTGTCGACAGACCCGTAGTAGTCGACGGCAAAATCGACATCCGACCCATGATGTACCTAGCAGTCACCTACGACCATCGCGTCGTCGAAGGCGCCCACGCCGTCCAGTTCTTGAGTCGCGTCAAAGGCGCGCTAGAAGCCGCAGAGCTGTTGATGCTGGCAAACTGACCGCTTCCCATCTCGATCCACCGCCGCCCGCAGCAATCTGGCAACCAACACGGCAACAAAGGACGCCATCGCCGCGCTAAAAGCTGAAGTTCGCCTCAGCCTTATCGGCGATGTAGTTGCCTATCACCAACGACGACGTCGCCCCCGGCGAAGGCGCATTCAAAACGTGCACAGCCGTAGCCGACTCGTCAATCCTGAAGTCGTCCAACAACGTCCCGTCTCTGTGAACCGCTTGTGCCCGAACTCCTGAACCACCCGGTGCAAGGTCGGACTTCTTCAACGACGGCATCAACTGTTGAAGGCTCTTCAAAAACACGCCTTTCCTCAGCGAACGGTTCATCTCCCACATCCCGATCTTCCAACTATTCAGCGACATCTTCCAGAAACCCGGGTAAGTCATCGTGCGACCAAAGTCGGCAAACGAAAAGTCCCGCTTGCGGTAACCCTCTCGCTTCAACGCAAGCACCGCGTTCGGTCCTGCCTCAACCCATCCCTTCATCGTCTGCGTGAGGTGAACGCCCAAGAACGGGAACGCAGGGTCCGGCACCGGGTATATCAAACCCTTGACCATGTGCTCGCTCTCTTTCGCCAGCGTGTAATACTCGCCGCGGAAGGGCACGATCCGCAATCCAGGATCCACGCCACTCATCGCCGCGATCAAATCCGAATGCAAACCCGCACAGTTCACTAGGAACTTCGAGTCGATATCACCAGACGTCGTTTCAACCGTGTAGTTCGTCCCATCAGACCGGCGAGATCCGTTGCTGATGTTCTTGACCTCAGAATTGAAAATAATCTCGCCGCCTAACGACCTCACCTTTTCGCAGTAGACATCCGCCACCTTGCGATAATCAACGATGCCCGTCCCCGGCGCATACAACGCCTTCGTCCCTTCGACAAATGGCTCGATCTCACTCATCTCCGCACGGTCAACGAGTCTCAACCCTTCGACCGAGTTGTTGGTCCCGCGTTCCCAAAGATCCTCCAACCTCGCCTCCTCGGCAGGATTGGTCGCCACGATCAGCTTCCCGCAGGTCCAAACCGGAATCTCGTTGTCGAGACAGAACTGCGTCATGCTCGCCCGACCCTCGACGCAGAACCTCGCCTTGAATGAACCGGGCTTGTAATAGATCCCCGAGTGGATCACCCCGCTGTTGTGCCCCGACTGTTGCGACGCCGGACCATCCGCCTTCTCGATGACCGTCAGCTTCAATCCGGGTCGGCGTTGCAGGAGTTGCATCGCAGTCGACAACCCGATGAGTCCCGCCCCGACTATCGTTACGTCCTGCCGACCGTTACTCACTTTCCGAGCCTTTCAATCAAATCTCCGCGGGATTCTAGGCGACGCGCCTGCTGTTTCTCCGAGGCGCACCAACACTCCCTCAAGTTTAGCAACGCGCACTTCGACGGAAGGTCGGCGAAGGGTTTTATGCTGAATGAATTGTGACCCAGAAATCCGCAGCCGAACTCCCACGAAGAGTCAACCTATTCGTCACATGCTTGGTCGACCAATTCATGCCAAAAGTCGGCATGAGCGTGGTTAACATACTCGAATCTCGCGGCATCGAAGTCCATTTCCCTCCCGACCAAACCTGCTGCGGTCAACCCGCATTTAACAGCGGATTCCGTAACGATGCCAGACCCGTCGCCTCTCGATTCCTAGACATCTTTGAAGCGACAGAAGGCCCGATCATTTGCCCATCCGGTTCATGCGTCGCCATGGTCCGGAACTTCTACGCAGACCTGTTCCGCGGACATCCCGATGATCTCGCCCGCGCCCAAAATCTGTCTAGCCGCATCTTCGAATTCACGGAGTTCCTAGTCGACGTCCTCGGCATTGACGACCTCGATGTGAGTAGAGACACCGACGCCACCTACCACCGATGCTGCCACCTCCTGCGCGAACTACACGTCGACGAGCAACCGACATCCCTGCTCAACAACGTCAACGGTCTCGACATCAAACCCATGGAGCGTGACGAAGTATGCTGCGGTTTCGGAGGAACGTTCTCAATCAAGATGTCCGAAGTCTCAACCGCCATGCTCGACGAAAAACTCGACAACGTCCAAGCGACCGGCGCGTCCACACTTGTCGCGGGCGACACCGGGTGCATCATGCACATGCAAGGCGGACTGCGCCGTAGAGGCTCGGATGTCAAGGTCGTCCACATCGCCGAAATGCTAGACGCAAAATCCGATTTGCGCCGCTGCAACTGACTATGGAACCGACGACCAAAACCTTCAACACCGCGGCGTCGCGGGCCCTCGCCGATGTCCGTCTCCAACAGGCCCACGAGGTCGTCTACAACGGTTTCCACCGCGCACGCATCGCCGCCGCTGCCGACACCGACGAATGGGAAGCCCAACGGACACTCGGCAAAGCGATAAAAGACCACACCATCGCCAACCTCGATTACTACCTCGAGATGCTCGCCGACAATGTCGAGAAGAACGGCGGAAACGTCTACTTCGCGAGCGATGGCGAAGACGCCAACTCCTACGTCCGCAAACTCGCCGCTCAGAACGATGTCCAAACGGTCATCAAATCCAAGTCGATGGTCTCGGAAGAAATGGGTCTCAATCACGTCTTGGAGACAGACGGCATCGAAGTGGTCGAAACCGACCTCGGCGAGTACATCATCCAGCTCGCCGGAGAATCTCCGTACCACATCATCGCCCCTGCCATCCACAAGACAAAAGAGCAGGTCGCCGATCTCTTAGCCGAAGAATCCAACACGGCACGCCAAGAAACCGCCGAGCAACTCACCCGGCAAGCACGCGAGATGCTCCGTGAGGTCTTCCAACGCGCCGACATGTCAGTCACAGGCGCAAATTTCGCCGTCGCCGAGACCGGTTCGATCGTCCTCGTCACCAATGAGGGAAACGGCCGAATGGCGACTTCGATGCCGCGCATCCACGTCGCGGCGATGGGCATGGAAAAACTCATACCGTCCGTCGCCGATCTCAGCGCAATGCTTCGCATCCTCATCCGATCCGCGACAGGACAGCGAATCTCCTGCTACGTGACGATGGTGAACGGTCCAAGAGCGCACGACGAGGAAGACGGCCCGGAAGAGTTCCACCTGATCATCATGAACAACGGACGCGACCGGCTGCTCCGAGACGAATCGCTCCGTGAAGCCCTCAACTGCATCCGTTGCGGCGCTTGCATGAACGCCTGCCCCGTATATCGAAAAGTGGGCGGACACTCTTACGGCTGGGTCTACCCAGGACCAATCGGATCGATCGTATCTCCGGTCTTCACAGGCCTCAAAGAAGGCCACAAACTTCCCGCCGCGTCGTCTCTTTGCGGCGCATGCCACGAAGCGTGTCCCGTGAAGATCAACATCCCGCGCATGCTCCTTGAACTTCGATCCCAAACCGCTCAAGGCGATCCTGACCCCGCACAAAGAGCCTCGGGCTTTGGTGAGCGCATGACATGGAAGGCCTGGCGACAAGGCATGATGAGCCGAAGGCGTTTCGACGCTGGTTCGACCGTCGGCAAGATTGTCACTTCGCCCCTCAAACGAGATGGCTGGCTCACCAAAGCGCCGCCTCCAGTCTCCGGTTGGACCGCCAGCCGCGATTTCCCTGCTCCCGCACCCAAATCTTTCGGCAAACTCTTCGCCGAGCGGACTAAAGCGGTCAAAGACGATTGAGACGCACCGACACTCCAGAGAAAACCCAATGAGACGTGACAACTCGTCAGGATCAGAAAAAGACACCTTTAGCGTAGTGCGATTCGTCATCGGCGCGGTCGTCGGCATCATCACAATAATTCTTGGACTGTTCGTCATCACCGATCCGCCACTGTTTAGATTTTTAGTGTTGGGCCTCGGCGCTGTGCAACTGATCGTGTCCGGATCCCAATTCGCCCAGATAATGCGCGCTCGATCGACGGACAACCGTTAGACAAACCGATCGACAAACACGATGGACCGCAAAGCCTTCATATCAAACATCAGCGAGTCGCTAGGGCGTACCCAATCACCCGCCTCGCCAGGTGCGCATCCGGGTCGCTTCCCGGATTTCGCCGACGCGGAATCCGCCGCTGAAACCGCTCGTACTGAAGCCGCAAACCGATCATCAGATCTCCTCGAAGACGCAGCGTCGGCCTTAGCAACAACGGGTTGGAACGTCCACCGCGCCGAAACCATCGAAGACGTGGGCGACGTCATAGCCTCGATCTGCCGGGGCATCGACGCGACCAAAGCTCTACGATCGGGCCACGAAATCCTCGACGAAGCTCAGATCAATCTAGCCCTTGAGCGCGAAGGTGTCGACCTTCGCGACATGAACCTCGACGAAGAAATGTCGCCCGACGAACGATCCGATGCACGAATCGCGCATCGTAAAGAAGTCTTCCAGACCGACGTTGGCATCACCGGAGGCGACTACGTCATCGCTGAAACCGGCACGCTGGTGATTCACCCCAAAAAAGGAGTCTCCCGCCTGACGTCGTTAGCCCCGCCTGTCCACATCGCGGTTATGAAACGCGGCCAAGTTCTCCCATCCCTTGACGAACTTTTCCTCTTGGAACACGTCGACATTCACTCTGGCAATCGCCACGCGGGGATGAACCTAATCTCTGGGCCGTCCCGCACCGGAGACATCGAGGCAACCATAGTCCACGGCATCCACGGGCCAGTTGAGACGCATATCGTGCTGGTCGGTTGACCTAGGCCTTAACCGTCACGCCCACAGCCCGACAAGCCTGTTCCGTCGCCTTGGTCACCAACTCGGCGGTCTCGGCCATCGCCGCTTCCAACGTCATGCAACAATCCAAGATGCTGAACGCCGCATCTATTCCGTGCTCATGCACAAGTTCGTACCCGTCTCCAAGACTCCCAGAGATCGCAATCACTGGAATGCCTTGAGCCTTGGCGCGCTGCGCCACAGCAACCGGTGCCTTGTGGAAGATCGTCGAACGGTCCGTCTGACCCTCACCGACGATCACTAAAGACGCCCCGTTCAGCCGAGAGTCGACATCTAACGCGTCGATCACGATGTCAGCCCCAGGTCGCAACCTAGCGTTGGTAAAAGCCATCAGTCCAGCGCCCAATCCGCCAGCCGCGCCGGCACCCGGTTCCAACATCACGTCCTTGAACAGGTCACGCGCCAAAATCTCGCCGTAACGGTGTAGGGCCTTGTCCAGGTACTTCACGGTTGCCGGATCGGCTCCCTTCTGAGGGCCGAATATCGCCGATGCCCCAGTCTCGCCACACAGCGGGTTGTTGACATCGCAAGCAACATCGATCGCCGTCTCCTTCAACCTGGGATCGAACTCCGATACGTCGATCCGATCCAGATCGACCAACGCGCCGCCACCCCGCGCCAGCTCGTTGCCGTCCCGGTCCAGCAACTTCGCACCCAACGCTTGCGCCATTCCCGCACCACCGTCGTTGGTCGCACTCCCGCCAATGCCAATGATCAATCGACGGTATCCCGCATCCAGTGCCCTCAGCATCAGTTGGCCGACTCCGTAAGTCGTGGTAACCAACGGGTCGCGCTCCTCTGGTGTCAGGAGTGCCAATCCCGAAGACCTTGCCATCTCGATCACCGCGGTCTCTTTACCGCCCAATGCACCCCAAACGGCGCGGATGGGTCGTCCCAAAGGATCATCGACCTCTCCCGACAACATTGCACCATTGGACGCGTCCACCAGCGACTGCAGAGTCCCATCACCGCCATCGGCGACGGGCACCAACTCAGTCTCCGCGTCTGGCCATACCCGAAGTACGCCTTCGCGCATCGCCTCGGCGATCTCAATGCCGGTAAGGCTCTCTTTGAACTCTTGGGGAGCGATGACGATCTTCATCTCGGTTAGACCACCTTCCCTGATCTCAAATCTCGAATACGCGTGGAGGCACGCGCCTTGATTCTCTTTGGATTATCCCGATCACCTCGTCAACCGCCTCTTCCAGCCGATGCTCGCGGTTCACGACTTGATAGTCGAAAGCCGCAGACTTCTCAGTCTCTTCTGCCGCCGCCGCCAATCGCATCTCGATATCCGCGGGGCCGTTCACCCCTCGGCGCACGATACGTCTCTTCAATACTTCCCTGTTGGGCGGATGAATGAAAATCATCAACGCCTCCGGTGCAAGTTCCCTGATCCTCAAAGCCCCTTGCACGTCCACTCGAAGGATCACATGCTGTGCATTCGCGAGCGCATCCCTCACCTGCTGTTTCGGGACCCCGTAGAAGTTCCCAAACACACGCGCCCACTCCAGCAACTCATCATCCGCGATCTTCTGTTGGAAATCCTCCACCGTCAAAAAGTGGTGGTTTATCCCCTCTCGTTCACCCGGACGTGGTTCCCTAGTGGTCGCAGTAACCGTGAAGTGATAGTTGAGACCGCGACCAGCCATTCCTTCGATGAGCACGTCTTTGCCTACGCCCGATGGACCAGAAATGACGACGACGAGCGGATTCTGTTCGTCGGAAACTCCTGTCCCGGCGTCGTTACTCAACCACGCCGCCCAACGACCGCAACACATCCCAGAATTCGGGATAGGAAATACTCGCGCAACTCGCTTCGACGATAGTTATCGGATCCTCGGCCACCATCCCGGCGATCCCCAACGCCATCGCAATCCGATGGTCATCCTGACTCTGATACGTCCCACCCGCGATGCGACCCGATCCAACAATCGCCATCCCATCATCCCGCGGTTCAGCCTCGACACCCGCAGTGACTAGCCAGTCAACCGTAGCGCTTATCCGATCCGTCTCCTTGATACGCAGCTCCTCGGCGTCCCTAATCACCGTCTCATCCTCCGCCATCGCCGCCGCAACCGCAACGATCGGAACTTCATCCATCATCAGCGGCATGATGCTCCCGGCCAACTCCGTCCCGCGCAGATTGCTAGTCCTCGCGACAACATCGGCAACCGGCTCGCCTGCGACATCACGTTCATCCACGAGTTCGATATTCGCACCCATATCCAGCAACGCAGTCAGCACACCGGCACGCGTCGGATTGATCCCGACACCCTTGACCACAATCTCCGCATTCGGATGAATCAACCCTGCCACGATCCAAAACGCCGCACTCGATATATCACCAGGCACATCCACATCCACGCAATCAATCTCCGATTCGCCAACCGTCACGCTCAATCCATTGACCTCGATATCCGCACCCATCGCCGCCAGCATCCGCTCCGTGTGATCCCTAGACGCGTCCGGTTGCGTGATCCGAGTCTTACCATCGGCTCGCAATCCAGCCAGCAAAATCGCCGACTTCAACTGAGCGCTCGCGACTGGCAAATCGTACTCGATCCCGCTCAGCGTCCCACCGTCAAACTCCAATGGCGCAAGCGTGTCGTTCTCACGCCCTCGGATCACAGCCCCCATCATCGACAACGGCTTGATGATCCGGTCCATGGGTCTAGACCGCAAAGAATCATCACCCGTCATCACCGACTTGAAATCACGACCCGCAAGTATCCCCGACATCAAACGCATCGTCGTGCCGGAGTTCCCCGCGTCGAGAACATCATCCGGCTCCCGCAACCCATCGACGCCAGCACCCTTGACCACCAACGTATCGCCTGCATCGTCAGACGCCTCAGATCGTTCGATCTCTACTCCCAACGCCCGCATGATGCCCATCGTCGAAGTGCAATCATCACCCGGCGAAAAATTCCTCACCGTCGCCTGCCCCTCGCCAATCGAGTTCAGCATCACCGCACGATGCGACACCGATTTATCGCCAGGCGCTACGACCTCGCCAACCAATCTGCGGGGACGACTAACCGTCAGATCCATATTGCCAACAGCCCTCTATGAACTCAGTGCTTAAATCTCGATCAAAGTTTCCGACGGTCGTACTTGGTCGGATCATCCTTGTCTTTATTGCCGCGGAACGCCTTCATGATGAAGCCGCCCATCAACATCGAAGCAGTCGCTTCGCCGCTGCTCGGCATCTTCTCGGGTGCCTGCAACGATGTCGGCGGCGCAGGCTGAATCCCAAGATCCAAACGCAAGCGATTCTCCCACGCGTTCACCAAAATATCCGCCAAATCACCTTCCGGATCAGCGACATCCTCCTCGCTCTCCAACATCGTCTTGATCGTCGACAACTTGAGGTTGATCTGGTCGATCCAATAGATCAACATGTCCCGGTTCGTCGAAGCCATGCCGTTGATCCACGCAGGATCATTCGCCATCGGCTGGCTCATCGACACAAAATCCTTGCCCACGAACTTGCTGATCTCATGCCACGAAGGCGAATCTGCAGCCGCATTCAATGCCGCCGCAGCCACGAACGCCGGTACTCCCGCGACCGCCGCCGAAAAACTGTCATGCTCGTCGGGATCCATGAACAACGCTCGCGCTCCGAGATCGTTGCAGATCTCCTGAACATCTCGAATCGCCGACTGTCGGCTTCTCGGATGCGGAATGATCGCATACGGCGCCTGCGTGAAAAGATACGGCGAAGGCTCGTCGCGACCAGTAGCGTCTGCCTTCACCAACGGGTGTCCGCCGACGAACGAAGCATGAGAAGGCAACAACTCTGAGGCCCAATGCAGAATCGACCGTTTCGTGGTGCACGTGTCGGTCACCGTCACATCATCTCGAAGATACGGAGCGATATTCTCCATCACCTCGTATGCCCGGTTGACCGGCAGCGAAATGATCACCACATCAGCGTCCCGAACCGCGGTATCGAGATTCCAGATCGCCGAATCTACCGCACCGATCTTCTCAGCCCGTTGATGAATATCCTGATCGGGGTCATACCCCACGATCCGATACTTCTTGCCGTGCTCGACTTTAAGCCCGAGGCCTATCGATGCGCCGATCTGTCCGACGCCTAGCAGTGTCACTTGTTTCATAGCATGCTCTCAGTTGGTTACTCGTGCAACTTTCATACGTTCAAATACCGACGCTCAGTTCTCAACCGCTTCCGCCAACGCCATCGGCCTCGCGGTCATCCTTGCCATCTTCCTCGTCGTCTGCAAATCCCATATCGCGAGACTGCAAGAACTCATCCAACTCATCGATCAGCTCCAACGGCCCAGGATCCTCGGCCACCGTCATCTCGGAGTCATAACGCTCCTCGAGGCTCTCGACGTACTCCATCGCCTTCGGGGTGTTCCGCAACGCGTAATCGACCCGCGTCCTGAAATCGTACGCCTCGTGACCAAGATCGCCGTTCTCAAGCATGATGTTCGAGAACCTCTCAATCTCCTCGACGATCCCCAATGTGATCGCCGGATTCTGCGCTCCCTGCAGATAACGGGGCGCATGGCCCCAAACGGATACCGCTTTGATCCCACGCCGCGCGAACTCGTCTATCGTCGCCGACGTCAACCCTGACGGCCCTTCGTAGTTCGGTTTCTTGTACCTCCGAAGGACATGGTTGTATCGCTTGCCCAAGTAGTCATGCGTAGTAGTGCCCATCACAACTGGCTCGCGGGTATGCGGCACCTCATCCAGAAGCGCACCCACCGTCATCAACATCCCGACGTTCAACGCCTTCGCCAAATCCGCTACCAAAGATGTATATGTCCGCCACTTCAAATGCGGTTCCGTCCCAATCAATACCACCAGATCGGGGAAGTCTTCATCGTCAGACTTCTTGAAGAAGAACTCATTCTTCGGCCATACCAACCTTCGACCGCCATCTTCGTCGTTCTCCACAACCGGACGTTCTTCGGTGAAAATGTAGAACTCCTCCGGGTCGATATCGGCGAACTTCTTCGCCCCCGTTTCCTGTATCAAATGGTGCATCGCACGGGTAGCAGATTCGCCCGCATCAGACCATCCAGACCAAGCGCACACCATAAATGCGTCCTGCAAGTCTGGCTGTTCCGCGATCAACAACTGGTCGCTCAAATCGTCTGCTCCATCAAATCTAGGGGCCAATCGGGCTTCAAGATTAGTGCGAGTCTAGCATCTGAGAAGCCGCTCACACTCGCGCGGTGGCATCCCGTGGCGTGACGGGCCGCACAATTCGAGCGGGGAAATGGAGCCAACGGTGGGGATCGAACCCACGACCTGCAGTTTACGAAACTGCTGCTCTACCACTGAGCTACGTTGGCGGCGAATCCTCCATGACAACCACACCAACACGCAATCTCAATCTTAATTCACCCTCATTCCTAAACCCCGATCCGCTCATCGTCCGGAATGGTTCTCCGCTCAGTCTCAACCTCTTCAAACCAGTTCTCAAGATCGTTCAACATCCTCGCCGCCCTCTGAGGTTCTTGTTCCGCCAGATCCCGTTCCTCCAAAGGATCATCCGCGATGTTGTAGAGCACTGGCCGAGGAGGATCTTCGATGACCCTTTCCGGTTCGGGCCAGCGCCTAATCTCCGTCACTTTTTCCGGCTCGTACTTGTAAGCGATATCCAACAACACATACTCCTCCGCCAATCTCCGACCCTCATCCGTGGCCGGCTCCAACGGCAGGGCAGGGCGTACCAGCTTCCAATCGCCATCTCTGACCGCCGCGTTGCTCTCGCCGACCGGCGAATACCCATTGAACTGCCAGAACCGCCGCGGCTCGCTAGTCGGCTCCTCGCCCCGCAACTGCGGCAAAACCGAAACTCCATCCAACGGCCTCATCCCATCGATCGCCTCGATTCCCGCCATCTCAATAAACGTCGGCAACCAGTCGATGAAGTGCACTAGCTGATGGTTCTCGACGCCAGCATTCACCCCAGACGGCCACCTCATCACCATCGGCACCCTTACACCGCCTTCCAGCACCGAACCCTTAGCGCCATTCAACCCGCAATTGAACCGCGTCGTATCACCATCACCTCCCGGCGGCACGTGATCCCACCGCACTCCGAACGCCGGACCGTTGTCACACGTAAACATGAACACCGTATCCTCCGCCAATCCGTTGCGCCTCAACGCCTCCGATATCTGCTCGACGCCACGATCCATCACCTCGATCATCGCGTACACAATCGCCACATCAACCGAAAATCCAGCCTCGATATACGGCGTCACATACTTCTGCGGCGCATGTAACGGCGTGTGCGGAGCGTTGAACATCACACTCAGGAAAAACGGCTCGTCCGAATGCCGATCGATGAAATCCGCCGCCTCCGCCGCCAAGACATCGGTCATGTAAGTCCCATCCGACGGCACCATCGTCCCATTCCGATCCATGTTGTAGTCCCAGTAGTCGGCCCAACCACCACGGAAGCCAACAAACTCATCAAATCCTCGAGCATTCGGATGATAGCGAGGATCCAACGCCCCGTTATGCCATTTCCCAATCAAACCCGTCGCATACCCTTTCGCCTTGAACACATCCCCCAAGGTCTTTTCCCTCAACGCGATCCGATCGTATCCCAAAGTCTCCTGCGGTGTCACCGCACCCGTCCGTATCGGATATCTCCCCGTCAACATCGCCGCCCTCGATGGCGAACACACCGGACTTCCCGTGTAGTTCTGCGACAAGCAAACACTCTCCCCGATCATCGAATCCAGAAACGGCGTCCTCACCCTCCCTTCGCTAAACACACCAAAGTCCCCATAACCCATATCATCCGCCATCATCAAAACAAAGTTCGGACGTCCCATTCTCATCTCCTATCAATCATTCGTCGCGTCATTCCAGCGCCCCCACCGTCATTCCGGTGCCCCCACCGTCATTCCGGCGCAGGCCGGAATCCACAGGCAGGCGTGACCGTCATTCCAGCGCCCCCACCGTCATGCCGGCACCCCCACCGTCATTCCGGCGTAGGCCGGAACCCACAGGCAGGCAAGACCGTCATTCCGGCGCACCCCACCGTCATTCCGGCGCAGGCCGGAACCCAGGGCCAGGCGGGCAGGGCAGCGGAAACCCAGCAACGTAATCCTACGTGCCCGTCGGCCCAAACCGCTCCGTCATTACATTCTCTGCCGCAATCCCCAACTCAACCGCAAACATCGCCGAGTTCTCCACAAAATCACTCGGGCCGCAGATGTAGCAGAGAACCTCACCACCATCCGCATCTCCCAAATCTCCGAGCACCCCCAACGCATCCCGCACCATCTCGAGATCGACGCGCCGTCGCCTACCCGTCCATCCCGGCGGTTGATGCCGGGTCAACGTATGAATCACCTTCAAATCCTCATCCGCCGCATCCATGTCCGCCAACTCGCCTCGGTAGATGATGTGATGATCGGTCCTCGACGAATACAACAACACCGCGGGCACCTCGACAGCCTTCTCCGACGCGACCCGATGCCGCAACATCGACATCAGCGGCACAACCCCAGATCCTCCGCCAATCAACAACAACCGCGTGCCTTTCCGCGCCCTCCAAGTAAACGGACCTCCGATCGGACCACGAAACTCGATCTGGTCGCCGGGTTCAACCACGTAGTGGAAATAAGGCGACACCTCACCATCCTCCAGCAGCTCGATCGTGATATCGATGCACCCCGGCCTCTCGGGCGCCGAAGCGATCGAATACGACCTCTGAGCCTGATATCCATCCGGCGCTGTCAACCGCACATCGATATGCTGCCCCGCCACAAACGACATCGGCCCACCCTCAGGCTCCAGCATGAACGTCTTCACATCCCCCGTCTCCCGCTTCACCGCAGCGACACTCGCCACCTGCCACCCAATGTTCGAACGACTTCCAAACATGCGACTAACGACCGGATCGGGGTTTAACCGTGAGTTTCCGGTAATCGGGCGCACCCATAATTCGTCTCGTAACTACATCGTTATCGTCCAATCTCGAAAGTACAGAGTTCCATTGGTGTTTGTTCCGCCAACGACCGTGGGAAAATTCGTCGTTCGGAAACTCAACCAATGGCGGCCCGGCAATCACTGTCGGCAATCGACGTTCATGTCGGAATGCGATTAATTGATGCAGCTTTTCCAGTGCCCAATCAGTCCCGCTGCTAGGACTGAAATCATCGATGATCAATAATTCACTGTTTCTCACCGCATCAAAAGCCGAATAGAATGTTGCATCGCTAGAGTTCGAGTTAGCCTGCCTCAAATGATCCAGCAGATCTGGTAACGGCCAGTACGATACGTGAGTTCCTTTTTTTATCTGTTCATTCGCGATTGCCAAAGCGAGATGAGTTTTACCCGAACCTGGGCCTCCGTGCAGGTACAACCAATTCTCGGAATTCTCGGCAAACCCCTTGGCGGCAGCTAAGGCATCTCTGAGGGCTTGGCGTTCAGCGTCAGAAGGTGCCGCGCCATCTGGATCAAACGCCTCGAACGTCATCCGATCCAACATCTGCTTAGGGAGGTTGGTTCGCGAGTCTTCCCCGCCAGACAGTTCGAACAACCTCGAAAACCCCGGATCATCCAACTTCAACGCAACCCGTTCTGGCAACTCAGAAACCGCCTTGGCCAACACCAACACGGTCGGCATCCTGCCGTTGAACCGGTGCGTCAGCAACTGATCCACTTTCGAGTCGATCCAGTTAGACGCCTGCTGCGCCCCCAGATCATCCAGCACCAGCACTGGCGCATCCATCAAAGACGCAAACGAACCACCCTCGGCTCCATCGTCGTCCTCAAACCGTTCGTTTCGTATCAAATCTGGCAGTCCAAGAGCCGAGACATACTTCGCAGGCTCTCCACGCTCGACTATCTCATTGACAATCGCCGCAGCAAGATGCGTCTTGCCCGAGCCTGTGGTCCCACCCAAAACCAACCACCCTTCAGGATTCTCCGCAAACCCCTTAGTTGCCTCAACCGCCGCCTTGAAAAGATCCGCATCTACGCGCCCGCGCCGACCCGCCGGCATCAGCGCTTCGAACGTCATCCGCTCAAGATGACCTAGCTGCGAATACGTCCGCAGCCGAGATCGACCGTCCGTCTGCGATGCTTCGCAACCACACGGAACAACAGTCATCCGTCCACTGCCAGACGCCACAACCCACAACGCGTCGTTGCACCGACTGCACGCCGGTTCAACCTCGATCTGATCGTCAACCGCGCTATCTCGGACGTGCGCGATCCCGTTTCCGTTGTTCCTCCAAATATCGCCGGAGTTGATCCTCTGGAATCCGCCCTTGATCTCCTCCTCCGGTTGTCGACTCTCTTCGCTCATTCGGTACACCCTCTCTGGCCCAACGCCTCAATACCCCAGAAACGAAAGACCAACTTCGGCTCTCGTTCTCAACTGAGATTCTAATGGCCTCGGCTATCTGCTCATCCGTGAAATCCTCCAACGTCGACAAAATGCTCTCCCGAATCATCGGCGACAAAACCCCGATGTTCTCCTCATACGCCCGAAAAGCATTCGCACCAACCGTCCTCACCGCAGGCGCATTCCAACCGCCATCATCATCACCAACCCCATCCTCTTCCCTCACAACCGCCCGCGTCTCCATCGAAACCCGCCGCGCCGACTCGGTATTCAACATCAACCGCTCAACACCACCAATCGAGACTCTCGCCAACACCCCAAAACCAACAGCCTCCTCCAATGCTCCATCAAACGAACCATCATCCGCAAAAACCAACGACAAAACACGATCACTCTTCAACTGATCCACCGAAATGAACCTCGGATAACCGCTCTGCCTATCCAACAACCAAACCGCCCTCAAGATCAACTTGAGAACCGCCGCGTCTTCAACGCCAACCAACAGCCGCCCCAACAAGGCATTCGGCACCCGTGTCGCGGCGTAATCGTCAGGTAGCGGGAAACCCTGAATCCGATCCGGCATCATCGACCGAACCTCAGTTCAACCCCAAATCCGGCGGCGTCAAGAACTTCCCGAACTCGTCGCGAACAGCCAACGTGATCGACGCCGTCGGACCATGCCGATGCTTCTCGATCTTGATATCCGCCAACCCTCGCGGGTATTCCTGCGTCGGATTCCGACGGTTCCACTCTTCTTCAGAAATGTTCTTGTCGATGCGGTGAATGAACATCACAACATCCGCATCCTGCTCAATCGACCCCGACTCTCGAAGATCAGCCAACCTAGGCTCGTGCGAAGTCCTCTGCTCAACCGCTCGATTCAACTGCGACACCGCCAAAACCGGGATGTTCAAATCCCGAGCTATCGCTTTCAAATACCGCGAGATTTCACTAACTTCCTGCACCCGGTTAGCCTCGCGCCCATTCGATGAACCGCTCATCAACTGCATATAGTCGACGATCAAGAAATCCAACCCCGACTGCATCTGCAACCGTTTCGCCTTCGCCGCAATCCCAGTCGCCGTTTGAAGCGCCGTATCGTCGACGAAGATGTTCTTATCGCTCAACAATCCATACGCATCGCTAAGCCGATCTTTCTCAAATCGATCCAACGACTTGTTGCGGATGCGCTGAATATTCAATTCGGCGTGACACGCTGCCAACCTATCAGCAACTTGATCGATACCCATCTCAAGGCTGCAGATTCCCACCTTCAGACCCGATTTGGCCGCATGAAGCGCGAAATTCAACGCCAGCGTCGACTTCCCGAATCCCGGACGAGCCGCCAAAACGATCATGTCCGACCTATGCAGGCCACCCAGCACGGCATCCAACGCAGGAAATCCGGTCTGCACCGGCTCAATCGCGGAACCATCGACCTCCACGGCATCCGGATCGAGAAATTCGGTGATCGATCGAGCTTCCTTGATCGGCTTGAAATCGGTCGAGTCGTGATCGCGCCCGAGCCTGAAAACAATCTCCTCAGCCTCCTTGAGCGCCCTGTCGATATCGCGGGAATTTCCGATATCGTCGCCGATCTGCGTGATCTTGATGCCGGCATCACCCAACTGACGCAACATGAACGCCGAACGCACGATCTTCGCGTAATCGACGATATGAACCGCATGAGGCGTCTGCGCAACCGCAGCGCTCAGATACGCATCACCGCCGACATCCTCCAGAATCCCTTTCGCAACGAGCCGACTCCGAACCGTCTCCTGATCGATACCCGCCGATTCTGCGAACAACTCCACGCACGCACCGTAAATCTCGCGGTGATTCTCCCAGTAAAAATGCTCGGGCACCAGATCGTTCACCACACGCAATATCGCATCGCCATCAATCAAAAGCGACCCGATTATCGATATCTCAGCTTCTAGGTTTGCAGGGGGAGTGGAGTCTGATTGGAAGGATGCTCGTTCTTGCATGGCGGCCTCAACGAATTCGGGCTTTGAGACGATGAATCGACCTTTGGGAAGGGGACAAATTTAATGGTACCCGGATCGCCTGAATCCCGCTGAACGAAATGTCTCAATTAACGACGCCCGAAACAGGCGACGACACAGCGCGATCAGCCAGAATCGACTGACCCATCAGTTTTCGCGCCAACCCCCGCCAGCGCGCAACCAAGGCGTCTCGCCCTAGCTAACCGTGAACCAAGAAACAGCCTCTAAGCTGTCGGCATCGGTATCCCCATCGGTCCTACCCGGACCCCAGAGAATCACCGTCCCTTCAACCTTCATCGCATCCAGACGGTTTCGCACCGCCTGACGCAACGTCCCCTCACCCTTGCCATGAATAATCCGGAATTGGGCGATGTTCCGAGCCAAAATCCGACCCGAGATCAAACCCAACGCGTCAATCGCCTGAGGCTCTTCCCAACCGTGCATATCGATCTCGCCATTGGCCAAGATCTCGTCTGTGATCGCGTACTGATCGGTTGTCCCGTCCTCCTCTTCCTCGCCTTCAACCACATCATCCGAAACTACGTTGAGGTCGAACGTCGCATCGATCTCATCCATGAAACGCACCGGAACCCGATACGTCCCGACCATCCTGATCTGATCCTGCAAACGGACCCGCTTGCGTTCGATCGTCCGATCGGTAAGCTCCGACAACCGAGTAGCGATCATCGCACTCGTCACCGAACCGTACAGACGACCCGTAGGCCCGGTCCGAACCGTCAGTTCCACAGGGTTCTCCGCCAACGCATTGGCGATATCCCGCCACTCATTCAACTCGCGCAACCGACGCTCCTCAGCCTCCGCCCGCAGCTTCTCAGCACGCCGAAGCTGATGCTCAGTAGCCAGCACCGCAACACCTCGCGGAATCAAATAGTTGCGAGCAAACCCATTCTTCACCTCTCGAATATCACCAGCCCGCGCCGTCGGCAATTCATCTTGCAGGAACAGTACCTTCATCGTCCAGATCTCGTTTCAACCCAAAGTGCCACCGAAACAAACGGCTTTACGCACCTATTTAATCAATCTCCCAACGATTCTACATTTCCCTCCAACCAAGACTCCCACCGATCAAGCGAAGCGAAATCGCAGGGACATGCAGGAGGGCCCAACAGCCCCTTTCGCAGAGCGAAAGGGGCGCGGGTGCCCAAAATGCCGACAAGCGACACCGGGGCATGCCCACCGAGGTGGGAAAACACCAAAATCCCCCTCTCCCCCGCGGGTGAGAGGGCCGGGGCGGAGCGGGGCAAGTCCCCTTTCGAGGCGAAAGGGGACGCGAGCGAGTGAAACGAGATCGCAGGGGCATGCGGGTGGGGACGAGGGGCAAGGTGGACTCAGCCAGCCCACCACTCATTACCACCCACACACCAACCAACTACAACCCACATCCCGCAGTACCGTGTCCCCTCTCCCCCAAAACACCCGTCAACAGCGGGAGAGGGCTAGGGTGAGGGCCGGGGACGGGCGGGGCCAGCAGGACTCCCCCCAGCGCAACCCCTCCTCATCCACAAGAACAAAATCCCAAAAATCCCCCCAATCCCAAAAATCCCAGTTCAGACAAAAGAGGCAACACCCCGCCCAACATGCACACCCATACCAACAATTCCAAAACACACTTGACAACGCCAACATCCGTAATAATATAGAAACCAGATCGACGGATCAACACAGTGCTGCGCAGACGTGTGCAGACCCCCGACCCAAACGGTCACAGGGAGAAAACGTGAGGAAATGAAGGCAACAGTCGACATAAAAGATACGGCAAACAACCGTATCGAGTCGCGGCGTCTTGAGGTCCTCTGGTGGCGTCCCTCAACGGATCGGAAGTCCGTTGTAAGACCGCGAGGGCGTGTGCCGAAGCGTGGGAGGCCCAGTTCCCGGAGCGCGACGCATCAGTCCTGCGTCGCCAATCGAGCCAGCACGCATCTGCTGCAAAATGCAGATGCGCTGCCAAGGGCCGGGAGACCGCACGTGGAGCCACCGGACGTCTACTCTTGCCCATCACAAGAGCGAGGCTACAGCGCGAGAGGAGCCCGCGAGGGCGAATCGAAGGAAGGCGGCGTATTCCGAACGACGACCCCAGTCGTCGAGCCGTCGACCAAGCACGCGGTCTGGCGACGCGTGCCGCGACTGGCAACGGTTGCTAGCGGTCTCGCACACCGCTCTGCGCAGCATTTGACCCCTCTCCGGGGTCGACCTCTTCAAACCGAAGAGGCGAAGGAGAGGGAAGGAGCCCGGAAGTCGGTACCGACCTCCGAGCTCAGGGCAAGGGCAATCAACAGCCCCACGCCCCAACCTCCAAGTCACACCAAAAGGTGAGGACAATCCTGCGCCCCAAAAAAAGGGCGCAGGAGGAGGAGCTGAAAAACCAGCCACCCACAAGTGGCCAAACAAACACGCCCAAAACCGAAAAAAAAACAATCTCGCACGCGCGCACACACGCAGGCGAGCAAAATCCCAAAAATCTTCCCATTCCCAAAAATCCCAATTCAGACAATTAACCCAATCCACCCCAACGCGGTATGATTGCCGCATACACAAATCGACCGCCAAATCCCAAGAAACTCACACGGAGAAGCCAACTTGGATTTCGAACAGATCGACAAGACCGCAGTAACCGATCCCGCTCTGCAACCAAACCTCGAAGACTACGCCGCAACACGAGCCAACTTCGACTGGTGGAGTGACGCCTTCGAGCAGATGGACTGGCTACCCGGCGGCGGACTCAACAACGCATACGAAGCAGTCGACCGACACGTCGCACACGGGCACGGCGACAAACTCGCAATGATCTGGGTCGGCAAAAACGGTGAAGAAGAGCGCTACACCTACGCCGAATTCAAACGCGAATCCGACCGCTTCGGCGCTGTCATGCAGAACCTCGGCATCGAACTCGGCGACCGCGTCTTCATCTTCATGGATCGGCTCCCTGAGCTCTACATCGCAGCAATGGGCATCCTCAAAGCCGGTGGCGTCATCGCTCCTCTCTTCTCAGCATTCGGACCCGACCCCGTCCGTGACCGCATGCTCGACGCGGGCGCGAAATATCTCGTCACCAGCCCCGATCTCCGAGAAAAAATCTCCAGCATTCTGCCCGACATCAAAACGCTCAAAAACGTCATCTCCGTCAACAAGGACGGACGCGCCGCCGACGGCATCCTCGATGGCGACCTCGACTACTACGAGCTGATGTCCAACGCCGACCCCGACGACTTCAAGATGGCCGAGACCACGCAGTACGACTTCGCCATCATGCACTACACATCCGGCTCCACCGGCAAACCCAAAGGAGTCCTCCACCGCCACCAAGCCGTCATCCAGCAATGGATCACAGGACACTGGGCACTCGACTTCAAGTTCGACGACATCTACTTCTGCACGGCAGACCCCGGATGGGTAACCGGCACCTCCTACGGCATGATGGCCCCGTGGACCAACGGCGTCACGCAGATCATCTACGAAGGCGGCTTCAGCGCATCAGGCTGGTACAAAGTCATCCAGGACTACGACGTAACCGTCTGGTACACGGCTCCAACGGCCATCCGCCTCCTCATGCGCGCCGGCGGCGACGTCGTCGACCAATACGACATGTCCTCCCTCCGCTTCATCGGTTCAGTCGGCGAGCCGCTCAACCCCGAAGCAGTCGTATGGGGTAACCGACACTTCAACATGCCCATCCACGACAACTGGTGGCAGACGGAGACTGGCGCGATCATGTGCGCCAACTTCGCCTCGATGTCCGTCCGTCCCGGATCCATGGGCCGACCTTTCCCCGGCATCACCATGGGCGTCCTCGACGACCAGTTCAACGAAATGGGCCCCGGCAACGCAGGCAGCCTAGCCGTCCGACCCGGATGGCCATCCATGATGTACACCTACTGGCAGCAAGACGAGATGTACAACTCTCGCTTCAAAAAAGGCTGGTACATCACCGGAGACCAAGCCAGCATCGACGAAGACGGCTACTTCTGGTTCCAAGGCCGCGCCGACGACGTGATCAACACCGCCGGACACCTCGTAGGCCCATTCGAAGTCGAATCTGCACTCATCGAGCACGACGCAGTCGCCGAAGCAGGCGTCATCGGAAAACCCGATCCCATCGCGATGGAAATCGTGAAGGCATTCGTCACCCTGAACCCCGGATACGAAGAAGGCCCGCAGCTCCGACGCGAACTCATGCGATTCGCCCGCGACCGCCTATCCGCCGGCGTCGCCCCTCGCGAGATTGACTTCATCGACATCATGCCCAAAACCCGCTCCGGCAAGATCATGCGCCGCCTACTCAAAGCACGCGAACTCGGCCTCCCAGAAGGCGACACCTCAACCCTCGAAGACGACTGATTCCAACAAAAACGAAAGGCGAGGAAACATGCCCGACGCAGCAGTATTCAGCAAAGTCAACGAACCTCTCACGGTCGAAGACATTTACGTCGACGACCCCGGCCCCTACGAGGTCCTCGTCAAAACCATGGCCACCGGTGTCTGCCACTCCGACCTCCACTTCGTCGAAGGTCTCTACACAATGGACACCCCCGCAGTCATGGGACACGAAGGCGCTGGCATCGTCGAAGCCGTCGGCGACCTCGTCCAAGACGTCGCTCCCGGCGATCACGTCATCCTCTGCCTCTCCGTCTACTGCGGACGATGCCGACACTGCATAACCGGCCACCCCGCCCGATGCCAGACCAAACCCATGCGCGGCGAAAACGATGCGCCCCGCATTTCCTTGGACGGCGAACCCCTCACTCAGATGGCAAACCTCGCCACCTACGCCGAGAAGATGCTCGTCCACGAAAACAGCGTCGTCAAGGTCCGCGAAGACATGCCATTCGAAGGCGCAGCCCTCATCGGATGCGGCGTAACAACCGGCGTCGGCGCGGCACTCAACACCGCAAAAGTCGAACCCGGCTCAACCGTCGCCGTATTCGGAGCAGGCGGCGTCGGACTCGGCGTCATCCAAGGAGCACGCATCGCCGGAGCTCTCCGCATCATCGCCGTCGACATCTCCGAAAACAAACTCAAAACCGCAATGGACCTCGGAGCCACCGACATCGTCGACGCATCCGACAGCGACCCCGTCGAAGCCATCATCAACCTAACCGACGGCGGAGCAGACTACACATTCGAAGCCATCGGCCTCAAAGACACCGCCGAAGCATGCTGGGACGCGCTCGGAACCGGCGGCACCGCAACCCTCATCGGCATGATCCCCGAAGGCACCAAGATCGAAATCCCCACAACCGGCATGAGAGAACGCAAGATTCAAGGCTGTTCAATGGGGTCCAACCGCTTCAAGGTCGACATGCCTCGATACGTCGAGTTCTACCGACAGGGCCGTCTCCTCCTAGACGAGATGGTCACCCGACGCCTCGAACTCTCCGACATCAACGAAGCATTCCGAGCGATGAAGGCTGGCGAAGTAGCCCGATCGGTCATCATGTTCTGAATTCGCAAACTTTTCGACATCCGCACCTGACCCGCGGTTCGTTTCTCCTTCTATAGAGACACCAAGAACTTGGCGACGCCTAGGCTGCGTCGTTCCCGTGAGGATCCGGTACGGCCTTGGCTTTGGATCGCCAAAGCGAGGTCAATATGGCGAATCGTTTGATCCTGGCCGCGACAATGATCGCAGCGCTCTTCGCGCTGACCCTCCTAATCCCAGCAACCATCGCAAAAGCCGACCACCAAATCCACCAACCAATCGCCGCCGATCAACCCCTAGCAACCGCCTTCCCCAATCAACCAGCCAACACCGATGCACCTGACCTCCCTGATCCCGACTCCGAAACCCAAATCGCCGACCAAACCGAAACAGGCACCAACGACGCCGCCACACAACTAAGCAACCTGGCAATGATGGTCTTGATCACAGCAGTCGGCAGCCTCCTCCTAGGCCTCACCGCCTTGGCACTGGCAAGACGTCAACTCAGAACATAAACGAATCAATGGCCCTACGGAAAGCAACCGTCCTCACCAGCAAACTCGGGTCAAAACCACAATCGGTTCCCAAGCGACCTCGTTGCTAACGGACCCACCGAGTGTATTAGCCTTGTTCTTGAGCTAGACGCAATCCGCGCCGCAAAATCGGTTCGTATATGCCAGATGAGTCGAATCCGCGCCCGCAATCAACTCATTCATCTACAAAGAGGTGTCTTCTTGACCCGCGTATTAGCCATACTCGCAATCATCGTCGCCGTCGCATCGGTCGGCATCGCCATCGACTCCAACCGGGTCGACGCCCAGACCAAGCCTTACCAGTTGACGGTCCGCAACATCACCGACCGCCAACCCATCTCTCCGCCCATCGTCGTCGTCCACGAAAGCAACCTCCGGCTTCTTCCCACGTCCGCCGGTCGTCTCGAAGGCCTAGAGGAGTTCGCAGAGTCAGGCGCCAAACCAGCCCTGATGGAATCCCTCAGAAACCGCACCGGAGTGAAGGCAGTCACCGAGTTCGGCGGCATCATCCAGCCTCAAAGTCAGCAGACAATCTTCACCAAACTTCGTGCCGAGCCGGGCGACCACATCAGCGTCATTGGGATGTTGTTGTGCACCAACGATGCCGTCACCCTCGGAACAGCCATTATCGCCAACGAAGACGATCCTGCATTCGGATCTGGGATTGTCATGGACGCCGGCACAGAGGAAAACGACGAATCTCGAAGCTCCGTACCCTGCCCCGAATTTCCTACTGCAAGCGGTAGCGGAGTCTCCCAACCTGACACCGAAGACGGTGAAGGTCGGATCAACCCCCATCCCGGCATCAAAGGCATCGGCGATCTTGGCGCAGTCTTCGGATGGGACCGCACGGTCATGGAATTCGTCGTCGACGAGCGTGGCACCACACCCAAGCGAACCTTCGAAGTCGGCGTAACCCTCGAGAATCTCACCAACGCTCAACCAATAACACCTCCGGTGGTCGTCGCGCATGACAAGAACGTCGACGTCCTCCAATACACCCGACCGCGCGAACTCCCAGGCATCGACCGCCTATCCGAAGGCGGTGACGCATCAGTTCTCCTTGACACCCTCGCGGCTCACGACGGCGTAGTCTCTGTCACCCAGTGGAACCTCGACGGGCCGATCGATCCCAGCGCGTCCCGCAGCGGCAACGCCCGAGCTTATATCGGCAATCACATAACCGTGCTGGGAATGTTCGCCTGCACCAACGACGCCTACATCGTCGCTTCGGCGGAGGTCAAAGGGTCAACCATCCAAGTAGAAGAAGTGTCCGCCAACGCCAGCGTTTTCGACTCGGGTGCCGAAAACAACGACGAAACCATTGACACCGTCCCGTGCCTCGGCGGACCCGAAGCCGCATTCTCCGAAGGACCCGGCGAAAACGGCCGTCAAGAACACCCCGGCATCCAAGGCGGCGCCGACCTCGATCCCAACGTCCACGGCTGGACTCCGACCACTACCGCGCTGATGTCCCTCCACGCAAAAGTCGACGTCCCCGAACCCGTAGCCACCCCCGAACCCATGACGCAACCTTCACCCGAACCAACAGAAGGCACAACCACACCCGGAGAAAACACGGGAACAGACCCCGCCCCAACGGAAGGTCCCGACTCAATCGTCGGCACCACACCCGGAGAACTGCCCGACACCGGCGGCACCCAACTCCCTGCCTCCTGGCTGTTAGCCGCCATCGCCGCGGGTCTGGTGACAGCGTTCCTTGCCCTCTGGCTACTTAGGCTCCCGAACCGCCGAAGAATCCGCCGCGACTGAACTCAATGGCAAACACTCGCCGCTCCGGTATTCCGGCTCAGGTCCTCAGTCATTCCAGCGAGGACCGGAACCCGAGATAGCGGTGGTGAACCGCTAAGCGGCCTCGCCCAAAAACCATTCGACGGTGGCCGCAAAGTCCTGCGGACAAGATTCTGCCGCTCGGTTCCCACAGTTCTCAAGCTCCACCAATTTGCACTTGCTCCCCAATGCCGAACGTGCATTAACCACCTGCTGATGGTCGGCAACCTCGCTCTGCCGTCCCCTCACCAAAACCAACGGACAAGTCGTGTTGCCAAACGGCGGCACTTCACCCTCATCCAGTCCGTAATCGACCAGCACCAGTGACCGGACGCCGCCCTTCGAGAAGCGCGCCGCCGTCAACGCCATGTTGCACATCGCCTTGCCTTGTGCAACCAACGATACCGGCTCACCGATCGCCCAAACCGTCTGGATCAACTTGTACGTCGAGACATCCCACACCGCATACACATCACCAGTTTCCGACGCTACGTCCGCAAACTCCGACCACTGACCTGCATCGCTCTCCTCCGAAACCAGCAGCATCGGCGCGTTCTTAGGCGCACCATTCTGCGACCCCGGCGACCATTGCTTGGCCCCGACCTTCGCCTCCGTTACCAGTGTTATCTCAGTCGTATCTGTCAACATCTCCGAGATCGCCTCGTCTCTTTGCCTAGTGACGTTTCGTTTTCAAAAACGGAACAGTCACATGACGCTGTGTTTTCAACAAATCAACGTTAGAATACAAAACCGACAAACCACCCGAGAGAAGCTATAGGGGTGGTTTGCGTTAACGAACCGATTCGGAGGTTGAACATGGTTACTGCTGAGTGGGGCGCAATATACAAGGAACTAGGCGCCCAGCCCGTCATCAACGCCACTGGCAGCGTGACGCTCTTGGGAGGGTCGACTCCCGTCCAGGAAGTCAAAGAAGCAATGGACCGCGCAGACAGCGCTTTCATCCCCCTCATTGAACTCGAACAAGCCGCCGGAGACGAAATCGCGCGTTTAGCAGGCGTCCCCGCCGCATACATCACTTCCGGCGCCGGATCAGCTCTCACCCTCGCAACCGCCGCCTTCATGGCCGGTGGTGACGACGACCTCATCCAGCAACTGCCAGATACATCCGGCCTCAAGGACGAGATCATCCTCCAACACCGAGAGCAGTACTGGTATGACCGCTGCCTCCAACTCGCTGGCGCAAAACTCGTCTACGCCGGTGACGAAAACGGCACCACCGAAGACGACATCAGGGCCGCAGTCACCGACAAAACTTGCGCCATACACGTCCCTGTAGTCGAACAGGCCCCGAAAGACCCCAACGTCGTCCCGCTAGAAAAGGTGATCGAGATCGCCAAAGACGCAGGCGTCTATGCCTCAGTCGATGCCGCCGGACAGATCTACCCGCTTGAGAACTTCGGGAAATACGTCCGCATGGGCGCAGACTTCCAGTGCATCGCCGCAAAATACATGGGCGCTCCGCACTCCACCGGTCTCGCGATGGGCACCGAAGAGATCATCGACGCCATCAGTCGACACTCATTCGTCGGATACGAGTCTCGACGCATCCGAGGCGTCGGACGGCCCCACAAGGTCGACCGTCAGGAAATCATGGGTTGCGTCGCCGCCGTCCAACGATGGGTACGCCTCGACCACGAGAGCAGACTCGCCGCCGCCGAGCAGGAGAGCATGGCAATCATCAAGCCCCTCCAAGACCTCCCCGGCGTCTCGGCGACCCTGATCGACAACATCATCGCCCACCAGCCGTTCGGTGTCACCGTAAGCGTCGATGAAGACGTAGTCGGGTTCAACAACAACGAACTCGTCGACAAGCTCAAGGCGATGGATCCCCCGATCTGGACCCGCACCACCGACAACGCCCCCCTGATGATCCACGTCTTCGGCCTAAACCCAGGCGAAGCCGAAATCGTCGGCGAATCCATCGCAGCAGCCGTCCGAGGCTAACCAAATCCGGCATCAACCCGGCAAGTCCCGGGAACAAAAACCTCTTTCCCTCCTTACCGACAGGTTGGAGGGAAGAGACTCCCCTCTCCCGTTCGACGGGAGAGGGGCAGGGCGAGGGTGACCGCGGCGGACAAATACGCGGGGCAGGGCAAACAACCACCAACGCCAACCCGCAGCGCTCTCGCAAAACCCAATGCGGTATCCCATCACACCGCATTACCGACCGTTGATAATGTGAACCTATCGCGCCCGAAATTCGACCCATTCCAGGATCTTCACCCATGCAAACCGTCAATACCGTAGCCATCCTCAGCCCTGGCGACATGGGCTCCAACGTCGGACGAGCCCTCCGCGAAAACGGCCTCAACGTCATCACCTGCCTCACTGACCGTAGCCCGCGTACCAAAGAACTCTCCGAAATCGCAGGCATCACCGATGTCCCCAACTTCGCAGATATGGTCGACCAAGCAGACATCGTCCTCTCCGTCCTTGTACCCGAGCGTGCCGTCGAAGTCGCTCAGCAAGTGGCCGACGTTATCCGCAGTTCCGGCAAACCTCTACCATTCGCCGACTGCAACCCCGTCGCACCTGCCGTCGCACTCCAAATGGCCGACATCATCGACTCCGCAGGCGGGAAATACATCGACGGCGGCATCATCGGCAGCCCACCCGGCAGGGGAGAGCCACCCCGTTTCTACGCCTCAGGCCCTCACGAAGCCATCATGGGACAACTCGACGGCCGAGGCATCACCGTCCCCCTCATGGGCGGCGAAGTCGGACGCGCCTCCGCGATCAAGATGTGTTACGCATCCCTCAGCAAAGGAGCCGCCGCACTCAACGCCTCAGCCCTCATCTCCGCAATGAACCTCGGTATATACGACGAATTCATCGCCGAAATGGAATCATCGCAACAGGGCGTCCTAAACAGCATGCAAGGCGTCAAAAGCCTCGGCGCAAAGGCCTTCCGCTGGATCGACGAGATGGAGCAGATCTCCGCAACTTTCGGATCAGCAGGCGCAACCCCGCACATGCACAAAGGTGCCGCCGACATCTTCCGCCTAGTCAACGACTCCCCCATAGGCCACGAACGCCCCGAAACCGTAGACACATCCCGCTCCCTCCGCGAAACCGTCGAACTCCTCGCAAAAACCTCAGACGCGAGCGCCGGCTAACTGCCGCGTAACCCCCAACGCAACATAATCAAACTCCGTCGCAACATCCTCATTAGTCAACACCGGCGGCTCCATCGCATCAAGATAATCCCCCCGCAATTTCACCGCGCCCAAAAACGGCAGACCCATTTCGTACGCCAGCTCCTCTGCAGCACCTTCTCCGAACAACCCGCCTGACATATTCTCCACGACCCCAAGCACATCCAAGTTCATCTTCTTGATCATGTTGATCGACCGCTTGGCATCCAGCGCCGCCAACTCTTGCGGCGTGCTCACGATCACGAACCCATCCAAATTCAACGTCTGCATCACCGTCAACGGAGCGTCTGAGGTTCCCGGCGGCAGATCGACGACCATATAGTCCGGCTCTCCCCAGTCCGTCATTTGCAGAAACTGGTTGATTGCGTTGTGGATCATCGGACCACGCCAAATGATCGCCTCCTCCTCGTTCTGCTGGAAAAACGCCATCGACATCACCTTCACCCCGAACCGCTGGGAAGGCACCATCTGACCATCCCGCTCGACCGGACCCTCCGAAATTCTCAACACCCGGGTCACATTCGGACAATCGATATCGCAATCAAAAAGTGCGACATCGTGCCCCTGTTTAGCCAGCGTCGCCGCCAAGTTGACCGCAACCGTTGTCTTCCCGACTCCCCCCTTGCCGCTGTAAACCCCGATCCGCTTGCCGATCGACTTCAGCGAATCCGCAATCCGTTTCCGTTCCTGAAACTGCCGCCTAGCCTGTGCCAGACGCGCCTCTTCGGCGGGCGTTACCTTTCGGGGAGTAGTCAATCCAGATGCAGGCCGATGAATTGATGAAATTCAGCGGCAGAAACGATCAGTCGATCCCCAGCAGACGCTTGCCATCTTCGGTGATCATGTCCGGATTCCAAGGCGGGTCAAAAACGAGGTCGACCTCTACATCCTCAACATGCTCGATCTCGGCAATCCGCCACTCCGCCTGCTGAGCGATATACGGACCCATCCCGCAACCCTGTGCCGTCAGCGTCATCTCCACAAAAACCTCGTTCTCCTCCACATCCACGTCATAGATCAACCCCAGATCCACAACATTCACAGGTATCTCAGGGTCATAAACGTCTTTTAACGCCTCATAGACCTGATCTCGAGTGACGACATTCGCTGTTTGGGCCATGGTGCACACCTCCGAATGGGCGCGTTGCGGCAGGCTTACATTCTCTGTTCGTCAGTCTATCAGAGCACAACAATCCAACCCCGCAGATCGCCCGTCTGACTGATCCGGAGATTCCAAGCGAGGCGGTCGCGGCAGAGAGAGACCCGAGGAATTACCCCGGCATCACCTGAACCCGAGCAATCGGAAATCGAAGGGATTGGCAGGCCCCAACCAAGCGCGTCTACCGCTTGTGAACCGCAACCGACTCCATCACATCGCCCTGCTCGATCGACAACACGATATCCATCCCCTCGGTCACCTTCCCGAAAACCGCATGGCATGATGTGCCCCGTACTGCACAAGGCTTCAACTCGCCATCGACGTACGGATCAAGATGCGGCGTCGCATCGTGCGTGATGAAGAACTGCGACGTGTTCGTGTTGAACCCAGCGTTCGCCATCGACAGAATCCCAGCCGAATCGTGCTTCATATTCGGATGGAACACGTCTTCGAACTGATCGATCTGTTCACCCTCCGCACTAATCCCTCCTTGGATCACAAACCCTGGAATCACCCGGTGCCATTGCGAATTCGTGTAGAAACCCCGGTTCGCCAAATTGACGAAGTTCTCAACATAAACGCCCGCAATGTCGTTGTAGAGATCCGCCTCGATATCGCCCTTGTTCGTCTTGATTGTCACCGAATACGAAGCATTGGGATCGTAGCTGCTACTTCCACCGCTGCCACTGTCATCGCCGCAGGCTGTGAACAACGCCACCGTAGTAGCACTCGCAATCAACGCCGTCGCCTTCAATATGTTTGTCATCAGTCTCGATTCCCTCTTGATGTCTGCCTGCGGTCGGGGCCCCAGCGCGAGCCGTTCTCGCTGGTTGCAAAACCCTCGCTAAACGAGTATATCCCCGCATTTCTAACCGCCGAAAACGTGTCACGTTCGAAGCAGTCAAAATATAATCCGCGATATGGCAAAAATACCCAGCGATGCGACCGAGGGGTCCCATCTCAACCTGCCCGACGGCCTCACCGCCGAACGCCTCCTCGACGCTTACAAGACCATGTGCCTCAGCAGGGCACTCGACATCCGCATCTGGACGCTCAATCGGCAGGGCAAAGCCGCTATCGCCGCCTCCGCTCAGGGACACGAAGTCGCCCAGGTCGCAACTGTGATGGCTACCGACCCGACCCGCGATCATTACCTCATCTACTACCGACAACTCACCGCCATGCTCATGCTCGGCACCACTCCTACCGAGATGCTCATGCAGTTCCTTGCCCGCGACGGCGAAATCCTATCCGCGGCCCGACAGTTTCCGCTTCACGGTGCCCACCCCCGCGTCGACCTCTTCTCGTTCTCCAACGTCGTCGGGACTCAACTCCCCCAAGCCGTCGGCGTCGCCCTCGCCGACAAGATGAAGAACCGCGACGCAGTAACCGTCTCGTTCTTCGGCGACGGCGCGGCTAGCCAAGGCGACTGCCACGAAGCCATGAACTTTGCCGGAATCCACGAACTACCAGTCGTATTCCTCTGCGAAAACAACCGCTACGCCATATCCGTCCCCCTCCACCAGCAGATGCCCGTCGAGTCCATAGCCTCACGCGCCTCCGCATACGGCATCCCTGGCGTCGAAGTCGACGGAACCGATATCGTCGCCTCCTACGAGGCCGTCAAAGAAGCCGTCGACCGTGCCCGATCAGGCAACGGCGCGACGCTAGTCGAGCTTCGCGTCGAACGCTTACTCCCACACACCACCGACGACGACCACACCCGATATCGCTCCCAAGAAGACATCGAGCGGATGCGCGACCTTGACCCGCTTCCCATTACCGAGTCCCTCCTCAAACGACACGGAATCCTCGACGATGCAACCGACGAAGAATTCAAAGAGTGGGCAAGTCAGGCAGTCGACGACGCCACTGACGCATCAGAAGCTCTCCCATTTCCCCAAATAGCCGACATGTACACCGGCGTTCTCGAAGAAACGATGGGAGGAAACTCCCATGCCTGAGATGACGCTCATCGAAGCAGTCCGCGAGACTCTCCGCACCGAGATGCGTCGCGACCCAGACATCTTCATGATGGGCGAGGACATCGGCCCCAGGGGCGGAGTATTCCTGGCCTCCGAGGGCTTCGTCGAAGAGTTCGGCGAGGACCGCGTCATGAACAGCCCCTTGGCCGAATCGTCGATCATCGGCATCGCCCTCGGAGCCGCCGTCAACGGCATGAGGCCCGTCGCCGAAATCCAATTCGCCGACTTCGTCTGGCCAGCCATCAACCAACTCGTTGGCGAGGCAGCTAGGGTCCGCTACGGTACAAATGGACGCAAGTTCGCCCCGTTGACCGTCAGAGTCCCTTACGGAGGTGGCGTCCGCGGTGGCCTCTACCACTCCCAGAGCATCGAAGTCCTCTTTGCTCACACCCCCGGTCTCCAAGTGATCGCACCGGCGACTCCATGGGACGCTCGCGGTCTTCTCCGCTCAGCGATCCGATCCAACGACCCCGTAGTGTTTCTGGAGCACAAACGAACCTACCGGCTCGTCCGCGGCGAAGCACCCGATCACGAGTACACCGAGCCAATCGGCAAGGCCGACATCAAGCGCGCCGGAACCGACGCAACTTTGATCACCTACGGTCTAATGCTCCACTACTCGCTCCAAGCCGCGGAGATCGTTGCCCAATCCGACGGCATCGAGACCGAAATTGTCGACCTCCGTACCCTCCGACCCATCGATGCTGAAACGATCCTCGACTCCGTATCACGTACTGGACGAGCGTTGATCGTCCAAGAGGACACCGGCGCCGTCAGCGTCTCCTCTGAGGTCTCAGCAATAATCGCCGCCGAAGGATTCTTCAACCTCGACGCTCCAGTCATGCGCGTCACTCCGCCCGAAATTCCGCCGATGCCGTTCAGCCCACTCCAAGAAGCCGAGTTCATGCCATCGCCCGAAAAGATCGCCGATGCGATACGACGCCTGACAGAAATCTAACCGATGGCGAAACTCACCATAGAGATGCCCCACGTCGGCGAATCGGTTACTGAAGCCATCATCGGCAAATGGTTGGTTTCGCCCGGCGACATCGTCCGCCGCTACGATCCTCTCGTCGAGGTCATCACCGACAAGGTGAACATGGAAGTCCCGTCGCCTCAAGAAGGCACCATCACGGATCTCCTGGTTGCCGAAGATGAAACCGTGCAGATGGGCGCGCCAATCGCCGAGATGGAGATCGAAGGCGCGTCTCCTGAACCCGAAACTGCCGAATCGAACGAACCGGATAACGTCACTTCTCAATCCCAAGCGGCGCAACCCGCAGGACGCGTCGGCTCGATGATCATCGGTGCAAACGTCGGACCCACGGGTGGCGAGTTCACAGACACGAGCCTGCAGACCGACGCCCCCACTCCGTCTGAGACCGTGACACCATCGGCTCCGCGCAGGAGTCGTCGCCGCGACCGCGATGATCGCGGCGCTCGGATTTCGCCAGTGGTACGCCGGTTAGCCGAAAAACACGGGTTGGACGTGAACACAATCCCCGGTTCTGGTGCCGGCGGTCGCGTGACTCGACGTGATGTCGAGACATATCTCGAATCTCAAGCAACAGCGGGGTCCGACGAGTTGATCGAACCCACCGCTATCCGCAGAATCATCGCCGAAAACATGGCGCGCAGTTTCCGAGAGATTCCCCACGCATGGGGCGCGATCGAGGTCGACGTCACCGATCTCGTCAATTACCGCCGAACCAACATCGACCGCATCCAGAACGCAACAGAACATCGCCTCACCTACCTCCCGATCATCTTGCGCCAAATCGCGGCAGCTCTGCGAAAACATCGAAATCTCAACTCAAGTTGGGTCGACGGCAAGATCCAATTGAAGGGCGCGATAAACATCGGCGTCGCCGTGGCAGCCGAACAAGGACTGATCGTCCCGGTCCTCCGCAACGCCGACACTCTCACATTGGAGGAGACGGTATCGGAGATGGCGAGAATCGTCGACGGTGCCCGATCCGGCAAGTTGCGAATCGATGACGTCCAGGGCGGCACTTTCACCCTGAACAACACCGGCGCTTTGGGATCAGTCCTAGGCGGGGCGATCATCAACTACCCGCAAGCCGCTATTCTGACAACCGAATCGATAGTCAAACGCCCCGTCGTAATCGACACGCCGAACGGCGACGCGATCACGGTCAGATCCATGATGAACATGTGCCTGTCCTTTGACCATCGCATCGTCGACGGCGCCGAAGCGATGGCCTTCCTGACCGACATCAAATCTCGCTTGGAATCAATCTCCCTGGAAGACAATTCCTGATGGTGGTCGGACGTACCGAGATGCACGCCACGTGGCTGGGCCGCGTGCCATACTGCCCAACCTTCGATCTGCAGCGATCATTAGTCGCTCAGCGGCAGTCCGGCGAAGTGCCCGACACGCTCCTCCTCTTGGAACACGATCACGTCGTCACTCTCGGCCGCAGGGCCGACGAAACCCACTTGGCATCGAGCAGTCAGCAATTCGAAAACTACGGTGTCGAGGTGATCGAAACCGACAGGGGAGGGGAAGCAACCTACCACGGCCCGGGCCAACTCGTCGCATATCCCATCATCAGCGTCCGAGAGTTGAAGATGGGCCCCGTAGCGTACGTCCGCATCTTGGAGGAAACGATCATCCAAGTCCTCCGCGACCACGGGATTCGAGGTCACCGTGTAGTTGGGAAAACAGGCATTTGGGTAGACGGCGAACCGGGTGCCAAACCTTCAAAAGGCGAGAACCCAATCGGCCGCAAAATCGCCGCAATTGGGGTGCGTCTGAGCGGCGGCGTGGCGATGCACGGCATGGCTCTGAACGTCACTACCGACCTCACCTACTACGATCATTTCATCCCTTGCGGGATGCCAGACCTGAATGTGACATCCATCGAAAAGGAAATCGGAACGAACATTGACGTCGAGGAGGTGGCACGAGATTGGGCAACCGCTTTCGCGGACATTCTTTTCTTCGAGATCGAATGGCGATCTGCTTCGGAGTTCGGCAACATTCAATCCGAAAAGGCGCTGATTTCCGTATAGCAAACCATGAAATTCACGAATTCAAATAGGCGCGCCTTGTCGGCCATCGTCCTGGCATTGACTGCGGCACTGGTCTCGATGGTCTGCGCCACCGAAGAACCAACGCCTACTGTCACGCCGACCCCCTTGCCACCCATCGTCGTTGACATCGGGATGACCGCGAACACGGTCATGGCTCCCGTGAACATCGAGTTCGAAGCCACGAATTTCACCGACGGGGCTTCCTACTTCTGGGATTTCGGCGACGGAAACTCAGCGGCCGGAACCATCGCCCGGCACACCTATTTGGATGCAGGAACGTTCACGATCAAGTTGACTGCCACCCGCGGCGACGAAACCGAGATTTCCGAGTCGACGATCACTGTTCAACCCGGCGACGCCGGATGGATAATCCTCAACACCGATGCCCTCGAACTAGAAGGCGGTGAGACGTTCCAATTCGAAGCTGAGGCCTTCGACCACCTCGGCAATCCCGTGCCGGATCCAAGTCTCGTGTGGCACGCCGATCCTGCCACTGGCGTCATCGACCAAAACGGCTCATTTACTGCCAGCAACGATGTAGGCTTCGCAGCCGAGGGCGTGAAAATCGACTTCACGCGAGGCAACTTCACCACAAACTACGTGATCCCCGTATCCGTCGTTTACGGCCCGCCGACCGAGTTGAACATCACACCAGATGTTATCGACACGAGAGTCACGTGGACCGTCGATATGCATGCCGAGGTTCTCGACCACGCAGGTCACATTCTCGAGGATGCCGAAATCGAGTGGGAAACACTGCGGCCCGGAGATCAGATCGACCAAACCGGCCACTACACGCCAAACCAGACTATCTCCGGCGATGTAGCGTCGCTGGTTTTGGTGACCGGAACAGTCGGCGACGTCTCGATCGAACAGATCGTCGAAGGGGTCGTCCGCCCAGGTGTCTTGGATCGTGTCGAGGTCGAAGGCAGTCTGTGGGATTTGAAATCCGGTGACGAGGTGCAGCTGACTGCGGTCGGGTACGACCGGTTTGGCCACGAGTTGGCACTGGACGAGTTGCGTTGGGAGATCGCAGATCCTGAGGTAGGCAGCTTCAACGCCGAAGGTCTGTTCACCGTCGGCAGCAAGTCTGGCCTATTTGCCGACAACATGGTTCGCGTTCGGGGCATATTGGACGGCGTCGAAATCTTCACCGACGTTCCTCTGAGGATCCTGCCGTCGAATGCCATCGCAATCGAATTCCTCAACGAATTCGATTCGGTTCCCGCCGGTTCGAGTTCACCGATCCCCTTGAGCGTCTTGGACGCGAACGGTAACCCCATCACCGATGTTGATGTGCTTTTGGAAGTCACACAAGGCGGCAGGTTAAACCAGAACTTCGCGTTCACCGCAGGCTTTGAACCTGGCCTATTTGAGGACGCCATCGTAGCGAGAGTCGAAGCAGACAACGCAGGCAACGCGGAGTTGTTGCAAGCATCGATGGACATCGAAGTCCGGCAACGCAGCGCCGACTTCCTAGCCGTCGACATCATCGGACCCCGCGGACCAGTCGTCTACCTGATCAACCTCGCCACTGGTGACTTGCTGCCAGTCTCCGACGAGATCGAACTCAACGATTTCGCCGAGGATTCCCCGGCATGGTGGCCAGACGGCTCAAGACTGGCGTTTTCCAGCGACGCCAACGGCAAACGCGAGATTTGGGATATCGACCCCTTCACCAACGATTCGAGGCTGCTGGTTTCCGCCGACAACGATGTCACGATGCCGGCGATTTCGCCAGACGGCTCTCGCATCGCTTTCGTAGAACGACGGGCTGAGGGTTCAAACATCTACGTGGCGGATTTCGAATTCGACGAGAACGGCAACCTGAACGGTAATCTCTCTATCGACGATGCCCAGTTGCTGTCCGAGGGGCAAGGCTTTCAGCATCTGTTCCCGAAATGGTCGCCGGACGGCGATTTCGTCATGTTTACCACGACGCCAGGCGACGGTCGGTTCCACACATCAATCGTGGACACCGTCACAAACTTCGGCGAGACGGTCGTCGAGGCGAGCAATGCAAGTGGCTTGGATTGGCATCCCGATGGTCAGCGAATCTTGATCTCAACCCAACGGGACGCCGACGCTGGTCAAGAGAACGTGCTGCTGCTCGGGGATCTATTCACCGGCGAAATCGAGGAGATCGATGCAGGAGACTTCAGAATCGGCATCGCCGCGATTTCGCCTGACGGATCCGAGATCTCTTTCGTGGATGAAAACGAAGGCGTAATGTGGCTGATGGACATGGACGGCACTGGCAGAAGGCGCGCACTCGGAGCCCAGTTTCAGACGACCGTAACGGCGTGGCGGCCTCAACCTTTGCAACTCCCGACACCCGTCGAGAGAGTGTTGGGGAGCCACGGCCTCATGATCCCGACCGGCGGCATCAGTTCCGAACGATTTGAGGATGAGACCTTTGGTTCATTGGGTCCATATCAGATAGTGATGGAGACGACTCGAGGAGACGTCCGCATCGACCTTTACAACCACCTGGCCCCGATTAGCGTCGAAAACTTCGTGAACCTAGCCAATGCCGGATACTACGACGACCTGGCCTTTCACACCGTCGATGTCGAATCTGCCGTCTTCGGCGGTTCGATGCTCAACGCGTTTGGCGGTACTGCCGGCTACTACATCCCGTCGGAGTTTCACCCCGAAGCGTCGCACGATGTAGCAGGGACAATCTCGATGGTTTCGAAAGTCGTCGACGGGGGATCTTCGGAGTTCGTGATCGCCCTCGAACCGAAACCGGAATGGGACGCTTATTCGGAAGGCGAGTTAAAGGATTGCGGTGACCCTGAAGAGATCTGCTACACAGTATTTGGTCGAGTAATCGATGGACTCGACGTCCTGATGACGTTCGAGCAGGTAGACGTCTTGTCCTCAGGCCTCGAACCCCATCGGATCCTATCTGTAACCGTAGAGGACCAAACCCAACAGTGAAATACGAATCGACGATTACCCACCTCGAATGCACCTTGACCGGCGAGCGTTTCGACGCATCTCACCCGCATCGCACCAACCCTGCAAACGGCAAACCCCTGTTCGCCCGTTACGACCTCGACAAAGCGAAATCCTCCCTCACGAAGGAATCGTTGTCCGATCGCCGAAACGACATGTGGCGATACCAAGAGGTGATGCCAGTAATCGACGACGCGAACATCATTGCGCTAGGGGAGGGCGGCACTCCGCTCCTCAACGCAGACCGCTTGGCGAGCGAAGTCGGCATTGACACCCTCTTTATCAAGGACGAAGGCGTAAACCCCACGGGATCGTTCAAAGCGCGCGGCCTCTGTGCCGCCGTTTCAAAAGCCAAGGAGTTAGGTCAAACCCGACTGACCATGCCCTCGGCAGGCAACGCCGCCGGCGCGATGTCGGCATACGCTGCGGCGGGCGGAATGGAAGCGCACGTATTCATGCCCAAAGACGCGCCGATAGCGAACAAGATCGAGTGCCAAGCTTACGGCGCTAAGCTGACATTGGTCGATGGCTTCATTACAGACGCCGGTCAGATGTCCCAACAAGCCGCAGCCGAATTGGGCCTCTTCGACGTCTCGACTCTCCGCGAACCCTACCGCGCTGAAGGCAAAAAAACAATGGGATACGAAATCGTCGAGCAGATGGGCTTCGAAGTTCCCGACGTTATCGTCTACCCAACTGGAGGCGGCACGGGCATCGTCGGTATTTGGAAGGCGATGGACGAGATGGAGCAACTCGGTTGGATCGGTTCGGAACGCCCACGCATGGTTTGCGTCCAAGCCGAGGGTTGTGCGCCGTTAGTCGCTGCATACGAGAAAGGCGAAGAGTTCGCCGATCCCTTCCCTGACCCTCAAACTCTCGCGGCCGGAATGCGCGTTCCCGCCGCAATCGGCGATTTCTTGGTTATCCGAGCAGTCCGCGAAAGCGGCGGCACAGCCATCACCGTGTCAGACGGCGAGATGGTTGACGGCATGGTCGAAATGGCCCGTACAGAAGGCGTATTCGCAGCACCGGAAGGTGGGGCCACATTAGCCGCCTTGCGGAAATTGATCAACAGCGGCCAAGTTACGAGCGACGAACGCGTCGTGCTGCTAGTCACCGGCAACGGTCACAAATACCTGGACATGCTCCCGGAAGGCGTCGCGCAATCCTGACCTTTCGGGCCCCGGACAAAGTTAACGTCCAGTTTATGCCGAGATGATTGACTAGTCAGACCAATTTTAATGATCGTATGGTGAACACCTACTCCACGTACGACGCTAAAGCCAAGTTCTCTGAAATAATCAGGCGCGTCCGCGAAGGTGAAACCGTTGTCGTTTCCTATCGCGGTGATCCGGTTGCGGAAATCAAACCTGTTGCGTCCCTCCAATCTCCGCAAGAGAAGCGAAATGCGGAGCTTGAACGGCGCGGCGCATTGATCTTTTCACGCGAACAGAAGCGGGAGTTCAAACCCGCCGGTCGACGTCCGGGTGCGCTGAAACGTTTTCTCGAAGAACGCCACCATTGAGCTTCGCCTACGTCGACAGTTCCGTGTTCGTGGCCTTTGCTTTCGAGGAGGTTGGGAGTGAATCGATCCATGAGTGGCTGAATCGATATGAAGGATTGATGGCATCGAATCTGGTTGAAGCGGAAGTGCAGGCGGCGTGCCACCGAGAAAACTTGGCCCTGGCCCCCAGTTTCTTTGGGAGCATCAACTGGGAATTGCCTCGAAGGCCGTTGTCTACAGAGATCACCCGCGTGTTGAGTGCGGGTTACCTGACAGGCGCCGATATATGGCATGTCGCCACGGCGCTGTATTACGCCGCGGACCCACAGGAAGTAGGGTTTTTGACCCTAGATGTGAGGCAACGTAAAGTAGCCGAGTCGTTAGGATTTCTAGTGGACTGAATCGGCGATTTCGTCCAGCGCGATGCGACCAAAAACGTTAGGATATTGTCGCGTTTCGAGATCTACACATCCCCTTCCCAATCAATCACGTGACTGCTGACGCCATTTGGGAAGCGCTGATGGTACTCATCCACTAGGATCCCTAGAACGACAGAGTCATGCCGTGCACCTTCATGAGGCCGGCTCTTCCTAAGGGTGCCCTCGTGCACGAAACCGATATGTTCAAACATCGTTCGGGCTGCGGCGTTGTAAGAAGGGACATCCACCCACCCACGAAAGAGCCCAAGGTGATCAAAGATATGCTCAAGCATCGCAAGTGTCGCGGCCGTCCCGTAACCCATATGCCATTTCGTCTTGTCACCGATCAACACAGAAATCTGCGCGTCGCCCAGCGGTTCGTCGATCGATAACTGTCCTTCACCGATGTGCTCACCTTCTTCAGAGTAGATGGAAAAGATGTCACGGTGCGGTTCATGGTGCGGATCGTGGAAGACCTCATCCCACTGTTCCTGCGTCGCCGTCAGCATCTCCTCCGGTTCATAACCGAGATGCGCGGCATCCCCATACGTGTATCGACCAAACCAGCTTTCCGAAACCTCGGTGTCTTTCAGCCAATCGGCGATGCGTTTCACATCTTCCCTGATCACTGGGCGGAGAGTACATCTTGAAGGCATGCTAGGCGTCCTCCTTGTAGAAGGTTGGGATTTCGACGTTTATTGGCATCAATTGCCAACCGTAAGAGCTTGGTTTCATTATCGCACGTCGCCTGTTTTGCGGATTTATCGTGCCATTGATAGAGTTTGAGATTGCGACCTGCGACGAGCAGGCGCGTAAACAAAAAGGAGACATTGAATATGTCCGACCACTGGAAGATGGAAGCTGACATCGAGTACTGCGTGCCTTGCGGGTACGCCAACCTGGCCGCCTACATGGCCGCCGAACTGTTCCAGGCCGCTGGCCCGGCTCTCGCGATCAGCTTGACCCCCGGTCACTCCGGCGCCTTCAAGGTCACCGTCGATGGCGAAGTCTTGTGGGACAAGCAAGTCCAAGGCAAGTCGCCTCACATCATGGAAGTTAAAGAGCTCAAGGCTAAAGTCGCCAACATGATCGAGTCTGGCGCGATGATCCAGATGAACTGAGGAGCTGTTCTTCCTCGGACCACCAGTTGATGTCTCCCGCACGTCGGGAGACTACTGGTCCGAGGAGGAACCGTCAATCAATTCGCCTCGGTAATGCCGGCATTGATCGCGTCAGTTAGGCGCGGTCTTTTCGTTTGAAACTCGCCGCATGAATGACCGCCCAGACGCAGGTCAGTGAAGGAAAGACATGGTTAAAGCTGCGGTACTCTACGCGCCCAACGAGCCGATGCCGATCAAAGACCTTGAACAGTTGCAACCGCGCAACGGAGAGGTCCGTGTAAACATCGGTGCGGCTGGGATCTGTGCGTCGGACCACCACGTCATGAAGGGCGAGACCAACTTTCCGATGCCCATCGTGCTCGGCCACGAAGGCGCAGGCGTCATCGACGAAATCGGCGAAGGCGTGTCCGGTATCGAGGCCGGCGATCGTTGCATCCTCTCATTCGTTCCTAGCTGTGGTCATTGCCGATCTTGCCGTACGGGTCTGCAAAACGTCTGCGACACCAATCGCTTGACCGGTACCCGGCAATACGACGGCACTTTCCGCATCTTCGATGACGAAGGTGTCGAGGTCCACCAGTTTGCGAAGCTAGGGGTGTTCGCCGAGAGCATCGTCTGCCCTCAGGAGGCGGTGTACCCGATCCCCGACGACGTCCCGATGGATGTTGCCGCTCTGATCGGATGCTCCGTAACTACCGGAGTTGGCGGCGTGATCAACCAACCTAACGCCAAGGCTGGGATGACGGTAGCGGTGTTCGGCGTGGGCGGCGTCGGACTAAACGTGCTGCAGGGCGCGCGGTTGATGAACGCATCCAAAGTGATCGCGGTCGACATCCTCGACAACAAACTCGAGTTCGCATACCGTTTCGGCGCCACCGATGTCATCAACTCCCGAGCCGAAAACGCAGTCGATAAGATCATCGAGATGACTGACGGCGGCGTCGACATGGCATTCGACGCGTTCGGCCACAGCATGACGACCAGGGGCGCATACGACGCCACGCGCAAGGGTGGAACCTGCGTCGTCATCGGTCTAGCACCTGAAGGCTCGGACGCAGAAATCCCGATGGTCGACATCGTGCGCAATCAAAAAACCGTCGTCGGCAGTTACTACGGTTCTGCCTCGCCGCACGAAACTTTCAAAAAGCTGATCGAGTTTTACCAGTCTGGGAAACTCGAAATCGGCGGTCTGGCGTTGCGGTCGTACTCGCTCGACCAAATCAACGAAGCGTACGATGACCTCGAACGTGGTGCCGACGGTCGGGGCGTCATCGTCTTCGAAGGCGTGAACTAACTCTCGCGCCGATTCTCAAAGGTGTTGTCTGGTGCAACGCCAATCTGCGAAATGACAGGGTAAAATCAACTATCGATACGTGACGTGCGGGTCCCGCGTGGGCTTTGCGCGCGTCTCGCACGGCAACCTGAAGAGACCGATCAGAATCCCAGATGCTTGAAGACTATTTTCGCCAGTACGGGATACTCGTGATGTTCTTGATGGTTGCTGTTGGAGTTCCCATCGGGATGTTGCTGATGTCTTGGGCAGCGGAGTTCATCCGCGTCCGACCCCGGCAGACCTCCATTGTCAAGCGAACCTCTTACGAAAGCGGTCTGCGACCCTTCAGTCCGAAACCCCGCCTCTTCAACATTCGCTACTACTACTACGCGATCCTATTCGTGATCTTCGACGTTGAGACAGTCCTCCTGTTCCCATGGGCCATCAAATACGGCGTCCTATCGAAGGAGTTCGGACTGATCGCCTTCTTCGCCGTTTTGGTCTTCCTGGTCGTCGTCACGTTGGGCTACCTCTACGCCTGGCGAAAAGGCGCGCTTGAATGGACACGGAGCATGAGCAATTGACCTCCGAGATCGAAACCGCATACGGCGTCCCTATCGGACACGACCCGCGCAACCCGCTCTTCAACGTGACGTGGGATTTGGACCGCGACGAGGGCGACGAAGTCAACCTCATGAAGGCGACTCGCCTCAGTCCGTTGCCCGAACCGATCATCGGCATGGATGATGACCACTCACGAAACGTGATCGTCACCTCGGTCGACTATCTCCTGAATTGGGCCCGCAAATCTTCGCTGTTTCCGCTCCAATTTGGACTGGCTTGCTGCGCATTCGAGATGATCGCCACAGCAATGGGACGTTTCGACATCTCCCGATTCGGCATGGAAGCATTCCGTGCAACCCCGCGTCAAGCCGACTTGATGATCGTGGCCGGAACAGTCACTTGGAAGATGGCAGTGCCCCTACGCCGCCTTTACGAGCAGATGGCCGAACCCAAATGGGTCATCTCGATGGGCGTATGCGCCACCAGCGGCGGACCCTACTATCAGTCTTACTCGGTGGTCCCCGGCGTTAATCACATCGTCCCGGTAGACGTATACGTCCCTGGGTGCCCTCCAAGGCCCGACGCGCTGCTATACGGCATCATGCAGCTGCATGACAAAATCCGTCGTTACTCGCTCACAGATAACCCGGCGGGTGGCGCATGAGCAAGGCGTGGGACGGCGCCAAGTTAGCCGAGTCGATCCATGAGTCGATACCCGGGGTTGTCGTCGACACCAGCGGAACCGACATCTGGATCGACCCCGACTCCGTACCCGATGTAATGCGACTGCTGCGGGATGGCGACGAGTTCCGTTTCCAACTGCTCAGCAGCGTCACTGCTGTCGACTACATCTCATACTTCGAGGTCGTCTACCATCTCACCTCGCTGACACGAAACGCGACCGCAGTCGTCAAATCGAAAACCGGTTTGGGACGCGACGAAGCCCGCATCCCGAGCGTCGTAGACCTCTGGCGAGGCGCCGACCTTCAAGAGCGCGAAGTCTGGGACTTGATGGGCATCATCTTCGAAGGTCACCCCAACCACAAACGGATCATGTTGTGGGAGGGTTTCCCCGGTCACCCTCTGAGGAAGGACTTCGCAACCTACGAACAGTCCATCGTGCCCGAGGCCGATCGTCGAGTCCCAACCGTCGTATCCGACGAGATCGAGAACGGTCAAGGATCGTGACAACTCAAGTTCGCACAGAGCCGATAACCGTCAACCTCGGTCCGCAGCACCCGTCGACTCACGGGGTCTTCCGCATGCGCGTCACCTTCGACGGCGAGGAGATTATCGACGTCGAACCCATCTTCGGCTACCTCCATCGCGGTTCCGAAAAACTCGCAGAAGAGCGAACCTACGTCCAGGTAGTCACCTTGACCGACCGCATGGACTACGTCGGGTCAATGCTGAACAACCAGGCGTACATGCTCGCGGTTGAAAAACTAGCGGGTGTCGAACCCGCTCCGCGCGGCGTTTGGCTTCGCATGATCGCCTCCGAACTCCAACGCATCGCAAGCCATCTCGTAGCTGTCGGCTTCCTGATCCAAGACCTCGGTGCATGGGGCACTCCACTCATCTACACCATGCGCGAACGGGAGAAGATTCTCGACCTCTTCGAGATGTTGTGCGGCGCCCGAATAACAAACTCCTATCTGCGTCCCGGCGGAGTCTTCATGGACGCGCCAGAAGAGTTCTGGCCAGCGATGAACGAATTGTTGGACGAACTCCCGCCCCGCATCGACGACCTCGACGATCTGCTGACCGACAACGACATCATCTTCTCGCGCACCAAAGGCGTCTCGATCCTGACACCTGAGCAGATGATCGATGCATCCATCACTGGCCCCATGCTCCGCGCCGCAGGCGTGGATTGGGACCTGCGCCACCGCGACCCATACGACTATTACGACCAAGTCTCGTTCGACCGTCCCCTACACACCGCCGGCGACAACTTTGCTCGTTATTGGGTTCGAGTACAGGAAATGCGCGAGAGCATCAAGATCATTCGCCAGTGCGAAAAGCTGATCGAACCAGGCCCGGTTAGGCCGGAACACGACGATGTCCCGTGGCTTTTGCGCCCACCCATCGGCGATGCTTACGCAGCAATCGAGCACTCCAAAGGCGAATTGGGTTTCTACCTCGTCAGCGACGGTTCGATCTCGCCGTATCGTTGCCACGTCCGAGCACCGTCGCTGATCAACCTGACGTTGCTCCGAGACATGCTTGTCGGTGAACTGCTCGCCGACATGTTCGTCAGTTTCGGCAGTGTCGACATAAACATGGGCGAGGTGGACCGTTGAACTCCACCTTCCTCGACAACTCCCTGTTCCGCAACATTTACTGCTACCTCGCGAGCGACAGTGATGGCTGCGCCTCCCGAGGCTACGACACAGCGGTATTGCCGGCCGGTTTTGAATGGCTCGCCTTCGCAATCACCGCCTTCATCATCATCAACATCGTCATCAACGCGGGCTTAGGAGCCGTCATCGTCTACATCTGGGGAGAACGCCGAATTCTCGGGCGCATCCAAAACCGCACCGGCCCAAACCGCTGGGGCCCATTCGGGATGTTCACGTCAGTCGCTGATGCCATAAAGACGCTCTTCAAAGAAGACATCATCCCCGACGAAGCTGACCGCTGGCTCTTCAACTTGGCACCGATCCTGATGGTCTTCCCCGTCCTGATGGTGCTCGCAGTCATCCCATTTGGCGTCGGCACCTTCGTGGTCGACATCAACGTAGGCATCTTATTCGTAATTGCTGTCACCTCGATCTCCGGCATTTCCGTGGTTCTCGCTTCGTGGGCATCAGGAAACCGCATCTCGATTTTCTCGGGCATGCGTTCGGTCGCGATGCTTATCAGCTACGAGATACCCATGGCGTTGTCGCTCATCGGCGTCCTCATGCTCGCGGGATCGATGTCATTGGGGGCAATCGTCGAAGCCCAGGATCTCCCGTTCATACTTGTCCAACCCCTTGGCCTGTTCGTGTTCCTAATCGCCGCACAAGCCGAAACCAGCCGAACGCCGTTCGACCTCATCGAAGCGGAATCAGAGCTCGCAGCCGGTTACCTCAACGACTACAGCAGCATGAAATTCGGCATATTCTTCCTAGCCGAATTCCTAGCGACAATCGTCGCCTCAATGCTGATCGTCACCCTGTTCCTAGGCGGTTGGCGCGGATGGGATCCAATCCCGTCGCAGATCTGGTTCGCCGGAAAAACGGTCTTGGTGCTGCTGTTCATCATGTGGATGCGTTTCTCCTGGCCACGTCTACGAGTCGACCAGATCTTGGCGTTGGCATGGAAGGGACTGTTCGAACTCACGCTCATCAACATCTTCGTGACCGCGATATTGATCGCCATCTGGCCTGACCCGGGCATTACCGAACTGTTGATCATGTCGGCAATCAACTGGGTCGTATTCTTCATCTCGATCTGGTTGGTAAGCAAATTGCTGCGTCCATCCGACTACGCAAACCCGGCACCCCAACCGGAAAATCCGCCTTACCCGGTCGCAACCGATGAACTACCAGACGAGATGGCTTACACGGGAGGCACAACCAGATGATCGGCCTCGGACTACTCAAAGCCATGCGTGTGACGTTGAGGAACGCGCTCAAGACACCATTCACGATCCAATACCCCGATCGAAAGGTCGGTATATCTGGCGCCGCCAAGAACGAGGGCAAATCGCCCGTTGGCTTGATCGCCACACAACCCGTCACCGCCGCAAAAGCGGCGATGAGCATGTACTCCGTTCCAGTCAACATCCCTCAAAACCGCCGCTTCCGAGGGAATGAATTCACCTGGTACGAGGATCGTTGTACTGGCTGCGCCTCATGCGCCAAATACTGTCCCCTAGGCATCATCGAGATCGTCACAAGCCCCGGCGGATTCGACGTGCAAGAAGGCGAAAGCTACGCCATCGACGTGTTCGACATCGATATCGGTCGCTGCATGTTCTGCGGCCTCTGCGTCGAAGCCTGCCCATACGATGCCCTGCACATGGGAAGCCAATTCGAGCGGAGCAAGTACGAGCGAGACGCGTTGGTCATACCGGTCGATGAGTTGCGTCAAGCCCTGAGGCAACCCAGCTCATGGTTCAGGCCACAGTTCGAGGAACGAGACTACGATCCATTCCGTGACGGCGCGAACGACGAGCACCACAGCGTGGGCCGACACGAGAAGCCAGACCAAGAAACATTGGACAAACGCTGGGTTGAAGAGAGATGAGCGGCGCCTTCGACTCAGGACCGATCGCGACGCTTGCGTTTTTCTTGGCGTCGGCGTTGACAATCGTCTCGGCGATCATCGTCGTTACGCAACGTGATCTCGTCCGCGCGGTCGTAGCTCTCGCGATGTCATTCGTGGGCGTCGCCGCGATCTATTTCATCTTCAACGCCGAGTTCATCGGCGTAGTTCAGCTGCTCGTATACGTCGGCGCAATCTCGATCCTGATCGCATTCGCCGTGATGTTCATCGGCGACCTCGCCAACGCGGGAACGTTGTCCCAAAACCGCATGATTTCCGCGGTCGCCGGAGTTCTGCTCCTCGCCTCGGTCATCTTCGTCGCATACAACACCGAATGGACCAGCATCGAAGAAGTGACCGACGCTGACGCGGTTGCCGGTTTGGCAGGCACTTACGAAGTGTCGGGAACCTCTGGCGAGAACAATCTCATCTCCGCCGTCGATGGAGACGCTGAAGGAGCGCGGGGCGGTGCATTGGTTGATAGTTCATCCCATATCGGACCTGCCCTGATCAGCGATTTCATCCTGCCATTCGAAACTCTAGGATTGCTCCTCATTGCCGCATTGCTCGGCGCGTTGCTTGTGATCCGCAACCGTCAGGAGGACGACGCAGCATGACGCTCGAGATCGTCCTCGTAGTCGCAGGAGCGCTGTTTTCGATCGGACTCTTCGGGGTCTTGGCTCGACGCAACATCATCGCAGTCATCATGTCCCTGGAATTGATGTTCAACGGCGTCTTGGTCGCCGCCATCGGGTTCTCTAGATTTACCGCTCCAGCGGCTCTAATGGATACGAGTGGCGGTATCACCGAAGCGGCAGTTCGCTCCGCATTGACCGGCCACATGTTCGCCGTCTTCGTCATCTCCATCGCAGCTGCCGAAACGGCTTTAGCCCTCGCCCTAGTCTTTGCTTTCTACCGAGCCCAACAATCCGTTGAAATCACCGATGCGTCGGCAATGAAGAACTGAACGATGTGGGTCGAATACAAGAGAACGAAAACCTTGAAGATCGCCGAGAGCTGGAAGAACCTGCTCGACAGCGAAGGCTTGCCAGCGAAAATCTTGCCGGTCGGCGACATTCTCGATTGGGCCGAAGACGTGCCGTTCATGGTCATGGTCCCGAAGGGCCGTGAACACGTGGCGGACGAGATAATCAGAAAGCTCTAAGCAAACTCATCTTGGCTTCAGAACTCACAATCTGGCTGATAATCCTGCTGCCCGCGCTCGCGTTCGTCTTCAACGGACTGCTCCTGAGGTGGTTGCCTGAAATCGGTCTTGGGCACTTCCGGCTGACCGGCAACAAGTCTGATCTAGCAGGTTGGCTGACCGTCGCCGCAATTGGCGCATCATTCGTCCTATCATTCTTGGCCCTGCTGCAAGTCGTGACGGACGGCGCGCAGCAATTCGAGATGCACAGCTGGATCGCCGTCGCAGGCGTCGACATCCAATTCGGCATCATGCTCGACCAGTTGACCGCGATCATGCTGGTAGTCGTCAGCGGCGTGAGTTTCCTCGTCCAGCTCTACGGCGTCGGCTACATGCACGACGATGACGGTTACACGCGCTACTTCTCATACATGGCGCTCTTCACCGCCTCGATGCTCGGGTTGGTCACCGCTAGGAGCGTCATCCAACTCTTCGTCTTCTGGGAACTCGTCGGAATCTCCTCCTACCTTCTCATCGGCTTCTGGCTAAACCGCCCGTCAGCAGCGGCGGCAGCCAAAAAGGCGTTCCTGATGACGCGCTTCGCCGACTTCGGTTTCCTCCTTGCGATCCTCTACCTTTACTCAGTCGACCCGTCGTGGCTGGACATCCAAGAGATGTACCACGCGATCACTGCGGGAGCGATGGCGGTTTCGGTTGCATCTTGGGTAGCCTTGGGTTTCCTATTCGGCGCGATGGGCAAATCAGCGCAATTCCCTCTCCACTCGTGGCTGCCAGACGCTATGGAAGGTCCGACTTCGGTCTCCGCACTGATCCACTCCGCAACGATGGTCACCGCCGGTGTTTTCCTAGTCGCCCGTTTCTTCCCTCTCTTCGAACACAGCGACATCATGTTCCTAGTCACCATCATCGGGGCAATCACCGCAGTCTTCGCGGCCTCGATGGCATTGGTCGCCGACGACATAAAACGAGTCCTCGCGTACTCGACCGTCAGCCAATTGGGCTACATGATGTTTGCCCTCGGCGTCGGCGCGTACGGCGCGGCCGTCTTCCACCTCTTCACGCACGCCTTCTTCAAAGCCTGCCTCTTCCTCGCAGCAGGTTCCGTCCACCACGCCGGCGGCACATTCAATATGAAATACCTCGGCGGCCTCAAGAACCACATGAAGATCACCTACTGGGCAATGGTCATCGCCAGCCTATCGCTCGCCGGCATCGTCCCCCTGTCGGGCTTCTGGTCGAAGGACGAGATCCTCGCTCACGCAGCCCACGGCGACTCCACGATCGCGCTCTTCGCCCTCGTTATGGGTCTCCTAGGTGCATTGATGACCGCGTTCTATATGTTCCGAGCTGTCATCAAGACCTTCCACGGCGAATTCCGTGGCGGCGGCGACAAAGAACGTGAGGACATAGAAGCCTCAGGCGAACTAGCGCCCGACGGGCTTGAACACGTTCATCTCGGCGAATCACCCTGGACCATGACAGTCCCCATCGGCCTACTTGCCGTCCTCGCAATCTTCATCGGCTTCTTTACCAATCCCATCGTCGACCTTGGCGTCGTCAAAAAACATGCCTTCGCAACTTTCGTCGTCGAACGCAACACGGACGTCTTCCACGACCACGATGCCCAAGTCCACGCAGGTTCTGAACCGGAATTCGACCCACTAATCGCTGGCATATCGACTGTGTTGGCGGTTGGAGGTATCGGCATCGCATTCTTGCTGGTCTACAGCCCAGGCACGATCCCAGATTCCTTGGGACGCATGACGATTCCAATCCAAACTCTTTTACGGCGCAAGTATTACTTCGACGAGTTGTATGAGGATCTGATTGTCTCGCGCGGCTTCTACCGTTACTTCGCCAAAATGGTCGACCGCCTCGACATATCGGGCTTCGACAACATCAACATCCAGCTATACCGATGGACCGACCGCGCGGGTCGTGCCTTGGCGAAAGTGCAAGACGGACAAGTCCAGACCTACGGCATCGTCACCGTCGTTGGCCTGATCTTGGCGATCGGATTGTTCATGGTGATTGCCCAGTAATCGATAAACGACGTCCCATTAACGACGCCCAAAGATGAGCGAATTCAACGGCATATTGACAGTCACGGTGTTCCTGCCCGCGTTGGCAGCACTGGTGATCCTGCTCGCCCGACCATTCAACCTCGAGGATCGGATCGTCCGATGGTTCGCAATCCTCAGCACGGTGGCGACCTTCGTCCTTTCAGCCATCGTATTCCTCGCTTACGACCGCGACGTCGGCGGTGTCCAATTCATCGACCACATCAGTTGGCTCTCAGCCGAAACTATCAAGTCGTCCTACCTTCTAGGTGTTGACGGCCTGAGCGCGCCGTTGGTATTGCTGACGGGCATATTGGGGACGGCTGCGGCCTTCGCATCACGGAACATCAATCTACGTGTATCCGAGTACTTCGTCTGGCTCCTCCTCCTCGAAGCCGCCGTGATGGGCGTCTTCACCAGCCTCGACCTACTCCTATTCTTCGTCTTCTTCGAGTTCGAAGTAATCCCCATGTACATGCTCATCTCAGTATGGGGTTCCGGACGTCCGCGCTACTCAGCGATGAAATTCGTCCTCTTCACGCTGGCAGGCGGAGCCTTCATGTTCGTCGGAATCTTTGCCGTCTACCTCACCGGCGCTGTCGACACACTCACGATGGTTGCCATCCCAGAACTCGGCATCTCTGGAGTCCCTGAGCAAATCGCAGGTGCGAATTTGATCGCTCCCGCTTCGTTGATATTCGCATTCTTCCTCGTAGCGTTCGCCGTCAAACTCCCTGTCTGGCCACTCCACAACTGGTTGCCCGACGCTCACACCGACGCCCCGACGGCGGTCAGCGTCATGCTTGCCGGCGTGTTGCTGAAGATGGCCGGATACGGCATGATCCGCATCAACATCGGTTTCTTCCAAGAAACTAAAGGCTTCACCGTCCACGACGCTGCCGGAATCCTCTCGGTCGTCGCCGCTATCAGCGTCGTCTATGGCGCGATAGTCACCATCCGCCAAACCGATATGAAGCGCCTCATCGCCTACTCATCCGTCAGCCACATGGGGTTCGTCCTCCTAGGCCTCACCGCGATCGGAGGCAACACGGCAGCAATCCAACTCGGCGGCATCAACGGCGCCGCCCTCCAGATGTTCACGCACGGCACAATCACCGGCCTCGCGTTCCTTATGGTAGGACTCGCCTACGACCGCACCCACACTCGCCACATCCCGCATCTAGGCGGCCTGTGGAGAAGAATGCCAATCATCGGCATCTTCTTCTTCATCGCAGGTTTCGCCTCTCTCGGTCTCCCCGCGCTCTCGGGTTTCGTCTCCGAGATCATGGTCTTCCTGAACTCCTTCCCCGTATGGCCTTGGGCAGCCGGAATCTCAGCGTTCGGAGTGGTACTCGCGGCGGGATACGTGCTTTGGATGATCCAACGCACCTTCTTCGGATCGCGACCCCCGGATGGCGGAATACCTCAGAAAAACTACGATGAACTGACCGACGCCGAACCGCTCGATCTCATCCCGATCTTAGTCCTCACCATCCCGATCTTCGTCATCGGCATCTGGCCGAAAACCGTCGTTGACGTCTTCAAGATCGGCATCGAAGGGATACTCCGATAGTGAACGCTCAGGACTACTGGGCGTTATCGCCCGTCATAGCGATGGCAGGACTGGCAATCGTCCTGCTCTCCGCCGACGCGCTCCTAGCAGAGCGCATGTTCGGTGGCCGACGCTTCGGCAGCAAGCGCGCCCTGTCATGGGTCGCATTTATCGGCCTCCTCGCCCCCGCGCTCCTCGCATTGAACCTATGGTTCGGGTGGGTCGGTGAGCAAACCTCCGATCCCGTCGTTTACGGGACGTTCACCGCCGACCGCTTCGCCCTCTTCTTCCAGTTCCTGATAATCGGCGCCACCGCCGCTGTCATCCTTGGTTCGGTACCGTACCTAAACCAATTCCGCGACTCCCTCGGCGAGTTCTTCACGCTGATCTTGACCGCCGCTGCAGGCATGATGCTCCTCGTCGGCGCAAGCGAGCTCATCACAATCTACGTCGCACTCGAAACCACAGCGCTCCCCGCGATCGCCCTGGCCGCTTTGCGACGCGACGGATTCTCTATCGAAGCGGGTGCCAAATTCCTCATCCTTTCCGCGCTCTCCACCGCACTTCTCCTGTTCGGCCTCGTTTTTCTCTACGGTTACACGGGAGCCACGCGCATCGACGAAATAGTCGCGAGAATGGCGACGTTGCCATTCGAAGCCGGTGTCCCATTCGGTTCATTGGCGGTCATGCTGGCGGTTCTTTTGATCGTCGCCGGTTTCGGCTTCAAAATGGCCATCGCTCCATGGCATATGTGGGTTCCAGACGTCTACCAAGGCGCACCGACCCCCGTCGCAGCATTCTTGTCCGTCGCATCCAAAGCGTCCGCGTTCGCAGTCCTGATGCGCATCCTTTACGCCATGGCGGATTTCGATCCCGTAGCCAACGACTGGCAGATCCTATTCGCGCTCATCGCCACCGCGAGCATGACCGTAGGCAACCTCCTCGCTCTGACCCAGTCGAACATGAAGCGACTGCTGGCATATTCCACGATCGCGCAAGCCGGTTACATCATGGTCGGATTCGCCGCCGTCGGAGCAGCGTCGTCCAGCGGCACCGCCACTGCCGGCCCGCAGAGCATCATGTACTACCTAGCCGGATACACCTTCACCAACCTCGCTGTGTTCCTCGGGTTCACAGCCATCATCCATCGCACCGGCGACGACACCATCGCGGGTCTCAGCGGTCTGGTCAAGCGATCCCCTGTCCTCGCCATTCTCATGTCAATAGGCCTGTTATCGCTATTGGGGATGCCGCCGACCGTCGGGTTCATGACCAAAGCCGTCATCTTCAGCACTGCCGTTGACCAGGGACTGATATGGCTCGCCGTCGTCGCCGTCGTCAACACTGTGATCGCGGCGTACTACTATCTGAGAATCGTCGGATTGATCCTGTTCGGCGACACAGATAATACCGACCGGACCCGACCCTCAACCGGCGAGATGACCGCGGTGGCGATCGGAGTGGCGGGTTCTCTAGTTTTGGGCGTGGTCCCATGGCTGGTCCTCCAGTTGATCGACGACGCCATCACCATCGTCTGAACGGCGTTCCCATGATCGCGCGCCGCCAAACAAACCCGCCAGACGGGGTAACATGACCAGTTTTGACGTAATCTGCATCGCACACCACAGCCTGTTGCCGCACGCTGCAGACCTTGTTGCCAGGATCGCCGATCAATACAAGGACCGTTGTCGTTGGTGGACCGCAAATGAATCGACCTTGGCCCACGAAGAAGCCGACGACCGCCTCCGCGACACGGATCTGATCGTCACCGTAGGCGGTGATGGCACAATCCTAAGGGGAATGCACGCCGCATCGTTGCACGGCATCCCGGTCCTCGGCGTGAACATGGGCCGCGTCGGTTTCATGAGTGAAATCGAAGCCAACAACGCCTTAGAAGACATCGAATGGTACCTCGATGGCAACGGGCAAATCGACGAACGATTGATGCTCGAAGCCACCCTAAACGGCGATCAACCCGAGACGTTACACGCCATCAACGACGTCACCGTTCACCGCGGGGCAGAGCTTCGAATGATCGAGGTTAAAGCCTTTGTCGATTCTGTCGAACTCTCTTCTTACCGAGGCGACGGTCTAATCGTCGCAACATCAACCGGCTCTACCGGCTACTCGCTTCAACTCGGCGGACCCGTCATAGCACCCACCTCCAACGTATTCCTTCTCAAACCTATCGCCGGCCACATGAGCCAGTTTGGCGGCGTCGTCCTCGACGCAAACAGCATACTCGAATTGGCTCTTGACTCAACTGCAAACGTGACCCTCACAGTGGACGGTTACATAAGCCGGTCGATGCGCAACGGGGATACAGTCCTGATATCCAGAAGCGACCGCCGGGCCAGATTCCTCCGACGCGGGCCCCAGTCCTCATTCTGGGAGGGGCTATCCCACCGACTCGGAATGCGAATCGGTGCCGTGAGAAGGGGAGAGGAGACGAGAAATTGACCGATGCCATAGCAAGACTGCAACCACTCAAATCCGAGAGGATCTCCTCAGAAACGATTTTCTCCGGCGAACGACTAACGCTCAGAATCGACACCCTGAAGATGGGTGATCGCCCGGTCGGGAAGAAGGAAATCATCGCCCATCCAGGGTCTGCCGTGATCATCCCCATTACACGTCGCGGAAGTGTCCTAGTGACCAAACAATGGCGTCCCGCTCAAAACGACTACTCCCTCGAACTCCCGTCAGGTACTCGCGACGGCGACGAACCTCCCGAAGAGACCGCGGCGAGGGAACTACGAGAAGAAACTGGCTACAGCGCCTCCGAATTCACTCCCATCGGAGGCTTCTACCCGGCATCCGGCTACAGCGAGGAATACGCCCACGTTTACATCGCCACCGGATTGAAATCCGACCCGTTGCCGCAAGATAAACTTGAAGACATCATGGTTGTTGAAATGACCGTCGGCGCCCTACTGCGGTTGTGCATTGATGGCGACGTAAATGACGCGCTGACGTTTGCGGCGGCGATGCGTGCCTCCGCTTTCCTCGAAAAAACTAGGAGTGCGGATGTTTAAGCATGATGTCCTGATAATCGGCGCTGGACTGGCGGGATTGAGGGCGGCGGTTGAGGCGACCCGGTTAGGCCTCGACGTAGCGGTTATCAGCAAAGTCCATCCCGTTCGAAGCCACTCCAACGCCGCACAAGGCGGCATCAACGCACCATTGACCGACCGCGGCGACGATTGGGAAGGTCACGCCTTAGACACCATCAAGGGCAGCGACTACCTCGCCGACCAAGACGCCGTCGAGATCATGTCCAGTGAAGCCGGCGACGCCGTCATCGAACTTGAACGGATGGGCGTCATCTTCAGCCGAGGCGAAGACGGCCGACTCGGCACCCGTCGTTTCGGAGGTCAACTTGTCGCCCGAACCTTCTTCGTCGGCGCAATCACTGGCTCCGCGATCCTCCACGTCCTCTACGAACAAGCCCTCAAACACGGCTTGAACACCTACGAAGAGTGGTTCGTCACCGACCTCATCGTCGAAGACGGTCGCTGCGTCGGCGTCATTGCACTCGACATCAAGACCGGCGAACTTCACTCGATATGGGCTAAAGCGGTCATCATGGCCGCCGGAGGCGCAGGCCGCGTATTCGAACCATCCACCAACGCCATCATCTGCACCGGCGATGGCCTAGCACTCGCGTGGCGAGCCGGAGTCCCGATGATGGACATGGAGATGGTCCAGTACCATCCCACAACCCTCGCTCGGACCGGCATCCTCTTGTCCGAAGCCGCCAGAGGAGAAGGCGCACACCTTCTCAACTCCAAAGGCGACCGCTTCATGCTCGAATACGCCCCCCAGTATGAGGAACTCGCCTCCCGCGACGTCGTCTCCCGAGCCGAGCAAACCGAAATAAACGAAGGCCGCGGTATCGAAGGCAACGTCCTTCTCGACCTCCGACACCTAGGCCGCGAGTTCATCGAAGACCGCCTCGGATATCTGCAAGAAGTCGCCGTCGAGTTCTTAGGCATCGACCTCGCCGAACAACCCGTCCCTGTCCGACCCGGCGTCCACTACATCATGGGCGGCATCAAGACCGACGTCGACGGCGCAACCATCGTCCCCGGCCTTTACGCGGCTGGCGAATGCGCCAACGTTAGCGTCCACGGAGCAAACCGCCTAGGCGCAAACTCCCTCCTAGACACCGTGGTCTTTGGCAGACGCTCCGCCGTCCACGCCGCCGACTACATCAAATCCGTCGATGCAGGCTCAGGCTCCGAGGAGCACCTGACCGACGCCAAGACTCGCATCCAATCCCTCCTCGACCGCTCACCAAACGAAAACTGGGCCGCCGTCCGAAACTACATGGCGAACGAAATGACCAAGGGCATCGGCGTTTTCCGAGACCAGTCTTCGATGGAAGGCGCAAAAGCCGCCATCGACAACGTCGACGAGCGTATGACCAAAATCTCCGTCCAAAACAAAGGCAATGTCTTCAACACCGACCTCATCTTCACGCTGGAGATGGAGTTCATGGCCGACGTCGGTAAAGCGATCGTCCACTCCGCCCTCGCACGCAAAGAGAGCAGGGGAGCGCACTTCCGCACCGACATCACCGAACGCGACGACGAAAACTGGCTAAAGCACACGCTCGCCTATCAAGACACCGACAACGAAAACGGCGTGCGTATCGAAACTTCCCCAGTCACGATCACCAAGTGGGAACCGGTCAAGAGGGTTTACTGATGCAGGCAAAACTCAAAGTAAGCAGATTCGACCCTGAGACCATGGGACAGGGCCAACGCCGCTGGGACGAATTCGAACTCGAAGTTCACCCCAGCGCAACCGTCCTCGACGCTCTCATACAGATCCGAGAAGAAGTGGATGGCACCCTGGCGCTCCGCTGCGCCTGCCGCGCCTCAATCTGCGGATCGTGCGGTATGCGCGTCAACGGCGACGCCAAGCTCGTATGCAAAACCCGTATCGCAGACACCGTCCAAGAGGGCGAAACCGTCATCGTCGAACCCATGGGAAACCAAGGGATCATCAAAGACCTCGTCGTATCACTTGACCCATTCTTCGACAAAGTCCGCCAAGTAGACCCATACCTCCAACCAGACTCCGAACCGGACCAGGGCGAATTCGTCGCCAGCAACGACTCGATGGTCAACCTGCTCACCGCCATGAACTGCATCATGTGCGGCGCATGTGTCTCCGACTGCACAGTCCTAGAAGTCGACGATGCCTTCATCGGTCCCGCCGCCCTAGCCAAAGCATGGCGTTTCGTCGAAGATCCTCGCGACGACCAACGAGACGAACGCCTCAAAGAACTCAACGACGTCGAAGGTGGCATCTGGGACTGCACCCGATGCTTCAAGTGCGTCGAAGTCTGCCCCAAAGACGTCGCGCCAATGGACCGCATCATGGAGATGCGCGACATGGCAATCGAAGCAGGCAATACCAACACCCCGGGCTATCGTCACACCGAATCCTTCAACAACTCCGTAAAGAAACACGGCCGCCTCGACGAAGCCAGACTCGCCGTCGAATCTGCTGGCTACACCAACGTCCCACGCTTGATCGACCTCGCAGAAATCGGCATCAGATCGACCCTCAAAGGCAAGATGCCGCCGATCAAGCCTCACAAAGCTGACGAAAAAGAGAAAATCACCCGCATCTTCGATCGAGTAGAGAGCGAGCGCAAGTGATGAAATTCGCCTTTTACCCAGGCTGCGTAGCCCGCGGGGCAGGACCCGAACTCTTCGACTCCGCCGTCGCTGTCATGGACCGCCTCGGCATCGAGTGGGTTGAACTCACCGGCGCAGCATGTACCGGCGCCGGCGTCCTCCAAGAAAAAGACCTGAAACTCGGCGACATCCTCAACATCCGGACCCTGGCCATGGCCGAACAACTCGGCCTCCCCGTCCTCACCATCTGCTCCACCTGCCAAGGCGTGATGTCCCAAGCAGACCGCCGCGTCCGCCGTGACGTAAATTACCTCGAAGAGATCAACGGCTACCTCGCCGAAGAAGGCCTCTCCTACAGCGCCAACACAACCGTGAAACACCTCCTCTGGGTTCTCGTCGAAGACATCGGCGTCGAAACCCTCCAAAAGACCTTCGTCAAAGAACTCTCCAATGTCAACCTAGCGCCCTTCTACGGCTGCTACATCGTCCGACCATCCGATGCCCTCGGCTTCGACGAACACCCCGAGCGCCAGACCTCCCTTGAGACCGTCATCGAAGCAGTCGGCGGCACGGTAGTCGATTTCCCCGGCAAGACCGCTTGCTGCGGATTCCCAATCCTCCTGATCAACCAGCGCAACTCCCTACGCATGGTCGCAAACCACACCGGCACCGCCAGCGAACTCGGTGCCGACGCCATGGTCACGCCATGCCCCCTCTGCCACCTAAACCTCGACGGATACCAGCCGAAAGCAAGACGACAGAACAACCGAGGCAAAGCCGATCTCCCCATCATCCATCTACCGCAACTCCTGGGCCTAGCCATGGGCATCGACAACAAGACCCTGGGCCTCGGCAAACACCTAGTCAACACCCGAGACATCGTCCGAAAAGTCGATTCCATTCCGGTAGGGTAGCAAGCTGATCGCCCCGTCAATGTCGGCTGTTACTCACTTGCGGATCGACAAACCCGCCGCGTCTACCAATCGGCCGACCCTGTCGATCATCATCCTGTCGCTGACAATCTCGATAGTCGCGTTAGCCTGCAGCAGCGACCCGGAAGACATCCCTCCGACCCTCGACCCCGAGCCTCCGATCACCGAGTCTCAAGCCATCGATATCGCCAAGGCATCCCTCACCGAAGTCATGGACGACATCGAATTCGCCGGATACGACCAAATCCGCATCCGCACCGGCATAATGCGCCTCCGCCGCCTCCAAGAACTCACCAACTCCGACCTCTACACCCCCGATTCACCCCGAATGCAACGCCAAATCTGGGCCATCCAAATCGGCGGCAAATTCGAAACCGACCCAATCCCATACACAGTCCCCTTCGGCTACGGCATAGTAGGCATCGACGCAGTCAACGGCGACATCCACCTAAGAGCACGCTACGACCAGGAGATTTTGGTTGAGCCGTGAACTTCACTTCGCCACTCCTAAACGGTAGGGGCGGGTCTGTGACCTGCCCACCCTCTTCGTCGAAGCCGTAAGGGGGCGCGATGCCGAAGGCGAGCGTGGGATGCTGGTGGAGGGCCGAACCCCAATTCACCACCAACCCAAATCGCAAACCACCACGACAGGCCGCGCACAGTCATTCCCGCGAAAGCTGGGAACCAAGAGCAGACGTGGAAACTCAATCGTCACGTACTGAGTAAACCTCGTCAAGATGATCAAAGACCTTTGCAACGTTATAGAACCACTGTGACGCGCTACTGGGGCGGCTCGGATTTAGGTGTCTTTGCTTCGCAATTTCAGGATCCGCCTTCATTGTCCTCAAATGGTGGTTGAAATCAGCGTTTCGCTTGAAATCCTGATACCGATTCCCGCAAGCTTCAACCATGTCGTCGAACGTATCAGGGTAAAGCTCCAAAAGTTCATCGTCCGATATCGTCACTCTGGGAGCGTTGGGATCGGATGAGATGCCAATCGTGCCGCCGCCACCGGACGCTCGAGCGATTTCGATCCGCACACTGAGTGCAACGTTGAAATCTTCATCTTCATCTTCCGAGTTGGATGCAATACTCTGCAGATCTCGAAGCAGTTGATTTTGGCGTCGCGACGGGTCCACGGAAACACCGACCGCGTCGCCGATGAAGCCCACAGGTAACAGATATGTTCCCTCAATCGGTTCGTCGAACCAGCGTTGCAACAGCGTTGAAAGGTTCGTGACACTAGCCGTGCCAAATTGCGATATCTTTCGACGTAGATCCGGATGCAAGGGCCCCAAGTGCGTGATTTCGTTGCGCACCCCAAACAACGTCTCCACGTTTTTCTTCACCGCCGACGGCGCGTCACACTCGTTCAGGGCCCGGTCCAACGAAATCGTCAAAGGACTGTTGGTGAGGCTGGAACGCCTAATGTTGCCAGCAGAATCCCTCAAAAATATCGTGTCGATCTCGTCGTTATTACGACTCACGATACGAGCCTTGAGCAACACCTCCCAGGCGTTGACAATCAGGACACAAAACGCCTCTTCTCGGTACTCGAACGCGGTTTTGTTGTAGAGTTCGACGGCGGCAAGCATTGCGGCCTTCGAAGATCGTGCCATTTTTAACGATATAGAGTCGCTTTCCAACACCGCGATTTACTCATTGAATTGATTGCCTACCGATAAACCTACACCGAAACCACAACCTCCGTATCCCCCGCCGCCAACGCATTCATATACGAAATAATCATCTCACTCGTCCGATAGCGCCCAAATTCCCGTTCATCCTCTCGCCGAACGATCGGGAATGTGGTCAAGATGTACTCGGCATCATCATTCGAAATCCCGTAAAGATGAAAATACAACGCATCTAGCCGAGCGCGCAAGTGCCGACGCTCTTCCGGATCCCACTTGAACGGATCACCGTTGTACCCAAGATCACGCGCAAAAGATTCCATGTCGTGCGAAGTGTATGTAAGACGTAGCACGTGGTCTTGGACTATCTCGCGGGCGGGTTTACTTCCGAACCGAATGTTGTAGTCTTCAGGAGCGATAACGGGTAGTTGCTCCAATATGTACAAATTCAAATGAGTGCCTTGGATTTTCTGTCGGGCGACGAAATCGAAAACAATCGCATTCAAGTTTGCTACGAGCAACCTAACATCAGCGACGGGGTTCGATCCATCGTCTAGCTCATCTCCGATATTAAGAATTGGGATGCTGTTACCGAAGCCTGCCCAAGGTACTATAGCGACGATCACGCTTCTTGCGTCGGTTGTACGGGCGATATCGCGGAACCCTATCGCGTAACTGTCACGAGTGATTGTTTGTTCAACCCGATGATTCGGGACCCAGTACTGGGATATGGGCATGAAATCTGGGTCTTGATGCTGTGCTTCAGTGACAGGTTCGCTCAGGTACGGATTGTGCGGGTTATCCGGATTTACCGTTACGGAATTGGCGCGATGATCGAATTGGTTGATCATGCGCCCCTGATAGAGCGGCAAATATAGTTCTTGACCTCGTCGCCAACGATTGCCTTGAATCGGGTAGAAGTTATCGTTCTTGAGTTCATCGGCCGTTCGGAACAAGCCCGAATCATTCGTCATATCGATCATGCGAACGTAATTCACGGGCCAAGTGCGAACCTCTTCCTGCCCCGAACGATCAACCAACACAGGATGACGCTCATAAATACCACGAGTAATCTCAGCATCCCGCCGGGTTCTGAACACTGGTGCAGTGCCCGTATTAGGATTCACCCGTGCAAAGTCTGAGGACGTCAGCGAAAAACAACGATCTGCGTCGTTGATCTCAGAGACATCGTGCAAGAAAAACGCACAACGCGTTTGTCCTAATCGACGCTCAGAACCCCCGAAAATCAACGCACAGAACTTGAAACGCGAATCGACATCCGGGAAAAAGTGCGACAATCCCATGTCCGGCCGCCGATTTTCAAAATCAAATAGACCATAAATTCGCCCACCGGTAGATACTTCCTTGAAAAAATCCGCCGCATTTCTGTCGGCATAGATGCCTGATGGTGTGAGCAAACCAACGAAACCATCCGGTTTGACGAGAGCTTTGGCGCGCTCCACGAAGAGTGAATAAAGATTGATGTCTCCACGTCCAAGCAACGGATAATCGCCAGAACTTCGGATCATTTGACTTTGTTGGTCCGCATGATCCTTGGCGCGCTCAAATTCGTCGGCAAGACCGCTGTCTCTTTGCCGGAGATCGCCGATCGCCCTCCGACGCGCCGCTGCGGTCGGTTGCAACGCGATGTGCTCAGCACGTGTGGCGAACCACTCAATTTCCTGCAGTTTGATCCGATCCCACGGCGGATTACCAATGATCGCATCGAAACCGCCCGAAGGATTTATGTCTTGCCAATGCTCCCACACGCCAGGGAATGCGACTTCCCAATGCAGAAATTCCTCTTCATCAGCGGTACCCTTAGCGGTTTGCCAACGATCAATGAAGTCGGACCAAGTTTTCGAATTCGCGACTCGCTCATCGGAAGCAAAATCATCCGGCCCTTTGCCGAGAAGTTTGTAAGAGTCACTGGAAAAATCGACCAGCGTCTGTCGGATCGGTTCTTCAATCGCGCTTCTTTCTTTAACCTTCATCCCCGCCGTCATCCACTTGACGCCACAGATGAAATCGAGCACGGAGCGCAGATCCGACGTCGTCTTCTCAACCCCTTCAAATAGCGATGCCGACTCTTCCACTTCCGATATGTCAGCATCCGATTTCGCCTCGATCTGCATCATCCCTTTAGTTGCCGACTGTGCACTCTGCACTGCGCTACTCGCATATACCCCACCTAATCGCTGCAACTCGGCAATCATATCCGTAACTCGCAGACCAACCAAGGAATCGCCGCACCGCAGATGGTGATCGAGAAACGACAACGGCGCACCAACGGTGAAGCTGTGCAACCACAACGACACCTTCGCAAGCTCCACCGTCAGTGAGTTCTTGTCGACGCCGTAGATGCACTGTTTCAGCACCATGCGACGGATGATCGCTTGGTCCGTTAGCTGACTGTCGACTACCCTCCAACCGTTTTCATCTGCGCGCGCTTTTATTTCGGATCGGATTTTCTCGACGCGTCCGACCAATGGCGAGACGTATTCATCGTCACCGTCAAGCCACTCCGGCACCGCAGGCAGGTACTCGACCAACTCCGCGATATAGTCCGACAGGAAGTCGACGGCCGTCACTAGGAAATGTCCGCTACCCATCGCCGGGTCAAGAACCTTCAGATCCAACACCGCTTCCGCAGGATCAAGTTTCTCCAACTCAGTCCGCCGCACCAGCTTCGACCGCTTATCACTTGCCAATTCTTTAGCACGCTTTTCGAACGCTTCAAGGCGCTCCTCGACCAGTGGTTTCAGAGTGTGGTCGACGATCAGGTCGACGAGTTCTTGCGGCGTGAAAAAACTCCCGCTGTCTTTTCGGGCATACGGATTCGGCCGAATCGCGATCTCGCCGTTTGCGTCCTTCGCCGGTTGATGCTCCAGAAGCCGCTCGTATATCGACCCAAGTTGCTGCACCGACATGTCTCGGTAGTTGATGAAACGCGGCAACCCGTCATCGCCGTTGGTGTGACTCAGCGTGTAGATTATCGGCGCGATGGCCGCGTCGTCGAGACGCACTCGGCTCAACAAAGGTGCCGCACCGTCTGAAAACAGTCCACCGTTGTAAGGCGGCAAACCGATCGATGCGTCGCCGTGATCGATCATCCGGAATAGAGTCGCAAGGTTGTCGTAGTACTTCGTCGCGTTGGATGAAAAAGTGACACCATTCACTATCCCCTCTCTGATGTCATCGCGAAGCAGTTCCCGCATGCTGTACGTGTCATACCGACGGTCACCAATCGGCAACAACTCCCGATCCTCCGCATACAACACGAACAAAATCCGATAGAGCAAGATCAGTGCGGCTCTATGGACCTCGTCAAGATCTTCACTCGATGCTTTGGCCAGCGTCTTAACCAGCGACGGGAATACTCTGTTGAAAACGACGCCTGACAAGTCTTGTGCAACCTGCTCTTCGTAACGCCTACCCTCTTGTAGCGCGGTTTCCAGAAACGTCGCCGTAGCACCATCTTGAGGAACAAAGCTGTTGCGATTGAAAAGCAGATAGAACCTGCGGAGTTTGTCGTCGTTCTCCAGAATGTTTTCAAGCTTCGTTTCGTAATACGCGGTGGCGCGCGGGCGGGTCCGATGATCGTAGAGCCGCCAAACTCGACCGTTGGTTAAAATCCCCCACCGCATCTTGCCGTCAGAATCAATGTCCGCGCTCGTCAGATATCGCAATATCTGACCATGAGGAGTTCGCCCTCGGACTCCGCCTTCGCTACGATCGCCTACATCCAACTCCACATCCAACCGCTTGCTCTCTTGAACAACGGTCGCGTATCTGAACCGCCGTGCAGTGTCAGACTCTCCAGCCGCTTGATTCTTGGAACTCTCATCCGCAAAAAGCAGATTGTCAGGTATGTCTTCACCGCCCGATCCTGATTGCTGCGGAAGGTAGTCACGCCAACCCAAAACCTCCAACACCGGACGGATCAACTCCTGCTCCGTCTCCGCTTCATTAGGCTGATCGAAAAAACCGATGTTTTTGAACTTGCCAGAAACAGCATCTCGCAAAGCATCCAGCACCCCCTCATCGTCAACAGAGGCGTCCCACTCCGCGGTCTCCTTGATGCCGTCGGACAGAAAATATCGAGTGAAAAGTTGCCCAGCCATGATCAACTAAAGAATACCGTGCACCCTCAACCCCCCAACCCCACTCAACCTCCCCAGCTCCCCCGCAACTCCACCAGCTTCCGGACCTGCCAGATACTCATCCGCTGCCTCGATGACCATCGGGTGCGCATCGCCCACCGCGTAGCCCCGACCGGCCCAGCGGATCATCTCCAAATCACCCAACCCGTCACCGAACGCGATGTAATCAGACGGCTCAAGCTCGTACCTCTCAGCCAGCCACCTTAATGCCCGAACCTTCCCCGCCCGGGGCGAACCTACCTCGCAAAAGTGCGGCAACGAATGCGTTATCTCTGCCGACGATCCCAGCAACCTTGTGACATCGTCGACATGCTCCCCCATCTCCCGCGGCGAGCATATCCCTAACACCACCGTGGGTTCGCGTTCTGCCAGCGGGAAAAGATCATCGACCTGCACCAACGTCGCACTGTTCCGCTGCGCATAGTCGAAATCCTCCTCGTTCTGATGCGAAACAAAAACGTCATCATCCACGTACACCCGGATGTCCAACCCTCGACCCTTGAAAAACTCGATGGCCGCAAACGCCGTCGACTCATCTAGCCGTTTATGCCTCAACAGCGTATTCGTCTCCGCATCCACCGCCATCGCTCCCTGATAGCAAATCATCGTCGCGTTGGCACCAATCTCACGATGAACCTTCCAAGCCGACCGCCGCATCCGACCCGTCGACAAAGAGAACGGTATACCCCTGCGAGTGATCTCACCCACCGCCGCCTTCAACTGGTCTGACACGCGGTCATTGACCCTCGTCAAAAGCGTCCCATCAATATCGGATACGATTGCCGAGAACGGCCCCTCGCTCATATCCAACAACCTTTCCGAGCTCTAGTGTTCAACAAAATCAGTCCCCGCATTTTCATCTGGGCTATCTTCATCGCCATCGCCACGTACATCTTCATCGAGGCGCTCAGGCAAGATTCCTAACGTTCGGAACCGCCGGCACCTCCGCAATCTCACCGATCCTCCGCACGCCCTGATCCGCCAACCCTTCGGCAATCTCAGCAACCGTCTTGGTAGTTCCCGGTACCACCAACTCCGGTGTAATCTCCGCCAACGGCATCATCACAAACGCCCGTTCACACATCCTCGGATGCGGCAACCTCAGTTCGTGGTCCTCGACGACGACATCGCCATAAACCAACACATCAAGGTCCAATGTCCGAGATTCGTTTCGTCGGTACCGGACGCGCCCATTCGCCAACTCGATCCTCAACAGCTCTTCAAGCAGTTCACTCGGACCTAACAGAGTCCGCAGTCCCACAACCATATTCAGATACATCGGCTGTTCATCGTCCTCAACTCCAAACGGTTCAGTCTCGTAAACCGAAGACAACGCTATTGAACCACCCAGTTGTTTAACCGCCTTGACTGCATCACGAAGATGCCCGATTCGATCCCCAAGGTTGCTCCCGACCCCGATGTAAGCCAAGGTTCCCGCGCCGTTACTCCCCATCAAGTCGTCCTTTCAACCGCAAGACGAACCCTCTCACTCCGAACCGAACCGTCGCCGAACTCCCAACCCCGAACTATCGCGTCCGCAACCTTCGCCACTCGCACCATCTCCCAAACCTCATGCACTCTGACAATATCTGCTCCCGCCGAAATCGCCAAAGCCGTGGAAGCCGCATTCCCTTCAACCCGATCCTCAGGCTCAGCATCCAATATCGCTCCGATAAACGACTTTCTAGACGCCCCCACCAAAACCGGCAATCCACCAACCCTCGCCTTAATCGCATCCAACCCGCGCAACGCCGCCAAACTATGCGAAGCATTCTTCGCGAACCCAATACCCGGATCGACGATGATCTTCGACCTATCGACTCCCGCCTGTTCCGCAATAGAAACCGCCTGCGCCAATTCTTCCCCAACCTCCCGCACGACGTCCACATAACTGGCCCGATCCCGAATGTGACTGATCACAATCGGCTTCCGATGTTTCGCCACGATCCCTGCCATCTCCGGATCCGACAACATCGAAACATCGTTCGCCATATCCGCCCCCTCAGCCAACGCGACATCAGCCACCGCCGCTTTTCGAGTATCGATGCTGACGGGCAAATCGCACCGCTCCCTGATCCCGGAAATCACGGGCAACACTCGCTCGATCTCTTCGTCCGCAGGCACTGGCCGAGCATCCGGATACACCGATGCAGGACGCGTCGACTCCCCTCCAACATCCACAATGTCCGCTCCCTCATCCGCCATCCGCATCGCCATGTCCACCGACGCGCTCACCCAATCCAGCCCATTTCGCATGATCCCATCACCCGAAAACGAGTCAGGCGTCACATTCACGATTCCCATGATGTAACTCCGAGCACCCCACTCAAAATCAGATTTGCCGATCTTCAACTTGCCGTACTTTTGCTTTTTTGCCTAGTGTTTTGGCTTCAAATCGCCGCGTCTTTGCATTTGCCGCCGCGAAGTTGCTATTTTTGCCGCGCTTTTGCTTGTTACGACGGCAACTTCTTTCGCTGCGCAAGGCCCGACAGCCAACGCTTTGGTCAACGGCGATTTGCGCTCGTAAATTAGGATTCTAAGTTGGCAATCGAACGAAATCGAAGTCCCGCCCGAAAGATCCCCTACCTTTTGCACCAAGGCGATCCACCATAACCCAGCAAACTGAAATCTCCACCGAATCCGACGGCCTCGAATCCCGCTTAGACGCCCTGGAATCTCGAAGAGCCACCGCCCAACTCGGAGGCGGGCAACGTCGCATCGATTCCCAGAAGGGCAGGGGCAAACTAACCGCCCGCGAACGCCTCGCAAAACTCTTCGACAACGGCAACTTCACCGAAATCGACACCTTCAACACCCACCGTTCAACCGATCTCGGACTGGACCGCCAACGCTTCGAAGGCGACTCCGTAGTCACCGCATGGGGAAAAGTTGAAGGTCGAACCGTCTTCGCCTACGCCCAAGACTTCACCGTTCTAGGCGGCTCACTTTCCCAAATCGCCGCCCAAAAGATATCCAAGGTGATGGATCACGCCATCAAGGTAGGCGCACCAGTCGTAGGCATAAACGACTCCGGCGGCGCCCGAATCCAAGAAGGCATCGACTCCCTAGCCGGATACGGCGAGATCTTCCGACGAAACACCCTCGCCTCTGGCGTCGTCCCACAGATCACCATCATCGCCGGACCTTCCGCGGGTGGTGCAGTCTACTCCCCGGCAATGACTGACTTCATCTTCATGGTCGAGTCGATCGGGCAGATGTACATCACCGGACCCGACGTAGTCCGCTCCGTAACGGGCGAAGACGTCTCCCATCAAGATCTAGGCGGAGCAGGAATGCACGCCACAACCTCAGGAGTAGCCCACTACGCTGCAGCCGACGAAGATACCTGCTTCAACGATGTACGGCGCCTCTTGAGCTTTATCCCTTCCAACAACGCCTCCTCACCGCCAACCGTCCCCTGCGAAGACCCAACCGACCGACGACCCGAAAAGCTCGCATCCGTCATCCCCGATGACCCCAACATGCCCTACGACGTCCTAGACGTCATCGAGGAACTCGTCGACAACGCCGACTTCATGCAAGTCCACGCCGAGTTCGCCCGCAACATCGTTGTCGGCTTCGGACGCATGAACGGCTCAACTGTCGGAATCGTCGCCAACCAACCTGCCGAACTCGCTGGCGTCCTAGACATCGACGCTTCTGACAAAGGCGCACGATTCGTCCGTTTCTGCGACGCGTTCAACATCCCGGTCATCACACTAGTAGACGTACCCGGCTTCATGCCCGGCTCGGCGCAAGAGCAGGGCGGCATCATCCGACACGGCGCGAAGATGCTCTACGCATACTCCGAAGCAACCGTCCCCAAAATCACCGTAATTCTCCGGAAAGCCTACGGCGGCGCATACATCGTCATGGGCAGCAAAGAGCTACGCTGCGACGTTAACCTCGCTTGGCCCACCGCCGAAATCGCGGTGATGGGCCCCGACGGCGCCGTCAACGTCATCGGTCGCCGGGAAATCGCCGACGCCGATGACCCGGATGCCAAGCGTCAAGAACTCGTCGCCGACTACCGCGAGCGCTTCGCAAACCCATACGTCGCCGCCAATCGCGGATATGTAGACGATGTCATCGACCCACGCGACACCCGCGCCCGGGTAACTGACGCCCTCGATATGCTCGCAAACAAAGTCGACGATCTCCCACCCAAAAAGCACGGAAACATCCCCCTGTGAGCAACGCCGACCAACCGCGCTACGCTCCTAACACGGTCAGCGAAGAAGAGTTCGTCGAAGCCGTTTCCGATATGGCCCGAGAAGTCTGGGATTTCCACAACCGGTGGGGGTTCGGGTCTGGCCACTTCGAACACACCGACCCATCTGACATCATCAATCGCCGCAGAGCGATCCTAGCCGAAGAGATCCGAGAACTAAGCGAAGCCGTCGAAGAAAACGACACCACAGGAATCCTCAACGAAACCGCCGACGTCCTCTTCGTAGCCATCGGACACGTAGAGGCCCTCGGACATGCTGGACTCGACGGCGTCCGATACGTCACCAACAAAAACGCTAACAAGACCGAGCAAACTCACGCAATCCGCCAAGACACCGGCAAACTCCTGCCCAAAGAAGGCAAACCACACAAGTGGGAATAACCCGCGGCCCTAGATGGAATATCCGTCTACGGGTTAACCACCAGAGGAAAATCTGAATGCAAAACGCAGCCATCGAGCGTGCCAAGGAACACTTCGGCACCCTCCTCGAACGCCAGATCGAACGCGTAACCGCAATGAAGGAGTCCGCCGACTTCGTCGACTACAACGCTCTTGACACCATCAAGATCGGCCTCCTAGGCGGCGACGGCATCGGCCCCGCAATCACCGACACCGCCCGCGGCGTCCTCGAACGCCTCCTGTCCGACGCAGTAGCAAGCGGCAAGATCGAGTTCCGAGACATTGACGGCCTAACCATCGAAAACCGTGCCGCACATCTACAGTCGATCCCCGACGATGTCCTTGCGGAAATCAAAGAGTGCGACGTCACCCTCAAAGGCCCGACGACAACTCCCGAAAAAGGCGACGGTTGGCCCAACCTCGAGTCGGCAAACGTCGGCATGAGGAAAGAACTCGACCTCTTCGCAAACGTCCGACCCGTCCGGGTTCCTTCAGAAGGTATCGACTGGGTATTCTTCCGGGAAAATACCGAAGACCTCTACGCCCTCGGTTCCGACGGCATCGACGTCACAGATGACTTCACCATCGACTTCCGCCTAATCTCCGAACCCGGCTCCGAGCGCATCATCCGCGCCGCCTTCGAGCACGCCAAGCAAAACGGTCGCGACCGCGTCACCGTCGTCACCAAAGCCAACATCGTCAAACTCAGCGACGGACGCTTTCTTCAGGTCGCCGAACGCGTCGCCAAGGAATACCCCGGCATCGAATGGGACGGTTGGTACATCGACATCATGACCGCCAAGCTCCTTGACACCGCCCGACGATCCGACTTCCAAGTCTTCGTCATGCCGAACCTCTACGGCGATATCCTCACCGACGAAGCCGCCGAGATCCAAGGCGGAGTCGGCACCGCAGGGGCCGCAAACATCGGCACCCGATACGCAATGTTCGAAGCCATCCACGGCTCAGCGCCCCGCATGGTCACCGAAGGTCGCGCCCAATACGCCGACCCGTCATCCATGCTCAAAGCCTCGGCCATGCTTCTCCAGCACATCGGATATGCCGACCTCGGACGACGCCTTGACATGGCCCTAGAAGTCTGCGGCCAATACGAACGCAAAATCGTCACCACGGGCCGAGACACCGGCGCAACCGGAGACGAATACGGAGCATACGTAGCCGACACCGTAAACGACCCCAACCTCGAATCGAAGTGGCAGTCCTACGTCAACTGATAGACTTCCCTCTCCCGCTCCGCGGGAGAGGGTCAGGGTGAGGGTGATCGGGGCGGACAAATGGGCGGGGGTACGATAAATCGCCACCACTCCAAATCAACACCGCAATCCTCAATCAACAAAAAGGAAACAGCTAACCCAACCATGCGATCCAAAGTAACCGTCGTAGGCGCCGGAAACGTCGGCGCAACCACCGCACAGCGCATCTACGAACGCGGCTACGCTGATGTAGTCCTAGTCGACGTCGTTGAAGACATGCCCCAAGGCAAAGCGCTCGACATCCTCGAATCCGGACCCGTCCTAGGCACCGACGCACAAATCTCGGGAGCCAACGACTACGCCCCGACCGCCAACTCCGACGTCGTAGTCATCACCGCCGGCATCGCCCGACGCCCAGGCATGTCCCGAGACGACCTGTTGCTGACCAACATGCGCATAATGCAGAGCGTCACCGAAGAGGTCGTCAAGTACTCGCCAAACTCCATCCTCGTAATCGTCTCGAACCCCCTCGACGCAATGGTTCAACTCGCCCAGAAAGTCAGCGGCTTCCCCAAAGAGCGCGTCGTCGGTATGGCTGGCATCCTCGACACCGCACGATTCCGAACATTCCTCGCACAGGAACTCGACGTCTCCGTCACCAACGTCTCCGCATACGTCCTCGGCGGACACGGCGACACCATGGTTCCCCTCATCAAAGCCACAACCGTCGGCGGCGTCCCCGTATCTGAACTGATAGAAGCCGACCGCCTCGAAGAGATCGTCCAACGCACCCGCGACGGAGGAGCCGAAATCGTATCCCTCCTCAAGACCGGCTCCGCCTACTACGCACCCTCGGCGGCATCAGCCCAGATGGTCGAAGCCATCCTCCTCGACCGCAAAGAAATCCTCCCCTGCGCCGCCATGCTAGAAGGCGAATACGGAATCAACGGCCTCTACGTAGGCGTCCCCATCAAACTAGGAGCCAACGGCGTAGAGCAGATCATCGAAGTCGAGTTGAGCGAGGCCGAACAATCCGCTCTGCAAGCGTCCGCGGATGCTGTTCAGGAGTTGGTGGATGTGATGGCAGCAAGTGGGAAATGAGATTGATTGGAAAATCCGTCGTATGACGGGCGACTCCGATGCCGCCTGTCAGCGTTCGACAACTTTCAGATCTTTCAATTGCGCCCTGCCATCCAGTTAGGATGAACTTGGACATTGGCGCTAACATCATGTTAGGAGCGAATTGTCGGAGGGTGGGATTGACTATGATGTTCCGAATGGTATGAAATCCGCACACACAAGAGATAGCAGATGCTGAACGTCCAAAGTCGGGTCGTTGAGGATTGGGATTACCGTACTGCCAACACGAAGGAATTCACACACGGAATTCATCCCTATCCCGCGATGATGATTCCGCAGGTTGCGCGACGATTGATCGACGAGTATGGTTCCGGCGGAGGCATTCTTCTCGATCCATATTGTGGGACAGGAACGACGTTGCTCGAAGGGATGTTGGCGAACTTCTATGCGATCGGTACTGACCTAAACCCCCTCGCGCGCCTCATCGCAAGAACCAAGACTGCGCCGATTGATCTCGACCTTCTTGACCGTGAGATAAAGGACTTCAGCGAATTCGGACTCGTTACCGCGGGTTTGCGTGACGGTCAAACCGACCACCCTAACATCCCCAATATCGATTATTGGTTCAGTGAGAACGTGCAACGTGAATTGGGTTTGATCCGTAGTCACATCGACTGGATCGAATCAGCGCAAATTGCGGATTTCTTCAAGGTCGCGTTCAGTTTGACAGTGCGGAAGGTATCGTGGACGAAAAATTCTGAATTCAAACTCGTGAGGATGGCGCCCGAGCGCATCGAGGATCACGATCCAGACGTTTTTTCGACGATGGTCGATGTGCTTAAGGACAACAGACGGGCTTTCGCATCGCTCGATCATGCACTTGGCGATGAACCCACAATTCCTGCGGTCTACGGATTCAATTCCGTGGTTGAGATACCGCAAGAGACTATCACTCCTGGATCGGTTGACATCGTCGTAACGTCGCCGCCGTACGGAGATTCGAAGACGACGGTGGCGTATGGGCAATTTTCACGACTTTCGTCTCAATGGCTTGGACATGACAACGCTAATCAAGTGGATAACTCGCTCATGGGTGGCGGCAAATTATCGGACGAGGTCAGGTTCGGGTTCGAGGAACTGGACGAAGTAATCGGTGAGGTTGCCGATACCGACCCTCGGCGAGCTGGCGAGGTTGCATCATTTTTCTTCGACTATCGAAATTCCATTTGTAACGTCGCTGATGCGGTACGTCCCGGTGGTTTCGCCTGCTACGTCGTTGGGAACCGAACGGTGAAGGGCTACCAGATACCTACGGCTGAATCGACGGCGGCATTTTTCGAAATGAGCGGTTTCGAGCATGTTGAAACTTTCCACCGGAACATCCCGAACAAACGGATGCCGTCGATGAATTCGCCGACGAATGTTCCGGGTAAATTGGGCAAAACGATGAAGTCGGAATTTATTGTGGTCAATCGGAAAACCGTCTAACGGCATGTCGAACAGTTACTTGCGTGACCATTTCGTCGGGGTTGGTGCCAAACGGCTTACTGCGGTTGACGCGGAGTCGAGTAGTTCCAACCAACACGAAGTTGGTACAACGCGCGATATGCGCCGACATTTTCTAGGTGAAATCGATCGAAGATTCAAAACAATCTATGTTTGGTTGGACGACGACGAAAACGCGATCGTAGTCGAAAGTGATTCCAACCATTACGATTCGCGGGCAAACCAACCGCACCGGCGGGCAGAGTGGCGGTTGTATTATCCGAGCAATCCTGTCACTGAAACCATGAGCCAGGGCGATTCGTTGTTTCTGGCCATGGCTAGGGACGAGTCCATCTATTTCGTCGTCGCACCTCCGGATTCGACCAGTGAAAGGCAACTGTCTTGGCTGTTCGGGTTAAGTGCCGAAGGTCGAACGTTCGTTTATAAACAGATTGGCGAAGACGGAATCGAACTTGGATTCGCGGCACGTTTCATCCTTGATGAGCTCGGGATCGAAACCGAACCGCCGGCCCCCGAAGAATTGGATGCCATAATTGATCGATTCGGTGATTCGTTTCCAACTACGAAAGAATTTTCCCAAGTGGCACGCGACTCCTTGCCGGGAATCGATTCGAGAGAAGACCCAGATGCTGCAATTGTGCAGTGGTTGGACCGTGAGGAGGCTCTTTTCAAACGTTTGGAGCGACGATTCGTCACCGAACGGTTGCAACGGGGATTTGCCGACGGCGAAGATGTTGATGTGGACGATTTTCTGCGTTTTTCGCTCAGCGTTCACAACCGACGGAAGTCTCGCATGGGGCATTCTTTGGAGCACCATCTTGCTGCGGTTTTCGATGATTACGAATTGCGGTACGTCCAACATGCGATAACGGAATACAAGAATCGACCGGATTTTTTGTTTCCGAGCTTGGAGCTATACCGTGAAGCTCCCGAGAGTGGAGACCCGCGGTTGACGATGCTCGGAGCGAAATCTACGTGTAAGGACCGATGGCGACAAGTGCTACCAGAAGCAGAGAAAATCCCTAACAAGCATTTGTTCACGCTCGAACCAGGGATTTCTGAGGATCAGACGGATCAGATGCGCGCGATGTCACTTCAGTTGGTTGTTCCTCAACCAGTAATCAGCAGTTTCACAGCTGCCCAACAGGAGTGGTTGTGGAATTTGAGTTCGTTCATCGATTATGTAGCTGAAAAGTCCGAGCTCTAGCCGTACGCCATGTTTGATGATGTACTTCAGCTAGGGCACATAAATCTCAATCGCGGTGTCGTGACAGCGGTCGAGTTCGGCAACGAAGTACCTTGCCCTTGTCCGCCGATTCTGGCTTCCGGTTTTCCCCGAAATGACGCGAGGTGACGCGGAGATGAACGCGACGTCAGCGGATGCCGATGCTGCGGGGTCTTCGGCGAAGCTGATTCAACCGATTAACCATCTCAACCGCCGAATCCGCATATCCCGACGCGTGCCCAACTCTCTCAACCGCCTGATCCACAGTTTCAGTCGTCAAGACTCCAAAAATCACCGGCTTCAAACTATCCTCCGAGACCCGCAACAACCCCTGCGAAGCCGCATTCGCAACATGCTCGAAATGCGCCGTCTCCCCACGGATCACTGCACCAATCGCAATCACCCCATCCACCGATACTGGCGGATCCAACAAAACCCGAGCCGCCAACGGCAACTCGAACGAACCCGGAACCTCGAAAACCTGCGACTCCTCGACTGTCACACCCAACTCACCCAGCCGAGCTAAACACAAATCCCGCATCTTGAACGTGATATCAGAGTTGAACCGCGCCACGGCGATCCCGATCTTCAACCCAGTCCCATCCAAAAACTCAGCCGGAGACTCCCCAGCATTCTTCTCAACGTCCGCCACGATCAACCGCCCAACCGAGTGCGACGCCGACTAGCAATCGGCCTCGCAGGTTCATCTTCGCCGTCATCGTCCACCTCGATCTCGTGCATCATCCGATCCCGTTTCACCTTCAAATACTTCCGGTTGTGATCGTTGGCAGGAGGGGTGATCGGCACCTGTTCCACCATCTCCAGACCAAATCCCTCCAATCCCGCAACCTTCTTGGGATTATTAGTCAAAAACTTGAACTTCCTAATCCCCAAATCCAACAATATCTGCGCTCCCACGCCATAATGCCGCAAATCAGTCTGAAACCCTAACTCGTTGTTGGCTTCGACAGTATCCAACCCATTGTCCTGCAATCGATATGCCTTCAATTTATTGATCAAACCAATACCCCGACCCTCTTGGCGCATATAAACCAACGCACCAACCCCGGCCTCAGCAATCTGCGACATCGCCGCATCCAACTGCTCGCCGCAATCACACCGACGACTCCCAAAGATATCGCCCGTCAAACACTCCGAGTGAACCCGAACAATCGCCGGAACCTCAGGCTCGATCTTCCCCATCACCAACGCCACATGCTCCGCCGGATCGACATTGCTCCGATACGCCACACACCGGAACTCCCCCCACCTGGTTGGCAATCGCGTCGATGTCACCCGCTGCACAAACGACTCCCGACTCAATCGATAGGCAATCATGTCCGCAATCGTCACGATCGGAATATCATGCTCCTTCGCCAGCACCTCCAACTCCGGCCGCCGCGCCATCGTCCCGTCGTCGTTCATGATCTCGCAAATTACCGCCGCCGACCGTTTCCCAGCCGCTCGCACCAGATCAATCGAGCCTTCCGTATGCCCCGCACGCACCAAAACCCCGCCTTCCTGATACCGCAACGGAAAAACATGGCCGGGTTGGACGAAATTCTCAGAAGACGCCTCGGTTTCCGACAACAACCTGATCGTGTGCGCCCGATCCGCTGACGATATCCCCGTCGTGATGCCAAACGCAGCATCGACCGCCACCGTCATCGCCGTCGAGTGGGGTGATGTGTTGTGCCGCACCATCAACGGCATTCCCAACCGATCCAAATCCTCCCCCTCCATCGGCACGCATATCAATCCCCGACCTTGAACCGCCATGAAGTTGATCTGTTCCGCCGACGCGTCCTCCGCCGCCATCACAAAATCGCCCTCGTTCTCACGGTCCTCGTCGTCCACCATGATCACCATCCCGCCGGAACGGACTCGGGCGATCGCGCGCTCAACCGAAGCCGCAGCTTCAGAGTGCATCGGGCGTGTTTCAGGCGAATCGGTCATCAGTCTTAACCGATTCTACGTCGCTATCGTGATACAAACCGTTCGACGTACTTGCCAGTTAGATCGCATTCGATGTTCACCGAATCGCCAACCCGCAAGCTGCCAAGCGTGGTATGCACCGCCGTGTAGGGGATCAGCGTGAACGTAAATCCCGACGGCGTGCAGTCGAACGACGTCAGACTCACGCCCTCCACAGCCACGAAACCCTTCTCAACCACATATCGTGCGATTTCGTCCGAACACTCCACCGTGATCAACTTGGCATCACGTTCGACGACGGCGTCGGTGACCCGTCCAATGCCATCCACATGACCTTGAACCATGTGCCCGCCGACTCGATCACCGTACCTAAGCGCCCGTTCAAGATTTACATGCGAACCAACGTGAAGCTCGTCGAACCACGTCCGACGGTACGTCTCTGGCGCAACGTCCAATGAGATCCAATTGTCTTGGAGTTCGGTGACCGTGAAGCATGACCCGCTGACCGAGACTGAATCCGAAACCGCAAGCCTGTCCGAGCCCGACATCACCCGCGCCGCTGCCACCACGAGCTTACCCTCGTACCTGCCATGCTCGGCAATCACTCCGACCTCTTCAACAATGCCGCTGAACATGTTCACCTTTCTTGACTGTAGTCGACATATCCAATTATCGCGAAATCGTTACCGAACCGTTCAACTCGAGAGCAATCCACTTTGATCGAATCGCGCATCGACATTGCACCTGCGCCGCCCACCGGCGAGAGAGCATTTCCGCCGCCGATCATCTTGGCTGTTGAAATATACGCGACGACCTTGTCCACCAGTTTTCTATCAATCAACTCGCCGTTCAATCTCGACCCAGCCTCAACCAGCACGTTGTGCACGCCGAGTTCACCCAGACGACGCATCAGAGCCGTCAAATCCACAGTCTCTCCCGACTCATCAGGCAACCTCCACACCTCGCAACGATCGCCAACACCATCTCCCGACGCAACAACCTGAATCACGCCCCCACCCTCGCCGAGCAGGGCAGCATCGGACGGTAGCCGACCAACGCTGTCAACGACAACGCGACGCCGGGGACGGTTTCCCAGGCGTTTCCCAGTTCTCGAATCCCTCGCAGTCAACCGCGGATCGTCGGCCAACACCGTCCCGATACCCGTCATCACGACATCCGACCGGTACCTCAACTTATGAGCATGACCACGAGCCTCTTCCCCCGTGATCCACTGAGAATCCCCGCTCCGCGTCGCAATCTTCCCATCCAACGACATCGCCCACTTCATCGTCACAAACGGCAAACCCGTCCTCACATGCTTGGCAAAGCCCTCGATCAGCTCCTCGGCTCGACGCTTTGAAACATCGTCGACGTCACCTGAAACCTCGACCCCGGCATCTCGCAACTCGGCGAATCCACGACCAGAAACCTCCGGATTCGGGTCGACAACCGGGCACACGACTCGCCGTATCCCTGCTTCAACGATCGCTTTTGTACACGGTGCCGTTGTAGCGACGTGTTGATGCGGCTCCAACGTGCAATAGATCGTGCCCCCGCGAGCCGCCTCCCGCGCCTCTCCCAGCGCAGCCGCTTCCGCATGTGGACCCGGACTCGGCGCTGTCGCCCCTTCGCCAACCACCGTCTCACCATCGGCCGAAACGACAACCGCACCAACCGCCGGCCGAGGCGCCAATCCACCAATCGCCCCCTCCGCCAACTCAAGCGCTCGTCCCAGGAAATCCATACCCAAAGTATCTATCACCAACAACACCATCCCCACAATCGCAGGCGTGACCACGAATCCCAAAAATCATCTGGACGAGGATGGCGAGATTCTTGGTGGACGACAAGAACCGTCAACCCGTTCGATCTTGCTTCTATATTCAAGAAATTTTCGCGAATACGAACTGCAAACCAACAAAAACGCGGCGTAACGCCTCAAAATCTCCAAAAATTTCAGAAAAAAGCAGTTAATATATGTTGAAAACATGAAGATGCGAAGTTACGCTTTTACAATGCGCCCATCGTTGGGCATCCCTTGTTGGTCGCATGTTCGGTTAGACCTCGGCAAGGCGAAACCCTCGGAAAGGTAAAACACGTGATGAAATCCCCTACATCACTGATCAGGTTCAGGAACGCGGTGAGCGTTATGCTGGCTTTGTCGGCAATCTTCGCCGTCGTCATAAGCACCATATCTATGCCCGGCGATAGGGCTGCCGCGCAGGTGGCTGATGCGACTACAGCGGTGGAAGCACGTGCAGAGGCGTGGTTTAACTCCCTAACCCTTGATCAGGCGATCAACGCATTGTTGGCGGCAGCGGATAGAGACGCTGTCGCAGACGTTGATGGCGACGCGGACACGCAGGGCCGCCAGTACGTCGACATCGTTGATCCTGCCGATGTCAATCTGCCTATCGAATTCATCAAAAAGGCTTGGGATGATAAATCCGCTACCCAGTCGTTTTACGATGGCTTGCCAGCAGACACGACAGCGGAATCTGACAGCGGCAACGCCAACAAAGCCTTCGTTATCACCCTCGTAGACGGCAGTGCCTCTGCTACTGACGGCGACGACCTCTACGCAGTCGGCAATGAACTCGTACCCGGTGCCAATGCGATCCGAGGATTCCAAAGCGTTGAACTGTGGTGGGATCACTTGACCTGTCTCGAAGCTCGCATCGCAGTCGGTGAAGACAACGATGTCCTTGAAACAACCGATCAGGATACGAACACTCCTAACCTCCAACCTGAAACCAGTGCCGTCTGTACCGCCAATCTGAACGCTGATGGCACCGCCGTTACTTCTGTAACCGTGAACGCCTATAGCGATGTCAAAGCAATGGTCAACGAAGATGTGGCAAATGTCGACGATGTGGGTCAAGCCATCCTAGGTCTTTCAAGCGCCGGTGCTGCCAGCAGTGCTGACAACGCGCGAGCGAAGCAGTGGTGGGACTCGCTGACTGCCACCGAGAGGGTAGACGCGCTTTACGGCGATGCTGCTACAGATGCTGTTGCTGGCGATATTGTCGTTACCACTGGCGATACCACAACGATCACGGTAACCCGCGCTTATCTCGCCTCTCGAAAGTACGGTGAGATCACGGCAGCAACCAAGTTCGTGGCTGGTGCGCTTGAACCTTCGACCGATACCGCCGCGTTGCCGCTGAGCGAAGCATCGAAGAACTTGGTCGTCGCGATCAAGGAGCTGATCAACGACCGCTGGGAGTGGGTCTACCACATGGGCGGTTCCAACGAAATGGGCATCTCCGAGTTGGTCTACTGGTGGGATAGTTTGGGTGACACGGCTGACGCTGCTACGGGTAGCACGCAGAGGCGGATCGCGGTTGGTTTTGACAACGAGCCGGAAGGTGGCCCCACAGCCACGTTCACCGCTGCCGGTTACAGCGTGAACTGGAACGCCCTCAACCCCACGCCCTTCTCCGCTGATGGCAAGGACTTGGAGGAGCAGGTCTTTGAAGTCGGACAAGCCATCCTCTTTACCAATCCTGACCCGCTTCCCAATGTTGCCGCGTGGTGGGCCACGCTCAACGCTGACCAGATGGTCAACGTGGTATATGGAAGCCCACTGTTGGTTGAGGATGGAGACAGCGATGCCACAACAGCTAGAACTCCGGTTGCGCATGAGAACGACCGCAAGATGTTCCAGGTGCCGTATGCCATGCTGACAGGACACGTGATTTTCGAGGATCTGCACCCGGCTACTACAGTTCTACTCGGTCGCCATGGCATTACAGACGCACCAGGTTTTGACGCCGATGAAAGCGGGGCGATAGATACGGCGACTTATGATCACGATAGTGACCCCGACACCGTCGCCGTTGCCGAAAACGCAGTGATCAGCACCAAAACCGTCGTCGACACGATTGCTGCGGAACTCTTCGATCCACCGACCCAGTTGCCGCCAGCGACACGGGCCACGTATGCTGCTGCTGACAACAGCAGGACTGTAAATGGTTCTGAGGGCGACGATAACGACTTCGATTGGCCATACAACAGCGACAACAAAGCTGCCAACGTCGCCGACTGGTGGGAGACTACCGACTGCCGCGTGATGCGCTTGGCGGTAGGCGAGGACAACGACTACTTCCAAAACGAGATCACCCGTGCCAAACATCCAACGGTTACTGACGACACGACTACGACTGTAGACGAGTCGATGGAAACCATACCAGCAGAAACCAGCAGCATCTACTGTGCCCACTTCCCTGGTCACGATGACAATACCGCGAACGACCTCAGCGAAGAAGCGCAAAAGCGTATCGTGGAAGTCGGCAGGGCACTACTCAACCTAGATGCTGATCGCGGCGAAGCTGAACTCGGTATAACTGCGGCAAACGCTTTGCACGCTGGACGCCCGTCGTTCAACGAGGCAGCGACCGGTATGCCGACCATCGCCGGAACCGCGCAAGTTGGTGCCGAATTGACCTCCGCAAAAGGCAATATCGCTGACGAGGATGGTGTTGGCACCTTTGAATACCAGTGGTTCAGCGGCGACGACCCGGTTGGCACTGACAGTTCGACGTACACAGTGCAACCCACAGACGTTGGCAAGTCCATCACCGTCCGATACTCGTTCGTTGACGGCGAGCGCTATCCCGAATCTAGGACCAGCAGCGCCACCTCCGTCATCGCGGGATCCCCGGGTCAAATCTCCCGGATCGAACCGGCGATCCGAAGCGTGACTCTCTCCGCTGGAGACGAGGTCAAACTCGCAGTCGATGTCTACGGCCTGCAAAACGTCAAAGACAACAAGCTTCTCGCAGACTTCGATTGGACGCAGACCAGCGGCTCGAACACCCCTGAGGACCTCGATGGTTCGACTCGTGAGATCGAGTACACCGCACCGTCGTCATCGGGCACCTACACCATCACGGCGACGCTCGGCGGCGGACAATGCCAGCCCAAGGTCGAAGCCGAGCGTGAAACCGCCTGCTCGGCATCCATCACCGTCCAAGTCCGACGTCCGGCACCTGCGGCTACCGAAGATCAAACACCTCCGGTCAACCCGCCCGGTGAAATCCCGACGATCCTGACCGACTCCGATGGCAACCAGTACGAGGTCATCACTCCGGTCGAGGGCGGCACGTTCGACGCAGGCGAGGGTTACTCGATCCACGTCCCGTCAGGCGCAGTCCCCAACGGTGAGGTCATCGGTGTCCGAATGTCGGCAGAAGGCGAAGCATCAAACGTCGGCATGTCGCACCAGCGATACACGCTAGGTGGCAACACCTACGGCATCCACGTGGTCGACGGATCGGGCGCTGCGGTCAGCAGCACCGTGCTCGAAGACCCCGCAAGGGTCTGCGTCCCGCTGCCCGACGCGTTCCGCACGAAGATCTCCGACCTTGGGTTGGTTGGTCTCAACAGCGACGGATCGCTCACGGTCTACGCAGCCAACGTCCGCCTAGGCGACCAAGGCACGCAGGTCTGCGGCAACGTCAGCGGCATCCCTGCCACCGTCGCGGTAGGCAGCCAAGGCGCACCGGAACCGATCCCGACGGAAATTCCGCTGGAAGATCGGTTGCCCGAAACAGGCGCAACAGCTCCGTCGAGCAACGGAGCGCTGTTCGCCCTGATCCTTGGCTTCGCCGTCCTAACCCTAAGCACGTTTGCGGTGATCTACCGCCGACGCCCAACAACCAGACACAAGTAAAGGAGGCCTCCCCAACAAAACCTCTGTTCCTCTCCAGTTCCGACTCACAACGGGGAGGCAACCAAAAACGGCGCCCGCAAAAAACGGGCGCCGTTTTCATTTATTGAACTACTCTAGCGACCTTATTGTCCTAGTCCAGCGCCAACACCCGCTCAACAAACGCGTGCACCAACGGACGATCGGCGTCCCTCTCCCAATCCTCCATAGAGTCTTGGTAAAAATGCCGATGAAACTTCTCAGCCGCCAAGAATCCGGCTAGAAACCCTTGTTGGGAAAGCTCGTCATCGTAATCTTTGGACAACCGGATAGCGGCATTCTTCAGTGATCGGTGGCTCTCATGCGTCCAGCCCCGCTCCTGCGCCACCGACATCACCGCATGAGCCGCGGCGCCCCAGAGCTTCTCTGCGCCCTGCAGAACATCCCCACGCTCGAACTCCTCGTCCGATGCCGCGAGGAAATCTAGAGCCACCTGTCGGTGCTCTCGGGGCGACATTGTCGTAGTTGCCATAACTCCAAAACCCTCCAACCCCGATTCTACCCGCCCTTACCGTTTCAAAACTGAAACCCCAAACAACCCCAACCAATCATTCCAAACCTCAAAACTCCTTCACCTCCTAGCTCACCCACCCCAACACCATTAAAATCAATCCCCATCATCCGCGTCAAACCTCTCAGGAACCCCATCCATGAAGATCGCCGACATCCGAGCCTATCCCATCCGCATCTCCAACCGAGACGACGAAAAATCCGAAGGCTCCACACGTCCCCCGACCATCGAATTCGGCGACTACTACGTCGACCGTTCCGCCTTCACATCAATCTACTCTCACCACCACGAAACAACAGTCATCCGAATCGAGACAGACACCGGCATCGTGGGATGGGGCGAGGCACAATCACCGATTTCGCCAAACACCACAACCACCATTGTCCACGAAATCGTCCGCCCACTAATCATGGGCCGCGACCCCTTCGACATCGAAGCCATCTGGACCCGCAACTACGGCGCAATGCGGGAACGAGGCCATCCCACCGGGTTCTACATCGACGCCATCGGCGGCACCGACATCGCCCTGCACGACATCGTCGGCAAATCCATTGGCAAACCCGTCCACAAAATCGCCGGAGGCCGATACCGTGACAAAATCCACCTCTACGCCGGTATGGGCGGCACCGACCCCGAAAAAGTAGCCGACACCGCCGAGGAACACCTCCAATACGGATACAAAGCCTTCAAGCTCCACCTCCTCCTAGACGTCGAAGGCGTCGCCGAGATCGCCCGAGCCGTCCGAAAACGCGTCGGCCCCGACATCATGCTCATGGTCGACACCCACATGCGACAGACCGTCGCCAACTCCATCCTCCTCGGACGCGAACTCGAGAAGCTCAACTTCACCTGGCTCGAATCCCCAACCGTCCCCGACGACATCCCCGGTCAGGCCGAGATTTCCCGAGCCCTCGACATGGCCGTCGCAATAGGGGAGTGGACGCGAACCCGATACGAGATGCGAGAACAATTCGAGCGTCGCGCATACGACATCCTCATGCACGACATCGGACGCACCGGCATCAGTGAAGGGCACCGCATCGCAACCCTCGCCGACACCTACAACATCCCCGTCGCACCCCACGTCGGCGGAGGCGGAATCCTAGCCGTAGCCTCAACCGTCGAGTTCTCCGCATCATGCCCCAACTTCATGATCATGGAACACTCCCACCACGCAAACGCCGTAAAGAGCCGCATCCTCAAACAACCCTACGAACCCGTCAACGGCTACTACGAAGTCACCGACAAGCCAGGCCTAGGCGTCGAAGTCGACGAGGACGCCCTCGAAACCTACGCCTTCCCATCGAACTGACGCACCGACGTCGTGCCGCCCAAACCCTACATCTTGGCCGTCGACATCGGCAGCTCCGCCGTCAAGGCAGGTCTTTACGACGCCGAAGCACGAGCCCTCCAACAAACCCAAGCGTCCATCCCCCATCACCAGCGTACCGCCGCCGATGGCACCCACGAGGAAGACGCCGAAACAATCCAACACGCCACCGAAGCCGCCATCGACCAAGCCCTCGAACTCGCAGGCGAAGACGCCAATCACATCGCCGCCGTCGGCTTCGATGCAATGGCCAGCACCATCCTTGGCGTAGACAACCGCCACAACCCGGTCACTCCCGTCTACACCTACGCCGACACACGCACCGCCGAAGACGTAAACCGCCTCCAAGCCACCATAGACATCGACGACGCCTACCAAAGAACCGGCGTCATGCAACACACCTCCTACGTCCCCGGACGTGTCCTATGGCTCCGACGAACCGACCCCGAAACCTACTCCCGCGTCGCCAAATGGACCGACATCACCACTTTTCTATTCACTCGATGGTTCGGATCCACAAACATCCCGGCCTCCTACAGCGTCTCCGCATGGAGCGGAATCCTCAATCGCCACACCCTGACTTGGGACACCGACCTCCTCAACGCAATCGGTCTCCAACCTTCCAATCTCCCGCCACTCGCACCGTACAACGAAGCCCAAACCGGACTATGCCCCGTCTACTCCCTCCGCTGGCCTCAACTCGCAGACGTCCCGTTTTTCCTAGCAGTCGGCGATGGCGCAGCAGTAAACATCGGTTCCGGGTGCACCGACCGACGAAACGTAGCCCTGACCGTCGGAACCACAGCCGCAATGCGACTAGTCGTCGACCACCCTGACGACGACCCGCCGCCACCAGTCCCTAAAGGCCTTTGGGGATACATCCTCCGAGGCGACCGAACACTGCTAGGCGGTGCCTTCAGCGAGGGCGGAAACGTAGTCGAATGGGCCCTCAACTCACTCAACCTCCCGCCCTTGGATGACCTCAACGAAGCCCTATCCAAAACAACACCCGACGAACACGGCTTGACCGTTCTCCCATTCATCGCCGGCGAACGCGCCACCGGGTGGTCCACCAACGCAACCGGCGTAATCCAAGGAATCCGAGTCTCTACCACCGGCCTCGACATCCTCCAAGCACTCATGGAATCCGTCGCCTACCGATTCTCCCTTGTCGCCGACCTCCTCAAACCCGAGATGGCCGCCGACCACATCTTCATCGCCGGCGGAGGCGCGATCACCAACTCCCCGTGGTGGCTACAAACCACCGCAGACGTCCTCCAAGCCGAGATCCACGTCCCAACCGAGGAACAGGCAACGAGCCGAGGCGCCGCAATCCTGGCCCTACACGCTCTAGGCGTATGGCAAACTCTTAACGACCTCATGCCCGACATCGCGAAGATCTACCGACCCAACAAAGAGAACAGAAACATCTACCAGTCTGCAATCGATCGCCAAAACAACCTCTACCAAGCCACAATCGCTAATCTGTAACCGACCGCCCCCGCCCCAAACAATCGAGAAACCGAAATGCTAAACCAAGTCCACGAACACATCGTCAAGGAACTCGGCGAAAGTAGCCGAACCGACACTATCTTCGTCCTCACCGCAATCCTCTTCAACCTCATCGTCCTCGCCATCAACTCCGGCGTCTCAACCGCCGCAGCGGAAGAAGACGGCAGCACCGCAACCTACGACATCATCCTCGCAATCTTCATCGTCATGACCATCCTCCTCAACATCGTAGCGGTGGCTGCACTCATGCTCGGAAGACGGACCCGTCAAACGCTGATCCAAGGTTTAGTAGCAATGTACCAAGACAACGAAGTCGACAAATACTACGACCCATCCCTTATGTCCAACTACGGCCTCCGCTACATCCTCTTCGGCGGAGTAATCGCAACCCTAGCAATCACAGCCATCGCCGTCCCCCTCATAATCCGCTTCACCGAGGCTGGCTGATTCATGGATTCTTCACGCTCAAGAGACCATCGGACAATTCACGTCATTCCGGAGTAGGCCGGAAACCAGACGGGCAGAGCGATGGGAAACGTCAACCGACTAGCTCGAAACCCTCGGTTTCGAAGTCAGAGTCATAGGCGAATGCGGTCGTAATCCCAAGCTGCTCCATCAACACGAAACTCACACAGTCAACAAAGCTGAGTTTCCGACGATTTCGTTGTCCAAGACGATAGACGGCCCGTTCATGTTCCTCGGCGGTGACCCAGTGGATCCGAGCCATCTCTTCCGACCTCGTCAGAAGCGTGAGCGCGTTTTCGATGCCCAACTTGCGCTGCAAAACAGCCGAGGCCTCGACAATAAGGTAATTGTGTGTCCAGAGTTGATGTCCGCTGCCCGACAACTCCTCGGCCGCCTTGATCGCTCGTTCGTGAAACTCGTCGCGATGGTCAACCATTGCGACGATCGCGGACGTGTCAAGGAATATCAATCGAGCGCTGCCTCGGCGAAGATGTCATCGTGATGTACGGAACCCGAACGTGGGTCGCTGGGATCCGAACTGCCTGACGCAATCCACGCGAAGTCCTTCAACGATAACCTTTGTCGAGGATGACCATCCAAGTAATGGTCAACGGCATCTCGTACGACGGACGCCATCGATCTGTTTTCCGCCCTAGCCCGATTTTTCAGGGACAGATAGGTAGTTTCATCCAGTTGAATCTGAGTGCGAACCATGTCATTCTCCTAGAATGAGATGTAATACGACCATGCTGTAATGCTAACACTCTACTCCCACTTCGGCTGACGAGCCAAGAATAGGGCAATCATGCCTAGGACGAAGATTCCCACGATGGTCGCGAATGCAACGTCGAACGATCCAGTCTCATCGTGAACCCGACCGGCCAACACAGGCCCGCCGGCAATCGAAACAATCTGCGCAAACTGATACAAACCCATCAAACTCGCATATTCACGCAGCCCAAACGTTTGCTGCACGACCAACACGATCAGAGCACCTAATCCGCCAAAACCCAAGCTATACACAAAGATCCCAACCAATATCAACGGAATGCCCCCGAACGGCAGGATTATCATCGTCACTCCCAACGCCTGAAAACCAGTGCTCAACACGGTCATTCGCCTAGCACTGAAACGCTCGCTCGCCCTCCCGAACGCAATCTTCGAAGCAATACCCATCGTCGCGATAAACGTCACCGCCGATGTCGCCGCCGCCGGAGCAAACCCGTTCTCCCCGAAATGCTGACGCAACTGCGTCAACACGCCCTGATAAGTAAACGTCGCTGCAACCAAACCAACCAACGTCAACCAAAACGCCCAAGTCCTGATCGCCTGTTTTGCCGACATTCCCGCCCGCGCCGCTGTCGCTGATGCCGCCGACCTCGTACGTCGCGTCCTCCGCATCTCAACCTCAACATCCCTCGGCCTCTCCTTCAAGAACAACATCACCGCCGCAGCCAGACCCACCATCACGATCGCAAAAGTGACATAAGCCCATTCCCAACTCACCAACGCAATAATCGTCGCTGCCAACGGAGGCATCGTCATACCACCGAAGTTATTTCCCGAAACCACGATCCCCGTCATCCGTCCCATCGAGTTCGGGAACCACAACCCCACGATCTTCCCTGCAGGCAAAACCGTCGCCCCAGGAAAACCCGCGTAAACCAACGCCGACAGCGTGTACCAATGCCACAGCTCCGTTATGTAAGGACGCAGAGCAAACCCAACCGCGATCAAAACCAACGACACAAACATCACCGGCCGAACCCCGAACCGATCGGTCCAGTACCCGATCACCGGAGCCAATATCCCCGAGATAAACGCAAACGTCAACGAAAGATTCAACTCCGTCTGACTCCACCGATACCGCTCCTGCAACGGCCCGGCAAACTCCCCAAACGAATACTGCGTCATGCCGATCGCCAAACCCGTCGACAAAAACACGAGCAACGCCGCCACATAACCGCGATAAACCCTGAAAACCGGAAGGAACGGATTCATCAACCTAGCCGATCTTCGCCACACCCGAGCATTCGACATTCAACAGATAAACTTCACCACGACGACAATCATCGAAAACACTATCGGGAGACACGATGCGAACCAGCAAAATCAGAGCGGCGATTGAGAACCAATCCAAAGTTTACGGCATCACATTCACCTTCCCGTCGCCAGCCCTCGCCGAAATGGCAGGATACGCCGGCTTCGATGTCTTGCACCTAGACATGGAACACGGCGTCTTCGATTGGAACGACGTTGAGGACATGTGCCGCGCTGGCGAAAACCACGGAATGACATGCACCGCACGCATCCCAAACACCGAAACCGACACCATACTCCGCGCATTCGACCGCGGCCTTATGGGCATCCTATGCCCCCACGTCGACAACGCCGACCAAGCCGACCGCATCGCAAAAGCCTCTCGCTTCGGACCCGTAGGCGAACGCAGCTTTGGTACCTCCCGAGGCCGTGAATACGGAATGGCAGGCCACGCCTCACCCGACTACATGGCCAGCTTCAACGAACAGGTCACCGTCGCAGCACAGATCGAGACCGCAAACGCCGTAAACACCATCGACGAAATCCTCCAAGTCGACGGCATCGACCTCATCGCATTCGGATCCAACGACCTAGCCCAATCCATGGGCTATCCCGGCTACCCCAACCATCCAGAAGTACAAGCCGCTGAAGACAGCGTCCGAGAAGCCACCCACGCCGCCGGAAAACTCCTCACCGAAGACGTCGAATCCGGCATCAACATGGTCCAATGGCTACCAGCCCAATGGTCCGCATGGCTCGAATCAGCACGCTCCTGACAGCCGAATCAAGGCGCGAAACGGCCCGTGCAGCACGATGTGTAATAGACTTACACATCAATACCTTTGAGGAACATGTCATGGCAAGAGTTCAACTAGTAATCCCCGACGCAGACAAAGCCCGTTTCGTCCACCAAGCCCGCCGAGAAGGCCTATCTCTGAGCGCATGGCTCCGAGCCGCCGCAAAAGATCGGTTGGCCGAACGACGTAAGGGAAAAGGTTTCAAAACCGTCGAGGACATGAAAGCGTTCTTCGACGAATGCCTTGAGAAAGCAGGACCAGGACCCGAACCAGATTGGGAAGAATACAAAGCGATCATTAGCGAGTCGAAGATGAAGGGCCTTCCCAAACCTTGATCTTCGTCGACACGAATGTCGTCATGTACGCGGTCGGTGCGCCTCACCCGCTTCGCCAAACCGCAGTCGATTTCTTTCTGAAAGCCCGTGCCGAAAGTACCCGACTCGTAACATCGGCGGAAGTTCTACAAGAACTACTCCACGTCTACTTGTCCGTCAGGAAACTGCAAGGTCTCTACGGCGCTTTGAAATTGATCGACGACGCCCAAATCGAAGTCTGGCCTCTCGACCACGAGGACGTGATCCTAGCGGCGCAACTTCATGAATCCTACCTGAATTTAAGTGCAAGAGACCTCTGCCACCTCGCATCATGCCGACGCAGAGGAGCCAGCGAATTGATGACGTTCGACGCAGCACTTCAACAGGCCGCGCGAACTGCCCTCTAAACAGGACCACCGCAAGGCTCGCCAAACCCCGCCATAGCGTATCCTTCCTACCAAACGCGCCACGCAACGCGCCCAGGAGCACACATACACATGCCTTCCTCAACCTCAATCTCCAACCCCGATGGTCTCAAATGGGAACCCGTCCCTCGCTGGCCGAACCTTCCCATGGGCGTCTCCTTCTACGGCGACGCCACATCGGTAGCCGTCGATTCCCAAGACAACGTATACGTCTTCAACCGCGGAACCGACCCCGTCTGCGTCTTCAGCCCGGAAGGCGACCTCCTGCGCACCATGCTCCACGGCACAGTAACCCGCCCCCACGGCATCGAAATCGATCCCGACGACAACATCTACGTGGTCGACGACGACGGCCACTACGTCCGAAAGTTCGACCAAGAAGGCGTCGAACAGTTCACCATCGGCGTACAAGGCGAGCCATGCGAGTGGCAGGGCGGAGGTTACTTCAACCGCCCAACAGACATCGCCATCCACCCCGAAACCGGCGAACTCTTCGTCTCCGACGGATACGGCAACTCCCGCGTCCACCGCTTCGACCGCGACGGCAAGCACATGCAATCCTGGGGCGAACCCGGAACCTATGACGGCCAATTCAGTCTCCCCCACAACATCTCCATGCTCGGCGAAGACAAAGTCATCGTCGCCGACCGCGAGAACTTCCGCGTCCAAATCTTCACCCTCGACGGCGAATATGTCGACCAGTGGCACATCCACCATCCGATGTCGGTCACCCAGGGCAAGAACGGCGACGACAAGATCTACATCGGCGACATGATCCAACCCGCCGTCCAACGCGGCGTCCCCGACCTCGGGGCACGTGTCTCAATCCTCACCGAAGACGGCCAGCTCATCGAACGCCTCGGCAACCCGCAACCCGGCATGGGCGTAGACCAATTCACCGCACCCCACGGAATCTCAACCGACTCCCAAGGCAACGTCTACGTAGCAGAAGTCGCATACACCAACTACTACTCCAGCCCCGAAAACTCAGGAATGGACACTCCGCAACTAGGCGAAATCGTAAGCCTTCGCAAGTGGCAACCAGTGGCATAGCACTCGTCATTTGGCATATCACTCGTCATTCCGGTGAAGGCCGGAATCCAGAGAGGCCGGACAACGGGGGACGTGGCGGGCCGAGCAATCTTTTGACTTGTGAAAAGAACGAAATCCCCCGTCTGCCACTCATCCTTGATCTACGGAACAACCGTAGTATCATGCTTCGCAAGACTGCGTCTGTACACCCGCAGTTGATCGAAAATTTGCAGGATGAATGTATTAATGAACACATCAGATTGGTTAGCGGCAACCGGAATCGGAGTATCAGCCACGACGCTGGTTGCGGTCGGCTTCGGTGCTGTGTGGTTGCAGCACAAACTAGAAAATCTCCGCGTGAAGCGTGAAGTTTTCCGGCGTGTGGTTGGAAGTGTGCACGGCATTCTGTACGATTGCCGCGTCTTTTCCGATGCCCATTCATTCAGTGAAAGAGGCATCGTAGCTATCAATGAGGTTCGAGCCGTTTTTACGGAACGTTCCGTGATGCGCGCATGGGAGGAGTGGTACGACACCACACTGGCGAACGAAGACAACGTAGAAGCCTTTTATCTATTGGTTCGAGAAATGAGTGCCGAGTGTAGACTCTTTCAGTACCAGACGATGCCTCTAGAGCAAATCGCCCAGTCTATAGGCTGCAGTTGTGTTCCAGAACGCGATCGTGAGAATCCAAATGGCTAAAGCACTTAAACCCGAAAAACCGATACGGATACGCAACGCAAGGGCGATCAATCTCCTGACCGGAGAGACAAGCGATTTAAACGCTTCTTCCAAGCCAGAGTCGACTGCCCGTGCAGAACCAACTAAACGAGACCATCGACCGGGACTGCTCAAAAAAGTTGCCGATATGTTGGCGCGCCGAAACTGAGTCAATGGCCATCGACCAGATCCAAATTAACTAAGGTCCACCCCATGCCCTACACCCCCGTCCCTTACTGGGCCAAACTCCCTCATCCGATGACCTTCAAAGAGGCAACATCGGTAGCCGTCGACTCCCAAGACCGCGTCTACATCTTCAACCGCGGAAACTGGCCCCTCATCATCTTCGACGCCGACGGCAACTTCATCGAAACCTGGGGCGAAGGCGAATTCGACCGGCCCCACGGCATCTTCATCGACAAAGACGACAACCTCTACATGGCCGACGACGAAGGCCACTTCGTCGACAAGCGCACCCCATCCGGCGAACTGATCTTCCGACTCGGCGAGCGCGGAAAACCCGCACCTTGGCAAGAGGGCGCCCCCTTCAACCGACCAACCGACATCGTCGTCCACGAACCCACCGGCAACATCTTCATCTCCGACGGATACGGCAACTCACGCGTCCACAAGTTCGACGCCGACGGAAACCACATCACCTCATGGGGCCAACCAGGTGCCCTCGACGGCCAGTTCAGCCTACCCCACAACATCTGCCTCCTCGGTGGCGACAAAATCGTAGTCTCAGACCGCGAGAACTTCCGCATCCAGATCTTCTCCCTCGACGGCGACTACCTCGGCCAGAAGCACCTACACCGCCCGATCGCCTCATCCACCGGCCGAGGCGACGACGACCGCATCTACATCGCCGAAGCCGGTGCCCCAGCCGTCCAAGCTGGCGTCCCCAACCTCGGGCAACGCGTCGTAATCCTCGACACCGACCTAAACGAAGTCGACTCCTTCGGAGCCGGCATCGCCGGCGAAGGCCACGACCAATTCATAGCCTCCCACGGCATCGCAACCGACTCCACCGGAGCCGTCTACATCGCCGAAGTCTCTTACACAAACACAGGCTCAAACCTAAACCCACCCCGCGAAATCACCAGCCTGCGGAAGTGGGTATCAACTCCGTGACAAAGGTTCGAATGACTCACTTCAAACGACAAAGGGGAATCTAGTGAATTCACTTGGAATCGACGAGGTACCGCCGCGGAAAGATCTGTACAACCCCACAATCTCAGCGATTCGTTCGCTTGGTGGTAGTGCAAATATCGAGGAGATCAAGGAGCAAGTCATACGCGATTTGAACATCTCTGACCAAGCCGCAGAAGTCACCAGTAATGACGGTAGAAGAGTTGAACTGGCATATAGATTAGCTTGGGTGAGGACGGTGCTCAAATCTCATGGGATCATCAACAACTACGAAAGGGGCATTTGGTCGTTGACTAGTCAAGGGCGTTCATTGGATGCCGTTGATCCTGACACGATCGGATCTGGTTATCGTCCTATTAAGAACCAACGAGCTGAATCGGGTACCATATCACCGGAAACCAAAGATGCCGTTGTTGACGAGTACCTAGATATTGAACCGGATGAGTGGAGGGGCCAATTGATGGACGAACTGATGAATCTGTCACCTGACGCATTCGAACGTTTATGCCAGCTATTGTTGCGAGTGTCCGGATTTTCCCGGGTCAACGTTACAAAACAGACTGGTGATGGGGGAATTGATGGCCATGGTTTGATTCGTATCTCCGGTTTGATCAGTTTCCCCGTTGTGTTCCAATGCAAGCGGTACTCCGGCAACGTCACGGCGAGAGACCTTCGCGATTTCCGTGGTGCCATGCAGGGTCGCGCCGACAAAGGACTGGTGATCACAACTGGCGGATTTACGCGGGACGCAACAAAGGAGGCCCGACGAGACGGGGTTCCCATGATCGATTTGATTCACGGTGACTTGCTCGTCGAACTTCTACGAGATCTTGGGTTAGGAGTCGACGTTACTAGTCGAACTATTGAGCAAATTCAGATCGACAGGCAGTTTTTCGTATCTGTTTGAACATCGCATAATAATCATCCACCTGAGTTAGGTTTCCACCCCCCAATCTGCGCCCCATGCTCCTCGTAGTGCAGCATCGACCACTCATCAATAAGACGCCGCCTCGGATGCTCCTGCACAAAATGGCTCGCCGGTGTAGTCGCCAAAATATCCCGCAACCGACGATGCGTCGCCTCTAACCGCTCCACCACCTCCCGTGGCGAAGCATCCGCCATCTCCGCCACAACCTCCTCGTTGAACGCATCGGCATCCGGCTCCGGATAGTCGTAACCATCATCCGGCGTCTCCAACGCATCCATCAGCAGCTCCTCCCAAGCGCTGATATGCCACAACACCTGATACACCGACCACTCACCACAAGCCCCAGGAATTGCCGCATCCTCGCTCCGCAACTCGGAAAACGAAGCCCGAAAACCACGCCAAGCGTCATCAATCGCCAAAACGATCAACCGCTTAACAGTGTCTTGGTCCGGTTCCTGCAACAAATCGCCTCAACAAATCGTCATCCGATACTAACCCAACCGACTAGCAAAGCTCCCCAACACCAACACCAAAACGAAAACCACCACCCATCACCAATCCCAGACCCACCAACTAAAACCCCAATTCCACAGTACCGTGTCTTCCGCAGTACCCTGTCCCCTCTCCCGCTGGGCGGGAGAGGGCTAGGGTGAGGGCCGGGGAGGAAGGGGGCCAGAAGAACGCCATCAACTCCAAACCCCGAACAGCCCAAACCACCCCAAATGTTCCTCACAAACAATCTCCACCAAACAACTTGACAAATCCACACAACGTACATTAAAACTAAAAACAAGCGCTCAACAGGCTTTTTACCTCACGAGCGCCCAGAAGCTCGCCGCGCCGGCAGGATGCGCACCTTTTGGCAAGTTGTGAGTAATTGATTGATGAATGGTCTGCGGACGGGGGTGCTCGGGGCGGTTTTCACCGCTCGCCGACGGAGCCCGTCACTACCTAGAGAGGACAGGTGAAACGCACGCCGAGAATA
>JAJEAU010000003.1 GCA_022824185.1 Dehalococcoidia bacterium
GCGGTGCTTGGGGACACCGTTCGGAGTTCGCCGTTTTCCTTCGATTCACCCTCGCGGGCTCCTCTCGCGCTGTAGCCTCGCTCTTGTGATGGGCAAGAGTAGACGTCCGTCGGCTCCACGTGCGGTCTCCCGGCCCTTGGCAGCGCACACCCGTAAGGGGAATGCGTGCTGGCTCGAATGGCGACGCAGGACTGATGCGTCGCGCTCCGGGAACTGGGCCTCCCACGCTTCGGCACGGACCCTCGCGGTCTTGCAACGGACTTCCGATCCGTTGAGGGACGCCACCAGAGGATGCAAAGACGCCGCGACTCGATACGGCTTGTGGCCGTTTCTTTTATGTCGACTGTTGCCGTCATTTCCTCACGTATTCTCCCTGTGACCGTTTGGGTCGGGGGTCTGCACACGTCTGCGCAGCACTGTATTGATCCGTCGATCTGTTGTTTATATTACTACGGGTGTTTCCGTTGTCAAGTGTGTTTTGGATTTTTGTATGAACTAGGAAGGGAAGGAAGGGTTAGGAGGGAAGGAAGGGTTGTGGTTGTTTAGGGGGGGCTGCTGGGTTGGGGAGATTGATGGAGGAGCCTTTCTGTGGCCCCTCCCTTTTGCCCCCGGTTGCCCTCACCCTAGCCCTCTCCCGCCGAGCGGGAGAGGGGACACGTCCATAGTGGGGATGTGTGCGTGGTGGATGGGGGTTTTGAGTGGGGGTTTTGGGGGAGTGGGATTGCTGGAGGGTACACTGGGTTTTATGACTACTGCTGGGGCGCAAGTTGGTGTTTGCAATGTTCCTAATCGGACGATTTTCGAGGGGGACAATCTTGATGTGATGCGAGGGATGAATGATGGGTGTGTGGATTTGATCTATCTGGATCCGCCTTTCAATTCGAATCGGGATTATGCGGCGCCTATTGGGAGCGAGGCGGCGGGGGCGGCGTTCAAGGACACTTGGGATTTGACGGATGTGGATGAGGCTTGGCGCAGTGTTTCGAGCAGTAGGAATGTAGGCAGTTAACTCACGCGCGAGAGATCATGGCGATACGGTACAGAGGCCGGTTGATAAAGGCTGACCCGAATGACCCGCGCGAATGGTGGGTCTACCGAGTCGGGGCAAAGGGGATCCCCGTTCTCTACATCGGCATATCTACCGACCCGATCAGGCGTTTCAAGTCGCACAAGAACCGATTCAGGGATGCCCCACAACCGTTATCGTTAAGCGTGGATACGGGACCGTTGCAACATGTAGAGGCGCGGAGGTTGGAAATCGACTTGCACATCGAACACCCTCATGCACGTACGACGAGGACGGTGTCAGAGTTTCTCAACACGCGTGGTGCCCATTGAAACCGAACACGGATGGAACTGCAATGGGTGTGGGACGCATTTCTTGCCGCAGCATCTGACGGTGGACCACGTTATTGCGCGGTCGAAGGGTGGGACTGATCATCTTGAGAATTTGCAGCTGCTTTGTGGGCATTGCAACTCGTAGAAGGGGGATCGGCCGATGGAGTATTTGAGGGCCAAACTCTCTAGGGAATACCAACCGTGAAGGACGCAACATGAGGTTATTTCGTCGAAAAAAAACACACCGAACTCTGGCCAGGTACACCTTTGGGTGTTCTGTTCCCTGACGGATCGCTTCGGATCGACAAGAATCCAAACACAGAATACGGGATCATCATAAGCAACAAATTCAAACAGGTTTTTCGCATGATGCCACCGTTGTCGGTTTCAGTGTGGGGTCAGGAAAAGGAAATTGGCTCGCAACCCACCCCAACTGGCAAACACATGTGGGTCATGACGGGCGACCCTAGCGAGCGACCTAGCGAAGAAGAATTCCAACAAGCATGTGAACTCGCTTATCTCGACGCGACCAACCGCGCGCTTGAAAAATCGAATAAACGAAGATGGACTGTTTGGTCGATAGCTATCGGGGGTTCAATCTTAGTTGCCCTACTGAATTTTGCGAAATTTCTAGACGTGTTACGTGGTTGGTGGTGACAATCAAGCATCAAGTGCTGGCGGTGGGTTGCATCGTTGCGCGGTTGGTTAGGGAGTGTAGGTGATTTTGCTTTAGTGAGCAAACGCGCTAATTTGCTATTCAGACCTTACGAAACGCAACCAATGTTGCGCCGATTTTCACCGTCAACGTTTCAACGCTACATGCAGTGAATCAAACTTTCTGACGACGAACTTCAAAGTAAGTTTGACGTAACCTCGGAGTTCGCCATCAGTGACATTTTCAGTGTCGAGGCTGGGATTAGTGTCGTGTTGGAATCTGTTGGGAACTATTGACGATACTCCCCGAGGAGAGTACACCTAGACTCAGTTGATGTCTCCATTACTCTGACCGTTGAGCAGATCGTCTCCACGTTTTCCTAGCAGGCGATTCGCCAGACCTACAGCTGGATAACTCAAAGCACCCGCAATCATAGTTGCAAGTCCAACCGGCCATTGACCGGGCACGAGCCAGCCTCCAATGGCAATCGATGAAAGCGCGATAATCAGTCTCGATATCTGGAACATCAATTGAAGCCTTTAGACGTGCTTCAGACCATCAGCTTCCATCTTTCTCCTATGCTCCGAGTCAGCTTCCCATTGCCGCATGATCCGTTCGGCAGTGCCAGGAGCTTCGCGGTCATATTCCCCCAGCACTCTAGGATGAGGCAAAGGCCCTTGGGTATACTCGACTCGTAGTTCCCCTTGTATCGTTTGGGGTGGCGAATCGTCTTCCTGCGGTGAGATTTCATTCATCATGCATCAGCCGCATCTGACTGTTTATGAGCAACTTCGTCTCAGTGGGGAAGGTTTCATAAGTCTGTTCGATCACACATCCTAAGGTCTGCCCCAAATCCACCCAATCGGCCCGCCACCCATCTTCTATGACGACATGCGCCGGTTCGTCAATCCGAAATGCCTGGAGAAATTCATCAGGTTCCCAAGTCTCAATCTCTAAGCTAGAAATCAACGCATCGAACATTCGTCGATTATTCAACAGACGCATGGCAGGAACGACAGATTCCCGTGAACCACACTCGCATTGTTCGTGAGATGGGTCGCCAGAATACACCAAGGCTGTGTCGTCCGTTCTGTTGTCAGTGCGTTGAGGAACCTTGGTAACTGCCATGCTGTCTCCTTCTGTTCGTGATTTCTCCGTGATTGGGCTGTCCTGAAAACCCGAGATTATCCATGATTCTATCGTCTGTATAAAAGGTTGAGTGTAGTGTGGCACACGAATAGTCACCAATCGCATCTTTGTCCTGAGTGCGAGAAAGACGGTAGTTTGGCAAAGGATTCGTCAAGGGATAGGTGAGGTGGGAGGTCGGATTGGGCGATGTCCCAGACGATTTCATTGTCGACTTGGGAGTAACAGTATATGAGGATGTTGCGAAAGGTGGTTCCGTCTAGCGGCGGTCCTCCTCCTGCCCCCTCCTGAAAGAGAGGGAGGAAGTGAACGGTCGTCGCGCACTAGCTCAACGCCAATACCCGCTGCACGAAATCGTGCACTAGCGGACGGTCGGACTCGCGTTCCCAGTCTTCCATGGAGTCGTGGTAGAAGTGTCGGTGGAACTTTTCCGCGGCTAAGAATAGGTGTTCGATGGAGGGGTCTTCGGCTTCTGCGGACAATTTGATGGCGGCGTTCTTCAGCGATCGATGGCTCTCGTGGGGCCATTCTCGTTCTTGCGCGGCGGCCATTACGGCGTGAGCGGCGGCGCCCCACAGCTTTGCCGCACCTTGCAAGATGTCGCCGCGTTCGAACTCCTCGTCGGAAGCCGCGAGGAAATCTTGCGCTACTTGGCGGTGCTCTCAGGGTGACATTGTGGTGGTTGCCATGTTTTGAGGACTCCGGTTTTGATTTTAGTGTGTTGGGGGATGGTGATTGGAGAGTGGTGGTTTTCGTTTTTGGGTTGGTGGTGGTTGGTGGGGACCCGCCTCGGCGGGCATACCCCGCTGTCCGTTAGTGGCGGTTTTGGGCTCCCGCGCCCCTTTCTCTCCCGTTGACTGGTGCTTTGGGCTGCGTGAAAGGGGCTGTTGGGCCTTCGGCCCTGCCCGCGTCAACCCTCGGCTTCCTGCTCTCCCAGGAATGGGTGGGAATGCCTTATCCTTTGACGAGGTTTCAGGAGGCTACCGATGAACGACCAAGAGCGATATCTGTTTGATCTGAAGGGCTACCTTGCTGTGCCCGATGCGTTGTCTCAGGAGCAGGTCGGCAGGCTCAACGGCGTGCTTGATGAGCATATCGCCGACGAGTGCCCGCCGGACATGCGGACGCATCGGTTTGGTCCGGTGCTGGAGTGGGGGAAGGAGTATCGGGATTTGATTGATAATCCGTCGATCACTCCGTATCTTAGCGAGTTGCTGGGTGAGGATTTCCGGCTGGACCATGTCTATCTGGATGTGATCAGGTCGGGGAAGGGGCCGATCGGGACACGGTTGCATGGCGGGGCTGTGCCGTTCAATCCGACGCACTACTTCCGATATGAGGGCGGGCAGATGCACAACGGGCTGTCGGTGGTGGCCTATAACCTGAAGGACGTGGGGCCGATGGACGGCGGTTTCGGGTGCGTGCCGGGGTCGCACAAGAGCAACTATGCGTTCCCGAGTGAGTGGATAGAGATGGATGAGCCGGGTCCGCTGGTCGAGCGAGTGACGGGGCCTGCGGGGACGGCGATTATTTTTACGGAGGCGTTGACGCATGGGACGCTGCCGTGGGCGGGTCCGGATGAGCGTCGGACGATCTTCTTCAAGTACAGTCCGCATCCGATTTCGTGGTCGGCGCAGTATCTCGATGCGGACGACTATCCGGGGTTGACGGATGCGCAGCGGGGGATATTGGAGGGTCCGAATGCGCGTTATCGGGGTAGGGGACGGGGGATGGGGGGGATGTGAGTGGGGGTGTTTGGTTAGTCTGAATTGAGGAGGGTGTTGACTTCGTTGAGGAGGGTTGGGAGTTTGTGTTGAATGATTTCCCAGACTTCTCGGTTTCGGATTTCTGGGTATCGGTGGACTAGGATGATGCGGAAGCCGATGATGTCTCTGTAATCAGATATCTGTGAGGCGATGCCTGGGTGGTGCGTTTCCAGTCTGGTCATGGCCTCGCCGATGATGATGAACAGGCGCTCGACCAGCAGAGACACTGTCCAATCCGCGTTGTACTCGTCGAATGTAATCTCGGCGGTTAATACGTTTATGCGCTGAGCGGCTTGTCGGATATCCCACAAGTAGCTGTTGGGATCATGCCTCAAAGATCGGTTCCCTCGTGTTCTCCACGGAACTCCGGAAGTAAGGGTTTTCGATATTGGAGAGGATCACGAGATCGACTGAACGGTCGAAAAGGGACTCTAATGCTTGGTTCAGGTCTCTGCGGGTTTGGAAGAGCAGCATATCGTCAGACTCGTCGAACTCGACTAGGAAGTCGATGTCGCTTTTTTCAGGGTTGAAGTCGCCGACGGCAGCGGAGCCGAAGAGTTCCAGGCGCTTGACGTGGTGGCGTCGGCAGATTTCGGCTAGTTCGTCGGAGTGGTTTGTGATTAGGGGGATCATTGGAGATTGGGTTTAAGGATAGCGTAGGGAGGGGATGGGTATAGACCGCGAGGATGTGGTGGTGGTCGGATTGGATCAGGTGGTTTTTTCGGCGATGACTATCATGCGGCGGGTGTTGACGGTGTAGGGTTCGGATTGGAAGTTGCCGTAGGTGGTTTGGAGGGTTAGGCCTGCGGTGGCTAGCATTTTGGTTAGTTCGGTTAGGGTGTAGAGGCGCATGTGGAGGTCGGAGAGTTGGTTGCGGGTGCCGTCGGGGAGGAGTTCGGTGTAGGTTAGGTGGTTGGTGGAGGTGGCTAGGTCTAGTTGTCGGCGTTCTAGGACTATTCGGCCGTCTTGGTGTTGGTGCCAGTCGAACTCTTCGTTGTTGATGATCACCCACTCGCGGTTTAGGAGGTCCATTAGGAGCTTGCCGCCGGGTTTGAGGACTTTGTGGATCTGGTGGAGGACTTGCTGGTCGTCGTTTTCGGATTCGAGGTAGCCGAAAGAGGAGAACATGTTGATTACGGCGTCGAATTGGTTCGACATGGCGTTGGGGAGGTTGCGCATGTCGGCTTGGTGGAGGGAGAGGGGGATGTCTGATTCGTCGGCTGTGGATTGGGCGATGGTCAGCATTTCTTGGCTTAGGTCGATGCCGGTTACTTTGAGGCCGGTTTTGGCTAGGGCTATGCTGTGGCGGCCTTGTCCGCAGCAGAGGTCTAGGATGTGGTGGTGCGGTTGGATGCCGAGGGCGTGGATGGCGAATTGGGTTTCGAGGTCGGTGCGGTCTTGCTGGAGGGTGTGACCGTAGATGCGGAGATAGTCGCGTTTGAAGAATTGGGTGTACCAGGGGGTGTCGCTCGTTTGAGTCATAGTGGTTTGGCGTATGCGGTGTTGTCGGGGATGGCTGCTTCTAGGAATGCTTCGTGGCGTTCGCGGCATTTGTTGCAGTTGGCGCAATGGATGATTGCATTGCCGTCTGCGGAAATGGGGTTGGCGCAGGTGAGGGTTAGGTGGAGGGGGAGGGTTGTGGCGTTGGTGGCTAGGATGTCTTCTTTGTGGAGGTTTCGCATGGGGGCTTCGACGGTTAGGGGGTGGTCGAGGCCGGTTGCGTTGGAGTTGGCTATGGATTGGAAGAACTCGGGTGTGGCGTCTGGGAATGGGTTGCCGGCTAGGGAGCCGATTACGATGCGGTGGACGTCGTTGAGTGAGCACCAGATGGCGGCGAGGGTGATTAGGATGATGTTGCGACCGGGGATGTAGACGGTTTCGTCGGGTTCTTCGTAGCCGGGGACTGTTTCGCCTGACATCGTCCAGTGTCCGGTGCCGTATAGGGGTTGGACGGGGAGTTGGAGAGTGGTTATGGGTCTGATGTTGGGGTTGTTGACGGCGTCGATGAAGTTTTGGAGCATCTGCTTTTCGGCCCATTCCCAGGGGATGCCGGTCTCGACGTATATGGGATGGGCGATGCCCTGTTCGGCGACGTTTGCGAGGAGGATGCAACTGTCCATGCCGCCGCTGGCTAAGACCGCGGTAGGAGGGTTCACGACACGTCGTGCCCGTTCGAATCTGCGCGGTAGGTGGCGTAGGAGTTGGGAGTCTCCCATAGGCGGATCTCGGTGATGGTGAGATCGTCTGAGGAGGTCATGTCGTGGATGTGGGCGGCGATGTTCTCGGCGGTGGGGTTGCGGTCGATGACGTAGTGGGCTTCGCCGAGTTCGGAGAGGACGGCGACTAAGGGATCGTCTCGGTGGAGGATCATGCGGTGGTCGAGGTTGTCGTCGATCCAGGTCTTGACGATGTCTTTGACGTCGGAGAAGTCGACTACCATGCCTCGGTGGTCGGTCTCGTCGCTCTCGATGTCGACCTCGAGGCGACCGTTGTGGCCGTGGAGGTGACGGCACTCTCCTTCGTAGTTTAGGAGCCGGTGGCCGTAGCAGAAGTCGATGGATCGGGTGACTTTGTAGGGCATGTGTTAGACGCCTCTGATGTGTCTGCCTGAGTCGACGCGGATGATTTCGCCGGTGATGGAGGAGGTTCTGAGCATGGATGAGATTATCTCCGCGATGTCTTCGACCGACGATTCTTGCTGGAGCGGAGCTTTGGCGGCGATTGCGGCGTCCCAATCTGCCTGAGTTATTTCGGGGGGACGCATTGTCGGACCGGGGGCGACACAGTTTACCCTGACGCCGAAGCCTGCCACCTCGGCCGCGAGACCTCGTGTCATGAAGTGGATCGCTGCTTTGGCGGACAGGTAGGGGAGGTAGTCGTTGTACGGCGTCTCCTCCGCAGCCCAATCGCCGAAGAGGATGATGTGTCCGCGGTTTGGACCTTCGTTCTTGCGCATCTGCCGCGCGGCGTGGATGCCTAGAAGATATGAGCCTTTGGCAGTCGCCATTGCGCGGTCCCATGATTCGCTGTCGAGGGAATCGAACGGGGCGTATGGGTAATCGGAGGCCAAGTTGATGACGTAGTCGAGACGACCGAGAGCGTCGACGGTTTCGAGGACGGCGCGTTTTGCCTGATTCTCGTCGCTTAAGTCTGCTTGGATGAGGGCGGTCTGGACGTTAGAGATGGAGTCGGCGAGTTCCTGCGCTTCGGCGGCCGATGAGCGGTACGCGATTGCGATGTTGATGCCGTCTTCGGCGAGGCGGTGTGCGACTGTCTGCCCGACTCGTTTGGCACCGACAATGAGGGCGTTGTTGATATTCGGGGGGTTTTCGGACTGGGACATGGAAGGTTTTAGATGATCTAACGCGCTTTCGCGTCCTCGGCGACTGCGGTAGCGGTACCGTCTGCGTCGGTTGCTTCCGACGTGGTGAACGTTAACACAGGCGAGATGCCTAGGTGTTACAGTATCCAAACCGACGGACTGAATAGAATCTCACTAGAGGCAGAACCAGATTGGAGGTACGTGTTGATTGCCAGACTTTCATCGGTGGGTTTTGTGCAACGGGATGAGGAAACGGTAGGGATTTAGTGGCACAGAATGTAGCGTCAACACCGACAGGCGAATTGACTTCGCCTAAATTCGAGAGATTGCTTGAACAGTTCGCCACATCGCGGGCCTTGTACAAGGCAGAACTCGACCTATTGTTCGACAAAAAAGCCCCCATTCCTGACGTTGAATCAGTCAAGGACAGATGGGAACCTGAGCTTAGTTTGCTTTACACTCAACTCGTCGAAGAATTAAAACGAATCGAGGGTTGATCTTGCGGGATGCCATAGAGAAACGGACTGCCGACCGGATCGAGGAGAAGCTAGCTGGCGTCTATGTCAAGCAAAGCGACCTACGGAGCTTGTCTGTCGATTGGATGGACGACCGCTACGTCAAGAAGGACGATCTGTTCAAGCAGTGGTGGATGGTGACGAGTTGGGGAGTGTTGATGATCTTGGCACTGGCCAACTTGCTCCTGCGATTTATAACTTAGCCTGTTTACTGTAGCATCGCGGATTGGCCAGCGTGCTTGATCCCAATCGTGACACGGTTTAGGGGTGACTGAAATTGACTTTGAGAATCGAGCATGCCGTTTTGGTCGCTCCGGTGCTTGTCTTAGTCATAATCTTGGTTGGCGGTGTGGCGTTGTTGAACCTTCGGCAATCTGATTCGAGGGACCCTGAGATCGGGTTGACTGGTGTGGCTGAGTTGAAGTCTCCTACGGGCGAAGTCGTGGGCAGCGTCGATTTCCTGCAGACCTCGCTTGGCGTGCTGATAATGGCTGAGGTGAGAGGGCTGCCACCGGGTGGTCACGCGCTCTATGTCCATGAGGTCGGCAGATGCGATCCCGATTTTGATGCGGCTGGCGACCATTTCAATCCGGACGATTCGGATCATGGTTTCATCCATGCCGCGTGGCGGGGACGGGGATCTGGAGGACACGGCGGCGATCTGCCCAACATCTATGCCGCGTCGGATGGTCACGCTCGGGCTGATTTCCTCACCGATGGATTCACATTGGACCAAGGGTTGCGCCACTCCGTGTTCGACAGCGACGGTTCCGCCATCATCGTTCACGAACATCCAGATGCCTATGGGGAAGAGGAGACGGACACGGGCAACCGGTTGGTCTGCGGTGTCATCAAGCGAACCTAGCTAGGTTTCGCTGCGGAATCTAGAGGGGACACAGGGATGCCCATCACTGGCGTCGACGATGGTGGAGGGGACATCCGCTGAAATTGGCGAATTTCAAACCTAAACGGCGTTTGTTGAGGAGGGAGTTATCACTTCGGTTATCACACAACGTCGACAGGTTCAGGCACGGGCTCCGATCATTCGAAGCTCTGGAAAACAGGACGGGACCAGCCCGCGGATTCACAGTCGAATATCAAACTCCGAGATAGGTGCCGATCACCTCTCGCATACGCACCATCGTAAATTGCGTTCTCACCTAGGTGACGACAACGACAACCATCCCATTGTCTGCCTCCAATTGCTGGTCGCGCCCCGCGTCACTTCGAGACCTTTCAATCGTGACACGTTTCAATCGTGACACGACACTTGCGACGAGGGCGCTACACCGAATGAAACGTGCGGGTTCGTTACCCGACGCGGCGGCAAGCCGGCGATGCAGCGCCACGCGTCAGTCGGTCCGCGTTTAATCTCGGACGGCGGCACTAAGGACACTACCCAGCTAAGCGCAGCAGTACCGTCTCGCAGTCTCAGTCTCCGCATTGTTCGTTCGACTGCATTTGTGGAGAAATCCGATGCTCTGGAGAATAACCGTCAAAGTGTTGTCTCGCAACACGTCGCACACGAGGATGATTTCAGACACCGCGGGTGATCGGACGCCAGGATTGACGCAGTTCAGATCGGGATCATTTGGTAGAACGGCGAGTGGGGGCAACCACAGCTATGAAGTTCCTGAGTGTTTGGATATACCCAAAGGTAGGTCGCGGCGTCATTGATCTACCTCGCCGTGTCGTGTTCTCTCCAGTCGGGTACATGTGCGCTCAGCAGCGCCTTGAAAAGTTTGCCGTGGTTCGGCACACGCAGATGAAGCAGTTCATGGGCGATGACTAAATCTTGGAAGCCCGTATCTTGGTCGGCCAGATCGTCGGACAACGTGATGATGCCAGAAATCGAGCAGGACCCCCATTTTCGTGTCATTTGGCGAACTCGAACGCGCGGCATGGGCACGTTGAGAACACGCGCCCAATGTTCCACACGCTCGCGGACTGCGTCGCGTCGGTTTTCAGTCTTCACCATCGATGTCCCGATCAAACAAGATCTCTATTATTCGGTCCACAGTTCGCGCCCGTTCGTCGCCGTCCATTCTCATAAGCGGGAGGTAGAGTGCCATTCTGAGCTGCCTCTCTTCATCTCTGTTGACCGCTGCATTTGGGAATCGGCCAAAAACCGCCTCGACTTCGTGGGCCAAAACGATTGGACTGATCCCGGCGGAATCGAGCGTTTGGCTGTCTTTCAACGACCAAAACACGCTGAACGCGCGCGGCGTGAGATCGCTTTCCTTCGCGGCTTCCAAGGCCGCTTCCTTCTCTCCGACGAGGGCGGCCAGCATCTCCATCGCCTGAATCCCCGACGTCTTGAGATCGCCGATGTCGCTCAAGATTTGCTCGGCGCGATCCTTTAACGGCCTCAGCACAGGTTCATGATCAGACCTTTCTCGCTGAAAGCTGCGAACGAAGTTGAAAACCTTCGGTTCTGGAGGGCCGGGTTTGCGGCGGAGCCTTTCCAAGGTACGCGTGTCGAACGTCAATGATTGCGTCGCATCACCCAAGGCATTCATGATCACGGACTCCTCGACGAGCCGCCTAGTTTTCTTCGCGAGGTCGGGATCGAAATAGGGAGGGACGGAGAAGGCTTCGCGAACCACCGCATACAGTTCTGCGAGTCGCTTGAGAGTATCGAGATGATCACGCAGTTCGGCCGTAGGAGAGAGTATCTCCCACAACGCCTCGATCTCCTTGAACGCGGTGAAAAAGGCTTGACGCTCGTCTGGGTCCAAGAAATGCTGATACACGACCTGTTCCAAGTCCGCGTCCGCGTCTCGCCCGTCAACGCCGAACGGCTCCCCGTCATCGGCGATAATGACCGCAGATCCGTCATTCGTTCCGTATTTGAGATATCTTCTTCGCGCCTGCTCCAGTTTCTTTTTTAGTTCATCCATCAGGACATCGAGACCCTCGATCGCGCCGTTGACATCGGAGGAATCGAACTGCAACGCTTTCTTCAACTCGCGCAGAACGCCGACGAAATCTACGACGAGGCCGATCGGTTTTCCGATTCCCTCCGAGTCGACGTAAGGCCGATTCACGCGTGCTATCGCCTGAAGCAACACGTGGTCCCGCATCGGTTTGTCCAGATACATGCAGTAGAGCAGCGGAGCATCGAACCCGGTCAGCAGCTTATCGGTGACGATCAGGATCTTTGGTTCCCCATCAGCCTTCTTAAACATCAAGCGCGCATCCGCCTCTTCTTCAGGAGTGATCTGAAAGTCGGCAACGAGACGACGCTTTACGATGTCGTCTGGATTCTCGGTGTAGACCGGCACGGACCACTCTGGTGGAAGATGCTTGTCGAGCGCGCGTTTGTACTTGGCACATGCCTCACGATTGACGGCGACTAGAAACGCCTTGTACCCAAGCGGTTCGACGTTGTCTCTGAAGTGCTTAGCCACGAACTCGGCGACCTTTTCAACGCGATCGTCTGCGGACAGGAACGTGCGGAGGTCGACAGCGCGGTCGAGAACCCTGTTCAACTCGTCGATGTCGGTGACGCCTTCACTGTCCGCCAGTTCGAAGAACTCTTTGTCCAGTTGTTCGACGGGGACCGTCAGGTCGCTCGGGGCCATCGTGTGGCGGATCGGCAAGGTCGTCTCGTCTTCGATCGACTCGGCGATGGTGTATTTGTCGAGGTATCCCAACTCATCGTCCGTGCCGAAGATCTTGAACGTGCCTTCGCCGTGCTCGGTTCTGGCGATTGGCGTGCCGGTGAAGCCGATGATGGTGGCGTTGGGCAGCGCGCCCATGAGATACGTTCCCAGATCCTTGGCGACGGAGCGGTGCGCTTCATCGATGAAGACGTAGATGTTGTCGCAAGTGTTGGCGTCCTTCTCGATGCCCTCGAATTTGTGGATCATGGAGATGATCAAGCCTCGACGGCCGCTCTGCAGCAGGTCGCGAAGCTTCGCACGAGAGTCGGCGCGTGCAACTGGGATGTCCTGCTGGTGCATCTCTCCCAGCAACCTGTCCACCCATCCGTGCAGCTGTCCTTCCAACTCGGTTCGATCCACGACGACAATGACTGTAGCGGCGCCAAAATCCGCCTTGCGCTCCAAAATCAGACGTGCGGACGTGAGCAGGGTGAATGTCTTTCCGGACCCCTGCGTATGCCAAATCAATCCTCGCTGCTTGTTGGGTTCCGAACAGCGCCGGATAATCTGTTCGACGGCGCGGCGCTGGTGTTGCCTTAGGACCGACTTCCGCATCTCGTCGTCTTCTACATAGAACAGAATCCAGTCACGCAAAATCCGTAGAAAGTCGGTCGGCTCGAAAAACGACTGAACAGCGAAGCGATAGCTCTCGTCTTGTCTTTCCTTCCAACGCGCCATGAACCGACGCGAGATGTTCCACGTCACGCCGTACCAGTAGTCGAAAATGTGAGTCACGTTGAAGAGCTGCGCCATTCCCGTCAGTTCCGGCGTCTCGATCTCGTAGCGCCGCAGCTGGGTGACTCCGCGCTCTATGGCGTCGGCATCCTTGGGGTTCTTATGCTCGACGATGGCGACCGGCACGCCGTTCACCAAGAACATCACATCGGCGCGGTTGCCCTTGCGAGCCGGTGGTTTGAGCGTCCACTCCCAAGTGACATGGAACGAACTGTTGCTCGGATTTTCGAAGTCGACGAGTTGGACTCGTCGATACCGTTTCGCTTCGTCATCGAACCATTGCCGCTCCCCGCGCAACCATGCCAATGCCTGACGGTTGCCTTCGATGGTTGCCGGCAAAGCTTCGAGGTTTTCGATCACGGAGCGAATGGCATCGTCCGTCATCCATGGGTTGAACTTGCCTAGCGCAGCCTCAAGTTCATCGCGGAACATCAGCCCTGATACGCTGCCGCGCTTCGCGGTCGCATCTGCCGGAGCGATCGGCTTCCAACCGATCTCCGCGGCGTGGCGAACCAAAGGAAATTGAACCGTCGATGCCTCTTTTATGGTTGATTCAGTCATGGCTGGTCTTCGATGCGAGGGTGGTAACTTGGTTGATCTCGCCCCTATCTCGCCTCTATCGCGCCTCTATCTCGCACCTATCTCGCACCATCACGCATCTATCTCGCACCATCCGCACGTTTCCAGCGAGTCAACGGTCCGCGAGCCGTGGATACGATCAGTCCGCTGTTTCTCAACTCTTCCAGAGTCGTTCGCACTTGTCGCTCGCTGACACCAGACCCCAAGCGCGCATGAATCTCGCGGCGCGTCAATCCGTCCTCAGCGTTGTCCAAGAGCGCGACTGTCATCTCCCGCCTTGCTTCAGGCCCGTTCATGTCGCCGGTTACAGGCTGGGCAACGAATTGGCCGGGCCGGAACCGCACGGTGACAGATCCTCCAGCATCGTCAATCTCGGGTGTCGGAAGCCCGGCTCCCTCTGCCAGATCCACCATCCTAAGCGTTCCGCTTCCCCACTCCTCAATAATCCCGCGCCGATAGAAGGTGCGGGCGATCAATGGATTCCACGGACGAGACTCGTGCGGCGCGAACAACAATTCCGGAGTCAAACCGAAGTGCAACGAACCGGAAGACGTTACTTCCAGCCGATCATCGTATACCGCTATACCGATAGAGCCGCCACCTATCGAGTAGTCACGATGACACAGCGCGTTCGCGATCGCCTCACGCGTCGCCAACGGCGGATACAACGGCTCGTCGATTCGCTCGAAACGGTCCTGCTCGAACCGTCCGGCAATGGGGAGCGTGTCGCGAAGGAATTTCTCGGCGTCCCCGAAAAGGGTGAAGGCATTGCCGTTGAACTGCCGATTATCTAGAAACTCCATCCGGTCAGTTCCTCGGAATCGGGCGACGCGCAGCAGACACTGCGGCATGTCAAGTTCTAGGCGTTGAGGATCGCCAAAGAGAACGACCGCCGCTCGCAGCAACACATCGTCTCGCAGCAAACCGAGACCACGCAGCATGTCAGATGGGTCACGGCTCAACGGCTCCTCGAGACGCCCGCGCCGGACCGCCTCGGCTACGGTGCGTTGAATCTCTGCCGTGTCGAGATCTGCGAGAGTCCAGCCAGCGGCAGGCTGGTTCTCCCAACGCTGCTCGCTGTGCATCCGCTCGAACAACATTCGGTTGTACTCGTCGGCAGACATCGCCAAAGTCGTGTTGCCTATGCGACGGTACGCGGCACCACGATAGGTGTACGGCCTAGATGCACCTTGGCCAGTGCCTACGACTATGACTTCACGGTCCTCATCCACGCGGACGCGTTCGATGCTTGGAAACGCTGGAGGGTCGATGCGCCGAAACTCAGCGCTCAAGTCCTCGATGGTCCGCTCGCCGACCTCCTGACCTACCACGCTCCCATCATCCTTCACACCGAACAGAACCTGCCCACCACCCTGGTTCAGGAAGGCACACAACGTCATCGCCGCTTTGCGGCGAGCACCAGTCGTCTCCTTGAACTCCAATGTCTCGGACTCGCCGGAGGCGGCAAGGGTTGTGATTTGTTCCGTAGTCATCTCCTAGTGTTTGACCTTTAGACCTCGTTTCTCACTAAAACATCATCTTGATGCTGCCGAGAATAGTGCCATCATTGGCAGGATGATCGGCGCCGTAGAATTCGACTGTGAAACCTAGTTTTTCGTAGAAATGCTTTAGTTTGTCGAAGTGATCTCGGTCTTGCCTGCTCAGGTCTCCGCCAACACCCGAGTGTCCCCGTCGTCGACATTCTTCGACTATTTGCCTAACGAGCATAGACCCCACACCTCGGTTTTCCATGTGGTCGCTGACTTGCAGGTCGACGATGTGAGCAATCGGCAAATGTACTCGAGTTTCGAGATCGGGAAACTCTACTTCTCGTATTCGTACGGTCGCCTTGCCAATCCCAAAACCATGTCGCGACTCGGTGTGCCACGACACCTGCGTTACCGACTCGGCGACAGATACATCCCAAGTCACCCCGCGTCTGTCTCGCCATGGAAATTGCCTGAAAACGTCGCCAATTATCATGTATGTCCCTCTCTATTTGCTTTCGTTGATCTGTGCCTATTTCGACTCAACCAGATAAGTACCTGTTTTGTCGGTTTTCCGGTAGGGCTTGGAACACATTATTGGGAACCAGGCGTATGTGCAGGTTTAAATAGCCTCATCCTCGTTTCTTCCAGCTTGTCTTTCAGCAAATGTGCGAGCGACCTCAGGAACTCGGTTTGATAAACCGAGATCTCTCTTTCACCACTCTCCATCGAGTATCTGTTGCTGATGAAAGGTATGCGCCAATCCACGAATGCTTCTTTGGTCATATGCAATCGGTTGAGCGAGTCAACGGTTTCTTCGCTCAGCCCGTTGTAGAGCGCAAGTAAGTCGTGGGTAATGGGAACGCTATCTGAGGGGTGGTCCAACGCCCAAAGCGACTTGACGCCGATTTCAAACGAATAACTGCTTATCACGGCTTTGACATTGGTGAGCGTGACCTCTTCGTCCTTACCTCGCGTCTGCAAGCCGTCTACACGTTCCTGAAGGCCGTCCAATAGGTCACAGTACACCTCGATCTCATCTATGGCACGATGCGAGCGCCAATGTTCGTTGCCGAACAAGAATCTCTCAATCGGGATAGCACCGACTGGCGTCGGATGGTCATTTCGAGGCGATTGCGCCGATGAATCCTGTTTCTGCTTCATGGCTGCTTGTCCATGGTCTCCGGTTTGGCCAGCTCATCCACCCCCATCTCCTCCGTCATCAACGCATGCAACAAAGCCTTGAACAACTCTCCCAACACAGCACGCTTCCGACGATGCAGGTCAATCTTGCGGTCGATGGCGTCAAGTGTGGCGATGATTTCACGTTGCTCATTGAAGTTCGGAACCGGAATCTTGAACGTCCGAAGCTTCCCTGCGCTGATATTGGATTGTCCAACCGCTCGGCTGGCCAGTTGCTTCAATCTCGATTGGGCATCATCCCAATTCAGATAGTGATTTAGGAACCGAGGATCAAGACGCGTTCCATTGACTAAAACCCGCACAAGGTAGGAGGCGAAAACCGCGTCGGTCGTCGTCTCTACAATCGCTGTTCGTCCTACTAGTTCGTAACTGTTAGTTCGATTGAAGAGGATGTCACCGGGATGGACTCGATAGACCCCAGCCGTTTCTTCATCGATGTTGACGTACTGCAAGTCACGCATGACCACTTTCCCATCCTGCTGACAGTTCATCCGTAATATCGGATAGCGGCCAGACTTTTCGCCTCGCACTGAGAGCCCATACTGCAACTGATGAGCGAGGTCACCGATTGGCACCACTTCCCAACCCTCCGGCATCAACCCGATCTCCGTCTCCTTCTGCGCCTCCCCGCGCACACCATGAGTGAACAGCATCTTCATGGCGGCGCGTTTCAACTCTTGGGCGACCGCGATGATCTGTTCCTGAATTCTTATCGCATCGCGTACCTGGCCGAGAACCGCGTTTACTGCTTGTTGCTCACTCAACGGGGGACGAGGAACCTGCAACTCTGAAAGCCTGTTACGCGACAGGTTAGGGATGGTGGTTTTGTTACCGGCGCCCTCGAAGATTCCGAGTTGTGTGAAAGCGGACTGGAGGAAAAACACATAAAAGCGGGGCTCGATGTCGGAGACGATTGGCCGTAGCCGATGTAGATGGTTCTGAAACGACATAATCTCGATTTCGCCGTTCCAAATGGCAGCACGTCCTATCTCCCCGCCTTCGCAAACTAGCAAGTCCCCCTGTCTGAGTGATTTAGTAGACAGTTCATGATCCGACATCGACATCTCATCTACGGTCGTCAAATCAATCTCGTCCCAGAGAACGTTGGATGTCCGCAGAAACGGTGTCTTGGAAGGGCCGTTACGCGCGGCCGCGTTCATTGTTTTACCTGCGCCTAGTTCAAACAGTTCCCCAATGGGGTGCCATGTCCACGCGTTGCTCATCCCAGTTTCACCAACATCTTCGCTAGCGAAGCATCGACATCGAGCGCCTCATCCTCAAGACGCTGAATCTCAGCAATGATTTCTGTAATCGGACGCTGAACCGCAGTGTCAGTTTGCCCCACCCACCGACTCGGACTAAGGTTGTAATCAGCCTCTCGCGCCTGTTCGCGGGTGATGACCGCTAGCTCGCCCTCGACCGGTTCGCCCTTGAGGAACACGTCGGCAATAGGTTTTATCTCCTCATCCGGGATGTAGTTCTTTGGACGTCCCTTGCGGACGCGTCGACTGGCGTTTAGCAGCACGATCTTGTCCTTGCGAGTCGCCGGTTTGCGTTTCGAGAGCACGACGATGATGCCGGCGGCGCTCGTGTTGTAGAAGAGGTTGTCCGGTAGCAGAATCACTCCTTCGACAAGGTCGTTCTCCACGAACCACTTTCGGATGTTGCGCTCGCGGTCCTCGTTTTTGCTGCCGGATCCGCGCGTCACGGCACCGGTGTCGAGCACCACCGCGGCGCGTCCGCGATCGCTCATGCACGCCAGCGTGTGCTGGAGCCATGCCCAATCGCCTCTTCCGGTCGTGACCCCGCCCGCGGTGCGGAAACGGTCGAACTGGTCGTTGGCGAAGATGTCGGGATTGAACGGCTGGTTCCACATCGGATTCGCGACCACGATGTCGTATGTGTCGATGCCGCCCGTCGCCGTCTTGAACTTGGGATTGATCATCGTGTCGCCGCGCTCGATTTTCACATCCATGTCGTGGATGATGGCGTTCATGTGCGCCACGGCGTAGCTGTCGGCCTGCAGTTCCTGACCGTAGAGTTTCAAAGGGATAGGGCTCAATGGATCGAGATCTCGGGCGACGAGTTGAAGCTTGATGAGCAGCCCTGCCGAACCGCACGCGTAGTCATGGCACGTCTCCCCCGGACGCGGGCGCATCAGATTCGCCATCAGATATCCCACTTCAGTAGGCGTGAAGAACTCTCCCGCGCTCTGACCCGAACCCTCCGCGAATTTTCGCAGCAAGTACTCGTAGGCACGTCCGAGGAAATCCGGTTGGACATCTGCGAGCCCCAGCCGGTATCTCGGATCGGAGAAGGTCTCAACCACCTCGGCGAGTTTCGACGGGTTGATGTCGCGCTCGCCGTTGCGTTCGGTTGCGAAGTCCACAACGTCGATTACGCCCGACAGCGAAGGGTTCTGCCGTACAACCGCGCGCACAGCAGTCGTCAAGTGCTCTCCGATGTCGCGCGGTTGGGTGCTTCGGCCACTGTCATCGCGTGGCCACTCGTAATCAACACGTCCGCTGATGATCCCCCAGCGCGCCACAGGCGGCAAGTAGAAACGCAGCACCCGATGGTCCGACTCGGCAATCTGCTGCGCTGCCTCGCGATCCTCGTACACCTCCGTGAGTCGATCGATCTCATCGTCGAACACGTCCGAAAGACGTTTGAGGAATAGAAGCGGCAGCAGATAGTCCTTGAACTTCGCCGCGTCTTTCTCGCCACGTATAGAACACGCCGCGCCCCAAAGCATCTGCTCCATCTCCTGCATGTCCATAGGCCCTGAAGCGGATTTAGTTGCCTGCCGTCCTCGGGACCGCCTGCGAGTCACGCTGGCAGCAGACGCCGCTTCGTCCACGGCCGGCGCGGCCGTGTCGATGCCAACCTCGGCAGCCAGCGCGGCGATGGCCGTCCGAGCTGCCTTCTGGGGCATCGTCACCCCACCCTCCCATCGGTTCACCGTCGCGAACGAGACGCCTAGCCGCTCCGCGAGCTGCTCTTGTGTCAGGTCTAGCTTGGCGCGGATAGCTTGGAGAGTTGGGGAGATTGTCTGTTGGTTCGTTGTATCTATCATGGTTAGGGTCTCAGATTCCACATGGTCAGTCAGAGAGCCACTGAGCGTATGACTGGACGTCGATCATCGGCACGGTGCCGCTAAACTGAAGCTGCGAGATTAATTTGAACAGGAAGGCGGTTGCAGGTTTACCCCCTGCGTAAGTCTTGTACGACCCGTTCTCTTCGTCGAACGTGAAATAACCGTGGACCGCAACACAACCAAGGTCGAGATGGTCATCACCCCGTCCATCACCAAGGGCCGTATGCAAAGACTCGCCGAGGGCAGGTTGCCAATCACTCTCCAAGGTCAACAGACCTCCTAGTATCGGAATAAGCGGCTTTGGTGGATAGGTTCCACCGGCATGAGGGATCGGTAGGCTGGTCCGGTCAAGCCGACGCACACTTGCCACCTTCTCGCGTGCATATTTGACATGCTGGGCATTAAGCGTCTGCTTTGCTTCAAACGCAGCGTATACGCTTTCCGCAGGGATGATGGTCTGCGCTTCGTAGCGGAAGATGAAGGGCGAGTACTGACGGTCGTAAACGACTACGTCGATTTGATCGCTGAACGCTCCGGTGCAATCTACGACATGGGCTTTGGCCGCTCGGTAACGTTTGGGCAGGTACGTGTCGAAAAGGTCCAACCAGACACCCTCGCTAGCGTCTCCCTTGGTACCTGGGTGTGCGAAACTCTTCCGAGCGGTTTCCAAGCGTCGCTGGATGTCGTCATGCAATCCGGCGAGGAGTTGCTTCAACGACCACTCGTTCATGCAGCACCATCCCGGAAGGGTGCTGTAGGAGTCATTTCTTGAGTTATCTTCAGCGCGCGTTCGGCGTCTACGGGACCGTCGGGGTACGCGTCGAGCACAATTGCAGGTATAAGCCTCTGAGTGAGATCCGAGAACGTAAAGCCGGATTCCCCATGCTGACGCGGCCCGGTTGCAGCGACAATAGCAGCGACCTGAGTTTGCGAAAATCCCAAATCGCGGAGGTGTGGCGACAACACAGCCACGCGCTGCTCGCTGCTCGGCCGGCGGAATGTGAGGATATCTGCTGCACGGCGTTGCACGGCCGGGTCCAATGCTCCAAGCCGGTTCGTGCACATGATCACGGCTGCCGGGAGCTTGCGGTTGGCAAGGCGGTCTACCCCTCGGATGAAGGCATTCACACCGGCGCGGTCTTCGTGATGCATCTGGGCCGCTTCTCGCGATTGAGCGATGGCATCGGCTTCGTCTACCAGCAGGAGTACCGCTCCGCGTGATGAACCGTCAATGTCTCTGCGCTCCAAAGCCTCCTCCTCGACGTGATCGAAAGCGGCGGACAACAATTGGGTCATTTCGCCGACACGTCCTTGCCCACGAGTTGAGAGGCTCATTGGGAACAACATGATTTTGACACCCTCCCGACGAGCCACCTCGTCGCCGATGGTCTCTGCGAGCTCAGTTTTCCCGGAGCCGACGTCGCCTGCGAGCACAACTAGAGGCGGTCTTCGCAAAACTGTGTCGAGCACTCCGATGGCTCTTGGATGGTGTTCGTTGACCCAGGTGTTCAGACCGGATGGATTGATTAGCAGGCCGAGCATCTTGGCCAAACGGGTTTTATGGTTTTCCAACCCGACGAGGCGGTGAAGTCGCTCACGCGCTTCAACATCGGGCAGGGCGATACGTCGATCAAACAACTGGTCTATGGCAGGCGTCGTCGTCATCGGTAGCTCCTCAAGCTGGCACGATCGAGGGCACGGCCACCCGACGAGTAGGTAAGGTCTGTGTTCCAGTAGCCGTTGATGCCGGGTTCTGCTCCCGTAGTTCTTCGGAAGGGCAACCGCCTTTCGATTTCCTTCTGACGCTGCCAGGTCAACTGATTCCACGCAGGGTTGTGGGTTAAGTAGCTGTGGAAGGAAGCCCCAACTGTCCGGGCACCGGGCCGAACCCGACCTGGATCATCATCGTTGGCTGTCGCACCGAATAGGTCTCGGGCAGTGTAAAACAGCGTCGGCTCGATCCAGGAGCCGTTCCGCCTAAAACCGTAGGCCACGGTATCAAGGACTCCTTCCTTGAGGAACTCAACGACTTCCAATTCAAAGGCGTTGATCCAACTGTCCGACGGCTCGTCGTAGAACCTTTGCATCCGCTTGAGATCGGTGGCGACCTTGGCCGCCATATGCCTAGCGTGCGTCCGAGTGAAACTTTGCGTGTCGGTAACCGTATAGCTGTAACTCATATTCTCCTCACGCTTGGAACGAAGAGCCAAACACCCTTCGCCAGTAGTAGACGGTCTCTTGCTTGGTCGGTGCAGCGAGGGCTGCGTCAATAGCGTCACCCGCGTCCAGGGCGGCTTCTACAATCGCATCAGCCTCCGCCTTCGTGTACAGACCGGCAACGTTGTTCTCCGCATTCACCGGGTCGACTATCTGCACATGATCGGAGAACCGTCTAACCGCCGAAGGGTGGTAATAGTCGTTGAAGACGATCTTCTCTCGCATGTCGGTCCGGGCGACGTAGGTAAAGAAGTGTTGGAGCGCTTCGGGGTAGTCGGAGAAATCAACTCCTTGGTCACCAAGATGTGAGAGGATCATCTCGATCATGAAGGACTTGAACCGGAAGCCCGGCTGCTCATCCTTGATGCCGCCCGCCCAGAACTTCACCAGTCGAATCACCTGAGCAAGATGTTGCTCATGCGCATTTTTGCGTTTCCGAATGAACTCTAGGTGAAGGGGGATGCTGGTCTTCAGGAAGGAGCCATCGTCTTGGCTGACAAGCCTCCCGTACCACTGCGGGTCCTCGTCGTAGAGAATCGGCACCACATCAACGTCGAGTCCAGTTCCACGAAATGAAACCGTGACGCTATAGGTTTGAGGTTTTACCTGGTCAGGACTGAAGTTCGGGAAGGCTTTTCGGAGACGTTCAGCCAGGTATTCAAGCAACTCGGCGACATCTTCGGGCGTGTCAGCCCCGCCGATGTAGCAAGCCAGATCGATGTCATTCAGGGACCGCAGTGCAGTTCCCTTCGCAAGACTGCCTGATAGCAGCATCTTCCTGAGAGTGAAGTTGGGATTCTCGCTCAGGTATCCATCGAGTTTTTCACGGAGCCGTCGGGCTTGTGCACGATATTGACTGGCTCTGTCTCGCGGAAGATTAACCCGTTCTTGGGCGAACCTCGCGATATCGTTATGATCAACGTGCTTTCTCGCCATAAACCTCACCTCGCGCGACGGGCGATCTCTTCGACTCCATGAGAGAGCACGCTTTGCGCGCCAGTCTTCCGGCATCTGGAGATGTCCTTCAGATATGTTATGTCTGCAATAATTGCAGTATAACATTCAGTCTTTTTCGAAGCCGACAACTGAGTACAGCCTTTCGAGTGAGAGGGCCCAAAAGGTAGCTGTATTCACGTAGTCTCAACGGTCAACGGAAACCGCGATGTAACGGTTCTTGAGTTCGGCAGTCTGTCATTAGGTCCGTACTTCGAACCCGAGACCCCGACGGATTGCTGTGACCTCACCCGCTAACTGCGTGCGTATCAGCAGCGGCTCAGTGTCATGGACGTGTACAGGGGTTCCTGTTTTGTTGAAGATTTGCTTCGACGCCGCAGATTTGTGAAACGATCCGCCGAGCGCCGAAGATGTCCATGACCTGCGACTGAGAAGCTGCTGCTCTTCAACCCCGTAGATGCGAAGGGTAGGTAGAACGCCTTGGAGGATCTGGAGTGGCGTGTGTTCGCGGTGGAGGAAGGAGTGGGCATGCGGTTAGACGGTGAAGATACGCAGTTCGGTGATGTCGTTCCGGCGAGGACTTCGTTGGCATGCCCCGTTGCCCGCGGGAGCGGATGTAGAACCCATACAAATGTCGGTGAAGTTCGTTCAACAAACACACAATCGACCTTTGCGCACTGATTTCGTCAAGTAATCCCGATTTCAATCACACGGCGTCCTGCGACGGCCGTCAAAAACGCCGAAAACGGCTCAAACCCCTCGACGAATGCTGTCAATCAATGTTTGGACATGGCGCTCGGGTTCACCATCACCGTCGCGGATGCGGATCATCCGAACAAGATCATCATTGCTCAAAGGTACGACCATCTTCTGCGAGTGTAACCATTGGTCGATAACAGCGTAATTGCCTACTCCCCTTGAAACACCATTCCTCGCGATCAAAAACCCGAAGAGGCCCAGGCCTTTCTCTTTCATATAAGCTGCCAACTGCCATACAGAAGTGTTTGAAACGGGTCCGCCGTTATTCTTCATCTCCGCAACAAGATATTCTGCGGCTTACCTTTCCCTCATCCGAGCCCAGAAACCGCGTTCAGCATGGTTGGCCATGATCACATCGCGTCTTTGAGACCTGTTTACAGTATAGGTCTGTGCGGCTGGGGATTCCAATTCGGGGCAGAATAGGTATTCCAATATGTCGCAGCACACACGTTCGTAGTCTGCGTAGTGTTCACGTCCCCCCGGCACCTCAGACAAAGCAGCAATCAGCAAGCGAGCTCGATCCGTCAACCCCGTATCGGTGAAATCAATTGACAACGTTTCCCAAAAACGCGTTTTCAAATCCTCTATGCTGCGCAAAGACCGGACGACAATCCTAGTACCTTCCAGAACGTCTTTGGCACCGTTGGTCAAATCTCCTGGTGTGATGTAAAGATAGTACGTTTCATACCGTCCATCTTCGGCGTCGATGGTAGTGAACCTGTGTCGTATTCCTTCGGCGTCTGACCTCGTGACCACTGGTTTTTGAGACACTTCGACAATAGCCCTGCGATCCGGAGTGCCCGGGTGTTTTCCCCGTTCCAACACGATGCCGTCGTATCCGATGCCGTTAATGAATCCGCTGCCAATGATTTCTCGGCTTTCGTTCGCCTTTTTGAGTGAGGCCAAGAGTTCTTGAACGATTGACTGTTCGGTGTATCGCATTTGCTGAATTCCTCGCATTTGCGGTTTAGCGTGCAGAAGCAGCGCCAAGTCCGACCCATCTTTTCCCGTAGTAGTTCGATGCCGGAACACTTCGGTTTGCACCGAGATTTTAACCTGGTCATGACGATGACATCAAGAGGGTCACATCTCTCGAACTTGAGCCGAACACTAGACCGTAGCATCGGTGAGCATGACGTTTATCATCGGAAAGTTACTCGCGACGCTGGCTACCGTCTCAAGGACGGCAGTTCGACCTCTGTCCGCGTCGGACGGGACCGTCTCAGCGCCAGCAGTTCGTAGCTGAGACGGACTGCGGGATGTATCATTTGTCGGTTATGATCCAAATCGCACAAACAGCGAACGACGCGGCGTCGCGGCACTTTGACGACACGATAACTCGCGGTTATTTTGGGCTGTCCACAGTTCGCCTCTCGGTGTTCTCGATGCTTGTGAAAGTTTGATTGAAGATCCATGCGAAGGTAAGCAAGTGAAGGTCAGATGGTCGATCCAAATGATTCTCGGCAACGCAACCACGCCGGTCTCAATCGCTTGCGTATGACGATCGAGTGGATGGGCCCAGTGATCCGCATTTTCGCCGAGTCTTGCGGGTGAATGCGGTTTTTACTGGGACAATTCGTTGATGCGGTCATTCTCGGATCGGCATGGAACCAGTAGTTTGTTTAAGATTGCCAATTCGAATTTGGGCTTGCGCCTCGCTTCGGAAAACCAGGAATCGGTTGAAGTAATTGAACCAACTCTGATTGCAGAAAACGATTACCTGCGCTCGCGATTGATTCGACACTTGGTGCAAACAAATGAACCAGTCGAAGAAAACCCTTCGACTGATGTTATTCCTAAGACTGTCATCCAATTCTGGCACGATGCGAACGATATTCCTGCAGATGTTCAAGAATGTCTTGACAGCTGGCGACCACTTGAAACGCAGGGGTTCCAGCGCCTCTTGTTTGACGACATCGAAGCCAGGAGATTCATTGACAGACATTATGGCCGCGGATTTGCGGATGCTTACGATCAGTGCCTACATCCGGCAGTGCGTTGTGATTACTTCCGTCTTTGTTACATGGTCAAATTCGGCGGGTTTTACGTGGATGCCGACGAGTTCTTTCAAGGCAGTGACTGGGAACCGTCTTTCTGGGATGGTCGGCTCAAGATTCAACCGATGTGTTACGACACTTCGACCTCAAATATGGTTCCGGACACGGTTTTCACCAAGAATGGCAGCGATTCGGAACACTGGATCTTCTACGTCAACAACAACCCACTCGTATCGCCTCCGAATCACCCTGTTACACGGTTGGCCCTAGGGCGCTCTACCCGGATCCTTTTGGGGCCTAAAGAGAAACCACACGACGTACAGTCAACGACCGGGCCGGGCAACCTTACCGCCAGTTTAGTCGAACACGCGATCTCCTTGGAGATCGAGGGCCGCGAACCGGATTTTTCGTTCCTTTACGCATGGGATGCCGTGTCCGTTAGTCAATGGCCCCTGAGTTATAGAAACGACGAACGAAACTGGAGACTGTGGGATCCGGTATGACGGATTTTCGGCGTGGACCGCCGGAATCGCGCCGTGTTAGTCCGAACCGGCCTACCGATACCAATGCCGCTAGTTCAAAATTTATCGACTAACAACGGGAAAACCCTTTGAACATCGCTACGTACCCGCAGATTTTCTCCCGGCTAAGGCAATGGGTGATGCTTTGCTCGAGGCGTCTCGAAATGTCTGCTAGGTCTGAATCATTTGCGGATGGGGAACTTGGCAACGCTATTCAGCGAATATACGTAATTAACTTGGATCGGCAACCTAGCCGATGGCATCAGATGAGTCGAGAACTCGGTCGTCTACGCGACCATTCTGGGCAGCCGTTATCAGCGATCAGCAGACGCTTCTCTGCTGTGGATGCGAGATTCCTCTTGGATTCTCCATGCACCGAGTTAGTTCATCCCGAATATACGTTGGCAGACCAACTTTTCGTTCAACCCGAACCACGACTGGATGGTTCCTTGAATCCTCGGGATCGGACAATCAAGATGACTAGGCCCGAGGTAGCAGTTGCACTCTCGCACATCGAGGTTTGGAAATTGATAGCGGACGGTGATCCGCAGTACACCCTTGTGTTGGAAGATGATGTCTTTTTTCGGAGAGGTTTCGCCGCAACCTTGGACGATGCTTGGAACGAACTAATGGGTCTAACCAAACACGCCCCTCCGGTAGATTTGGTGTATCTGTCATACGACGATGCAGGCAGAAAAACTCCCAGAAAACCTTTTTCCGAATTGCTGTTTATGCCCTTGACCGGACTTTGGCAATTGTCAGGGTACGTGTTGTCAAAGCAATGCGCGCGGAAGCTACTTGATCTGTTGCCTGTACGGGGTCCAGTAGACCTTTGGATGAACCATCAATTCAATAGACTCACTGTATTCGCTACGCGCGAGCCCATCATCGAGCAGAGGCATGACGTACCATCGTCCAATTCATATTCTGTGTTACCCATCCTTTCTGAGGTCGGGGTTATAACGCGTGAAAAACCCTTGCTCGTCAAGAATTCTGCTTTGAAGCGACCGGTATTCGCATTCGGAGATGAAGGCTCCGGGTTGACATCACTCGCAAGTGCATTGTCAATTCTAGGATACAGATGCTGTAGCGACTTTGATGGACTTCCAGAACGCGAGCATGCCGATTTGTTTGGAAAAAAACGAAGCAGGATTTTCGATGCATACGTCAACGTTGGTGCGCTCAATCCGCACGCTCTCATTCAACTAGCAAAGCTGTATCCCAAAGCTCGGTTCATCCTCACGGCTAAGGGCTTGAACCCAGCAGCAGCATCGAGCCGCGATTCGCTCGAAGCTTCGAACGCCCTAATCGAAGGCCGACTAACGCCGACACCCCTACCGTCGCAACTCTCGAAGTTAGTGCCTGGCAATGTGTTGGAGCTCCCAGACGATCATAATGACAAATGGGAATTGTTGTGTCGTTTACTGGATTGCGAATATCCTGCCCATGTATTTCCTGAGTGCGAGGATCGGGGTCAGCGCCGACTCGCCGATGGTTTCCATGCGTACGGTGGAGATCGGTCAAATCGTGTCAAATGGCTCAAAAAAGATGCGTCTCCATGGATTGTTCCCGAGAATGACCGCCCCGGATTGCGAGTTGACGGCTCTACCGATACCGAGCAAGGCGATTCAAATCGCTCGCTGATTGTGGAAGAATTCGAAGATTTGGACGCGAAGCATTGGCTGCTAAGAGATGACACTTTTCCAAGTAACCTTGCACTATTCAAGCCCCAAAATTTCGAGGTAAAACCAGGTGACGTTGGACAACTAACGCTACGCAAAGAGAGAACGTCTGTGCGTCTGTATACTTCGGCGTCAATTGCAACTAGACACCGATATCGATACGGTCGTTTCGGAGTCGAAGTGAAACCTACGAATACGTCTGGGCTGGTCACCGGAGTATTCTTGCATCGAAATGCACCTCGCCAGGAAATTGACCTCGAGTTCCTTGGCAGAGACACTACGAAATTGCTCGCCAATGTGTACTTTAATCCTGGAGACGAAGGGACGAAACTTGAATACGGGTATCGAGGCGCTCCGGCTTTGATCGACCTAGGTTTCGATGCTTCGTTAGATTTTCATCAATACGAAATAGAATGGCATCAGGACGTCATTCGTTGGCGAGTCGATGGAAGAATTGTGCATGAACGCTTGGTTTGGGGTCCCACGCCTATACCTCATCTGCCGATGCAATTCAATGTCAACCTGTGGCATTCCAGATCGAAGGAATTCGCCGGTAAATTGGTCAACGTTGAGCTGCCCGCCCATAGCTATATCAAAAGTTGCAGCGTTATTGCGGCTGCGACACCAACTACAGCCCGTCAATTTGCAACGAGTTCCCGCGGGCCATGAACACCAGCTTCACCGACCGATGCGGCCCGATCCGCCACGAGCTGCCAGATGTTTATCGAAACTCGCAGACCGGGTCGTCGATCTTGCTCTAGCGAAACATCGAAAAACACAGGATGTCCCGACTACGGTCGCTTTATCGGTGTCTCGCGGCGGCTAGTTTCCCAATTGTTGCGACACTCGGATGCCAAGTTGGTGGGGCATGGCGATCAACGCGACAATTCGTCGGCCAAATTCAATGGTCACAAACGTGAAGGACTATCGGTTATCGAAGCGCAAAATCAGGAAATCCCGATTGTTGGAGGAACAGCATGCCGATCCCTGAATCGATCCTCACCAAATGGAGCCATCATCGAACCGACGCGGCCTCCATTCAGGCGCACGAATCCATCCGAGCAGGTTTAGCGCATACGACTGGCTTTAAGAGGCGAATTATGAGATTTTTCTCCAGGGCTCCTATAAGAACAACACGAATCTGCGCCGGGACAGTGACGTGGACGTTGTGGTTAAGTTGAACTCCAAACTCAGGCCTCGCGTGGTCGCCCTCGCCGGCGAACAGTTGGAGGAAAACGATTCTCATAAAGTCGCCTATGGTCGTTGGCAATCATTCCGGCGCCACGCCCTTAATGCAATGAGAGCCAGATTCAGGGATAACGTGTCGGCATGCCGTAAGACATTGAAGATTGCGAAGGGCGAGACACAGGCGGACGCAGACCTCGTAGTCACGCTGAGTTTTAGAGAGGGCATCGGTTGTTGTCTTCCTGACAAGAGGCGTTGGGTGGTGAGCTATCCGCACCAGCATCATCAACGTGGGTTGAACAAGGAACAGACCACGAACCGCCGGTTCAAACGAGTGATCCGGATGTTCAAGACTGCCAGAAACCACGCAGTAGACGAAGTTCTGATCGGCAGATACGTCGCGCCCTCATACTTCATCGAGTGTCTGCTCTTCAACGTTCCCGACGAACTGTTCTCAAGGAGACTCGAATCTACCTTCGCCGACGTCCTCGATTGGTTGAAGACTGCGAAGCTAGAGGACTTCCTGTGTCAGAATGGACGGGTGGCGATGATCGGCAACCAGCGGGAACAATGGACCATCGCTAAGTCCCGAGCATTCGTCAAGTCTATGCAGCGACTTTGGTACATGTGAGGGTGATCGACCACTGATCCATCTGTCACAGGCGGTCTTCGCAATGGTGGAAGGACACAGCGATCTCTAATACGAGCAATCTCAAGCAAGTCGCACCTGGATCCTGGTGCATCCGTCGATGCGGCGGACAGGGGGAAGATTTTAATTGGCGGAGAAGCGAAATACTTCCAAACCTCGCCAACCACAGACCCGACCGCTGGAAGATCTCCTGAACTCGGGCCAATCCACGCTTTATGGACAAGTCTGCTGGTCGATAGCCAACCGTGGCACCGAACGTCCAAGAGAAGGTCAACTCGTAGATTTGAATGGCGTTGTCAGAGGCGTGTTCGGTGAGGCCGTGAGTTGGCGCCTCACAAATGCGAGCGTCGAGAACATCGAGCGGTGCATCGGTTTGAGGACCTGCGGCGAAGCCGTGGCGTTGTTCGAAGAAGCGGTTCAGACGGAACCCGCATCTTCAGGAGAATGTCCGCTCGGGCACGGAGAACAGGCTATGGCGTACATGATGTACGGCGAGGATCCAACGGAGCCTTGTCCGCGGTGCGGGGAAATCCCTAAATTCTCGGACGCGGGCATGAGCTTGAATTTTGAACAGGACGGCCCCGTCAAAGGTGTGGACGGTGAAGAGTATTCGCTCTGTCCCGAATGCGGGGAGGACACGTTGGAGCTTCAAGGCCCGGGAATAGCCGAATGGGGTTGGAAAATTGCCTGCTTGAGCTGCGATTGGGAGATCAAACACGCCGAACGACTCGACATCACCCAGTACTGCGGTCTCATGGAAGAGGTCAGATCCCGTTTGGATTCGATCAGTCGGTTGATGGAACTGCCCGGCATCACGGTTCGAGACCGCTTGGAGTCGGTCAGCTTGCAGTTGCGGATGGTACTCGAATTGATTGTTTTCGGTTCGCTCGTGGCCAACAAGGATATTTGGCGCAGATCCAAAAAGGAATTGCAGAGCTCTCAGGACATCGGCAGGAAGCTCAGGGAACTGGACCGCCTTCATCCCAACTTCTTCCCTGTGCCCTTGGATTCGAAGCCCAGCGACGGATGCCAGGAGCCGGCGGCTAGGACCGACGGGTTTCTCAGCAAAGGCAGGCTGATAAAGGTCTACGGCGTTCTGGGGAACATCCTTCACGCGGAGAATCCGATGGGCAAGGAGACGGATCACCGGTACTTCCTGGAGGCGGTCCCAGGTTGGGTTTCGGAGGTCGTCAACCTTTTGGGATGCCACAAGGTGCACCTCTACCACCGTTCGCAGGAGTTCTATTGGATCAAAATGTTCGGCGATATCGACGGTGAGTTGTCGTGGATTCGCTTCAAGACTGACGCCGCGGGCAAGACGAAATGTTCGTGGCCGGACTGTGTTGCCTCGAGCGCGAGGCTTTACTGCGAATACCTTCAGCGACCATGGCGGGAATGCAGATTGCAGGAACTGGAACCGGAACAGACGCGCGCGAAGAAAATAGCTGCCATGTTCGAAAGTTCCGTGGACGGTTGAAGTATCGTCGCCGCCAATCGCATGAATGGTTGATCTACAGGTCACATTTGAAGCGTTGGTCTCTGATTTAAAGACTGTGTGATCGCCAGGTCCCGATCTGCGCTGAAAGTTGCCTCAGGGAAAAACATTCCTGAGCACTGACTTTGATCCGTGTCAAATCGACTCAGGAAGCCTCAAGCTCTCTAGCGACGACCGACATAATCCCTGGCGTCGATTATTGCGGTCCTGCCCCGTGCGCTTTTGATCCGACGGCGCATTGTCATAGGGAAAGATATTTTCGTTGTCCAGAAGCATGACCTGATCGGCGACCGCCCCGATTACACCGTCGACATCGTCGGCCAATTCGTTCACTTCCTTCTTCGTGATCTTCACGGATTGCCCCTTGAATTTCCCGTTCCGGTGAACCAAGGCGTGCCTGACTCTGATCGCACGGTGGATCGGTCCCAGCTGATCTGGGAACGTGACGTCCAAGGTTTCGCTGTACATGTTTCGCACCGCGGCCAGACGATGCCACACGAAATCTTCGAGATATTTCAGCGCGGTTTCGGACATTTTGTCCACTGAATCGTAGACCTCCGACAAGGTGATCTTTCGTTTCTTAAACTCGGGCGTCGTCGCAATGAACCGTCGCATGAATCGCTCATCGTTGACAACCGACGAGATGAACGCGTCGGACAGATAGGTTTCAATAATCGTGATCAGATTGACGAACAGCATCCCGTAAAATGCGTGCCGGTTGGCTTCAGGAACTTCGAGGTTCAACATCTCTCGGTTTGTAGCCATCGCCCGATCATACTCGTCGAAATGTTGCGTGATTCCGTCATAATCGGAATATCGATCGCTGCTTTCGTCCGCCCAGTCGACTTGCGCAGCCCAATCAAGGACTTCGTCGGATAGTTCGTTGGCCAAGGATTCGATGACACCTTCGGCGACGCAGTCGCCAAATTTGGCATGCAGCTCCTCGTGAGCGTCGTATGGGCCGCCGTCGAGCCAGATGTAACCGCCCTCGCTGGAGATGTAAGGCATCGAGTTGGCGGGGTCTTCAAAATTGTCCAAAAACCACCTGCGCATGAATTTGACCTGCTGCGCAGCATCCATCTCTACCAGATCCTCCTTGAGCATTTGGACCTCTCCAATGGTTTCTTCATCAGTCGGGTTCACTTCGCAACCTCCATCCCCAGTTTCCGGGTTAACTGGTTACAACATTAGCGGATTGACTCGAATCTCAGAGTAACTGCTCCCCGGGCTCAATTCCATAATCCTGGCGGGGCACCAAATTCGTATCTAATGGTCACGACCTAATCGTGGCTCCGGATGTCGTCGCCCACCTGCCGCGCGAACACACGACGACATACCGACGGTTCACGTCCCGTTAATCTCGATGGCGACAAGCGCTTATGGAGGTTGCCGCATGAGATCAATCATTGCAGTCCCGTCCCCACCAGCGTTGGCTCCACCGTTACGGAGATTGTCCCATACACCAGACCGCCGGCCAGCAACCCGGCAGTGAACGCATGGTTTGGGTATTCGGTGATTCTGAGCGCTTGACGGTTTCGGTTTCGAACGAGGACAAACCGTCTTGGTCACTGCACCCAGAAGAGGCGCTCCGAACGTCCAACCGAACAACACCAAGTATTTTGCCGTAGCATCGTCGCTCAACGCCGCCCACCCGAGACTCCAAGTCAAGAATTGAACTGAAATCCCCAGAAACGATGCGACGATGACCGTGGCGATCACCGCCAACAAAATCGCGATTGCCCACATTCAGTGCCGTGGCCGTCGCGGATCTTCCCTATAATGCTGGTTTCAATCCTATGATTTGCTGCAACGATTGCAGAAGTCCGTAGTTATGGAAGGTGCACGATTTAGCCGAAACACGGTGTCTGCAATTAACCAGCATGTCGCGCATCGAAAGTCACTCCACTTACCCTCGCTTAGCCTCGTTTTGCGCTGGCGGTCATTCGTCGCTCGATATGCGAATCGCCGACCATCTATATTGTCCTCTCGTTTCGACGAACCCGAACGTCACATGATAATCCGAGAGCATCCGCTGAAACTGGCGAAAATCAACCCGAAACGTAGTTCGTTGGAGTGGGGGGGGGGGTATCACTTCGGTTACCACACAGCGCCGACAGGTTCGACGAACGGGCTCTAATCTATATACGCTCTAGCAATAGGACGGAACCTGCCTGCAGATTTCACAACGGAAAAAAGATACGGCCATTGTTGCAGATCGTTTCTTACTCTCGCTTCATTGTGATTTGCATTCGTTCGGAATGACGGCATCGTCAGCAACAGTCTTCAACTACCCGGCGGGGCCACTCCAATGACTGGAAAGGGTCAACGGATCCTGGATGGTAGACGAGGCCCCAGTTGTAACCATTTTTGAAGTCTTCACATATGTTTTCCCAGATCCTTTCGTAGTCACCCCCATCAGTTGGGACCTCTCAACACAAACCACCCACCTTCGAGCGCTGGCGGATTCCGTCTTGACTTTCATGTTCGAAGGCAACATGCAGGTCATTAAGCTTTTGCAGAAAACCTCCGCCAACAACAGTAACAGACCCGTTCTCATCCTTTACTGCCCGCCAAAAGGAATTCAAACTGTGAATCATTGCCGTTATAGCGATCCGACTTGAAATTCAAACCCGCCAAATTCCGATTAGCATGTGCGCGTTCTGAACGGCATGAACCCGATCAGATCCTACCGTCAAGGACCGACCTGCCATTGGGGTGGCTCCGACTGTTGCAGCGGTTCGACGGACGGCCCGTCCTACAATAAAGTTGGCGTTATGCCCTTATCACCTAGGTTTTGTGCCGCACCACTTGGGCGCAACTTAGTGCAATAGGTCACTAAGTCAACGCCGTTCCCATTTGCCAACCCACACCGCGTACCGCAGAACCAGGGGCGCATACGGCTCGGCAAATGTGAACACCGATCCATCCCGGTAAAGACTGCAACCACCGGAACCTGGTCACCCCGCTCGCGCAGCCGTTTTTATGTTGTGCCCAAACCAAAGAACCCCATAGCCTTAGATACAGGTTCAATGTTTAGTCGCGTCGTGATGTTGGGGGCGATCTTCGACGAACATTCCGATTTGCCATTATCCTTACCCGGAATTAGCTTGCCGGTATCCTCGACTCCTAGCAACGGCAAACTCTGGCATTCGCAATCCGATGACTGATGCTATCAAAACTATCGTCGTCCTAGGATTGCGTCCGAGTAGTTTCCGAGTTTCCATTCGCGTTCGCCTTCGGGATCGTGTGCGTATGCTCCTTGGCATCCAAAGCGACGGGCCAAGACGCAGCGATTCACTGCGTTGACAGGAATGCATTAACTCTTGTAGCGAGGGCGTTTGCTGTCTGTGGACTAGCATTGCAAATGAATCCGAAATCAAGGCTCGGTCGAAATGGAAGCGAGAATCAAACATGTTCCCCAATGCAGTCGAGTTCTCGTTGCCGCTTACCATGTCCCACCGAACATCAGATGGCCGATCACACTGCGAAAGGGGTCGAGATCAGCAGGTCACGAGCGTACCGCGCCTCGGATGGATCGACGTGTTGCAAGCAGTGGAGCTAGTTTGCACTCGCCGATCCAAACCGTCATCAGTGAGTGCGCGACAGTCGAGCCTCTGCCCTTTGATCCATCCACTCGTATACTTCGTGGCTCAACCAGCCGACGCAACGGCTATTGGATCCGCCCAGCTTGATCGGAGCGGGAAACTCGCCCTCGTCGACCCAGCGCAGAATCGTGGATCTCGACACACCGACGATCGCCAGAACCTCCGGCAATCTCAGGATTCTCTTATCTGTCAAAGCGGCAGGCATTTCAGCCCCCTGTTTTCGATCGGCGGGTGATCGCCCTTCGGGACTCGGCACCCTCGCCGCATCGTTGTTCAGTTGTCTGGCGGCATCGTTGCGCTCTCCGCCCCGAGATGCCTGTTGCGCTCTGTGATTCCGAGTCTTACGGCTGACGCGCCAGTTGTCAAGCGGATTTGGCGCGATTTGCAGAACGCGTGGATTTTGATCCGAATCGCGCGAATTGAAAACACTCCGTTGCGACAGCGATGTCACGTTCCCTGATTCCGTCACTCAGAATGGGTGATCTTCGTCTCGTTCCATGAGATGCCATCAAATGTCGTCTAGTTCCATGTGCAAACGCTGGACGCACCGAGGAGGATAGCAGGCACGGGTCCTGCGCATGGTGGTACGACGGAGGGTGAGACACGGATTCAAACCGTTCGAATCGGGACCGAGAACAATTTCAGGCCCGCGAAATCGTACCTTGCAGGTGATGTCGGCTGGAAAAACTACCCCCCCGCGTCGAATCTCATGTCCTCGTCAATTTCTCGTCCGGGCGCCCTAGTGAATGGATCCCCGCACTGGGTCACGGCTGGTTACCCGGTTGGAAGTTGCGGGGGATTGCGATCACAATCCGAAATGTTTGGGACTAGCGAGTTGCCTGTGATTTGTTGAAAGACATTTGAACTTCTCAAATCCTCGGGTAAGTCCTTTGATCCCGGCGTGGCCACGTTGCATTCGAATCCGGGTTCGGTGCCCAACTGTCTTAAACCGGATCCGAGGACCGCGCGGTCGGACAACCTCATCCATGGAATGTACCGTCCCAGACTCGTCCCTCTCGGCAAGCCATCGACGACTCGAAGTCGTCTTCGAGGCTGCGATCGTCAATTTCGTCGCTCTTCCCGACGCGGGCCGCCCAGCGGCCGATCGATGACCGGATTTGGTCGCGCGGCGACTGGAAAAACGCAGCAGACGCGCCTGGGCTCGCATGCGCGGGCGCGGGCGGGTACGCGCGAGGAGGAATTTACAGCATTCCCACTTCTCAGCCAGTCGCGGCGTCGGGCATCGCGTCAGATCGCCCGCCAATCGTGTAGCGGCGATGCCGTCGCCGATCAGACTCGGAAAGACTAAACAAGGCATCATCCGATGTCTCTGCAGGCGAATGGTCTCGAACGCAAACTGCTCGAGTCGACGGACCTGTGGCTTCAGTTGTGTTCGGGACGATGGACAGCAGCACGGCGAAACTGTGCCAGATTATCGGGATCGATCGGCGCGTTGGTTGAAGCGGCTCCATCAACCACGATCCGGAATGCACAAAGCGACAGCCCAACCGGCTTGTTCAACTCCAACGAAGTCAAGTCGCTGTCAAGTCGGCTCCGATAGTGCTGTCTCATCCATGGAGTTGCATGCCCCGAGACCCCTCGGGCTGCCGTTGCGCCTCACCCTCTGAGAACTGATGAAACTATGTGACACAACTTGCGGCATCGGGTTTTGGATCATGCCGATCAACTCGAAACTTCCAAGTTCCGATTTGGCTGGACAAGTGGGCGACGACCCTGACCCACCAGTACCTTTAACGTTCCACCTGAGAAAGGGAACTCCGGCCAAGTCAAACAAGATCCTCTGGCCATCTTCCCTCATCTCGCCCTCACCGATACGTCCTTAGGAGGGAAGTTGCGAGATTACGAACGATCGAGCCTGATATCCAGTCGGTTGCCGTGGCACTCTTGCCGAGAGGCTAGACGATTCAAGCCTCTGGCTCCCTCAGATTCGGCATGCCCGCGATACGAGGTCTTCGAGGAAACACAGTCGCGTCGTCTCGGTCTCGACTACGAATGAGATTCTTGGGTGCCAGATTCCATGTTGCCGGCGTCTCATCCCAACGCGGCGAGCGCGGCAAATACGAACCCTCGAATCCGCTGCAGCTTGTATCCATCGATTGCGGACGCGGATTCTGTACCGTCGATGGTCGTCGGGGCAGGAGGAGAACACTTCGAAAGCGGAAGATGCCGAACGCCGAGAGGTGTACACGCCCTGAGAAGGGTCACTCGTTTCGAAATTCGATAACGTCAGCTCGAACTTGGAAGGCGTACATGGCGAAGCTGAAGTGATAATCATTTGACCAATCGCGAGATCCAAAGCCATGAATAAGAAATTGTGGCTCCGCAGACAGTATCGAGCAGCGTTTCTACCCATGAAATGAGGATTCAGCTAGTCGTTCAGATAAGCGGACCAATCCTGCATGACTTTCCGCCTCTGCCGGAAAAGGTCACTGCGGAAATACGCCCCTTCGACACCTCTTACTGTGTGCGCCAACGCAGCCTCCGCGATCTCCCTTGGTTTCCCCGTCTCGGCACACCAGTCCCGAAAAGAGCTTCTGAAGCCGTGCGGAACCGCGTCGACTCCCAACTCCCTCAGAAGCTTGCTCATCGTCGAATCGGACAGCGCGCGTTCAGTTGGCGATGGGAACACGAGGCCGGAACCGCCGTACTTGAACTCGGCGTCGCTCAGCACCCTTAGAGCCATGTCGCTCAATGGGACGCGGTGTTCGCGGGACGCCTTCATCCGACTCGGCGGGATTGTCCAAGTTTGGGCGTCCAGATCGAACTCGTCCCAAACTGCCGCCCGGACCTCGCCGGATCGCGTCGCGGTCAGAACCATCAACTCGAAACACAGCTTGGTGGCAGGCCACGCCTTTTCGCTTTCCCGGACGCGTTCGATCGCGCCTCGAACCTCCGAATGATGCAATGCCCTTTGGCGACGCCGAGTGCCGGAGTTTTTGGGCAGCACGGCGTTGAGCGCTTCGCCCGCGGGATTGTCTCTCCTGAACCCTGCAGCCACCGACCAGTCCATGATCGCCGAGATGCGCTGCTTCACCCGGCGCGCCGTCTCCGGTTTCTCGTGCCAGATAGGCGTCAGCACCTTCAACACGTCCGATGTCTTGATTTCGGACACTTCCAGCCGTCCTAGCCGCGGCACGACATAATCGCGCAGACTCGCGCGCCACTGCCCCGCGCTCTTGCCACCGTCTCGCCAGCTCCCAGACTTGAGTTCGATCACAGAATCTGCCGCATCGACGAAAGTGGGTACGGCTGGTGTGGCGCGGTCAGCGCGTGGGTCTCCTCCTTCCACGACCGTTCGTGCGTTTTTGAGCGCCGCGGATCGAGCGCTCGCAAGGCTTACAACAGGATACGCACCCAACCCCACATTGGTCCGGCGTCCGCGGATCCACAGACGCTGCGACCACGATTTGACAACCCCGCCATCAACGCGCGGCTTAACCAGCAGACTCAGACCGTGGCCGCCGCGACCATCGCCGTATCGACCAGGCTCGTTGATCGATTTGACAAAAGCAGCGGATAGACGCTTAGGACGTTCCATGGATTAATGTTATCACACTCGTTATCACAACATAAACTTAGTGTTGTGAGATTTCGTGATGTTTCATGACGTACCACAACTCGATGAATAAACTATATCTCAGGGCATTGTGGTGATTGCCGACACTTCTTACACCCACATGAAACCAAGGTATGGCGGAGGGGACAGGATTCGAACCTGCGGTCACCGTTAGGTGACACTGGTTTTCAAAACCAGCGCATTAAACCGCTCTGCCACCCCTCCGTATGCGACGTGTCAGGGTCCAATGGTCTAGTTTCGATTCTAAACGTGGGGTTTTATGAACTAGGATGTCAAGGATTAGGAAGGATGGGAAGGATGTTTAGTATGCCGATCCCTTTTCTTACCATTGGGGATTGTGAACGCTTCTGAAGAGCAGGATTTGTTGACCGAAGGTCGGCGTCGGCGGTCTTTGTTGGGCGCGCTGATAAGTGGGATGCGGCCATTGCAGGCACCGAAGAACGGCTTGGTGTTGGTGCCGCTGGTCTTTTCGGTAAACATCTGGTTCGCGGTGGACGATTTTGGGGGGATGCTGGAGATCGTGATGCGAGCGGTCGGTGCGGCGGTGGCGTTCACGTTGTTGTCGGGCGCGGTCTACATGGTGAACGATCTTGCGGATGTCGAGCGGGATCGGGTGCACCCGGTTAAGAGGAATCGAGCGATCGCTTCGGGCGATCTACCAGTGATGGCGGCGGTGATTTCGGCGGTGGTATTCGTCTTGTTGGCGGCGGCGATTTCGGTCTTGATCTCCGTTCCTCTGCTGTTGGTTTCGTTGGGATACCTGGTATTGAACCTCGTCTATACCTTCAAACTGAAGCACGTCGCGATATTGGATGTGATGTCCGTTGCGGCTGGGTTCGTGTTGCGGGCATACGCCGGATACGTGGCGATCGGCGGCCCAGTCCCCGGCTTCGAAAACGGAGTGCCCGGCGTAGACATCGACGTCTCGCCGTGGTTCTACATAATGACGGCGCTGGGTTCGTTGCTGATCGCGTTGGGCAAGCGCCGCGCCGAATTGACCACCGCAGGCGAAGCGGCATCGAAGCAGCGGGGCATACTCGGCGAATACACCCGCGAGTTCATCGATGCGCTGATCATGAGCACCGCCACGCTCGCGATCTTCACTTACGCCCTCTACGCCATCGACCTCGGCGACACCGGGGCAAACGTCCCTGCCGACAACACGATGATGGTGACTATACCGTTCGTTGCCTACGGTATCTACCGATATCTCTATCTGCTCTACGTGAAAGGCGAAGGCGAAGCACCGGAGATTGTCCTGCTCCGAGACCGCCCGTCCCTGATCAACGGCTTCTTGTGGCTGGCCGTCGCATCAACGATACTGTTGGTACATACCATCGGGACCGCGAATGGCGGTTGAAACTGACGCTGACCTGCGCCGAATCCAGGAGACAAGGCAATGACCAAACTGAATGATGCCGAAGTTGCGGATCTATTGTCTGCATTGACGGACTGGGAGTTGGACGAAGCGTCGGGAGCGATAGTGCGGAATCTCGAGTTTCCGACTTTCGAGGATGCGATCCAGTTCGTCAATCGAGTGGCGATGGACGCGGATGATCACGATCATCACCCGGATATCGATATCAGGTACCGGCGCATCAGGATCGCATTGATCTCCCACGACGTAGGCGGATTGACCAAGCGCGACAGCAGGATGGCGCGGCTGGTTGACGAGCAGGTGAAGCGGTCTGGGATTTAGGGTGCATTAAAGTCGGCCGCCTAACCGACCAAAGAGAGACATTACGCAAGTGTCGGGTTTGACCAAACAGCAACTCGAACATTTTGAACACTTCGGGTTCGTAACGGCTGAACAGGTCCTCGATCCCGAAACCGTCATCGACCCCGTAATCGATGAATACGCCGGCGTCCTCGAAAACCTCGCCGACAAGTTGCTCGCCGAAGGCAAGATCACCTCGAGATACGAGAATCTGGATTTCGGCGATCGGGTTACACAGATCTACGCCGAATCGAGTGAGGTGCACAACAAATACTTCGACTTCACGCTGTCGACTGCGAATGTCACCCACGACACGCCGTTCTGGGTAGGCCCAGCCGTCTTCAACGCTTTGACGGCACCCAGCCTCCTCGACGCGGTGGAGTCTTTGATCGGCCCCTAAATCTATTCGAACCCCGTGCAGCACGTCCGGATCAAAGTGCCCGAAAAGGATGCTCCGCGAGACGATGAGGGAAATGTGATCTACGGTGCTGCCCCTTGGCATCAGGACGCAGGGGTCGTGAACCCGGAAGCGGATGAAACGGATATCGTCACGGTGTGGTTTCCGCTGATGGACACCGATGAGGAGAACGGCTGTCTGCAGGTCGTGCCGGGATCGCATCGCGGCGAGGATATGCTGACCCACTGTCCCGGCGGGAAGGATGTGCAGGGCAATTTGTTAATTCCAGAGAGCGAATTCGAGGTCGGAAAGGCCGCGGCTGTGCCGTTGAAGAAGGGTGATGCGATGTTCTTCTCGAAATACACGGTGCATTCGTCGTTCCCGAACAATAGCGATCGGATACGGTGGAGTTTCGATCTGCGTTACCACCCCGTAGGACAGCCGACGGGACGGTCGTTCTTGCCGGGATTTGTGGCGCGCAGTCGAAGCAATCCCGAGTCGGAGCTGCGAGATGCGGCGAAGTGGCGTGAGATGTGGGAGGATGCCCGCGCCGCATTGGCAGAGAGCAACGAACCGATCTTCTACCGATGGGACGGCAGCGAGGCGGTGTGTGCTTGATCTAGGGGGTTTTGGAGGGTGAGGAGTTTAAGGATGGCGGTTGTTGGCGTTATGATTCGTGGCCAGAGAACTGTAACGATGTATGGAGCCGTCGCATCATGCCTGGAATGACTAAGGAGCAACTCGACCGTTTCGAGCACTATGGGTTCGTGACTGCCGAGCAGGTCATCGATCCCGATGGCGTTATCGATCCGGTCATGGAGGAGTATGCGGGTGTGTTGGACGCTTTGGCCGATGAGTTGTACGTGGACGGGAAGATAAGTTCGAGGTACGACGATCTTGAGTTCGGGGATCGGGTGACGCAGATCTACGAGGAGTCGGACGAGGTTTATAACGGATACTTCGACTTTTCTCTGCCACAGGGAGGAATCAAGGAGGACACACCGTTTTGGGCTGGCCCGGCTGTCTTCGATGCGCTGACCGCTCCGGGACTGCTCGATGCGGTCGAGTCGTTTATCGGGCCAGAAATCTATTCCAACCCCGTGCAGCATGTTCGGATCAAGGTGCCGGAGGATCGAGCGCCGCGCGACGAGGTGGGTCGGGTCAAATTTGGCGTGACGCCTTGGCATCAGGACGCGGGTGTGGTGAACCCCGATGCAGATGAATCGGACATCTTGACAGTCTGGTTCCCTTTGATGGACGCCGACGAGGAGAACGGTTGTCTGCAGGTCGTACCCGGCTCGCACCGGTCGGATCTGATGACTCACTGTCCGGGATTGAAGAGTTCGTCGCCTTCTGGTTTGCAGATACCAGAGTCGGAGTTTGAGGTAGGCAAAGCTCAAGCGGTGCCGTTGAAGAAGGGCGATGTGCTGTTCATGACGAAATTCACCGTCCATTCCTCGCTGCCAAATAACAGCGACCGCATCAGGTGGAGTTTCGACTTGCGGTACAACCCGATTGGTCAGTCGACAGGACGGACGAGTTTCCCGGGGTTTGTGGCGAGAAGTCGAAGTCATCCGGACAGCGAACTGCACGATCCGGTCGTGTGGAACGAGATGTGGACCGCGGCGCGGGATTCTCTGGCGAAAGGCGAAGAACCGGCGTTTAACCGTTGGGATGGGTCTGATCCGGTCTGCGCTTGAACTAGGAGGATAAGGAAGGGGAAGGTAGTTAAGTGAGGCGATGGTTGGCGTTATCATTCTTACCTAAGATTCTGCAACGACGGATGGAGCCACCAAATCATGTCTGGGATGACAAAGGAACAACTCGAACATTTCGAGCATTTTGGGTTTGTAACTGCTGAGCAAGTATTGGATCCTGAAGGGGTAATCGACCCGGTCATCGAGGAATATGCAGGGGTGCTGGATAGTCTGGCGGATGAGCTCTACGAGGAGGGGAAGATCAGCTCCAAATACGAGGATTTGGAGTTCGGTGAGCGGGTCACGCAAATCTACGCCGAGTCGGACGAGGTCTACAACGGCTATTTCGACTTTTCACTGCCTCAGGGCGGGATAACAGAGGACACTCCATTCTGGGCCGGTCCGGCGGTTTTCAACGCGTTGACCGCGCCGAGTCTATTGGATGCGGTCGAGTCGTTTATCGGACCAGAGGTCTACTCGAATCCGGTGCAACACGTGCGCATCAAGGTGCCGGAGAGTCGAGCGCCTCGGGATGAGAAGGGGCATGTGAAGTTCGGGATCACGCCGTGGCACCAAGATCAAGGCGTGGTGAATCCTGATGCGGACGAGACACAGATGTTGACGGTGTGGTTCCCGCTGATGGATGCCGACGTAGAGAACGGATGCCTGTCCGTAGTGCCGGGTTCGCATAAGAACGATCTGTTGACGCACTGTCCGGGTTTCGACAACGGGTTGCAGTCGGGACTGCAGATCCCGGAATCGGAGTTCGAGGTCGGCAAGGCTCAGGCCGTGCCGCTCAAAAAGGGCGACGCGCTGTTCATGACCAAATTCACCGTGCACTCCTCGCTCCCGAACAACAGCGACCGAATCCGCTGGAGCTTCGACCTTCGATACAACCCGACCGGGCAGTCTACAGGTCGGACCAGCTTTCCAGGTTTCGTCGCTCGCAGCAAGAGCAACCCTGACAGCGAATTGCACGACCCGGCGATCTGGAATGAGCTATGGACCGATGCCAGAGATTCACTGGCCAAAGGCAATCAACCGTCGTTCAACCGATGGGATGGTAGCGAACCCGCCTGCGCATAGGAGGGCAAATCATGCCTGCAATGACCAATGAACAGCTCGAGCACTTCGAGTATTTCGGGTTTGTGACGGCAGAGGGCGTGATTGACCCCGAGAGGGTGATCGACCCGGTCGTCGACGAGTATGCGGGGGTGTTGGACACTCTGGCGGACGAGCTTTACGAACAAGGGAAGATCAGCTCACGGCACGACGATCTGGAGTTCGGGGAGCGGATGGTTCAGGTCTATGAGGAGTCGGATGAGATCCATCAGCAGTATTTCGACTTCTCACTGCCGCAAAAAGGGGTCACGGAAGACACGCCGTTCTGGGCGGGTCCGGCGGTATTCAATGCCATGACGTCGCCCGATCTGCTCGACGCAGTCGAGTCGTTCATAGGGCCAGAGATCTACTCGAACCCCGTCCAGCACATCCGCATAAAGATCCCCGAGAGCCGTTCGCCACGCGATCACCTCGGTCGGGTCAAGTTCGGCGTTACCCCATGGCATCAGGACATGGGAGTCGTCACGCCCGACGCGGACGATTCGTTCATACTCACGGTCTGGTATCCGCTAATGGACGCGAACGAAGAGAACGGTTGCTTGCAGGTCATTCCGGGATCGCACCGCGACGAGGAATTGTTGCTGCATTGCCCGGGCGGCAAGAAGGTGCTCGGCAGTTTGCACGTGCCGGAGAGCGAGTTCGAGGTAGGGAAAGCCGTGCCGGTGCCGCTCAAAAAGGGCGACGCCCTCTTCATGACGAAGTACACGATCCATTCATCGTTGCCAAACATAAGTGATCGTGTCCGATTCAGCATGGATCTGAGGTACAACCCGGTCGGACAGTCTACAGGTCGGACCAGCTTCCCAGGTTTCGTGGCCAGGAGCCGCAGCAATCCGGAGAATGAGCTGCGTGATCCGGCAACCTGGAACCAGATGTGGACCGAAACTCGGGACAGATTGGCAGTAAACGACGACGCTTGGTTCAACCGCTGGGACGGAACAGATCCGCTCTGCGCGTGAACGTTGAACTCGTCGCGTCATCGACCTAGGAGTCCGGCAATACAGTGGTGAGCGAAAGCGTGTAAGTGCCGGTGTTGCCTTCGCTGGCGTGGGGAGTCCCGATCTCCACATAAAGCGTGCCGCTGAAGAAATAGTCCTCGATCGAAGTGAGCGGGTCGGCTACGACGTAGGTGTTTAAATCGCCGTCCTCTCGCCAGATGTGCCAGATGCCAACTCCGGACGGGGCATCCAAGACGTCGAAGCGGTACCACCCACCTTCCGGGAATTCAACGCGGATGACATCCCTGTCGTCAAGCGATTCGACACCCGGATGCGGGCGGAGGCCGTCTGCATTGGGCCGGTCGATTACGATCCAGTCCCACCGAGTTAATCTCTCATCGCCCGGCGCGACATCGGAATCGATTGTAGCGGTTGCGGAACCTCCAGGGCGAAGGATTGCGTCTGAAACGGTCCGATAGTCGTCGGCGTGGTCGTCGGCCCTAATCGAGATGGTGTAACCGCCTGTGCCGGTCCGATCTTGGGCACCTGCCCCTACCGCGATGTAGTGGATACCGCCTTCTTCAGGGGTGAACGATGCCCTTGCGGAATTCGGCAGGATGCCACCTCCATCTTTTTCGCCCACGAGTTGGGTGTGTTCCTCGTCGAGGATTTCGAGGATGCTGGGATCGACGAGATGACCATGCGCCAAGGCGGGGTGATCATCAGATGGGTGGTCGTCGTGCCGCGTCAACGCGATCGTGGGTTTGAGTTCCACTATGTAGTTTTGCCCAGCGGAAGCGGTGAAGCTGTACCAATCGGTGCCGGCATCTTCTTCAGTGAGCTCTCCGTTGATGGCGTGTTCAACGCCGACCGACAACGGAGCGGCGTCGACGACCTCATGGGAATGCCCGTATGTCGGGGCAGGTGCGGTAGCGAACACCACGACGAACGCAACCAGCGAAATCAAAGCGAAGGGGAGATTGCGGATGCTCATTGCGAACCTCCTGAAACTGAGTTGGAGAAATAAGAAAACGGCGTTGCCGATTTATACGTACAACGAAAAGCGCCGACGTTAGGATGCGTCGCAGGGCGATCTCAAACGTTGAAACGCATGATGTGGCGACGAATGCCTACCATCCCCGCTTCTTCAAACCCCAGACGTTCGAACGTGCCGATGCGTCCCATGTAGCTGTAACTCGGAGAGTCGTAATCGACGGGATAGGCTTCGACCATCTTGGCACCGTTGGCTTTCGCATAGTCGATTGCGGCTTCGATGAGAGGGGTTGTCAAGCCGTCCCGTCGGTGATCGGTTCGGATGAAGAAGCAGGCGATGGACCAGACGTCTTCGATATCATCGCCGTCGGAAACGTATTTCGCGCCGCGCAAGTTCTTGTACGTCGCCATGGGAGCGATCGAGCACCATCCAACGGGCTCGCCGTCAACGTAAGCGAGGACGCCGATTGGCGTACCGCCGGAGACGTAGTTTGAGATGGCGTGTTTCTTGGTGGCGTTGTCGGTCTTCCCGTACTGCGGTTCCATAGGCCGATTAACCATGCACCAACAGAATTTGGGCCCGCCACGACCTTCGAAGAGTTGGACGAAGTCGGGGTAGGTGTCGATGGTAACGGGGAGGAACCTCATCTGGACCGCAGGTCGGAAACAACCTTCGTCACCGCCGCACCGTACAGGAAAATGAACGACGCGACATAAGCCCACAACATCAGAACGATGACGGAGGTGATCGGTCCGTAGATGTTGGCTTGGTTGGTGTCGTGGCTGTTGAACCAGAAGAAAACGTGTTTGCCGCTTTCGAAGAGGATGATGGCTACGATGGCACCGAAGAATGCGTCTCGCAGTTGCACTCGGGTGTTCGGGATTCGGTAGTAGATGATGGTGAAGATTATGGTGGTCAATACGGCGGGTATTACTGTCGCGAAGGCGCCGAGGGTTATCGTTGCGGCGGTAGACAGACCATGGGACACGACCGCCGATTCTTGGCTCAGTTGGATGAGGGCGCGGATGACGCCGGCCAGTCCGATTGTGAGCATAAATAGGGCGACGACGAAGGTGGCGAGGCTGACGCTTTTGATGGTGACTTGGACGACTTGGGTGTTGCGGATGTCGAAGACGCGGTTCACAGATCGGGTGGTGGCGGCGAAGAGTCGATTGGCACCGAGCATGAGGTTCATGACGGCGAGGATACCGATGGTGAGGGAGCCGCCGAGGAGGTTGTTAATGGCGTCGTCGATTAGACCTTGGGACGCAGGGAATAGATAGTGGAGGGCTTCGCCGATGACGTCGACTACGCCATCAGATGGACCGACAAGGATGAGGATCATGGCCATGAGGGCGACCATGGGGAGTTGCGAGAGGACGGTGAAGAACGCAAGCGATGCGGCGAGGTCGGTGCCGCCCGCGTAGAGGAGTTGGCGGAACGCTTTGTAGAAGAGTTTGACTAGGAATGTCGCTTTGTTGTCGGGGACCCTATCCGCGAGCGTCTTCAGTCGCTCCGATGTTCGGTCTTTGAGTTGGGATGAAATGGACACGCTTAAGTTTGTGGTTCGTTTTCTGATAGATTGCATTTAACTGATACCTGAGGGTAAGCGGATTCGGTTTTGCGAATTGGAATAAGTTGGCGGTCAAATGAGAATGCGCCGCATCGGGGATCCGGTGCGGCGCATTTGGTTGGCTGTTGCCTTTCCGGTTAGGAACGGACTTGCTTAGAAGTCCATTCCGCCGCCGGGTGGCATACCGCCGCCGCCGGGCATGGGAGGCTCGGGCTGCTCGGTAATCAGAGCGGCCGTGGTGAGGATCATGCCTGCGACAGAAACGGCGTTCTCAACGGCTGAGCGGGTGACCTTCGCCGGGTCGACGATGCCCATGGACATCATGTCGCCGTACTCGTTGGTCATGGCGTTGAAGCCGAAGTTGAGGTCGTCGGATCCGGCGACGCGGTCAAGGATGACAGCGCCTTCGAAACCGCAGTTGCCAGCGATGATGCGGATCGGCTCTCGAAGTGACTTCGAGAGGATCTGCACGCCGGTCTGCTCGTCTTCGTCTTCAAACTGGATGGTGTCGAGCTTGTCCGCGGCACGGATCAGGACTGAACCGCCACCGGGTACGATACCTTCTTCAACAGCCGCACGAGTCGCTTCCAGAGCGTCTTCGACACGTTGCTTCTTCTCCTTCATCTCGATCTCGGTTGCCGCGCCGACACGAAGGATGGCCACGCCGCCCGATAGCTTGGCGAGTCGCTCTTGTAGCTTCTCGCGGTCGTAATCGGAGGTCGTGTCCTCGATCTGAGCTTGAATTTCGGTCATTCGACCGCGGATCTCGGCCTGGTCGCCGGCGCCGCCCACGAAGGTCGTGTCGTCTTTCTTGACAACGACCTGTTTACACCTGCCAAGGTCTTCGAGGGTGGTGGAGTCGAGCTTGCGCCCGATCTCGTCGGAGATCACGGTGCCACCGGTAAGGATGGCGATGTCCTGGAGCATTGCCTTGCGGCGGTCGCCAAAGCCGGGAGCCTTGACCGCGACGCAGTTGAGGGTGCCGCGGAGCTTGTTGACGACGAGTGTGGCGAGGGCTTCGCCTTCGACGTCTTCAGCGATGACGAGGATGTTCTTGCTGGTCTGGAGCACCTTCTCGAGAAGCGGGAGCAGGTCGGAGACCGCCGAGATCTTCTGGGAGGTGATCAAGATGTACGGGTCGTCAAGAACCGCTTCCTGGCGGTCGGGGTTCGTGACCATGTACGGCGAGAGAAAACCTCGGTCGATCTGCATGCCTTCGACGAAGTCGGTCTCGTACGAAAGCGACTTTGACTCGTCGACGGTGATGACGCCGTCCTTGCCGACTTTCTCCATCACTTGCGCGATCAGCGTGCCCATCTCGTCGTCGTGCGAAGAGAGAACGGCCACGTTGGCGATCTGCGAAGAGCTGTCTACAGGGGTGGACTGGCTCTTGATCGACTCTCGGATCGTGGCCATAGCCTTTTCCATGCCACGCTTGATGGCCATGGGGTCGGCACCGGCTGCCACGTTCTTGAAGCCTTCGGCAACGATGGCCTGAGCGAGAACGGTGGAGGTGGTGGTACCGTCACCGGCGTCGTCGTTGGTCTTCTTGGACGCTTCCTTGAGAAGCTGGGCGCCCATGTTCTCGAAGGGATCCTCGAGGTCGACTTCCTTGGCGATGGTCACGCCGTCGGAGTTGACCTGCGGAGGGCCGAACTTCTTGTCGACGATGACGTTCTGACCGCGCGGGCCGAGGGTCTTCTTAACGGTGTTCGCGAGGATGTCGATCCCTTCCTTCAACTTGGAACGGGCCTCCTCTTCGAACAGCAAATCTTTTGCTGGCATTGGCTATTTGTCTCCTTTTCGTGTCGTCAAGGCTTGTGGCCATTGGCGACGAATTGCGTAATTTAGTCGGTGATTGTCGGTGTTATCCGACGATGGCGAGGATGTCAGACTCCCGAAGAATGAGATACTCGGTCCCGTTCTGGGAATACTCGGTTCCTGCGTACTTCGAGTAGATGACGCTGTCGCCGACGTTGACAGACATGTCAATGGTTGCGCCTTCGTCCGTCACTCGACCGGGTCCGACGGCCACGATGGCACCCTGCTGGGGCTTCTCTTTCGCGGTGTCGGGGATGATGATTCCGCCTGGGCTGGTCGACTGCTCTTCGTCCGCCGGTTCGACGACGACACGATCGCTCAGTGGCTTCAAGTTAACCGTCACTTGGGGGTTTCCTCCTTGTCGATAATTGGTTTAATCTTCGTGGTCGGGACTTTTCGGCACCCGATCCCACGTCTACGATTTTCGTTAGCAGTCAGCATGGCCGACTGCCAAACTCAATTATATTTGCGGATTTCGCATCCGCAAGAGAAAAGTTGATTCGGGTTGAATCATGGTCTGCTTTCAACCCCATCCCGCACCGAGGCGAGAAACCAACGTCCCACCCAACGTCGGGTTAGCATCTGGAAGCAGATATGACCCCAGAGATGTGGATAATCGCCGCCGCCCGAGTTGCCGGCTCTTTGCCGGTGATTCGCTGGGCATTCGCCGGCGCGATCTTGGCGATCCTGGTCGACTTCTCCGACCTGTTCATGATGAACCTGATCACCTTGGGCGGCGTCAACAACTATCAGGCCTTCGACAAGTGGGTCGATCAGGTCTACATGCTGGCGTTCCTATGGGTAGCCGTGCGGCAGTGGGACGGCCCGGGACGGACGGTTTCGATCTGGCTATTCGGTCTCCGATTGATCGGCTTCGTCACGTTCGAATTAGTCCAAGACAGATGGGTCCTGATGCTCTTCCCAAACGTCTTCGAGTTCTGGTTCGTAGCCATCGCCGCCCAACTCCACTGGTGGCCGCAGTATGAATGGACGCGGTGGCGAATCGTCGGCTGGCTGGCAGTCTGCACCGCGTTGAAGCTGACTCAGGAGTACATCCTCCACGTCTGGCAGGTATTAGACAACTACACCGCAGTCGGCGTCGTAGAGGCGTGGTGGAGTTTCCTGACGGGGTTGTTCTGAACTAGGAACCCGGCGACTGAGGTTGCCAAGAATCAATCAGTCCGGCGCCGTCAAATCCCCAATATCCATCAGCACAAGGTCGTTGTGTGCGACGGTGGCACGATACGAGGCTTTGAGGTTGGTCCAAAGATCTCCAACGGTGTGTCCGATTAGTTATCCCATTCAATCCCCGTCGTAAGAATCAGGCATAAGTACAAATTCGGGATATGCCTCGATGCCTAACTCCCCAGCGTCTTGACCGAGTTCTTCAACATCGCGTGTGACACGTATGCCGAGCGGACTGAGCGCAAGAGCCTTCCAAATCACCCACGAAATCGCAAAAACGAACACGCCGACCGCCAGAACACCGACGAGCTGAGTAACAAAGTCACCACCAGCAACGATGCAGACTGCGAGCGTGCCCCAGATCCCTGCGATAAGGTGCGCCGGAATAGCCCCAACAACGTCGTCGAGCTTGACCTTCTCAAGCAGTTTCATGCCCAAGGTGCAGAGGATGCCGCCGACGGCTCCTATGATGATGGCCCAGTAATGTTCGGTGATGTCGGGACCCGCTGTGATCGACACCAAGCCCGCGATCGCCCCATTCAATCCGACGATCAGATCGATGCGTCCAAAGATGAACCTCGAAACCGCCAACGACACGACGACACCCGCGGCCGCCGCGAGGTTGGTGTTGACCAAGATGTTGCTCATCGCCACCACATCGGCGGCCGAACCCAGTTTGAGCTGAGACCCGCCGTTGAACCCGAACCAGCCGAGCCAGAGGATCAGCACACCCAGAGTGACGATCAAGACGTTCGAAGGAGGTGTCGGACGGGCCTCGCCATTTGCTCGGAACTTGCCGAGCCGCGGCCCTGCGATCATCACGCCTGCCAACGCCGCCCAACCGCCGGTGCTGTGCACAATCGTCGAACCCGCGAAGTCCTGGAACCCCATCTCCGCCAGCCATCCGCCGCCCCAAGTCCACGCTCCCACAATCGGGTAAATCGCAGCCGTGAGCGCAAACGTGAAGATGAAGAACGGCACCAATCGGACCCGTTCAGCAAGCGCCCCGGAAACGATCGACGCAGTCGTCGCCACAAACACCATCTGGAAGAACCAGTCGGACATCGTGGCATGACCCTGATCCACAACCGCTCCTAATGCGGCGTCATCCCCATCGAGAAGCGCCAACTCATCCGACGATGGACCGTACATCAGCGTGAAAGAGCCGATGAAATCGACGACATCGACATACATCAGGTTGTATCCGATGAAGAAAAACGCCAGCCCCGCGATCGAATACAGCCCGATGTTCTTGAGGCAAATCATCGACGCGTTCTTAGTCCGCACCGAACCCGACACCAGCATCGTGAACCCCGCACACATCCACATCACGAGAGCACCCCACACCAGAAAAGCGAAGGTGTTAAGCACGAAGTCGGTCTCGCTCAAGCTCTCGGAGAACTGGACCGTCGGCTCCCCAACGAAAACCGCCGGAATGACCAAGAATCCGCCATAGTAGAGCGGCGAGACACGCCACGGGCGGAATTCACGAATAGATCGAGCAATCGGCCTCAAATCAGCGAATTTCATCGCGTATGATCCTCCAATCTGCAAAATTCGCAACACCAAGGTGCCACACTGCGAAAATCGCCACGACATACCGTTGTGAGACAGTATTTCAGAAATCAACCGAACGCGCGGAAACCACGCCCGCCCAACTTCCCCGCTTAAGGCTGCGGCAACTCTCGCGCCGGCGCAGTATGGTCAAGCCACACCCGAAGGAAGATGCTGCCGGGATATTTGGGAGGTTTGAGGTCGTGGACCCAGGGGTGAGTACGGTAATGGACAGTCGTGGGCTCGACCTCTACAGGTATGACGAGCGCTTGTTCGGCTACGTATTCCTCGATCTTCAAGTAGAGTTCGTGACGTCTAACCGCGTCGCGCTCGGTGGCGGCTTCGGCAAGCATGTCGTCGAGTTGCTCGAATTCTGGCGCACGATTGATTTTGCCGAATGGTGCGGTTAACGATCGAAGGATGGTGATGGGGTCGGGATAGGCAGGTGGCACGTTGTAAATCCGCATATGGAATCTGTTATTGTGCCGGCCATCGAAATCGTCGAGAACCGTGACACCGAAGTCGTCTCCTCCGACTTCGAGATTAAGCGCCTCCGCCCATGCGACAAATGACGGATGGTCCGCGTATATGCTCCACCACCCGAATGACTGCAAGACCCTGACATCCCATGCATCTTCTCTGTCTGCATACTTCGATGCCGCCAACTCTGAATCAGCCAATTCGGCGTCGTAACGGATGAACTCGGCGGTCGGTTCTAGCGTCGTCAACTCCTCGGTTATCAGACGTGCGTCTTTGGCGGCAAATCCGTGGAACGGCGTCAATAGCGAAAGCGCAGCCGCCGCACGCCTGAAATGGATGTCGTCGAACGGCGGCGCGGCCGCGTTGAGAACGACAAAGATGTAACTAGAAGGGAAGATAGCCACGTCTTCCAGCGCGCCGTCAACCTCAATGCCTTCTTCAGGTACCACCTCGGCTTCGGCCCCTTCTAGATCTTCAATATCTTCGACCAAGTAATAGTTGGTTAACTCCTCGAAGTCGGTCGCCTCCTCAACGAATGCCAGCGGATCGATTCCGATCACCCCTGTATACCCGTCCTCGGTTGTTTCCGTTTCTTTGGTGTCGGTCCGGTACCAAACACCATCGAGATACGCAGGTTCACCCCAATAGTGCGGGTTTCGTGCGATGGCGCAGCGATCGGATACAGATTGATCCTTCAAATCGACAAGTTTGAAAGGTCCCATTCCAACTGGCAAATTCTCGGGTGTCCACCTCCCCACGTCAGATATCGATATTCCGGAGTTGTAATACTCGATCGGCCAAAGCTCAACATTCTCCCGCTTCAACACCGATGCAACAGGATCCGCAAGCAGAGCCGGCAAATCCGCACGGGGTTTGGTGAGTCCGATCGTTAGAGTCCGATCGTCAACCGCCACTATACCCGTCAGTTCTTCGCTCTCACCAACTATTACAGCATCAGCGCCTTCAATCAAGCCGAACACATCCCGCGCTCGACTTCCTGCTTCCGACTTGCTGAGCGATCGTTCCCAACTCCATTTGAAATCGCCGCTCGTCAACGGGCTGCCGTCGCTGAATTTCAAATCGTTGCGCAGGATGAACTCATACTCCAAGCCGTCAAGACTCACGTTGTAAGAATCGGCCAACTCCAACTCGAACGGAGATGATGGATCATCGACGATCCGCGTCAGACCAGCGTGGATCTCAGTGACTAACGGCGTGTGGTTCAGCGACGAATACTCCGAAGCGAAATCTATCGCAGGGTCAGGACTCTGACACCACAACGATGGCACCGCCAACACCCCACCCCGTCGCGGACCGGTCGGATTGAGCGGCTCGACAAACCTCTCGCCCTCAACAGTCGGCGGCGGAGAATCTACGATCTCGATACCTTCCATCAGGGGCGATGAGGTAGGCTCCGATGTAGGCGTAGGTTCGACTTGTGGGGTATCGGAAGTGCAAGCCCATGAGAGGACTGGGACAACGAAACTGACGACAGCCAAAAGTAATGTCAATCGCGTCAACGCCTCACGCCTATTCAGGTGCATCATCATGTTTGTAAACTCCCGATCGGGATGTAGCGATATATCGAAGCCATACCTGTTGCATTACGAATCGAGTGGGCTATTCGGTTTCTTTAATCGATGATTATCTGGTAGTCGGTGATCTTTTCGGCAACGATTTGATTGCCATTGCCTAGCAATCCCACCCTAACCCAAATCCAACACCCGCCGCACAAAATCATGCACTAGCGGACGATCGGAGTCGCGCTCCCAATCTTCCATCGAGTCGTGGTAAAAGTGTCGGTGGAACTTCTCAGCGACTCCGAAATTCGAGCGGATGAGCGGATCGTCGTGTTCCTCCGCGAGACGCACAACTGCGTTCTTGAGCGAACGATGACTCTCATGCGGCCATTCCCGCTCCTGCGCCGCCCCCATTACGGCATGAGCCGCCGCTCCCCACAACTTCTCTGCACCCTGCAACACACCACCGCCCTCGAACTCCTCGTCGGAAGCCGCGAGGAAATCTAGCGCGACCTGTCGATGCTCTCTGGGTGACATTGTGGTGGTAGCCATGCGTCAAAAGCCTCCAGTGGCGATTCTAACCCGGGTCGCGTGCCGGTCAGCAGTTAGGGCTGTTCAACGAGGATGGTGACTTCGTTGATTAGGGCCGGGATGTTGTTCTGGACGATGTCCCAGATTGTGTGATTGGCTATGTTGTCGTACTCGTGGGCAATTCGGTTTCTCAAACCGATGATTGTCTGGTAGCCAGTGATCTTTTCGGCGACAGATCGGTCGTCATTGGCGAGTCTTCTGGTCGCTTCGCCAATGATTTCGAATTGGCGTTCGACTGCGGAACGCAACATCTCGTCTTCTTCGTATTGGTCGAAAGAAATCTCAGCGGTGTTTTCGATGATGAGATTTGCCGCAACCAGGATGTCTGAGAGATGGGCCCTGATTTCAGGTCTCATAAATCGGTTCTCGGGTCTGATCCACCTCGTCTCGGAAGTAAGGATTTTGGATGGCGGAGTCGTCGACTAGGTCTACGGATCGTCCGAACAAGGCTTGGAGTTCTTCGGTTAGTTGGGATCGGGTTTCAAACCTTTGGCCCACCGGGGAGTCGTCGAACCGGACAAGGAAATCGATGTCGCTCTCGTCAGGGTGAAAGTCGCCGTTGACTGCGGAGCCGAAGACATCTAATCGCTTCACGTGGTGGCGTCTGCAAAGGTTGGCGATCTGTCGCTTGCGGTTGGCTACTAACGGGATGATTTCTCGAGGCTGTGATTTTGTGTGTGCGGGCTCGTCATCGGATTCCTGTTTGAGTACGGCGGTCGCTTCCTCGAGTAACTTGGGCAATTTGTCTTGAACGAATTCCCAGACCTCGCGTTCTTCCACGATGTCATAAGGTTCCAGCGTTTTGCCCCAGCCGAGGGTACAGCCGTAGCCTCCGATGCGTCTGGCAGCAGGGTCGTCGTCAGCTACCAAGCTCGCCAACGCGCCGCCGATCTTATTGATCTGGCGTTCGACGGCGGACTTCAAGATCCGATCGGTGACATAGTCACTAAAAACCTTGCCCTCGGTGAACCGCAAGGTGGCCCGGGCGGCTTTTTCGACCTCCCAGACGTGCATTTTGTAGTTGCGGGGCATGGATGGTATCCCAAGGCTGATCGCTTAAGTGTTGAGTGATCGTAATGGGAGTGGATGATTGTGGTTTTTTAGGATAGCGCACCAACAATCAGGGCCGACGATGCATTAGACGCTCCCCCCCCTCAAACATCCAACTCCCGTCGCGCTTCCTCAACACTCATAATCCCAGCCCCCACCAACGTCGACAACCGAGCCGCCCTCTCCGACTGCGACTCCTGAATCGCCTCGACATCCGACAGGTTGAACCGAGCATGCAACTCGCCCGGGAACTCCGAGAAGTGCGGTGCCAGCCGGTGGTTGATCCCATCCTCCAGCATCTTCAACTCGGGGATGATCGTGTTGCGCCACAAGAACTGCTCCATCGTGCGAACATTCGCCAGCGTCGCGTCTTCGAACTCCGATAGAAATACCTTGGGAACCCCGAAGGCACGCGACACCTCCTCGACCGACCAACGCAACGCAGTAAGGAACTCCGCCGGCGACTGATGCGCTCCCAACCGCTTCATGTCCATGCCGGAACCCAGGAATATCGGCTTCGACGCCCTGTCCGGGTCGGACAGTCGCGCGTCCCATTGGTCCATCAACTGGTCTATCTCCGCCCGGTCAAACGCCGACTCGAAGGTCACAACAACGTCGGATGGCAACGACGAGTTGACGTAGAACCGACGATTGAAGCCCAAAGCCTCGGACCCCATGTCCACCGCCGCACGCGCAGGTGTCATCGACGAGAATCCCGCCAGACTCTGCATCGGGTTGAACCGACGGAACCACAGCATCTCCTCAGGAAGATACGCCACGCGCCCATCCGCAGACTCGTGGACGAATCCCCGAACGTCGCGATCGTCGTCACCTCACACTACCCGCACTTCCGTCGGACGTATCGGCCACATCTCGTACGGCACTCCGTCGCCGTCCCGACTCAGACCCACGAATGCCGATCCCCAAAGCGATAGCCGACCCTCGATAGACCTCAACATCTGACCTCCGTCCCAAGTATCGTTGGGGCGGTCCAGCAAACGCTGCATCGGATGATCAACACCCACCAGCTCCGGTTCGGCATCCGGCGTCCGTCGCCGCCATACCTCCAACGGCGGACGACTGATCGCCTCAGCGAGGACCCTCACCGCCGCGTGAACCGCGCTCGAGCTCGCATAGTAGTCCTCATGATTCGTCGCCGACCAGTCGATGCCGCCTCCCGTTACAAGCGGTATCGAGAGCCAGTCGTTCAGTCGACGAGACGAATAGCCCCGTCGCCGGTACTCCTCAATCTCGCCGCCATCGCGCCGCCGCCAAAACGGCATACTCACGGCGCGTCCAATCTCCTTCAACATTGTTCAATTCCTTCCGTGTCTACTCGCCACTTCGTGCGAGTTCCCTTTCACTTTCGACGCGAGAGAGGTGTGCTTTCGGTCACACCCCCGCTATCGAACTCAGCGCGAAACCAACGATCGCCAAGACCTCGCCGCCAACCAGCACCATCAACCATCGGATGTTGATCTCGATGCCTCGGAGCCGGGCGTCATGGTCTTCCTCGACCGTCCGTCGCAGACGCTTGACCTGATCGAGCAGATCCTTGTCTTCGCCTTCTGCTGAGCGGCCCCGAACCCCTTTGCGGTGCTTCTTGCGGCCAAAACCAGCCAGATCCTCAAGATCCATCTCCAGCAATACTTCGCGTGGATCCATATGTCGTAAACCTCCGTCCCCGTCATCTCAGATCGACAACCGCCGGTATGGGCCAAGCAGTTGCTGCACGTCGTTCGACGGGTCATAAATGGAACGTGACGCGCCGGCGGCAACATCGTCCGACCTCGCCACTCCGTCACGACGACGCCATCGATCTACCGCCGTCAGCAACGTCGACTCGACAACCTCCGCCGGAAACTGCAACGCCTTGAGCAGCGACCCATCGAGGTGCTCCGCGGCAACCGTACCGTTGATCCCGCGCTCCACCGTAACCACCGACGCACCCACAGACCGAATGAACATCTGCTCGTCATCCACGAAGATCGTCTGACCGGCCAACATGTGCCGAGCGTCGTCCACCTTTATCGACCTCGAAGCCTTGGTGACCGACGTGCCGCTGTCGTCGGTATACCCGTCAAGCGACACGGTGTGAGAACGATATCCCCACCTGCCAGTCACCTTGACCGCCGCTCGTCCCAGCGGAAAGCACGCACCGCTGCGCCTGCTTTTGATGCGAATCACCCGGTGCGGAACGCCATGCTGAGACGTCGGATCGCTGTCCAACGGATACAGGATCATATCGGTCAACCCGCGCGTCTTCTCATACGCGCCGTCCCTATCGTGATCCTCCGCCAACTCCGTGATCTCGATCAGATCGTCGACATGAACCGCCAACCGCTCCCGCACGTCATACCGCTTCGATTCAGTGCTCACGTAGAAGTTCCGGTTGCAGTAGCCATCGACCACCCGGCTGGCCACATCCAACAGATGCCACAGAACAACGTCGTGCGTCGTGTCCGTGATCCCAAGCCGACGCTTCAAATCCGTCGGCGTCGCATACAGATTCAGCACCCCAACAGGCGCTTCCATATCTGCCATTTCTAAATTTCTCCTTTACCTAATGGCGACCCTCACGGTCGCCTACCGTCGCTAAGTGCGAGACCGGGAAGGCTCCCCTCTCCCCTCGTTCCTACCTCCCCCTTTCAAAGGGGGAGATTAAGAGGGGGTTCCGGGTGAGGGTGACCGAGGGGACAAAAGGGCGGGGCACCGCAGATGCATACCAACCCAGATCTGCTTCCTACCTTGCTAACCTTCGCTTTGCAAGGAAATCAACAGGTCGCTTCCTCGATCACCCCCTCACCCCATCTCACGTGTGCGAGATGTTGTAGACCAGCGCCGTGTGCGTCGCACTCGTCCTGGCTCCGGTCCGCTCCGCGAAGCCCAATCGCAGACTCACAACCATCACGTTCTGACGCTTCTGGATGTCACGTTGCGTCTCGATCATCAGGCTCCGACGGAAACCCACGCGCCACTGGCTCGTGTTCACCGCCAAGATCCGACCACGGTCAGTGGTATTCCCGCCATCCGTGACCTTCCCGTCCGCCTCAGCCAGACGCATCTGGCCGCTCACGATCAACGGATGACCGTAGATCGAACCGAGCTGACCATTCAGAATCGTCGCATTCGGACCCAGCTTGTCGACCGTCTCCACCGACGAAAGCCCCAGGCTCGAAGTGAACGTCGCGAAATCGGTGATGAACACCGTCTCCGACTGACTCGTCCCATACTTCCCGAGCTTCTTCAACAGGTTCAGATACGCGGAAGCCGCAACTGTGTTCGCTTGCGATATCCCCTGAGCCGTGTTGTCGATCAGCGGGAGATGAATCAGCCCGTCGAAACCGATCAAGAAGTGCGCCATGCCCGCAGTCGATGTCGTCAACGTGGCACCATCCGCATTGATGTTGTTCTGCGTCGTCTTGTCGGCATTCAGCAGAACGTCATCAATCACCTCCGACGCGTTCCGAATCAACGTCCGCCGAACCTCCGGCAGCACCGCAAACACCGCATCTTCATCCAGCGTCAGCGACCACGGAACCTCCGCAACCAGCTCATGCGCCGTCAAAGTCTGCTTCGCAGTCTTCGGAGTGCTCGCCGTCCCGGCCGTGTTCTCCGCCCCGGGATACCAGTTCACATCACCAAGCTGCAGAGGGATGTCAACCGGATTCGTCGGCATGAGATCCGATTGAACAGGCTCGCCACACGCGTCTCATGGTGCACATCGTCCCAAAGCCGAGTAGCAATCCCCGTCGGCACGATCTCATCGCCCTTACCCGCGGTGGTGCTGTCCATCGCAGTCTTCAGGCGGATGTCCCAATCGCGGACCGACTCCGGACCAACCTGCGACTCCGCAGCGCGCTGAACGCTCCACATGATCGCCAGATCCAGCTGATCGCAACCAGCATAAGGACCCGACTTCACCACACCGGCGTCGCCCGATCCATCCAACAGACCCGACCGGCGATACTCCTGCTGCTCCTTCGTCAGCGCTTCTATCGCCTTCCTTAGCCGAACACGCTCATCGTGCACCGGCTCAACATGTTCCTTCACGAACGTCGAAACGTCCGCCAGCTCCTTCTTAAGAAGCACCATTTCTCTAGTTGTCTCAGGCATCTAAGCCTTCTCCTTTTCTCTGTTAAGTTTTCTCTTCGGCTTTCAGGCTGGCTAGCCCAGAACCATCCAGCCAAACGTTGTTGGTGCGGTAGGAATCCCCTCTCCCGCTCGGCGGGAGAGGGTCAGGGTGAGGGTGACCGGGGGGACAAAAGGGCGGGGAACCCCAAACATCCACCAACCGATCCTCCAACCCCATACCAACCCTCAACCGACCTCAACTCACAACTCACCCATCCCAACAACCGCGCCCCACAGTCGCCTAGTCACCTCACGCATCTCCAAGAACTCCGTCACACTCGTTTTAGCCTCATCTGCACCACTTCGAGCCAACGCACTTGAATGCATCGGCACCGGCACAGCGCTGATCTCCAACAATTCTTGACGTTTGTACAGGTAGCCACGCCGACCATTCGACGCCTGCCGCATCTCCGTAACCAACGGGATGAAACCTACCGATACTCCTCTCATGAAACCCTCGGAGTACAGCTCCGCAACCTGCCCCGCAAACGCCGTAGGAGCGAACTCCACCTGCGCTTTCAGAGCACCACCTTCAACCCAGACACGAGAAGCCTTCCCTATCGGCGGCAACGACCTGTCGTGCGCCCACAGAAAAACCGGATTCCGACGGAACCCATCAAGCTCCCAACCGCCCGGATCGATCACATCCCCTTTGCGATCCTCACTTCCAACCGCCGCCGTGATCACCAGACTCCGACGCCTCCCGCCGTCGTCCGCATCACCATCACACCCCTCTTCACCCCGCACAACACCCCCATCCTCACCACTCACATCCGACACCCCAGCACCGAACCACTTGACGACCACCTCGCCAACCTGTTCCGGCTTCTCAGCCACATCCGCAGCATCCCTGCCAACGAAATCGCTCACGCGCATCATCTCTGCTTCTGCTCCTCTACATCGCCGCCTCAACGAAGCAGCACTACAGTCACAATCGTTCTAATAGCAATCATGCACTAATAAATGCCAAGAGTCAAGCGAATCATGTCACAAAAATATCAACATACGATTAGTAACCATATTCTCCCATATACCTTGCGAATATCGTCACCACAATCCTGCAAACAAGAGCCAACCCGCCGATCCCACCCTCAAAACCACGCCTTCAACACACCCGCACAACACCATCCTCACCGCAAAAACTCCAGACTCCGATCGCCAAAACGACCAAAAACACCCCACACCCTTCAAATCCCAACCCCCTAGTAAAATCAATCCCGTAACCCAATATGTGACGCTCTCAACTCGGAGCCTCCCCAAGGAGCCAGCCGCCAATGATGAACCGAAACATGCTTCGCCAAGCCCAAGCGATGCAGAAAAAGATCCAAGAGGTCCAAGAAGAGATCGCACAGGCAACAACCGAAGCATCCGCCGGAGGAGGCGCTGTCAAAGCCACCGTCATCGGCGGAACACAAATCGAGTCCATCGAAATCAACCCCGAAGCCTTCGACCACATCGACCCCGACGACCTCGAAATGATCCAAGACATGGTCACAGCCGCAACAAACCAAGCAATAGAACAATCCCAAGAACTAGCGGCCCAAAAAATGCAATCGATTACAGGCGGACTGAATATTCCGGGCCTCAGCTTCTAAAACAACCCCGTAACCTGCCAATCATTCATCTCAATTGCGTGATGATCCAACAGAATGATCTATTACCATCCGTGAATCGACCGGCCTTTCAACGGATCTGACTTCCGGCTCTTGTGTTGCTTCTGATAGAACTTCAACCGGTTCCTCAGGCTGAGGCTCCTCAAGCTCTTGTTGAGGCCGCGATAAGACTCGCGTCCAAAGCGAGCGCATCTGCCTCTTCCATCCCATCCAGACGAGGTAAAACCGCCGTCTGTATCGCGCTGAGAATATGGCAAGCAGCGCGATCGTTATCAACACGACCAAGATCAACAGCGATGCGATGATCGATATGGTGACCAGCAAGGTTATCAGCCAAGATGTGTCAGAAGATTCAGACGAGACACCTTGATCGACCGGCAAGCCGTCGCCGGCATCAGTATCGACAGGTCCCTCCTGATCAGGCCCTTGCCCTGCCGGATTGGTCATCACAACCGCCTCGTCCTCTGAAGGATTAGGTATATCCGGTAAAGATGTGGGCTTAGCGGTCGCCGTTGCCGAAGGAGTAGGCGTGTTTAGCGTCACGAGCGCAGGCGTGGGAATGACAACAACGGTCGGCGTGGCGGCAATCATGACGACAACCGGAGTAGGGCTTTCCGCTACCTCTTCCTCGACGACGCCTGCTAGCTCCACTCTCTCGGGAACGGCAGTAGGTGAAGGATCCGCGACGACAGGCGACACCACGACTGCTATCGGGTCTACATGGATAGCCGCGGTGTAACTGATCTCTCTGCCGTCCAGGCATTTGGCCTTGATCGTCAACGCCGGAGTACCCGGTTCGATTGCGGTGATTTGCCACGTTGTTTGTCCCGCGGACCCGTGCACTGGCTCTCCGATCGCCAAACTGCCACTGTGCAACATAAGGCTCCAACCAGATGTCCCTGAAAGACTCGCAGTCAGTACGGAGGTCTCTCCCACTCGTATCACCGTATGGGCAAAATCGAGATAAACACCGCAAAATACAGCTGTAGTTGTCGGCGTGGCAACAGCAAACCCGGATTGTTGGTCCAACCCGCTAATTTGCGTCGGACTGGGCGCTTGCGTCGGCGTCGCAGTAGAAACCGCCGTAGGCGTGTCAGTGGCAACCTTCGTAGGACTCGCAGTCGGAGTAGGAGAGGCGGTGGAAACATCGTTAGGAAGCACGATCTGCGTAGCAATCGCCACCTCTGAAGGGATCGCCGTCGGCGTCGCTGTAGCTACCATTCGCGACGGGGTTGATGTTGGCAAAACGGGAATCCGTGCCCAAGGATTAGACACTGGCGTAAAGGTTGCGGTCGGAGTCCTCTCTCTACGGACCGGATCTGGGGAATCCGGCACCACCACTCCGGGCTCGGACGATACTAAAATCGATGTCGGAGTAGGAGTCGGAGTAGGCGTGGGCGACGGATCCGGATTATTGATGTCTTCTGTATTTGCAGTATTCTCCGTATTCAAAGTTGGCGTATTCGTCGGCGTGTGAGTAGCCGTCGCCGTTGGCGTATTGGTGGGTGTAGGTGTCGATGTGAATGTTGGTGCAACCGTAGGCGTATGAGTAGGCGTGAACGTAGGCGTGTGCGTGGCCGTAGGCGTATTGGTGGGTGTAGGTGTCGATGTGAATGTTGGTGTAACCGTAGGCGTATGAGTAGGCGTGGGCGTCGCTGTTGGCTCCTTACATAAGGCTCGCTCGGATGTGTGGTACACACTTACTATTGCTCTCCCTTGACCAATCGAATAATTTTGGCTATAATTCACCCCTAAGGTGAAATTCGGTCTAGCTCCAATGTCATATGTGTAGTCTCTAGAGCTCCAATTGCTGCCATCCGAGTTAGGCCTTATTGTTGTGACTGAGAACCTAACTGAATCATTACCTGCCCTAATCGTACGTGAAATGTCGTCAAGTGACACGACCGCATAGTTCCTGCCTACTCCCATTCGTACTGCCAGATCGCTTGTCAACACTCTGTTGGCTTTCAGCGTGAACCAAGCGGCTTGACCTCCCACTACACAAGGCGTGTCGGCGGTGATCGAAATAGATAGATGCCCGCCGTCCTGCGCGCCCGCGGAATGTTGGATGAGCAACAGGTGCATCGACGCAACAAGCACCAGAACCACTAGCCCCACCCCGATCCTAGTGCCGCTGTTCATGGATATGATGATTCTTGCCACGAAGTGATAAATTTCCATGCTCCCAACGCCGGGAGCACTAGCGGGACTCAAAAACTTCCTGCACTTGATTTGAGCACTCTCATTAGTCCATTTTGCTCTCATTAGTCCATTTTGCTGAAACTGATCAAGTAAAATCCACATGTTTACCGCGCATCAACCCCGATTCCGTAGGCGAAGACCACACCTCAAGCCTCCCTTGGCTACTCAATCACCCGCAAATACTCCAACCTAGCCACCATTACAATCTCCCCCATGGCCGCCTTTCGCCCCGACCCTCCCCGTCCCATAACCCCCGTCGCACCTCCTTCCGACACCCCGCATGGCGTCGCCGCACCCGTCGCACGCGTCATCGAGGCATTCCGACGCCTCCCAGGCATCGGACCCAAATCCGCCCAGCGCCTCGCATACCACCTCATCCGCATGTCCGAAGCCGAGGCCGAGGAACTCGCCGACGCCATCAACGGCATCAAACAACGCATCACCCTCTGCCAGATCTGCGCCGACATCACCGAGTTGCCAACCTGCCACATCTGCCAAAACCCCAACCGAGACCGCACCACAATCTGCGTCGTCGAAGAACCCCTAGACGTCACCGCCCTCGAGCGCACCCGAGCCTACAACGGCCTCTACCACGTCCTCCACGGCGCCATCTCCCCAACATCAGGCATCGCAGCCTCCGACCTAAAAATCAAAGAGCTCCTCCAACGCCTCCAAAACCAGCAAACCAACGATCAAGTCACCGAAGTCATCGTAGCCACCAACACAAACCTAGACGGCGAAGCCACCGCCATGTATCTCCAACGAGCAATATCCCCCGCCGGCATCAAAGTAACCCGCCTAGCCCGAGGCCTACCCTCCGGAACCGACATCGAATACGCCGACGACGCAACCCTAGCCCACTCCCTACAATCCCGCGCCGAAATCGAATAGGCTTTTCCCGCCGTCAGGAGCAACCGCGGGAACAGGCTTCAAACCTGCCCTGTGAGCATGGGAAACCCACGACGACGTCCCCTCGAAACAGATCCACAACCAATATTGAAAAATAAAATTAGAACCACGGCGACACACTACCGTCGCCGAACAATCAACTAGTTGAACCTAACAAAAGGAGACCGAAAGTTTGACTGGAAGAAACGACGACAACCGCGCAAACCAGATGAATCACAACAACGATGCATACTGGTCCGCACGTGGTTACGAAGAACGCCCCGAAGATTGGGAAGAAGCGTCTGACCCGGCAAACGCCGACGCAGGCGCCGGTTCCGACGGCGGGCCATTGTCAGTCGACGACTACTAAAAGCCGACACAGACCAACGTTTCACCGGAGGCACCGACAATCTGTGCCTCCGGTTTTCTTTTTGCCCCTTCGCAAAGCGTAATCAGGCGGCGCGGTGTAACACCGCCCCCTTACGAGGCGAAGCGGGACGCGAGCGACCCATAAACCCTCCCTCTCTCTGAGGGGGAATACAAGGATATGCCACCGAAGCGATCAGGAGTGCGAGAATCTTCCCCCCAAACCATCCCCCAACTGAATGCGCCCGCATCGCGCCTTTAGACAACTGTGATTCGATAGCATGAAGTTTGACACACAATACTAGTATCGATATATCATATTGAGAAGAGCCAGCATGTCTTCAACAATTGAATGGACAGATGAAACATGGAACCCCGTAACGGGTTGCACACGCGTGTCTCCCGGCTGCGACAACTGCTACATGTTCGCCCTCTACCCCCGACTCCGGGGCATGTCAGTTCCGGGTTACGATGCTAAACCTGACACCGTGCAACTCCTGCCAGAACGCCTTAAAACCCCCTTTAAGTGGAAAAAACCTCGCCGAGTATTCGTAAACAGCATGTCCGACGTCTTTCATCCCAGCGTCCCTTACGAGTTCGCCTTCGAGATCTTCAAAGTCATGGATGAAGCATCCAGACTGTACGGCCATGTGTTCCAAGTCCTTACCAAGCGACCCGGACGCGCAGTCGGATGGTGGGAAAGCTACTCAGAACGTTTCCCAAATGGTTGGCCCCCCAACGTTTGGATAGGCACATCGGTAGAAAACCAGAAATACGCTCCACGCATCACCGTTTTAGAAAGAATCCCGGCAACCGTGCGATTCGTATCTGCGGAACCGCTCTTAGAGGAGATCGACCTGACGGAGTGGCTAGACAGAGGAGCGTTGAACTGGCTCATCGTCGGTGGTGAGAGTGGCCATAGAGCCAGACCAATGCATCTCGACTGGGTAAGGCGACTCCGAGACCAAGCTGAAAAAGCAGACGTCAGCTTCTTCCTCAAGCAACTCGGTGGATCTAGAGGGAAGCGTGGAGGTGAAGACGCAAGAGTCGACAACATGACTTGGCATCAAATGCCTCAGGAGATCAATAGGGTTTCGCAAATGAACCACGTGTGAAGGGACTGTAGCATGCCGCCACGCACGACAATTTGGGAGCTAGATTTTCACACGATCGGCAAACACCTCGTGTTGAAGCACTACCTCGATGCCTGGTTACCGATCATGGGACAATCGAATCGACGCGTGCTGTTCATTGACGCGTTCGCTGGCCCTGGAGAATACAGCGGCGGTGAGCTCGGATCTCCGATCATCGCGTTGCGAGCCTTGATTGACCATGGTGCTAGCCAGCTCATGACGAACGAATTCGTGTATCAGTTCATCGAAAAGGACTGTCAACGTAGCCAGCACTTGCGGACCGTGCTAAGCGATATGGACCACGAAATTCCTTCAAACTGTTCGTATGACGTTGTCAATTCTACGTTCACCGAGACTCTAACTCGGGAACTTGACCATCTCGAACGGCAACGCTCGAATCTCGATCCTGCACTTGTCATGATTGACCCTTTTGGTGTTTCAGAAACACCAATGGCTCTGATCGCACGTATCATGGCGAATCCGAAAGCCGAAGTTTACGTATCGTTTATGTACGATTTCATCAATCGATTCCTGAATGATCATTCATTCGAGAACCACTTAGATGACCTGTTCGGCACCGAGTGTTGGCGGCAAGCGCGTCAAATTGGAAATGCAGACCAACGTAAACAATTTCTGTACCAACTTTACAGCGGTCAATTGAAATCATCTGGTGCGAGACAGGTTCTCTACTTCGAGATGTACCAAGGAAGTAGATTGGTTTACGCGATCTTCTTCGGGACAAAGAATCTCGAAGGATCAGACAGGATGAAACAGGCTATTTGGAGGGTAGCGCCTTCGGGCGACTACAGGTTCGTCGGTGGCTTTCACAACCAATTGCACCTCGGGCCTGCATTCGTTAATCTTGAGCAGTTCCGAGAGGATCTGTTCAATAAGTTCAATTCAATACAAGAAGTCGATATTGCCGAAGTCGTCAAATTCGCGAAGTCCGACGGCACTATGTTTCATTCGGGACAATTGAAGCGTGACACACTAAGGCCAATGGAAAGGGAAGGGGCGATTCGCGTCAGGCGCCCGGCTGGTTCTACCCAAGGATACCGGGACGGGGCGAAATTGCAGTTCTTGTCGGTATCAGGTCATACAGCGTCCGAGCAACCTACATTGATTTGATTCAGGCTGATACATCTACGGGATGTAATTTCATAACTGAAGGCGCAATCCTCATCTACTAGTTGGCCGGTCACAATTGAGTTACCCACCCCCTTCCCCTCCGACACCTCCAGCAACCACATCCGTACATCCCGACGCGCAATCGTAACCCCCAACCTCTGCGGATACCGCTGCCTCAAATCCGCCAACTCCCGCTCAACACCAGCCGCCGCCTGACGACCCGCATCAGATACCGAGACATGCATCTAAGCCGACTTGACGAACCGACATTAATATGATCACGCCCGGAAACTAGATTAACGCCAACTGCTCAGATTTCAACTCATCTGCAGATGTCGCATCTTCTGTGAATATCTCGTTCATCAACATATCGACCGACTTAAAACCTATCCCTCTGATTTTGGTGAGTTGACTAATAAGTCTGATGTCATCGCGTTCAATTACCACACTCGAAATGTTCGAAACATGACGGGCTTGCCTCCCAAATCTTCCTTTGGCATCAGATTCGCTCAACTGTAGCAATGCCTCTCTGAACTTTTCGTACAGCTCGTCCTCCGCGTCTGGATCATATCTATAGACCTCAATAGGAATATCGCAATTTCCGAGATACTCGATCATCAATTCCTGGGATTCGTCCTCATCCATCTTTCCATGAGATGCGCCCAGCAACGGAAACGCAATGGATTTGATCCCTCGCTCGCGATGGGTCTCCACGAAATTCTCCAACCCTTCGACCAGAAATTCGCGCTTTGTGGGCAACCGCCAATAACGCTTCGTCGGAAAATTAAGCACCCATCGGGTGTCGATCGAACCTTCGGCCGGTTTGTAAAGCCACAGTTTTCCGATGTCCAATTGCCCGCGACGACACAGGTCGACGTAGCGCCTGAACATGTCCGCATGACGCAACCTGAACTCCAACGCGATGCCGGCACCCATCACGCCTACGCAGTTGACCGTGTTCACCAGTGTCTGACAATCGCTGTTAAACAGGTTCCCGTGAATTACCTCGATGCTCAAAAATACCACCTCGGCTCCACGGTGACATCAATGCTGATTGGCGCCATGGCCGTCCGCACCCGATCCTGCAACGATCGCGTTCGGGTGAACATCCTGCGAATTCTGTCGAATGGCACCGTGCCCGGTACCAACACCTCTGCCATGCGTTGGCGTTGTCCGTCTGGATGATCAGTCCACCGTTCGGCACGTAGGCACTCCCAGTTCAATTTGCCAATATCCTCAGTTCGCCGAAAATATCGAGTTGCGCTGTTTGCCGCATTCCCGTCCGTGAACATCACGTCTGCTTCCGATATGATTTCGCCGCCAACGCACAGGATGACGATCTCATCCTGAACCGATCGTCGACTTGACAGCATCGGATTCTTCGGGTTGAAGTATAGCGGCGCGTAATCTGTAAGAGGTTTACCGAATACAACCTTCATCGCGCGACGTGAGATCACATCCCGATCCGCGATGTCACTCGTTACCAAGCCCATTTCGACGGATCGATTGCGAGGCAGGATGCCGTGATCCCGTATAGATTGCAGATTGTCGAAATGGACCATGTAGTACAGGGGAATCTCCGCGAGATCAGCTTGCATCATGCATCGAACGTGATTTCAAAGGTTGAACCTCTACGTACCCGAAAGTGTACCAGCGAAACCTCAACGTGGTTCTCCCGTTGGTCAACCGTTGGATTGAGGAAGCCAAAGGGTCTACGATCCTCTTTTGCACGTATTCGGCACTGCCGCGAAAACCACCACTCATACGCCCGCCCCCCAAATTCCATCACCTCACGCCCCCCCCCCCAGCCAACCCCCGGCCCACCCAAAACAGCCAAAAACCAAACCCGACCCAAAGCGTCCCGACACCAACCGTTGCGCAATTCCAGCGCGAATTCCATACACAACGGCAATAAATCTCAAAAATCCTAAAAATCCACCAAATCCTAGTTCAGACAACAACTTGACAACCACCACAACCGTTCTGCTACACTGAGAATCAGTCAGATCGAGATATGACATGCGTCGTGGCGACGGTCGCGGCAACCCCAGCCCTCGAGGCCATCGGGATCGTGTTGGAAGTCGGAAGAAACCCGCAACGCGGGAAGAAGACCAGCTTCCTTGGCGTCACCCCGCAGCTCCTGACGAGCGA
>JAJEAU010000012.1 GCA_022824185.1 Dehalococcoidia bacterium
CGCGGCACGCGTCGCCAGACCGCGTGCTTGGATTTCGGCGCGGTGCTTGGGGACACCGTTCGGAGTTCGCCGTTTTCCTTCGATTCACCCTCGCGGGCTCCTCTCGCGCTGTAGCCTCGCTCTTGTGATGGGCAAGAGTAGACGTCCGGTGGCTCCACGTGCGGTCTCCCGGCCCTTGGCAACGCACATCCGTAAGGGACGTGCGAGCTGGCTCGCTGTGCGACGCAGGACTGATGCGTCGCGCTCCGGGACTTGGGCCTCCCACGCTTCGGCACACGCCCTCGCGGTCTTACAACGGACTTCCGATCCGTTGAGGGACGCCACCAGAGGACCTCAAGACGCCGCGACTCGATACGGCTGTTTGCCGTATCTTTTATGTCGACTGTTGCCTTCATTTCCTCACGCTTTCTCCCTGTGACCGTTTGGGTCGGGGGTCTGCACACGTCTGCGCAGCACTGTGTTGCGGGCTGTTTGGCCCGCAGAACTTGTTCACTTGTTGTTTGTATATCAGGTGATGGCGGGTTGTCAAGTTGTTTGTGGAAAATAATTTCTAAATATTGGGAATTCGAGGGATGAGGGTGTTGTTTTGAACTAGGAAGGGTAGGAAGGGTTAGGAGTGAAGGGAGGGGGTGTGTTGGATGTGGAAATTGCGCTGGGGGAGTCCTTCTGGCCCCTCGTCCTCGCCCGCATGCCCCTGCGATCTCGTTTCACTCGCTCGCGTCCCCTTTCGCCTCGAAAGGGGACCTGCCCCGCACCTCCCCGGCCCCCTCACCCCGGCCCTCTCCCCCGATGGGGAGAGGGGGATTTTGCGAATTGTGGAGTGTTTGTGGTTGTTGGTTTGGGGTGCCGTACTTCCTTGGCTCTCTCAGTCCACCACGACCCTGAAGCCTAGGTTCCCTGTGCTCGAATCTGGTGTATTCGCTGTTCTGGCACCCACTCGATAGCGATTGCAGTAGGAGTCGTGACACAGATACGACCCGCCCCGTAACACCTTTGCCGAACCGTTGCGTGGTCCCTTCGGATTCTCTCGGGTCACTCGTCGCGCATTCCGGTGGAACGTCGCCGAGAACCAGTCGGAACACCACTCCCAGACATTTCCCGCCATGTCGTAAAGCCCATGACCGTTGGGCGGATAACTACCCACAGGCGAAGTTCCATGCCATCCATCACCCAACGTGTTCACGTTCGGAAACTCGCCCTGCCAGATATTGCACATGTGCTCGCCACCTGGCTCCAACTCATCACCCCAAGCGAACCTTGCCTGATCCAACCCGCCTCTCGCTGCAAACTCCCACTCCGCCTCGGTCGGCAACCTGCCTCCGACCCAATCGCAATACGCCATCGCATCCTGCCAAGATATGTGGGTAGCCGGATGATCCCCACGATCTGCGATGCTCGAACCCGGTCCCTCCGGTTCTCGCCAGTATGAACCATCGACGCGCCACCACCACTCCGAACCCTGGACCACCTGACTCACCTGACGCTCAACATCCTCGCTGACGAAATCCTTGAACACGAAAGACCACTCGAACCTCTCCGCATCAGTCACGTGCCCTGTAGCTGACACGAAGGCATCGAACTCCTCGTTCGTCACCAATCTGGCCGACACCCCGAATCCATCCACCGTCACCTCCCGGATCGGTCCCTCGCCATCAGCCGGAAACCGCTGATCATCGGTACCCATCCGAAAGTTGCCGCCGTCCAGCCTCACGAGCTCAAGACTTGCCGCATTATTGCCGTTTTCTGCCGCGAAACACGGCGAATTGGCATCAACTTGCCGCGAATTTGCCGGAACTTGCCGCGCAGTCGCGGCAGAAACGGCAGGTTTTTCGCCCCGATCGGGTGCGCAACAGGACTGACTGTCGGAAGTCTCGGACATAACCGCATTCTATTTCGCGCGACTTCAACCATCCACAAGACCGAACGGCTAACATTCATACCCATCTGAACGACACACCACAGAACCGAAGTATGGATACCCAAGCCGCCGTCCTCCGCGTCCAAAACCGACCAGTTTCAGTTGAAACTCTCCAGATCGACCCACCCAAACGCGGCGAAGTCCTGATCAAAATGGTCGGCGCTGGCGTCTGCCACTCCGACTACCACTACGTCGACGGCCACCTCACCAACTTCGTCGGTCCGATGATTCTCGGGCACGAAGGCGCCGGCACAGTCGAAGATGTCGGCGAAGGCGTCGACTGGCTCAACCCCGGCGACAAGGTCATCCTCTCCCTCGACTCGATGTGCGGCCGGTGCCGAAACTGCACCGATGGTCATCCGTCACTTTGCGAAGTCAACTTCACCTACGCTTCCACAATGCCCGACGGCACGACCCGTTTCCACAAAAACGGCGAACGCATCAACCATCGCACGCCCACATTCACCGAGTATTCGATGGCGCCCGAAAACAAATGCGTCCTCGTCCCCGACGACACCAACCTCGAAGCCGCGTGTCTGATCTCCTGCGGAATCATCACTGGCGTAGGAGCTGTCGTCAACCGCGCTAAAGTTCCCACCGGTGCTACTATGGCCGTCTTCGGTTGCGGCGGAGTCGGCCTAAGCGTGGTCCAAGGCGGCAGACTCGCAAACGCCGCTCAAATCATCGCCGTGGACACCGTTGACTTCAAACTGGAAAAGGCAGAAGAGATGGGCGCGACCCACTTCGTCAACGCCGCAAAGGAAGACCCTGTCGCCCGTATCCACGAAATCACCGGCGGTGGTGCAGATTACGCTTTCGAAGTCGTCGGTCTTCCCTCAATCGCCAAACAAGCCTTCAACTCCACTCGACCGCTCGGAACCACCGTGCTCGTCGGCGTGTTCCCAACCGGTGCCGAGATGGCGGTCGATGGGTGGGAACTTCTCCGAGGCAGGACCATTCTCGGCAATTGGCACGGCGACGGACGTCCCCGCGTGGATTTCCTCTGGCTCCTCGAAATGGAGAAACAAGGCAAGCTGAAACTTGACGAGATGATCACTCGATATCGTCCGTTGTCAGAAATCAACGAGGCGTTCGCCGACATGAATGCGGGCGAAGCGGCAAGATCCGTTTTGACCTTCGGGTAAACCCAACGACATTGCTCGCCTCCTGCACGTAGAATCTCCCCATCCATCGCCACCAATCGACCTCAACATGGCAATCTCCGATCGCATCGGCTACGACGCTGGGACTAACCGACTTGAAGACGCGTTAGATTTCGCTGAGCAGCACGGTATCTACTTCGTCGATTTCAACGCCGACGTAGGGCCCAACCACATGGAAACGTGGTCGCAAGAACGAATCGCGGCGATCCGCGACCGTTGCGAAACCACCGGGATCAGTATCGGCCTCCACACACTCAGCGCCGTCAACGTCGCCGAATACTCCCCTTATGTCGCTAGAGGCGTCGAAAACTACATGCGCGCCTCCGTAGACCTCGCGAACCGCATCGGCTGCAAATGGACCATCGTCCATGCCGGATACCACTTCTCCTCCGATCCAGAGGCTCGCATGGCGGCTGCCATCGCAAGACTTGACCGGATCGCGACTTACGCCGCTGACACAGGCCAACGCATTCTCCTCGAGAACCACAACGCCGAACCAGAACACGCCGAGATCCATTACTTGGCCCGTGACATCGAGGAGTGTCAGCAGATATTCGACGCCATACCCGCGAGCCGAATGGGCTGGGCTTTCACCATCAACCACGCCCATCTCGTTCCTGAAGGTATCGACGGGTTCATCGATGCCTTTGGTATCGAGCGGATCGGAGAGGTTCGACTTGCCGACAACACCGGCGAATACGAGGTTCACATGATTCCGGGCGAAGGCACGATCGACTTCGCATCGTGTTTCAACCGTCTTGAAGGTCTCGGCTACCGTGGCCATTACTCGATGGCATACGGTTCCGACGCAGAGAAGATCGCTTCTCGCCAACACTTAGTTTCACTGGTTGAATGACGGAGACACCCACATGGCGTTAGCAGCACAGACCGGATCCACACCCCACGGCGAATCGACACGCCCGCCTGCAACAGGAAGTCGGGGAATGGTCGCCTCGGGGTCCCAACACGCATCGTTGGCGGGCTTGCAGGTACTGCAGGCGGGAGGGAATGCAGTAGACGCCGCGGTAGCGGTCGCCGCTGGACTCAACGTGGCCGAGCCGTTTATGTCTGGGATGGGGGGTGTCGGCATAGGTCTCGTGTACTCCGCAACCGAGGGGAAAACCCGCGTTCTCAATTTTTCTGGTCACGCGCCCAACGAGATCGATCCGTCGACCATGACGCGTGACGACATGGAATACGGTCCGCTCTCCACCCTCGTGCCCGGCAATATCGGCGGTTGGTTGACGATGCACGACGCGTTTGGAATGTTGCCGCGCTCGATGGTCTTCAAATATGCCATCGAACTCGCCGAAACCGGTTTTCCGATGACCCCGCTGATAGCGACCACGATAGCCGATTCCGAGGAGAAGATACGGGAACTCACTGAGGCAGACGCATCGCCCCCACTTGAGTATTCCGCCATCGAACCGGGTGCGCTCCTCCGCCAACAGCAACTCGCCGACAGCATGCATCGCGTCGTGGAAGGCGGAGTGATCGAGTTTTACGAAGGTTCGCTCGGCGATGAGATTTGCGCAGGCAACCGTGCTCTCGGCGGCATTATCACCCGAGATGAACTCGCCGCGTACCGACCGCGGTGGGAAGAACCGATTACTTCGACATACCGTGGGCACGAGATCCGCGTCCCTGGTCCGAACTCCTCGGCATTCCAGATGCTTGAAACCCTCAATATTCTGGACGGCTACGACTTGGAACCCGGATCAGCGGCCACTGAACACCTCATCATCGAGGCTGTTCTGAAGGCAGCGGATGATCGCACTCACTACTCCGGCGATCCTCGTGACGTCGACATCCCTCTCGAGAGGCTCATTTCCGAAGAGTATGCAGAAGAGGTCAGAGCATCGATATCTCTCGACAGATTCAGCGGTTTTCCGGCGGAGCGTTGGAACAGATCGGCGGTCGAGGCTTCGCTTCCTGGCGTCTGGAATCCTGTTCCTGCCGCGATGGCACCGATGACGACTCATTTCGCCACCGCTGACCAGTGGGGCAATGTCGTGACCGTCACGCAGACCCTTGGTGGGGGATTCGGCTCGTGTATTGCCCCCAAAGGTACCGGAGTTTTCATCAACAATATGGGCAAATGGTTCGATCTCAATCAAGGAAGCCCGAACGACATCGCGGGCGGGCGAGCCGTCGACTTTGTCATCGCCCCGTCGCAGATCTTCACGGGGGAAGATTCGACGTTCCTAGCCTCGATCGGCACACCGGGCAGCTACGGCATTCTCCACACCACGATCCAGATGATCCATCAGTTCATTGACTGCGGAAATAATGTCCAAGAAGCGATAGAAGCACCTCGATTCCGCTACTACGACATCGGCGCGTTGATGTTCGAGTCGCGGTTCGACTCGGAGATGCTTGGACAATTGAGTGCGATGGGTTACCAATACGATCTCCTGCCGCCGTACACCAACGCCGTCGGTGGTGCCCACGCCATCCACCGGACGACGCATGGCACGTATCTCGGCGCCGCAGATCCGCGACGGGATGGGTTCGCGCTGGGCTACTAGGACGGTTTAGACGGCTTCGCCAGCCAAGACGCCGGTGAGGCGTTCGTGGTCGACGGCGACTTGGCCATTGACGACTACGAACGGGATTCCCTCCGGGAACTGTTCGGGATCTTCGAAAGTCGCTCTGTCGGTAATGCGATCGGCATCAAAGACGACGATGTCTGCGTACTTTCCGGCCGCAATCTCTCCTCGATCTTTCAGTCCGAAACGCAACGCTGCGTTTTGCGTCAGGCGCTGAACCATTAGTTCGAGCGGGATGTTGTGCCGACGGCGGAGGCGACCGATCATGCGCGGGAAGCAACCGAAAGCACGCGGGTGCACCATGCCGCCCGTCGGAATGGCGTCTGATCCGACCATGTAGTCGGGTCGCTGCATCAACTCCATGATGTCGGCCTCGACTTGCTGCCAAACCTTCGTACTCGCCGGCGGGACACCTCGGAACCCGCAGTTCAGGCTCTCTTCCAACATCACTCGACACATCATCTCTTCCAGCGAGACTCCCCAATCCTCGGCGACCTCGTCGAACGACATCCCTTCGATGTCCTTGTTGGCTTCTGAGCCGATGCTCGACCAGACATTTCCCGATATTCCTCCTCGGGTCCCGCTTCGGAGGCCCGATATCACGTCCTCGCGCGATTCTCCGTCGGCCAAGAGCTTGAGCATCGCTTCGGGGCCGCCCTCGTGGAACCACCCAGGGAAGAATGTCTGCGGGAAGCTCGAACCGACGGGATACGGGTAGGTCTCGAGGGTAACGTCGACACCGTCTGCCTTGGCGCGTTCCACGGGCTCGAGCAGTTCCTCCAACTCGCCAGCCGAACCCGGCTGAGTTCTGTAATGCTCGAGATGGATCTTCGCGCCGGAACGACGCCCGACCTCCATCGCTTCCTCAACGCCGCCACCAGCGAATCCGCGATCGGTGTTGTGGTTGCGAAGGTGGATCGATAACGGCAGGTCGTACTCCTTGACGACCTTCATGATGTTGACCAGTTCGTCGGTGTCGGAGTAGGAGTTCGGGTAGTAAGACAGACCGGTTGCGAACCCGCATGCACCTTGATCGAAACTGTCGCGGATGAGACGTTCGGCGCGTTTCCACGCATCTCCCGTCAATGGCACATCTTTCATCCCGACGGCTTCCAACCGCACCGGTCCGTGCCCTAGGAACATCGCTACGTTGCAGGAGGTCTTGTTGTGGTAGTTGGACATCGCCGTCGCATATGTCGACATGTCGAGATCATCTGACGCGTAGCCTAAGATGCCGCTCAGGTAGTGCATGTACATCAGGTAGTTGTCATGCGAGAGCGGAGCCAACGTCAGGCCGTCGGGGGCGATGATCTCTGTGGTGATGCCTTGGCGGATTCCGTTGGCGTGTTGGCCGTCACGAAGCAGGGCGGCATCGGCATGCGAATGGACGTCAATGAACCCCGGAGTGACAGCAAGACCCGTTGCGTCGATCACCCGCGTTGCTGTTGCAGCGGTTAGATCGTCGACGGCGGATACTCGCTTGCCATCGATTCCGACATCGGCTCTTATCCCGGGCGCGCCTGTCCCGTCGTAAACCGTCCCGTTGATTATTAAGAGATCGAATTGCATCGCGTTTCCGTCCGTCCTTTACGATGAGGTCGTTCGACGCTTTGGAGAATATCGTACGCCGTCAGGTTACGACGCTATTCGGGTTTCGATGTTAGACGTCAATCGTTTCGGCCGTAGTGATCTCGCTTCGCGAACGTGTTGGCCCATGACGCTGTGCCTTGAAGCGACGAGTCCTTGAATACTACCGGGTGTTCGAGCATTTTTTCTTCCTCGCCGTACAACTTGAGCGTGTTGTAGGCGCGGAGATAGATGCAGTCTTTGTCCAAGATTTCGCATTTGCCGGCACGAGTGCCGCCGCAGGGACCGTTCCGTTGGTTTTTGACGCACTGAGATTCGGGACACAGCTCCCCGATATCGGGCAAGGAACAATCGCCACAGTCTCGGCAGCCGTACAGCGGTACCTTCATCATCTGCTCGGCGGCATGTGCGGCCTTGGTTGCGACTTTGCTCTTTTCGATCTGCCGATAGATGGCCGCGCTCGGGTTGAATGCGGGGGCATCGTGATCGAAGACGAAGTGCTTTCCGAAACGCCCGACCCGATACGCGAAGTCGGGGTTGAGTGCGCGTCTCAAGAGCGATGATTTCTTGCCGCGGCGGTCGGCATAGTCGCGGTTTAGCTGACTCGATGCTGTGTTCGGACTGTCACCCGGTTCGAAAAGGTAGAACTCGCCAGGTTGGGAGTAACCGATATCAGCCGCTGCGTCTTTCCAATCATCACCTTTGATGCTCTCGGCGATGTCTAGGATCTGCTCGATGCGTTTGTATGTCAATCTTCCCGACAGGTACACGCCCGCATACCCACAGCCGCGAAGGACCGCGATCTGCTTCGCTGCGAGCTCGTTGAAGAACCCTCGTCCCCGGTCCTTAGACTTGGCGGTTTTATTGGCTACTTCGACCAACTCAGAGTTCACAGCCACACCCGGGATGCCCCAACGTCCGAAAAATCTGGCGGCGGGAGCGCTAAGGACGTAGATGGAGCCTAGAACCGGAGGCGCGATGGCCGCGTCGCTGTGTTTCCAATTCAGATACCTGATCAGTTCGTGGTGTTTCCGAGCGTCGTAACCGATCTGTGTGACGAACCACTCGGCGCCCGTTCGGATCTTGAAGTCCATCTTGTAGAGCTGCGTCAAGTACTCGCCTTCGTGGAGTTTGAACGGGTTGACGGCTGCACCGGGATGGAAGCTGGTGTGGTCGAGTTCGGTCTCTATTTTTCGGCGTCCCGGTAAGGTGACGCGCAGACCGTCGTTCATTTGCCGGATCATTTCCAGCAGGCCGACGGAGTCAGTGTCGAAAACTGGTTGCGCTTGCCCGGAGAATCCCGCCACCGGATAGTCGCCAGAAAGACAAAGGACATTGCGGAATCCGAGACTGGAAAGCGACCACAGACGGCCCTCCAATGAGTTGCGGTTGTAGTCCTTGCAGGAAAGGTTGATCACCACCTCGGTATCACCGCCCAACAGCTCACGACCCAACGTCTCTGGGGTGATGTGGGGATTGCCGCCGGGATTGTCGGTGAAACAGACAGCATCGACGCGTCCCCCACCTGCTGCCGCTTGAGCCAATTCGACAGAATGGCGAGCGTCGTCTCCCACCGCCAAACCGCGGGAGGTTTCGATCTCAATCGCTACCGAGAAGCCGTCGCTTAGCAGTTCGGTAATGCCGTGTTCTTCGCGAGCGGTTACAGGGTCGGGAGTCATGGCTTCCCATTATCGCGCCCGCCACTAACTGCTTCCGCGATTAGTCGATCTGCCGCAGACGGGGGTCTAGCCGGTCCCTCAACCAGTCGCCTAGGAAATTGAGTGACATCACTGTGAAGAACAGGAATAGCCCCGGGACGATCGACATCCACCAGTTAGTTGTAGTCAGGAATGCGCGTCCCTGCGTGATTAACAGTCCCCAACTCGGCACCGATGCGGGTAGCCCGACCCCGAGGAACGAAAGACCCGATTCGGCGACGATAAGTGCCCCGGTTCGCAGAGTAGTGACCACGATGACGATGTGCACGATCTGGGGGAAAAGGTGCCGCCACAAGATGCGGAAATCGCTCGCGCCCATCGTTCGAGAGGCGATCACGAAATCTCTGCTCTTCAGCGAGAGTATCTCGCCGCGTATGTTTCTGGTCCCTGCGGACCACGAGAAAATGGATAGCAGCAACGTCACCGACCACAGACTCGGTTGGATGCTGACAGCCCAGATGATCGCGATCATCAACAATGGCAACGAAGACCAGAGGTCGACGAGCCTCATCAATATCTCATCCAACAGCCCACCGAAGTAGCCTGCCAACATCCCCGTCAACGTACCAACAAACAGACCGAACAGCACGGCCACGCTCGCAACCACCAGCGAGACTCTTGCTCCTTCCAAAACCCGGACCAACATGTCTTGTCCCAGGTTGTTCGTGCCCAGTGGATATTCGGTGCTACTCCCCTCGAACCACAACGGCGGAATATCTCGCGCTCGCAAGTTTCCTTTGTCGGGTTCGTGATCACTGATCTGATTGGCGAACAACGCCCCAAACACGACTAAAACAATTACCAGCACAGGTATGACAGGCCAACGACGGAGGAACCGCCACCAATCCAAGGGCGAATACCAGACGTACCCTGCTGAGACGACCCGAGGGGCGCCATCGGCAGTTTCGATTTGGCTGGTGGTGTTCATCAGGAGTAGCGAATCCTAGGGTCGATAACCAGATACAACATGTCGGCGACGAAGTTCAGGGCAACGTAGCCGAAACCGAATATCAGCGCAGTGCCTGCCACGATCGGCGCGTCATTGTCCAACGCCCCTTGAACGGCCAAGCGACCAATTCCCGGCCAGGCAAAAACGGTCTCAACAAAGACGGATCCGGTGATGAACGCTGCCAACACCAAAGCGGATACCGTTATCGGTTGGATCAATGCGTTCCTTAAGGCGTGTCTAAGGATCACTGATCCAGTTGAAGCGCCTTTCGCACGAGCAAGTTTGACGTATTCGGAATCGAGGACCTCGAGCATTGATGACCGGGTCAAGCGCAGATACGTCGCCCATGGGTCGAACGCGAGCACGAAGGCCGGCATGATGAAGTGTTTGGCCTGCGTTAAAAGGGGCGATGTTGCGGGCGCTTTGGTGGCTGAGGGCAACCACTGGAGATATCCGGCAAACAACAAGATACACAGGATCGCCAACCAGAACGCTGGCGTGGCTTGACCGATAAGAGCGATTGATCGACCAAAGTAATCGATTCCGCTGCCGCGTTTGACGGCAGAGATTACTCCAAGCATTACGCCTGGGATCGTCCCCAATACCCATGCCACAGCGGCCAGTTGCAAGCTGTTGGGCAACGCCTCAAAGATCGTCTGCGACACCGATCGCTGGGTGGCGATGCTCTCGCCCATATCGCCTTGGAGAATGTTACCTAACCAGACGAAGTACTGGACATATACGGGTCTGTCCAAACCCCACTTCGCCTTGAGTTCCGCAACCGTATCCGCCGACAGGCCGTAGGTGTCGTCACGAACGTAAGCCAGGAGCGGATCTGGGCCGAGTCTAGACAAGCCGAAGACAAGTATCGTCACGCCCCATAGCGTCAACACTGCGAATAGCAGGCGGCGGGCTAGATACCTACGCATCTCTAGACTTCAAGACTCCTGATCCAAGACGCAACTATACCCCTCCCCCGCTTGACGCGGGAGAGGGGATAGATCGCTTCGTCCTCGATACGAAACTTGTAACGAACCGAGGCGCCGAGTGTTCGGCGAACGTCAGTCTACGGAAGGGTGATCTTCTCTGGCGAGTTGATTGCCTGCCGCAAGCCGGGTTCCATGTCCCACGATCCGATCGCATTCGGGTTGTAGACGATCAAACTCGGGACAGCCACGACGCCGAATCCAGGCATCCAGTGGCGTAGGAAGTCGGCGAACTCCTTGTTCAGGTCGATGCGAGCCGCGCGGTCGGGCTCAGCAGAAACTGCCCGGTAGTTTTCGGTGGCTTCCGGAATCTCGATACCGTGGCTCTTGCCGCCGCGTGCGATTGCGCTCATCTGAATGCCGCGTGGGAAGTCCCACGGTGTAGTCGCGAAGTTCTCCAACGGACCAGTGTCAGTCCACGCTTGGGTGGCAGATCGACCGACCAAAGTCGGGCGGAACACCGTGTATTCGTAGTGCAGAACGTCCACGTCTACGCCGATTTCTTCCCAGAACTGAGCAACTGCGTCTCCGATGTCACCGAAGAAGTGCCCAACGGGCCACGCGAACATTGCGATCTTGAATCGGGTGCCATCGCCTCCGCGCGGGAAGCCTGCCTGGTCGAGCAAGGCCTCAGCCATGTCCGGATCGTATCCGACGCCCCATCGGTCCTCTTCCCAGTCTGGGTGGTTGATGTCGTAGTACGGGATCTCAACCGGCCAGCCGACACCACCAATAACGGCTTCGTTGATCAGCTGGCGATCAATCGCCATTGCCAGGGCTTGGCGTACCAAGCGAGCCTGTTCCATATCGTCCATACCTGCCGGGTTGTTGCCGTCTTCTGGCTTGTGCGGATTGCCCAGCCATGGAAGGTCGTGCGTGTAAGTCACGATCTCCAGCGGGTCGCCAGTAGTTGGGTGGTTAGTCTCCCACAGGTTGCCGGCGAACATGACGGTAACCATTCGGGCGGTACCGGAACCGTTCCGTGTCATACCGAAACGCTCTACCGTCGGGATGTTGCTGGTGCCAATCTCAGCGATGTCTGCTTCACCGTTCTGAAGCATCACGATGCGGACGCTCTCGTCGGGAACTGACACGCGAGTGATCTTTGAAATCTCGGGCACCGTGCGCCAGTGTTCACTGAGCGCCGTGTACTCTGTGCGATCGCCGCGGACCCAGCTGGTGAACTCGAACGGACCGGTTCCGACGATGTTGTCGTTGTTCCAGTCCTTGCCCATCTCATCGAACGCATTTTTGCTGACAATGCCAGCACCGAGGCCGTCTTGACCGAAGAACCACGTGTCCCAACGAGGGTCGAAGTTCTCCCATCGAATCCGAACTGTCTCGTCGTCAAGCGCCTCGCTCGGGTTGGCGCCCAAGAAACCGGCCCAAGTTCCAGAACCGTCAGTGACGCTGGTTTGTCCGGAGCCTAGTTCGTTGGACAAGTTCGGGTTGGTGTCGTTGGTCGACCACGCGATGTCCTCTGCGGTCAAAGGACCAAATCCCTTGTGGAATTCGACGCCCTGTCGAACCTTGACATCGACATAAGTGAGTTCTGGGTCGAACTCGAAGCTCTCGGCTAGTAGGTTTTCTGCGATGTTCGAGCCGACAGGCTTGAACAGCGTCTCGACGACGCTGAGCGCTTTGGCGGCACAGCACAGGTTGCCGGCGTTGAAGCCAGACCAGTTGCGTTGGCTGTCACCGATTGCCCATACCAACTCTCCTGCGGCTTGCCTAGATGGCGGTGCCGCGGAAGCAGCCGGGACTGGCGTGGCGGTCGGCGGAAGTACGGCAGTGGCTGTTACTACGACCTCGACCTGGACTTCTCTGACAACCTCAACAGCAACTTCCTTCTCGACTTCCTTGATCACCTCTTTGACGACCTCGACCGGGACTTCTCTCTCGACCTCGACCGTCTGAACCACTTCTTTGACGACTTCGACCGCGACCTCTTTTTCGACCTCGCGGACGACTTCCTTCACAACTTCGACCGGAACCTCCCTCTCAACTTCGCGGATAACCTCCTTCTCCACCTCAACGGGTACCTCGACCTCGACGGTGCGGATGATCTCAGTCTGGACGGTAACCTCTACGATCCTTTCGCTTCCGCACGCGAACAGTGCGAATGATGCGATGGCCGCGAGCGACGCCATCAACCCGAGCCAAAGCAAACGCGGTCGTACCTTTGATGCCGGTCTATTGCTCATTGTGAACCTCTTTCATAAAGGATTCGCCGCCAAGCGGACGTCTAGCCAAGCGAGACGCAAAAAGGCGGTATGAGGGAATTTACGTCAAATCGTCGTCCATGTCAAACACGGATCCCTGATTCGCCGAGTTTCCCCTTGCCGACGGTCCAAAAACTCCTATTCCTCTGTTTCTGGACGATTCGCTGCAATGAGACGGCATCGGCTGAAGTCGCGCTGGCCAGCAATTAGATTTAAGGTTCGCGCCAACCGTTTCGCAACTCACCGTGTTGATTCGCACATTGAACCATGTCTCACTGGCATTAGCCACCGGCCTCGGTGTCGCTTACCTGACGCCCTTGGCCAAAGCCACGCTTGCTAGCGCAGTTACGGCTGCCGTTTACGCGGTCATATTTTGGGGGGACGACAGATTCAGTCTTTGGCTTTTCGTTGCAATCCCCGCCGTCTTCTTGATCGGCGTTGTCGTATCGGCGCGCGTCAAATCAGAAGAAGATCCTGACCCGAGCAAAGTCGTCATCGATGAGGTTGCGGGTCAACTCGCTGCCTTGCTAATCCTCGCCCCTGTCGGATGGTGGTCGGTTTTGATGGCTTTCGTGCTTTTCCGCGTCTTCGATGTCCTCAAACCGCTCGGGATCCGTCGGCTGGAACAGATTCCCAACGGTTGGGGCATCATGCTCGACGACCTAGCTGCCGGTCTTTTGGCTGCGGCGGTCATCAACGCAGCGGTGTTGATCTTCAACTCTGTGACTTGATCTCGGTCGCTATCTGAAGGTCCTGCCTCCGACCGCGCCGCGATGTTGGGAGATGTGGTCTCGTTTGCCTTTGGTCCGTTTTGCCAACACGCCTTCTTTGACTGGCCATGGTAGAACGCCGCATCGTTCAGCCCAGGCTTCGTATTCCTTGAGCATCGACGCGGCGCGGCGTGGTTCCGACGCGGCGTGGTCGTGTTGTTCAGTGCGATCTTCGGGGATGTTGTAGAGCTCCCAAGGGCCATCCCACTCGGCGACCAGTTTCCAATCGCCGATGCGGATGCCTCGATTGCCTTCGTGCTCCACCGCTACCGGTCTTTCTCGTGACCATTTCTTTCCATCGAAGATGGGTGTGATCGATTCGCCTTCCAAAGGCGTGATTTCGTTGTCGTTGTATTCGGTGGGGTATGTTGCGCCTATGGCGTCGTAGACAGTGGCCGCGATGTCGGTTAAGGACATCGGGGCGTTGTCGACGATTGCACTTTCGGTGATCCGCGATGGCCAGTGGACGATGAACGGTGTGGAGACGCCGCCTTCGTGGATCCAGCGTTTGAAGAAGCGGAACGGGGTGTTGGAAACGTTGGCCCACGGAAGTTCGACGGCTTGGAACGTCGTGTCCGGACCAGGGCGCAGTTCAGGAATGTCCCCTACGCGGACGGGCTGCCCGTCAAGTGTCGGGGTTGTTGCCCATTGCGAGGGATCGGGCCAGTCAGTGTCCTCTTGGAACAACTCGGCGCAGCCGCCGTTGTCTGAGAGGAACATGATCATGGTGTTTTCGTATTGGCCGTGATTTTTCAGCGTTTCGATTACGCGTCCGATGCCACGATCAACTTGCTCGATCATCGCGGAGTAGACGGCCATGCGAATGTCTTCGTACTCCTTGTTTTCGACCTCGTCCCAAGGCGGAGCATCTTCGTCTCGAGCGGAGATGGGCCACTTCTCGTCCACGATGCCAAGGGATTTCTGCTGTTCGTGACGGGAGCCGCGGATCTCGTCCCAACCGCGCATGTACTTGCCTTCGTACTTGACGATGTCGTCTTCCCAGGCATGCAGAGGCCAGTGGGGAGCGGTGAATGCGATGTACTGGAAGAAGGGTTCGCCATCTGCCATCGCGCCGTCTATCTGCGAAACGGCGTGGTCGGCGATGGCGTCGGTCAGGTGGAAGTCAGACGTTTCGACTTGAATCAAGGTTTCCTGCAGGACCAATGCCTTTGGGTTCCAAAAGGAATCGGCGGCTTCCAAGAGGCCGAAATACTCGTCGAAACCCCGCTGAGTTGGCATCGGGTGCGTCGCGTCGCCGGGCGTCCATTGGTCACGCAACCGACGATCGTAACCGCCGCCGACATGCCACTTGCCCGACATCAGTGTTCTGTATCCCGCGTCCTTTGCAACCTCAGCCATGGTTACGCAGTTGTCGTTCAGGTATCCCTGGTAACTGGGTACCCCGAGATCACCGGTCATCTGGCCGATCCCTGCTTGGTGCGCGTCTAACCCTGTCAGAAGGGCAGCACGGGATGGACAGCACCTCGCGCCGTTATACATCTGCGTGAACCGGATCCCGTTGTATCCCAGAGCGTCCAAATTCGGTGTGTTGATCTCGCCGCCGTAACAGCCGATGTCGGAGAAGCCGAGGTCATCCACCATGATTACGATGACGTTTGGGCGAGTTGGTTCCGTTTGGTTGGTCAATGGGGTGCCTTTCTGGGTCTTAGCCGGTGTTTTGGATTCGCTGACGATCTACGGATCGTAACGGGCATCCAACTCCATCGGATAAAGCGGAATGCGTCGGTGGTGATAGGTGAAGGTCGACATGTCGGCGGTTGTTACGCCTGGCGTGTTCACCAAGATGACTTTGCCGGCGATTGGTTGGTAGGCAGGTCGCGGCGAAACGACGCCCTTTGCGACGACAATGCGGTAACGTTCTGGGATGATGCCGATGTGATACATCTGAGCGCGTACGGTGTTGCCTGCCCTCGCTGAAGTTAGGACGATGGTCTGTCCGCCTTCGGTATCCAATCGGGCGGTGACACCAGAGTTGTAGAACCGGAAGCCGCCGTGAGAAGGTCCGAGTTCTTCGTATTGACCGTCGGTGATCGCTCGGACGGTCCCGGTAACTCGGACTGGTTTGCCGTGCATGTCATCGGTCTTGCCGCCGACGTCGAGTGTGACGGTTGCACCGACCCCCGCGGCTACGCATGCATCGACGGATTCTGGGTCATAGAGAGTTTGCAGAAAGCCGGATATTCCTCGTCCCACTGCTTCTGCAAGAATGTGGGTCGAGTCGGCCGAAGATCCTCCGCCGATGTTGTCGCCGACATCCATCAGGACGATGGGTCCGTTGCGCACTTCGTCATCGTCGGGCGGGGCAAGGGCGGTGCCATCGGTGGCGACCACATCAGCATCGTTGAGGTCGCGCGGACCTTTGTAGTTGGCGACTGCGAAATCGAGCGCTTCGGTGATGGACGCTACTTGCACGTTGAGTTCGGCGCGGCGTTCCCACGCCTTTGCCGCCATATCTTTGGCAACGGATTTTGCGAGTTCGAGATCACCGTCGGCGATCGCGACCCACGCCATCCCCATCTTCTCGACATCTGAATACGGGTAGCCTTCGGCGACCGATGTATCCAGAACGCCGGGCTTTTCGTTTGCTGCTACCGCGTCCGCAACGAACGATTTCAACGGATCCTCGCCTGTGAACTGCTTGACGATGTTCACGTACATCGGAGGCATCTCGATCCACTGAACAGGGTCGATCTCGCCCTTGGTAGCTCTGTAGATGAGGTCGGCGGTCTTGCGCCCTCGAGGCTTTGGATCGAGATGCGGATTCGTCCGCCAAACTATGCAAACGTCGGTATGTTCAACGATCGGCTTCGATACATTAGCGTGCATGTCCAACGTTATGCCGACGCGCATATCCGGACCCACAATCTCTCGCACCGCCCGACAAAACTCCCCGTCCATGTCTGGAAACTCTTCGCTTACCGCCGCCCCGTGATTGGCGATCAACACAGCATCCCACGGGCCTTGATCTCGCAGCATCCCGAACATCTCAGCCGTCAGGCGGTCGTAAGCGTCCTTGGTGATCGTCCCAATGGGCCCCGTCCGGGCGTACATCAACGGCACCAATTCAAACCCGAGTTCATCCGCGGCCTGCATATAGCCCGAGATCGTGTAACTCGCTTCTCGGTGTTTGTCCAATATCTCCTGCCCCCTCATGATGCCTGACGCTTCAAACGCCGCATAGTCAGCAGGAACCGATGAAAAAGTGTTGGTCTCGTGTGAGATGCCGAGTAACGGGATGCGCATTTCGAATGACCTCTGGCTTCTGCCGAACGGCAGTTCAACTCAATTCACTAAGCGAAGGTTAACCGAAATGAGCCTGGTTACGTTTGACGGAACCTCGATCGGTCACAGCACCAGTTTCCGATGACGACCGAGTTAATCGAGTCACATCACGGGTGGGTGCGGAAACACCCGTTGCCAGCTCTCCCTACCGAACGCAGGATCCTGCGACATATCCCCATATTGCGCCAATCGGTCCTGCGAGGCCGCCTCAATCGATTCCATCACCTCCTCGAACAACTCTCCCTCCAATCGGTGACGAACATCCGCGTACCCCGGATCATCCAGCAGATTCACCTGCTCCTGAGGATCGTTCTCGATGTCAAATAGCAAAGCCTCACCAGACTTGTACCGATGCAACTTGAACCGACCGTCGTAGTTCATCCACCCGTCCGTCAACATCCCGAAGATGCGGTCGCGACCACGCTCCCCCGGCATCCCCTCACCGGGCAGCGGCACCGCATCGTACCAAACTGGCAAATCTACACCTGCCCATTCAAGCATCGTCGCCGTCACATCGCGCAACTCCACAAGATCATCCACAACCTGACCACCGGTAACCCCTGGACCCATCGCAACGAACGGAATCCGGATCGCCGACTCGAAGAAGGAAGCCTTACCGATCAGATTGTGATCGCCAAGGTAGTCCCCATGGTCCGAAGCCAACACGACATACGTGTTCTCCAACTCGCCAACGCGTTCCAGAGCATCTAATATCGCCCCGACCTCATAATCGATCTGCTGCACCAGCCCTGAGTAGTGTTTCCGGATTGTCTCCTTTGTCTCGTCGGGAAACTCGCCATAGTCAACCCCGTTCCAAGGTCGACGATTTCCGCTCACATTAGTCTCCCGCAGACTCGGATGGTGCCCCGGGACTTCGGGCGCGGCTTCCGGGATCTTCGTCTCGTCAATCCCCTTCAGGAATTGCTCATTCGGATCATAGGGACAGTGCGGACCCGGAAATCCCACCATCATCGCAAACGGACCCTCGTTCCCGTAGCGCTCGATGAACTTCACCGCCTCCGAACCAACAAAGCGGTCCCAAGAATGCTCCCACGGTATGTCGTGGATGATCGCTCCCTTATTCTCGTGATACCCATCCATCTCATCACCATGCAACTTCCGCAACCCATGCTTTTTCAGGTAGTGATAGTAGTCGTCCCGCACATGCAGCCACCGCTTGTCCTCGCAGACCACTCTGTACTGGAACCCACGACGCTCATCCCACGGATAGAAGTGCATCTTTCCGATTCCCGCCGTGTAGTAGCCAGCATCATTCAAAATCTCCGCCCAAGTTCGCATCCCAGCCTCGCGCCAGTCGGCCCTCAAGTTCTGAGTGTTATTCGTCACTCCATTCCTGATCGCGTTAGCTCCCGTCAACAGCGCCGTCCGTGCTGGCACACACACCGGCGACTGCGAGAACCCGTTCGCGTACCTCACACCCTCACGTGCCATCCGATCGATGTTCGGCGTCTGCAGCCAGTCCGCACCATAGCAACCTGCAAAATCCGCCCGGAACTGGTCCGGAAACAGAAAAACGATATTCGGACGGTCCCCGTTGCTGCTCATTCCTAGACTCCTATCTCATTCCAACTCAGCGACCGCCGCGGTGAACGCCGGCAACACCTTCGCCCAATCCCCAACTACACCATACCGGGCATGAGAGAAGATATTCGCCTCACGGTCCTTGTCGATCGCTACGATATTTCGCGCCGACGAACATCCAGCCATATGCTGACTAGCCCCCGAAATGCCCACGGTGATATACGTCGTCGGGCTGATGCTCTTCCCTGTCAGACCCACCTGATGGTTGTGGTCGACCCAGCCGGCATCGCACGCCGCTCGACTAGCCCCCAACGCCGCGCCAAGTAATCCGCACAACTCCCTCAACTGATCAAACGGCTCCGGGCCGCCAAGCCCTCGGCCGCCCGAAACGACCACATCCGCCTGCTCCAAAGGCACACCCTCGCTCTCCTCAACCACCGTCTCAACAAGCACCGGCACCGCGCCGCTCGCACTGACACTCGACATGTCGATCCGTTCGACATCCGGCGTACCTGCAACACTCTGGGCCACCTCAAACGCACCGGGCCTAACCGATACCACCTGCAACCCTTCACCTGCAAACTCATAAACCGCCAAAGCGCTACCGCCATGCACAGGCCGAGTAACCGCCACTCTACCGTGAGAATTCAAAGCTAAATCGATACAGTCTGAAGCTAGTCCTGCACCCATCCGAGCCGCAAGCCTCGCCGAGACCACAGATCCAGCATCCGTCTTCCCTACCAGAACGACAGTCGGTTCCAACCGACCAACCACCTCGCAAACCAACTCCGTCAACAGCGAATAAACACCGCCTATCCCATCCGATCCCGCATCCGGATGCTCCAACAAAACCACCTTACCAACACCGATGCCCTCCAGACATCCGCCATCGAACGCGCCATCAACCGCCAAACACAACGTCACCTCCGAACTCTCGCCGATCTGACCTGCCGCATTGACGAGTTGGCGAACCGTCGGATGCAACCCGCCGTCGACAACCTCACCAACGATCATCACGCCATCACTCATATCAATTTAGCCTCTCGCAACTTGAGGGCCAGCAACCGACCAGAATCCGCCTCATCCTCTCCCTCGACAATCTCGACATTCGACTCAGACTCTGGGACAAACAACCTTGTCATCTCCAAAGCCTTGCTGTTTGCTAAATCCCCCAACCCAAGATCATCCAACGTCATTGTCTCAGGCTGCTTCCGACTCGCCGCCATGATCCCCCTCAAATTCGCGTACCTTGCCTCGCCGAGTTCATTCGTAACCGTCATCACCGCAGGAAGTGGACACTCCACACGCTGGAATCCACCCTCGGCGACGCGCTCCACCTCAGACGAACTCCCATTACCGCTGACACTCAAAGCCCGAACCAAAGTGACCAGCGGTGCCGACATCAACTCACTCAACATGATCGGCACCTGCGACTGATCCCAATCCGAAGCCTGTCTGCCTGCCAAGACCAGGTCCGCACCACCATCCTTCTCGATGGCTGCCGCCAAAACCCTTGCCGTCCCCAAACCGTCCAGCGACTCCGACGCGTCATCGTCGACCAAAACCAACCGGTCCGCACCAATCGCCAGCGGTTTCTTCATTACATCCATCGCAAACTCAGTCCCCACCGAAAATACCACGATCTCACATTCGACCCCGGCATCCCTCAACCGCAACGCCGCCTCCACCGCGTTCATGTCGAACCCATTGACAATCGGCGGCACACCTGCAGGAGGAACCACGCGCAACGCACCTTCATCTACTTTGAATTGCGAAGGAGGAATGTCCGTGTCCGGCACCTGCTTCGCGCAGACTGCTATCTTCAACATGCGTTATTTGTCAACCAATCGTCTCGTTCGCAAACTCATCCGCAACAATTCTAAACATTGCCTCCCAAAACTAAATCCGCCCATTCCATCGTCACGTATCATCCAACGAAATCGCTTCCTGTCCGACAGTCACGTAGTTTCGGAGCGCAACCAATGAAATCTCGCTTCCTCGGCGTTGTCACAGCCCTCGCTGCCATCACCATCGTATTCACTGCAATCGCCCTAACCATTGCGGCTATCCAAGATTACGATGCAAACCGAGGCAAATCCTTCATCGAGCGAGCCGCCAGCATAGTTGGCATAGGGTCGCTGACAGAAACGAACGAGCCCACAAAAGTCAAGATGGAAATATCCGAAGACTCCGAACGATACTCAAAACCATCCGATCCCGGCGAAAAATACCGCTTCTTTGGCAGATCCGAAGGCAAAGAAGGGTGGTCAGACAAATTCTTCGAACGCGATGGTGAGAAACGCGACTACAGATACAAGTTCGAGGATCGCTTCGACAAAACGCCGCCGGAAGCACCGTTCGATGGATGGAGATTCGAGGGTTTCATCCCGCCCGATTGGATTGATGAACTGGTCGAACGCGGCGTCATGACCGAAGAGGACGCCGACGAACTCAAATCGTTGTTCGACGACCTACCTGAAGAGTTCGACGAAAGACTGCCGGGTTTCCTAGACGACCGCGACTTCGAGTTCGGCAGCGACGATGGCCGCTATCGCTTCCGATGGCGTTGGGACAGTTCCGACGACGACTGGTTTTTCGAAAAAGACCCCGATTACGACAAGAGCCCGAAGAACGGCATCTAGTCGTGCGCCACGTCGCGCCGTTCCCACCCGGGCTTGAACATCCTCAAGAAGTTCGACTTGCCGTAAGGATGCTTGGCAGCCTCAGTCTCGTTCAACTCGACTCCGAATCCAGGCGAATCTGGGATCGTTAACTTCCCTTCTTCCACCCGTTCGAACCCAATGAGCACGTCATCGACCCATGGCTCCAAGAAGTCGTCGAAACACTCTTGGATGTAGATATTCGGCGTAACGGCGTCGATATGCAGTGCGACCATCGTCTTCAACGGGCTTTCCGCGTTGTGCGGCGCCAACTGGGCATGATGAGCGCGGGCCATCCCCGCGATCTGCAATGTCCGCCAGACACCGCCAACTCCCAGCGGTTCAGGATTGATGATGTCGGTAACGTCCGCATTCAAGAACCGGGCGAAATCGTGCAACTCATGCATCCTCTCCCCAGCGATCACCCGCACCGGCACGCGCTTAGCCACTTCGATCAACGCATCGACATCATTCGACAATACCGGCGTCTCGAACCAAGTCACATCAAACTCTTCCAACCAGTTCCCGATCTCGATCGCCGCGCCCACACTGAAACGGTCATGCGCCTCAATCATGATCTCGACGTCATCGCCAACTGCGTCCCTAACCGCACGTATCAGTGACTGAACCTCACGAGTCTCCGCCTTGCTCAGCGCGAGATACGCCGTCCCGAACGGGTCCAGCTTCAACGCGGTGTAACCCTTGGCGACAACCTCGGATGCCTTTTCTGCGAAGCCCTCTGGTGTCCGATCACCTGAGTACCAGCCGTTGGCGTATACGCGAATATCGTCGCGAACCTTCCCTCCAAGCAGTCGATGCACGGGCACACCCAACGACTTGCCCAAGATGTCCCAACACGCCATCTCAATGCCGGACATCTCTTTGTTGACATTCAAGAATCCTGCGAGATATAGCTCGTTCCAGATCGCATGGATATCCCGAGGATCTCGACCGATCGCGAGATGCTTCACTTCCTCTACCGCGGCGACCGTAGGTTGCGTGCTCAATCCCCCGGTAGCCTCTCCCAAGCCTTGATACCCATCGTCGGTTTCCACCAACACATAGATCCAGTTCTTCCACGGATTGCCAACAACGACCGTTCGGATATCAACAATTTTCATCTCAACTGTGACTGCTTTCTACTCTTGAAATCAACTCCACTCCCGTCAGAGCCTCCACATCCTGCGGACTCCAACCCGGAGCACATTCCTTCAACACGAGACGTTCTTCGGTGACTTGGATCAACGCGATGTCAGTGACGATATCTGTAACGCAACGTTGAGCAGTGAGCGGAAACTCGCACTCCTCGACGATCTTTGGTTCGTTGCGTCTGGTCGTGTGCTCCATCGCAACGATAACGCGTTGCGTGTTCGCCGCCAAATCCATCCCGCCCCCGATGCTGCCGATACCCCGAGAAGGCAACATCCAGTTCGCGAGATCGCCTCGCGCCGACACTTGCAACGCGCCTAAAACGGTGGCATCGATGTGGCCGCCCCGAATCATCGCAAACGATTCTGTCGAATCGAAGAACGCCATACCTGGCGTCATCTTCGGGAACTTGCCGCTCGCATCGATCAAATCAGGATCTCCCTCCTCTGGCGGCACAATCTCGCCGTAACCCAAAACCCCGTTCTCGGCTTGATAACGCAGATACACTCCTTCAGGCACAAAATCTGCGCAGGCCGACGGGATACCGATACCCAGATTGACAACCCAACCGTGTTCGAGCATCCGAGCCGCCCTGCGTGCGATTTCGATCCTAGAGAGACGAGGCGCAGGATCGACAAAGTTGGCGGTGGGATGGTTGGCGACGGTGGTCATGGTCTCGATTCTCGCGATTAGATTATCGCGCGACCAGCCGGGCAACGAGCGGACAACCCGTTGACTTCAACCCAAACCCGCGACCAGGTCCACAGCCCCCTCGATATCCGGCAGCACCCCTCGCTGCGTGGACTCTTCGGTGTGGATGATGGTGCCATCGGTGTCGATCACGAACAGCGATCTTACCGACATGCCGCGCTCTTCATTGAACACGCCGAACTTTCGGCTGACTTCTCCGTGCGGCCAGAAATCTGAGAGAACTAAAGGGGCGTTCTTCACCTGGTCTTCGGCGAAATTAGCGGTCACCCACGCTAACTGGACCGGCATCGAGTCGCAACTCACTTCGAGGAGTTCCACCCCAGCTTGGTTCGACCGTTCACGGATCCCACCGAGGATCCCCAGTTGGTTCGTTCAACCGCCAGTGAATGATGCGGGATGAAAGGTGAGGATGACCCTTTTTCCGGATTCGAGTAATTCGTATAGATTAACCAGTCGCGAATTATGCGCAGTTAATTCGAAAATCGGTGCTTTTTCACCTTTGGAAATCATCGCCTATTCTGTGTATCGAATGATCGGGTTCAGACGATCTAGCGCGCTATTTCATGGGCGAAATCGTCGATCCAAAATATCCGATCTGCCCAAGACTGCAATTCTGTTGCCACACCGGCACGGAAGACGGCAAGCTCGATCTCCTTGCCAGAGTCGCTGACGAAGCGGATAGCGTCAAGCAGATCGCCATCCCCAGACGACAGCATCAAGGTGTCGTAGGAATCGAGATGGGTCAGTGCGAGCGTTGCGAGCCCGACATCGACGCCTTTTTGCGACCTGCGGGTCAAGGGATACACCCCGCCTGCACACGATGGATCGAGACACTCGAGTTGCACAGTGGTCGTGCACCCATGGCAGTATGCGTGGCTCGCGTCTGAGTCTCTGAGGTTGTAGAGCTTCGTGATGATTTTCGGTCCACTAGGCGGTGCCGACTGCAACCAGGAATGAAATCGTTGCATGCCGTCGTTACGGTCGCTGTCCGGTTGCAGCGCATTGAGGTAATACGCTCGCCAGAATGGCCCTACAAGTGTCTCTAATCGATTCTTGAGCAATAGGTAATCGAAGTTGTATCCCTGGGTTACCGATGACTGCGTACTGAATAGGTATGCACCATCAATTAACCAGAGCCTTTTTCGTCCGTCGTTGTCCCTGTAGTCCCCATCGGGTTCATCGAACCGATTTGCTGAGCGATTTCGCATATGTTCCTCCACAATTTCTCAATTAATTCCGTGTGCTATTTCGCCACTTTTTCCCATCAGCGCCAACAAGTAATTTTTATATTCATCGGCTGCGAGAAACAAGCGACAAGGGGTAAACTCATTGCACGGGTTTCGAATTCAAGATTCACAGGGTACTCAGCTATGCGTTACGAATCTCCTCATGGACTAACTGGCCAGTCGTTTCGTCCTCCTCGAATGGGATCCAAAGGAGCAGTTGTAGCCAACCACACCTTAGCCGCGCAAGCCGGCATGCGAATTCTGCATCGAGGTGGAAATGCCGTCGACGCAGCGATCGCGGTCGCATTCGCACTCGGGGTGGCAGAGCCAGCGGGTTCCAGCATAGGCGGCGACGGGTTTGTGATGACTTTCATGAGATCCAAGCAATCGATTCAGGTCGCCAACGGCACCGGTGCGGCTCCAGCAATGGCGACGCCGGAAAGGTACGCAAACGGGATACCGTTGACCGGCATCCTAGGAGTGTCCGTCCCCGGTATTCTTGATGCGCTTTTGGCGACCCATGAGCAGCACGGAACATTGCCTTTGATCGTCTGCATAGAACCCGCCATCGAGCTATGCGAAGATGGCGTGCCCGTGTCACATCAACAGGCCACTTCTTCGATGCAGACTTCGTTGCTAAGAGATGCCCCGACATCTGCAGAAGTGTTCGCACCTAACGGCAATTGGCTCCGACCGGGTGAGCTGCGAAGGAATTCAAACCTCGCCAAGACCTACCGCACGATAGGTGAGCAGGGCCGCGACGCGTTCTACGAAGGTGATATCGCACGCGAAATCTCACGGTTCAGCGAAGATTGCGGTGGCCTACTCCGTTACGAAGACCTCAAAAACCACGAGATGAAATGGCAAGAGTCGATCTCGACGACGTATCGTGGCCGCACGGTGTACGAAGCTCCTCCGAACTCCTCCGGACACGTCCTCCTGCAAGAACTGAATCTATTTGAACAATTCGATGCGTCCGGTTTGGGTTACATGTCGGCGGATTCGGTGCACGTCATGACTGAATGCAAGAAACTCGCGTTCGCCGATCGCGAGGCGTACATGGCCGATCCCGATTTCGTAGATGTGCCGGTCGAAGGAATGCTCAATAAAGACTACGCCGCCGAACGCGCCAGATCGATCGATTTCGAGCAGTCTCTAAACGACGAAGAAGCTCGCGAAGGTGATCCTTGGGCGTACATGGATCGTGAACCCGATCGCGGGAAGAAGTTCCGTCGTGACGGGGTCATCCATCATCCCAATGGACGCAGCGTCAAACACGACGCCTTCGCCGCGACCGGTGCGGCAGGGTCCGACACGACTCATTTCTGTGTCGTCGACAGGTGGGGCAATGCGGTCGGCGAGCTCCAAAGCATCCAGATGGGTTACGGCTCGGGATTGATTGCCGGCAACACGGGGATCCTTCTCAACAACCGAATGACCTACTGGCATCTCGACCCCGACCACATCGATTTCCTGCGACCAGGTCAACGCGTTCGACACACCATGAATCCAGTGATGGTGACAGACCTGCCCGTCGAAGACGGCGGCGAAGTGGAGCTGGTTTGCGGCACTCCCGGAGCTGACACCCAGGTTCAAACCAACTTCCAAGTGGTCAACGCAGTCTTCGACCACGGAATGACAGTAGCGGAGGCGATCGAAGGTCCTCGTTGGACCCACTACCAAGGCCGAACATCCTCGACCTATCCGCATTCGGAAGCCAATCGACTCGACATCGAAGATCGCGTGGAAGATGGGGTGATCGAGTCTCTCCGGGCGCGCGGCCACGAAGTAAAGGCCATATCGCCATTTGCTGGTGCCGGCAGTGAAGGCGCGATCCAAATCCACCGCGATGCCGGAACGATGTCGGCCGCGTCAGACCCGCGACGCGACGGCGATTCGGCAGTCTGGTAAAGGGTTAATCTCCCTTTGCCCACCGCGCTAGTGCTTTATCCGGCGAGGTGATCTCTTCGACGGACGTGAAGTACCAATCTTCCCAACCCTCTTGCGGCAGACCCGTGAAAATCATCAGATTGAGCGGGTAATCTTCGCATTCCGTGACTTTTCGATGGTCGTCGCGGAACAGGAACGTCGGTTTGCCCAAGACGATCGCCGCGCCTAACTCGACCATCACACCCTCATCCGGCGGGATCCCGTTTAGGATGGCGAATATCGCATCGGATTGGGCTACGTCTCGGATGTCAGCCTGTCCGATCCGGTACGCCCATCCCTCCGCCATGTTTGCTTCTTGGTTGTTCCGTTCAAAAGGTTCCCATACCTCTAATCCCAGAGATTCGAGCGCTTCTACGAAGACAGGGAGCAACACCGAGCGTTGTTGCTCGGAGAATCCATACGGATTAGCAAGATAGATCGTTTTCATTTGGCGAAGGTCCACCGACAAGGTGCGGGCGCGTTTGGAACGCGTATATGGCGCCTCGTGAGTTTTCTCGTGTAATCGGTTTTCGGCGGTAAGTGACCAACCCTAGACGATGATATCTTGTTGCATTCCGAGGGTGGGCTCAGCCGATTTCTGTGACGATGTCAAAGTGTTGACACGGTGTATCAAAAGAATTAACCTTCCCCGCGACTTGCGTGATAATGTTGTGAAAATCGACACAGAAGGAAGTTCCTATGGCTGTCCCCGAAAAAGAAACTCCATCTGCGTCTTACGGGACCGTGGAACCTGAAGACCAAGAATTGACGTTAGAAGATCTTGGTGTAGTGTTCGGCGGCTGGCATCCTGCTCCCCCAGACGAGGAGCAACCGAGGCCAGATTAAACTCCTTGAGGCAAAAACCAGTTAGTCTCAAGCGCCTCTGTCGAGTTTCATTTGGGTGAGAGTTGTGGGTGTGAGCGTACGAAAGTATGCTGTGTGTTTCGCTGTGAATGCACGCCCGATCCGCCGATCGCTTTGAAGTGAAGGCTCGGAACTTCTCGTTTGGGGCACATCCCGGAGATCTCGAACCCGTAGGAGCCAGAAGCTGCGGGCCCTTCATCGGCGCAATCGTCTCATTGTGCGAAGTGCGCGGAGCGTGATCCATCGATTGGGTTCTCCGGGAGCTCCGACGATCTCTTCGTAGAGGGTGTCCTTGTGCCGCACATCTAGTGGCCAGCGTCCATCAGCAAGCCGACGACTTTCAACTATCTCGAAGGCTTCTGCCAGGCGTGGATCGTCCTTGAAGCCCGCAGTCACCGCGTATTCAAGGCCCCGCAGGACATCGTAGTGCCACAACGGAGGAAATGCGAGGCGTCTCCAACCTTCGTCGATGACAACACCCGTAGAGAGCCGTCGGAGGAGGTGCCGTTCCAGCAGATACTCTGCGCCACGCTCGCGAGCTAGCGTGATGACCGGGTCTTGCCCGAAGGACTGTTCATGTGCGAGCAAACCCTCCAAGACGCAGATCGTCGTATGGAATGAAGAGCGCACGGAGCCGTTGATCGTCTCACAGTTCCACCCACCATCATCGAGCTGTTCACTCAACAGAAGGTCCACCAACCGAAGGCTGGGCTTCCCAAAGTAGGCGCCGAGCGCCACGACGCGTCCGTTGATGCAGGACTCTTCCTCCCCCTGGAAGAAAGGAGAGTCTCCGTGCCACGGGCCCCAAGTCACGTTCGAGTGCACTAGCTCGATTGCGCGTCGAGTGCGATCGTTTTCCGGATCCACGCCGAGGTCACGCAGATAAAGGAGGGTGTACAGGTTAGTCCACCAGAACGGGTGCGCTTCCCCGTCGCCCCACTGCCCGTCTGGGCGTTGCACATCGAGCAGCCATCGGCCCCAACCTTCATGTGCCACGCGGGCACGCTCGGCGGCGACGCTATCGACATCGAAGTCGGCTAGATCTTGGAGGACTTGCCAGCGGATGGCGGGGTCTGAGTCAAGAAGCCAATCCAGCACCGTGTCGGCGAGGGGAAACGCCGCAGTGTCTGTGTCGCGCACCAAGGTCACTCCATAATCTACATGCAACTCTATCGTTGCGTATTATATTGTGTACATGCACACGGACCTGGTCTTCAAGGCACTAGCGGATCCAACACGGAGGCTGATGTTGGACGAGCTTTGTGAGCGTAAGGAGCAGACGCTTTACGAGCTCACGGCGCGTCTGATCATGCGACACGATGTCGCAATCTCAAGACAGGCTTTGGCCAAGCACATTGATGTCTTGGAGAAAGCAGGGCTCGTAAGCTCAGAGAAGCGTGGCAAGTATCGAATGCTTGTCTTCAACGATGAGCCGATCAGGGGTGTCATGGATCGTTGGGTCAAGTGACACCGTGAAAAGAAAAGGATGCCAGATATGCGCATTACACTCACCGGCGTTTTCGTAAGTGACCAGGACAAAGCTCTGAGTTTCTATACAGAGACCCTCGGCTTTGTGAAGAAGCATGACGTGCCTGTGGGAGAACACAAGTGGCTTACCGTCGTCTCGCCCGAAGACTCTGATGGTCCCGAGCTACTGCTTGAACCAAATGAAAATCCGGTAGCGCAGGAATATCAGAAGGGGTTGTTTGACCAAGGCATCCCAGCCCACTCCTTTGGTGTTACGGACATTCATGCAGAGCATGAGAAACTGAAGTCGCTAGGCGTGAATTTCACGATGGAGCCAACAGAAATGGGCAACGTCGCTATTGCGGTCTTCGACGACACCTGTGGCAACCTGATCCAGTTGATGCAGACCTAACGACGACCGACCAGACTATCGCGCTTGGGATGCGGGTGCAGTCTCACCCGCGTTGGCACCTAGTCTGGTGGAGCTGGGGGGATTCGAACCCCCGACCTCATCATTGCGAACGATGCGCTCTCCCAACTGAGCTACAGCCCCTAAACCCTACTTCCCAATCCTACAACTTTGGCATTCTCGCGTACCGGTATCGGACCGGCTCTAACGATTATTCACCCTCTTCGGGTTCGCTGTCGGATTCTTCCTTCAACGCATCGGCCTGTGCCGTCGCTTCCTCTGCAATCGCGGTGAATGTAGCCTCCACCTCTTCTGAAACGGCGGTTATCGTCGCTGCTGCTGCTTCGTTAACAGCGGTGGCTGTCGCCCTCGCTTGCTCGCCGGTTATTCCGGTCTCGAGTTTGACGTCGAAGTAGAGAGTTGCATTGGCCGGGATTCGAGGTGGCGATCCGGCTTGGCCGTAGCCGTGTTCTGATGGGATGCGGATTCGCCGACGCTCGCCGATGTTCATATCCAGAAGCGATTGTTGCCATCCGGGGATCACAAAACCGAGGAAGAATCTGGCATCCCGAGCTGTTCCGTAAGTGGTTCCGAATACACAGCCACCCTCCAACCATCCCGTGTATTTGACCTCCACCTGCCAGTCTTGCTTTGGTTTAGCACCGTCGCCGTCTTCGAGGATGATGTAATCGACACCGTTCGCGCCGGGCTGGTAATCATCTTCCGACACTTCGTCGAAACGAGGAGCGTCGGCAGGATAGAGGTCGTTGAGGCAGGTTCGCTCCGACTGGGTCGGTTCGACGAACGGGATGACGAGATCGTCGCCGCCTGGATTGGCTCCGCCTCCACGGCAACCTGTCGAAAGCAACGCCGCGACGACGCCTGAAGCGATGACGATCGCGACCATCGCCAATGGTCGAATCCGTAGATGGGGATCAGTAATTGTCCGCATAATCTAACGCTAGCACGACGCACTCGCCCGATACGGTGACGAACGGACGAAACGGTCTCTCAACCCTTGTGTCAACGTGAGTGGTTGTTCACCACATCCATGAACCCGGCGGCCCCTGCATTTAGCCATTCGGGAGTGTTGGTGAAAAGCAGCTGAACGCCGAGGTCCAGGAAACGGGTGACGTTTCCTGTTCCGCAAATCGCGCCGGCCGTGCGACCCGATGCGACGATGCGGCGGTAAGCGTCGTTCATCGTCTCAACTACGTCAGGGTGATCGATATTGCCCTTGTGCCCCATCGATGCGGCAAAGTCTCCGGGCGCGACGAAGAAAACGTCGATGTGATCGACGCTCAGGATCTCGTCGAGATTCTCGTAGGCAATAATGTCTTCGAGCAGGATGATCAGCAGTGAGTGATCATCGGCCACGTCCATGAAATTCGAAACGCCTAACCCCTGCCTGCTGGTATAGCTGCCGCGTTTGCCGATTGGAGGGAACTTGCCGCCATCGACCACGTTTTGTGCCTCCGCTGCGTTGTTGACGTGCGGTACTACGATGGCTTGGGCGCCACGGTCAAGCGTGCGGTAGATGAGCCCCTGGTTGTTGTCATTGACCCTGCAGACCGACGTAAGTCCCCACAGGTCGCATGCTCGAGTGAGGTTTCCGAGTTCGGAAGCGTCCACCCATCCGTGCTCGCCCTCGAGCCAGATACCATCGATGTCGTGACTGACTGCGATCGGCCCGAAAGCGTCGATGTCATCGGGGTGCGTCATTCCGCCGACTACAGTCGCCACTTCCCCTGCGACTAACTTGTCCTTTATACGGTTGGGTCGGATATCCATCTCGGGCAATGCCTTTCCGGTTGAAGATTCATCAGAGCCATGATTTTACCTAGAGTGGTCCTTGACGCTGTTGATGTAACTGGTTGCGCCTGCGCTCAACCACGGCCCGGTGCCCGTCAATAAGAATTTGGCCCCCAGACCGACGTAACGCGCGATTTCCGATTCGCCGCACGTAGCACCCGAGTTTCGGCCAGCGGCTTCGATCCGCCGAAACGCATCGTTCATCGTTTCGACGACTTCAGGGTGTCCAGCATCGCCGGTGTGACCCATGGAAGCGGCGAAATCACTCGGTGCCACGAAGAAAACGTCGATCTGGTCGACCTCCAAGATTTCGTCCAGGTTTTGATAGGCGACGATGTCCTCGATCAGGATGACGAGCAATGACTGGTCATCGGCAAACTGCATGTAGTTTTCGACGCCGTGGCCCTGTCGGCTTGTATAAGCGCCGCGCTTGCCGATGGGCGGGAATTTGCCACCGTCGACGACGTTCCGAGCTTCAGCCGCTGAATTGACGTGTGGGACCACGATGCCCTGCGCGCCGCAATCAAGCGTCCTGTAAATCAAGCCTTGGGAGTTGGAATTGATGCGGACCACAGGCGTCATACCCCATAGATCGCAGGCGCGGGTCAGATTGCCCAAGTTGGCAGGATCGACGCCCGCGTGCTCGCCCTCCAACCAGATTCCGGCGATCCCGCTGGCGTTGGCGATGGCGCCAAAGGCATCGATGTCGTCCGGGTGGTTGATTCCCGAAACAACGGTAGCGACTTCGCCAGCGGCGAGTTTTTCTTTGACGCGGTTGGGTCTGAGGTTCATGCTTGGTGTTGCCTTTCTTTGTTGTCTGGAGACAGTGTTTCGTTGTGAATCGAGGGAGGGGGATGACGCAGCGACATTAACCGCCGTGTTCATTGACGACGCTCATGAAATTTGCAGCGCCGTCGTCTAACCACTCCTGGGTTGTCGTCAAGAAGAACTTCGCGCCCAGATCCAGGTATCGCTCAAGGCCTGCTCTACCGCATGTCGCTCCTGCGATGCGGCCGGCGGACTGGATACGACGGAACGTGTCTTCCATCGTTTCGGCGACTTCGGGAATGTTGGCTACCTGATCCCAGATGCCCTTGTGTCCCATCGAAGCGGCGAAGTCGCCCGGTGCCACGAAGAAAATGTCGATGTGTTCAACTTCGAGGATTTCGTCCAAGTTTTGGTAGGCGATGATGTCTTCGATGAAAACGATCAGCAACGAGTGGTCGTCAGCCAGCTCCATGTAGTTGGGCACACCGTGCCCTTGTCGACTAGCGTAGTTGCCTCGTCTGCCGATGGGTGGGAACTTCCCGCCGAGGACCACGTTTTGCGCTTCTGCGGCGGTATTCACGTGCGGGACCGCTATGGCCTGAGCTCCGCAGTCGAGAGTGCGGTAGATCAAACCTTGCGAATTTTCGTTGATACGGACGACTGGGGTCAAGCCCCAAAGGTCGCATGCGCGTGTCAGATTGCCGAGATTGGCTGGATCGACCCCGGCATGTTCGCCTTCAAGCCAGATGGCGTCGATGCCCGTGGCGTTTGCTATAGGACCGAAATTGTCGATGTCGTCAGGATGGGTGAATCCCACGACTGACACCGCCACTTCTCCGGCAGCGAGTTTCTCTTTGACGCGGTTTGGTTTGAGTTTCATGCCGGGTGTTGCCTTTCCTAAATGTGCGCAGGGACGTATTTCACGGGGTGTTCGACATCCGATAACGCAACGAGGCGATTCTACGAGACAATCTTCATTTCGGTGTCGGATTTAGTTTTGGGGTTTGCAACCCTTCTTCGCTTAAACTACTACAGCGAAACATCGCGATTCGAACGCACCCAATCCGAGGGAAGCCCACAATGCTCGAACGATTCAAGGTACCGGAAGCCGACCGTGTCTATGTGATGCCGGAGGCAATGCATCGTGTCACCAAGGACATCTTTCTGAAGATTGGACTGAACGACGATGCCGCGCAGGACTCCACCGATGTGTTACTCGGGAATGACCTGAGAGGCAACGAATCTCACGGAGTCTCAAATGGGTTGCGGGGTTATGTGCGTGGGTACGCAGAGAATAAGTTGAATCCTCGGACTGAATGGGAGGTGGTGCGCGAGACGAGCACGACGGCGAACATCGACGCTAAAGATGCGCTTGGAGTTCATGTTGGACCGACGGCGATGGAGATGGCGATCGAGAAGGCACAGCAACATGGCGTCGGTGTGGTGACTGTGTTCAATACAGGTCACCTGGCTGGTTGCAGTCACTACGTCTATCAGGCGATTGAGGCCGGAATGATCGGTCACACGATGACGGCCGGTGGAGCCGGCATCACGATCCCGACTTGGGGATCTCGCCCGTTCTTGGGCACAAACCCGCTGGCGTATGGCGCACCAGCTCGGACGATGCCACCGTACATGCTTGACATCGCAACTACGCAGGTTGCCGCGAACAAGATTTGGTTGCTTCGCAGGACGGGTGCGTCGGTGCTCCCGGGATGGATCACGGATGAGAATTACGAGCCGCGGCTTGAGGAGTCTGAGGCACCGGGCCCGGAGTCGAGGGGCAAGTATGGGATGTTGCCGATTGGCGGGACGCGTGAGAATGGGTCTCACAAGGGGTTTGGGCTCGGGTTGATGAACGAGATCATGTGCAACGAGCTGACGGGTTTAGGTCCTGGTCCGTTGAACCCGCATCAAGGCGGTCATTTCTTCGTGGCTTACGACATCGAGGCGTTCACGGACAAAGAAAAGTTCTTGGACGACATGGATGAGCTTCTCACGGCGGTGGCAGAGCATCCACCTGGCAAGGGGCATGAGCGGGTCGTATACCCCGGATTGTTGGAGGCTGAGGAGAGTGAAAAGCGGTCGAAGAGCGGGATCCCGTACCACACCGAGGTGATCGAGTGGTTTGAGGGGCACTGCGCCGAGGTAGGCGTTGAGTGCGATTTGAGGTAGTTGGTCGAAGTTTCGTAACGGTCGAGAAGTAGGACGATGCCTCCCCCGATCAAGTTTGTGTTTATGCCGCCGCAGGATGATTTGACGCGGTGGTTTGCGGCTCGGTTGATGGATTCGATGCCGGAGTATGTGGTGGTTTCGCCTGAGGATGAGGGCGCGGCAGCTCGTGAGATTGTGGATGCGGATGGGGCTTTTGGATGGGTTTCACCTGAGTTGCTGCCGAGGGCGAAGAAGTTGCGTTGGTTGCAGAACCCGGACGCGGGGCCGTTCTTTGGGTATTACTACGAGGAATTGGCGAAGCATCCCTGCGTGATCTCTAACCCTAGGGGCATTTACTTCGATCACATCAGCAATCACATCATGATGTTTGTGTTGGCTTTGTCGCGGGGATTGCCTTGGTATGTCGATGCACAGCAGGAGGGTCGTTGGGACAGGGATGCTCGGCAGTCGGAGTATGTCGATCTTGGGGAGGCGACGGCTTTGATCAATGGGGTTGGCGGGATCGGTGCGGAGACGGCTCGGTTGTGCGGGGCGTTTGGGATGCGGGTGATCGGGATCGAGCCGCGGGTTGAGCGCGAGGTTTGGGGAGCGGAGATACATCCGCCAGAGGAGATTGATCGGTGGCTGCCGGAGGCGGATTTTGTGATCTCGACGGTGCCGCACACTCCGGAGACTGAGGGGATGTTTGATGCGAGGAGATTCGGGTTGATGAAGTCGACGGCTTATTTCATCAATGTGGGTAGGGGGAAGGTTTGCAGGATTGATGATTTGGCGGATGCGATCGAGGTGGGGGAGATTGCTGGTTGCGGGTTGGATGTTTATGAGTTTGAACCGTTGCCTGAGGAGCATAAGCTGTGGCGGCTGCCGAACGTTTTGATGACGCCGCATGTTGCGGTGCGGGATGCTGGGAATATTCCTGAGAGGCGCTTTCAGATTATCTTGGAGAATGCTCGCAGATTTGCTCGTGGCGATGAGTTGATGAACGTGGTGGATAAGGAGCGGTGGTACTAGATCGGGGTTTACGCGGGTCTTTCGACGTTCACCGTTAGTACGTCGACTCCGTGGTATTTCTGGTGGCGGATCGACGATGAGTAGTGACGGAGGATGCGGAAGGAGACTTCTCGATCGTCGGTGATGTCGGGGGATTCGCCGAGGTACGCGAGCTGGTCTTCTAGATTTTCGCCGTCGTGCGAGGCGATGAATTCGAGTTCGATCTGGTTGCCGATTTTGTGTGCGGCCACGGTCAGGTTTTTGGGCTGATCGTCGGTTTCCTCGGTCTCATCGTTGAGGGTGGACAGGGTTTCTTCTCCGACTAGGGCGATTCGGTTTTGCCCGGATTCGTCCCATCCTGAAGAGGAGGCTGCAGATCGGAGGAAGTCTGTGAGGCGCGGGAGTGCTTCGTTGTCGAGGGTGAGTTTGAGGCGTTTTCGACGTGGCGAGGTGATTTCGATGAACAGCATTGCAAGGATTGCGACGATGGCGCCAGAGGTCATGCCGTTGCCCAGGAGGATGCCGAGGAAGCCGTCGCCGAGTTGGTCGGGGAAGATCCACTGGTTCTGGAAGCCGATGCCGATCCAGAATGCGACGCCGACGATGAAGGCTTTTCGATGGTCGATTCCGTCGTTGACGACGATCTTCATCCCTTGAATGAAGAGTAGTGCGATGAGGACGAGGATGTAGGCGGCGGCGACGGGTGTGGGGATGGCGATGATGACGGCCGCGATCTTGGGGAAGAATGCGATGATGATGAAGACAACGCCGATGGCGATGCCGACGCGGCGGGCGGCGACGCCGGTGACTTCGGCAAGGGAGATGCTGGTGGAGTAGGTTGTGTTGGGCAGCGTTGCGAGGAGTCCGGAGAGGAGATTGCCGACGCCGTCGGTGTTTAGAGCGCCTTGGACAACTCGGTAGTCGGTGGCGCTGGGATTGCGGCGAGAGACTCTTTGGATGGCGACGCCGTCACCGATTGTCTCGATGGCGCCGACGATGGTGACGATGATGAAAGCGGGGAGGAGGGCCCAGAACTCGGTGCCGGGGGTGACGTCGATGCCGGGCCAGGAGCTGAATGGCAGGCCGATCCAGTCGGCGTCGATGACGCTCTGGTAGTCGTAAAGGCCCCACGGTAATGCGACGATGCAGCCGATTCCGATGCCAATCATCGGGGACCATAGGCGGATCCACGCTGGTCCTCGGAGGAGGAGAACTGCGACGGCGATCATTGTGACGATCACTGTGACTGGTGCGGCGATGCTGTCGGTGCCTTCGGGGACGTCGCTGAAGGAGTCGAAGAGGATGGTGATTACGGTGGCTGCGATGAGCATGATGACGGTGCCGGCGACCGTCGGGGTGAAGATTCTTCGCAGGAGCGATAGGCGGGCGGCGAGGAGGAATTGGACGAGTGACGAGACGATGATTAGCGATGCCATCGTTGCGGGTCCGGCGTTCTGGAGGGCTGCGACGCAGATGGCGATGAATGCGGCGGATGTGCCCATGATGAGGACGTATCCGGAGCCGACGCGTCCTGCTCGGACGACTTGGAGGATGGTGGTGATGCCGCTGATGATGAGGGCGGCGAATACGCCCCATGTGAGAAAGCTGTCAGGTTGATCGGCGATGCGGGCGACGACGACGACGGTGAGGACGATAGGGGTGACGATGAGGGCGGCGGCTTGGAGGCCGGCACCGATGGCGATGGGCATCGGCGGCTTGTCATCCGGTTCGTAGCGAACGTGTTCGTTGTTCGTTGCGTCGACCAAGTTGAACGTCCTTGATTGCTAGGCGGGCTGTTGATACGTTGTATTGAGATACTTTATCAATCGAAAGAGGTAAATATCCTATGTGGCGTGTTTTTATGGCCACTTTGGGGTGGCTGGTTTTTTCGTCTCCTCCTCCTGCGCCCCTTTTTTGGTGGGGCGCAGGATTGTCCTCACCTTTTGGTGTGACTTGGAGGTTGGGGCATTGGGCTGTATGTTGCCCAGGCCCTGAGCTCGGGAGTCAGCGCTGACTTCCGGGCTCCTTCCCTCTCCATCGCCTCTCGAGTGGTGGATGCGCCTGCCCTGCCCCGCTGGGTTCCGGCCTTCGCCGGAATGACGGGGACCGCCTGGATTCCGGCCTTCGCCGGAATGACAAGGACGGGGCATGCGCGTCCCCTCGTGTCGAGAGGTCGACCCCGGAGAGGGGTCAAATGCTGCGCAGAGCGGTGTGCAAGACCGCTAGCAACCAATACCAGTCGCGGCACGCGTCGCCAGACCGCGTGCTTGGATTTCGGCGCGGTGCTTGGGGACACCGTTCGGAGTTCGCCGTTTTCCTTCGATTCACCCTCGCGGGCTCCTCTCGCGCTGTAGCCTCGCTCTTGTGATGGGCAAGAGTAG